>NZ_JAAMQI010000002.1 GCF_013523165.1 Pseudomonas entomophila
GGGCAGGGCATTGCAAGGCAGGCAGTGCCTCTGTGGCTCGGTCCCGTTTGCCCGACCCGCCATGGCACCTGCCCCTGCGGTTCCAGCCAGCTCGATCGTAGCGAGCAGACAACCACGGTCCTGTGTTCCCCTCCCTCCATCCGCCTTGTCCGTTCCCGATTGCGCTTTTGTGCTGCTCGCTGCGCATTGCTTGCCGCTCACCCTTTGCAGCGTGCAACTGATCCCTGTCTTGGCCCTCGATTCTCTTCCAGTCCCGCCCCCCTCGATTTCATCTTTTTTAAAAAAAATTCAACAGGGGTGTTGACTTAGCGTCGGTACCTGCGTAAATTTCGCGGCCTCAGCGAAGCAAACGCAACAAGCGGGTGATTAGCTCAGCCGGGAGAGCATCTGCCTTACAAGCAGAGGGTCGGCGGTTCGATCCCGTCATCACCCACCACTTCACTGAGATTGTTCCTGACCCAGCCGATTCGCAAGATGACGCTATTGAGAGGAACCGGACGCAAGTCCACATGCGCAGCGGTAGTTCAGTCGGTTAGAATACCGGCCTGTCACGCCGGGGGTCGCGGGTTCGAGTCCCGTCCGCTGCGCCACTTTTTATCCAGATGGGTGCTTGCACCGGTCTGAGGCCAGAAGTCCAGGTAGAAGGTTTACCGAAGCTTCCAGGCCAGATCCCAGTTTCAATCGGGCGCAAGCCTGAGCGATACGCAGCGGTAGTTCAGTCGGTTAGAATACCGGCCTGTCACGCCGGGGGTCGCGGGTTCGAGTCCCGTCCGCTGCGCCATATCCGCTTCGAGGTCACTGAACGCCTTGAAGCACAGAAAAAGCGACCTTCGGGTCGCTTTTTTTGTTTCTGCCCGCAGCCACCGCCCGACGGGTGATCAGACTCGCGCTTGACGACGTTCATGGACGAATGGTTTCAGCAGGTGCGCGATGTCATGCACAATACCCGTCCGCCTTGTCCCGGAATCCGTAATGTCTGGAAAACCGCTCTTCAGTACGCTTGGGTTGGCTTTGCTGCTGGCAGGCCTGGCAGGCTGCGCCTCGAAAAAATCCGCCATCTACGAACATGAGCATTTCGACGACTCGGGCACCTTTTCGCGTGCCTTCTCGGTCAACGAGGCCAGCTCCTGCGAAGCGGCACGGCGGGCACTGCTGAGCCAGGGCTACATCATCACCAGCAGCAACGCCAACCAGGTCGCCGGCAACAAGAGCTTCCAGCAGAACAGCGAGAACCACCTGCAGATCAGCTTCAACATCACCTGTGCGCCGGACAGCGGCGACACCGGGGGCTCCACCCTGTTCGCCAATGCCCTGCAGGATCGCTACAGCCTGAAGAAGTCCAATACCTCGGCCAGCCTCGGGGTGGGGGTGCTGGGGTCGGTCTCGATGCCAATCGGCTCGAGCGACGACTCGATGGTCAAGGTGGCCAGCGAGACCGTCACCGCGCCGCAGTTCTACGAGCGCTACTTCGCCCTGGTGGAAAGCTACCTGCCCAAGCCGCGCAAGGCCGTCGCCAAGACGGCGCCCGACAAGCCGTCTGCGCCAGCGCCGTCGCTCGGCCTGCCAGGCTCGAACCCAAGCCTGAACCCAGGTGCGACCTCTCTGGCGCCTGAACCCTCGACGTCCGTCCCCCCGATCACGCCCGTCGAGGCGCCTCAGGCCAGCGCCACGCCGTCCACGCCCAGCGAGACCGGCACGGCGCCTGTCGAGGCACCTGCCGTCGATTCGAGCACGCAGGCCGTTCAGGGCACGCCAGAGACCCCAGGCGCCGCGCCAGCCGCGTCCGACACCTCGAGCACTCAACCCGTGTCCATGCCTGCGCAAGAAGACCCGCAGGGATCGCAACCGATGGCGCCACCTGCCGACGCCGCGCCGATTCACGTCGAGGTTCAGGAGCCGGAGGTTCCAGCGACGGTGCCCCTGGCGTCCCCTCCAGTCGATACGAGCGCGCCGTCTTCCTGAAAGGGTCTGATACAGGCAAGCCAGACAGCCTGTCGAACCTCTGCGCTTTTCATCGCTCCTAACACTGTCACGGCTTTTTCATCATCGCGTTGTAGCGTGATGTTATGAAGCCGACGTGTGAAACGATCAGGAGCCAGACCCATGGATGATTATCAGGAAGAGTTGCTCGAGTCCCGCGCTGTCGAATGGGACACCGCCGAACTGGCCGAAGACGCCACCGAGCTCTAGGCGGTGGGCGTCGCACACCGCAGCTGGCGACGGTAGTCGCCCGGTGTGTGGCCGGTCCAGCGCTTGAACGCACGCTGGAACGCCTCGGCCGAGGCGAACCCCAGCAGGTAGGCGATTTCGCCAAAGCTCGACGTGGTGTCGCGGATGTAGGCTTCGGCCAGATCGCGCCGTGTGTCGTTCAGCAGTGCGCGAAATCGAGTGCCCTCGCTGGCCAGCCGACGCCGTACGGTCCAGGCCGGCAGCTGCAGGTGCCGGGCGACGGTCTCCAGGTCCGGCTCTCGCCCACCGCTGAGCAAGGGCCCGAGGCAGCGGATGACGTGCTCCGACACACTGCGCAGGCGCGTGCGCTGTTCGAGTTCAGCCTCGCACAGCTGCACCAGGTGCTGCCACGTGCCCGGGCAATGCCAGGCATTGGGCAGGTCCAGCAGCGCCTGGCTCAGGTGCAGCCGATTGCCGGGCGCGGCGAAGCGCACGTTCGAGCTGCACAGGTCCGCGTAATGCGCAGCGTAGCCTGGCGCCTCGAAAGCGATTTCCAGCCGATCGGCCTGCACAGGTACCGTCACCAGGCCACTGAGCTGCGCCAGCCAGCCGCTCAGGACCGAATCGACCACGAACCGGTTGTAGTCGTTGTACGGGTCGATGGCGTAGAAGCACAACCAGGCGCCCTGTGCATCGGGCTGGTAGGACGACTGCCCGCGGTAGTTGACGGCGTACAACGGTTCGAAGCGCAGCAGGGTGCGGGCAGCCTCGCCCAGGGTCGGCGCCTGGGCCGCCGCCATGCCCGCCAGACCGGCCTGGGGCAGGCGGCTCAGCCGACCCATGTGCAGGCCCAGGGCGGGCTCACCGCTCAGTGAGAGGGCGGCATGCCCCAGGTGCATGTAGCGAGGGATCGACAGCCGCGCGCCGGGCTGTGCCAGACGCGCGTCGCTCACGCCATAGCGCTGCAGCAAGGCCTTGGCATCGTGCCCCCGCTGCGTCAAGGCCTCGGCCAGGGGCAAGGTGAAGGCGACCGACAGGTCGCCCAGACGCACCCGTGGGGTCGGCATGCGCTACAGCCAGACGTTCAGCAGACGCGCGCCAGCGTGCGGCGGGCCGCTGAGCAGCTGGTCGCCAACCCCGGCGAAGCCTTGCCCATCGCTGCCCATCTCCCAGAACTGCCCGCGCAGAAAGACCGTCATGCGCGTCGTCTGGTGGGCGGGTACGCCGAGCAGTGTCTGCCAGGCGGCCTGCTCGCTGACCGTGCCGGGCTGCACGGGCAGCTGGGCACTCAGCGGCTGATGCCGGTTGCCACGCCAGGGGGCCATCCAGCGGTTGCGCCCGCCGAGAAAGGCAGGGTTGGCGACCAGGTCGACCGACTGCGCGGCGAGTTGCCGATGATTCTGAGGGTACCAGCTGTCGCTACCGACCAGGATGCCCAAGGTGCCTGCCGGTGTGGCGAAGGTGTGCAGCGGTGCCTGGTGTTCACCCTGGATGAAGCGCCGCACTTCGCCATCGGGAAAGCGCTGGCGTTGCGGCTGCCCCAGCACCGCCCCCGTGGCATCGAACACCACGCTGCAGTTGAACAGGGCGCCCGTGCCGGGGTACAGCGTCCCCTGTTCGGCGTAGGGGGCCGGCAGCACGATCGAGCCGGCCACCAGGGTCACGCCGAACTCCTTGGCCAGCCCACCGAACAAGGCCTGATAATCGGCCGCCATCTGTCCGGCCTTCATGCGCAGGTGCGCATCGCCCCGGCGGTCCTCGCCTTCGGCCATCAGCACGGCCAGGCCGTAGCGCACGGGGTTGCTGATTTCGAGCCACTGCAGGGCTTCACGGCGCCGAGGCACCTGGTACAGCTCGTTCTTCTCGCCGCGCGCCCACAGCCACGTACCCACGTGTTCCGGCAAGACCACCACGGTCTTGGGCGTCAGCATGCCCAGTGCCCGGGCGTGTTCGAGGTAGGCGGCCAGCTTGCGGTGCAGGCGTTGCAGGTTCTGGTAGTCGACCGGGTAGAGCAGCGGCTCGATCCCCAGCAGATTGCCCCGTTCACTGGGGGTGCCATGATCGAGGGCGACGGTGATGCGCAGGTCGGACAGGTAATGACCTTCCGGACGCTGCAGTGTCCAGACGCCGTAACTGCCCAGGGCGAGGAAGAGTGTCAGTACGAACGCACCGACCAGGAATTTACGCATGTGCACGTCACTGAAAGAAGCGATGCCGTACCCCGCTCGTTGCCAACCGATCGGCCTTCGAGGTCGATGACGGACGGCAGGACGCGCGCAGGTCAGCCTGGTGGCTCACCATACCATTGCACAAGGGGTCGGGTCATGCCTCTGCCTGCCGTGCGCGTCACGAACGCATCGGCATCAATCGGCCCAGGGCCAGGTCGAGACAAGGGTGCGCTCGTCAAGGCACGGCTGACGGCGTGCAGGCAGGGTCAGTCGCGTGCAGGGACGAGCGGCGCAGCGAAGCCGCCGGTCAGGAGCTGCCGCGGGTCGGCAACGGCCAGTTGATCGCCGATCAGCGTATTGAAATCCTGCATGGACCAGGGCTTGGGCAGGAAGTCGACATTCGGAGGGAGCGGGGACGCCAGCTTGTTGTGGTAGCCGCTCATGACCACGATGTTCAGGCCAGGCGTCTGTTGTCGAGCCAGGCATGCGAGTTCGAGCCCGTCGAGCTTGCCAGGGGTGCGCACGTCGGTGAGCAGCAACGCCCAGGTCTGGCGGGTGAGCATGGCTGCGCCTTCATCGGCTGTAGCGACGGCCGTCACGTCGGCGCCCAGGTCTTCCAGGGCCATGACGATGAGTTCTCGAAGACTGGGTTCGTCTTCGATCAGCAACACGGTCGGTGAAGCGTTCATAGTGATCAGTGATTCCATGTTGCATCGAGCGCGGAGCGCTTCTCCCACGAATAACGGCATGCGGACTCCTCGCTTGCTGAAACGGCGTAGCGCCGCGGAGCGCGCTTGCAAACGAGTCAGACACCCGTTGCCGACATTAGATTCCCTGACTCGGCGTTTGGCGACCAACAAAGTTTTCCGATCGGGCCGATAGAGACTGTCGTGCAGGGCCGTGACCCTCAGTCGACGCGTGCCGTGCGGCTTAAGTTGTATCGCCTTTCGTACGGGACGACGATCGGTCGTCGTACACGGGTTTATCGTGCCTTGAAACAGGGGTGCGAGTCGTTCAGAGCATGGGCCGAGACGGTCCTGGAACAGGCCACGCCAGGACCGACGCCGATAATCCCGTGGCGACCGCTGCCGGGCCTCGACAGGCCTGGCGCCGGCTGGAGCGAGACAACAAAAACAACCGCAAAGGGGCTCAGATGGCTACGCAACCGAACGACGAGGCCATGGGCCTTGGGGTGACCGACCCTTCCAACACCGCCGAGGCCCGACAGGACCGCTCGCTCGAAGGCCGCCTCGACGGCTGGGTGTTCGGCGTGACCAGTGTCATCGCCGTGGCGTTCATCCTGTGGGGTTTCCTCAATCAGGCCAACCTCGCCGCCAGCGCCTCCACGGCCCAGTCCTGGGTCATCGTGAACTTCGGCTGGTTCTTCGTGCTCACCTCGACCTTGATCGTGGTCTTCGTGCTGTGGCTGGCCGCCAGCCGATACGGGCGAATCCCGCTCGGTTGCGACGGCGAACCTCCGGAGTTTCGTACCATTTCCTGGGTGGCCATGATGTTCAGCGCCGGCATGGGCATCGGCCTGATGTTCTTCGGCGTGGCCGAGCCGCTCTCGCATTACGTCAACCCGCCACCCGGCACGGTGGCAGGCCAGTCCAACGAGGCGTTGCAGGTGGCGATGGCCACCACGCTGTTCCACTGGACGCTGCACCCCTGGGCCATGTACGCCATCGTCGGGCTGGTGATCGCCTACGGCACCTTCCGCCGTGGCCGTTCGCAGCTGATTTCCGCCGCGTTCCGCCCGCTGATCGGCCGGCATGCCAACGGGCCGGCCGGGCGCATGATCGACATGATGGCCATCTTCGCCACGCTGTTCGGTTCGGCCGCGTCGCTGGGCCTGGGCGCCCTGCAGATCGCCGGTGGGCTCGAGTACAACGGCTGGATCGAGCACCCTGGCAAGCTGTTGCACATCCTGATCATCGCCGGGCTGACGGTGGCCTTCGTGGCGTCGGCGGTCTCCGGCATCGGCAAGGGCATCCAGTGGCTGTCCAACACCAACATGGTGCTGGCCCTGGTCCTGGCGCTGTTCGTGTTCATGGTCGGGCCGACCTTGCTGATGCTCAACCTGCTGCCGACCTCGATCGGCATCTACGTCAAGTTGCTGCCCGAAATGATGGCGCGCACCACCGCCAGCGGCGGCGCGCAGATGGGTGACTGGCTGGCCGGGTGGACGGTGTTCTACTGGGCCTGGTGGGTGTCCTGGACGCCCTTCGTCGGCATGTTCATCGCCCGCATCAGCCGCGGCCGCACCATTCGACAGTTCGTCAGCGGTGTGCTGCTGGTGCCCAGCCTGGTCAGCCTGATCTGGTTCGCCATCTTCGGCGGCGCCAGCATCGATGCGCTGCGCGAGGGCGCCTTCCAGCTCACCAACGGCGCAGTCAACAGCAACCATGCGTTGTACGAGTTGCTGGCCACGTACCCCTGGGCCTCGGCCACCTCGGTGCTGGTGATGATCCTGGTGGCCATCTTCTTCGTCTCGGGGGCCGACGCTGCCTCGCTGGTCATGGGCACGCTGTCCGAGCACGGCACCACCGAACCCTCGCGGCGCACGGTGATCTTCTGGGGCGGGCTGACCGGTACCGTCGCGGCGATCATGCTGGCGATCGGCGATCCGTCCGATCCGGGTGCGGCGCTGACCGGGCTGCAGAACCTCACCATCGTGGTGGCGCTGCCGTTCGTCATCGTGATGGTCCTGCTGTGCCTGGCCCTGTACCGCGACCTGCGCAAGGACCCGATGATGCTGCGGCACCTGCGCGGCAGCGAGCTGATCGAGAAGGCGGTGCTGTACGGCGCAGTGAAGCACGGCGAGGAGTTCCACATCGTGGTCAAGGAAACCAAGGTCACCCCGGCGCCTGCTCCGGTCGAGCCACCAGCGCCACTCTCGGAGCACTGACCGGTACCCTCTCCACGCACACTGTTCGAAATGATCATAAAGTTGTCACTTTCGGTCATTGAGGCGCGTGCGTGGGGTGGGTAATGTCGGCACATGACGACGGGCCCGACCCATAAGGCGCCTGCGTTCCGTGTTCGCCGACTCTGGAGATGCCCGATGGCCGCCGCCCCTTACCCCCACCTGCTGGCCCCGCTGGACCTGGGCTTCACGACCCTGCGCAACCGTACCCTGATGGGCTCCATGCACACCGGGCTCGAGGAGCGCCCGGAGGGTTTCGAGCGCATGGCCGCGTATTTCGCCGAACGGGCCCGCGGCGGTGTGGGCCTGATGGTGACCGGGGGCATCGCGCCGAACGAAGAAGGCGCGGTGTACGCCGGGGCCGCCAAGCTCACCACCGAGCAAGAGGCCGAACGCCACCGTGTGGTGACCGAGGCCGTGCATGAGGCGGGCGGCAAGATCTGCCTGCAGATCCTGCATGCCGGGCGCTACGCCTACAGCCCCAAGCAGGTCGCACCCAGTGCCATCCGTGCGCCGATCAATCCGTTCACGCCCCATGCGCTGGACGAGCAGGGCATCGAGAAACAGATCGCCGATTTCGTTCGCTGCGCCGAGCTGGCGCAGCAGGCCGGTTACGACGGCGTCGAGATCATGGGGTCGGAAGGCTACTTCATCAACCAGTTCCTGGTTGCCCAGACCAACCAGCGCGACGACCGCTGGGGCGGCAGCTATGCCAATCGCATGCGCCTGGCGGTGGAGATCGTGCGCCGCGTGCGTGAAGCGGTCGGCGTGCGCTTCATCCTGATCTTCCGCCTGTCGATGCTCGACCTGGTGCAGCAGGGCAGCGACTGGGACGAAGTGGTGACGCTGGCCAAGGCCATCGAGCAGGCCGGCGCTACCTTGATCAACACCGGCATCGGCTGGCACGAGGCGCGCATTCCGACCATCGCCACCAAGGTCCCGCGCGCGGCGTTCACCCAGGTCACCGCCAAGTTGCGCGGCGAGGTGAGCATCCCCCTGATCACCACCAACCGGATCAACACGCCCGAGGTGGCCGAGGCCGTGCTGGCGGCGGGCGACGCCGACATGGTGTCCATGGCGCGACCGTTTCTGGCCGACCCCGAGTTCGTCAACAAGGCCGCCGCCGGCCTGGCGTCGCGCATCAACACCTGCATCGGCTGCAACCAGGCCTGCCTGGACCACACCTTCGCCGGCAAGCTGACCAGTTGCCTGGTCAACCCGCGGGCTTGTCATGAAACCGAGCTCACCTACGGGCCGGCCCTGGTGCCGCGTCGCATCGCCGTGGTGGGCGCCGGCCCGGCAGGCCTGGCCTGCGCCAGCGTGGCTGCCGAGCGCGGGCATCAGGTGACCTTGTTCGACGCGGCGCCCGAGATCGGCGGCCAGTTCAACGTGGCCAAGCGGGTGCCGGGCAAGGAGGAGTTCGCCGAGACCCTGCGCTATTTCGACCACCGCCTGCGCGACCTTGACGTGCAGGTACGCTTGGGGCAGCGGGTCGACGCCGAGACGCTGCTGGCCGGCGCGTACGACGAGGTGGTCCTGGCCACCGGGATCACCCCCCGCGTACCGGCGATTCCGGGGATCGATCACCCCAAGGTGCTGAGCTACCTGGACGTGCTGCGTGAGCGCCGTCCGGTCGGGCAGCGCGTCGCGGTGATCGGAGCCGGCGGCATCGGGTTCGACACCAGCGAGTACCTGGTGCACGCCGGGCCTGCCACCAGCCTGGACCGCGAGGCGTTCTGGGCCGAGTGGGGCATCGACACCCGGCTCGAAGCCCGTGGCGGGGTAGCGGGCGTGACGCCCCGGCCGGCACCGGCGGCGCGTGAGGTGTACCTGTTGCAGCGCAGCGCATCCAAGGTCGGCGATGGCCTGGGCAAGACCACCGGGTGGATCCACCGGGCCGGTCTGAAGCAGCGCGGGGTGCACATGCTCAACAGCGTGGACTACCTGAAGATCGACGATGCCGGGCTGCACGTGCGCATCGCCGGCGGCGAGCCCCAGGTGCTCGAGGTCGACCACGTGGTGATCTGTGCCGGTCAGGAGCCGCTGCGCGACCTGCACGCAGCGCTGGTCGGCGCCGGGCAGTCGACCCACCTGATCGGTGGCGCGGACGTCGCGGCCGAGCTCGACGCCAAGCGGGCCATCAACCAGGCGTCGAGGTTGGCGGCGACGTTGTGAGTAGCGAGGGCAGGGGATCGCTCGAAGCAGATGGCGGTCGCTTGCTACACTCACGCGCTTTTCGCCCTCTCGATGCGCATGGACACTGACTGCTTCGAACTGCCGCAAGCGCCCCTGCACCCCTTGAACCTGCCCTGGCTCGCCACTGCCGGGGTCCAGGTCGCGGTCTTGCGCCTGGATCTCGTCGATCCGCTGATCACCGGCAACAAGGGCTTCAAGCTGCACCACCACCTGCGCCAGGCGCGCCGTGCCGGGGCACCTGGGTTGCTGAGCCTGGGCGGCGCTCACTCCAATCATCTGCACGCCCTGGCGGCGGCGGGCAAGCGCTTCGGCTTCGCCACCGCCGGCCTGCTGCGTGGCCAGGACCAAGACACCCCGACGGTGCGCGACCTCCAGGCGTTCGGCATGCACCTGCATTGGCTGGGGCATGGCGGCTATCGCGCCCGACACGAGGCTGGCTTCTGGCACCCCTGGCAGGCGCACTATCCCGGTTGGCACTGCATCCCCGAAGGCGGTGGGAGCGCGTTGGGCATGGGCGGCTGCGCGGTGCTGCTGGAGCACGTTCGCGCACAACTGCCCCGGCTGGGTTGGGACGATCATGACGCCTGGTGGCTGGCGGTTGGTACCGGCACCACGCTTGCCGGTCTGGTGCAGGCCGAGCGGGGACGTCACCGGGTGCACGGCGCCTTGGCCGTGCCGGCCCGTTACGGCGTGGCGCGAGACGTTCAGGCGTTGGTGGGGGAGGATGGGTATCGCCTGCACGAGGCCTGCGGGGCCGGGTTCGGCCAGGTCGACCAGGCGTTGCGGCAGTTCATGGACGACTGCGAGCGTGACAGCGGCGTGCCTCTGGAAGGGGTGTACACCGGCAAGGCGTTGCTGGCGTTGCAGCGTGAGGTCCAAGCCGGTGGCTTCGCCCCGGGCACGCGCGTGGTGTTCGTGCACACCGGGGGGTTGCAGGGACGGCGGGGGTATGAGGCGTAGGCGTACGTTTCGAGCATTTGCACCGTTGGTTTTGTGGGCCTGTAGGGCCAGGGCTCTCAACGTCCTTGCCCAACACGAGGTGGACCCCCTCGCTGATCTGGCATGATGGTTCATCCCTCCCTGTGGGAGCGGGCTTGCCCGCGATGCAGGCGGTGATGGGCCGGACGCTATCGCGGGCAAGCCCGCTCCCACAGGATGGATTGCGTGGTTCAGGATTTTGTGGGCCCTGCGGGCCCAATCGCGGCACGGGGGCCGCTCCCACAGGTGACCGCGATTGCCTGTGCCACAGCGGCGGGTGAGCGGCCCCAGCCGGGGCGCCGGACCGGCCGCGATCGGGCCCGCAGGGCCCGTGAAATCCGCCCACCCCATGCATCAGTCAAACCTGTGCCAATGCGGCCCAACGGACCAGCGCCTCCATCACCTGCTACGCAATCCCGCTGCCGCCTGGTTCGGCCAATCCTGCGCCACTAGAAACACACGCTCGGCCTCGACCCAGTGCCCGGCGTCATCCATCACCAGCCGCACCAGCAGGCGTGCTTCGGCATCGGGCGGCAACGCCTCTAGCCAAGCCTCGAACGGCGGCATCGCCGCCAGGTCCGTTGCCTCGACACGAAAAGGCGCCAGCCAGCGCTCGCGTGGCAGCACCTGCCACGCACCGGTGCCCGCCGCCAAACGGTAGGCGGCGAAATCGCCCTGGCGCACCCAATGGCCTTGCAGGTGCGCCGGGTTGCTGCCCGTCGGCGGGCTCGCCTGGCCCGGCCAACGGTAGAACAGGTAACCACCCAGCCACAGGTGCGACCGCGCCGCCCCGATACCCAGGGCCTCCAGCGCCGTACGGCTTTCGGGGCGGGAAGCCATCGGCAGTTGATGCCCGACCAGGTGATCGAGCTTGCTGCCGAGCCGGTCGCGACATCCAGGCCCGAGCCACCGCTGCGCATCGCGGCCGTCCTCGGTCGTCGGTCCCAGGTAGAACTTGATCGCCAGTTCCAGGTGGTGCACACCCTCGCGGTCGCGCAGCAGCAGGTCCAGCTCGCCCAGGGTCTGCCGACCTTGGCGGATGGGCAGGTTGGCCGCCAGCACCTCGACCCCCGGCGCCTGGCGCAGGGCGAACTGCCAGAGCCCTTCGTAGTACACCCCCAGGCGCCGACTGCTGGCCTGCGCCAGCCAGGCCAGCAGCGGTCGGCTATCCTCATCGAGCCGCTTCAGCCAATGGACCAACCCCTCAGGGTCGCGCGCCCAGTCGCTGCCGGCCAGCGGGTGGCGCTGCGAGGCCGGGGCCTCGCGCAGCAGCGCCGGGGCGACGAGCGCCCAGGCCAGGTCGCGGACCACCGGTTGGCGCAAGGCGAGGGGCAGGGCAGCGTGGTGGGCGAAGGGCGTCATGCTGCGAGCATAGCCGGTTTGCCGCTGGCCGGCGCTTTCGACCATAATTCCAGGCACCCGGCGCCTGGCGCCCTTTCACCTGTCGCACAGTCTTGCAGGAGTTCCATGGAGCAGTTTCGCAATATCGGTATCATCGGGCGCCTCGGCAGTTCGCAGGTGCTCGACACCATCCGCCGGCTGAAGACCTTCCTGGTCGAACGCCACCTGCACGTGATCCTCGAAGACACCATCGCCGAAGTGTTGCCCGGCCATGGCCTGCAGACGTCCAGCCGCAAGATGCTCGGCGAGGTCTGCGACCTGGTGATCGTGGTCGGCGGTGACGGCAGCCTGCTCGGCGCCGCCCGTGCCCTGGCCCGCCACAACACACCGGTGCTCGGGATCAACCGCGGCAGCCTGGGCTTTCTGACCGACATCCGCCCGGACGAGCTGGAAGTGAAGGTCGCCGAAGTGCTCGACGGCCACTACCTGGTCGAGAACCGCTTCCTGCTGCAAGCCGAGGCACGCCGCCATGGCGAGGCCATCGGCCAGGGGGATGCGCTCAACGACGTGGTCCTGCACCCCGGCAAGTCGACCCGGATGATCGAGTTCGAGATCTACATCGACGGCCAGTTCGTCTGCAGCCAGAAGGCCGACGGGCTGATCGTCGCCACGCCGACCGGCTCGACCGCCTACGCCCTGTCGGCCGGCGGGCCGATCATGCACCCCAAGCTCGACGCCATCGTCATCGTGCCGATGTACCCGCACACCTTGTCGGGCCGCCCGATCGTGGTCGACGGCAACAGCGAGCTGAAGATCGTCGTCGCCAAGGACATGCAGATCTACCCCCAGGTGTCCTGCGACGGCCAGAACCACTTCACCTGCGCGCCCGGCGACACCATCACGGTCAACAAGAAGTCGCAGAAGCTGCGCCTGATCCACCCGCTGGACCACAACTACTACGAGGTGTGCCGCACCAAGCTGGGCTGGGGCAGCCGTCTGGGCGGCAGGGGCGACTGATGCTCGATCCGGCGCGCGGTTTCGACATCATCGGCGACGTCCATGGCTGTGCCCTGACGCTCGCCCACCTGCTCGACACCCTGGGCTACCAGAAGCGCAGCGGGGTGTGGCGGCATCCACGTCGGCAGGCCCTGTTCCTGGGCGACATCGTCGACCGTGGCCCGCGGATCCGCGAGGCTCTGCACCTGGTGCACGCCATGGTCGAGGCCGGGCAGGCGCACTGCATCATGGGCAACCATGAATACAACGCCCTGGGCTGGGTCACACCTGCGCTGCCGGGCAGCGGCAAGACGTACGTGCGCGAGCACACGCCGCGACACGCCCGCCTGATCGACGACACCTTGAGCCAGTTCGCCCAGCATCCGGGCGAGTGGCAGGCGTTCGTCCAGTGGTTCCAGCAGCTGCCCCTGTTCCTCGACGCAGGCCGCTTCCGCCTGGTGCATGCCTGCTGGGACGCCGCGCTGATCGAGCGACTGCGCACGCAGTACCCCGACGGACGGGTGGACGAGCACTTCATCCAGGCTTCCTCGGTGCCTGGCAGCTTCGCCGCCACGGTGTGCAATCGGTTGCTGCGCGGCACCGACATGCGCCTGCCGGACGGCCTGACGCTGACCGGTGGCGATGGCCTGACCCGTGCCTTCTTCCGCACCAAGTTCTGGGAAGACGACCCGCAGACCTATGGTGACATCGTGTTCCAGCCCGATGCCTTGCCTGACGAGGTGGCCCGCACGCCCTTGGACACCACGCAGAAAAACGCCCTGCTGCGCTACGGCGCGGACGAGCCGCTGCTGTTCGTCGGCCATTACTGGCGCAGTGGCCGGCCGGCGATGATCCGGCCCAACCTGGCCTGCCTGGATTACAGCGCCGTGCTCTACGGCAAGCTGGTGGCCTACCGCCTGGACGCGGAAACCTGCATCGACCCGCGCAAGTTCGTCTGGGTCGATGTCGATCGCCCGCAGGGGACACGGTGAGCGCGGCGCAGGCCTTGCGCCTGCCCCTGGACGTCGACCTGTCCGGCTTCATCGACCTGTTGCGGCGTCTGCAGGTCCCGCACCGGGTCAGCCTGGAGGGCGAGGAGCAGGTGCTCTGGGTGCCCCAGGCCCAGGCCGATGACGTGCGCGGCCTGTACCAGCGGTTTCCCGACGGTCAGGCCGAGGTGCAAGTCCCGCTGACGCTCGAGGCCGAACCCCAGGCGCCGGCGCGGGGCAGTCTGGCCGAGCAGGCACGCGGCACCTGGATGTGCAGCCTGATCCTGATCGTCAGCCTGGTGGTGGCCATCGTTACCGGCCTGGGCGACAACCTGTCGACGATCCGTTGGCTGACGTTCCTCGGGTTCCAGGTGCAGGGCGACTACCTGCAGTTCACCTCGCTGGCGCAGGGGTTGGCCGAAGGGCAGTGGTGGCGGTTGATTTCACCGATCTTCCTGCACTTCGGTTTCCTGCACCTGTCGATGAACGCCCTGTGGTTCTGGGAGCTGGGCCGACGCATCGAGCAGCGTCAGGGGCCATGGGCGCTGCTGGGGCTGACCCTGGTCTTCGGCCTGGTGTCGAACCTGGCGCAGCACCTGGCCAGCGGCCCTACGCTGTTCGGTGGCCTGTCGGGCGTGCTGTTCGGGTTGCTCGGCTACCTCTGGCTGTTCCAGCGCCTGGCGCCGAACGACGCGTTCCGCCTGCCGCGTGGCACCTTGGCGAGCATGCTGATCTGGCTGCTGGTGTGCCTGTCCGGGGTGATCAGTGCCCTGGGCCTGGGCGCCATCGCCAATGCCGCCCACGTCGGCGGGCTGCTGGTCGGTTGCCTGGTCGGGCTCTTGGGCGGGGCGCTGGCTCGGCGTAGACTGTCGCACTGACTCAGGCTTTCTGGAGACGCCATGTCCACCTTTGCGCAAATGATCGAAAACATCACCCCGGAAATCTACGAAAGCCTGAAGACGGCCGTGGAGCTGGGCAAATGGTCCGATGGCCGGCGCCTGACCCAGGAGCAGAAAGAGCTGTCGATGCAGGCGCTGATCGCCTGGGAGCTGCAGAACCTGCCCGAGGACCAGCGCACCGGCTACATGGGCGTCCAGGAGTGCGCGTCGAAGTCCGCGCCCATCCCCAACATCCTGTTCAAGTCGGACTCGGTACATTGATCGAACTCGCTCGTGGCTCGTTGAGCAAGATGACGGTGCGCCTCGACGCGCCCGTCGTGCAGTACCATTTTCGCCTGGGCGAGCAGGAGATCGCGGTCAACCCGCTGATCGGGCAACGGTTGCGCCTGGAGTACCTGGGCGCCATCCACTGCACCCATTGCGGGCGGCGGACCAAGACCAGCTTCAGCCAAGGCTACTGCTACCCGTGCATGACCCAGCTGGCGCAGTGCGATGTCTGCATCATGGCGCCGGAGCGTTGCCATTACGACGCCGGTACCTGCCGCGACCCGTCCTGGGGCGAGCGGTTCTGCATGACCGACCACGTGGTGTACCTGGCCAATTCCTCCGGCATCAAGGTCGGCATCACCCGCGCCACCCAATTGCCGACCCGCTGGCTCGACCAGGGGGCCAGCCAGGCGCTGCCGATCCTGCGCGTGGCCACCCGTCAGCAGTCGGGCCTGGTCGAAGACCTGCTGCGCACCCAGGTGTCGGACCGTACCAACTGGCGCGCGCTGCTCAAGGGCGAGGCCGAGGTGCTCGACCTGCCGGCCATTCGCGACCAGTTGCTCGCCACCTGCAGCGAAGGCCTGCGCGCCTTGCAGGACCGGTTCGGCCTGCAGGCCATCCAGCCGCTGCAAGACGCCGAGGTAGTGCAGATGCGGTACCCGGTCGAGGCCTACCCGACCAAGGTGGTCAGCTTCAACCTGGACAAGAACCCGGTGGTCGAAGGCACGCTGAAGGGCATCAAGGGCCAGTACCTGATCTTCGACACCGGTGTGATCAACATTCGCAAGTACACGGCCTACCAGCTGGCCGTGCTTCAGTAAAAGGACCGCCGCATGCCTACCGCACAACCGCACGTGATCTACCTCAAGGACTACCAGGCGCCCGACTACCTGATCGACGAGACGCACCTGACCTTCGAGCTGTTCGAAGACCACAGCCTGGTGCACGCGCAACTGGTCCTGCGCCGCAACCCGGCACGCGGGGCCGGGCTGCCGCCGCTGGTCCTGGACGGCCAGCAGCTGGAACTGCTGTCGGTGCAGCTCGACGATCGTCTGCTGGAGGCCGGCGAGTACCAGGTAGACGCCGACAGCCTGACCCTGCAACCGCGCGCCGAACGGTTCGTGCTCGACACCAGCGTGAAGATCCACCCGGAAACCAACACCGCGCTCGAAGGCCTGTACAAATCCGGCACGATGTTCTGCACCCAGTGCGAGGCCGAAGGCTTTCGCAAGATCACCTACTACCTCGATCGCCCGGATGTGATGAGCCGTTTCACCACCACGGTGATCGCCGAGCAGCAGCGTTACCCCATCCTGCTGTCCAACGGCAACCCGGTCGGTCATGGCCCGGCCGAGGACGGTCGTCACTGGGCGACCTGGGAAGACCCGTTCGTCAAGCCAGCCTACCTGTTCGCCCTGGTCGCCGGTGACCTCTGGTGCGTGGAGGACACCTTCACCCGCCAGTCTGGGCGCGACGTGGCCCTGCGCATCTATGTCGAGCCGGAGAACATCGACAAGTGCGACCACGCCATGGTCAGCCTGAAGAAGTCGATGCGCTGGGACGAGGAGGTGTATGGCCGCGAGTACGACCTGGACATCTTCATGATCGTCGCGGTCAACGACTTCAACATGGGCGCCATGGAAAACAAGGGCCTGAACATCTTCAACTCCAGCTGTGTGCTGGCCCGTGCCGAAACCGCCACCGATGCCGCCCACCAGCGGGTCGAGGCCGTGGTCGCGCACGAGTACTTCCACAACTGGTCGGGCAACCGCGTCACCTGCCGCGACTGGTTCCAGCTGTCGCTCAAGGAAGGCTTCACGGTGTTCCGCGACGCCGAGTTCAGCGCCGACATGAACTCGCGCACGGTCAAGCGCATCGAGGACGTCGCCTACCTGCGCACCCACCAGTTCGCCGAGGATGCCGGCCCCATGGCCCACCCGGTGCGCCCGGACAGCTTCATCGAGATCTCCAACTTCTACACCCTGACGGTGTACGAGAAGGGCGCCGAAGTCGTGCGCATGGTCAGCACGCTGCTGGGCGCCGAAGGCTTCCGCAAGGGCAGCGACCTGTACTTCGAGCGTCACGATGGGCAGGCGGTGACCTGCGACGACTTCATCCAGGCCATGCAGGACGCCAACGGGGTCGACCTGACCCAGTTCAAGCGCTGGTACACCCAGGCCGGCACACCGCGCCTGGACGTCAGCGAGCACTACGACGCGGCGACCCAGCGCTACAGCCTGACCTTCCGCCAAGGCTACCCGCAGACGCCTGACAAGGCCGAGAAGCAGCCTTTCGTGATCCCGGTCGAGCTGGGCCTGCTGGATGCCGAGGGCCGTGACCTGCCACTGCGTTTGGTGGGCGAGCCCGAAGCGGTGCATGGCAGCCGCGTGCTGTCGGTGACCGAGGCCGAGCAGACCTTCACCTTCGAAGGCCTGGCGGCCAGGCCGCTGCCGTCGCTGCTGCGCGGCTTCAGCGCGCCGGTCAAGCTGAGCTTCCCGTACGATCGCGACCAGCTGATGTTCCTGATGCAGTACGACAGCGATGGGTTCAACCGCTGGGAGGCGGGGCAGCAGCTGTCGGTGCAGGTCTTGCAGGAACTGATCGGGCAGCATCAGCGTGGTGAAGCGCTGGCACTCGACCCGCGCCTGATTACCGCACTGGGCACCGTGCTCGGCAACACATCGCTGGACCCGGCCATGGTCGCCGAGATGCTGTCGCTGCCGGGCGAGGCCTACCTCACCGAGATCAGCCAGGTGGCCGACGTGGACGCCATTCACGCAGCCCGCGAGTTCGCCCGCCAGCAGATCGCCACGCAGCTGTTCGACGCCCTGTGGACGCGCTACCAGGCCAACCGCGAGGTGTCGCGCGTCACCGCGTACGTGGCGTCCGCCGAGCATTTCGCTCGTCGCAGCCTGCAGAACATCGCGTTGTCCTACCTGATGCTCAGCGGCAAGCCGCAGGTGCTGGAAGCGACGCTGGAGCAGTTCGACCAGTGCGACAACATGACCGAGCGCCTCACCGCCCTGGCCGTGCTGGTCAACTCGCCCTTCGAGACAGAGCGGGCCAAGGCGCTGGGCAGCTTCGCCGAGCACTTCAAGGACAACCCCCTGGTCATGGACCAATGGTTCAGCGTCCAGGCGGCGAGCACGCAGCCTGGCGGCCTGGCGCGGGTCAAGGCGTTGATGCAGCACCCGGCCTTCACCTTGAAGAACCCCAACAAGGTGCGGGCACTGATCGGCGCCTTCGCCGGGCAGAACCTGGTCAACTTCCATGCGGTCGATGGCTCGGGCTATCGCTTCCTGGCCGATCTGGTGATCGAGCTGAACGCCCTCAACCCGCAGATCGCCTCGCGGCTGCTGGCCCCGCTGACCCGCTGGCGCAAGTATGGCGAGCAGCGTCAGGTGCTTATGAAGGGTGAACTGGAGCGGATTCTCGCCTCCGGCGCGCTGTCCAGCGATGTGTACGAGGTGGTGAGCAAGAGCTTGGCATAGGGGCTGTTTGCCTATTCGCGGATGTTTTGCAGGCTCTGCGGGGCTTGCCAGCGACACGGCCAGGCCGCGCGCTGCCTGCCTCGCGGGCAGGCCCGTTTTCACGGGCTGGGCGGTGCGGCCCAGGTTTGCCTGATGTACGGAATGTGCTGATTTCGTGGGTCCTTCGGACCCAATCGCGGCACAGGGGCCGCTCCTACAGTGGGACCGCGATGATCTGCAACGCCGCGGTGTAACTACGGGTGTAGGAGCGGCCCCTGTGCCGCGATTGGGCCCGCAGGGCCCACAAAGCCCATCACCACGGTCCATGGATTGAAATGACAGCAGTTCGCAGAAACGTGCTGATTGCCCGTCGCGACGCAACGCCTGCCACAAGCATGACTCTGCCAGCAATAGGGCCAGGGCATATGCCGCCTGTATCGCGGGCAAGTCCGCTCCCGCAAGGTTCACGTATCCTTCCAATTCATTTGGATAAAAATCCTTTTGCTCAGGCTCGGACGATTTTTCAGTCACGCCGCTCCAGCCCCTCCCATCCCCCCACACAACCCATTACACTGCGCATCCGTGACACTATTTGTCGCATTACCATAACCTTTGGTAAAACCGCGTATGGCGCTGTAACAAGTTGTCGCTTGACGACAAGGTCAGCCGCCTAGCAGTCCCTACAATCCCCCCAACGCTCGCCGACCCAGGCCAGCGGTCCGCTTCAGGAGACTCCGATGTCCGTTGAGCAAGCCCCGGTGCACCGTGCCGATTTTGACCAGGTGATGGTCCCCAATTACGCGCCCGCCGGGTTCATTCCGGTGCGGGGCGAGGGCTCGCGTGTCTGGGACCAGTCGGGGCGCGAGCTGATCGACTTCGCCGGTGGCATTGCGGTCAACGCGCTCGGACATGCCCATCCGGCTTTGGTCAAGGCGCTGACCGACCAGGCCGGCAAGCTGTGGCACGTGTCCAACGTCTTCACCAACGAGCCGGCCCTGCGCCTGGCGCGCAAGCTGGTCGACGCGACCTTCGCCGACCGGGCGTTCTTCTGCAACTCCGGCGCCGAGGCCAACGAGGCCGCTTTCAAGCTTGCCCGGCGTGTGGCCCATGACCGTTTCGGCCCCGAGAAGCACGAGATCATCGCCACCCTCAACAGCTTCCACGGGCGCACCTTGTTCACCGTGAGCGTCGGCGGGCAACCGAAGTACTCCGATGGCTTCGGCCCGAAGATCACCGGGATCAGCCATGTGCCGTACAACGACCTGGAGGCCTTGAAAGCGCAGATCTCCGACAAGACCTGCGCGGTGGTCATCGAGCCGATCCAGGGCGAGAGCGGCGTGGTACCGGCCGACCAGGCCTACCTCGAAGGCGCGCGGGCCCTGTGCGACCAGCACGATGCCCTGTTGATCTTCGACGAAGTGCAGACCGGCGTCGGCCGCACCGGCTCGCTGTACGCCTACCAGCACTATGGCGTGACGCCGGACATCCTCACCAGCGCCAAGAGCCTGGGTGGCGGTTTCCCGATCGGGGCCATGCTCACCACCGAGGCGCTGGCCAGCCATTTGACGGTCGGTACCCATGGCACCACCTACGGGGGCAACGCGCTCGGGTGCGCCGTGGCCTGCGCGGTGCTGGACGTGATCAATACGCCCCAGGCGCTGGCGGCGATCCGGGCCAAGCACGACCGGTTCAGCACGCGCCTGGCGCAGATCGGCCAGCACCATGGTCTGTTCGGTCAGGTGCGCGGGCTGGGCCTGCTGATCGGTTGCGTCCTGGCCGAGCCGTGGAAAGGCAAGGCCAAGCAGGTTGTGGATGCCGCTGAGGCCGAAGGCCTGATGGTCCTGCAAGCCGGCCCCGACGTGGTGCGTCTCGCGCCGAGCCTGGTGATCGATGACGCCGACATCGACGAAGGCCTGGACCGTTTCGAGCGCGCGGTCGCCACCTTGACCCAGCGTTGAGCGACAGGCGCCGTCGTCCCCGGCGGGGCGGCGGCGACCGAATTCATACGGCGGTGACCGACAGGTGGCCGCCACTTCCCGCGCCGCTGCCGGCGACGCGTGTTTTCAAAGGAGTGACACCATGCTGGTGATGCGCCCTGCGCAGATGGCTGACCTGAACGACGTGCAGCGCATGGCCGCCGACAGCCCGGTGGGTGTCACCTCGTTGCCCGACGACGCGACCCGGCTGGGCGACAAGATCGCCGCGTCGGAAGCCTCGTTCGCCGCCGAGGTCAGCTTCAATGGCGAGGAGAGCTATTTCTTCGTGCTCGAGGACACCGCCACCGGTACGCTGGCCGGCTGTTCGGCGATCGTCGCCTCGGCCGGTTACTCCGAGCCGTTCTACAGCTTTCGCAACGAGACGTTCATGCACGCCTCGCGCGAGCTGAAGATCCACAACAAGATCCATGTGCTGTCGCTGTGCCACGACCTGACCGGCAACAGCCTGCTGACCAGTTTCTACGTGGTGCCCGAGCACGTCGACTCGGCCTGGGCCGAGCTCAACTCGCGAGGGCGGCTGTTGTTCATGGCCGACCACCCCGAGCGGTTCGCCGAGTCGGTGGTGACCGAGATCGTCGGGCACAGCGACGAGCAGGGCCAGTCACCGTTCTGGGATGCCATCGGGCGCCACTTCTTCGACATGCATTATGCCGAGGCCGAACGCCTCTGCGGGCTCAAGAGCCGCACGTTCCTGGCCGAGCTGATGCCCCATTACCCGATCTACGTCCCGTTGCTGCCCGACGAAGCCCAGGAAGCCATGGGCCTGGTGCACCCGCGGGCGCAGGTCACCTTCGACATCCTCATGCGCGAAGGTTTCGAGGCCGAGCATTACGTCGACATCTTCGACGGTGGCCCGACCCTGCATGCGCGGGTGTCGAGCATCCGTTCGATTGCCCAGAGCCAGTCGGTGCCGGTCGAGATCGCCGAGCAGGTGGTGGCGGGCAGCCGTGCCTACCTGGTCAGCAACGGCCAGTTGCAGACGTTTCGCGCCGTGTTGCTGAAGCTGGACTGGACGCCCGGTCAGCCGGTCACGCTCGACCGGCAGAGCGCCGACGCCCTGTTGCTCGACGCCGGCGCACACGTGCGCCTGGTGGCCGTCTGATGCCGGTGGCCGACGTGCCCCAGGCCGAGTTTCGCGGCAGCCGCCCAGCGCCGCCCAAGGAGAGAGCATGATCGTCCGTCCCGTACGCAGCAGCGACCTGCCGGCGCTGATCGAGTTGGCACGCAGCACCGGCAAGACCGGGCTGACCACCTTGCCGGCCAACGAGGAGCGCCTGGCCCAGCGCATCACCTGGGCCGAGAAGAGCTTCGCCGGGCAGGCCGAGCGCCCCGACACCGACTACCTGTTCGTGCTCGAGGACGACGAGGGCCTGGTGGTGGGCATCAGCGCCATCGCCGGTGGCGTCGGCCTGCGCGAGCCGTGCTACAACTTCCGGGTCGGCCTGACGGTCAGCGCGTCCCACGAGCTGAACATCTTTCGGGAAATCCCCACGCTGTTCCTGGCCAACGACCTGACCGGCAACGCCGAACTGTGCTCGCTGTTCCTGCACGGCGATCACCGCAGTGGCCTCAACGGACGGCTGCTGTCCAAGGCGCGCCTGCTGTTCATCGCCGAGTTCCCCGAGCTGTTCGGGCGCAAGGTCATGGCCGAGATGCGCGGGATCTGCGACGAGGCGGGCCGTTCGCCGTTCTGGGAAAGCCTGGGGCGGCACTTCTTCAAGATGGAGTTCAGCCAGGCCGACTACCTCACCGGCGTGGGCAACAAGTCGTTCATCGCCGAACTGATGCCGCGCTTTCCGCTGTACACCTGCTTCCTGTCGCCTGCGGCCCGCGACGTGATCGGCCAGGTGCACGCCGACACGCAGCCGGCGCTGAGCATCCTCAGCGGCGAGGGTTTCAACTACCAGGGGTATGTCGACATCTTCGACGCCGGGCCGGCGATCGAGTGCGAGACCGGCAAGATCCGCGCGGTGCGCGACAGCCAGACCCTGGTGCTGGCGATCGGCACGCCGGGCGACGATGCGCCGGTCTACCTGATCCACAACCGCAAGCGCGAAGCCTGTCGCATCGCTGCAGGGCCTGCCCGCCTGGCGGCCGGTACTCTGGTGGTCGATCCACTCACCGCCCGGCGCCTGCGCCTGGGGGCGGGTGACCATGTCCGTGCGGTGCCGTTGTCTTCGGGCCGGGAGTCGCCAGTGTGAAGGGCGCCGCTTCGCGCCTGGGGCGGGCCGTGGGCGAGGGCCTGCGATGAAGGCCCATGAAGTGAATTTCGATGGCCTGGTCGGGCCGACGCACAACTACGGTGGGCTGTCCCAGGGCAACGTCGCCTCGCAGCGCAACAGCCAGCAGGCATCCAACCCGCGTGAAGCGGCGCGCCAGGGGTTGGCGAAGATGAAGATGCTGATGGACCTGGGCTTCGTGCAGGGCGTTCTGGCGCCCCAGGAGCGCCCGGACATCGCCACCTTGCGGGGCCTTGGGTTCACCGGCAGCGACGCCGACGTGATCCGCCGCGCCGCGCGCGAGGCGATGCCCGTGCTGCTCGCCAGCTGTTCGGCCTCGAGCATGTGGGTCGCCAACGCCGCCACCGTCAGCCCCAGTGCCGACACGGCCGACGGGCGCGTGCACTTCACCGCGGCCAACCTCAATTGCAAGTACCACCGCAGCCTGGAGCACCCGACCACCAGCCGCCTCTTGGCGGCCATGTTCGCCGACCCGGCGCACTTCGCCCATCACCCGGCCTTGCCGGGGGTCATGCAGTTCGGCGACGAAGGCGCCGCCAACCACACCCGGCTGTGCCGCGACCCCGGCGAGCCGGGCCTGGAATTCTTCGTGTTCGGGCGCAGTGCGTTCGATGCGCGCTACCCGGCCCCGCAGCGCTACCCGGCCCGTCAGACCCTCGAAGCGTCGCAGGCGGTGGCCCGGCTGCACGGGCTGGACCCGGCGCGGGTAGTCTATGCCCAGCAGAACCCCGCCGTGATCGATCAGGGCGTGTTCCACAACGACGTGATCGCCGTGGGCAGTGGCGAGGTGCTGTTCCATCATCAGGACGCCTTCCTCGAGGGCGAGGCGGTGCTGGAGCAGCTGCGCGACGGCCTGGACCGTCTCGGCGGTGCATTGCGCGCCGTGCAAGTGCCACGCGCTGCCGTGCCGGTCGAGGACGCGGTGCGTTCTTACCTGTTCAATAGCCAGTTGCTGGGCCGCGCCGACGGGTCGATGCTGCTGCTGGTGCCCGAGGAGTGCCGTCACCACCCGCGCGTCTGGGCCTACCTGCAGCACCTGCTGGCCGAGGGCGGCCCGATCGCCGAGGTCAAGGTCATCGACCTCAAGCAGAGCATGCAGAACGGCGGTGGCCCGGCCTGCCTGCGGCTACGCGTCGCGCTCAAGGACACCGAGCTGGCGGCGGTCAACCCAGGGGTTATCATGACCCCGACGCTGCACGACACCTTGGTGCGCTGGGTCGACCGGCACTACCGCGACCGTTTGAGCGACGCCGACCTGGCCGACCCGGGCCTGCTGGACGAATGCCGTACCGCCCTCGACGAATTGACCCAGCTCCTGTGCCTGGGCAGCGTCTATCCTTTCCAATGTCACCCTTGAAGAGAGAACCCGATATGTCCGATGCCCTGCGCCTGATCCTCGAAGACGACGACGGCACCCAGTTGGAAACGTCCTGCACCCGCATGGCGGTGGTCTGGCAAGGCAAGGAGGTGTGGATCCAGCAGGACGGCCGTGGCCAGTTGCTGATCGGCGTGGACGTCGAGGAAGGCGACACCGAGTACGCCAACCTGCTGCTGCGTCCCATGGCCACCAACCTGGTCAGCCTGCAGCTGGAAATGGAACCGGCCGACCTGGGTGAGGAGGACGATCACGTCCACGGCCCGGACTGCGGTCACGCACACTGAGGGAGACCCGCCATGCTCGCCCTGGGCCGCCTGCTCGACCTGACGCTCGCCGACCATGAGCCGGCGGACAAGGTGCAGGTGACGGTCCAGGGCACACGGTTGCGCTGGTGGGGCAGCGGGGTGCTGGAAGTGCGCCCGCCCCAGGGCCAGGACAGTGGGTGTGACGTGCTGCTGTCGGCCGGCATCCACGGTCATCAGACGGCGCCGCCCGCGTTGCTCGATCGCCTGCTGCGGCGCATCGCCCATGGCCTGTTCATCCCGCAGGCACGCCTGTTGTTCGTGCTCGGCAACCCTGAAGCGATGCGGCGCGCCCAGCGCCATGCCGAGCAGGACCTCAACGGCCTGTTCAACGGGCGGCACGCCTCCACCAGCGGCATCGAGGCGTTGCGCGCTGCCGAGCTGGAGCAGCATGCCCGGGTGTTCTTCGGCGAGCCGGGGCGCCGACGCGCCCACTACGACCTGCACACGTTGGCGCGCGATGCCCGGTTCATGCCCTTTGCCGTCTGCGCGTTCACCCCGGCACGCGCGCCGTCGCGCCAGGCCTTGCTGCGCATGCAGGCTGCCGGCGTGCAGGCCGTGGTGTTGCAGGACAAACCGTCGTTCACCTTCAGTGCCTTCACCCGCGAACACCTGGCGGCCGAAGCCTTCACGCTCGAACTGGGCCGGGACGATGCCCTTGACCTTGACCCGATGGAAGAGCACCTGCGCCGGATGATCGACGCGGACGACGCCAGCCTGGGAGCAGGCGAGGCGACAGTGCCGCTGTTTCGCGTATCGCGGGAGATCGTCAAGCACAGCGAGCGGTTTCGCCTGCACCTGCCGCCTGACATCGAGCATTTCACTCCGGTGAGCCGCGGGACGCTGCTGGCCGAAGACCTGGCCAACGTACGCTGGGTGGTCGAGACGCACGGCGCACGGATCCTGTTCGCCAATGCCCAGGTGCGTCCAGGCGCGCGAGCGGGAATCCTGGTAGTGCCGGAGGCAGGCGAGTGGTTAGCGTGAGCGAGCGCTGTAACCGGAACAGGGCTGGCGTCCGCGCGGTGTCGCCGTGACCGGCCGCGTCAGGTGGGCCAGGTGCTCGGGCCGTCACGTGCCGGGCATGAGGTGACGCCCGGCCCTGTGCCACTCGCCCGTCGAGCACCGCCCTCCGTTCTGAAGGCCGGCCCCTGCGTGCCCACCTGCGACATTTTCCCCCACCCGTGCCCTCGCAAAGCGCCAGGCGAGGCGGGTATCGTATAAAACACACTGCATCACGCGTGCAGGACCGATATAATGCGGCCCTTTGCCTTGCCTCAAGGCCGCCGTTTCCGTGGAAGAATCTATGAAAAGCGCAGAAATCCGTGAAGCCTTCCTTCGCTTCTTCGAAGAGCAAGGGCATACCCGCGTCGCCTCCAGTTCGCTGATTCCGAACAACGACCCGACCTTGCTGTTCACCAACGCCGGCATGAACCAGTTCAAGGACTGCTTCCTGGGCCAGGAAAAGCGCGCCTACACCCGCGCCGTGAGCAGCCAGAAGTGCGTGCGTGCCGGGGGCAAGCACAACGACCTGGAAAACGTCGGCTACACCGCGCGCCACCACACGTTCTTCGAGATGCTCGGCAACTTCAGCTTCGGTGACTACTTCAAGCGTGATGCGATCACCTTCGCCTGGACCTTCCTGACCTCGGAACAGTGGCTGGGCCTGCCCAAGGACAAGCTGTGGGTCACCGTCTACGCCACCGACGACGAGGCCTACGACATCTGGACCCAGGAAATCGGCGTCCCGGCCGAGCGCATGGTGCGCATCGGCGACAACAAGGGCGCGCCGTATGCGTCCGACAACTTCTGGACCATGGGCGACACCGGCCCGTGCGGCCCGTGCACCGAGATCTTCTATGACCACGGTGCCGACATCTGGGGCGGCCCACCCGGCTCGCCCGAGGAAGACGGCGATCGCTACATCGAGATCTGGAACAACGTCTTCATGCAGTTCAACCGCACCGCCGACGGCGTGCTGCACCCGCTGCCCGCGCCATCGGTGGACACCGGCATGGGCCTGGAGCGCATCAGCGCCGTGCTGCAGCACGTGCACTCGAACTACGAGATCGACCTGTTCCAGAACCTGCTGGCCGCCGCTGCCCAGGCCATTGGCTGCAGCAACGATGCCCAGCCGTCGCTCAAGGTCGTGGCCGACCATATCCGCTCCTGCGGCTTCCTGATCGCCGACGGCGTGCTGCCGTCCAACGAAGGTCGCGGCTATGTGCTGCGCCGCATCATTCGCCGGGCATGCCGCCATGGCAACAAGCTCGGCGCCAAGGGCAGCTTCTTCTACCAGATCGTCGCCGCGCTGGTGGCCGAGATGGGCGAGGCCTTCCCCGAGCTCAAGAGCCAGCAGGCGCACATCGAGCGCGTCCTGAAGGCCGAGGAAGAGCAGTTCGCCAAGACCCTGGAGCAGGGCCTGCGCATCCTCGAGCAGGACCTGAGCCAGCTGCAGGGCGACGTGGTCCCGGGCGACGTGGTGTTCAAGCTGTACGACACCTACGGTTTCCCGATGGACCTGACCGCCGACATCGCCCGCGAGCGCAGCCTGACCATCGACGAAGCCGGCTTCGAGCAGGAAATGAACGCCCAGCGCGAGCGTGCGCGTTCGGCCAGCGCCTTCGGCATGGACTACAACAGCCTGGTCAAGGTCGACGTGGCCACCGAGTTCCTGGGGTATGCCGCCACCGAAGGCGAGGCCCGCGTGGTCGCGCTGTACAAGGACGGTGCCGCGGTCGAGCACCTGGGCGAAGGCGAGCAGGGCGTGGTCGTGCTCGACCGCACGCCGTTCTATGCCGAGTCCGGTGGCCAGATCGGCGACATGGGCTACCTGGAGGCAGGCGACGTGCGCTTCGACGTGCGTGACACCACCAAGACCGGCGGCGCCTTCCTGCACCACGGCGTGGTCGCCAGCGGCAGCCTGCAGGTCGGTGTCCAGGTCCAGACCTGGGTCGACGCCGACGTGCAGCAGGCCACCGCCTTGAACCACTCGGCCACCCACCTGCTGCACGCTGCGTTGCGCCAGGTGCTGGGCGATCACGTGCAGCAGAAAGGCTCGCTGGTCGACAGTCAGCGCCTGCGTTTCGACTTCAGTCACTTCGAGGCCATCAAGCCCGAGCAGCTCAAGGCGCTGGAAGACATCGTCAACCGCGAAGTGCGTCGCAACACCCCGGTCCTGACCGAAGAAACCGACGTCGAGACCGCCAAGCGCCGTGGCGCCATGGCCCTGTTCGGCGAGAAGTACGGTGACACCGTGCGCGTGCTGAGCATGGGCGGCGACTTCTCGGTCGAGCTGTGCGGCGGTATCCACGCCAAGCGCACCGGTGACATCAGCGTCTTCAAGATCGTCAGCGAAAGCGGCGTCGCCTCGGGCGTGCGTCGGATCGAGGCGGTCACCGGCGCCGCTGCGCTGGCGTGGTTGAACGCGGCCGAAGAGCAGGTCAAGGAAGTCGCGCAGCTGGTCAAGGGCAACCGTGACAACCTGATCGACAAGCTGTCGGCGGTGCTCGAGCGCAACCGTCAGCTGGAAAAGCAACTGGAACAACTGCAGGCCAAGGCCGCCAGCGCCGCCGGGGACGATCTCTCCAGTGCCGCGCAGGACGTCAAGGGCGCCAAGGTCCTGGCCGCACGCCTGGACGGGCAGGACGGCAAGGCCCTGCTGGCGCTGGTCGACCAGTTGAAGAACAAGCTCGGCCACGCAGTGATCCTGCTCGGCAGCGAGCACGAGGGCAAGGTCGTGCTGGTAGCCGGCGTGACCAAGGACCTCTCCAGCCAACTCAAGGCCGGTGAACTGATGAAGCAGGCCGCTGCGGCGGTGGGAGGCAAGGGCGGTGGTCGTCCGGACATGGCCCAGGGCGGTGGCGTCGACGTCGCGGCCCTCGACCAGGCCCTGGCCCTGGCCGTGCCTTTCGTCGAGCAAGGGCTTTGACCGACGCGGCCCGTCGGCAGCGACGGGCCGCGGCACCATGGATTGTTTATTGGGCGCCCTTCGTGGGCTGAGGCAGCTTTGAAATGGCGTTGATCGTACAGAAATTTGGCGGCACCTCTGTCGGATCCATCGAGCGGATCGAGCAGGTTGCCGACAAGGTCAAGAAATTCCGTGAGTCGGGCGACGACCTGGTGGTCGTGCTGTCGGCCATGAGCGGTGAAACCAACCGGTTGATCGAGCTGGCCAGACAGGTCACCGAGCACCCGGATCCGCGCGAACTCGATGTGATCGTGTCGACCGGCGAGCAGGTCACCATCGGCCTGCTGGCCATGGCGCTGAACAAGCGTGGCGTCCCGGCGGTGTCGTACACCGGTGCGCAGGTCCGCATCCTGACCGACAGTGCGCACAACAAGGCGCGCATCCTGCAGATCGACGACCAGAAGATCCGCGCCGACCTCAAGGCCGGGCGCGTGGTCGTGGTCGCCGGGTTCCAGGGGGTCGACGAGCAGGGCAACATCACCACGCTGGGCCGTGGCGGTTCGGACACCACCGGCGTGGCCCTGGCGGCGGCGCTGAAGGCCGACGAATGCCAGATCTACACCGACGTCGACGGCGTCTACACCACCGACCCGCGGGTCGTGGCGCAGGCGCGTCGTCTGGAGAAGATCACCTTCGAAGAGATGCTGGAAATGGCCAGCCTGGGTTCGAAGGTCCTGCAGATCCGCTCGGTGGAGTTCGCCGGCAAGTACAATGTCCCGCTGCGCGTGCTGCACAGCTTCAAGGAGGGTCCGGGGACCCTCATCACCATCGATGAAGAGGAATCCATGGAACAGCCGATCATTTCCGGTATCGCCTTCAACCGCGATGAAGCCAAGCTGACCATTCGTGGCGTACCGGACACCCCGGGCGTGGCGTTCAAGATCCTCGGCCCGATCAGCGCCTCGAACATCGAAGTGGACATGATCGTGCAAAATGTATCGCACGATAACACCACCGATTTCACCTTCACCGTGCACCGCAACGAGTACGAGAAGGCCCTGTCGGTGCTGCAGAACACGGCGCGCGAGATCGGCGCCCGCGAGACCACCGGCGACCTGAAGATCGCCAAGGTGTCCATCGTCGGCGTCGGCATGCGTTCGCACGCCGGTGTCGCCAGCCGCATGTTCGAAGCGCTGGCCAAGGAAAGCATCAACATCCAGATGATCTCCACCTCCGAGATCAAGGTCTCGGTGGTGATCGAGGAGAAGTACCTCGAGCTGGCGGTGCGTGCGCTGCACACGGCCTTCGAGCTGGACGCGCCATCGCGACAGAGTGAGTGAAGGACGGCCTCAAGGGGCGCGGCTTGCCGCGCCCTTCGTGTTTCTGGCCATCGGGGGCGACTCATCGCCCATGACGGCCATGTTTCGGCCATGGCGAGCCCCTGACCAGGGGCGGGCATGGCCACAGCGTCAAAGACTGTTATCCCTGAAATGATTTGCGTGAGGAAAGCGTATGTTGATTTTGACTCGTCGGTGCGCCGAGAGCTTGATCATTGGCGACGGTGAGATCACCGTGACCGTCCTGGGTGTCAAGGGCAACCAGGTACGTATCGGGGTCAGCGCACCCAAGGAAGTCGCCGTGCACCGTGAAGAAATCTACCTGAGAATCAAGAACGAGAAAGACGAAGAACCAACCCTTTAATTTTTCTCGGTTTTTTTTCGAAAAAGGGTTTGCAAACGGGGAGGGGTCTGGTTATTATACGCCCCGTGTTGCGGTGAGGTGGCCGAGTGGCCGAAGGCGCTCCCCTGCTAAGGGAGTATACCTCATAAGGGTATCGGGGGTTCGAATCCCCCCCTCACCGCCATTATTCGTGTAGGGCGCTTCATGCGGGTAAATGCTTAAGTCGTTGATGTATAACGAAAAAGTGATTGCCAAAAACGCACAGCGACCTATAATGCGCGGCAAGACACGGACCCATAGCTCAGCTGGATAGAGTACTCGGCTACGAACCGAGCGGTCAGAGGTTCGAATCCTCTTGGGTCCGCCATACAATGAAGCTGGTCTGCCAGTCAGATCAGCGTCATTATTACCAGTGGTAATCTGGTCTAAAACTACCGATCTGGACCCATAGCTCAGCTGGATAGAGTACTCGGCTACGAACCGAGCGGTCAGAGGTTCGAATCCTCTTGGGTCCGCCATACAAGATGATGCTGGTCGCTTGTCGATCAGCGTGATCCCACCAGTGGTAATCTGGTCTAAAACTACCGTATCGGACCCATAGCTCAGCTGGATAGAGTACTCGGCTACGAACCGAGCGGTCAGAGGTTCGAATCCTCTTGGGTCCGCCACATCCTGAAAAGCCCGCGCTTGTCGCGGGCTTTTTGCTGTCTGCGATACACGCATTCGCAAACGCCTGTTTTCTCCAACGCACGGCTTCTTGCCTACACGACAGATCATGCCCGTCGACAGAATCGATGGCACTGATCGACGTCTTTCCGGTCAGATCACTGACACGCAAACGATTGTTTCACCAAAAAATTTAGGCGATCTGGCTACGCAGTCCGTGTATGATTGCGCCCGTCAGCCCCGCCGGGGCTTGTGGACTCCCACCATGGACTTACCCAGTCGTTACTCACCCGATCCTTTCAGCCAGCTGAATCCGTCAGATTGATTATCCCGGCGTGCCCCACTGCTGGGAGTGGAGCACGCCTATGACCGAAGTAGAAGTCAAGAAAGCGCAGGAAAGCCTGCAGGACCGCCTGGCCCAGGTGGTCGAGCTGCTGCAGCGTCAGCGCGTCGTGGAAGACCTGACCCACCGTCAGGAAGGTCACCACCAGGACCGGGTGGAAAACCTCGTCCACCGGCAGAACCTCGTCGAGTTGCAACGCAAGCTCGATGACCTGCACCCCGCCGACATCGCCTACATCCTCGAAGCGCTGCCGTTGGAAGACCGCTTGACGGTCTGGCAGCTGGTGCGCTCGGACCGTGATGGCGACATCCTGCTCGAAGTCTCGGACGCGGTGCGTGAAAACCTGATCGCCGACATGGACAACCATGAGCTGCTGGCGGCAGCTCGCGAGATGGACGCCGACGAACTTGCTGACCTGGCTGCCGAGCTGCCGCGAGACGTCGTCCACGAGCTGATGGAAACCCTCGATGCGCAGCAGCGTGAGCGTGTTCGCTCGGCGTTGAGCTACGAGGAAGACCAGGTCGGTGCCTTGATGGACTTCGAGATGGTGACGATCCGTGAGGACGTCAGCCTCGAAGTGGTGCTGCGCTACCTGCGTCGTCTCAAGGAACTGCCTGGCCACACCGACAAACTCTTCGTCGTCGATCATGACGGCATCTTGCGCGGTGTCTTGCCGATCAAGCGGCTGTTGGTCACTGACCCCGAGCGTCAGGTCTCCGACGTCATGGCCAATGACCCGGTCAGCTTCGTGCCGGACGAAGACGCCTACGAGGCTGCCCAGGCGTTCGAGCGCTATGACCTGGTCTCGGCGCCAGTCGTCGACAAGAACGGGCGTCTGATCGGCCGATTGACCATCGACGAAATGGTCGACCTGATCCGTGAGGAAAGCGAGAGCGAAGTGCTCAACATGGCCGGTCTGCGCGAAGAAGAAGACATCTTCGCCTCGGTCTGGCGCTCGTTGCGCAACCGTTGGGCCTGGCTGGCCATCAACCTGATCACGGCCTTCCTCGCTTCGCGGGTCATCGGCCTGTTCGAAGGCTCGATCGAGAAACTGGTCGCGCTGGCCGCGCTGATGCCGATCGTGGCCGGTATCGGTGGCAACTCCGGCAACCAGACCATCACCATGATCGTCCGCGCCATGGCGTTGGACCAGGTCGCGCCTGGCAATACACGGCGGCTGATGCGCAAGGAGCTGGCGGTGTCCTTGATCAACGGTCTGGTCTGGGGTGGGGTGATCGGTGCAGTGGCCTTCGCGCTCTATGGCAGTTGGTCGCTGGGCGTGGTCATGACCGCTGCCATGACGCTCAACCTGCTGCTGGCCGCGCTCATGGGTGTCTTGATCCCGATGACCCTGGTGCGCCTGGGGCGCGACCCGGCGATGGGGTCGAGCGTGATGATCACGGCCGTGACCGACAGCGGCGGGTTCTTCATCTTCCTGGGCTTGGCCACGGTCTTCCTGCTCTGACCGACAGACATGAAAAAAGCCAGCGAACGCTGGCTTTTTTCATAGCGTGGACGCGGTGGTGATCAGGACGCGTCGGCGGCCATCTCGGCATCGTGGGCGATCAACGAAACCAGCGCATTCTGTTGGCGGTGGGACAGCTGGCGGAAACGTTGCAGCAGCTCGCGCTCGTGCAGGGACAGCTCCGGGCTGTCCAGGCGCATGCTCAACTCGTCACCCAGGGCACCCTCTTGGATGAGGCTCTGCTCCAGGCGGGCGATGATTTCCGAGTTCATGCTGCGATGATGATTGCGCGCCACCTCGGCAATGCGCTCGCGCATCCCGTCTGGCAGGCGTACGACAAACTTGTCTGCAGTGCGGCTCGAGTAGATAGCCTGTTTCATTGGGCGCATAGTATTGACCGGATTTTTTCTAGTTCAAGGGGGAAGCGGTTCTCGAAATGGGCCGCGCGGTGGGACTACGACAGTGCGGATGGCAAAACGTTCAACCGTGACCGTTACGAGCCGCTCATCTTGCCTCAAGGTCGCCGTTTCCTTGGCGTCAAATCTGTGACAAATAGTGAGCTGGGTACAGGCTCTTTGCCAGTACCAATTATCAGAAATGCGGACTGGTTTGAAAAGTGATCGATTTTTTAAGGTCGCTCTCAAAGCGTCAGACGACTGCCGCCAGAAAAGCATTGCCTGTCGCCGACCCTGGGCTCAGACAGGGCGGAGTGTGCTTCTGACTTGTCCGGCGACCCATTCAACCGTGGAGTGACCATGCCTGATCCTGTGCGCGAAATGCCGTCTGGTTCGTGGGGAACCATCATTTATCTGGTCGGCCCTTCCGGGTCGGGGAAGGATTCGCTCATCGAGGCTGCCGAGCCGTACCTGGCTCGCCTGGGCGTGCGCCGTGCGCGTCGGGTGATCACGCGCTCGGCCGAGGCCAAGGGCGAGCAGGCCACAGGCGTCAGCCGCGATGCATTCGACGCGTACGCGCGCGATGGGGCTTTCGCCTTGCACTGGCAGGCCAATGGCCTGGCCTATGGCATTCCTGCGCACATCGACACCTGGCTGGCCCAGGGACAGAGCGTGCTGGTCAATGGCTCGCGTGCGCATCAGGCGCAGGCCCTGCAACGCTATCCGGGCATGATCACGCTGCAGCTGCAGGTGTCACACGCCGTGTTGCGTCAGCGTCTGGAGGCAAGAGGACGGGAATCGAACGAGGACATCGAGCAGCGGCTGGCACGCAGTGCGGCATTGCAGCCGTTGGAAGGGGAGGCGGTGTACGTGCTGGACAATTCTGGCGATCTGAACGACACGGTGAAGGCGTTGGTAGCGTTACTGGAGCGCCTGGGCATCACGCATCGGGGCTGATGGCTTCAGAAAGCCACACGGTCGGACAAGCGTGTCTGGATGACAGGAGCGCCTTCGCCCATGACGGCCTGACGCATGCCTTGGCCGACGTGGTAATCGAGCCCGGCGACCTGAGCCGGTTGACTGTCGACGACGCCCAGGGCAACGACACAGGTCAGGGCCAGGGTGTTGAGGGCGATCAGCAGACGGGTCATGGCAGGCTCCTTCGAAGCAATGAGTAGCAGGCATTCGAGTAGTGCAGACACCGTGCCAACTGTCCGATGCGCGTTTCAGTCAATGAATCGGGCGCATGGACGGAACTTTTCGAACGGTGCCGATTGCACTTTGCATTCTGCACGCACAGGGCTCGTGCAAAATGCCCGGAACTTCTGCTGCCTTTTGCTGACAGGCCATTTGGAAACGGCTGACAGCCAGCATTTCAGGCGGTGACATAGCATGGTCTCCCTCGACACGACCTGGACGCGTCGCTCGAAATCACCGATTCATTCTTGCCAACCCACCGGGAAACACGCATTATTCGCGACCGACGGCGCCGCTCGTACCGTCGCTGTCAGCACTGACGTGGTCTGCTGAAACAAGTCCCTGTAGTTTAATGGATAGAACGGCCCCCTCCTAAGGGGTCGGTGCAGGTTCGATTCCTGCCGGGGACGCCATGACCTTCAGGTCGAGGCGCATGTTCTGCGCGATGCCTCCTTTCACACTTTACCCCTCATCCAAACGCACCCTTGCGCCCCTTGCAGGTCCGAAGAACACATTCTTCGTATCGAGGCACCGCCATGGCCATCTCCGTAACCAAGCTGACGGGCGAGCACATCCCGGCGCACCTGCGACGTCCCAACCTGACCGAACTGTTCGCCGTCACCGATGACGACGGCACCGTGTACCACCTGGAGGACGATGTCGAAGCCGCGCGTCTGGCGGTGCAATTGAGCGACGAGGCCCGTCAGGATGAGCCCACGCAAACAGGCGAGTGAGCAGGCTCAGCCCGTGGGTCAGCGGTATCCCCGCACGCCCGACGGACGTTACTTCGTGGTCAAGCAGCAGTTGTGGCGCTGCACCGACCCGTCTCTGCCTGAAGATCGCCGGCAGGCGCTGGTCAGCGAGTTGATGACGGCGCGGCGTGAGGTCAGGCAGGCCAAGCAGCTGGATGACGCTGAACGTTTGCGCCAGGCCCGGGCACGGGTGAACGCTGCCAAAGTGGCGTTGGGGGAGCGGGGGCCGGTCTGGTGGAACGACGGAGCGCCGGATTTAAATCGGCGGAACGTGACGCAGACGCCTTATGCGGGGTGGTTCGAGGCGCAGGGGGAGCAGGGGTGAGGTGCGCAGCGTGAGCCGCGCGCTGGAGTGTGTCTGATCCCGATAGGCAAAATGCAGAAGACGTATGGCTGATTTTGTGGGCCCTGCGGGCCCAATCGCGGCCGGTCCGGCGCTCCGGCAGGGGCTGCTCCTACACCCGCCGCAGTGGCACAGGCAATCGCGGTCCCATGTGGGAGATTCTATGGTTTCTGCCAAGTGCTAATGTGGGCCCTGCGGGCCCAATCGCGGCACAGGGGCCGCTCCTACACCCGTAGCCCCATCGCGGCATGGCAGGCCTGTGCGGCCCCAGTGCCGCGATGGGCCGCAAAGCGGCCCCAAAATTCGCAAAATCGACACAAAGCCCGAAGATTTCAGAATCCCCCAATCCAATACCGCTCACCGCTCACCGCCCTTCACACATGCAACGCATGCCCCAACGCCCTCAAGGCCGCCTCCTGCACCGCTTCCCCCAATGTCGGGTGCGCATGAATGGTACCGGCCACATCCTCCAGCCGCGCGCCCATCTCCAAGGACTGCGCGAACGCCGTGGACAGCTCGGACACCCCCACCCCGACCGCCTGCCACCCCAGGATCAGGTGGTTGTCCCGCCGGGCCACCACGCGCACGAAGCCGCGCTTGGACTCCAAGGTCATCGCCCGGCCATTGGCCGCGAACGGGAATTGCGCCGTCAGGCAGTCCACGCCCTGGTCACCGGCCTGCTCCGGGGTCAGGCCCGCCACCACCACTTCGGGGTCGGTGAAACACACGGCTGCAATGGCGCGCGGTTCGAAGCGCCGCTGCCGGCCGGCGATCAGCTCGGCGACCAGCTCGCCCTGGGCCATGGCCCGGTGCGCCAGCATCGGTTCACCGGTCACATCGCCGATCGCCCAGACGTTGCGCATGCTGGTCTGGCAGCGATCGTCCACGGCGATGGCCGCGCCGCGCATGTCCAGGCTCAGCCCTTCGAGGCCAAAGCCCCGGGTGCGCGGCGTACGCCCGACCGCCACCAGGATACGATCGCCTTCCAGCTCGAGGGTCTGACCCTCGGGGTCACGTACCCGCAAACGACCCTGTTCAGGGTCGTGCCCCTCGACGGTATGGCCCAGGTACAACGCGATCCCCAACTGCCGGGCGGCCTCGGCCACCGGCTGGGTCAGCTCGGCATCGTAGGCCGGCAAGACCTGCGTGCGCGACTCGACCACACTGACGGCGACCCCGAGCTTGCGGTAGGCGATCCCCAGCTCCAGGCCGATGTAGCCGGCCCCTACCACGACCAGGTGGCGCGGCAAGGTCTGCGGCGCCAGGGCTTCGGTGGAGGACACGACGGCGCCGCCCAACGGCAGCATCGGCAGCTCCACACTGCTGGACCCGGTGGCCAGCACCAGGTGTTCGCAACGGATGCGCCGGCCGTCGACCTCGACCTGCTTGCCATCGAGCAGCCGCGCCCAGCCATGGATCACCGTCACGCCATGCTTTTTCAGCAGCGCCGCCACGCCTGTGGTCAGGCGGTCGACGATGCCGTCCTTCCACGCCACGCTACGGGTGATGTCCAGGCGGGGCGAGGACACGTCGATGCCGAGTTCACCTCGCTCGGCGTGCCGGCAGGCCTGATGGAACTGTTCGGCCACGTGGATCAGGGCCTTGGACGGGATGCAGCCCACGTTCAGGCACGTACCGCCCAGCGCACTGCCTTCGACCAGCACCGTCGCGATGCCGAGCTGCGCCGCACGAATCGCCGCCACGTAGCCGCCAGGGCCGCCACCGAGGATCAGCAGTTGGGTATCGAGCATGTCAGACATCGGTCACTCCACGAACAGGCAGGCAGGTTGCTCGAGCAGGCCGCGCACGGCCTGGATGAAGCGGGCGGCGTCCATGCCGTCGACCACGCGGTGGTCGAAGGAGCTGGACAGGTTCATCAGGGTCCGGACCACGATCTGCCCGTCGACCACCACCGGCCGCTGGACCATGCGGTTGACGCCGACGATGGCCACTTCCGGCACGTTGATCACCGGCGTGCTGGCGATGCCGCCCAGGGCGCCGAGGCTGGTCAGGGTGATGGTGGAGCCGGAGAGCATGTCGCGGCTGGCCTTGCCCTGGCGCGCAGCCTGGGCCACGCGGACGATCTCGGCCGCGTTGTCCCACAGGCCACCGGCTTCGGCGTGGCGCAGCACAGGCACCATCAGGCCGTTGTCGCCCTGGGTGGCGATGCCCACGTGCACGGCGCCGTGCTGGGTGATCATCTGGGCCTGATCGTCGTAGGTGGCGTTGATCTGCGGGAAGTCGCGCAGCGCCACGACCAGCGCGCGCACCAGCAGCGGCAGCAAGGTCAGCTTGCCGCGGCGCTCGCCCCAAGTGTCGTTGAGCTGCTTGCGCAGCGCTTCCAGTGCCGTCACGTCGACTTCCTCGACGTAGCTGAAGTGCGCGACCCGACGCTTGGCATCCTGCATCCGCTCGGCGATCTTGCGCCGTAGCCCGATCACCGGGATCTGACGGCTGTCGGTGCGTGGCGCAGGACCAGCGTGCCGGGGGGCGCCTGTGGCAGGGCGCTGCAGGAAGCTGTCGAGATCTTCGTGCAGGATCCGGCCGGCCGGGCCGCTACCCTGTACATAGCGCAGCTCGACGCCGGCCTCCAGGGCACGCTTGCGCACGGCCGGCGAGGCGAGCGGCTTCTCGGCGGGCAGCGCCTGCCGCGTCGAGGACGGAATCCTGGGCGCGTCGAGCGCGGGTGCGGGCGCAGCGGGCGCCGGCTGGGCCGGGGCCGGGGGTGCAGCACAAACGGCAGGCGCAGCGTCGGCCGGGGCAGGGTGCGCAGCAGGAGAGACGTCCGCGCGGGGCGTGTCCGCGGCATTGCCGGCGCCCTGGACCTCGATGCGGATCAGCTCGCTGCCGACCGCCATGACTTCCCCTGGCGTGCCGCCCAGGGCCAGCACCGTGCCCGCCACGGGCGACGGGATCTCCACGGTGGCCTTGTCGGTCATGACGTCGGCCACGACCTGGTCTTCGCCGATCACATCGCCGACCTTGACGAACCATTCCACCAGTTCGACCTGAGCGATGCCTTCGCCGATGTCCGGCATCTTGATGACGTGCGTGCCCATTCAGACCTCCATGACCCGTTTCAATGCGGCGCCCACGCGGGCAGGGCCGGGGAAGTAGGCCCACTCCTGCGCGTGGGGGTAAGGGGTGTCCCAGCCGGTGACGCGCTCGATCGGCGCTTCCAGGTGATGGAAACAGTGCTCCTGCACCAGCGCGACCAGTTCGGCGCCGAAGCCGCAGGTACGCGTGGCCTCGTGCACGATGACGCAGCGGCCGGTCTTCTTCACCGACGCGACCAGGGTGTCGAGGTCCAGCGGCCAGAGGCTGCGCAAGTCGATCACCTCGGCGTCCACGCCGCTTTCCTCGGCCGCGACCTGGGCCACGTAGACCGTGGTGCCGTAGGTGATCACCGTGACCTCGTCGCCAGGGCGGACGATCGCCGCCTTGTCCAGCGGCACCTGGTAGTAACCCTCCGGGACCGCGCTTAGCGGGTGCTTGGACCAGGGTGTCACCGGCCGGTCGTGATGGCCGTCGAACGGCCCGTTGTACAGGCGCTTGGGCTCCAGGAAGATCACCGGGTCATCGCATTCGATCGAGGCGATCAACAACCCCTTGGCGTCGTACGGGTTGGACGGCATCACCGTGCGCAGGCCGCAGACTTGGGTGAACATCGCTTCCGGGCTCTGGCTGTGGGTCTGCCCACCATAGATGCCGCCGCCGCAGGGCATGCGCAGGGTCAGCGGCGAGATGAACTGGCCGGCGGAGCGGTAGCGCAGCCGCGCCATCTCCGAGACGATCTGGTCGGACGCCGGGTAGAAGTAGTCGGCGAACTGGATTTCCACCACCGGGCGCAGCCCGTAGGCGCCCATGCCCACGGCGGTGCCGACGATGCCGCTCTCGGAGATCGGGGCATCGAACACCCGCGACGCGCCATACTTGGCCTGCAGGCCTTCGGTGCAGCGGAACACACCGCCGAAGTAGCCCACGTCCTGGCCGTAGATCACCACGTCGTCATCGCGCTCGAGCATGAGGTCCATGGCCGAGCGCAAGGCCTGGATCATGGTCATGTCCCGGGTGCGCACGGCGGTGTCCAGGTCGATGCCACTGTTGCAATCGTTCATCGTCAAACCCCCATCTGCTGGCGCTGGCGGCGCAGGTGTTCGGGCATCTCTTTGTAGACGTCCTCGAACATCGACGCGGCGCTGGGAATGTGGCCATTGGCAAGCGTGCCATGGCGCTCGGCTTCCTTCTGCGCGGCGATCACCTCAGCCTCGAGTTCGGCGCTGACCGCCTCGTGCTCCTCGCTCGACCAGAGGCCGAGGGCTTCGAGGTGCTGGCGCAGGCGCGCGATCGGGTCGCCCAGCGGGAAGTGGCGCCAGTCGTCGGCAGGGCGGTACTTGGACGGGTCGTCGGAGGTGGAGTGGGGGCCGGCACGGTAGGTCACCCATTCGATCAGCGTCGGGCCATGGCCACGGCGTGCACGTTCGGTGGCCCAGCACGAGGCGGCGTAGACGGCCAGGAAGTCGTTGCCGTCCACCCGCAGCGACGCGATGCCGCAGCCCACGCCACGGCCGGCGAAGGTGGTCGCCTCACCCCCGGCGATGGCCTGGAAGGTCGAGATCGCCCACTGGTTGTTGACCACGTTGAGGATCACCGGAGCCCGGTACACGTGGGCGAAGGTCAGGGCGGTGTGGAAGTCGGATTCGGCGGTGGCGCCATCGCCGATCCAGGCCGAGGCGATTCGCGTGTCGCCCTTGATCGCCGAGGCCATGGCCCAGCCGACCGCCTGGACGAACTGCGTGGCCAGGTTGCCGCTGATGGTGAAGAAGCCGGCGTCGCGAACCGAATACATGATCGGCAACTGACGGCCCTTGAGCGGGTCGCGCTCGTTGGACAGCAGTTGGCAGATCATCTCCACCAGCGACACGTCGCGCGCCATCAGGATGCTCTGCTGGCGATAGGTCGGGAAACACATGTCGTCACGGTTCAGCGCCAGGGCCTGGGCTGTGCCGATGGCTTCCTCGCCCAGGCTCTGCATGTAGAAGGACATCTTCTTCTGTCGTTGGGCGACCACCATGCGGTTGTCGAAGATCCGCGTCTTGAGCATGGCGCGCAGGCCCTGGCGCAGGACGTCCGGCGCGATGCCCTCGGCCCAGGGGCCGAGCGCGTTGCCCTGGCCATCGAGCACGCGGATTAGCCCGTGGCTGAGGTCGGCGGTGTCGGCCGGTTCGACGTCGATCGGGGGTTTGCGAACCTGGCCTGCATCGTTCAGGCGCAGGTAGGAAAAATCGGTCTGGCAGCCGGGCCGGCCCGTAGGCTCAGGCACGTGCAGGCGCAGCGGTGCGTACTCGTTCATGCTGTCCACGCTCGCTCGGGATTATTGTTGTGAGCTTCGAAGTCGTGCCGACCTGCCGAAAGATGGGCGGCAGGTCCTGGTCACCTCAATGATAGGAGCAGTCGGGAAGAATATTTCTCTGATGTGCGTTGCCTTTGTGCCATGCAACGGATAAATATTCTGCATAACCACAAGAACAAGGTGAGTTTCTCTGATGCGAAAACTCGATCGCACCGACATCGGCATTCTCAACCAGTTGCAGGAGAACGCCCGGATCACCAACGCCGACCTGGCGCGTGCCGTCAACCTGTCGCCGACCCCCTGCTTCAACCGCGTCAAGGCCATGGAGCAGGCCGGCGTGATCCGTCAGCAAGTCACCCTGCTGGCGCCCGACGTGCTGGGCCTGGACGTCAATGTGTTCATCCACGTGAGCCTGGAAAAACAGGTCGAGCAGTCGCTGCACCGCTTCGAGGAAGAGATCGCCGAACGCCCCGAGGTCATGGAGTGCTACCTGATGACCGGCGACCCGGACTACCTGTTGCGCGTGCTGCTGCCCAGCATCCAGGCGCTGGAGCGGTTTCTCGATTACCTGACGCGCCTGCCGGGCGTGGCCAACATCCGCTCCAGCTTCGCGCTCAAGCAGGTGCGCTACAAGACCGCACTGCCTTTGCCCGGCAATGGCCTGACCCTGCGCGAGTGACGACAGGGCCGCACGTGATCGACGAGGCATTGTCCCTGGTCCGGGAACTGTTGCCCAAGGCGTTCATCGAACCTGTGTTCGTGCGCAGCGTGGCGCCCTCGTGGGCCCTCTGCGACCCTGCGTCCAATGATGTTTTTTTGCCTGGCCGGGCCTGCGGCATTCGGCGTTAGCCCTTATGCTCTTGGTTTGCCACTTGCCCCGGCCAATCGTTTCTTTCACCTGCACCAAGGAGCCTACGGGACGCCGATGCGACAGATCTGGAAGTCATTTCGCTCGCTGTATTTCGCTGCCCTGATGATGTTGATCGGCTCCGGCCTGCTCAGCACCTACCTGGCCCTGCGCCTGGCCGCCGAGCAGGTCGACAGCCTGTGGGTCGGTGCGCTGATGGCCGCCAACTACTTCGGCCTGGCGGTCGGGGGCAAGATCGGTCACCGGCTGATCGCCCGCGTCGGGCACATCCGCGCCTATGCGACGTGCGCCGGCATCGTCGGGGCCGCCGTGCTCGGGCATGGCATGACCGACTGGCTACCGGCCTGGGTCGGGCTACGGATGATCGTCGGCATGGGCATGATGTGCCAGTACATGGTGCTGGAGAGCTGGCTCAACGAACAGGCCGATGCCAAGCAGCGCGGCGCGGTGTTCAGTGGCTACATGATCTTCTCCTACCTGGGGCTGGTGCTCGGCCAGCTGATCCTGGTGGTGCACCCCGAACTGGGCCCTGAACTGCTGATGCTGGTCGCGATGTGCTTCGCCCTGTGCCTGGTGCCGGTGGCCATGACCCGGCGCATTCACCCGGCGCCCTTGCGCCCGGCCCCGATGGAGCCACGCTTCTTCATCAAGCGTGTGCCGCAATCGTTGAGTACCGTGCTGGGCGCGGGGCTGATCGTCGGGTCGTTCTACGGCCTGGCACCGGTATATGCCGCAGGGCAGGGGTTGAGTACCGAGCAGGTCGGTCTGTTCATGGGCTTCTGCATCTTCGCAGGCCTGGTGGTGCAGTGGCCGCTGGGCTGGCTGTCCGACCGCTATGACCGTGCCGTGCTGATCCGCACCGTCGCCACGGGCATGGCGCTCAGTTCGCTGCCCCTGGCCTTGCTGCCAGTGGTGCCTCTGGAAGTCCTGTTCGGCATCGGTTTCTTGATTTCGCTGCTGCAGTTCTGCCTGTACCCGCTGGCCGTGGCGTTTTCCAACGACCACGTCGAGAGCGAACGCCGGGTTTCGCTGACGGCCATGCTGCTGGTGACCTACGGCGTCGGCGCCAGCATCGGCCCACTGGTCGCCGGTGTACTGATGAAACTGCTCGGCCCGCAGATGCTGTATGCCTTCTTCGTGTTCTTCGCGCTGGTGCTGGTATGGCGGATCCGCCCGAAAGCCGTGACCGGGCTGCACCAGGTCGAGGATGCACCGTTGCACCACGTGGCCATGCCGGCGGCCGGCTCGCCGTTGTCGGCCGCGCTGGACCCACGCGTGGACGAGCAGGTGGTGCACGACGTGATGCAGGCGCCGGTAGCGGCGGAAGACACCGAGGAGGAGGACCCGGAACAGGGGGGCGTGCCGGAGACGGAGGTCGTCGAGGAGGAACCGCGCAAGTAAGGAGTGCAGGTCAGTGGGTGCTGTTCTTTGCATCGACTGATGCTGCGGGATGTTGCGGGCCCTTTGGGCCCAATCGCGGCACAGGGTCCGCTCCTACAGTTGACCGCGTCGCTGATCTGCCAGCCCGGCGCGACCTTCCTGTAGGAGCGGCCCCTGCCGGGACGCCGGACTGGCCGCGATGGGCCCGAAAGGCCCTGAAGCTCAATAATCGTCCTGATCGAACCGCCGCGCCTCGCGCTGCAGCTGGTACACGAAACTCTCGACGCGCCGCTGCACCTGGCCATTGAGGTTGTGGAAGCGCACCCCGGCGAACGTGGTGTTGAACCGCTCTTCGTAATGCAGGTGCCGCAGCTCCACCATCACCTGGGACATGCCCAGTGGCTTGCTGGCGCTGAACCGGTCGTAGACCTGGCCCAGTTGCAGGTAGTCCTCCACGTTGCCGTCGAAGCGAAGCTTGCAACCGGTGGCCGAGATGTCCAGCAGCTTGCCGCGCAGCAGGCCACTGCCCTTGAGCCGGTCGCCATCGAGCACGATGTCCACCAGTTGCGACAGCTTGAGCGCGGCCCGGAAGGCATTGCGGCGCTGGTGGTAGACGATCTGCTCCGGGAGGCTGCCTTTGTAGCAGCGGCCCTGGCCGCACTGGCTGATGGTCAGCGCCGTGGTGCATTCCCAGGCGATGCGCACGCCGTCGTGGAAGCCTTCGACCCGGAAGGCTTCACCGTTCTCGATGAATTTCTCGCCGTCGCGTGGAATCAGCTCGTCCAGCGCCAGCGTGCCGCTGTCCCGATCGACGTCCACCACATAGCTTTGAAAACGCTGCGCGCGGTCATGGAAGGTGATGATCAGCGGGTCATGGCTGTCTTGCAGGGCGCGCAGGTTGGACACCACCTCCAGAGGTGTGGTCAGCACCTGGGGCGGCTGAGGGGCATCGGCATCATCGAACACGGGTAATCAATCTCCAGGCAAAAACGACACACGCAAGGCGAGGCATTCTGCCAGCATGTATCGCGCCTTGACAGCAGTATTCACACTTGGCTGAGCGTGCGAGGGCCGGCAAGTGGGGCGGTGGTGCCACGGCTGTTGTAGAGCGACGGGGATTCACCCCCCATGAGGATGCGGACCTGGGTCGCGGTCGCCTGCTGCTGCATCTGGATGACCCGGCCATTGGTCTCGTTGATCGCCTGGCAGGCCTCCATCAACCCCGTGAGCACGTCGAGCTGCTGCAGCAGCACCTCGCCCAGGGAAGACTGCGCGGCAACGGCCTGCACCCCTGCGCGGTCGGCCGACAGGCCGAGGCTGTTCAGCAGGTGGTTGCGGCGACGGCCTTGCTGCTCGAGCAGCACGATCAGCGATTGCTTGCGTGCCAGGATGTTCTCCAGCACGACCATGTCCCGACCATGCAGGGCGACCGCCTCGTTCTGCAACAAGGTCAGCAGCTCCTGGGTCGGGGCGATGTCGTCTTCGATCAGTTGCAGCAAGCTGGTGTCGTGCATGGCAGGCTCTTGGCGTGAACGTACGGGACGTCAGGGCGACGAAAGGTCAGCGCTGCGCTTCGAAACCGAGCAGTTTGCTGGCGACTCGACCGGCATCGACCTGGTAGCTGCCATCGGCGATGGCCTGCTTCAGCGCCGCCACGCGGCCCTTGTCCACGACCGGCTGATCGCGCAGGTTGTCGGTGATCTTCTGCAACTGCTGGGCCTCCTGGCTCAGATGCACGGCTTCGCCGCTGACGCTGGCACGCGGCGCGGTGGCGCTGGTGTCGGCAGTTTTTTCGGTGCTGTTGGCGGAGCCCACGGCACGCGTACCGCCGACGGATGGTGAATTGTTCAAACGACTGAAGTCGATGACCATGATCAGAAACCTCTGGGTTCAGGACGCTTGCCTTGTTTTCGGCCATCGGTGCAAAAACTTTAGGCACGAAAAGGCAACCGCTTGTCAGCAGGGTTCGATTAAACCCTAGCGGCACAGTGTAGGAAAAGCCGGCCTGAACCGCCAGCCCGGTCTACATGGCCACCTCGACCTGCCCTGGCCCCACGACCATGGCCTTCACCACCCGGTTGGAGTTGAGATTGCGCACGCGGATCTGCTCGCTCAGACCACCCTTGACCAGCGCCTCGCCCGGCATGCGCACGCTCAGGCTGCCGCTGCGGGCGATGATCACCACGTGATCGCCCTTGCGGATCACCTCGGCCTGCTCCAGGTGTTGAGGCGTCAAGACTTGATCGAGCACGGTCGGGCGCACCAGCTTCATGCCGACGGCCTGGTCGAGCTGGCTGAGAAAACCCCGGTTCAGGCTGCCCACGTCGCGTTCGCGCAGAACGACGTCACCTTCGCCGATGACGCTTTCGCGCTTGAGCGGCCGGCTCATCACCACCACCTCACGGTACAGGTGCACCTGTGCCGGGACGAACACCGTCCAAGGCGCCGCGCCGTTGCAGCGTACGCGCACCGTCACCCGGCCCATGGGCTGCGCGGGGCTTTCCAGCGACGCGTCGAGGTCGCGGTCGCACAGGGGCATGCGCAGGCGCGGGTCGATCGTGTTGACCTCCACCTCGTAACGGCCCTCGGTCTGGCTGGTCGCCAGATAATCCTCGACGGCGTACTCAAGAAACCCCTGGGCCACGCCGATAAGCTGTTCAGGCGCGGTGAACGTGTCGGCGTGCGGGCGCAGGCCGGGTGCAAGCAGACACGTCGCGGCCACCAGGGCAGGCAACTGGCGCATCATTCGTCGGGATACTGTCGTTTTCTCAGGCATACCGCTCGAATAGCAAAGCTCGTGCCGACTTGCACGAAGCGCTCATCGAGGAAGGAGCAAGGCATGGCAGGTGTAATGGATTCGGTCAACCAGCGCACGCAGCTGGTCGGGCAGAATCGGCTGGAGCTGCTGCTGTTTCGCCTCAATGGCGCACAGCTCTATGGAATCAACGTGTTCAAGGTTCGCGAAGTGCTGCAGTGCCCTGACCTGACGCTGCTGCCTCGGTCCCATTCGGTGGTGCGCGGCGTGGCCAACATCCGCGGCGCGACCATCCCGATCATCGACCTGTCGCTGGCGACCGGGCTGCCGGCGCTGCGCGAGGAAACGCGCAACAGCTTCGTGATCATCACCGAGTACAACACCAAGACTCAGGGCTTTCTGGTGCACTCGGTCGAGCGCATCGTCAACATGAACTGGGAGGAGATCCATCCGCCACCCAAGGGCACCGGTCGCGACCACTACCTCACCGCCGTGACGCACCTGGACAACCGCATGGTCGAGATCATCGACGTGGAGAAGGTGCTGGCCGAAGTCGCGCCGACGTCCGAGTCCATCTCCGAAGGCGTGATCGACGCCGAGGTGCAGGACAAGGCAGTGATGCAGCGCGTGCTGATCGTCGACGACTCATCGGTGGCGCGCAAGCAGGTCAGCCGGTGCCTGCAGACGGTCGGGGTCGAGGTGGTGGCGCTCAACGACGGGCGTCAGGCGCTGAATTACCTGCACGCGCTGGCGGACGAGGGCAAGCGCCCGGAGGAGGAATTCCTGATGATGATCTCCGACATCGAGATGCCCGAAATGGACGGCTATACCCTGACGGCGGAGATTCGCAGCGATCCGCGCATGCAGAAACTGCACATCCTGCTGCATACTTCGCTTTCTGGCGTGTTCAACCATGCCATGGTCAAGAAGGTCGGCGCGGATGACTTCTTGGCCAAATTCAGGCCGGATGACCTGGCACAACGCGTAGTCGATCGTATCAAGGCTGCGTATTAAATGGCCGAGCATGCTCTGGCGCGACATGAGATTCGAGGGACGGCCACTGTGTCTACGGGTAATTTGGATTTCGAGCAGTTCCGGGTCTTCCTGGAGAAAGCCTGTGGGATTCTGTTGGGCGAGAACAAGCAGTACCTGGTCTCCAGCCGTCTCAACAAGCTGATGGAGCAACAGGGCATCAAGTCGCTGGGCGAACTGGTGCAGCGCTTGCAGACCCAGCCACGTGGCGGCTTGCGCGAGCAGGTGGTGGACGCCATGACCACCAACGAGACCTTGTGGTTCAGGGATACCTACCCGTTCGAGGTGTTCAAGAACAAGGTGATTCCCGAGTTCATCCGCAAGAACCCGGGCCAGCGCCTGCGTGTCTGGTCGGCGGCGTGCTCGTCGGGTCAGGAACCGTACTCGCTGTCGATGTCCATCGACGAGTTCGAGCGGACCAACCTCGGGCAACTCAAGGCCGGCGCGCAGATCGTCGCCACCGACCTGTCCGGCGCCATGCTCGCCAACTGCAAGACCGGCGAGTACGACAGCCTGGCGATCGCCCGCGGTCTGTCGCAGGAGCGCCTGCAGCGCTACTTCGACAGCCGTGGGGCCGGGCGCTGGGCGATCAAGGCGCCGATTCGCAGCCGCGTCGAGTTCCGCCCGTTCAACCTGCTCGACAGCTATGCCAGCCTGGGCAAGTTCGATGTGGTGTTCTGCCGCAACGTGCTGATCTACTTCTCGGCGCAGGTGAAGAAAGACATCCTGTTGCGCATCCACAGCACCCTCAAGCCGGGCGGGTACCTGTTCCTTGGTGCGTCCGAGGCGCTCAACGGGTTGCCGGACCATTTCCAGATGGTGCAATGCAGCCCGGGGATCATCTACCAGGCCAAGTGAAGGAGGGCGGCCCTCGGCGGCCGCCTGTTTCGTGGCTGTAGAAGCGTCGTTCCAGCCGTGGACGGCGTGGCTGATGTTGCGGGCCCTGCGGGCCCGATCGCGGCACTGGGGCCGCTCCCACAGGAACCGCGGTGGCCTGCCACGCCGCGGTGAGGCTGTGGGTGTAGGAACCGCGATGGCCTGCCACGCCGCGGTGAGGCTACGGGTGTAGGAGCGGCCCCAGTGCCGCGATTGGGCCCGCAGGGCCCACAAAGGCAGCCACGCCCTCGTCACACGTTCACCTCCATGGCCCAGCCATGATCCTTGTAGCTCGTAGCCCACCACCTGCCATTGCCGCTTTCCCGTCACCCTGCGGAAAAAAATTGCCGCTTTTCTGGCAGCCATCTCGACACTTTCACGCACAGACCCCGCATTCATTGCCTCCTGCCATATTGGCACAAGCCTTGCTAATACATCGCATCCGACCATTCTGGCCGTCCTGCGAAGGTTTTCTGACATGAGCATCAGTTTCGACAAGGCGCTCGGCATCCATGAAAAAGCCCTGGGCTTTCGGGCCCAGCGGGCCGAGGTGCTGGCCAACAACATCGCCAACGCCGACACGCCGAACTACAAAGCGCGCGACCTGGACTTCTCGTCGGTGCTCGCCGCCGAGTCGCAGAAGACCCAGGGCGGCCGCATGACCCTGGAGCGCACCAGCAATCGCCACATCGAGGCCGAAGGGCTGGCGTCCGCGACCGACGACGTCTTGCAGTACCGCACCCCGTTGCAGCCGTCGCTGGACCAGAACACCGTCGACGCCCAGCTCGAGCAGTCGAGCTACGCCGAGAACGCCATCGGCTTCCAGGCCAGCTTCACCTTGCTCAACAACAAATTCAAAGGGCTGATGTCGGCCCTGCGCGGAGAATGACCATGTCCCTCGCCAACGTCTTCAACATCGCCGGCAGCGGCATGAGTGCGCAGAACACCCGCCTCAACACGGTGGCGTCGAACATCGCCAACGCCGAAACGGTGTCGTCGAGCGTCGACCAGACCTACCGTGCCCGGCACCCGGTGTTCGCCACCACCTTCCAGCAGGCGCAGTCCGGCATGGGCCAGTCGCTGTTCGAAGACCAGGGCGAAGCCGGGCAGGGCGTACAGGTGACCGGGATCGTCGAGGACCAGAGCAACCTGGAAGCGCGCTACGAACCCAACCACCCGGCGGCGAACAAGGACGGCTACGTCTACTACCCCAACGTCAACGTGGTCGAGGAGATGGCTGACATGATCTCCGCCAGCCGGTCGTTCCAGACCAACGCCGAGCTGATGAACACCGCCAAGACAATGATGCAGAAAGTCCTGACCCTCGGTCAGTGATAGGGAACCCCGGCCATGGCAGTCGATAGCACCAGCGCGGTCAACCTGACGGACGTCCTCAAAGCGTCCACCGTGACCAGCGCCACCCCCAGCAGCACCAGCAAGAGCGCCAGCCTCACCGGCGCCAGCCAGCAGGCGCTCGGCAAGGACGCGTTCCTGCAGTTGCTGGTCACCCAGATGCAGAACCAGAACCCGCTCGACCCGCAGGACAACAGCGAGTTCGTCGCCCAGCTGGCGCAGTTCAGCAGCCTGGAAGGCATCTCCTCGCTCAACGAGTCGGTGACCTCCATTTCCAGCGCGCTCGGCTCGTCCCGCGCCCTGCAGGCCTCGTCCCTGGTCGGGCGGTCGGTGGTGGTGCAGAACGACCAGGCCGTGGTCGACACCAGCAAGAGCCTGAACGGCAGCGTGGTGTTGCCGCAGTCGGTGAGCGGCGCCACGGTCAGCGTCAGCGACGCCAGCGGCAAGGTGATCAAGACCCTCGAGCTGGGCCCGCAGAGCGCCGGCAATGCCAGTTTCATCTGGGACGGCACCAACGCCAGCGGCGAGAAGGTCGACCCCGGCACCTACCACTTCGACGCCAAGACCACCGTCGATGGCGCGTCGGTAGCCCTGGGCACCTTGCTGCCCGCTACCGTCACCAGTGTGACCCTCAGCCAGACCGGCGGGGAAATGATGCTCAACCTGTCCGGTGTCGGTCAGGTCGCGTTGTCCAAAGTGCAAACCATCGGTATTTGACGCCGGTTCACGGCATCAGGAGTGAAACATGTCGTACAACATCGGCCTGAGTGGCCTTTACGCCGCCAACAAGCAGCTGGACGTGACCGGCAACAACATCGCCAACGCCAACACCACGGGGTTCAAGTCCTCGCGTGCCGAGTTCGCCGACGTCTACGCCGGGGCCAACCGGCTGGGCACCGCGGGCAAGCAGATCGGCAGCGGTGTGAACCTGGCGGCCGTGTCCCAGCAGTTCAACCAGGGTGACGTGACCAACACCGGCAACGTGCTGGACATGGGCATCCAGGGCCAGGGCTACTTCATCCTCAACGATGGCAACTCGACCAGCTACACCCGTGCCGGTGCGTTCCAGACCGACAAGGACAGCTACATCGTCAGCGCCGACGGCGACCGCCTGCAAGGCTACGCCGCCGATGCCTCGGGCAAGATCCTCAAGACCGGCCTGACCGACCTGAAGATCGACACCTCGGCGCTGCAGCCCAAGGCCACCACCAAGGTCGACCAGGGCCTGAACCTGGACTCCTCGGCCACCTCGATCCCGCTGCAGGTGTCCGACGGCAACACGCCGCCGGCGATGGTCGCCAACAAGCCGTTCGACCCGTCGGACGACTCGACCTACAGCCGCTCGTTCCCGACCAAGGTCTACGACAGCCAGGGCAACGAGCACACGCTGGAGCAGTTCTACCGCAAGACCGACACCAACCAGTGGTCGATGTACACCCTGATCGACGGTCGCAACCCGATGGACCCGACCAGCACGCAGCCGCTGACCGGCTCGCTCGCTTTCAACAGTGACGGCTCGATCAACAGCATGACCGCCAACAACACCGGCCTGCCTACCGGTGCGTCGTTCACCGTGGCGGACAACACCTTCACCCTGGCGGGCTGGGTCCCGGCCGAGAAGAACGGTGCCGGCGTGTGGGCGGCCAACGGCGCGGCGGGCGATGCCAAGGGCATCAAGCTGGGCATGGGCACGACCACGTCGTACAACAGCGACACCGCGCGCGTCTCGCAATCCCAGGACGGCTACGCCACCGGCACGCTGTCGAGCCTGAGCGTCGACCCGTCGGGCGTGCTGTTCGCCAGCTTCAGCAACCAGCAGTCCCGGGCCATCGGCCAGGTGGCCGTCGCCAGCTTCGCCAACGACCAAGGCCTGGCCAAGATCGGCGGCACCCGCTGGCAGGCCACCTATGCTTCGGGCGCAGCAGGCGTCGACACGCCGAAGACCGGCAGCCTGGGCTCGATCGAGTCCGGCTCGCTGGAATCCTCGAACGTCAACCTGACCCAGGAGCTGGTCGATCTGATCAAGGCGCAGAGCTACTACCAGGCCAACGCCAAGACCATTTCTACCGAAAGCACCCTGATGCAGACCACCATCCAGATGACCTGATGGGGGTCAGCGCCTGGTGTGCCGCAGCCACGAGCCCGGCACACCAGGCGCTCGCGTCGCCGTGGTCTTCACGTCATTTTCGTAGGGGGTAGTGCCTGTATGCGCGCGTCGCTCCTTGTGTCTGCCCTTGCCGGCGCCGTGCTGTTGGCTCAGGCCCACGCCGCCGCTGCGCCCTGGTTCCGTTGGGAAAGCCAGGTCGATGGGCATCTGGTCTGCTCACAATGGTCGCCCGGCGAGGGCTGGAAGCGGTTTGCCGGCCCCTTCAACAACGCAGCCTGTCGCGACCACTGAGAGCCCGTTGCGGTTGGGCCGGTACCTGCATCGCCGGCAAGCCGGCTCCCACACCCGCTCTGCACCGTCCGGGTCGTCAGCGACACGTCCATGGCTCCAGTGCCGAGCGTGCAGCGGTAGGGCTGTTGTGGGAGCCGGCTTGCCGGCGATAGGGCCGGTACGTTCAACAGCTGCATTGCCGGCTACCGGCAAGCGGCAAACAACCGCCGGATAACCGTCATCGCGGTCCCGACCGTTCATCCCCAGGCCCCGTGAACACGGGGTCTTTCCGTGTTTTCGCAGAGTTGGCGCAAAGCTTGCTTAACAGCCAGCACAGCAACGGCCAGCGGCAATCGCTTGCCCGTGCAGCGGAGGATCGAAGTGGACAAATTGCTCTACGTGGCCATGAGTGGCGCCAGCCAGAACGCGCTGGCGCAACAGGCCCATGCCAACAACCTGGCGAACGTCTCGACCAGCGGCTTCCAGCGTGATCTGGAGCAGGCACGCTCGATGCCGGTGTTCGGTGACAGCTTTCCGGCGCGGGCCTATGCGATGACCGAGCGGCCCGCCACCGACTTCACCCCAGGCGCCCTGCAGGAAACCGGGCGTGACCTGGACGTGGCGGTCAGCGGCGATGGCCTGATCGCGGTGCAGGCACCCGATGGCAGCGAAGCCTACGTGCGCACCGCCAGCCTGAACATCGACGCCCTGGGCGTGCTGCGTGCCGGCAACGGCATGGCGGTGATGGGCAATGGCGGCCCGATCGCCATCCCGCCACAGCAGAAGGTCGAGATCGGCGAGGACGGCACCATCAGCATCCGCGGCATGGGCGAGGACCCTCGCGTCATCGCCGAAGTCGACCGGATCAAGCTGGTCAAGCCGGACATCAAGGCCGTCAGCAAAGGCACCGACGGCCTGCTGCACACCGGCGACGGCCAGCCCGCGCCGGCCGACGGCACCGTGCGCATGGTCTCGGGGTTTCTCGAGGCGAGCAACGTCAACGCCGTCGAGGAGATGACCTCGGTCCTGGCGCTGTCCCGGCAATTCGAACTGCACATCAAGATGATGAACACGGCCAAGGAAGGCGATGAAGCCATGGCCCGCGTCTTGCAAATCGGCTAATCACACCTGAACACGTGCCGTAAAACAGGCACACGAGGAGAATCCCATGCTTCCGGCTCTGTGGGTCGCCAAGACCGGCCTGTCCGCCCAGGACACCAACCTGACGGTCATTTCCAACAACCTGGCCAACGTCTCGACCACCGGCTTCAAGCGCGATCGCGCCGAGTTCCAGGACCTGCTGTACCAGACCAAGCGCCAGCCTGGTGCCCAGTCCACCCAGGACAGCCAGCTGCCCTCCGGCCTGCAGGTCGGTACCGGTGTGCGCATCGTCGGCACCCAGAAGAACTTCGCGGTCGGCAGCCTGCAGACCACCGAGAACCCGCTGGACATGGCGGTCAACGGGCGCGGCTTCTTCCAGGTGCTGCAACCCGACGGCACGGTCTCCTATACCCGTGACGGTACCTTCCACCTCAACTCCGATGGCCAGATCGTCACCGCCAACGGGTTGTCGCTGGAGCCGGCCATCGTCGTGCCGCCCGATGCCATGACCTTCACCGTCGGCCAGGACGGCACCGTGTCGATCACCACCTCCGGCAACGCTGCCTCCCAGGTGATCGGCAACCTGCAGACCGCCGACTTCATCAACCCCGCCGGCCTGCAGGCGATCGGCAACAACCTGTTCCTGGAAACTGCCGCCAGCGGTGCGCCGCAGGTCGGTACGCCAGGCCTGAACGGCTTCGGCACCACCTTGCAGCAGACCCTGGAGAACTCCAACGTCAGCACCGTGGAAGAGCTGGTGAACATGATCACCACCCAGCGCGCCTACGAGATGAACTCCAAGGTCATCTCCACCGCCGACCAGATGCTGTCGTTCGTGACTCAACAGCTGTAACCCTTGAAAGCGATCCGGCTGCGCCCGCAGCGTCCGTCACACCGTGAGGTAAGCGTCATGCATCGTCTGTTTTCCGTGTTCGCCCTGGGCAGTGCGTTGGTGCTGACCGGTTGCGTGGCGCCGGCAGCCAAGCCCAACGATCCCTACTACGCGCCGGTGCTGCCGCGCACGCCGCTGCCGGCGGCGGCCAACAACGGGTCGATCTACCAGGCCGGGTTCGAGCAGAACTTCTACAGCGACCGCAAGGCGTTCCGGGTCGGTGACATCATCACCATCACCCTCAACGAGCGCACCTCGGCGAGCAAGAACGCCGGCTCGCAGATCGCCAAGAACAGCAGCGCCAAGCTGGGCCTGACCTCGCTGTTCGGCGGCTCGGCCACCACCAACAACCCGTTCGGCGGCGGCGATCTGTCGCTCGACGCCGGCTACAGCGGTGACCGCACCACCAAGGGCGACAGCAAGGCGGCCCAAGGCAACACGTTGACCGGCTCGGTCACCGTGACCGTGGCCGAGGTGCTGCCCAACGGCATCATCGCCGTGCGCGGCGAGAAGTGGATGACCCTGAACACCGGCGACGAGCTGGTGCGTATCGCCGGGCTGGTCCGTGCCGACGACATCGCCACCGACAACACCGTGCCCTCGACCCGGGTCGCCGATGCGCGCATCACCTACTCGGGCACGGGCTCGTTCGCCGAGGCCAGCCAGCCCGGCTGGTTCGACCGCTTCTTCCTCAGCCCGCTGTTCCCCTTCTGAGTGCGCACGACCATGCTCAACGTTAGGCACCTGATTGTCGCGACCCTGCTGCTGACCTGTGCATTCGGTGCCCAGGCCGAACGGCTGAAGGACATCGCCAGCATTTCCGGCGTGCGGACCAACCAGCTGATCGGCTACGGCCTGGTCGTGGGGCTCAACGGCACGGGTGACCAGACCACGCAGACGCCGTTCACCCTGCAGACCTTCAACAACATGCTGTCGCAGTTTGGCATCAAGGTGCCGCCAGGGTCGGGCAACGTGCAGCTCAAGAACGTCGCGGCGGTGTCGGTGCACGCCGATCTGCCGGCGTTCGCCAAGCCGGGCCAGGTGATCGACATCACCGTGTCGTCCATCGGCAACTCCAAGAGCCTGCGCGGCGGCAGCCTGCTGATGACGCCGCTCAAGGGGATCGACGGCAATGTCTACGCCATCGCCCAGGGCAACCTGGTGGTCGGCGGCTTCGACGCCGAAGGTCGCGACGGCTCGCGCATCACCGTCAACGTTCCGTCGGCCGGGCGCATCCCCGGTGGCGCATCGGTCGAGCGTGCGGTGCCGAGCGGTTTCAACCAGGGCAACAGCCTGACCTTGAACCTCAACCGCCCGGACTTCACCACCGCCAAGCACATCGTCGACAAGGTCAACGAGCTGCTCGGCCCAGGTGTGGCCCAGGCCATCGATGGCGGCTCGGTGCAGGTCACCGCGCCGATGGACCCGAGCCAGCGCGTCGACTACCTGTCGATCCTGGAAAACCTGGAGGTCGATCCAGGCCAGGCCGTGGCCAAGGTGATCATCAACTCGCGCACCGGCACCATCGTGATCGGGCAGAACGTCAAGGTATCGCCGGCAGCGGTGACCCATGGCAGCCTGACCGTGACCATCACCGAGGACCCGATCGTCAGCCAGCCGGGCGCCTTGTCCGGTGGCCAGACCGCCGTGGTGCCGCGCTCGCGGGTCAACGCCCAGCAAGAAGCCAAGCCCATGTTCAAGTTCGGCCCCGGCACCACGCTCGACGAGATCGTCCGCGCGGTGAACCAAGTCGGCGCTGCGCCCGGTGACCTGATGGCGATCCTCGAAGCCTTGAAACAGGCCGGGGCGCTGCAGGCCGACCTGATCGTGATTTGAGGACCGTACGATGAACAACGCCAAGAGCCTGGTTTCCAGTCAAGCCGACAGCGGTGCCTACACCGACCTCAACCGCCTGAGCTCGCTCAAGCACGGTGATCGCGACAGCGAAGGCAACCTGCGCAAGGTGGCCCAGGAATTCGAGTCGTTGTTCGTCAGCGAAATGCTCAAGGCCTCGCGCAAGGCCAGCAACGTGCTGGCCGACGACAACCCGATGAACACCGAGACGGTCAAGCAGTACCAGGACATGTACGACCAGCAGATGGCGGTGAGCATGTCGCGCCAGGGCGGCGGCATCGGCCTGCAGGACGTGCTGATGCGTCAGCTGTCCAAGCAGAAGAGCCCGGCCGTGGGCAACACCAGCCCGTTCCCGCGGGGCGAGGGCAGCGCGCCGACCCTGTGGGGCCGGCAGGGCGTGGCCGGTGCCCATTCGGCGGTCAGTGGCGACGTCCACGGGCGCAACGACGTCGCGGCGCTCAACGCCCGGCGCCTGGCCCTGCCGGGCAAGCTGACCGACCGTCTGCTGGCGGGCATCGTGCCGTCGGCCACGGCGGCCACGGCGGCCGCTACGACGACCAACACCGCCGCGCTGCCGGCGCGCGAAGGCGTGGCTGCCGTCGCGTCCACGGCCCGTGCCTTCGCCGCGCCGGACCGCACGCAGTTGCAAGGGCTCAGCCGCAGCGTCGCGCAGCCGCCACTGGCGCCACAAAAGGCCTTCTCCGGCAGCGACGACTTCGTCGCCACCATGCTGCCGATGGCCGAAGCGGCCGCCAAGCGCATCGGCGTCGACCCGCGTTACCTGGTCGCCCAGGCGGCGCTGGAAACCGGCTGGGGCAAGTCGGTGATGCGCAACGCCGACGGCAGCAACAGCCACAACCTGTTCGGCATCAAGGCCAGCGGCAACTGGGAAGGCGACAAGGCGCGGGCGATCACCAGCGAGTTCCGCGACGGCAAGTTCGTCAAGGAAACGGCATCGTTCCGGTCCTACGCGTCGTACCAGGACAGCTTCCACGACCTGGTCAGCCTGCTGCAGAACAACGCGCGCTATAAAGATGCGGTCGCGTCTGCCGATAAACCAGAACAGTTCGTCAAAGAGCTGCAAAAGGCCGGGTACGCCACCGACCCTGCCTATGCCAGCAAGATTTCGCAGATAGCCAAGCAGATGAAGTCGACCGAGAGCTATGCGGCTCTGACGACCACTCGGCAACTATAAGGGCCCGCAACCATGGCGAGTTTGATCAATATCGGCATCTCCGGCCTGAACGCCGCGCAGTCGGGGTTGCACACCCTGGGCAACAACATTGCCAATGCCGACGTGGCCAGCTATTCGCGCCAGCAGATCGTCCAGCAGACCAAGGGCTCGCAGCAATACGGCAACGTCTACATCGGCACCGGTACCACCCTGGCCGACGTGCGCCGCGTGTACAATTCGTTCCTCGAGAACCAGCTGCGCACCACCACCAGCCTGAGCAGCGACTCGACCGCCTACCTCAACCAGATCACCCCGCTGGACAAGTCGCTGTCGAGCACCGACACCGGCGTCACCTCGGCCCTGCAGAGCTTCTTCAGCGCCTTGCAGGAAGTCTCCGCGCGCCCGACCGAGGACGCCTCGCGGCAGTTGCTGCTGACCAGTGCCCAGACCCTGGGCAAGCGCTTCAACGCGTTGTCGACCCAGCTCACGCAGCAGAGCACCAACATCGATGGCAACCTGGCCACCATGGCCGACCAGGTCAACAAGCTCAGCAGCACCATCGCTCAGTACAACGACCAGATCGCCCGCGTCTCGGCGACCCAGGGCACGCCCAATGACCTGCTCGACAAGCGCGATGGCGCGGTGCGCGAGCTGACGTCGCTGGTCGGCGCCCAGGTGGTCGAGCGCGAAGGCAACTACGACATCTACCTGAACAACGGCCAGTCGCTGGTGCTGGGCAAGACCACCCAGACCCTGTCGGTGGCGCCTGGTCAGAGCGACCCGACGCGCATGGCGCTGATGCTCAACCGCGGCACCACCCAGATGGACATCACCGCCAGCACCACCGGTGGCGAGATGGGCGGCCTGCTGCGCTACCGCAGCGACACCCTGGACCCGGCACTCAACGAGCTGGGCCGTATCGCCCTGGTCGTGTCCGACTCGATGAACAGCCAGCTGGCGCAAGGCCTGGACAAGAACGGCGAGTTCGGCGCCGCCTTGTTCGGCGACATCAACAGCGCCGAGGCGACCAGCCAGCGCAGCATCCCGCGGATCGGCAACAGTGTCGGTTCGGGCAACCTGGGCGTGACCATCGAGAACAGCGGCAAGCTCACCACCAACGACTACCAGGTGACTTTCAGCAACGCCTCGACCTACAGCGTGCGGCGCCTGCCGGACAACACCGAGCTGGGCAGCTTCGACCTGAACGCCGATCCGGCGCCGGTGATCGATGGCTTCAGCCTGGCGATGAACGGCGGTGCACCGAAGGCGGGCGACAGCTTCCGCATCGTGCCGACCCGCAGCGGCGCCGGCGACATCGGCACCAGCCTGACCGACGCCAAGCGCCTGGCGTTGTCTGCGCCGCTGAGCATCAGCACCGCCCTGGGCAACAAGGGCACGGCAGTGGCCGGGCAGCCGACGCTGACCTCGAAGCTGGACGCCTACGATGCCGCCCAGCGCAGCCAGCTGCAGACCGGCCTGAAGTATTCCACCCCGGTCAAGCTGGTGTTCGGCGACGACAGCGCCTCGCCCCAGGGCTACCAGCTGTACGATGCCCAGGGCACGCAGATCGGTACCGGCACCATCGTCGCCGGGCAGAACAACGCACTCAAATTGAGCGTGCCGATGGTCGACGCCAGCGGCAACCCGATCACCGAGAACGGCCAGCAGCAGGCGTTCACCTTCGAGATGAGCGTGGAGGGCGTCCCCCGCAAGGGCGACAGCTTCACCGTCTCGCTGACCGGTTCGGGCTCTACCGACAACCGCAACGCCCAGGCGCTGCTGGCCCTGCAGAACGGCTCCAGCGTCGACGTCGGCGCCACCGGCAAGGGCATGAGCTTCACCGATGCCTACGCCAAGCTGGTGTCCAACGTCGGTGGCAAGGCGTCCCAGGCGAGCATGGACAGCACGGCCACCTCGGCCTTGCAGCAGTCGGCCCGGGACAGCCGCGATTCGGTGTCCGGCGTCTCGATCGACGAAGAGACCGGCAACCTGATCAAGTTCCAGCAGTACTACACCGCGTCGTCGCAGATCATCAAGGCGGCCCAGGAAACCTTCGCCACCTTGATCAACAGCCTTTAAAGGAGCGTCCTGACCATGCGTATCTCGACCTCGCAGTTCTACAACACCAGCAGCGCCAACTACCAGCGCAGCTACGCCAACACGGTCAAGAGCCAGCAGGACGCCAGCGACAACCTGCGCATCCGTTCGGCGGCGGACGATCCGGTCGGCTCGGCGCGCCTGCTGCAGCTCGAGCAGCAGCAGAACATGCTCGAGCAGTACAGCACCAACGTCACCAGCGTGCGCAACTCGCTGGGCACCGCCGAGACCACGCTCAGCTCGATCAGCACCCTGTTGCAGCGGGTCAACGAGCTGGCAGTCAGTTCCGGCAACGGCGCCTTCACCGACTCGGACCGCAAGGCCAACGCCGACGAGCTGTCGTCGCTGGAAAGCCAGCTGTACACCTTGATGAACACCAAGGACGAGACCGGCAGCTACCTGTTCTCCGGCTCCAAAGGCAGCACCCAGCCCTACGTGCGCAATGCCGACGGCACCTACAGCTACCAGGGCGACGAAGTCAGCCTGACCTTGCAGGTCGGCGACATGATCAGCCTGGCGGCCAACGAGACCGGCTACAGCGCGTTCGAGCAGGCGCTCAACACCAGCCGCAGCGAGACCAAGCTGGTCTCGCCGGCCACCGACGATGGGCGAGTCAGCCTGTCCAACGGCCAGGTGTCGGGCAACACCACCTACAACGACCGGTTCCGCAGTGGCGAGCCGTACCAGATCGAGTTCACCAGCAGCACGCAGCTGAAGATCACCGATGCCGCGGGCAAGGACGTGACCGCCGAAGTGGGCGAGAGCGGCACCTTCAACCCGTCGGCCGACAGCAACACCCTCAGTTTCCGGGGCGTCGACCTGCGCTTGCAGGTCAAGCCCGACAGCGCCGACCCTGACGGCTCCATCGCAGGGCATGTCTTCTCGCTCGGCTCCAAGCCCGACACCCTGGTCGGCACGCGTAGCGCTGGCAACCCGTCGACGGCCCAGGTCACCGGTGCGTCGATCAGCAACCCGGACGCCTACCAGTCGACGTTCCCTGGCGAGAGCGCCGTCCTGCGCTTCACCAGCGACAACGACTTCGAACTGTACGCCGCGCCGGTCAACGACAACAGCCGGCCGGTGGGCAAGGGCACCCTGGCCAACGGTGTCGCGACCGTCGCCGGGGTGAGCTTCCAGGTCGCCGGCACGCCGGCGGCGGCCGACCAGTTCATGGTCAAGGCCGATACCCACCAGACCCAGAACGTGCTCGACACCATCGGCCAGCTGCGCAAGGCGCTGAGTGTGCCGATGGACAAGGATCCGGCGGCCCGCCAGACCTTCCTGGCCTCGCTGGACGCCGCCGTGGGCAACATCGCCAACGCCAGCAACCAGGTCGGGGCGTCGATCGCCTCCATCGGCGGCCGTGGGCAGGCGCTGGACGTGCAGACCGAGACCAACGAGGCGTTGAGCATCGAGAACACCAAGACCCAGAGCTCGATCCGCGAGAGCGATCCGGCCGAGGTCATGCTGCGCTTGCAGATGCAGAGCAACATGCTCTCGGCCTCTCTGCAGGCCTATGCCAAGATCGCGAGCCTGTCGCTGGTCAACTACATCTGATTGACGTGCTACGTTCTCCACCATGCGTCGCTTCGCTCGAAGCAGACGCATGCCTCTTTTCAGGGTCATTCACGTGAATCAGTCTACGCCTGTCAGCCTTGTCATCCCTGCCCACCGTGCCCGCTTTTTCACTCCCGCCTTGCACAGCGCACTCACCCAGACCCATGACGCGCTGGAGATAGTGGTCTGTGATGACAGCCGTACGACCGAGATCGAAGCGATCGTCACGGCACTGGACGCCGACACTCGAGCGCGCGTGCGTTATGTGCGGCACGACGACAGCAACGGATTCATCGACAACCTGATACGGGCGATCGAGCTGGCCAGCCACGATGCAGTGAAAGTGCTGTGCGACGACGACCGCCTGTTCCCGCAATGCATCAGTGAGCAGGTCAAGGTGCTGTCGAGCCTGCCGGACGTCAGCCTGGTGCTGTCTCAGCGAGTGCTGTGCGACGAGAACGACTTCATCCTGCCCATGCGCATCGCCAATGCGCGGTTCGCCAGTGAGGACAGCCTCTTCAAGGGCGAAGACATGCTGTCGCTGCTCGAAGGCCGTCCATTCAACTTTCTCGGCAACCTGTCGGCGGCGTTGATGCGACGCGATCAAGCGCTGCATTGGCTACGCGCGCTCAGCGCCGATGGCCAGCGCTTCCAGGCTTTGTTGGACATCGCCGTGTTCGCTTGCCTGATGCGGCGTGGCGACATGGTCATGCTCAGCACGCCTGCATTGATCGAGCGACTGCACCCGGAACGCTTCAGCAAGCTGCCGGAGGTCGTCCAACGCGCGCCTCAAGAATGGCGTTGGCTGTTGCAGATGGTGGCTGCGCGCAGCGGCGAATCGGCGCCGGCCAGCGGCTGGGTACGCTTCGTGCCGCTGGACCAGGCTCAAGAACGGCCGCTGCCTTGGCAGGAACTGTGCGTGGCGAGAATTCTCAGCAATTGGCACACGCGGCTCAGTGGCCGGGTGGGCAGCGACTGTGAAAGCTATGCACAGTTCTACGGGCAGTGGCTGAGTGCTCGGCAGTTCAGCGAGGTGCAGCGCGGCCTGGTGCCGCGAATCGTATCGGCCTGGCCGACGCAACCACGACTGCTGGTGGTGGTGCTGGACCTGGAAGAAGACACTCAGGGCGTGCAGTGCACGCTCGATAGCCTGGCCAGCCAACTCTATCCGGCGCAGGCCTGTCTGCTGCTGAGCAACGTCGTGCCGAGCGCTCATCCGTCGTTGGTCGTATCGCACGAGGCCCCGCAGGCAAATTGGTCCGTGCAGGTCAACCGTTGGGTGGCCTTGACGCCTGCTGTCGACTGGGTATACCTGTTGCGCGCGGGTGACCGCCTGAGCGAATCCGCCTGTCTGCTGCTGGCCGAACGTGCGGCTGTGTTCCCCGGGATCGCCTGTGTGTATGGCGACGAAGGCGCCTGGGTGGACGATGCGCCAACCGAGCCTGTATTCAAACCCGATTTCAACCTCGACCTGCTGCGCAGCTATCCGTATGTCGGCCGAATGCTGGCGTTCGAGCGCGCCGCGCTCCTGGAACTTGGCGGGCTGGACGGCCGCTTCGGCGAGCTCGCGCCGCACGATCTGCTCTGGCGTCTGGTAGAAACGCGTGGGCCCCAGGCCATCGATCACATCGCCGAAATCCAGGCCCAGTGCACGTCGAGCTTCGCCCAATGGTTGTCGTCACCGGCAGTGGCTCAAGGCAGTGAGGCGTTGGTGAGTGCGCACCTGGACCGGCTTGGCGTCGAGTATCGTGTTCGACACGATCAGCTCGACGTGCTCAATCGCATCGACTACCAGCATGCAGGTAGCGCCACGGTGACGATCATCGTGGTTGTCGAAGAGGGCCTCGAACAGTTGCAGAGCAGCGTCGAGCGCCTGCTCGAGCGGACTGTCACGAAGGACTATGAACTGCTATTGGTGGCGGGCGCAGGCTTGTCGGCGCCCGTGACGGATTGGCTCGACGCGATGGCCGGGCTGGATGCACGTCTGCTGCGCGTCATTCGTGTACCAGAGGTGGACGAGCCTGCGCAGCTGATCGACCGCGCCGCCGCCCAGGGCCGGGGTGACTACCTGCTGTTGCTCGGCGCCACGGTAGAGGTGCTCGATGGCCACTGGCTTGACGAGATGCTGCACTTGGCCCGTCGCCCGGAGGTGGCAGTGGTCGGTGGCACCCTGATCGACGCCCGTGGTCGTGTCATCGAAGCCGGGCGTGTGCTGGGCGTGGCAGGCAGTTCAGGGCCAGCGTTCGCCGGAGAAGACAGTCAGGCCCGAGGCTACTTGCAACGCCTGCAGGTCGTGCAGAACTGGAGCGCCGTGGGCGCGGGCTGTCTGATGGTCCGCAAGACGGTCTTCGATGAACTGGGTGGGTTGAGCGCGCAACCGCTGGCACTGGGGCTGGCCGAGGTCGATCTGTGTCTGCGCGCTGGCCAGCTCGGCTACCTGGTCGTCGGCACGCCGCACGCCAGGTTGCTCAAGACGCCCTCGAACCCATCAGGTGTGCCAGGCGTCGATCCTGACCAGTGGCAGATGCAGCAACAGGCGTTCTGCAAGCGTTGGCTGCCCAAGGTGGCACGCGACCCGGCTTACAGCCCGAGCCTGAGTCTGAACAGTGCGGACTTCAGCCTCGAACCCAGCCTTCGAGGGAGTTGGAACCCCTTGTGTGCGCGTGCGCTGCCGGCGGTGCTGGGTTTGCCCGTGAACGACTCGGCCGTCGGACATTATCGGGTTGATCAGCCATTTCGCCAGCTGGAGGCGGCAGGCCGCGTGGTTGGCCGGGTGGTCTACGAATCGCCCAGCATCGTGCAGCTGGCGCGCATGGATCCGGACGTGATCGTATTCCAACTGCGCCATTCCGAGGACTCGGTCCGTGACATCGAGCGCATCGCCCGCTTCTCTGGCGCGCGGCGCATCTTCGAAATCGACGACTACGTGATCCAGGCATCCACCAAGAATACCCATGCGCGCAACAAACCGGCCGACACCGAGCAACAATTGCGTCGTGGCATCGGGCTGTGTGACCGCGTCGTGGTCACGACGCATGCGCTGGCCCAGCGACTTGCGGACATGCACACTGACATTCGTGTGGTGCCAAATATGCTGGCGCCGCACCTGTGGACCACGCTGGCACCCAGCCGGCGGGGCACCTCGCCCAAACCCAGGGTAGGCTGGGGGGGCGGGACCAGCCATAGCGGCGATCTGGAGATCATCGCCGAGGTGGTGCGTGCCTTGGCCGACGAAGTGCACTGGGTGTTCTTTGGCATGTGCCCGGATGACCTCAAACCCTATATCCACGAATATCATCCGGGTGTCGCGCTGAATGCATATCCGGCCAAGCTGGCCAGCCTGGACCTGGACCTGGCGCTGGCACCGCTCGAGTTCCACGTGTTCAACGACTGTAAGAGCAATCTGCGTCTGCTGGAGTACGGTGCCTGCGGGTACCCAGTGGTCTGCACCGACACCGAGGCGTATCGCGGCTACTTGCCCTGCACGCGGGTGTATACCAACAGCACCGAAGAATGGCTGCAGGCGATCCGTCAGCATCTGGCCGACCCCGTCGCCAGCCAGCGCATGGGCGAGGCGCTGCGCGAGGCGGTGATGCGCGATTTCGTTCTGCACGGTGACAACCTGCGCCAATGGGAGTGGGGGTGGTTGGCGCCCTAGCCCCATGCTGCAAGCGCACAACAGTGCGGTCAGTCACCGGTCGCCAGGATGTCGACGCGGCGCTGACGCACTGACGGGCAACGTGCAGCCCGTGACCTTCCTCCCAGATTGGCGCGCTTCCTGCAATGCACCTCCGATATCGCCATAAATCCTTCACCTGTGCACGGTGCAGGTGGGGTCGACAGACGAGGAACTCGATGAAGGCAGTCATTCTGGCAGGTGGGCTGGGCACGCGTATCAGCGAGGAATCGCACCTCAAGCCCAAGCCGATGATCGAAATCGGCGGCAAGCCAATTCTTTGGCACATCATGAAGCAGTACTCAGCCCACGGCATTCACGACTTCGTGATCTGCCTGGGCTACAAGGGGTATGCGATCAAGGACTTCTTCGCCAACTACTTCCTGCACACCTCCGACGTGACCTTCGACATGCGCGCCAACCGCATGGACGTGCACCAGAACTACAGCGAGCCCTGGCGCGTGACGCTGGTCGACACCGGCGAGGAAACCATGACCGGCGGCCGTCTGCGCCGTGCCGCACGCTACCTCGAAGGTGAGGAGGCGTTCTGCTTCACCTACGGCGACGGTGTCTCGGACCTGGACATCGGCCAGCTCGTCGCCTTCCACCGCGCCCATGGCAAGCATGCCACCGTGACCGCCGTGCAGCCGCCCGGTCGCTATGGCGCCTTGCAGTGCGAGGGCGATCGGGTCCTGGGCTTCAGCGAAAAACCACGCGGCGATGGGGGCTGGATCAACGGTGGCTTCTTCGTGCTGTCGCCGGCGGTGCTGCCGTACATCGACGGTGACGCCACCTCCTGGGAGGCCGAGCCCATCACGCAACTGGCGCAAGAAGGCCAGCTGCAGGCCTTCACCCACGAGGGCTTCTGGCATCCGATGGACACCCTGCGTGACAAGAACTACCTGGAACAGCTCTGGGCGAACGGGGAGGCCCCATGGAAACAGTGGACCTGAACCCAGGCTTCTGGGCCGGCAAGCGCGTGCTGGTGACCGGCCATACCGGTTTCAAGGGCAGTTGGCTGGTGCTGTGGCTGCAGCAGATGGGCGCCGAGGTGATCGGGTTCGCCCAGGACCCGTCCACCGAGCCGAACCTGTTCACGCTGGCACGGGTCGGGGAGGGGATCGACGACCGACGCGGCGATGTGCGTGACCTGGGCGCGGTGATGAACGTGCTGCTCGAGGCTCAGCCGCAGATCGTCCTGCACCTGGCAGCCCAGCCGTTGGTGCGCGAGGGTTACCGCGACCCGTTGGGCACCTATTCCACCAACGTCATGGGCACGTTGAACCTGCTCGAGGCGATTCGCCAGATCGGCGGCGTGCGCGCCTGTGTGGTGGTCACCACCGACAAGGTCTACGCCAACCAGGAATGGCCGTGGCCGTACCGGGAGAACGAAGCCCTCGGCGGGCATGACCCCTACAGCAGCAGCAAGGCCTGCTGCGAACTGCTGGTGCAGTCCTACAAGTCGTCGTTCTTCCCGGCCGCCGAGCACGCCGCCCATGGCCTGTGCCTGGCCACGGCGCGGGCCGGCAACGTGGTCGGGGGTGGCGATTTCTCCCCGGAACGGTTGATCCCGGACGTGCTCAAGGCCTGGACCGAAGGCCGTCCCGTGACCTTGCGCTACCCGCAGGCGGTACGCCCCTGGCAACACGTGCTCGAACCGCTGGCCGGCTACCTGCACCTGGCGCAGGCGCTGTACGAGCGCGGCCCGGCGTTCGAAGGGGCCTGGAACTTTGGCCCTGGCGAGGACGATGCGCGCAGCGTCGGCGAAGTCGTGCAGCTGTTGGCCTCGCAGTGCCCCCAGGCCGCCGGGGTCGAGCTGCGCCAGAGTGAACTGCACGAGGCAGGCCTGCTGCGGCTGGACAGCTCGCGGGCGCGCCAGGCGCTGGGCTGGCAGCCACGCTGGTCGCTGTCCGAGTGCCTCGACCATACCCTGGCCTGGCACCAGGGCTGGCAGCAGGGGCTGGACATGCGCGCCGTGTGCCTGACCCAGCTGCATCACTACAAGGAGTCGTTGTGAGCCAATACCGCCTGATCCCTCTGCCGCTCGAAGGCCTGGCCCGGGTCGAGCATCGCCGGCACGACGATGCACGCGGCGCCTTCGCGCGGCTGTACTGCGAGGACAGCCTGCAGACACAGGGCGTGCCGTTCCACGTCCGCCAGATCAACCGCTCGCTGACCCGGCAGTGTGGCAGCGTGCGCGGCCTGCATTACCAGACCGGCCTGCCGGCCGAAAGCAAGTACATCACCTGCGTGCGTGGTGCCGTCTGGGACGTGGTGGTCGACCTGCGCCGGGGCTCGCCGACGTTCCTGCGCTGGCATGCCGAGCGGCTGACGGCCGATGGCGGTTTCAGCCTGCTGGTGCCGCCCGGGTTCGCCCATGGTTTCCAGACCCTGAGCGACGACAGCGAGCTGCTGTACCTGCACAGCGCCGACCATGCGCCGGACCGCGAGGGCGGACTGGCCCATGACGACCCGCGCCTGGCGATCGACTGGCCCCTGCCGGTGATCAACCTGTCGCTTCGCGACCAGCAGCATGCCTGGATCGATGACTCTTTCAGCGGACTGAACCCATGACGCCTGCCTCCCATACTTGCCGCGCCTGCGCCAGCCCCTTGCAGCTGCCCCTGATCGACCTGGGCACCTCGCCACCGTCGAATGCCTACCTGCGCCCCGAGCAGCTGTCGCAGCCCGAGGTCTGGCTGCCGTTGAAGGTCTGGGTCTGCGAACGCTGCTGGCTGGTGCAGGCCGAAGCCCACCAGCAGGCCGACCAGCTGTTCGACGCCGATTATGCCTACTTCAGCAGTTACTCGCGGTCGTGGCTGGCGCATGCCGAGACCTACGTGGCCGACATGGTCGAGCGCTTCGCGCTCACCGCCGACAGCCGTGTGGTCGAGATCGCCGCCAACGATGGCTACCTGTTGCAGTTCGTGGCCCAGCGCGGCATCCCTTGCCTGGGCATCGAGCCGACGCGCAGCACCGCTGCAGCGGCGCGCGCCCGCGGCCTGGCCATCCGCGAGGACTTCTTCGGCACGACATTGGCCGAGGCGCTGACGGCCGAGGGCTGGCAGGCCGACCTGATGGTCGCCAACAACGTGCTGGCCCACGTGCCCGACATCAATGATTTTCTCGAGGGCTTCGCGCGCCTGCTCAAGCCCGGTGGCGTGGTCACCTTCGAGTTTCCACAATTGCTGACGCTGATCGCTGGCCGCCAGTTCGACACCCTCTACCACGAGCACTACTCCTACCTGTCGCTCACCACCGTGGACCTGCTCTGCCAGCGCAACGGCCTGCAGGTCTTCGACGTGCAACCGCTCACGACCCATGGCGGCTCGCTGCGGGTTTTCGTCCAGCGCCACGCGACGGGTGAACAGGCCGTCAGCCCGGCGGTGGGCGCGGCGTTGTCCGCCGAGCGCGAAGCCGGTGTGCTCACCCCGGCGTTCTACGCGACGCTGGCGCCGGCGGCCCAGGCCATCAAGCTGCAACTGCTGGACTTTCTGCTCGAGGCCAAGGCGCAGGGCAAGCGCGTGGTGGGTTACGGTGCGGCGGCCAAGGGCAATACCTTGCTCAACTATGCCGGTGTGCGCAGCGACCTGCTGGCCTGGGTCGCCGATGCCAGCCCGCACAAGCAGGGCAAGTACCTGCCGGGCAGCCGCATCCCCATCGTCGCGCCCGAGCGCATCGCCCAGGAGCGCCCTGACTACGTGCTGGTGCTGCCATGGAACCTGCTGCCGGAGGTCCAGGCCGAACAGGCCGGCATCGCCGAGTGGGGAGGGCGGCTGGTCGTCGCCGTGCCCGAGTTGACGGTCCTGTGAGCGCGCCGGTCGTACTGGTCACCGGCGCCACCGGTTTCGTCGGCCGCCATCTGGTCGGTGAACTGCTGACGCGCGGCATGACCGTCCGTGCACTGGCGCGGGACAGCGTGCGCGCCAGCACGCTGCCGTGGTTCGGGCAGGTGTCGTTCATCGCCGCCGACCTGCACGAGGCCACCGCCGAACAGGTCGCCACCTGGTGCGAGGGCGTGGACGTGCTGGCGCACCTGGCGTGGCCCGGCCTGCCCGATTATCAGGCGCTGTTCCACCTGGAGCAGAACCTGAGCGCCGATTACCGCTTCATCAAGCAGGCCGTGCTGGCGGGTGTGCCGCAAGTGCTGGTGACCGGGACCTGCTACGAATACGGTGACCAGAGCGGCCCGCTGGACGAACGGTGTCCCGCCCGCCCGCAGACGGCCTACGGGCTGGCCAAACACAGCCTGCATCAGTTCCTGCAGGCGTTGCAGCGCCACCATCCGTTCGTCCTGCAATGGGCGCGCCTGTTCTACCTGCATGGCGAAGGGCAGAACCCCAACAGCCTGCTGGCGGCCCTGGACCGCGCCATCGATCAAGGCGCCGCCGTGTTCGACATGTCCGGCGGCGAGCAGCTGCGCGACTTCCAGCCGATCACGGCCCTGGCGCGCCAGCTGGCCTCGGTGATCGCGCAGCGCGCGTTCGACGGCACCGTCAACTGTGCCAGCGGCCAGCCGATGGCCGTGCGCACGCTGGTGGAGCGGCACCTGGCCGCGCGCGGGGCGACGCTGTCGCTCAACCTGGGGCATTACCCCTACCCACGGCACGAACCCATGGCCTTCTGGGCGGTGACCGAGGTGCTCGACCGGCTGCTTGTGGCCCAGGGCACCGGCCATGCGGCCTGAACCCTGCCGAGCAGGGGCGCCTGCCTTTTTCGACACGTGCGCGGCCCTGTTGGTCGCCACGGTGTGGTGTGTTTCGCGGCCGACGCCGCGCCTCGATGATTTTTGGAGACGTTCATGAGCGACAAGACCCCCCAGCAGATCTTTGCCGAAGAGTGCGCGATGCAGATCGCCGAGCAAGGGCAGAGCCAGACGCTCAAGCAGCTGGCGCGCGATTTCTACGACGAGTCGGCCAAGCACAAGTACACCTACCACTTCTCCTGGATGGGGCGACCGATCATCCAGTTGCCGCAAGACATGATCGCCATGCAGGAGCTGGTCTGGCGCATCCAGCCTGACCTGATCATCGAGTGCGGCGTCGCCCATGGCGGCTCGATCGTCTACTACGCCTCGCTGTTGCAGCTGCTGGGGCATGGAGAGGTGCTGGGCATCGACGTGGACATCCGCGCGCACAACCGCCACGCCATCGAAAGCCATCCCATGGCCCATCGCATCACCCTGTTCGAAGGCTCGAGCATCGACCTCGACATGGTCGAGCGGGTCCGCGCCCATGCCCAGGGCAAGCGGGTCATGGTCGTGCTCGACTCCAACCACACCCACGCCCATGTGCTTGAGGAGCTGCGTCATTACGCGCCGCTGGTGTCGGTGGACGGCTACTGCGTGGTCATGGACACGGTGGTCGAGGACATGCCGGCCGATGCCTTCCCCGATCGTCCCTGGGGCCCTGGCGACAACCCGAAGACCGCGGTCTGGGCCTTCCTCGAGGAAAACGACGATTTCCAGATCGACCAGTCGGTGCAGGACAAGCTGCTGTTGACCGTCGCCTCGGACGGCTACCTGCGTCGCGTTCGCTGACCTTTCCTTACCCGTCGCGCAGGAGCGTACCGTGCCTCTTTCTTCTTCCCGATTCGCAGACGACGCGCTACGCAACCGTCTCACCGTCGTGCTCATCACCCACAACCGGCCGGCGTTCCTGCGGCGCACCTTGCATTACTACCGCGATTACCCGGCCTCGCTGATGGTGCTGGACTCGTCCAGCCAGGTCGACGCAACGCTGCAGGCCGATTTTCCGCACGTCGAATACCTGCACCTGCCGCAGTTCACCTACACCGGGTTGCAGGACAAGCTGGCCTATGGCGTCGAGCGGATCAGGACGCCGTTCATGACTTTCGCTGCCGACGACGACTTCCTGCTGTTCGACGGCATGACCCAGTCGGTGGCGTTCCTGCAGGCACATCCCGATTACGGGGTGTGCCACGGCTACGGCATGATGTACGTCGGGCGCGGCACCGAGGTGCAGTACTTCCGCCGTGACAAGCGGGTCCAGGAAGACTACGGCAGCGACGACCCGGCGCGGCGCCTGGTCGAGTTCATGGGGCAGTTCCTGCCACCGTTCTATGCGGTCACCCGTACCGACCTGATCCAGCAGTGGTACCGCCTGTTGCCGGCCGGGACCAGTTTCGAATGGCAGGAGATCGGCCATACCTTCTACCTGCTGACCAACGCCAAGGCCCGCGTGCTGCCGATTCCCTATGCCGTGCGCGAGGCCAACGTGGGCGGTTCGGAGCACAACACCAACGTGCTGACCGTGCTGACCTACCAAAGCGAAGCCGCGTGTCGCGAGCGCGAGCAGTTCGCCGAATTCCTGGCCGGCCTGCCGACCGGCCTGGCGCCGCTGACGCTCGAGCAGGCCAAGCAGGTCGTCCTGGAGGCCTTCCAGGCCATGGCTGACGGCCTGCTCACGGGGCGTGCCTTGCAAGGCTGCATGATCGTGCGCTCGCACTGGCTGCTGCCGACGCCGGAGCCGACCCGCGCCTTCGGTGAACAGCAGTTCCTCGAGATGCCGTACTACACCAAGCCGATGTTCGACCTGCTTGCCGAGTTCGAGCACCTCATCCACAGCCTGCCCTGTGGCCGTCTGCAACTGCGCGAGCTGGAGCCGATCCTGGTGCGTCAGCGGCAGCTGATGCAGGTGCAGGCCAACGACGACGAGCGCACGCTGTGTGCGCGGCTGTGGCAGGCGCTGACCCTGAGCCCGTTCAACCGTCAGGTGGTCGAACGCCTGCTGGCCTCGCTCGAGACGGCAGAAGACGCAGAGGCCGTCCCGTTGCGTGCCTGGCTGGCCCGGCTCGAGGCGGTACCGAGCTACGACAGCCAGGCGCTGCTCGACGCACTGCCGTCGGGCCGGCTGCTGAACTGGCTGGAGCGCCGAGTGCCGTCGCCGGCCGCGCTCGAGCGACTGCGCCAGCGGCTGGCCGAGGCGGACGGTGGGCCGTCCTTCGGCATCGTGCTGCTCGACCTGAAGAACGACCCCGAAGGTCTGCAAGCCACCTTCGACAGCCTGATGAACGGGCTGTGCCGGCGCTTCAAGGTCGTGGTGCTGACGGCCGGTGAGCCACCGGCCCAGACCCATTCGGGGCAGACCGTGCACTTCGTGCCGGTCGACGCTCGGCAGCCGGTCGCTCGCCTCAACCAGGCCGTGGCCCAGCTGGACACCGACTGGGTCGTGATGGCCGATGCAGGCGATCGCTTCACCGCCAGTGGCCTGCTGCGCGCCAGCCTCGAGTTGCTGGGGGCGGAGGGCGTGCGTGCCGTGGCCATGGACGAGGTGCACGTGCAGGCCGACGGTCGCCTGACGGACGTGCTGCGCCCTGGTGTCAACCTGGACCTGCTGCAGGGCGTCCCAGGGCTGATGGCCCGGCATTGGCTGTTGCGTCGGGACCTGCTGCTGACCATGGGCGGGTTCGATGCGCGCTGGCCGCAGGCCCTGGAGTTCGACCTGCTGCTGCGCCTGATCGAGGCGCAGGGGCTGGCAGGGCTGGCGCACCTGGCCGAACCGTTGCTGACCTGCGCGGCACCGACCGAGGAGGACGAAGGCCAGACGCGCAGCGTGCTGGCCCATGCGTTGAGCCAGCGTGGCTACGATGCCGACGTCTCCTCGGCAGCGCCGGGCGTTCATCGCATCGACTACCGGCACACCCAGCGTCCCCAGGTTTCGATCCTGCTGCACTGCCATGACAATGCGGTCGACGTGCAGCGGGCCTTGCTCGCCGTGGTCCAGCGCACGCGTTATCAGCACCATGAGATCCTCATCGCCGACAATGCCAGCCAGTCGACGGCGCTGCGCGAGTGGCTCGACGCCTTGCAGGCGGCCGGCAGCCGCGTGCGCGTGGTGCGCAGCGAGCAGCCGGTGCCGTCGGGTGCGCTGCTCGAGCGCGCGCGTCAGCAGGCGCGAGGCGAGTACCTGGTCGTGCTGTCGGAGTCGGTCGAGGTACTCAATGCCAACTGGCTCGAAGGGCTGCTCAACCAGGCCCTGCGTCCAGAAGTGGGCGCGGTCGGCGGGCTGCTGCTGGATGCGCACGACAAGGTACGCGAGGCGGGCCTGGCCCTGCCTGAGCCGTCGTCGCTGCAGGCCGCCTTCGTCGGCGCGTCGCGCAAGGAATCTGGCTACCTGCGGCGCCTGAGCGTCGAGCATGACGTGTTCGCCGTGTCCGGGTGCCTGATGGTGCGCGCCGAGGCCGTGCAGGCCGTGGGCGGGTTCGACACGCAGCTGGCGTCGGTGCGTGCCGTGCAGGTCGAACTCTGTCCACGCCTCGCGGCGGCCGGGCTGCTGGTGGTCTGGACGCCGCAGGTCCAGGCGATCGACCATGGCGACGCCACGGGCGGGCTGTCCTCGCCCTGGGCCGAGGTGCACCCGGCCTCGATCCCGCATGACCCGTTCCACAATGCCAACCACGGCACCGGCCCGACGCTGTTCACGGTCGACCCACTGGCCGAGGTCGACTGGCAGGCCCTGGGCGGCTGAGCGCCCGCCGGTGCCGCCCTGCTTTCGAGTCGAAGGCAGGGCGGCATCCCCCCTTCGGTGACGTCCTTGCAGGGCACGTCACAAAAAAAGCGCGTGACTCGAGAGTCATATCGCGCATCTCCCCTGTATATTACCCGACCACGAATCGTTGCCTCGTCTTCCGGCGCGCCTGGCAGGTGTCGATGTCCCTCGACAGACCTGGGGCCTGGCCGTTGTGAAGTCGCCGCATGTGTTGCGCTGTCACTGAATTGGGAAGCCATATGATTGGCCTGAAAAGCATCGCCAGCTACGTACCGCTCGAGGGTGTGGACAACTACGCCCAAGGTGCGAAATTCGGCAAAGACCAGGATTTCATCTTCGGCAAGATCGGCTCGACCTTTCTGCCGCGCAAGGACGAGCACCAGGAAACCTCCGACCTGGGTGTCGCAGCCGCCCGCAACCTGTTCGCCGCCAACCCGGCGCTCGACCCTGCCTCGATCGAGGTGGTGATCGTCGTCACCCAGAACGGCGATGCCGAAGGCTTGCCCCACACCGCAGCGATCGTCCAGCACAAGCTGGGCCTGTCCACCGCCGTCGCGGCGTTCGACGTCTCCCTCGGCTGCTCGGGCTACGTGTACGGCCTGTACGCCATGAAGGGCTTCATGGAGGCCACGGGCCTGAAGAACGGCCTGCTGATCACCGCCGACCCGTACTCGAAGATCGTCGACCCTGAGGATCGCAACACCACCATGCTGTTCGGCGATGCCGCCACCGCCACCTGGATGGGCGAGGATGCCCCCTGGCAGCTGGGCAAGTCGCTGTTCGGCAGCGACGGGGCAGGGGCCGAGCACCTGCGCACCACCGACGGCACGTTCTTCATGAACGGCCGCCAGGTCTACAACTTCGCCCTGGTCAAGGTGCCGGCGCATCTTCACCAGTTGCTCGAGGCCAGTGGCCTGAGCGCCGACCAGGTCGACCTGTACTGCCTGCACCAGGGCAGCGCGGCCATCGTCGATGCGGTGTCGTCGCGGTTCGACGACGGCGCGCACAAGCACAAGTTCGTCAAGGACATGCTCGAGACGGGCAACACGGTGTCGTCCAGCATCCCCCTGCTGCTGGAAAAGCACGTGCTCGGCTCTGGCCTGCAGCGCGTCGCGCTCAGCGGTTTCGGCGTGGGCCTGTCGTGGGGCTCGGCGATTCTCGAACGCCAACGCTGACGGGTCGTACGCGTTGCCAACGCCGCTCCTGCCGAGCGGCGTTTTGCGTCAGGCCTTCCAGCACGTGGCCTGGAAGGCGCAGCACGGCAAGTCATTGATTTCTCGACAGTGGCAGCCTGGCAGCAAATTTTTTGCAAATTTTCCTAAAGCAACCCGCCCTGACGACGATAACTACTACGAAGGTTCTCTGTGCCACGCCCGGCGATTTGCCAAGGCCGGAAGCCGTAGTACCCATACCACGAGGAATTCGTCATGGCTTTGACTGTCAACACCAACACCACTTCTCTGGGCGTTCAGAAAAACCTGAACCGGGCTGCCGATGCGCTGAGCACTTCGATGACCCGTCTGTCCTCCGGCCTGAAGATCAACAGCGCCAAAGACGACGCTGCCGGCCTGCAGATCGCTACCCGCATGACCTCGCAGATCCGTGGTCAGACCATGGCGATCAAGAACGCCAACGACGGCATCTCCATCGCCCAGACCGCTGAAGGCGCGATGCAGGAACAGACCAACATCCTGCAGCGTATGCGTGAACTGGCCGTCCAGTCGCGAAACGACACCAACAGCACCAAGGACCGTGAAGCGCTGAACAAAGAATTCGCGCAAATGTCCGACGAGCTGACCCGTATCGCCAACTCGACTCAGCTCAACGGCAAGAACCTGCTCGACGGTACCGCTGGCAAGATGACCTTCCAGGTCGGTTCCAACTCGGGTGCCAACAACCAGATCAGCATTTCGCTGGACAGCGGCTTCACCGCTGGCGCGCTCAGCGTCGACTCGGCTACCGTCGCCATCACCGGTACCGACAGCGCTACTGCTGAAGCCAGCATGAACAAGGCATTGTCGGCCATCGACGCTGCTCTGCAGACCATCAACACCACGCGTGCCGACCTGGGTGCTTCGCAGAACCGCCTGACCAGCACCGTGAACAACCTGCAGAACATCAACGAAAACGCCGAGGCCGCTCGTGGTCGCGTGCAGGACACCGACTTCGCCGCTGAAACCGCTCAGCTGACCAAGCAGCAGACCCTGCAACAGGCGTCCACGTCGGTTCTGGCCCAGGCCAACCAGCTGCCATCCTCGGTTCTGAAGCTGCTTCAGTAATCGGTGAAGGCCATCGGCGGGGGAGTGTCGTAAGACGCTTCCCCGTCTTTTCGTTTCGAGGTGAATGTCATGGACATCAACGTCAGGTTCAGCCAGCCCTATCAGGCACCCCGCGCAGACGACACGGCCGCCGAACGGCCCATCGCGACGCCTGGTTCCCCGCCAGCTGACCCAGGTCGTACGGACATCACCCCCGAGCCTGGGTCGGTGGACGAAGCCGACCAGCTCAAGAGCGCTGTATCCGATATCGAAAAATTCCTGAACGCCAGCCGACGCAATCTCCAGTTCTCGACCGACGAGGAATCTGGCAGGCTGGTGGTCAAGGTCATCGCCAGCGACACCGGGGAATTGATTCGCCAGCTGCCTTCCGAAGAGGCGTTGCGCATCGCCCGTGCCCTGGACGATACCGCGAGCATCCTGTTCAGTGCCAAGGTCTGATCCATCGACCCCTGCCGGTTTTTCCGTTCAGGGCAGGGGCGGGACACCCGGATCAGGCATAGCGATCAACAGAGAGAGACAATGACATGGCTTCTACCATCGTATCCAGCACCGGCCTGGGTTCCGGCTTGGAGATTGGCACCATCGTCACGTCGCTGGTCAAGGCAGACACGGCGGCCAAGCAAGGCCAGATCACTCGGCAGACCAGCAACAACAGCGCGATGCTGTCGGGCATCGGCGCGTTGCGCAGCGCACTGACCACCTTCCAGTCGTCGCTGGACAAGCTCAGCAGCACCACCGCGCCCTCGTTCAACGCCTTTGCCGCCAGTTCGTCCAACGAAAGCGTGCTCAAGGTCAGTTCGAGCAACACGGCGGTCGCCGGCAGCTACAGCGTCCAGGTCGACAACCTGGCGACCAGTTCCAAGATCGCCAGCCAGGTGTTCACCGGGGGGGCAACCAGCAGCGTGGAAGCGGGCAAGCTGACCCTCACCCAGAACGGCAAAAGCTACTCGATCGACGTCGCCGACGGCGCCACCCTGCAGAGCGTGCGCGACCAGCTCAACAAGGAGCTCGGGCCCCAGGGCTTCTCGGCCAACATCATCAATGCCGGGGATGGCGCTCGGCTGGTGCTGGGCTCCAACGTCACCGGTGCGGGTTCGGACGTATCGGTCAGCGGCATCGCCTCGCTGGCGATCGACGGCACCCAGCAGATGAGCGGCAACGGCGCCGGTTTCATCACCGGGCTTGCCAAGGATGCCTCACTGAGCATCGACGGGCTGAAGGTGACCAGTGGCATCAATACCATTACCGACGCCATCAGCGGGCTGACCCTGGACCTGGCCTCGGCGCCGGTGCCGGCGACGGCCGTCACGGTGACGGTGGCGCCCAACAATGATGGCCTGAAGACCTCGGTGCAGGCGTTCGTCGATGCCTTCAACACCTTGCAGAAGGGCATCTCGTCCCTGACCAGCACGTCCACGGACGCCGATGGCAAGACGGTCCTCGGCTCGCTGACCAACGACCCGACCACGCGCTCGTTGCTGGCCGACATCCGTGGCGTGCTGGCGACAGCCGGCGCGGGCGATCAGTTGTCCACCCTGAGTCAGCTCGGTGTGGCCACGCAAAAGGACGGCACGCTGGCCTTCAACACGACCACCTTCACCACGGCGATGAACGACAAGAAGCTCGGCACCAGCGTCGAGGCGTTCTTCACCGGCGAGAAGGGCCTGTTCAGCCGGCTCAAGAGCTCGATCACCCCCTACAACGCCACCGACGGCAGCCTGGCCACCCGCAAGAGCAGCCTGGACAAGGTCGCCAAGGGCCTGACCGAGCAGCAGGCGGCGCTGGACCGCCGGACCGAGTCGCTGACCGAATCGCTCACCAAGCGCTACGTGGCGCTCGACGCCGCACTGGGCAAGATGAAGGCCCAGGCGGCGCAGATCACCTCGATCTTCGACGCGATCAACGCCCAGGCCAAGAATTCCTGATCGGCGTTCGAGCCCACCGACCCGCGGTCGCTTCCAGAGCCCCGCGGGTTTTTTTGGCCTAAAGTTTCTCGGCCTGGCGACGATAACCCAGTACATGCAATCCATTCGCTGCAATGAGGCAGACCATGAACCCAATGCTGGCCATGCGCCAATACCAGAAAGTCAACAGCGTCGCGCAAACCTCCGAAGCCAGCCCGCACCGCCTGGTGCAGATGCTGATGCAAGGGGGCTTGGACCGCATGGCTCAGGTCAAGGGCGCCATGGCGCGCAACGATGTGGCGCAGCGTGGCGTGCTGATCGGTAAGGCCATCGACATCATCGGTGGCCTGCGCGAAGGGCTGGACCTGGAGAATCACGGTGCGCAACTGGCCGACCTGGACAGCCTCTACAGCTACATGAGCCGACGCCTGATCGAGGCCAACGTGAGCAACGACCCGGCCATCATCGATGAAGTGGCGCGTCTGCTGATCACCGTCAAAGAAGGCTGGGACGCGATCGGCGACCAGGCCGGCACGGATTTCTAGGAGGCACCCCGATGAATGCAGTCCTCGAACGCATCGACCAGACCCGTCAGGCCCTGCTCGCTGCACTGTCCACGCGCGACTGGAACGCCATCGGCGAGCTGGACCTGGAGTGCCGGGTCTGCGTCGACGATGTGCTGGCCGAATCGGCGGTCAACCAGCAGGCGGTGAAGGGACGGCTCGAGGAATTGCTGGGCGTTTACCGCCAGTTAATCGATATTGCAAGTGACGAGCGTCAAAGTGTGATGGCAGAAATGACTGAAATCCGACAGGCACAGACGGCGACGAAGGTATACCATCTGTTCAGCTGACACTGGATGATGCAAAACACGTGCGCCAACAAATTGACTGCTCGTGGTTTTTTGACTTAACTAGTAGCTGTTTTCGTAGATGACGTCGTGAACGCTGAGCATTCAGTCGTAATGGTGTCGAGCCTGCCCCCGGGCGCCGATATGACTAGGGAAGTTGCTATTGCATGTGGCGTGAATCAAAAATTCTCCTGATCGACGACGACAGCGAGCGCCGCCGCGACTTGGCGGTGGTCCTGAATTTCCTGGGCGAAGAGAATCTGCCTTGCTCTAGCCAGGACTGGTCTCAATCGGTCGACGCGCTGGCGTCGAACCGGGAGGTGCTCTGTGTGCTCATCGGCACCGTCGAGGCACCTGCGACGGTACTTGGGCTGCTTAAGACCGTGCTGGCCTGGGATGAGTTCCTTCCGATTTTGCTGATTGGCGATATTTCTGTTGCCGACTTCCCCGAAGAGCTGCGCCGTCGGGTGCTGTCCAGCCTGGAAATGCCCCCCAGCTACAGCCAGCTCCTGGATTCGCTGCACCGCGCTCAGGTCTATCGCGAGATGTACGACCAGGCCCGCGAACGTGGCCGCCAGCGCGAGACCAACCTGTTCCGCAGCCTGGTCGGCACCAGCCGTGCGATCCAGCATGTCCGGCAGATGATGCAGCAGGTGGCCGATACCGACGCCAGCGTGCTGATCCTGGGCGAATCGGGCACCGGCAAGGAGGTGGTCGCGCGCAACCTGCATTACCACTCCAAGCGCCGCGAAGCGCCGTTCGTGCCGGTCAACTGCGGGGCGATTCCGGCCGAGCTGCTCGAGAGCGAGCTGTTCGGGCACGAGAAGGGCGCGTTCACCGGCGCCATCACCAGCCGGGCCGGGCGCTTCGAACTGGCCAACGGCGGCACGCTGTTCCTCGACGAGATCGGCGACATGCCGCTGCCCATGCAGGTCAAGCTGCTGCGTGTGCTGCAGGAGCGTACGTTCGAGCGGGTGGGCAGCAACAAGACCCAGAGCATCGATGTGCGCATCATCGCGGCGACCCACAAGAACCTCGAGCAGATGATCGAGATCGGGTCCTTCCGGGAAGACCTGTATTACCGGCTCAACGTGTTCCCCATCGAGATGGCGCCACTGCGTGAGCGGGTCGAGGACATTCCGCTGCTGATGAACGAATTGATCTCGCGCATGGAGCATGAGAAGCGCGGTTCGATCCGTTTCAACTCGGCCTCCATCATGTCCCTGTGCCGCCATGGCTGGCCGGGCAACGTGCGCGAGCTGGCCAACCTGGTCGAGCGCATGGCGATCATGCACCCGTACGGCGTGATCGGGGTGTCCGAGCTGCCGAAGAAGTTCCGCTACATCGAGGACGAGGACGAGCAGATGGTCGACAGCCTGCGCTCGGAGCTCGAAGAGCGCGTCGCGATCAACGGCCAAGCCACCAGTTTCTCGGGCCATGCGATGCTGCCGCCCGAAGGCCTGGACCTCAAGGACTACCTGGGCAACCTCGAGCAGGGGTTGATCCAGCAGGCGCTGGACGACGCCAATGGCATCGTGGCCCGCGCCGCCGAACGCTTGCGCATCCGTCGCACCACGTTGGTGGAAAAGATGCGCAAGTACGGCATGAGCCGGCGTGAAGGGGAAGACGCGGCGGACGAGTGAGCGGTGTGCGGCGCTCGTCCAGAGTCATGGGCGCGCGCCACTGACGTTTCATGGGGCTGCCTTGCAGCCCATCGCGGGCAAGCCCGCTCCCACAGTACCGCGATCGCCTGTACCACTGCGGTGTAACTACGGGTGCGGGAGCAGCCCCCGTGCCGCGACTGGGTCCCACAAGACACTCTTGCAAAAGGGTGAGCGATTGCTGCATCACTGCGGCGTGGCTCATACGGGTGTGGGAGCGGGCTTGCCCGCGATGGCGGCTTCGAACTCGCTGCGTGCCCCCAGGCTGTTTTGTTCCCACCCGGCACGGTGATTGCTTCCTCCTCTCGTACCGTACCGTTTTTGACGGTCAGCCCTACGAGACAGCACGATGCCCCACGCCGCCTCATCTGCCCCGCCTTCGGCTCATCCCGCTTCGGCGCTGCCTGGCCCGCGTAGCCGTTCGCTTCGAGAACAGGCCGTCTCTCGTGTCGATCAGGTGGCCGACCAGCTCACCGATTCCTACGGCATGCTCGAAGCCCGAGTCAACGCGCTCAAGGGCGAATTGGCCGCTGTCAGCGAGCAGCGCCTGGCGGAGCTGGACGACAAGGCGCGCCTGGCCGACCGTCTGCGGCACCTGCTCGACCTGCTGCCCGGTGGCGTGGTCGTCATCGATGCCCAGGGGCGGGTGTGCGAGGCCAACCCGGCCGCCAGCGACCTGTTGGGCGAGCCGCTGCGCGGCGAGCTGTGGCGTCAGGTCATCGCCCGTTGTTTCGCACCGCGCGAGGACGATGGACACGAAGTGTCGCTGCGCGACGGGCGCCGCCTGTCCATCGCCACCCGCTCGCTGGACGCCGAGCCGGGCCAGTTGGTGCTGCTCACCGACCTGACGCAAACCCGGCACCTGCAAGACCAGCTGGCGCGGCACGAACGCCTGTCCTCCCTGGGCCGCATGATGGCGTCCCTGGCCCATCAGATCCGTACCCCCCTGTCGGCGGCCATGCTGTACGCCGGCCACCTGGCCGATGCCGAGGCCAACCTGCCCGCCGCGACCCGTCAACGCTTCGCCGACACCCTCAAGGCCCGCCTGCACGAGCTGGAACACCAGGTGCGCGACATGCTGGTCTTCGCCCGAGGCGAATTGCCCCTGACCGACCGGCTCACGCCCAAGGCGCTGTTCCAGGCCTTGCAGCAGGCCGCGCAGAGCCATGTCCAGGGCCATGCCGTGCGCTGGCAGTGCGACGCGCGCCTGGGCGAGCTGTTGTGCAACCGCGACACCCTGGTCGGTGCCGTGCTCAACGTGCTGGACAATGCCCTGCAGGCCAGCGAGGCACCGGCTCGCCTCAAGGTGCACCTCTACCGACGCGGCACCACCTTGCGCCTGGCCATCAGCGATGCCGGCCCCGGTATCGCGCCGCCCCTGCTGGCCCGCCTGGGTGAACCGTTCCTGACCACCAAGGCCACCGGCACGGGGCTGGGGGTGGCCGTGACGAAGGCGGTGGTGCGCGCGCACCAGGGGCGCGTACGGTGGCGCTCGCGCCTGGGGCGGGGTACCTGCGTCGACCTCGAGCTGCCCTTGATCGAGGCGCACCCCTGCGTGCCGGCGCGCCCATGACCAAGGTCCTGCTGGTGGAAGACGACCCCGCGCTGCGTCAGGCCTTGGCCGACACCCTGGAGGTCGGCGGCTTCGCGCACCGGGCCGTGGACTGTGCCGAGGCGGCCCTGGCGGCCGTGGCGCAGGACGCCTATGCCTTGGTGATCAGCGACGTCAACATGCCCGGCATGGATGGCCATCGGTTGCTGGCGCACCTGCGTCACGCCCAGCCCCAGCTGCCCGTGCTGCTGATGACCGCCCATGCCACCGTCGAGCGCGCCGTCGAGGCCATGCGCCAGGGCGCGGTGGACTATCTGGTCAAACCGTTCGAGCCGCAGGCGCTGCTGGCGCTGGTCGAGCGGCATGGCCAGGGCCGCCTGCTGCCCGACGACGAGGGGCCGGTGGCATGCGACCCGGCCAGTCGCCACCTGCTCGACCTCGCCGCCCGGGTCGCGCGCAGCGACTCGACGGTGCTGATCGCCGGCGAATCAGGGACCGGCAAGGAAGTGCTGGCGCGCTACATCCATGGCCGTTCGGCCCGTGCCGAGCAGCCTTTCGTAGCCATCAACTGCGCGGCGATCCCCGACAACATGCTCGAGGCCACGTTGTTCGGCCATGAAAAGGGCGCCTTCACCGGCGCCATCGCGGCCCAACCCGGCAAGTTCGAGCAGGCCCAGGGCGGCACCTTGCTGCTCGACGAGATCTCCGAGATGCCCCTGGCCTTGCAGGCCAAGCTGCTGCGCGTCCTGCAGGAGCGCGAGGTGGAGCGGGTCGGCGGGCGCAAGCCGATCGCGCTCGATATCCGCGTGCTGGCCACCACCAACCGCGACCTGGCGGCCGAGGTGGCGGCAGGGCGATTCCGTGAGGACCTCTACTACCGGCTGTCGGTCTTCCCGCTGCGCCTGCTGCCGCTTCGCGCACGCAGCGCCGACATTCTGCCGCTGGCCGAGCGCTTGCTGGCGCGCCACGTCGGCAAGATGCGGCACACGCCCGTGCGCTTCTCCGAGGCGGCCCGGCACGGATTGCTGACGTATGGCTGGCCGGGCAACGTGCGCGAGCTGGACAACGCGTTGCAGCGCGCGCTGATCCTGCAGCAGGGGGGCGTGATCGAAGTGGCGGATTTCTGTCTGGAGGGCAGCGTGCCGCCGCCTGCCGCGCCTGACGCGGCGCAAGGCGCTGGCGTGCCTGCAGGGCTGGAGCACGACCTGCGCCGCCATGAATTCCAGATGATCCTCGATGCCTTGCGTGCCGAGCGCGGCCGGCGCAAGGAAGCCGCCGATCGGCTCGGTATCAGCGCCCGCACCCTGCGCTACAAGCTGGCGCAGATGCGCGATGCCGGGTTGGACCTGGACGCCGAACCCGACCTTTGAGCGCCCTGTCACGTCGCTGAAACAGGTACTGGCATCCTTGTTGCTAGATCGTGCCTATCCGCCGCAGGAGTGTCAAAAAAATGCGGCCGCCGCAGAGAGAAGTCCATGAGCCAAGGTGTTGAATTCAATCGTTTGATGTTGGACATGCGCGCCATGCAGGCCGATGCCATGTCGCTGTCCCGGACGACGGTCACGGCCGCCCCTGAGGCCGGTTCGATGAACTTCGCCGACATGCTCGGTCAGGCCATCGGCAAGGTGAACGAGACCCAGCAGGCGTCCTCGCAGCTGGCCAACGCCTTCGAGATCGGCAAGAGCGGCGTGGACCTGACCGACGTGATGATCGCCTCGCAAAAGGCCAGCGTGTCGTTTCAGGCACTGACCCAGGTACGCAACAAGGTCGTCCAGGCGTATCAGGACATCATGCAGATGCCGGTTTGAGGGCAAGCTAAGACATGGCCGACGCACTCGACACTCCACCCGCTACCAGCGGCGCTCCCGCCCCACGCAAGCCTGGCTTGCCGGGCCTGGCGTTCCTGGAGAACATTTCGCGCATGCCGGTGCTGCGCCAGATGGGCCTGCTGGTCGGCCTGGCTGCGAGCGTGGCCATCGGCTTCGCCGTGGTGCTCTGGTCGCAGCAGCCGGACTACCGGCCGCTGTACGGCAGCCTGGCGGGCATGGACACCAAGCAGGTCATGGACACCCTGGCCTCCGCCGACATTCCCTACACCGTGGAACCGAACTCCGGTGCCTTGCTGGTCAAGGCCGACGACCTGTCGCGTGCACGCCTGAAGCTCGCTGCCGCAGGCGTTGCGCCGAACGACGGCAACGTCGGGTTCGAGATGCTCGACAAGGAGCAGGGCCTGGGTACCAGCCAGTTCATGGAGGCGGCCCGTTACCGTCGCAGCCTGGAAGGCGAACTGGCGCGGACCATTTCCAGCCTGAACAACGTCAAGGCCGCCCGCGTGCACCTGGCGATCCCGAAAAGCTCGGTGTTCGTGCGCGACGAGCGCAAGCCCAGCGCCTCGGTGCTGATCGAGATGTACGCCGGACGCTCGCTCGAGGCCGGCCAAGTCATGGCCATCGTCAACCTGGTGGCGACCAGCGTGCCGGAGCTGGACAAGTCGCAGGTCACCGTGGTCGACCAGAAGGGTAACCTGTTGTCCGATCAGTTGCAGGACACCGCCCTGAGCGCGGCCGGCAAGCAGTTCGACTACAGCCGGCGCATCGAAGGCTTGCTGACCCAGCGCGTGCAAAGCATCCTGCAACCGGTGCTGGGCAACGATCGCTACAAGGCCGAGGTGTCGGCCGACGTCGACTTCAACGCGGTCGAGTCCACCTCCGAACAGTTCAACCCCGACCAGCCGGCCTTGCGCAGCGAGCAGGCGGTCAACGAACAGCGCTCCAGCAGTTCGGGTTCGTCGGGCGTGCCCGGTGCGCTGAGCAACCAGCCACCGGCAGCGGCCGCCGCACCGCAGGTCGCCACCGGCGGCGCCGCTGCCGCCGGTGCGATCCAGCCCGGCCAGCCCCTGCTCGACGCCAACGGCCAGCAGATCATGGACCCGGCCACCGGCCAGCCCATGCTGGCGCCGTACCCGAGCGACAAGCGTGAACAGACCACGCGCAACTTCGAGCTCGACCGTTCGATCAGCCACACCCGCCAGCAGCAAGGGCGCCTGACCCGCCTGTCGGTGGCCGTGGTGGTGGACGATCAGCTCAAGCTCGACGCGGCGACCGGCCAGACCTCGCGCGCGCCCTGGAGCGCCGAAGACCTGGCGCGCTTCACTCGCCTGGTGCAGGACGCGGTGGGCTTCGACGCCAGCCGGGGTGACAGCGTCAGCGTGATCAACGTGCCATTCTCCGCCGACCGCGGCGAAGTCATCGCCGAAGTGCCGTTCTACTCGCAGCCCTGGTTCTGGGATATCGTCAAGCAGGTGCTCGGCGTGCTGTTCATCCTGGTGCTGGTGTTCGGCGTGCTGCGCCCGGTGCTGAAGAACATTTCCGGTGGCGGCCGTCCGGCCGAGGCGCTGGGCAGCGACATGGAGATGGGCGGCATGATCGGTGCCGATGGCGAACTGGCCAACGACCGTGTGAGCCTCAGCGGGCCGCAAAGCATTCTGCTGCCTAGCCCGACAGAGGGTTACGAGGCGCAGTTGAACGCAATCAAAGGCCTGGTGGCCGAAGACCCGGGCCGTGTCGCCCAGGTCGTCAAAGAGTGGATCAACGACGATGAGTGACAATCGAGCCGCTACCGCCAAACTGACCAAGGTCGACAAGGCTGCCATCCTGCTGCTGTCGCTCGGCGAGGCCGACGCGGCCCAGGTCCTGCGGCACATGGGGCCCAAGGAAGTGCAGCGCGTCGGCGTGGCCATGGCGCAGATGGGCACCGTCAACCGCGAGCAGGTGCAACAGGTGATGGGCGAGTTCGTCGACATCGTCGGCGACCAGACCAGCCTGGGCGTCGGCTCGGATGGCTACATCCGCAAGATGCTCAACCAGGCCCTGGGCGAGGACAAGGCCAATGGCCTGATCGACCGCATCCTGCTGGGCGGCAACACCAGCGGCCTGGACAGCCTCAAGTGGATGGAACCCCGTGCGGTGGCCGACGTGATCCGCTACGAGCACCCGCAGATCCAGGCCATCGTCGTCGCCTACCTCGACCCCGACCAGGCCGGCGAGGTGCTGAGCAACTTCGACCACAAGGTGCGCCTGGACATCATCCTGCGCGTTTCGTCGCTCAACACCGTGCAGCCGGCCGCGCTCAAGGAGCTGAACCAGATCCTCGAGAAGCAGTTCTCCGGCAACTCCAACGCCGCACGCACCACCCTGGGCGGCATCAAGCGCGCCGCCGACATCATGAACTTCCTCGACAGCTCCGTCGAAGGCCAGCTGATGGACTCGATCCGCGAGGTCGACAGCGACCTGTCCGAGCAGATCGAAGACTTGATGTTCGTCTTCAACAACCTCGGCGACGTCGAGGACCGCGGCATCCAGGCGCTGCTGCGCGAGGTGTCCTCGGACGTGCTGGTGGTGGCGCTCAAGGGGGCCGACGACAAGTTCAAGGACAAGGTCTTCAAGAACATGTCCAAGCGTGCCTCCGAGCTGCTGCGCGACGACCTGGAGGCCAAGGGGCCGGTGCGGGTCAGCGATGTCGAGGCGGCGCAGAAGGAAATCCTCACCGTCGCCCGGCGCATGGCCGAGGCCGGCGAGATCGTGCTGGGTGGCAAAGGCGCCGAAGAAATGATCTGATGGGCCTGGCCGGGTGTCCAACGTGTGATGCCCGGCCCTTCAGTCACGGTTTCGAGTACCCCAGCGCATGTCCAGCAACGACCCCTCCAGCGACCTGATCCGCGCCCGCGACCTGCGGGGCGTGGACGTCTGGGCGCTGCCCAGCTTCGATCCGCCGCCTGAACCGGCGCCTGAGCCCGAACCCCAGGCGGTGGAAGACGAAGTCGAGGAAGTGCCGCTCGAGGACGTCCAGCCGCTGACCCTCGAGGAACTCGAGAGCATCCGGCAGGAGGCCTGGAACGAGGGCTTCGCCACGGGTGAGCGCGAGGGCTTCCACAGCACCCAGCTCAAGGTGCGCCAGGAGGCCGAGGTGGCCTTGGCGGCCAGGCTGGACAGCCTCGAGCGTGTCATGCAGCAGCTGCTCGAACCGATCGCCGAGCAGGACGCGCAGATCGAGCGCGGCCTGGTGCACGTGGTCAGCCACGTCACCCGCCAGGTGATCGGGCGCGAGCTGCGCCTGGATTCCGCGCAGATCACCCAGGTGTTGCGCGAGGCCCTCAAGCTGCTGCCGATGGGCGCCGAGAACATCCGCATCCACCTCAATCCGCAGGATTTCGACGCGGCCAAGGCGCTGCGCGAGCGGCACGAAGAAACCTGGCGGCTGCTCGAGGACGACACGCTGTTGCCCGGCGGGTGCCGGATCGAGACGGCGCACAGTCGCATCGACGCCAGCATGGAGACACGCATTGAGCAGGCCGTGGGCCAGTTGTTCGTGCAGATGCACGATCAGGTCCTGCACCCGGCCAGCCCTGACCTGACCATCGACACGGACACCTTTGATGCCGGTTGAACGCACCAGTTTCGCCAAGCGCCTGTCCGGCTACCTCGGCGCCATCGACCTGCCGACCCGGCCCGTGGTGGAAGGGCGCCTGCTGCGCATGGTCGGCCTCACCCTGGAAGCCGAAGGGCTGCGTGCGGCGGTGGGCAGCCGCTGCGTGGTGATCAACGACGACAGTTACCAGGCGGTGCAGGTCGAGGCCGAGGTCATGGGCTTTTCCGGCAGCAAGGTGTACCTCATGCCGGTCGGCAGCGTCGCCGGCATCGCGCCGGGCGCGCGGGTGGTGCCGTTGGCCGACAGCGGTCGCCTGCCCATGGGCATGAGCATGCTCGGGCGAGTGCTCGACGGCGTCGGGCGCCCCCTCGACGGGCGTGGCGGCATGAAGGCCGAGGACTGGGTGCCGATCGACGGCCCGGTGATCAACCCGCTCAACCGCGACCCGATCAGCCAGCCGCTGGACGTCGGCATCCGCAGCATCAATGGTCTGCTGACCGTGGGTCGTGGCCAGCGCCTGGGTCTGTTCGCCGGTACCGGGGTGGGCAAGTCGGTGCTGCTGGGCATGATGACCCGCTTCACCGAGGCCGAAATCATCGTGGTCGGGCTGATTGGCGAGCGGGGGCGCGAGGTCAAGGAATTCATCGAGCACATCCTCGGCAGCGAAGGCCTGAAGCGCTCGGTGGTGGTGGCATCGCCCGCCGACGATGCGCCGCTCATGCGACTGCGTGCGGCCATGTACTGCACGCGCATCGCCGAGTACTTCCGCGACAAGGGCAAGAACGTGCTGCTGCTGATGGATTCGCTGACCCGCTTCGCCCAGGCCCAGCGCGAGATCGCCCTGGCCATCGGCGAGCCGCCGGCCACCCGCGGGTATCCACCCTCGGTGTTTGCCAAGCTGCCCAAGCTGGTGGAGCGTGCCGGCAATGGCGAGGCGGGCGGTGGCTCGATCACCGCGTTCTACACGGTGCTCTCCGAAGGCGATGACCAGCAGGACCCGATCGCCGACTCGGCGCGTGGCGTGCTCGACGGCCACTTCGTGCTGTCCCGACGCCTGGCCGAAGAGGGCCATTACCCGGCGATCGACATCGAAGCGTCGATCAGCCGGGTCATGCCCCAGGTGGTCAGCCCCGAACACCTGCGCGAGGCGCAGAAGTTCAAGCAGCTCTGGTCGAAACTGTCCCAGGCCCGCGACCTGATCAGCGTCGGTGCCTATGTGGCCGGCGGCGATGCCGAGACCGACCAGGCGATCGCCTTGCAGCCACGGCTGGTCGGCTACCTGCGCCAGGCGCTGAACGAGAACGTCAGCCTCGACCAGAGCCGTGGCCAGCTGGGCAGCCTGTTCGCTGCGCCTCCCGGTAACTGACGGCCATGGCCACCAACAGTCGTGCCGCCCGCCTGGCCCCCGTCGTGGAAATGGCCGAGGAAGCCGAACGCAAGGCCGTTCAGCGCCTGGGGCAGTTCCAGCAGCAGGTCACCCAGGCGCAGGCCAAGCTGAGCGAGCTCGAGCGCTTTCGCGAAGACTATCAGCAGCAGTGGGTCAACCGCGGCGGGCAGGGTGTCGACGGCAGCTGGCTGCTCAACTACCAGCGCTTTCTCGGCCAGCTGGAGACGGCGATGAACCAGCAGCGCCAGAGCCTGACCTGGCACCAGAACAACCTCAACAACGCCCGCCAGACCTGGCAGCAGGCCTACGCCCGTGTCGAAGGGCTGCGCAAGCTGGTGCAGCGCTACCTCGACGAGGCCCGCCGCGCCGAAGACAAGCGCGAGCAGAAGCTGCTCGACGAGCTGGCCCAGCGCCTGCCACGGCTGGAGCAGCCTTGACGATGGCTTGCCCCGCGGGCGCAGGCCTGCTACACCTGTCCTAGCCTCGACGTTCGCACGGGCCCAAGGAATCGCATCATGGCTGTCGATACCGACTTTTCAATGGATGAAAAACGCTTGACGATCAAGGTCCGCGGGCGGTTCGACTTCGGCCTGCATCAGGCCTTTCGAAGCGCCTACGAAGACCAGCCCGTCGCGCCCGAGCAGGTGGTGGTCGACCTGGCCGGCACCACGTACCTGGACAGCTCGGCGCTGGGCATGCTGCTCCTGCTGCGCGACTACCAGGGCGGCGACCAGGCGCGCGTGAACGTCATCAACGCCAATACCGACGTGCGGACCATCCTGGCCATCTCCAATTTTTCCAAGCTGTTCGAGATCGGCTGACGCAGGAGGCCTGCCCATGTCCGCCAGTGAACCGCTGCGCGTGCTGATCGCCGAGGACGCCGCCGCCGACCGGCTGCTGCTGGCACGGATCGTCAGCCGCCAGGGGCACCAGGTGTTCACCGCCGAAAACGGTCGGCAGGCCGTGGAGCTGTTCACCCGCGAGGCGCCTCAACTGGTGCTGCTCGACGCCCTGATGCCGGTGATGGACGGGTTCGAGGCCGCGCGGCAGATCAAGCAGTTGGCCGGCGAGGCGCTGGTGCCGATCATCTTCCTCACGTCCCTGAGCGAAGAGGACGCCTTGGTCCGCTGCCTGGAAGCCGGTGGCGACGACATCATGCCCAAGCCCTACAGCGCGACCCTGCTGGCGGCGAAGATCCGCGCCATGGACCGCCTGCGCCGGTTGCAGGCCACCGTCCTGGCCCAGCGCGACGAGATCGCCCGGCATCACCACCACTTGCTCAACGAGCAGCGGGTGGCCAAGGCGGTGTTCGACAAGGTCACCCACTCGGGCTGCCTGAATTCGCCGCACATCCGTTACGTGCAATCGCCTTATGCGCTGTTCAACGGCGACCTGTTGCTGGCCGCGCACACGCCTTCGGGCGACATGCATGTGCTGCTGGGCGATTTCACCGGCCACGGCCTGCCGGCGGCGGTCGGCGCCATGCCACTGGCCGACGTGTTCTACAGCATGACGGCCAAGGGCTATGGGCTGGCCGAGGTGGTGCGCGAGCTCAATGCCAAGCTCAAGCGCATCCTGCCCGTGGACATGTTCTGTTGCGCCGTGGTGGTCAGCGTCAGCTTTCAGCATCGCACCGTCGAGGTCTGGAACGGCGGCATGCCCGACGGCTATCGCCTGGACGCTACCGGTGGCATCCGCGCGGCCTTGCGTTCACGGCACCTGCCCCTGGGGATCCTCGGAAGCGGGCAGTTCGACGATGAACTGGAGGTCATGCCGTTGCAGGCCGGCGACCGGCTGTTCCTGGTGTCCGATGGGGTGGTCGATCGACGCGATGTCCAGGATCGGCCTTTCGGCGTGGAGCATTTGCAGGCCGCCCTGAACGCCGACGACGCCGGCGGCTCCTCGCTCGAACGTGTTCTGCAGGCCCTGGCGGCCTTCGGCGGGCATGTGCGCGACGATGTCAGCCTGGTCGACATCCGCCTGGCCGAGCCCGAGCAGGCGCCCCTGTCGGTGCTCGGGGCGCAACGCCGCGGGGTGTCCGCCGCGCCGCGCTGGTCGTTGTCCTTCGAGTTGTGCGACGAGAGCCTGCAGCAGCTCAACCCGATCCCGTTCCTGCTGCAACTGCTGCAGGAGGTGCCCGGCCTGCGCGCGCGCAGCGGCGCCTTGCACAGTGTGCTGACGGAGCTGTACTCCAATGCCCTGGAGCATGGGGTGTTGAAGCTCGATTCGGCCCTCAAGCGCGACGCCGCAGGGTTCGCCGATTATTATCGACAGCGCGCCTTGCGACTGGCGGCAGCGCCCGAGGGCTTCGTGCGTCTTGCGCTGCAGGTCGAACCGAAGGACGATGGGGGGCGCCTGGTGATCGAAGTGCTCGACAGTGGCAAGGGCTTCGACGTCCAGCGTGTCCTGGCCCCCGGGCCTGCGCAGCGCGGCTTGAGCGGGCGCGGTCTGGATCTGGTACAACGTCTGAGCCAGCGTGCGCAATGGCTCGAAGGTGGGCGTCGGGCCCATGTGGAATTCACCTGGGGCGCCTAGGGTCAGTGACTTGGTCAAGGAGTGAACAAGTGTCAGAGCATCGCATCGATCACAAGGTCCTGAACGACCTGCGGGAGGTCATGGAAGATGGCTACCTTCACCTGGTCGAGATCTTCCTGGAAGACTCGGAGCGGCGTCTGCTGCAATTGCACGATGCCAAGGACGCCAGCGAGCTGGGACGGGCCGCCCACAGCTTCAAGGGCAGCAGCAGCAACATGGGCGCCGTGGGCCTGGCCGAACTGTGCCGCCAGCTCGAGGAGCGCGCGGGGCAGCTGCCCTTGTACGGCATCGAAGACCTGATCAACCGCATCGACCAGGAATACCTCGAAGTACGCCGCTTCTACCGCGGCGAGCACGAGCGGTTTTCGGCCGTCTGAGGGAAACTGGCGCGAGTCTTGCCTGCTTTTGTGCCAGAGCCATTCAGCCTTCTGGCGCGGAGACCCTTTCAATGCCTGTTGCATCCAATCCTCTGTTGCAGACCGGTCCTGCGACCCCGTCGGTCGGTACGCGTGCCATGTCGGTGGAAAAGGCCTCGCAGGCGGCGAACGACCGTGCTTCGGGCTTCGACCAGGTCATGGCCCGGCAGACCAGGCCAGGGGCGACAACGCGTGCGGACGCGCCCGAACGGGCCCGTGACGATGAGCGCAAGGTCGAGGGGGAAGGGCGGCAAGCCGAGGCGTCAGAGACCGCCGAGGGCGGCAAAGCCTTGCCGGCCGACGTACGCGAGACGGCCGAGGCCACGGCGACCGATTCGACCGACGCGCGCCTGGTGGCCGGTCAGGTGACCGATGCACCGCCGGGGGCGCAGATGATGCAGGCCCAGGCCGAAGCGGTCGCAGGCCTGCCTTTGCCTCCAAGCCAGCCAGTTTCCAGTGACGAAGACGTACCTGAAGGCGAACCATTCGACCCGAGCGGCGATGCCCTGGCTGACCTGCCTGCCTTGCGCCTGGCCTTGCAGCACAGCGCCGAGCGACAGGGCACCACCTCGGCCCATGCCCGCGAAGAAACTGACGCCTCCCCGGGCGATGGGCGTGGGGCCGTCAATACCTTGGCGACCCTCGACCTGACTGCCGAAGGCGAGGCAGGTGCATCCGAGTCGGGCGACAAGGCCTTCGGCGCGCTGATCGACAGCGGCCTGAAGGACATCAAGGGCGCAGGCCAGGACACCCGCGTCGACGATTTCGCCAACCGCCTGGCCGCCCTGACCCAGGCGGTGCCCCACAAGCCCGAGGCGGCCGTGCCGAGCAACCCGCTGCAACAACCGCTCGCCCTGAACCAGAGCGCCTGGAGCGAAGGCCTGGTCAACCGCGTCATGTACCTGTCCAGCCAGAACCTCAAGTCCGCCGACATCCAGCTCGAGCCGGCCGAGCTGGGACGCCTGGACATCCGTGTGAACATGGCCACCGACCAGGCCACCCAGATCACCTTCGTCAGCGGCCATGCCGGGGTGCGCGACACCCTAGACAGCCAGCTGCATCGGCTGCGCGAGCTGTTCACCCAGCAAGGCCTGGCCCAGCCGGACGTGAGCGTCGCCGACCAGTCCCGTGGGCAGCAGCACCAGCAGGCCCAGCAGCAGGGCGAAACGCGCCTGTCGGGCGTGGCAGCCCGCCGTGCCGAGGCCGAAGGGCAGGGTGGAGAGCGTGAGGCGGTGGGGGCGGTGGCTGAGCGACAGGTGGTGATGGGGAGTAGTGCGGTGGATTACTACGCGTAGGAAAAGGGCAGGTTCGATCAGGCCTTCTGCTCGAGCCCATGGCGTACCGGTTCACCAGGTACTGGCTGTACGGGCCTTCATCGCTGGCAAGCCAGCCCCATCGGCCCTCATTCCAAGCCACTGCCTGGCATCAGCCTACTGACTGGCCCCCTGTGGGAGCGGGCTTGCCCGCGATTGCGGTGGTAATGTCACTGCATGCTTGGCAGGCACGACGCGAGTCTGTCAGTGCGTCCATGCTTGAACGTCTTGTCACTGCCTGGCAAACCGCCCGTTCCAGCCTCCGTTTGACTCCCCGCGTCCAGTCGTATCGACAGACCTGGCACAACACTTGCTCCACCCCCCGTCATTCCCCTCGACCCCTCGCTGGATGACGGATTATTGGCATGGCAAAAACCGAAGACACGAAAGAACCCGGCGCCAAGAAGGGCAAGCTCAAGCTGATCCTGCTGCTGGTCGTAGGCCTGCTGCTGGCCGTTGGCCTGTCCGTGGGCGCGACGTGGTTCTTCATGCACAAGAGCGAGCCGGCTCCGGCCGCCGACCCCGCGCAGGCCAACGCCAAGCCGGCGGCGATCTACGAGGCACTTACCCCCGCCTTCGTGGTCAACTTCAACCAGAACGGTCGCCAGCGCTACATGCAGGTGAGCATCACCTTGCAGGCGCGCAACCAGGCCGACCTGGACGCGCTCAAGGTGCACATGCCGGTGATCCGCAACAACCTGGTGATGATGTTCTCGGGGCAGGGCTTCGACACCCTGGCGGGCAGCCCGGTCGGCCAGGAGATGCTTCGCCAGAAAGCCGCCGTGGTCGTCCAGGAAGTGGCGCAGAAGGAAGTCGGCAAGCCGGTCGTGGACCAGTTGCTGTTCACCAACTTCGTATTGCAGTAGGAGCACCCGATGGCCGTGCAGGACCTGCTGTCCCAGGATGAGATCGATGCCCTGCTGCATGGGGTGGACGATGGTCTGGTACAGACCGAAGTGCCCACCGAGCCGGGCAGCGTCAAGAGCTATGACCTGACCAGCCAGGATCGGATCGTCCGTGGACGGATGCCGACCCTGGAAATGATCAACGAACGGTTCGCCCGCTATACCCGCATCAGCATGTTCAACCTGCTGCGTCGCTCCGCCGACGTGGCGGTGGGCGGCGTGCAGGTGATGAAGTTCGGCGAATACGTGCATTCGCTGTACGTGCCTACCAGCCTCAACCTGGTCAAGGTCAAGCCGTTGCGCGGCACCGCGCTGTTCATTCTCGACGCCAAGCTGGTGTTCAAGCTGGTCGACAACTTCTTCGGCGGCGATGGTCGGCACGCGAAGATCGAGGGTCGCGAGTTCACCCCGACCGAGCTGCGCGTGGTGCGCATGGTGCTGGACCAGGTCTTCGTCGACCTCAAGGAAGCCTGGCAGGCGATCATGCCGGTCAACTTCGAGTACATCAATTCCGAGGTCAACCCGGCCATGGCCAACATCGTCGGTCCGAGCGAGGCGGTGGTGGTCTCGACCTTCCACATCGAACTCGACGGCGGCGGCGGCGACCTGCACGTGACCATGCCGTACTCGATGATCGAGCCGGTGCGCGAGATGCTCGACGCGGGCTTCCAGTCCGACCTCGACGACCAGGACGAGCGCTGGGTCAAGGCCCTGCGCGAGGACGTGCTGGACGTGAGCGTGCCGCTGACCGCCACCGTGGCGCGTCGCCAGCTCAAGCTGCGCGACATCCTGCACATGCAGCCGGGCGATGTGATCCCCATCGAGCTGCCCGACCACCTGGTGCTGCGCACCAACGGCGTGCCGTCGTTCAAGGCGCGGCTCGGGTCGCACAAGGGGACCTTGGCCGTCCAGGTCATCGATCCGATCGAGCGCCGCTGAGGCGCTCGCCTGTCATTCTTCCGTTTGAACGCCAGTCGAGGACATCATGGCCAACGAAAACGAAATTCCCTCCGTCGACGACCAGGCGCTGGCCGACGAGTGGGCCGCTGCCCTGCAGGAAACCGGTGACGCCGGCCAGGCCGACATCGACGCCTTGCTGGCGGCCGATGCCGGTCGCTCGTCGTCGGCCGGCGCCGGTCGCCTGCCGATGGAGGAGTTCGCCAGCTCGCCGCGGCCCAAGGAAAACGTCAACCTCGAAGGCCCGAACCTGGATGTGATCCTCGACATTCCGGTGAACATCTCCATGGAAGTGGGCAGCACCGAGATCAGCATCCGCAACCTGCTGCAGCTCAACCAGGGCTCGGTGATCGAACTCGACCGCCTGGCGGGTGAGCCGCTGGACGTGCTGGTCAACGGCACCCTGATCGCCCATGGCGAGGTGGTGGTGGTCAACGAGAAGTTCGGCATCCGCCTGACCGACGTGATCAGCCCCAGCGAGCGCATCCGGAAGCTGCGCTGAGTGGCCGGCCTGATGCGAGCCCTGGTGGCCCTGGGCGTGGCAGGCACCGTGTCGCTGGCGAGTGCGGCCACCGTCGCGCCGGCCGGGACAGTGGCAGCGCCTGGCAGCCTTGGTGGCCAGGTGCTGCAGATGGTGCTCGGCCTGCTGGCGGTGCTCGGCCTGATCTTCGTGATGGCCTGGCTGCTGCGCCGTGTTCAGGGCAGCACGCCGCAGCGAGGGCAGGTGATCGAGATCCTCGGCAGCCGTACCATCGGCCCGCGTGATCGGCTGCTGCTGGTGCAGGTGGGCAAGGCGCAGATCCTGCTGGGGCACAGCCCTGGCAGCATCGAGGCGCTGCACGTGCTGGCCGAACCGGTGGAGGTGCCGGCCAGTGCGCGCCAGGCCACGCCGGAGTTCGCCCAGCGCCTCATGGAACTGATGGGCAAGGACCACAAGGACAAGACGTGATGGGCGCATGGCGCATGCTGTTGACGTTGGCGCTGCTGCTCGGCGCGCCATTGGCCCTGGCGGCCGACCCGCTGTCGATCCCGGCGATCACCCTGGCCAATGGCCCGGACGGTCAGCAGGAGTATTCGGTCAGCTTGCAGATCCTGCTGATCATGACGGCGCTGAGCTTCATCCCGGCGATCGTCATCCTGATGACCAGCTTCACCCGGATCATCATCGTGTTCTCGATCCTGCGCCAGGCCCTGGGCCTGCAGCAGACGCCATCGAACCAGGTGCTCACGGGGCTGGCGCTGTTTCTGACCTTCTTCATCATGGCGCCGGTGTTCGACAGGGTGAACCAGGATGCCCTGCAGCCGTACCTGAACGAGCAGCTGACGGCGCCCCAGGCGCTCGACCGGGCGCAGGGGCCGATCAAGGAATTCATGCTGGCGCAGACCCGCCAGAGCGACCTGGACCTGTTCATGCGCCTGTCCAAGCGCACCGACATCGCCAGCCCCGATCAGGCACCGCTGACCATTCTGGTGCCGGCCTTCGTCACCTCGGAGCTCAAGACCGCGTTCCAGATCGGCTTCATGATCTTCATCCCGTTCCTGATCATCGACATGGTGGTGGCGAGCGTGCTGATGGCCATGGGCATGATGATGCTGTCGCCGTTGATCATCTCGTTGCCGTTCAAGATCATGCTGTTCGTGCTGGTCGACGGCTGGGCCCTGATCATGGGCACCCTGGCCAGCAGCTTCGGCGGCGTCTGACCGCTTTTCAGGAGAAGTGCCGATGACCCCGGAAGTTGCCGTCGACCTGTTTCGCGATGCGCTGTGGCTGACCACGCTGCTGGTGGCCATCCTGGTGGTGCCCAGCCTGCTGGTCGGCCTGGTGGTGGCGATGTTCCAGGCCGCCACGCAGATCAACGAGCAGACCCTGAGCTTCCTGCCGCGCCTGCTGGTGATGCTGGTCACGCTGATCGTCACCGGGCCGTGGCTGGTGCAGAAGTTCATGGAGTACATCACCAACCTCTACACCAGCATCCCGCAGCTGATCGGTTGACGTGGCCATGCTCGAACTGACCGATGCGCAGATCTCCACGTGGGTGGCGACCCTCGTGTTGCCGCTGTTTCGGGTCGTGGCGGTGCTGATGACCATGCCCATCCTCGGCACGCGCATGCTGCCAGCGCGCATCCGGCTGTACCTGGGAGTGGCGATCACCGTGGCCATCCTGCCTTCGCTGCCGCCCTTGCCTGAGGTCAACCCGCTGGGCCTCGACGGCCTGCTGCTGATCGCCGAGCAGGTGATCGTCGGCGTCATGTTCGGGTTGTCCTTGCAGCTGCTGTTCCAGGCCTTCGTGATCGCCGGTCAGATCGTTGCCGTGCAGATGGGCATGGCCTTCGCCTCGATGGTGGACCCGGCCAACGGCGTCAACGTCACCGTGATCAGCCAGTTCATGACCATGCTGGTGAGCGTGCTGTTCCTGCTGATGAACGGTCACCTGGTGCTGTTCGAAGTGCTGACCGAGAGCTTTACCACGTTGCCGGTCGGCCATGCGCTGTCGGTGACGCAGTTCTGGGAGCTGGCCGGTCGGCTGGGCTGGGTGCTGGGCGCCGGGCTGCTGCTGATCCTGCCGGCCATCACTGCGCTGCTGGTGGTCAACGTCGCCTTCGGCGTCATGACCCGGGCCGCGCCGCAGCTGAACATTTTCTCCATCGGCTTCCCGCTGACCCTGGTGCTGGGCATGCTGGTGTTCTGGGTCGGCCTGGCCGACATTCTGTCGCACTACCAGGCCGTGGCCAGCGAGGCCCTGCTGTGGTTGCGTGATCTGGCGAGGGCGCGCTGAGCATGGCAGAGAGCGAGAGCGGTCAGGACAAGACAGAAGACCCCACCGACAAGCGCAAGCAGGACGCCCGCAAGAAAGGCGAGATCGCCCGTTCGCGCGAACTCAACACCGTCGTGGTCACCCTGGCAGGGGCAGGGGCCTTGCTGGCCTTTGGCGGCTACCTGGCCGAAACCCTGATGACCCTGATGCGCATGAACTTCGAGATTCCCCGCGAAGCGGTGCTCGACGTCGGCGCCATGGGCCGCTTCCTGCTCGGGTCCGGCAAGATGGCCATCTGGGCGACCCAGCCGGTGCTGCTGGTGCTGTTCGTGATGGCGTTCATCGGGCCCATCGCACTGGGCGGCTTTCTGTTCTCCGGGAGCCTGCTGGCGCCGAAGTTCAGCCGCATGAACCCCCTGGCCGGGCTCAAGCGGATGTTCTCGATGCATGCGTTGACCGAACTGCTCAAGGCGATCGCCAAGTTCATGGTGATCCTGGCCGTGGCCCTGGCGGTGCTGTCCCATGACCGTGAGGACCTGCTGTCGATCGCCAACGAGCCGCTCGACCAGGCGATCATCCACAGTGTCCAGGTGGTCGGTTGGAGCGCGTTGTGGATGGCCGCAGGCCTGCTGTTGATCGCCGCGGCCGACGTGCCATACCAGCTCTGGCAGTCGCACAACAAGCTGAAGATGACCAAGCAGGAAATCCGTGACGAGTACAAGGACTCCGAGGGCAAGCCCGAGGTCAAGCAGCGTATCCGGCAGCTGCAGCGCGATGCGTCGCAGCGGCGGATGATGGCGGCGGTGCCCGACGCCGACGTGATCATCACCAACCCGACCCACTATGCCGTGGCCCTGAAGTACGACCCCGAGAAGAATGGCGCGGCACCCTTGCTGCTGGCCAAGGGGACCGACTTCATCGCCCTGAAGATCCGCGAGATCGCGGTGGGGCACAACGTGCAGATCCTCGAATCGCCGGCCCTGGCGCGGGCGATCTACTACAGCACCGAACTCGAACAGGAGATTCCGGGCGGACTGTACCTGGCCGTGGCCCAGGTGCTGGCGTACGTGTACCAGTTGCGCCAGTACCGCGCTGGCCGTGGCAAGGCGCCGGATCCGCTGAAGAAGGACCTGCCGATCCCGGAGGATCTGCGGCGAGAGGAGTGACGAGGTCGGGCAGGCGCTGCGGGCCTGATCGAAGCCGGTCCAGTGCCCCGGCAGGGGACGTACAGTTCAAACGGCCTTAGGGGGCCGACAGGCCGACGCAATCCTTTGTGAGATCGGGCTTGCCCGCGATGCAGGCAGTGACGGGCCGGACGCTATCGCGGGCAAGCCCGCTCCCGCAGGTCCATGACAGCCGCTTTTCCCAAGGCGTGGTCAGGGTGAGCGGCCCTGGAAATTGATCAGCGATAAAAACCTCCAAGCCCTGCCGGCGAGCGCGACCTCCAAATTGCGTCTGATGCTCTACTGAAGGCTCATTGCCAGCCCCTGCCCATGACCTGACGACAAAGTTGGAAGGCTTCTTGCAAAGCAGCGCCAAACGCCGTTTCTGGCGTCAAAGTTCTGCTTCGAGAGGATGTCCAGTGGATCGTAGCCAGTTGATCAACCATGCCCGCAGCAACCTGTCGGGTCTCAGCCGAGGCGCCTTGGGTGTGCCGCTGCTGCTGCTGGTGATGTTGGCGATGATGATGTTGCCTATCCCGCCGTTCCTGCTGGACATCTTCTTCACCTTCAACATCGCGCTGTCGCTCGTGGTCCTGCTGGTCTGCGTCTACGCCCTGCGCCCGCTCGATTTCGCCGCGTTCCCGACCATCCTGCTGGTCGCCACGCTGTTGCGCCTGGCGCTGAACGTCGCCTCCACGCGCGTGGTGATGCTGCACGGTCAGGAGGGGCACCAGGCTGCGGGCAAGGTGATCCAGGCCTTCGGCGAGGTGGTGATCGGCGGCAACTACGTGGTCGGTGCGGTGGTGTTCGCCATCCTGATGATCATCAACTTCGTGGTGGTCACCAAGGGCGCTGGGCGTATCTCCGAAGTCAGCGCGCGATTCACCCTGGACGCCATGCCCGGCAAGCAGATGGCCATCGACGCCGATCTCAACGCAGGCCTGATCGATCAGAACCAGGCCAAGGCGCGTCGTACCGAAGTCGCCCAGGAAGCCGAGTTCTACGGCTCGATGGACGGTGCCAGCAAGTTCGTCCGTGGTGACGCCATCGCCGGCCTGCTGATCCTGTTCATCAACTTGATCGGTGGCATGCTCATCGGCATGCTCCAGCACGGCATGCCGTTCAGCGAGGCGGGCAAGGTCTACGCCCTGCTGACCATCGGTGACGGCCTGGTCGCCCAGCTGCCGTCGCTGCTGCTGTCCACGGCCGCCGCGATCATGGTCACCCGTGCCTCGGGCTCTGAGGACATGGGCAAGCTGATCAACCGGCAGATGTTCGATTCGCCCAAGGCCCTGGGGGTCTCGGCGGCGCTGATGATCGTCATGGGCCTGGTGCCCGGCATGCCTCATGTGGCCTTCCTCGGCCTGGGTCTGCTCGCCGGTGGCGGCGCCTACCTGGTCTGGCGCAAGCAGCAGGAGGCCAAGGCCAAGGCGGTCGCCGAGGTGCAGCGCCAGCAGGACCAGCTGCCTTCGCCCCAGCGTGCGCTGGAGACCAAGGAGCTGGGCTGGGACGACGTCACCCCGATCGACATGATCGGCCTGGAAGTCGGCTACCGGCTCATTCCGCTGGTCGACCGCAACCAGGGCGGGCAACTGCTGGCGCGGATCAAGGGCGTGCGCAAGAAGCTCTCCCAGGACCTGGGCTTCCTGATGCCGACGGTGCACATTCGCGACAACCTCGATCTGTCGCCCAGCGCCTACCGCCTGACCCTGATGGGCGTGATCCTGGCCGAGGCCGAGATCTACCCGGACCGCGAACTGGCGATCAACCCCGGCCAGGTGTTCGGCACCCTCAACGGCATCGCCGCCCGTGACCCGGCGTTCGGCCTGGAGGCAGTGTGGATCGACGTGGCCCAGCGCGCCCAGGCGCAGTCGTTGGGCTACACGGTGGTCGATGCCAGCACCGTGGTCGCCACGCACCTGAACCAGATCCTGCAGAAGCACTGCCATGAACTGATCGGCCATGAAGAGGTTCAACAGTTGCTGCAGGTGCTGTCGAAGGCGTCACCCAAGCTGGCGGAAGAATTGGTACCGGGCGTCATTTCTTTGTCGGGGCTGTTGAAAGTCTTGCAAGCTTTGTTGTCCGAACAGGTACCGGTGCGCGATATTCGCAGCATCGCCGAAGCGATCGCCAATAATGCGAATAAGAGTCAAGATACCGCCGCCCTGGTGGCGGCCGTGCGGGTCGGCTTGAGCCGGGCCATCGTGCAAAGCATCGTCGGCATCGAGTCGGAACTGCCGGTGATCACGTTGGAGCCCAGGTTGGAACAGATCTTGCTCAACAGTCTGCAACGTGCCGGGCAGGGTCAGGATGAAGGCGTTCTGCTCGAACCGAGCATGGCAGAGAAGTTGCAACGCTCGTTGATCGATGCCGCCCAGCGTCAGGAAATGCTCGGTCACCCGGCGATCTTGCTGGTGGCCGGCCCAATCCGGGCGATGCTGTCGCGGTTCGGGCGGTTGGCGGTACCGAACCTGCACGTGCTGGCGTACCAGGAAATCCCGGATAACAAGCAAGTCACCATCGTTGCCACCGTGGGCCCCAATGGCTGAGGGTAGTGGGATATGCAAGTGAAGCGTTTTTTCGCTGCCGATATGCGTCAGGCCATGAAACTGGTCAGGGACGAACTCGGCTCCGACGCAGCGATCATCGGCAACCGGCGCATCGCCGGGGGTGTCGAGCTGACGGCTGCGCTGGATTACAAGCAGTCCGCGCTCGCCCCCCGGGTGCCCAATGCCGAACTCGAGGCCGAGCTGCGCAAGACCCAGTCACGCATCGTCACCGCCCAGGCCGAGCTGAACAGCCGCCAGGACGAACCTGAGGAAGAAAGCGGCAACCGTCAGCTGTTCGCCGGGCTGTCCCTGACGGCCTCGGAGCCTCTGGTCGAAGCCCCCGTCGAGAAGCCCAAGGCGGCGCCGGCTGCCGCCCCGGCAGCGGTCGACCCGCGGCTGTTCGACGCGATGCGTTCGGAGCTGTCGGGCCTGCGCGAGCTGCTGGAAGTGCAGCTGGGTTCGCTGGCCTGGAACCAGCTACAGGGTAGCCGCCCGCAGCAAGCCACGATCTGGCGTCGCCTGCAGCGCGTCGGCCTTTCAGGTGCACTGGCGGGTAGCCTGCTCGAACGCGTTGCCGGGATCGACGATGCCCGCCAGGCCTGGCGGATGATCCTGGCGCACCTGGCGCACATGATCAAGGTGCCGCAGGTCGAGCCGATCGAGGAGGGCGGTGTGATCGCCCTGGTCGGGCCGGCCGGCATGGGCAAGACCACCACGCTGGCCAAGCTGGCTGCCCGTTACGTCCTGGCCTACGGCGCGCAGAACCTGGCGCTGGTGAGCATGGACAGTTTCCGGATCGGGGCCCAGGAGCAACTCAAGACCCTCGGCCGCATCCTCAACGTACCGGTGACCTACGTCGACCCGGGCGAATCCCTGGTCCAGGCCCTCGAGCCGCTGGCACGCAAGCGCGTGGTGCTGATCGACACCGCCGGCCTGCAGGCCAGCGACCCGGCGCTGCGCATGCAGCTCGATTCGCTGGCCGGGCGTGGCATCGCGTCACGCAACTACCTGGTGCTGGCCACCACCAGCCAGAAACAGGTGCTGTCGGCCGCCTACCACAGCTACAAGCGCTGTGGCCTGGCCGGCTGCATCCTGAGCAAACTGGACGAAACGGCGGGCCTGGGCGAAGTCCTGAGCCTGGCCATCGAACATGAATTACCCGTGGCCTACCTGACCGATGGGCCGCGGATACCCGAAGACCTGCACCTGCCGCGCAAGCACCAGTTGGTGAGCCGCGCGGTGAGCGTGCAACTGCAGGACGAGCCCAGCGACGAGGCCATGGCCGACATGTTTGCTGATCTCTACCACAACCCTGGCAAGCGCGCAGGTTGACCATGAACGAAGTGCAGACCACCTCCAAACAGGGGTTTTCCAGGCCGCGAGCCCTGAAGACGACGTCCCTCGTGCGGCTTGGATGCCAGCGAGACAAGGTAAATAACAGACATGGGTAGCATGCATCCTGTACAGGTGATCGCCGTGACCGGCGGCAAAGGCGGCGTTGGCAAGACCAACGTTTCAGTGAACCTGTCGCTGGCCCTGGCCGAACTGGGGCGACGCGTCATGCTGCTGGACGCTGACTTGGGTTTGGCCAATGTCGACGTGCTGCTGGGCCTGGCGCCCAAGCGCACCCTGGCGGACGTGATCGAAGGACGCTGCGATCTGCGCGACGTCATGCTGCAAGGACCCGGTGGTATCCGCGTGGTCCCGGCCGCCTCGGGCACCCAGAGCATGGTGCAGCTGGCGCCCGCGCAGCATGCCGGGTTGATCCAGGCCTTCAGCGAAATCGGCGACAACCTCGATGTGCTGGTGATCGACACCGCCGCCGGGATCGGCGACTCGGTGGTGAGCTTCGTGCGCGCGGCCCAGGAAGTGCTGCTGGTGGTCTGCGACGAGCCGACCTCCATCACCGACGCCTATGCGCTGATCAAGCTGCTCAACCGCGACTATGGCATGAACCGTTTCCGGGTCCTGGCCAACATGGCGCAGAGCCCCCAGGAAGGGCGCAACCTGTTCGCCAAGCTGACCAAGGTTACCGACCGCTTCCTCGACGTGGCCTTGCAGTACGTCGGCGCCGTGCCCTACGACGAGTGCGTGCGCAAGGCCGTGCAGAAGCAGCGCGCGGTGTATGAGGCCTTCCCGCGCTCCAAGTGCGCCCTGGCATTCAAGGCCATCGCGCAGAAGGTCGACAGTTGGCCACTGCCCGCCAACCCACGTGGGCACCTTGAATTTTTCGTCGAACGTCTGGTGCAACCGACCAGCGCGGGGCCGGTACTATGAGTGCAAGCGGGTTCAAGATGTACAGCAAGCCATCCAAGGACGCCCAGTACGCGCTGATCGAGCGTCATGCGCCCCTGGTCAAGCGCATCGCCTATCACTTGCTGGCGCGCCTGCCGGCCAACGTGCAGGTCGAGGACCTCATCCAGGCTGGCATGCTCGGCCTGCTGGAGGTCGCCAACAAGTACGATGCCAGCAAGGGCGCCAGTTTCGAGACCTATGCCGGTATCCGTATCCGCGGCGCGATGCTCGACGAGGTGCGCAAGGGTGACTGGGCACCGCGTTCGGTGCACCGCAACACCCGCATGGTCAGCGACGCCATGCGCGCCGTGGAAGCCCGCACTGGCCGCGACGCTAAAGATAATGAAGTCGCTGCCGAACTCAATATGGGCCTGGATGATTATTACGGGATCCTGAACGATACCCTGGGCAGTCGCCTGTTCAGTTTCGACGACCTGTTGCAGGACGGTGAGCACGAAGGCTTGCACGAGGATGGCGCCAGCGCGCAGCTCGGCCCTTCGCGCAACCTGGAGGACGAGCGCTTCCAGGCCGCGTTGACCGATGCGATCGCCAATCTGCCGGAACGCGAGCGTCTGGTGCTGGCGCTGTACTACGACGAAGAGCTGAACCTCAAGGAAATCGGCGAAGTCCTGGGGGTTAGCGAATCGCGCGTCAGCCAGCTCCACAGCCAGTGCGCTGCCCGCCTGCGCAGCCGTCTTGGCGAATGGCGCGCACGATAAGCCGCACGCGAGAAGCGACACGAATCAGCAGTGGGGAAGGGGTCGAGCCTCGTGTACACGACACTTGTCAGCGCGAGGCTCGACGCTCGAAGCCGACCCTTCCCCGAAAGACGCATGCTCGGCGCCGAGCGTGTTTGAGAGTGCCTGGAGGCCTAATTGAACAAAGACATGAAAATCCTCATCGTCGACGACTTCTCGACGATGCGGCGGATCATCAAGAACCTGTTGCGTGATCTGGGTTTCACCAACACCGATGAGGCCGACGACGGCATCACGGCGCTGCCGATGCTGCAGAACGGGCACTACGACTTCCTGGTGACCGACTGGAACATGCCCGGCATGTCCGGTATCGACCTGCTGCGCAAGGTCCGTGCCGACGAGCGCCTGAAGGCGTTGCCCGTGCTGATGGTCACCGCCGAAGCCAAACGTGACCAGATCATCGAGGCGGCCCAGGCCGGTGTGAACGGCTATGTGGTCAAGCCGTTCACCGCGCAGGTGCTCAAGGAAAAGATCGAGAAGATCTTCGAACGCGTCAACGGTTGAAGTCCAGAGGGCGCCATGCAGTCAAATCAAACGTCGCTCGGAGAGTTCGAATCGACTCTCAAGAAGCATGCCCAGGAACTGGTCGAAAGCCTCGAACGAGGCCGTTTCGGCGAGGCCGTGCAGCTGATCCATCAGCTCAACCAGACCCGTGACCGAGGCCTGTACCAGGAAGTCGGCAAGCTGACCCGCGAGCTGCACAGCGCGATCGTCAGCTTCCAGATCGACCCCCGCATGCCGCAGGCCGAAGAGGTCTCGCAGATTACCGACGCCACCGAGCGGCTGGACTACGTGGTCAAGCTGACCGAAGGGGCGGCCAATCGCACCATGGACCTGGTCGAAGCCGGTACCCCGGTGGTCAACGACCTGGCCAACGAAGCGCAGGCGCTGAGCGCCGACTGGCAGCGGTTCATGCGCCGCGAAGTCGATGCGACAGAATTCCGTGAGCTGGCGCGTCGGGTCGACGGTTTCCTGACGCGCAGCTGCGAAGGCAATCGCAAGGTCGGTGGTCTGTTCAACGACATTCTGCTGGCCCAGGACTACCAGGACCTGACCGGTCAGGTGATCAAACGGGTGACCACGCTGGTGACCGACGTCGAAAGCAATCTGCTCAAGCTGGTGCTCATGGCCAGCCAGGTGGACCGTTTCGCCGGCATCGAGCATGACCACAATCAACTGCGCGCGGAAAAAGATCACGAAAAACATCCGCCGCAGGGTGAAGGTCCGCAGATTCATGCCGATAAGCGTGAAGACGTCATGTCCGGTCAGGACGACGTCGACGATCTGCTGTCCAGCCTTGGTTTTTAGGGAGCACCTTTGATGAGCTTCGGCGCCGATGAAGAAATCCTTCAGGATTTCCTGGTAGAGGCCGGCGAGATTCTCGAGCAATTGTCCGAACAACTGGTCGAGCTGGAAAGCCGACCGGACGATGCGGACCTGCTCAATGCGATCTTTCGCGGATTCCACACTGTAAAAGGGGGCGCCGGCTTCCTCCAGCTCAATGAGCTGGTGGAGTGCTGCCATATCGCCGAGAACGTGTTCGACATTCTGCGCAAGGGTGAGCGACGCGTGGACGCCGAGCTGATGGACGTGGTCCTGGAAGCGCTCGACACGGTCAACCGCATGTTCGGCCAGGTGCGTGAGCGCACCGATGTCACGCCGGCCACGCCCGAGCTGCTGGAGGCCCTGGCGCGTCTGGCCGAACCGGCGGGCGCCGAGGCGCCGGCTGCGGCCGTCGTCGAGCCTGAGCCGGTCGCGCCGGTCGAGGTGACGGCCACGGCCGTCGGCGACCAGGACATCACCGATACCGAGTTCGAGCAGTTGCTCGACTCGCTCGATGCGGTCAAGGCCCAAGCCCAGGCCAGCGAGCAGGGTCAGGCCGAGGCCGCGTCGCCGGGGGGCGACGACATCACCGACGCCGAATTCGAGTCGCTGCTCGACCAGTTGCATGGCAAGGGGCAGTTCTCCCCGGCCGTGGCGGTCGCGGCGGCACCTGCCGAAGCCGCGCCCGCGCCAGCCAGCGACGACATCACCGACGACGAGTTCGAGTCGCTGCTCGATCAGTTGCACGGCAAGGGCGCATTCAGCCCCCATGCCCTGCCAGCCAGTCCTGCGGCCGAAGCGCCCCCGACCGTTGCCGACGATCACATCAGCGATCACGAATTCGAAGCCTTGCTCGATCAGTTGCATGGCAAGGGCAAGTTCTCCGGCGACAGCCTGCCCGATGATGCGGCCGTGGCGACCGCCGCCGTGGCAGCCCCCGTGGCGGCGCCTGCGCCGACTCCGCCGGCTGCTGCCCGTAGCGTGGCGGCCGCACCTGCGCCGGCCAAGGCGCCGGCACCTGCTCGAGCCGCGGCGCCCGTGGCCGAAAAGCCCGTGGCCAGCGAAGCGGAAACCACCGTGCGGGTCGACACCGCGCGCCTGGACGAGATCATGAACATGGTCGGCGAGCTGGTGCTGGTGCGTAACCGCCTGGTGCGCCTGGGGCTCAACAGCAACGACGAAGCCATGTCCAAGGCCGTTTCTAACCTCGACGTGGTCACCGCCGACCTGCAGACGGCGGTCATGAAGACCCGCATGCAGCCGATCAAGAAGGTCTTCGGCCGCTTCCCGCGTCTGGTCCGCGACCTGGCCCGCCAGCTCAAGAAAGAGATCAACCTGGAGCTGGTCGGCGAAGAGACCGACCTGGACAAGAACCTGGTCGAGGCCCTGGCCGACCCGCTGGTGCACTTGGTGCGCAACGCGGTCGACCATGGCATCGAGTCGCCCGACGAGCGCGAGGCCGGCGGCAAGCCGCGCACGGGCCACGTGGTGCTGTCGGCCGAGCAGGAAGGCGACCACATCCTGTTGTCGATTTCCGACGACGGCAAGGGCATGGACCCGGAAGTGCTGCGTGCCAAGGCCGTCGAGAAAGGCCTGATGGACCGCGACGCCGCCGACCGCCTGAGCGAATCGGACTGCTACAACCTGATCTTCGCCCCCGGCTTCTCGACCAAGACCGAGATCTCCGATGTCTCTGGCCGCGGTGTCGGCATGGACGTGGTCAAGACCAAGATTTCCCAACTCAACGGCTCGATCAACATCTACTCGGCCAAGGGACAGGGTTCGAAGATCGTCATCAAGGTGCCGCTGACGCTGGCGATCATGCCGACGTTGATGGTGATGCTGGCCAACCAGGCGTTCGCCTTCCCGCTGGTCAACGTCAACGAGATCTTCCACCTCGACCTGTCGCGTACCAACGTGGTGGACGGTCAGGAAGTGGTGATCGTGCGCGACAAGGCGCTACCGCTGTTCTACCTCAAGCGTTGGCTGGTGCGCGACCAGGTGCACGAGGAGCAGCACGAAGGCCATGTGGTGATCCTGTCGGTCGGCACCCAGCGCATCGGTTTCGTCGTCGACCAGCTGGTCGGTCAGGAGGAAGTGGTGATCAAGCCACTGGGCAAGATGCTGCAAGGCACGCCTGGCATGTCCGGCGCCACCATCACCGGCGACGGGCGCATCGCGCTGATCCTCGATGTCCCGAGCATGCTCAAGCGCTACGCCGCACGGCGTATTTGATCTCTGGTGGCGCGCCCGTACGGCGCGTCACCTAATGGAGTGTTTATGGCAGTCAAGGTCCTGGTGGTGGATGATTCGGGTTTCTTCCGCCGTCGTGTCACGGAAATTCTTTCATCGGACCCTTTGATTCAGGTGGTCGGTACGGCCACCAATGGCAAGGAAGCGATCGACCAGGCGCTGGCGCTCAAGCCGGACGTGATCACCATGGACTACGAGATGCCGATGATGGATGGCATCACCGCGGTGCGTCACATCATGCAGCGCAGCCCCACGCCTGTCCTGATGTTCTCCTCGCTGACCCATGAGGGCGCGCGGGTGACGCTGGATGCGCTGGACGCCGGTGCGGTCGACTTCCTGCCGAAGAACTTCGAAGACATTTCGCGCAACCCGGAAAAGGTCAAGCAGCTGCTGTGCGAAAAGGTGCACAGCGTCTCGCGCAGCAACCGCCGTCGCCCGGCCTACCTGTCCAGCAACCCGCTGCCCACGCCAGGCAGCCTGACCGGTCATGCCGCACCGGCCAGTCCGCCTGCCCAGGCCGCGCCGGCCCCTGTGCGCAGCCCGATCCCCTCGCGCGCCCCGGCACCGGCGCCGCAACCCACCGCCAGCTCGCCAGCGCCGCGGCGCAAGCCCTACAAGCTGGTCGCCATCGGCACTTCGACCGGCGGGCCGGTGGCGTTGCAGCGCGTGCTCACGCAATTGCCCGCCGCCTTCCCGGCGCCGATCGTGCTGATCCAGCACATGCCGGCGGCGTTCACCAAGGCCTTCGCCGAACGGCTCGACAAACTGTGCAAGATCCGCGTCAAGGAGGCCGAGGACGGTGACGTGCTGCGTCCCGGCCTGGCGCTGCTGGCCCCGGGTGGCAAGCAGATGATGGTCGACGGCCGCGGCACGGTGAAGATCCTGCCGGGCGACGAGCGCCTGAACTACAAGCCGTGCGTGGACATCACCTTCGGCTCGGCGGCCAAGGCCCATGGCGACAAGGTCTTGGCGGTGGTGCTCACCGGCATGGGTGCCGATGGCCGTGAAGGCGCGCGCCTGCTCAAGCAGGGCGGCAGCACCGTGTGGGCCCAGGATGAAGCCAGTTGCGTGATCTATGGCATGCCCATGGCCATCGTCAAGGCCAACCTGGCCGATGCGGTCTACAGCCTGGACGACATCGGCCGGCACTTGGTGGAGGCGTGCGGCTGATGGATGTGCTGAGCCTGATCGGCCTGATCCTGGCCTTCATCGCCATTGTCGGTGGCAACTTCCTCGAAGGCGGGCACGTGTCGGCGCTGGTCAACGGCCCGGCAGCGCTGATCGTGCTGGGCGGCACGCTGGCGGCGGTGCTGCTGCAGTCGCCGCTGCCGACGTTCAAGCGTGCCTTGCAGATCGTCGGCTGGATCTTCTTCGCCCCGCGCGAGGACCTGGCCGGCGGCATCGACCGGGTGGTCGGCTGGAGCCTGACCGCGCGCAAGGAAGGCTTGCTCGGGCTGGAGACGGTCGCCGAGGCCGAGCCGGACCCTTACGCGCGCAAAGGCCTGCAACTGCTGGTCGACGGCGCCGAGCCGGAGGCGATCCGCAGCATCCTCGAAGTCGACCTGCTGACCCAGGAAGACCGTGACCTGCAGGCGGCCAAGGTGTTCGAGAGCATGGGCGGTTATGCGCCGACCATCGGCATCATCGGCGCAGTGATGGGCCTGATCCACGTGATGGGCAACCTGGCCGACCCCACGCAACTGGGCAATGGCATCGCGGTGGCCTTCGTCGCCACCATCTACGGGGTGGCCAGCGCCAACCTGATCCTGCTGCCTATCGCCAACAAGCTCAAGGCCATCGTCCTGCGCCAGTCGCGCTATCGCGACATGCTGCTCGAAGGCCTGCTGTCGATCGCTGAAGGCGAGAACCCGCGCTCCATCGAACTGAAGCTGCAAGGCTTCATGGAGTGACCATGCGCCGCCGCCATCGTACCGAGGAACCCGTCAACCATGACCGCTGGCTGGTGTCGTACGCCGACTTCATCACCTTGCTGTTCGCCTTCTTCGTGGTGATGTATTCCATTTCCTCGATCAACGAAGGCAAGTACAAGGTGATCTCCCAGGCGTTGATCGGGGTGTTCAACGACCCCGCCCGCAGCACCCGGCCCATCCCGGTGGGCGATGACCAACCGGTGGGCGTACGGCCCGCGCAGCCGTTGATCAAGGACAGCGAGCAGACCGATGCCGGGCTCGGGCAGAGCGCCACCGAGGCCCTGACCCAGATCACCGACGAGGTGCGCCAGGCGTTCGGCGACCTGATCGACGCCAAGCAGATGACCGTGCGGGGCAACGAGTTGTGGATCGAGATCGAGCTCAATTCGGCGCTGCTGTTCGGCAGTGGCGATGCCATGCCCAGCGATGCGGCGTTCGGCATCATCGAGAAGGTCGCCCACATCCTCAAGCCGTTCGCCAACCCGGTGCACGTGGAGGGATTCACCGACAACCTGCCGATCCGCACGGCGCAGTACCCGACCAACTGGGAGCTGTCGGCGGCGCGCTCGGCGAGCATCGTGCGCCTGCTGGCCATGGAAGGGGTGAACCCGGGACGTCTGGCGGCCGTCGGCTATGGCGAGTACCAGCCGGTGGCCGGCAACGACACCGCCGAAGGACGCTCGCGCAACCGACGCGTGGTGCTGGTGATCTCGCGCAACCTGGACGTGCGCCGCAGCCTGACGGGTTCGGGCAGCGCCAATGCTACGCCGGATGCCGCCTTGCAGCGGGCTGGCACACAACGTGCACCGGCATCGCCAGCGACGTCGGAGTCGGCGAGTTCCGTCAAATCTACGTCACCGTCTTCTTGAACCGTTCCTGACAAGGCCTCCCGGCCAGCGGGTGGAAACACGCACGATGAGAGTCTGGGCAGTAGCCAATCAGAAAGGTGGTGTCGGCAAGACCACCACGACCATTGCCCTGGCCGGCCTGCTGGCCGAGGCCGGCAAGCGCGTGCTCGTCGTCGACCTCGATCCCCATGGTTCGATGACCAGCTACTTCGGGCATGACCCGGACGTGCTCGAGCACAGTTGCTATGACCTGTTCGTCCACAAAGGCGCCGTGCCCGATGGGCTGCCGGGCCAGCTGCTGTTGCCGACCAGCCACGAGCGCATCGCGCTGCTGCCGTCGAGCACCGCCCTGGCCGTGCTCGAGCGCCAGTCGCCGGGGCATGGCGGGTTGGGGCTGGTGATCGCCAAGAGTCTGGCGCAGTTGTGGCAGGATTTCGATTTCGCGCTGATCGACAGCCCGCCATTGCTCGGGGTGCTGATGGTCAACGCGCTGGCCGCCAGCCAGCAGCTGGTGGTGCCGGTGCAGACCGAGTTTCTTGCGGTCAAGGGGCTGGAGCGAATGATCACCACCTTGAGCATGATCAACCGCTCGCGCAAGCAGGCCTTGCCGTACACCATCGTGCCGACCTTGTTCGACCGCCGTACCCAGGCCTCGATGGGGACGTTGAAGTTCCTGCGCGACGCCCATCCCGCGCACGTCTGGGAAGGCTACATTCCGGTGGACACCCGGCTGCGCGATGCCAGTCGCGCCGGGGTCACGCCTTCGCAATACGATGGCAAGAGCCGCGGCATCATCGCCTACCGGGCGCTGCTCAAGCACTTGCTGACCCCCCGTTCCAGCCTGCAGGTAGCCTGATGAGTCCAGCCCGGCCCACCACGACCCGTCCGCAACTGGCGTTGCAGTCCTACCTCGATGGCCTGCTGCAGGAGGCGACCGAAGCGTTCGACGCACCTGTGCCTGCACCTGTCGCGGTGGCGGTTGTCGCCAAGACGCCGGTCGCCAATGACGAATTCCAGGCAGCGGTGCTCGAGGAGCAGGTGCGCGATGCGCGTGCCTCGGCGCCCGCGCGCCAGCCCCGTCCGTTCGCCGAGCCGCCTGCGCCGCTGGCGCTGCCGACGGTGCTGCCGCTGCACGAAACGGCGGTGCCGGTGGCCGAGGTCGTGGCCCTGCAGCCGGTCGTCGAGCCTGCCCAAGCGCCTGCCGTGCAGCCACGGATCGACGCGCCTGCTGCACCCGAGCGGATTGCGCCATTGGCCGACCTGCACCGCCCCCACGTCATGGGGCCGCGCCTGCCGTCCACGCCTGACGGGCGACCGGTCTGGGCTGCCGAGCCATTCGAGTGCCTGCTGTTCGACGTCGCCGGCCTGACCCTGGCGGTGCCGCTGGTGTGCCTGGGCTCGATCTACCCGCTGGCCGGCCAGGAGCTCACGCCGCTGTTCGGGCAGCCCGACTGGTTCCTGGGCATCCTGTCCTGCCAGGCGGGCAACCTGAAGGTGCTGGACACCGCGCGCTGGGTGATGCCCGACCGCTACCGGGACGATTTCCGCCAAGGGTTGCAGTATGTGATTTCGGTCCAGGGCTATGAATGGGGACTGGCCGTGCACCAGGTCAGCCGCTCCCTGCGCCTGGACCCCAGCGAGATCAAGTGGCGCAGTCAGCGAGGCCAGCGGCCCTGGCTGGCCGGCACGGTGATCGAGCACATGTGTGCGCTGCTGGACGTCGCCGAGCTGGCCGATCTGATCGCCAGCGGCGCCGTCAAGCAGATGCAGGCCGGTAAATGAATACGCGCGTTTTGCGCACTCACGCAGCACAGACCGCCACCGCGCGGCTTTCGAGGGTAGGGTAATGAAGAAGTCGTCAGCACAAGGTTCCGAAGATCCGATCCTGCAATGGGTCACCTTCCGCCTGGACAACGAGTCCTATGGCATCAACGTCATGCAGGTGCAGGAAGTCTTGCGCTACACCGAGATCGCGCCGGTGCCGGGTGCGCCGAGCTACGTGCTGGGGATCATCAACCTGCGCGGCAACGTGGTGACGGTGATCGACACCCGCCAGCGTTTCGGCCTGATGCCCACCGAAGTCACCGACAACACCCGCATCGTGATCATCGAGGCGGACAAGCAGGTCGTGGGCATTCTGGTCGACAGCGTGGCCGAGGTGGTCTATCTGCGCCAGTCCGAGATCGAGACCGCGCCGAACGTGGGCAACGACGAGTCGGCCAAGTTCATCCAGGGCGTGTGCAACAAGAATGGCGAGCTGCTGATCCTGGTCGAGCTGGACAAGATGATGACCGAGGAAGAGTGGTCCGAGCTGGAGAGCATCTGAGTTGATCTTCGAAGCGGGCTTGCTGTTCCTGGCGCTGCTCTGGGCCGTGAGCCTGTGGCTGTTCCTCAACCACATCAAGCGCCAGCGTCAGCTGCTCGTCGAGCAGGCGCTGGGCGATGCCCTGCGCGACCAGCGCATCAAGGACCTGGCCAAGCGCCTGGACGACTACCAGAACGGCACCGTGCGCATGGGCGAGATGCTGCACGAGCTGCGCCTGCTGGTCGAACCGTTGCCCGAGAAGCTGCAGCAGCTCGAGCAGCGCGATCCGAAGAGCCTGACCTACCACCAGGCGGCGAAGCTGGTCGGGATGGGCGCCAGCGTCGAGGAGCTGACGCAGTCCTGCGGGCTGACCCAGGCCGAGGCGCAACTGATGAGCAAGCTGCACCGCACGCCCTGAGGGGCAGACATGCCGTCGCGCAGCGGTGGCCTGCCTGGGCAACCACAGGTACACGGGCGTGCCCCCTGCGATGCATGCCGGCCGGACACTCAGCGCCAGCAGGCGCTGAGTGTCCGGCCCTGTGTCGGGTCTCTTTTGGCCTTCAGGCCCACGAATGCAACGTGCCGACCCGCGCCACGCGTTCTAGCGGCAAACGCGCTGCATTGACTGCATTGAGGGCGTCCAGGTTGACGAACTGATAGCTGTTGACGCGCGGAATCATGTACAGATTCATCAACTGCCGCAGTGTGTACAGGTCCGGCAGCAGGCGGTCGACCACATCGGTGAGCAGATCCGGGCCTGTGAGTCGACTCAACTGCTCGGCATAGCGTTTGAAGGAAGCCGGGTTCGCCACGCGGTCAGGGCGCACCGGGTACGGCTCCACTGCATGCAGGTAACGCACGCGCATTTCCTGGCTGATCGCCAGCAACGTCGGATTGCCGGCATGGCTGCCGATCATGCTGTTGTTGTAGACGGAATTCAGGCCCATCAACTCGCTCTGTAGCGGCGGCTGCAGCAACAGGCCTGTGGGCGTCGTGGTCAGTTCGACGGTATTGAGCATGGCCTTGCCGGTATCAGGGTGCAGAAGCAGTGTGTCGTCGACGTCCATGTACAGCCCCCCTTCGCTGTGTAGCATCGGGTAGCGAAGGACGTCGGCGGCAGAAGCATAGTTGCTCGCTGGGCCGCCGCCACCGAGTGCGGCCTGATACTGCGGGTAGCTCAGGCCTTGTTCGAACGCCTGGTAGAAGCCTTGATCCTCCAACACCAAGACCTCGAGCCTTGGTACGCGGCTATTGAGCTGTGCCCGATTATAGGCGAAGGCTTCTGGGCTGCGATTGGACAGCATTAACCGGTACCGGTAAGGGCTGTCGGTCAATGCCTGGGCGTTGTGGGCAAGGTTGTCCAGTACCTGCGTGCTGATCTGCCGGTCGCCGACCCACAGGGCGGTAATCTGCTTGGGAATGGCGACGGCACCTTCTGGTACGAGCGGCGGCAATTCGATGGGCAGCAGCAGGTCGATGCCCAGAGCGCGTAGGGTCGCTGTGCGCATGGCAGGGGTCACCTGACGATTGACGGTGGTCATCCGGCGCATGTTGCCGGTCCCTGGATCAGGCTCGTAGTACCATGGCTGCACTTCGTTGACGTCTTGCTGGCGCAAGAACAGGTTGCTGTCCATGTCGTAGACCAGATCCAACCGCCGCGAATAGCCGCCTCCCAGATCCTCGTAGCCCCTGAGCAGATCAAGGTTGCCGTCATAGCGCGGGTGGCGAGACACGGACCTGGCCACTTCGGCATCGCCATCGGCCAGGGGCTCGATGCGCAACCGACGATTGAAGTAGGGTGCGACGTCCTGGCCTGGCAGGCGGGGCGGGTCGATCGGACTGAGCGGGTAGCCGACCTGATCGTTCAGGCGACGTGGCATGACGAAACCTTCGCGCCAGGTCTGGAACAGGCCGTCCATCGCCTTGCTGGCGACTTGCACCGCACCGGGTATGGCGTTGAACAGGCCGTAGGTGATCTCGCCGATCCCCTCCTGCTGGTCTTGCAGGTGCTTGCCATTGATCGCCTGGTCCAGACCGAAACCCAGCTGGACGATGCCACCGATCGCCAGCAGCGGGGCCAGGCCCGGTACCACGAAGGACAGCGGCATCAGCAGGGTGAGCGTTGCGTCGAGGTAATGGCGCCAGCGTCGCTTGCGGATCTCGGCGGTGCTGGTGATGAGAAAGTCGGCATCGTCCAGGCTGCGCTGGCGCTGATGTTCGGCCAGGGCGTGGAACAGGTCGCCGTGCAGCGCCGGGCTGTAGGTGTCGGGACGGTAATGGACGTAGGTCCGCGGCGGCCATTTTCCGTCGTCGTTGAAGAAACCGTGCTCAGGTGACAGGCGGTGACGCCGAGGGTAGACGCCCAGCCCCTCGAGGGCAGTGTCCAGGCCGCTGAAGTCGAGGCCCTGGGGGCCATCGGCCAGGCGGAAGTGACGTTTGAGGTGACGGCGCTTTAGCTCATCCTTGCACTGTTCGCCGACCCAGTCTCTGAGCAAGTCCTGATGGGCGAACTCGAGCAGCGGGGAGCTGTTGCCAGGGATATAGAGGACCGTTACGTCGCTGTGCGTATCGTGCAGGTAAAGCAGATCGGTCGACACATAGCCGTAGATGTTGAGCAGGCTTGCGCTGAACGTGGCGCTGCGTGGGAGCAGGTCTGCCGCTTGCCAGATCAGCCTGCGTGCTGCTTCGCTGAGACTGCCCTCGGCCAGCTGCTTGTTGCAGGCGGCGATGAAATTGAGTTTGCAGCATAAGCGATGCTCGCTCAGGTGAGTCTGCCAAAACTGTTCGAGCTGCGTCTTGTACCGTGTCGAGAAGTCCAGTGCCTCGATATGGCTTTGCAACGTCTCCACGGCTACGTCGATGAGCGTCGAATGGTCGAATTGCGCGGGTTCATGTCGGCGGAACAGGCCGTTGAAGACGATAAAGGGCGACGCGTTCGACAGCACGGACGTGGGCTCGAGCGCCTCGACCACGTCGATCGCGCCATCGGTGGGCAAGCGCCCAGCCCAAGGCGCACCCATCAGTGCGCCGAACACGTCGTTGCTCGATTCGCCCTGCCAGTTGATCAGCACCGCCTGTGGCAGGCTGATGCGCTGCACGATCTTCGCATGATAGCGGCCTGATGCCTGAGGCTGCAGGTGCAACGTCACCACGTCGATCGCATCGGGGTCGAGGCTGACGCCCTGGCTGCGCAGCCAGCCGGCCATGAGCTTCCGGGCTTCGCGGTCAGGGCGGGGCAGTTGAGCCAGGTGGTCACGCACGCGTTGTACGCCTTGGGTGTTGATGCCGGTGTGGGCCATGACGGATCTCCAGGTATGAGGGTTTCGCAAGCCTCCGCTAAGGAGAGAGCGGCAATGCAGTAGATAGTGCTGGTGCTGAGCGGTGCGTCATTGTCCTGCAGGCGGGCGGTTTGTCGGCGCGGGGCAGAGCGCCGTGCCAACGGGGCGCCTGCCGCCATGGCACCCCGGCATGTGCTAGCGCGTCGTGCGCCAGCTGTTCGCGCTCCCGACCTGCGCTATCCGATCCAGCGGCAGGTGGGTATCGAGCATCCGGTTGAACCAGCGCAGGTTGATGATCTGATGGGTGTCGGTCACCGGCGACACCAGCAGCACACAGAGTTCGCGCAGTTGCCGCAACCAGGGCAAGCGTGCGTCGATCACCTCGTTCATCAGGGCAGGTCCTGTCAATCGGCTCAACCGCCGCGCGTAGTCGTCGAATGCCACGGGATCGACATCGGCATCCGGATGGCTGTCGTAGAATGTGGCGTTTTCCGCGTACCGGGCGTGCATGGTTTCCAGCATGGCGTCGAGTGTCGGGTTGTCCGGATGACTGCCGATCATGCTGGTGTTGAACTTGAAATACAGGCCCAGCTGGTCGTTGCAGACCGGCGGTGCCAGCAGCAGTCCATCGGGGGGCGTGCGCAGGGTCATGCCCGTCAGCTTTGCACGCGGTCGACCCGACGCTGCGGTCAGTACCAGCCGATCGTCGGCGTCCAGGTACAGACCGCCCAACCGCTTGAGTAGCTGCACGCGCAGGATGTCACAGGCCGAGCTGAAATTGCCCATGGTGCCGAGTGCTGCCTGGAATTGCGGGAAAACGGGCGACTCGGTGAATGCCTGGTAGAAAGGCTGCTCTTCGAGCACCCGGACCGACAGTTCAGGCGCGTGCTCGGCCAACAGCGAGCGGTTGCGCGCGAAGGCTTGGGGAGACCGTTGCGAAAGGTGGAGCTCGAACGTGTAGTCGCTGTCGCGCAAGGCCCGCGCATTGTGCGCCAGTGTACCGAGGAACGGCTCGCCGAGGATGCGATTGCCCACCCACAGGCTGGAGACGCGCTTGGGAATGGGCGTGATGTCCAAGGCTTCGAAAGGCGCCGTTGAAACGGGCAGGTCCAGATAGAGGCCCAGGCTGCGCAAGGTGACCATGCGCGCTGCGTCGTCGACCTGTCGTTCGTCCACAAGGGGCGTCAGAATGTCCGGCTGCTCGAGGTGGGCGATCCAACGCTGGGCGTCAGGCGTGCCGACCTCGCGGCTCTTGATGAAGGCATTGCTGCTCAGCTCCAGGTCGACGGCTTCCTCGATTCGTGTGGTCCCCAGGTCGAAATGGGCATAGAACCGTGGGAACAGGTCCCACTCCACGCGGGTGCAGTGCGATGCGTGCGCCACGCCCTCGTAAAGGGTCGAAGGGCGAAAGGCCAGGGATGCCGGTGCCAGGTCCGTCAGCTCGAGACCCTCTTCGAGCGACCCCTCACGAACCACCTGGGCCCGTAGCTCGGCCCAGGTCTTGAAACCGGGTGAGCGGTACGCGAATACGCGTGGTATTCGGGTGAACGCCTGGGCAGCCAGCGGCAGGGCGTTGAACAGGCCGAAGACCTGCTGCTGCACACCGTCGGCCTTGGCGGCCAGGCTGCGACCATCGATCGCCTGTTGCAGACCGAGGCCGAACTGGGCCACACCCGCCACGGCCAGCAACGGGGCGATGGGCGGAATCACCACGGCAAACGGCAACAGCACGTTCAACCCGATCTGCAGGTAGTTACCCCAATGCTCGCGGTCGATCTGATGGTTGCTGACGATCTGGCTATCGGTGTCAGCGTATGAACGCTGTCGCTCCAGGTGCATCAAGTGGGCGAACAGATCGCCGGTGATGGCGGGACTGTAGCGCTCTGGGCGGTAGTCGATGATCTCGTCGGGGTCCCAGCGCCCACTGGTGGCGAAGCCAGGAGCATTGGTATCCAACCGATGGGGCTCGGGAAACAGGCCCAGCCCGGTCAGTGCCGTGCGTAGACCACTGAAATCCAGGCCGTCGGGCCAGTCGGCACGTTTGAAATGATGCAGTAGCCTCTTACGGCGTTCCCGTGTCTGACACTGCGTGGCGAACCAATGCTTCATCGCCTGGGGTGTGTCGAAGGTGTGCAGCGGTGATGCATTGCCAGGGATGTACAAGACGTTCAGGTTGCGCTGAAGGTCGGTCATTCGCAGGATCGACACAGAGCTGTAGCCATAGACGTTGAGCATCGACAGCCGCACCTGGTCGGCAGTGGGCATGACGCCGGCTGCCTTCCAGACCAGCGCCTGGGCCGGTGCCGACAGGCTGCCCTCGATGACCTGCTTGTTGCAGGCGGCCAGCAGGGCGATCTTCAAGGCGCGCTGGTAGGCGGCGGCTTGACGTTGCCAATAGGTGTGTAGACGTTCCCGGAACAGATGGTGAAAGCGCAGGTTCCAGATGAAGGCCTGGAACGCCTCGGCGCGAACCGGCAACAAGGTGTCGGGGCCGTAGTGTGCAGGCGTGGTACGGCGGTACAAGCCATTGAAGACTTGAAAGGGTTCTGCGTTCCAGAACAGGGTTCCCGGCGCGAGCCGTTCGGTCATGTGAAGCGGGCCAGAGGGAGCGATGCCTGCCCAGTCGCCGTAATGAAAGCCCCCGTAACCCGATGCCGTTTCACCCTGCCAGTTGCTGAGCAACGCGGCGACCAGGTCCATCTTCTGTCGGACGATGGCGTTTTCCCGAAACTGGTTACGGCCTTCGCCCAGCGGCTCGTATTGGTAATGAACGGTCACGACATCGATGTCGCAAGGCGAATGGGTGACGCCTTGCGTGAGCAACCATTCGCCGAGAAGCTCGGTGGCCATCTCGTCGGGGCGAGGGAAGTCGACCAGGGCTTCGCTGGCCATGCGTTGTGTGTCGAGGAGAGTGCTGTCCATAGGAGGGTCTCGAGAGGAGCGAACGCTGCGAGCATCCTGATCCGACCGCCTGACAGGGTGTTACATAGAGCTGCCGTTCGGCAGGCCCAGGAGGGTCGGCGTGATATCGCGCTCGCGCCCCGTGTTTGCCTGGAATCCCACCGGTGCCTTGCCACGTAGGCGCCAGGCGAACGCGATGATCTCGGCGATGGTCAGGTACAGCGCCTCGGGAATCTGGTCGCCCAGCTCCAGGCGCGCCAATAGCCTGACCAGCTCGGCGTTCTCGTAGATCGGCACCTCGTGCTCGCGGGCCAGGGCCAGGATCGCCTCGGCCAGCTCGTCGTCGCCCTTGGCGCTGAGGGTCGGGGCTTGAGTGCCGTCGTAGGTCAGGGCGATGGCCTGACGAGGGGGATGGTCGGTCATGCGGTTTCGTCCACCCAGCGTTGTTCTAGACGGGTACCGGCACCTTGGGGCGGAGCGCCGGCATGGCAGGCCAGGTCGCCGACGTCCAGGCCACGCGCGACCAGGTGCGCGCGCAGGTCTTCCAGTTGTCCGGCCAGGAGCGTGGCGGTCTCGGCGCGCTCAGCCCAGAGTTGCGCCGACAGGCGTGCCTGGCTCAGTTGCGCCTGCACCTGCAAGGGCCCCAGCGGATCGACATCGAACGCCAGGTCGAGACGCCAGAGCGCCTGCAACGAATCGCGCTGTTCGCGCGGCGGGTCGTCCTCGCGCGGTGGGGGCTCCTCGCGCTGGAGCTTGACCTGGATCGGCACGAAGGCCTGGTCCTGGCGCAGCGCCAATTCGCTCTGCCAGGTGGTCTGCACGTTGCCGTGTTCGTCGATGCCGGTCTGTTGCAGGCTGGCCAGTTGATGGTTCTGCAACCGCGAGATGGCGGCAGCGGCCAGGCGCAGCAGGTGTTCAAGGTCGCCTTCGCCCTCGCTCAGCTGCTGCAGCAGCCGAGCAGGCAGGGGGAAGCCACCCGGTTGCGGACGCGGGCCGACCTGGCCCAGCATCCCCAGGGCATTGCGGACCATGCCGGGCAGGGCCTGGGCCAGGCCGCCGGCGGCCATGGCCGGTGGCAGCGTCGGGTTGCCCGGCACGCCTGGCAGTTGGGCGACCAGGCGCAGCATCTGCGCCTTGAGGTCGCCGGTCAGGCCGCCTGGCTGGCCGCCCAGCAAGCTGGCTTCGAGAAACGCACCCGACCGCGCGAAGGCCTGGGCCAGCCCCTTGGGATCGGTCAGCTGCGCCAGGTCCGGCAGGGCGCTGAGCAAGGTCTGCACCGTCGTGCGCAGTGCCGGGTCGAGCGGGGCATCGTCGGGCAAGGCCTGCAGGGCCGCGAGCAACCCCGGCAGGGAAGCCTGGCGCGCCTGCTGGTTGAGTAGCTGCTGGGCGGTCACCAACTGCTCCTGCCGCCCGGCCAATGGCACGAAGCGCAAGGTCTGGTCGCCCTCTACCAGCGCACTGAGCAGGCTGCCGACAGCCAGCGGGCGTGGGCTGTCGAGGGTCAGCGTCGCACCGGCCTGGGCGGTGTTGAGCAGGGTCGCCAGGATACGGTGATTGACCGGCTGGCCGGGCACCTGGGGCTCGACCTGGCTGGTCACCACCTTGGCCTGCAGCAAGGTGCCCACGGGGGTGCGTGTGGTGTCCAGGCGCACCAGGGTGTCGGCACCGGTCGTGTCCAGCTGGCGCACCATCAAGCCCGGCGAGCCACTGGGTGGCTGGCTGACCCGTAGCTGGCTGCCCTCCGGCAACGGCTGGCGAGCGCTGACCTGCACCTGGTTCTGCGCGCCGTTGGCCTGGGTCAGGCGCAGCAGCATCTGGAAATCCTGGCCGTTCTGGCGCACCGACACCACTTCGGCCTGCGCATCCTCGCCCGAGGCCAGCGGGCTGGTCTGCGGCGGCATCAGGCGCAGCACCTCACCGCTCGGCGCCGTTCGGACGGGCGGTGCGCTCATGGCCGCTGGGGCGTCGAGACGTTTGATGTCGCTCATGGTCTGTACACCCTGTCGCGCCCCACGTGCTTCGCCGGGGGCTTGCGTATGTATAATGCCGATCGCGCGCCGGGTCGAGGACCTGTCGCTGCCAGTATAACGGCAGCCAGGCGAGCGACTTGAGGCAGCCCTAGCACAAGGCGGTACCGTGACCTTTGATCTTCAAGCCGTGGGCCTGGCCTGCGAACGTGACTGGCGCCTGCTGTTCGAGGGCCTGGACCTGCGCCTGCGACCGGGCGAGATGCTTCGGGTCGGCGGCCCCAACGGCAGTGGCAAGACCAGCCTGCTGCGGGTGCTGGCCGGGCTGATGACCCCGACTGCCGGGCAGGTGCTGCTCGATGGCCGGCCTCTGGCCTCGCAGCGCCAGGCATTGGCCGGGCGCCTGCTGTGGATCGGCCATGCCGCCGGCATCAAGGACCTGCTCACCGCCCAGGAAAACCTGCACTGGCTCGGCGCACTGCAAGGCCAGGCCAGCCTGCAGGCAATCGACCAGGCCCTGGATCGAGTCGGCTTGCGTGGCTTCGAAGACGTGCCGTGCCAGAGCCTGTCTGCCGGCCAGCGTCGGCGCGTGGCCCTGGCCCGGCTGTACCTGGAGGCCCCGCTCGTGTGGATTCTCGACGAACCGTTCACCGCGCTCGACCACGAAGGCGTGACGCAGCTGGAAGACCACCTGGCCCGTCATTGCGACCGAGGCGGCGGCGTGGTGTTGACCACCCACCATGCCTTGACGCGCACGGCAGCGCGCTACCGACAACTCGACCTGGGGCGCCAGGCGGCATGAACCTGTTCCTGTCGATGATGCGCCGTGAGGCGCGCGTGCTGTGCCGCCGGCCGGCCGAGCTGGCCAACCCCCTGGTGTTCTTCGCGCTGGTCGTCGCGCTGTTCCCCCTGGCCGTCGGCCCGGAGACGACGGTGTTGCGTACGCTGTCGCCTGGCCTGGTCTGGGTCGCTGCGCTGCTGGCCGTGCTGCTGTCGCTCGATGGGCTGTTTCGCAGCGATTTCGAGGACGGCTCGCTCGAGCAGTGGCTGCTGTCGCGCCGCGCCTTGCCGTTGCTGGCGCTGGCCAAGGTGCTGACGCACTGGCTGTTTTCCGGCCTGGCCCTGGTGGCGCTGTCGCCCCTGCTGGCGCTGATGCTGGGGTTGCCGGGCGAGTGCCTGCCGGTGCTGCTCGTCTCCCTGCTGCTCGGCACCCCGGTGCTGAGCCTGCTGGGCGCGGTGGGCGCGGCCTTGACGGTCGGGCTCAAGCGCGGGGGGGTGCTGCTCGCGCTGCTGGTCCTGCCGCTGTACGTGCCGGTTCTGATCCTGGGCAGCGGCGCGCTGCAAGCGGCGTTGCAAGGTCTGCCGGCCACCGGGCAGCTGTGGTGGCTGGCCAGCCTGATGGTGCTGACCGTGACCCTGGCCCCTTTCGCCATCGCCGCCGGGCTGAGGATCAGCGTTGGCGAATAACGAGACCCGCGCCCGCGCGCGGCCAGTCATTTTGGATGCACCGTGATGAAAACACGCTGGACATGGTTCCACACCTGGGCGTCACCGAAGGGCTTCTACGCCTTCAGCGGGCGCCTGCTGCCGTGGCTGGCCGGGGCCGCGACGCTGCTGTTGCTGATCGGCATCGTCTGGGGCCTGGCTTTTGCGCCCGAGGACTACCAGCAAGGCAACAGCTTCCGCATCATCTACATCCACGTGCCCGCCGCGATGCTGGCGCAGTCGTGCTACGTGCTGCTGGCGGTGGCAGGCGTGATCGGGCTGGTGTGGCAGATCAAGCTGGCGGACGTCGCCTTGCAGTGCGCAGCGCCCATCGGTGCCTGGATGACCGCGCTGGCGCTGCTCACCGGGGCGATCTGGGGCAAGCCGACCTGGGGCAGCTGGTGGGTCTGGGATGCGCGCCTGACCTCGATGCTGATCCTGCTGTTCCTGTACGTCGGCATCATCGCCCTGGGTCAGGCCATCAGCCACCGCGACAGCGCCGGCAAGGCCTGCGCAGTGCTGGCGATCGTCGGGGTGGTGAACGTTCCGATCATCAAGTATTCGGTGCAGTGGTGGAACACCCTGCACCAGGGCGCCACCTTCAGCCTGACCGAAAAACCGGCCATGCCGGCTCAGATGTGGTTGCCGCTGCTGTTCACCGTGCTGGGCCTGTATTGCTTCTTCGGTGCGGTGCTGCTGTTGCGCATGCGCCTGGAAGTGCTGCGACGCGAAGCACGGGCGAGTTGGGTGAAGGCCGAGATCGCCCGCTGCCTGGGCCAGGAGACCCCTTCATGAATTTCGCCTCCTTCAGTGATTTTCTCGCCATGGGCCGCCATGGCCTGTACGTCTGGTCGGCCTATGGCCTGTGCCTGGCGGTGCTGGCGATCAACGTCGCGGCGCCGCTCTGGGCGCGCCGCCGTCACCTGCGCGACGAAGCGCGCCGTCTGCGCCGGGAGCGTGCTCGATGACACCACACCGCAGGAAACGCCTGGTCCTGATCGCCGCGCTGCTGCTCGGCGTGAGCCTGGCCGTGGGCTTCGCCCTGACGGCCTTGCAGCAGAACATCAACCTGTTCTACACCCCGACTCAGATCGCCGACGGCGAGGCGCCCCACGGCACGCGCATTCGCGCCGGGGGCATGGTCGAGAAGGGCTCGGTGCAGCGTTCGGCCGATTCGCTGGACGTGCGCTTCGTGGTGACCGACTTCCACCGCTCGGTGGCGATCACCTACCGCGGCATCCTGCCGGACCTGTTCCGGGAAGGGCAGGGCATCGTCGCGCTGGGCAAGCTGGGTACCGACGGCGTCGTGGTCGCCGACGAAGTGCTGGCCAAGCATGACGAGACCTACATGCCACCGGAAGTCACCCAGGCGCTCAAGAACAGTGGCCAGGCGTCCACCGCCGCGCAGGCCCGCCCATGAACGCGACCTTGCTCGTGCCCGAACTGGGCCAGCTGGCGATGATCCTGGCGCTCTGCTTCGCCGCCGTGCAGGCCAGCCTGCCGCTGATCGGCGCCTGGCGCATGGACCGCCTGTGGATGGGGCTGGCGCGCCCGGCCGCCTGGGGCCAGTTCGGGGGGCTGGTGGTGGCGTTCGCCTGCCTGACCCAGGCTTTCCTGACCGACAACTTCTCGGTCGCCTACGTCGCCAACAATTCCAACAGCGCCTTGCCCTGGTACTACAAGTTCAGCGCCGTCTGGGGCGCCCACGAGGGCTCGCTGCTGCTCTGGGCACTGATCCTCGGCGGCTGGACCTTCGCCGTCTCGGTGTGCTCGCGGCAGTTGCCGCAGGTCATGCTGGCGCGGGTGCTGGCGGTGATGGGGATGATCAGCGTGGGCTTCCTGACGTTCCTGATCGCCACCTCCAACCCCTTCGAGCGCCTGCTGCCGCAGATGCCGGCCAACGGCCGCGACCTCAACCCGCTGTTGCAGGACATCGGCCTGATCGTGCACCCGCCGATGCTGTACATGGGCTACGTCGGTTTCTCGGTGGCCTTCGCCTTCGCCATCGCCGCCTTGCTCGGCGGCCGTCTGGACGCGGCCTGGGCACGCTGGTCGCGCCCGTGGACCCTGGTGGCCTGGGCCTTTCTCGGCATCGGCATCACCTTGGGGTCCTGGTGGGCGTACTATGAACTGGGCTGGGGCGGCTGGTGGTTCTGGGACCCGGTGGAAAACGCCTCGTTCATGCCCTGGCTGGTGGGCACCGCCCTGGTGCATTCGCTGGCAGTGACCGAAAAGCGCGGGGTGTTCAAGAGCTGGACGGTACTGCTGGCGATCGCGGCGTTCTCGCTGAGCCTGCTGGGGACCTTCCTGGTGCGCTCCGGGGTGCTGACCTCGGTGCACGCGTTCGCTGCCGACCCGTCCCGGGGCGTGTTCATCCTGGCCTTCCTGCTGTGCGTGGTCGGCGGTTCGCTGACCTTGTTCGCCGTGCGTGCACCGGTGGTCAAGAGCCACATCCGCTTCGCCCTGTGGTCGCGCGAGGCGCTGTTGCTGGCCAACAACCTGCTCTTGGTGGTGGCGGCGTCGATGATCCTACTCGGCACCCTGTACCCCTTGATCCTCGATGCCCTGACCGGAGCCAAGCTGTCGGTGGGTCCGCCGTATTTCGACGCCCTGTTCCTGCCGTTGATGGCCTTGCTGATGCTGGTGCTGGGCCTCGGCGTGCTGGTGCGCTGGAAGGACACGCCAGGCCGTTGGCTGGCGGGCATGCTGACCCCGGTGCTGCTCGGCAGTGCGCTGCTGGCGCCACTGGGCAGCCTGCTGGTCGGTGATTTCGCCTGGCCGGTGGCGAGTACCGTGGCGCTGGCCGCCTGGATGGTGCTCGGCGGAGTCCGCGACGTGCTCGACAAGACGCGCCACACGGGCCGACTGGCCGGCTTGCGGCGCCTGCCACGCAGCTACTGGGGCATGCAGGTGGCGCACCTGGGGCTGGCGGTCTGTGCGCTCGGCGTGGTGCTGTCCAGCCATGGCAGTGCCGAACGCGACCTGCGCCTGGCGCCGGGCGAAGACGTCACCCTGGCCGGGTACGTGTTCCACTTCGAGGGCGCTGCGCACGCCGAAGGGCCGAACTTCGTGGCCGACCGAGGCACCCTGCGGGTCACCCGTGACGGCCATGAGGTCGCCGTGCTGCACCCGGAGAAACGTCTGTACAGCGTTCAGCGCTCGGTGATGACCGAGGCGGGCATCGATGCCGGCTTCACCCGTGATCTCTACGTCGCCCTCGGCGAGCCGTTGGAGAACGGCGCCTGGGCGGTGCGCATCCACGTCAAGCCGTACGTGCGCTGGATCTGGCTGGGCGGACTGCTGACCGGGCTGGGTGGTCTGCTGGCGGCATTCGACCGGCGTTACCGGGCCAAGGTGACGGCGCGCGTGCGCGAAGGCTTGAACCTGTCTGGAGCGACGGCATGAAGCGTTGGATGAAAGCGGTGCCGCTGGTGGCGTTCCTGCTGCTGGCCGGGGTGTTGTACAAAGGGCTGTTCCTCAAGCCCGACGCGCTGCCGTCCGCGCTGCTCGGCAAGCCGTTCCCGGCGTTTTCGCTGCCGGCCGTGCAAGGCGAGCGGACCGTGACCGAGGCCGATCTGATCGGCCGTCCGGCGCTGGTCAACGTCTGGGGCACCTGGTGTCCGTCGTGCAAGGTCGAGCACCCGTTCCTGAACCAGCTGGCCGAGCAGGGCGTGCTGATCCATGGCATCGACTACAAGGACGATGTGGCCGCGGCCCAGGCCTGGCTGCGCGACTTCCACGACCCCTATGCGCTGAACGTGCGCGACGACGCGGGCACCCTCGGCCTGAACCTGGGGGTGTATGGCGCGCCGGAAACCTTCCTGATCGATGCCCGCGGCATCATCCGTCACCGCCATGTCGGGGTGATCGACGCCACGGTCTGGCGCGAACAGCTGGCGCCGCTGTACCAGGCTCTGGTCGACGAGGCGCGGCCATGAGGCGCTGGCTGGCGGCCCTGGTGCTGGGCCTGGGGCTGGTCGGGACGGTGCAGGCCGCGATCGACACCTACCGCTTTCGCGACGACGCCGAGCGGGCACGCTACCAGCAGCTGACCCGCGAACTGCGCTGCCCCAAGTGCCAGAACCAGGACATCGCCGACTCCAACGCGCCGATTGCCGCCGACCTGCGCCGCGAGATCTTCCGGTTGCTGGGCGAGGGCCAGAGCAACGCGCAGATCGTCGCGTTCATGGTCGATCGCTATGGCGACTTCGTGCGCTACAAGCCGGCCCTGACGCCGCGGACCTGGCTGCTCTGGTTCGGCCCCGGCGTGCTGCTGGTCGCTGGCGCCATCACGCTGGTACTGCGGGTGCGCCAGCGTCGGACGCCGACAGCGGACGAGGCCTCGACCCTTTCACCCGAAGAGCGCGAGCGGCTGTCCCGGCTGCTCGACAGGAAGACCGACCGATGATCGAGTTATGGCTGAGCGCCGGCCTGCTGTTGCTGGTGGCCCTGGGCATGCTGCTGGTGCCCGTGCTGCGCGACCGGGGGGGCCATGCCGAGGTGGACCGCACCGCGGTCAACGTCGAGGCCTACCAGGCACGTGTCGCCGAACTCGAAGCCCAGCAGCAGGCGGGCTTGCTCGACGAGGGGCAGGTGCAGCACGGGCGCGACGAGGCAGCCCGTGAACTGTTGACCGACGCCGACCAGGCCGAGCCCGAGCGCCCCATGCGCCTGGGCCGTGCCGTGCCCCTGGCGGCGGCGCTGCTGGTGCCATTGGCCGCGCTGGGCCTGTACCTGCACGTCGGGGCGGCCGATCGGGTCGCGCTGACCCAGTCCTTCGCCCACCCACCCAAGACGCTGCAGGAGATGACGTCGCGCCTGGAGCGTACCGTCGCCGTGCAGCCCGATTCGGTGGAAAGCCTGTACTTCCTGGGCCGTGCCTACATGGCCGAACAGCGGTTCGGTGACGCCGCCCAGGCCTTCGAGCGGGCCGCGGCGCTGAGCGGGACCCAGCCCGAACTGCTGGGGCAGTGGGCCCAGGCCGTGTATTTCGCCGCCGGCAAGCGCTGGAGCCCACAGGTGCAGGCGCTGACCGACCAGGCACTCAAGGCCGACCCGGGCGAGCCTACCAGCCTGGGGTTGCTCGGCATCGCGGCCTTCGAACGCCAGCGGTACGCCGACGCAATCACCTACTGGACGCGCCTGCTGGCCACGCTGCCCGCAGACGATGCCGCGCGCGCGGCCCTGCAGGGCGGCATCGACCGGGCGAGCGCGAAGCTCGCGGGTGAGGGTGCCGATGCAAGGCCTGCCTCGGCCGTCGAGGGCCCACGCCTGACGGTGCAGGTCAGCCTGGCCCCGGCGCTCGTGGGCAAGGTGAAACCACAGGACAGCGTGTACATCTTCGCCCGTGCCGTGGACGGGCCACCCATGCCGGTGGCGGCCAAGCGGGTCACGGTGGCGCAGTTGCCGGTCGAGGTCACCCTGACCGACGCCGATGCCATGCTGAGCGGGATGAAACTGTCCACGGCCGGGCCAGTCCAACTGTTTGCTCGCGTGTCCCGTGCCGGCCAGCCGACCCAAGGCGAGTGGATCGGGCAGGGCGCGCCGCTGTCCTCCGACGTTCGCGAGGTGCAGCACCTGACCATCGACCGTCCCGATACCCGAGAACTCCGCCCATGAACCGTGCTCTTCGCCTGACCCTGATCACCCTGGCCATCGGGCTGTCCGCCTGTACCACGCACCGACCTGCCGAACCGCCTGCGCCGCCGATCGACAAGGCGCCGCCGGCGGGCCCGGTGGTCAAGCCGCTGCCCGGTGGCAAGCCGACGCCACCACCGAGCGCGCCTGCCGCCAAGCCCAAGCCGTTGCCCCGCACCTCCGCCAGCTTCGCGCCGCCACCGGGTGGCGCCAGCCATTGGGACCCGAAAATGGGGGTCTATGTGCTGGAGAAGCAGCCCAATACGTTCTACCGTCAGCGCACCTACTATCGTTGGAACGACGGCTGGAGCTGGTCCACCAGCCCCGATGGCCCTTGGCAGGCGACCGACAGCAGCGGTGTACCAGGTGGCCTGGGCCGGGCTTTCGCCCAGTGACCTGAGCGGCGCATACTGCCACCTTCCCTGAACCGGAGGTGGCATGCGCAAGACGATCCTGGTACTGGTCGAAACCGTCGACGACTACCTTCCCCTGCTCGAGCAGGCCGGCTATCAGCTACTGCGCGCGCCCACGGCCGCATTGCGCCAGACCTTCATCGCAACCCATGCCGCGCAGATCGACGCCGTGCTGACCCGTGGCCCGCTGGGTCTGACTGCCCAGGAAATCGCAGCGCTACCCGCGTTGAAGATCATCTGCGTGATCGGTGCCGGCTACGAGCAGGTCGACCTGGCGGCGGCCGCCGCCCGCGGCATCACCGTGACCAACGGCGCCGGGGCCAATGCCGGCACGGTGGCCGATCATGCCCTGGCCATGCTGCTGGGCCTGCTGCGCGACATCCCCCGGGCCGATGCCAGCACCCGGCAGGGGGAGTGGCGCCGGGTGATTCGCCCATCGGTCTCCGGCAAGCGCCTGGGCGTCCTGGGCATGGGCGCCGTGGGGCAGGCGATCGCCCGGCGTGCGGCGCAAGGCTTCGACATGCCGGTGAGCTACTGCACCCGCACCTGCCACGAAAACCTGCCCTACACCTGGTACGACAGCCCGTTGGCGCTGGCAGCGGCAGTGGACGTTCTGGTGGTCGCAACGCCTGGGGGCGCAGCGACCCGGCACCTGGTCGACGCCGCCGTACTCGGTGCACTGGGGCCGCACGGCTACCTGGTCAACATCGCCCGGGCCAGCGTCGTCGATACCGACGCTTTGGTCGAGGCCCTGCGCGCAAAGACGCTGGCGGGCGCGGCGCTGGACGTGTTCGACGAGGAGCCCCAGGTGCCCGACGCGCTCAAGGCGCTCGACCGCACCGTGCTGACCCCGCACGTGGCCGGGCAGTCACCCGAGGCGGCCCACGACACCGTCGCCCTGGTGGTGCGCAACCTGCAGGCATTCTTCGCCGGTGAGCCGGTACTGACCCCTGTGAAGGGCTGAGCGCCGGCCGGCTTGCCAAACCGGCGTATTCCTGCGAAAACGACGGCCTTCGAACCCGCAGGCAGACAGACCATGAATGACACCGTGCAGTGCACCGATCTCGTCGAAGGCGACGGCAAGGCAGTGGTCAAGGGCGCCCTGATCACCACCCACTACACCGGCTGGCTGGCCGATGGCACTGAATTCGACTCATCCGCTTCGCGGGGCAAGCCGTTCCAATGCGTGATCGGCACCGGGCGCGTGATCAAGGGCTGGGACCTGGGCCTGATGGGCATGCGCGTCGGCGGCAAACGCCGTTTGCAGGTACCGGCTGCACTGGGCTACGGCGAGCGCTCGGTGGGGCGCATTCCAGCGCATTCGGACCTCACCTTCGAGATCGAGCTGCTCGAGGTGCTCACCCGCGACGATTGACGGTTCGTCGGAAAACGTCGGTCAGGTGCTGTCTTAAAGCCTTAATACGAAGCGATTACGCTCGTTCGTGCTCAAGGATGATCGTTCAGGGCTGAACCAAGTGGGCATTCTCGACTCTCACGCTCGCATCGCCGCACGGAAGCGGCCTTTGGCCTGATGCAGGAGGTGGTCAGGCCGACCTTTCCCATTCGCTGAAAAGAGTTATCCCCCATGACGTTACCTGCGTTTCTGCGTCGTCACCGTCTTGCGTTCACCGGCCTGCTGGCACTTGGCCTCGCAGCGCCTGTGGCTGTCGAAGCCCTGCAAAGGCTGGACAAGCCGGTCGATGGCACCCAGACCCTGGTCTTCATGCGCCACGCCGAGAAACCCGGCGAAGGGCTCGGCCAACTCAACTGCCAGGGCCTCAACCGCGCCATCGACCTGGCGACGTTGCTGCCCGAGAAGTTCGGCAAGGCCGACTACGTGTTCGCCGCCGACCCCACCCGGCACGTGGAAGAGGGCAGCGAGGATGCACGCTACAGCTACATCCGTCCGCTGATGACCATCAGCCCCAGCGCCATCAAGCTGGGCCTGCCGGTGAACATCGATTTCGGCGCCAACGACTACGCCGACCTGGCCGACGAGCTGCTGAGCGAGAAGTACCGCAATGCCACGGTCTACACGGCCTGGTCCAGCGGGTATCTGCCCGAGCTGATCAACACCGTCGCCGGCAAGGCCCTGGGCGAGGAACGGGTCGTGACCCAGAACTGGAAGGGGGACGATTTCGACACGCTCTATGTGCTGACGCTGACCTGGCACGATGGCAAGGCCAGCCTGCTCAGCCGCAACGTGCGTCAGGGGCTCAATGACGGTGCCCAGGGATGTCCGACCTGAGCCGGGCAAGCGCAGTCCACCCTGTGGGGCTTGCCCGCGATGCAGGCGGCGCCTGGCCGGGCCCTATCGCGGGCAAGCCCGCTCCCACCGGCCCTCATTCCAGGCAACTGCCCCGTATCAGCCCACTGACTGGCCCCCTGTGGGAGCGGGCTTGCCCGCGATGGCGTCCGGCCCATCACCGCCTGCATCGCGGGCAAGCCTCTCATAGAGCATAAAATAAGTTGTTGATTTAAAAGCAAATAATTATAAAAATTTGTGGGCCCTGCGGGCCCAGGAATCGATCAGCAACACAGCACTGAGCACTGCCAGCTATCGCCATGTTCTCTGCGCGGCAGCGCGGCGCCAAGGCGGCGGGCGGACTCCTACGGAGGAATGATTGGGCGCATCAGTGCAAGGCGCAGCAGAAAGCCGCCGCGTGCTTGCCGCCTCCAGCCGTCAGCCTTGCTAGAATGCATCCCCTTTTCCCAGCCGCGACCCCGCCATGCCTTCCGCTATCCACACCCTCGAGCAGCACCTGCTCGCTGCTCTCGATCCCGCGCCGAGCGAAACCCGTCGCCTGTTCCACGGCCGTGGCCGCTGCTGGCCTGATCTGGAGCAGATCACCGTCGACTGGCTGCAAGGGGTGCTGCTGGTCGGCCTGTTCCGCGAGCCACCGCCCGGTCAGCTCGATGCCCTGCAGGCCATGCTCCTGCGCCTGACCGAGCAGCCGGTATGGACTGGCCAGGCCATCTTGATCCAGCACCGCTACCTGCCGGACAGCCCCGGACACTGGCTGCGGGGCGAGCCTCAGCCGCAACGCGAGGTGGTGGAAGATGGCCTGCGCTACCTGCTGGACCTGGGCGTGCGGCAGAACAGCGGGTTGTTCCTCGACATGCGCCTGGGCCGGCGCTGGGTGCGCGAGCAGTCGGCCGGGCGACGGGTGCTGAACCTGTTCGCCTACACCTGCGGCTTTTCCGTAGCGGCCATCGCCGGCGGTGCCGAGCAGGTCGTCAACCTCGACATGGCCAAGTCAGCCCTGGCGCGAGGGCGCGAGAACCATCGCCTCAACGGCCATGATGCCTCGCGCGTCGCCTACCTGGGCCATGAGCTGTTCAAGTCCTGGGGCAAGGTGCGCAAGTACGGGCCGTACGACCTGATCATCATCGACCCTCCGACGTTCCAGCGGGGCAGCTTTGTGCTGACCCAGGACTACGCCAAGATCCTGCGTCGGTTGCCGGAGCTGTTGAGCGAAGGCGGGACCGTGCTGGCCTGCGTCAACGACCCTGGGATCGGTCAGGACTTTCTCATCGACGGCATGGCCGAGCATGCGCCGACGTTGCACTTCGTCGAGCGCCTGGCCAACCCGCCGGAGTTTCCGGACGCCGACCCCCAGGGCGGCCTCAAGGCGCTGGTCTTCCAGCGCTGAGACGTCGACGGTTCACCCCTGGACCGCCTCCCCGCGCAGGGCAGGCGGCAGCGGATAGAGCTGGGCGAAGCTGACGTCGCCGGTCTGGTCCACGCGTTTTTTCAGGCGCTCGTTGAAGGCGCGGCTGACCGTGTACTGCCCCCCGGAGATGGTGCGGAACTGCGCGGTCAGCACGAAGCCGTTGAGGTCCATGCGGTCCACGCCGAAGACCTGCAGCGGGCCTTGCAGGTTGATCTTCAGCAGCGGGTCCTCGCTGATCGAGTGGCCCACTTCATGGATCAGCTCCAGGGCCTTGTCCACGTCACTGTCGTAGGTGAACTGCACCGAGAAGAACGCGTAGGCGAACTGCCGCGACTGGTTGGTGACCGCCTTGATCTGGCCGAACGGCACCGAATGCACGAAGCCCTTGCCGTCGCGCAGCCGCAGTGTGCGGATCGTCAGGCTCTCGACCGTGCCGGCGTGCCCCGAGTCGAGCACCACCCAGTCGCCGATGGCAATGGTGTCCTCGATCAGGATGAACAGCCCGGTGATCACGTCTTGTACCAGCTGCTGCGACCCGAAGCCGATGGCCAGCCCGACCACCCCGGCCCCGGCCAGCAACGGGGCGACGTTGATGCCCAGGTTGGCCATGGTGGTGATGGTGCAGATCACCACCAGGATGATCTTGATGGCGTTGCGCAGCATCGGCAGGATGGTGCGCACGCGGGTGCTCGGCTGGCGCGAGGCGCGGCGTCCGACGGCGGGCTTGAGCGCCTCCTGGATGGCGGTGTCGAGCACCACCCAGAGCAGCCAGGTCACCAGCAGGATCAGGCCGATGCTGCTCAGCGAGTCGCTGATCGCTCGGCCCAGGCGATTGCTCAGCGCGAAGTCGATGACCGAGACACCCCAGATGCGCCCGAGCAGCTCGATGAAGGTGACCGCCATGGCGATCCTCAGCACCGCATGAGCCAGGCTGCGCAGCAGTTCCTTGTAGGGGCGGGCACGTTGGTTGAGGTCGGTCTTGCGTGGCGCGAACAGGTGTTGCAGGACCGTGCTGAGAAACACCGTGCCCACCAGCAGCACGGTGGTCAGCAGGGCATTCTGCAGCGCACGCTGGCTTTCTTCACCGGCGCCGATCAGGTGCACCGCCGACACCAGGATCATCAGCAGGATCGGCAGGTACCAGAGGGTGGAGAATATCCGCAGCGTCTCCTGCACGGCGCGGTGCTGCAGGCGGTCCTTGAGGTCGCGGTTGCGGATCAGGTGCGCCACCGGGCGGCGCAGGCGAATCACCAGGCTGGCGAAGATCAGCGTGGCCACCAGGCCGGTGCACACGGCGATGCTGCCGGTGAGGTTGGTGCCAAGCTGGCGGGCGATCTGCGGGCTGGTCAGCGCATCGCTCCAGGCTGCTAGGAAGCCGATCATGAACAGGGGGCGCGGCGCCAGCCGACGGATCACGCCGACGGCGGCACGCTTGTGGCCGGCGTCGAACAGCACGATCAGGCACAGCACGATCGAGGTCGAGAACAGCCCGCTGCTGGTCGCGTAGGCCAGGCTCAGGCCTGAAGCGCGTGCCACCGACGGGTCCAGGTAGCGGCTGGCGTACAGGGTCAGTGGCAGGCTGGCCAGTGCGGGGAGGGTGAAGGGCAGCAGATAGCTCAGCAGGCCCTCGATGCGGGGGCGCTTGGCCAGCCAGGGGCGACGGCGAGCGCGCTGGAAGAGCCAGCGGCCAATGCCGGTCAGCACGGCGAAACTGGCGACCCAGGCCAGGGTGACGAGCAGGAAGTCACCGATCAGGCCCAGCCCGTCGTTACCTGCATGGCGGTCGACCAGGCGCTCCACTTCCTTGGCAGCGCGGTCGGTACGCACACGCCAGGCATCCACCAGGTGCGCGTCCAGGTCGAGGTCGTCGGCTGCGGTGTCCAGGCCATCGGCCAGGGCGCCGAGCAGCCCGCCCTGGACGACCGGGGCCGGTTCCTCGGCAGGGGCGTCGGCCGGGGCCGGGTCGGCCGCCAGCAGGCGCGTGCTCAGCAAGAGACCGAACAGCAGGGTGATGAGTGAACGCGGCACGGGAGGACTCCTTGGACCGGTGCGGGGGAACGGGTTATCCAAGGAAACTGAGGGTGGGGGCGTGGGAAAGTTCGATGAGGGGGCAGGGCGGGTCGCATCGGGTGGTCAGTGGGCAAGCCCCTCACTGCGGTGAGCGTGGACCACACGGTGCCGGGTTTTGCGGCCCCTGGCGGGCCCGATCGCGGTCAGAGCCAGGAGGCGCATGGTGTGGACGGCATGACTGATCCGACAGAACGGAACACTACTTTGTAGGCGTGGGCGTGGGCGTGGGCTTGCCGGCGATGCAGGCGGTGACGGACCGGACGCCATCGCGGGCAAGCCCGCTCCCACAGGCCTGTGGGAGCCGGTCTCACTGCGGTGTGGCTATGGGTAAGCGTTCCTCACAATGAGTAGGTCACGCAGGAAAAGCCCCGGCTGACCTGGCAATGCCCCCATGGCTCAAGAACGCTGGCTCGACGTTGCCTCACTGCCCGCCATAGATCTGGTCGAACACGCCGCCGTCGTTGAAGTGGGTCTTCTGCACCGTGCGCCAGTCACCGAAGGTCTTTTCCACCGACAGGAAGTCCACCTTCGGGAAGCGGTCGGTGTACTTGGCCAGCACCGTCGCATCCCGCGGACGCAGGTAGTTCTGCGCGGCGATCTCCTGGGCGGCCGGCGACCACAGGTACTTCAGGTACTCCTCGGCCACGGCCCGGGTGCCCTTCTTGTCCACCACCTTGTCGACCACGCTGACCGGTGGCTCGGCTTCGGCGGACACGCTCGGGTAGACCACCTCGAACTGATCGCGACCGAACTCGCGGGCGATCATCTCGGCCTCGTTCTCGAACGTCACCAGCACGTCGCCGATCTGGTTGGTCATGAACGTGGTGGTGGCGGCGCGGCCTCCAGTGTCGAGGACCGGCGCCTGCCTGAACAGCTTGCCGACGAAGTCCCGGGCCTTGGCTTCGTCACCGCCGGTCTTGAGCACGTAGCCCCAGGCCGAGAGGTAGGTGTAGCGACCGTTGCCCGAGGTCTTGGGGTTGGGCACGATCACCTGGACACCGTCCTTGAGCAGGTCCGGCCAGTCCTTGAGTGCCTTGGGGTTGCCCTTGCGCACGATGAACACCGTGGCCGAGGTGAACGGCGCGCTGTGGTTGGGCAGGCGGGTCACCCAGTCGTCCGGGACGAGCTGGCCGTGGTCCACCAGTGCATTGATGTCGGTGGCCATGTTCATGGTGATCACGTCCGCCGGCAGGCCGTCGATGACCGCGCGCGCCTGCTTGCTCGAGCCGCCGAAGGACATCTGCACGTTGGCCTTCTCGTGGTGCTCGGCCTCCCAGTGCTTCTGGAACGCCGGGTTGTAGTCCTTGTAGAAGTCGCGCATTACGTCGTACGAGACGTTGAGCAGGGTAGGAGCAGCCTGGGCCAGGTTGCCGAGCGCAAGGCCGGCGACCAGCAACGAAGCGCTGAAGAGTCTTTTCACGACGCGTTCCTTGTTCGAGGGAGAAGGGCGATGGTCCGCGACTATAGCGGTTGGCCATCGCCCTTATAAAGACCGAAACGTGCTGTGCTTATTCGGTCTTGCGAAACAGCGCGCTGCCACAGCGGGCGCAGAAGGCGGCGCTGGGCTCGTGCTGCGGCTTGGCGCAGCTCGGGCAGTCGTGCACCAGTTGCCCCGGGCGCATGGCGCTGGCCAGTTCTGCCGTGAAGATCCCGGTGGGCACGGCGATGATCGAGTAACCGGTGATCATCACCAGCGACGACAGCACCTGGCCCAGTGGCGTGGTCGGCACGATGTCGCCGAAGCCTACGGTGGTCAGCGTCACGATGGCCCAATAGATGCCCTTGGGAATGCTGGTGAACCCATGCTCCGGGCCTTCGATCACGTACATCAGGGTGCCGAACACCGTAACCAGCGTCGAGACGCTGACCAGGAAGACGATGATCTTCTGCTTGCTGCCGTGCAAGGCGGTCAGCAGATAGTTGGCCTGGTTAAGGTAGGGGCCGAGCTTGAGGATCCGGAAGATCCGCAGCATGCGGATCACGCGGATGATCAGCAGGTACTGCGCATCGCTGTAGTACAGCGCGATGATGCCCGGCACGATCGCCAGCAGGTCGACCAGGCCGTAGAAACTGAAGGCGTAGCGCAGTGGCTTGGGCGAACAGTACAGGCGCGTCAGGTATTCGAGCAGGAAGACCGTGGTGAACCCCCACTCGATGCCGGCCAGCACATGGGCGTAGTTGCGGTGCACCGAATCGATGCTGTCGAGGATGACCGTGACCAGGCTGGCGAGGATGAGCAGCAGCAAGGCTTTGTCGAAACGGCGGCCGGCGGTGTTGTCGTTCTGGAAGACGACGATGTAGAGGCGTTCGCGCAAGGAGAGTGAGGAGGACATGAAAGCACAGGTTCCAAAGACAGAACCGCAAGGCTAGAAGTGGAGCAAGGTCCGTGGCAAGCGTTTCAAACCGGCAGAATTGATAGAAATGTCAGTTTCGCGTGCACGACGATTTCCTCATGCTACAGACTCATCGACAAGGTAGGGCCTAGTCATGAAGATGAGAGACTGCACGTGGTCGAACCGTTTCTACCTGCACGACCGTTTCGTTGCCGAGGTGGGCGCCAGGAACCGTCGATTGGTGTGGGCAAGCGACAGCCCAGTGGCTGCTTGTGATCACCGGGTGCGACTGCTGGAAACGGACGGGGATGGATCGTTGCTCAGGCCGTCTGACACAGGTGCAGGCCTGGCCTATACCCCTCATGGCCATGCCAGCGGCTTGCTGCGCGATATACCCTGCGGCTTCAATGGCCAGCGGTTGGAGCACGCGATGCACGGCTACGCCTTGGGCAACGGCAAGCGGTTCTACTGTCCAAGCTTGCAGCGTTTCTTGCAGCCCGACCGGATGAGCCCCTTTCTGGCGGGTGGGCTCAATGCCTATGCGTATTGCCAGGGAGATCCCGTCAATCGAGCGGATCCCAGCGGCCATCTTCCTCAGATGAAGTCACCGGCTGCGCCGAAGATCCTGCCGGTGGCTCGGCATTCAGCGCTGGCTCCACTTTTCACACGCGATCTTCCGCCAGAAAAAGGCCGCATACGACTCACGTGGACGGGCGTACAGGTGGGCGTGCGCTGGTCCGACATCCAGCAGGCACTCCGTTCCTCGCGCTTGAGCCTTTCCAATCAGGGGCTTCGTGCCAGCATCCCTCTGGACAACATGTTCAGTGAGTTCGTAGGTGGTCACATGCAGATAAGCAAGAACGGCATTCAGCTCGAGGTGCCCACCTTCAAGGTGGCTACCACCGTGCGCAATGTCTCGACAGAGCCGCTCGCCGGAGCACTGAATGTCTCCGTTCCGTACGCCACGTTGTTGCAGTCGCAGAAGCGTATTTCATCGACGCGTACGACCATTGACATGGATTGGAAAACGGCAGGTCGCATAATGCTTGACAATGTCGCTGAAAAGATCAGATCACCAACGTCTGGCTGATCCGAGCTCCTGGCGTCAGTACAGCCCACTGTCTCATGACTGCGGTCCACGGTCTCGTCCAGGTCTCAGCCAGCCCAACCCATCCTCGGTGCGGCCCCGAGGGTGATATTCCGCGCCGATCCAGCCCGAGTAACCGATGCGCTCCAGATGATCGAACAGAAAACGATGATTGATCTCCCCGGTACCCGGTTCATGGCGTCCCGGTGTGTCGGCCAACTGGACATGGCCGATCCGGTCCAGGTGGGTCTGGAGCGTTTGGGCCAAGTCACCTTCCATGATCTGCATGTGATAGAGGTCGTACTGCAGCAGCAGGTTGGCACTGCCGACCTCGGCCTGGATCGCCAGGGCCTGGGCTGTCCGGTTGAGATAGAACCCCGGCACGTCACGGGTGTTGATCATCTCCATGAGCAGCGTGATCCCGGCGTCTTGCAATGCATCTACCGCATAGCGCAGGTTGTCGACGAACGTACGCTGCACCAGCGCGTCGTCCCGGTTCGTGGGACGTATCCCTGCCAGGCAATTGATCTGCTGGGTGCCCAGGACCTTGGCATAGGCCATGGCCGTATGCACCCCGGCGCGGAATTCTTCGATGCGGTCCGGGTGACAGGCGATGCCGCGCTCCCCACGCGCCCAATCGCCTGCCGGCAGGTTGAACAGCACCAGGGGCAGGCCATGGCGGTCCAGGCGCTCACGGATCTGCCTGGCGTCGAAAGCATAAGGAAACTGGCATTCCACACCGTCGAACCCGGCCTTGGCGGCGGCTTCGAAACGGGACAGGAAGTCCACTTCGGTAAAGAGCAAGGTCACATTGGCGGCGATGCGCATCATTCGTCTTCTGCCTGGTGAAGGGGTGACGGTGTGGAACAAGGGTCTGTGCACGAATCCGCAAGCGAGTGGGCAGACGTGACGGACAGACGGTGACGATGTCCTGACGTCCAGGCACTCACGAGAACGCCCTCGAGTGCTGGACGCCTGAGCAGAACTGTTTTACCCGCAACGGGTCTGAACGCCATCTTCCCGGGCATCGTGCTGTTCCCGTAGGACCGTCTGGCGAACCTGATACGTCAGGAGCGCGAGAGGGCAAGAATCGACTTAGGGTGAAATGAAATGGCGGGCAGCAGTTTTTTTGCGTTACTGGATGACATCGCGGCGCTACTGGATGACATCTCGCTGATGAGCAAGGTCGCTGCGAAAAAGACGGCCAGTGTCCTGAGTGACGACTTGGCCGTCAATGCCGAGCAGGTGACGGGGATGAAGGCGGACCGCGAATTGCCCGTGGTCTGGGCCGTGTTCAAAGGCTCGCTCAAGAACAAGGCGATCCTGGTGCCCTGTGCGCTCCTGCTCAGCGCCTTCCTCCCGGCCGCCGTCAAGTGGCTGCTCATGGCAGGCGGTGTCTACCTGTGCTACGAAGGCTACGAGGCGATAAAGGACAAGTTTTCGCGCAAGGAGCAGGGCACGCAGGAGCCGAAAAAGAAGGCCGTTCCGCGAACCCCCGAAGCGCTTGCCGAGTACGAGAAGCGCAAGGTCAAAGGTGCCATCAAGACTGACTTCATCCTGAGCGCCGAGATCATCGTCATCACCCTGAACGTCGTGGCCGAAGCGCCGCTGTATCAGCAGATCCTGACCTTGATCGTGATTGCGGTCGCCATGACCGTGGGCGTGTATGGCGTGGTGGCAGGCATCGTTCGCCTCGACGATGCCGGGTTCGCGCTCGCCAAATCCAAGGCCCAGGGCCTGTGGGGCAGGATGGTCAGGAAAGGTGGCCAGGTCCTGGTGTCGGCAGCCCCGCTGTTGATGAAGGCCCTGTCGTGGATCGGGACGGTTGCCATGTTCCTGGTCGGCGGGACGTTCGTGGCCGAAGGCATCGCGCCACTGGAGCATGCCGTCGAGGCCGTGGTCGCAGGCAGTGGAAGCTGGGGCGCGGTCGTCAAGATGGGCCTGTTTGGCGTGGTGGGGATCGTGTCGGGCTTCCTGGCAGCCGTGGCGGTGGGCGGCGTGTCCTGGGTGCGTGAGCGCGCAGCCCGTTGATCGCAGGCCCGGGCCCATGGCCTGGGTTGCCTTGCCGACCTGGCGGATCGATGCTCAGCCCCCTGTGGGAGCGGGCTTGCCCGCGATGCAGGCGGTGATGAGGCGGACGCTATCGCGGGCAAGCCCGCTCCCACAGGCCCATGATGGCCGGTCCAACCACGGTGTGGTCCTGCCCGCTTACCCTGTTCTCTACGCGACCACAGGACGCCGAAGTAGCGGGCAGACGCCTTAGAACTGCACCTTGACCAGCAGGCTCGCGGTGTTCTGGTCGGTCTCGAAGGCGCTGCTGTCCTTGATCCCGTACTTGTTCTTCCAGTAGTCGTACTCGAAGCCGACGTACAACTGCTTTTCACCCAGCTTCAAGGCCTTGCCCAGGTCGTACTTGATCTGCGGGTTGAAGTGCAGGTTGGCCTGGTAGGTGCCACGGCTGTTCACGTCGTTGTCGACCACCCAGTCCATGTAGCCATCGATCAGCACGTCCGAGCGGCCGACGGGAATCGTGTAGGACCAGACCGGGGTGATCTGCCAGACGTTGTCGCCCGGGCGGCTGCCATCGGTGGTGCGATGGTAGAAGTTGACCTGGAACCAGTCGAAACCAGGCACGGCGAGGTCGAAGCCGGGGCCGATCAGGTACGACTCGACGTCGCCTTCGCCGAACTCGTAGGTCATCGCCAACAGCACGTCCTTGACCGGGCCGAACGCGAGCTTCTGGTCGAAGATCTTGTTGAACGACAGGCGCGGAGTGATCTCGCCGTACAGCGTGCTGCGGCCGTTGCCCGAATCCTTCTTGCCGTTGTAGAAGATGCGGTCGACGAACACGAAGTTGTCGCCGTACTTCCAGGCGTCGGCGTGCTCGAAGGTAAAGGTCTGCTGGATCTCGGGGTTGACCTTGAAGTCGTGGCCGTACAGGTAGGTGAGGCTGTTGCCCTGCCACTGCAGCAGGTCGCCGGCAAGGCTGGTGCCGGTGGTCAGCAGGCCGGCGGCCAGTAGCAGGCTCTGGGAGATGCGCATTGCGAAGGAAGCTCCGGGTGTCAGTGTCGGCGTTGGCGGCCGTATCGTTAGGGTATGCACACAGGCGTCTGCCCAAGCACTCAGGCAGAGGGCGACCGAGGCTTGGCATGCGACAGGATGCAGGGGTGTCCAGGGTTTTCGAGCGTCAGCGCAGCGCGCCTGCAAGCCAGGCTGCTCGAAGGGCGCGCAGGTTACTGAGTTGTTGAGAGAAGCTCAAGCGTTCGATCGTGGAAGTTGACGTCGATAACTTGAGCGATCGATCAAGTTCGGCCCATTCTTCAATGGGTTTGAAGTGGCCGATGACGAGAACGACGATGTCATCGTCCGCTTCGTATCCCTAAGACTCGGTTTTTATGGTCGTGCGCGCCAGTGACCAAAGCACCTCCCACATTGAACAGAAAGCCGGTTGCTTCACCTTTCGAGAGCCACGTGTAAGCCGCCGACAGATGAGCGCCACTGTTACTCCGCTCGTCTGCCTGCACCTGGGTGACGAGGGCAGCGTAGTGGCGGCTGCCCTCCATCGAAATCCTGCTGTTGCCATGAGAGGCCAGGTTCGTGTTGACGTACTGGACGGATCGAGGGAAGGGTTCCAGGCGCTCGACCGGGTAGGCGGAAAAGGCAGCATCGAGCACCTGTCGCTCGGGGGACATGTGAAGGGCAGGCTTTCGCTTGTAGAAGAGCGCCTGCCGGGCGTCTTCCAGTTGCGTGGCGATGTACGCTTTTTTCTTCAGGACAATCGGCACTGAGGTCTTGAGCCCACTGGTCATGAGTGTCTTGATCAGTGGGCGTACAAAGGGGGTGTTGAATACTCTTACCCTGCCGCTGGGATCTTGATGATTGACAGGGTCGTTCGCACAATACGCATAGGCATTGATGCCACCTGCGCCGAAGGGGCTCAGTACGTCTGCACTGAGAAAACGCCGTAGCGCAGGCTGATAGGCTCTGTGTCCGTTGCCCAGCAGATAGCCTCCGATGGCAGCGTCGAACAACATCCCTGTAAAGCCGACGGCCGATGGTGGCGAACACGAGAAGACATGGCCATAAGGCGTATAGATCATGCGCTGCGTCGTCTGCGCCGAGACTATCGCATGCACGGAGTTCTGCAGGTCGACCTTGAGCAGTCCGTTGGCCTGTGCATGCGAGTGCTGGGAAAGCCATGAGCCTTGGTGCTGCATCAGGTGCAGATGCCTGGTGTCTTCCAGGAGTTCAGTGAGATGCTCGGCGCGATAGAACAGCACACGTCGATGTTGAGTTGAGGTCATAGATACGCTCTCCGGCAGCAGAGCGTGTACTGTGAGCCACCCCCGTGCACCTGAACAACTGACAAAACTGTCAGTCGTCCAGGCCGCGACCTGGAGGGCCTGGCGCGTGGATTACCGTGTGTGCACGCACCGCCCGGCCGCATACGTCTCGCGCACCACCCGGTCATCCCCCAGCGTCGTCAGCACGAACAGCGTCTCCTCGATGCTGCGCGACTGCTGCAGGCGGTAATCGAGCAGCGGCGTGGCCTTGTAGTCCAGTACCACGAAGTCTGCGTCATGCCCCGGCGCCAGGCTGCCGATGCGATCCTCCAGGCGCAGCGCACGCGCGCCACCCAGGGTCGCCAGGTACAACGACTTGAACGGGTGCAGGCGCACATCCTGCAATTGCATCACCTTGTAGGCCTCGTTCAACGTCGCCAGCAGCGAGAAGCTGGTACCGGCCCCCACGTCGGTACCCAGGCCCACGCGCACGCCGAAGCGCTCGGCCTGGGGCAGGTTGAACAGGCCGCTGCCCAGGAACAGGTTCGAGGTCGGGCAGAAGGCCACCGCCGAGCCGGTCTCCGCCAGGCGCTGGCATTCGGCATCGCACAGGTGCACGCCATGGGCGAACACCGAGCGTTCGCCCAGCAGCCGATAGTGGTCGTAGACGTCCAGGTAGCCGCTGCGCTCGGGGTACAGGGCCTTGACCCAGTCGATCTCCTTGAGGTTCTCGGACAGGTGCGTGTGCAGGTACACGTCGGGGTATTCCTCGAGCAGGCGGCCGGCTGCGGCCAGTTGCTCGGGCGTGCTGGTGGGCGCGAAGCGGGGGGTCACGGCGTAGTGCAGGCGGCCCTTGCCGTGCCAGCGCTCGATCAGCGCCTTGCTGTCGTGGTAGCTGCTCTCGGCCGTGTCGGTCAGGTAGTCCGGCGCGTTGCGATCCATCATCACCTTGCCGGCGATCAGGCGCAGGTCGAGCCGCTCGGCCTCCTCGAACAGGGCCTGCACCGATTCAGGGTGCACGCTGCCGAACACCAGGGCGGTGGTGGTGCCGTTGCGCAGCAGTTCGCCGAGGAACAGCCGGGCGACCTGGTCGGCATGGGCCTTGTCGGCGAACTGCCGCTCGCAGGGGAAGGTGTAGGTCTCGAGCCAGTCGAGCAGCTGCTCGCCGTAGGCACCGATCATGCCCGTCTGTGGGAAATGGATGTGCGTGTCGATGAAGCCGGGGGTGATCAGTGCATCGGTGTAGGTGACCACCTGGGTATCCGGCGTCAGGGTCGGCAGCAGCTCGCTGGCTGGGCCGACGGCGCTGATCCGGCCTTCGTCGACCACCAGCAGGCCGTCATCGAAGTAGGCGTAGGACGCGTCCAGGCCGACCTCGCTGGGGTCGGCCAGGCTGTAGAGAATGGCGGCGCGGTAGGCGGTGCGGGGTGTGCTCATGCGGCTCTCGTCTGTCAGAAAAAGTGCAGCGTCGTAGGCCCTGTCCTCAGACGAGGCAGGGCACGTTCGACGCGGGCCATGGGTAAGCGTACCAGACCCGCAACGGCTCGCGCCGCCGGGCATCAAGTGCGCTACAATTGCGCCCCTTCGCCCAGCCCCATGACCCTTAAGGACCCCCATGACGTTCAAGGCGCCGGACAGCCTCTGCGAACAGATCGCCCGCCACCTGGCCGAACGGATCATCCGTGGCGAACTCGCGCCTGGCGAGCGCATCCAGGAACAGAAGGTCACCCAGGCCCTGAACGTCAGCCGCGGCTCGGTGCGCGAAGCGCTGTTGATCCTCGAGCGGCGGCACCTGGTCGTCATCCTGCCACGCCGCGGCGCCCACGTGACCGTGCTCGACGCCCACAGCGTGCGCAGCCTGTGCCACATGATGGGCGAGCTGTACATCCTGCTGGGCAACGCCGTGGCCGCCCGCTGGCGCACCGACAGCGACCTGCTGCCGTTCCTGGCGGTGCAGCAGCGGCTGGTGCAGGCCTGCGCGCGCAGTGACATCGAGGCCTTCGTCGCCGACAGCTTCGCGGTGATGCGCACCGCCTACCCGTTCGCCGACAACCTGTACCTGCAAGAGACGGCCGAGAACCTGCAGCCGGCCATGAGTCGCGCCTACCACCTGGCACTCGCGCAGCGCCAGGCGAGCATGGCCGATTTCGTCCAGCTGTTCGACGACCTGCTCGATGCCGTGCTGCGGCGCGACACGGCGCGCATCCGCGAGGTGCTGGTGACCTATTGCACACGCAGTGGCGACCTAGTCATCGCTGCCTTGGCCGCGGGCTGACCGATGCGCCTGAAATGCATTCGCCTGGCCGGCTTCAAGTCCTTCGTCGATCCGACCACGGTCAACTTCCCCAGCAACATGGCCGCCGTGGTCGGGCCCAACGGTTGCGGCAAGTCCAACATCATCGACGCCGTGCGCTGGGTGATGGGCGAAAGCTCGGCGAAGAACCTGCGCGGCGAGTCGATGACCGACGTCATCTTCAACGGCTCGACCAGCCGCAAGCCGGTCAGCCAGGCGAGCATCGAGCTGGTGTTCGACAACAGCGACAACACGCTGGTGGGCGAGTACGCGGCCTATGCCGAGATCTCCATTCGCCGCAAGGTCACTCGCGACGCGCAGAACACCTATTACCTCAACGGCACCAAATGCCGGCGCCGGGACATCACCGACATCTTCCTCGGCACCGGCCTCGGCCCGCGCAGCTACTCGATCATCGAACAAGGCATGATCTCCAAGCTGATCGAGGCCAAGCCCGAGGAGCTGCGCAACTTCATCGAGGAGGCGGCCGGCATCTCCAAGTACAAGGAGCGTCGCCGCGAGACCGAGAACCGCATCCGTCGCACCCAGGAGAACCTGGCGCGCCTGACCGACCTGCGCGAAGAACTGGAGCGCCAGCTCGAGCGCCTGCACCGCCAGGCCCAGGCTGCCGAGAAGTACAAGGACTACAAGGCCCGCGAGCGCCAGCTCAAGGCCAGCCTGTCGGCGTTGCGCTGGAGCGCCCTGGACGAACGGGTTCGCCAGCGCGAGGCGGTGATCCTGGATCAGGAGGTGGCGTTCGAGGCGCTGGTGGCCGAGCAGCGTAACGCCGATGCCAGCATCGAACGGCTGCGCGACGGGCATCATGAACTGTCCGAGCGTTTCAACCAAGTGCAGGCGCGCTTCTATTCGGTGGCAGGCGACATCGCCCGTGTCGAGCAGAGCATCCAGCACGGTCAGCAGCGCTTGCGTCAGTTGCAGGACGACCTCAGGGAGGCCGAGCGCACGCGCCAGGAGACCGAGTCGCACCTGGGCAACGACCGCGCCTTGCTGGCCAGCCTGGCCGAAGAGCTGGAGATGCTCGAGCCGGAGCGCGAGCTGAGCCTGGCCGCTGCCGAAGAGAGCGCGGCCACCCTGGAGGAGGCCGAGCACGGCATGCAAGGCTGGCAGGCCCAGTGGGACGACTTCACCGCCCGCTCGGCCGAACCACGTCGCCAGGCCGAAGTGCAGCAGTCACGCCTGCAACAGCTCGAAGCAGGGCTCGAGCGCACTGCCGAACGCCAGCGCAAGCTGGGCGAGGAGCGTGATCAGCTCGGTGCCGACCCGCAGGACGCCGTCCTCCTCGAACTGGCCGAACAGGTCGCCGCCGGCGAGGCTTCGATCGAAGCGTTGCAGATGGCCGAGCAGGAGACGCTCGAGCAGCTCGAGCAGGTGCGCGAGCACTGGCGCGAAGGCAACGAACGTCGTCAGCAGCTGCAGGGCGATCTGCAACGCCTCGGGGGCCGCGTAGCCTCCTTGGAAGCCTTGCAGCAGGCTGCGCTGGAGCCGGGCGCCGGTACCGCGCACTGGTTGCGGCAGGCGGGGCTGGAGCAGCGCCCACGGGTGGCCACCGGCCTGCGCGTCGAACCGGGCTGGGAGCAGGCGGTGGAAACCGTGCTTGGCGCCGACCTGCAGGCAGTCCTGGTCGATGACCTGGCCAGCCTCGACTACGCCAGCCTGGCGCAGGGCGAGTTGCGCCTGGTGACGGCGACGGCTGCCGGATCGGCGCCGGCCGGCAGCCTGCTCGACAAGGTCGAGAGCGCTGTCGATCTGTCTGCCTGGCTGGGCCCGGTGCGCCCCGTGGACAGCCTGGAGCAGGCCCTGGCCCAGCGCGCCGGCCTGGCCCAGGGCGAAAGCCTGGTCAGCCGCGACGGTTACTGGGTCGGTCGGCAGTTCCTGCGCGTCAGCCGCGGTGACGATGCCCAGGGCGGCGTGCTGGCGCGCGGTCAGGAGCTTGAACGCCTCATTGCCCGGCAGCTGGAGCAGCAGGCGCACCTCGACCAGCTCGCCGAACAGGTGCAGGCGCTGGGCGAGCGTCAGCGCGAACATGAGGCGCAGCGCGAACACCTGCGTCGGCGCAATCAGGAAGAAAGCCGCCAGCTGGGCGAGACCAAGGCGCGACTGTCCGCCGTGCGCGCCCGTGCCGAGCAGGTGGCGCTGCGTCGCCAGCGCTTGCAGGAAGAACTCACCGACGTGCAGGAACAACGTGCCCTGGAGCATGAGCAACTGAGCGAGGCCCGGCTGCTGCTGCAAGACGCGCTGGAGCTCATGGCCCAGGATACCGACCAGCGCGAACAGCTGCTGGCGCACCGTGATGGCCTGCGCGAGGCCCTCGACCGAGCCCGCCAGGACGCCCGTCAGCACAAGGACCATGCGCACCAGCTCGCCGTGCGCCTGGGCTCGCTGCGGGCCCAGCATGACTCCACCCATCAGGCCCTGGAACGCCTGGAACAGCAGGCTGCGCGCCTGCTCGAGCGGCAGGAGCAACTGAGCCTCAACCTGGAGGAGGGCGAAGCCCCGCTGGAAGAGCTGCGCCTCAAGCTCGAGGACCTGCTCGAGCAGCGCATGGGCGTCGATGAAGAAATGCGCCTGGCGCGGTTGCACCTGGACGACGCCGACCGCGAACTGCGCGATGCCGAGAAGCGCCGTACCCAGGCCGAGCAGCAGGCTCAGTTGCTGCGCGGCCAGCTGGAGCAGCTGCGCCTGGAGAGCCAGGGGCTGGACGTGCGCCGCAAGACCCTGCAGGAACAGCTGCTGGCCGACGGCTACGATTTGCACGGGGTGCTGGAGACCCTCGACGCACAGGCCAGCGAGGAGGGCACCGAGCAGGAGCTCGAACAGCTCGACGCGCGCATCCAGCGCCTGGGTGCGATCAACCTGGCGGCCATCGACGAGTACCAGCAACAGTCCGAGCGCAAGCGCTACCTCGATGCCCAGGACGCCGACCTGGTCGAAGCGCTCGACACGCTGGAAAACGTCATTCGCAAGATCGACAAGGAAACCCGCAATCGCTTCAAGGATACCTTTGATCTGATAAATGCAGGTTTACAGGCACTTTTTCCAAAAGTTTTCGGTGGCGGCAGCGCTTATCTGGAACTGACGGGCGAAGATCTACTCGATACTGGGGTGACGATCATGGCGCGTCCGCCGGGCAAGAAGAACAGCACCATCCATCTGCTGTCCGGTGGCGAGAAAGCCCTGACCGCGCTGGCACTGGTCTTTGCCATCTTCAAGCTCAACCCGGCCCCGTTCTGCATGCTCGACGAGGTCGATGCACCGCTGGACGATGCCAACGTGGGGCGTTACGCCCGGTTGGTGAAGGAGATGAGCGAAACCGTGCAGTTCATCTACATCACCCACAACAAGATCGCCATGGAGAAGGCCGATCAGCTGATGGGGGTGACCATGCACGAGCCAGGCTGTTCGCGGCTGGTGGCGGTGGATGTGGAAGAGGCGATGGCCTTGGTGGACACCTGAGGCGCGAGAAGAAGCGTGCAAGTGGCAAGAATGCCACTGACATGTCAGACAGACGGTGAAACTTACCGTGGGTCGTGCTAGCTTTATGTCACCTGTTTTAAACGTGGGAAAACGCCTGCCAGAACAGCGAGTTGGCGCCACGAGTTAAAGGGCTTTGAAGCCTTTGTTTCCAAGCACATTTTTTTACAGAGGCACGGAATTACATGGAAATCGGTCTGCGCGAGTGGCTGATCCTCATCGGCGTCATCGTCATCGCCGGCATTCTGTTCGATGGCTGGCGCCGGATGCGCGGCGGCAAGGGTAAATTGAAGTTTCGTCTGGACCGCAGCTTCTCGAACCTGCCCGAAGAAGAGGGCGGCGCCGAGGTACTGGGCCCTTCACGGGTGCTGGACAAGCAGCGCGAGCCCGAGCTGGACGAAAGCGACCTGCCGTCGATGAGCGCGCCGGCGCGTGAACGCGATCACAAACCGGTCAAGGCGCCCAAGCGCAAGGAGAAGGTGGTCGAGAGCGCGCCAATCGCCGCGTCACGTGAGGTGCGTGAGCCGGAACTGTTCGCCGACGATCACGACGACTATGCCGACGAGCGCCGTGGCACCGGCTTCGTGTCGGCCCAGGCGGCGCCTGCCAGTCATGCGCCTTCCCAGGCGCCGGCCAAGGAGCTGCCACCGGCCGAGGAAGTGCTGGTCATCAGCGTCATCTCCCGTGACGAAGGCGGTTTCAAGGGCCCTGCGCTGCTGCAGAACATCCTGGAAAGCGGGCTGCGCTTCGGCGAGATGGACATCTTCCACCGCCATGAAAGCATGGCCGGCAACGGCGAGGTGCTGTTCTCGATGGCCAACGCGGTCAAGCCGGGCGTCTTCGACCTGGACGACATCGACCATTTCAGCACGCGGGCCGTGAGCTTCTTCCTCGGTCTGCCGGGGCCGCGCCATCCCAAGCAGGCCTTCGACGTGATGGTCGCTGCAGCGCGCAAGCTGGCCCACGAGCTCGATGGCGAACTGAAGGACGATCAGCGCAGCGTGCTGACCGCCCAGACCATCGAGCACTACCGCCAGCGCATCGTCGAATTCGAGCGCCGCGCGTTGACCCAGAAGCGCTGAAGGTGACGCGGGCTCGCCGGGGCGGGCCCAGCCGTTAACAGACAGGAAAGCAGCTTCGGCTGCTTTCTTGCTTTTGCAAGAGAAGAACCTAGACATGACTGCCGAATCCAGAATCCTCGAACTGCGTGACGCCATCGCCCAGCACAACTACCGCTACTACGTGCTCGACGAGCCCAGCGTGCCGGATGCCGAGTACGATCGCCTGTTCAACGAACTCAAGGCGCTCGAGGCCGAGCACCCCGACCTGGTCACCGCCGACTCCCCGACCCAGCGCGTCGGTGGCCAGGCCCTGGCGGCGTTCAGCCAGATCCGCCACCAGATCCCCATGCTCAGCCTGGGCAATGCCTTCGAAGAGAGCGACCTGCGCGAGTTCGACCGGCGCGTGGTCAGCGGCCTGGACTTGCCCCATGCCGGTTCGGCCGTCGACTACAGCTGCGAGCCGAAGCTCGATGGCCTGGCGGTCAGCCTGCTCTACCGCGACGGGCAGCTGGTGCAAGGGGCCACCCGCGGCGACGGCACCACCGGCGAAGACATCAGCGCCAACGTGCGCACCGTGCGCAACATTCCGCTCAAGCTGCACGGCAGTGGCTGGCCGAGCGAGCTGGAGGTGCGCGGCGAGGTGTACATGAGCAAGGCCGGGTTCGAGCGGCTCAACGCCAGCCAGGCCGAGGTCGGCGGCAAGACCTTCGCCAACCCGCGCAATGCCGCTGCCGGCAGCCTGCGCCAGCTCGACTCGAAGATCACCGCCAGCCGGCCCCTGGAGTTCTGCTGCTACGGGGTCGGTCACACCTCGGCCCCGGTCGCCGACAGCCACATCGACACCCTCGAGACCCTCAAGACCTGGGGCCTGCCGATCAGCCGCGAGCTGCGCCATGCCGCCGGCATCGACGAGTGCCTGGCCTACTACCACGACATCGGCGCACGGCGTGACGCGTTGCCGTACGAAATCGACGGCGTGGTGTTCAAGGTCAACAGCCTGGCCTCGCAGCGCGAGCTGGGCTTCCGCTCGCGCGAGCCACGCTGGGCTCTGGCGCACAAGTTCCCGGCGCTCGAAGAGATCACCGAAGTGCTCGACGTCGAGTTCCAGGTCGGCCGGACCGGCGCGGTCACCCCCGTGGCACGGCTCAAGCCGGTCAAGGTCGCCGGCGTCACCGTGTCCAACGCCACCTTGCACAACATGGACGAGATCGGCCGCCTGGGCCTGATGATCGGCGATAGCGTGATCATCCGCCGCGCGGGCGATGTGATCCCGCAGGTCATGCAAGTGGTCACCGAACGCCGCCCCGACGACGCCCGCCCGGTGCACGTGCCCGAGCAGTGCCCGGTGTGTGGCGCCCAAGTCGAGCGCACCCAGCTGGTCAAGCGCAGCAAGGGCCGGGAAACCACCAGCGAAGGCGCGGTGTACCGTTGCGTCGGCCGCCTGGCCTGCGCCGCCCAGCTCAAGCAGGCGATCATCCACTACGTGTCGCGCCGCGCCATGGACATCGACGGCCTGGGCGAGAAGAGCGTCGAGCAACTGGTCGACCAGCACCTGATCCGCTCGCCGGCCGACCTGTACCGCCTGACCTTCGACCAGGTGGTGGCCCTCGAAGGCTTCGCCGAGGTGTCCAGCAACAAGCTGCTGGCGGCGATCGAGGCCAGCAAGCGCCCGAGCCTGGCCCGCTTCATCTATGCCCTGGGCATCCCGGACGTCGGCGAGGAAACCGCCAAGGTCCTGGCCCGCTCCCTGGGCAGCCTCGCGCGGGTCCAGGCCGCCTTGCCCCAGGTGCTCACCTACCTGCCGGACATCGGCCTGGAAGTCGCCTACGAGATCCACAACTTCTTCGACGACGAGCACAACCGCAGCGTCATCCAGCAACTGCTTGACTGCGGCCTCACGCTCCAGGACGAAGGTGAGCTGGGCGCCGAGTTCGCCGCCAGCACCAGCCTGGCCGGCCTGATCGCCAAGCTCGACATCGCCTCGGTCGGCCCGACCGGTGCCGAGAAGCTCGTGGCCCGCTTCGACAGCCTGGACGCGATCATCGAGGCCGACGGCATCGACCTGCGTCAGGCCCTTAACACCCGCCAGGCCGACGCCGTGCGCGCGTTCTTCCGCGACGAGGCCAACCAGCGTCTGGCCCATGCCCTCGAAGCCCAGCTGCGCGACTTCGGCATGCACTGGGCGAGCGAGAAGAAGACCGCCGAAGGCCTGCCCCTGGCCGGGCAGACCTGGGTGCTGACCGGCTCGCTCGAGCGCATGAGCCGCGACGTGGCCAAGGACAAGCTTGAAAGCCTGGGGGCCAAGGTATCCGGCTCGGTGTCCGGCAAGACCCACTGCGTGGTCGCCGGGCCCGGCGCCGGCTCGAAGCTGACCAAGGCCAATGAACTGGGGCTCGACGTGCTCGACGAGGACGCCTTCGTGCGCTTCCTGGAAGGGCAGGGCATCGCCGTTTGACGGGCCTGCGCGACAAGTCATTGAGAAATGATGGGTTTTTCTCGACGCAGAGGTTGTAAGTTCTGCCCAGCGCGGTACAATGGCGCCGCTTGTCGCATGACAAGTGGCGTCGTGGTGGCCCTACCGGTCCCTCCGCAACGATTACCCGTTAACCTGGTCAGGCCCGGAAGGGAGCAGCCATGGCGGGAACATCGTGTGCCGGGGTGTGGCTGGTGGGGCTGCCTCCATTACGCAGGTCGTCGAACGCTCGACGGCATCGCGATCAAGAAGACCTTCTTCGAATCCGCAACCCGGTCCTGGGTCGTGACTCTTTTCGACACCTCGAATCAGCCCGTGCACTGCAGACGGTCGAGACCGTCACACCGCACACCCCACTACCGCATTCACCCCCTCCAGTTTCGCAAACGAAATATCCTTCGCCGTCAGCAAGAAATCCCTCATGTACGCGACCTCCAGCATGTCGCTGCGCACGGCCGCGAACAGCGTCGCCTGCAACCCTTGCTTCCCCAACCGCTTGGCCATCACATACCCCCGCGCGCTGTACTCGTGCACGGCCCAGTTCGGCAGGCAGCACACCCCACGCCCGCTGGCCACCAGCTGCATCATCATGACCGTCATCTCCGCGGTGCGGACCTGCGCCGGCTCGACATCGGCCGGGTCCAGAAAGCGGGTGAAGATGTCCAGGCGGTCACGCTCGATGGGGTACGTGATCAACGTTTGCCCGACGAGATCGGCAGGCTCCAGATACGGCTTTTCGCGCAGCGCATGACGCCGGTCGAGGGTCAGCAGCGCTTCGTAGCCGAACAAGGGGATGTACGTGATACCCGGCAAGGTCACCGGGTCGGACGTCACCACCAGATCGAGGTCGCCCCGCGCCAGTGCTGGCAGCGGCGCGAACGACCACCCCGAGGCCAGGTCCAGCTCGACCTCCGGCCAGTCGCTGCGAAACGCGTCCAGCGTGGGCATCAGCCATTGGTAGCAGCTGTGGCACTCGATGGCGATGTGCAGCCGGTCGGCGGTGCCGCTGGCCAGCTTGTCCAGGTGGCGTTCGGTCGTGCGGATCAGCGGCAGCACCTGGTCGGCCAGTTGCAGCAGCTTCAGGCCCGCGGTGGTGAAGCGCACGGGCCTGGACTTGCGCACGAATACCGGCAGGCCCAGGCGGCTTTCCAGCTCGCGGAACTGGTGCGACAGCGCCGACTGCGTCAGGTGCAGGCGTTCGGCGGCCAGGGGCAGGCTGTCGGTTTCGCGCAAGGCGTGCAGGGTGCGCAGGTGCCTCAGGTCGATCATGGGCAGCGGGCTACGCTCGCGGCTGTCGTCATGGCGCCGACAGCTCCTGGCGAACGAGCGCCGCGCCTGCGCTCAAGGCCCTCAGCTTGCCCTGCGCCACCGAGCGCGGCAACGGTGCCATGCCGCAGTTGGTGCACGGGTAGAGCTTGTCGGCATCGACGAATTGCAGCGCCTTGCGCAGCGTGTCGGCCACCTCGTCGGGCGTCTCGATGGCAGGGGTCGCCACATCGATCGCGCCCACCATCACCTTCTTGCCGCGAATGAGTTCGAGCAGTTCCAGGGGCACGTGCGAGTTGTGGCACTCCAGCGAGACGATGTCGAGGCTGGAGGCCTGGAGTCTGGGGAAGGCGTGCTTGTACTGTCGCCATTGGTGACCCAGTGTTTTCTTCCAGTCGGTATTGGCCTGGATGCCATAGCCGTAGCAGATGTGCACGGCCGTCTCGCAGGTGAGCCCTTCGGCGGCCCGCTCCAGTGCCGCGACGCCCCAATCGTTCACCTCGTCGAAGAACACGTTGAACGCAGGCTCGTCGAACTGGACGATGTCGACGCCGGCCGCCTGCAGCTCCCGGGCTTCCTGATTGAGGATCTCGGCGAATGCCCAGGCCAGTTTCTCGCGGCTCTCGTAGTGGCCGTCGTACAGCGTATCGACCATGGTCATCGGGCCGGGCAGGGCCCATTTGATGGGTTGGTCGGTGTGTCGACGCAGGAAGGCGGCGTCTTCCACGAACACGGGCGCGCGGCGCGCGACGGTCCCGATGACCGTCGGCACGCTGGCCTCGTAGCGGTCACGGATCCTGACCGTTTCACGCCTTTTGAAATCGACGCCCTCGAGGTGCTCGAGGAAGGTGGTGACGAAGTGCTGACGGGTCTGTTCGCCATCGCTGACGATGTCGATGCCCGCCTGTTGCTGTTCTTGCAAGGCCAGGCGCAGCGCGTCCTGCTTGCCCTCGATCAGCGCCTCGTCGTCCAGCTTCCAGGGCGACCAGAGCGTTTCGGGCTGGGCGAGCCAGGCGGGTTTGGGCAGGCTGCCGGCGGTGGAGGTGGGCAATGGCGTTTTCATGGGAAAGAACCTGGTGTGCCGCGTCGATCACGCGGTGTAGGTGGCCGACCACTGTTCGAGGAGCGCGTGGTAGGGCTCGATGAAGTGCGCTTCGACGAAGCGGGCTTGTTCGACGGCCAGACGGCTGCGCTCTTCGCGGTCGTAGACGATGCGTGTCAGGGAGTAGTCCTGGTGCTGCAAGCTGGGCCGATAGGTCTTGCCGGCTGCCGAGTTGGCGTTGTAGATCTCGGGGCGGTAGATCTTCTGGAACATGTCCATGGTGCTGATGGTGCTGATCAGTTCCAGCGTGGAGTAGTCGGCCAGCAGATCGCCCGTGAAATAGAACGCCAGGGGCGCGACACTGTTGGCCGGCATGAAGTAGCGCACCTGCAGGCCCATCTTGGCGAAGTACGCGTCAGTGAGTGAATGCGCGTTCTGCTGGTATTCGAAGCCCAGCACCGGGTGGTGATGGTCAGTGCGGTGGTACGTCTTGCTGCTCGACACGCTCAGGCAGATGACCGGCGGCTTGTCGAAGTGCGCGGCGTACGCGCTCGACTGGACGAAGCATCTGAAGAGCTTGCCGTGCAGCTCGCCGAAGTGCGCAGGTGCGCTGGCGACCGAGCAAGCCGTGGCATGCGCGGGTAGCACGATGCTGAAGTCGTAATCGCGCAGGTAGGAGGAGAAGTTGTTGCCGACCATGCCTGCGCTGCGCTCACCGGTGTGTCGATCGAGCACGGTGGTTTTCAACATCTCGATCAGCGGGAGTGCGTGACCGTCACGCGCAGCGGTGAGGTGCAGGTCGACGGAAACGATGTCGAGCTCGACGGCGTAGCGGTTGCCTTCAGGGTTGTCCCGCTGTGCCAGGGCGTTGAAGCGGTTGTCGATCATGCGCAACGTGTTGCGCAGGTTGTCCTGACGGCGTTCGCCCCGCGCCAGGTTGGCGAAGTTGGTCGTCACCCGTGTCGTGGGGGCAGGGCGGTAGTGTTCGTAGAAGTCCACGGTCTTGATGGAAAAAAGGAAGTCTGTGCACGTCATGATCGGTCGTCTCGCTCGCATATCGACAGGCCCTGCCAGTCGGTCGTATGGTAGGGACGGGGTAGAGGGGGCGGAACTGAATTGATTTCACAGGCCCTTTAGCCGCGCTCATGACGCTGTCTGGCGGGGTGGGCGAACGCATCGGTAGCTCGACCTGCATTGCACATTTTGAATCCTTGCACCGCTTGATCCTGCCGGCATCCTGGTGCCTACTCGTCAGTGATGTTCGTCAACGCGTCAGGAGTGGTAACCGTGGATCAAGTCGACCCGCTCATCGCGGAGCGCATTCGGGAATGGCAGGCCCGGCGTCTGGCCATCAAGGATCAGATGCAGGCGTCTCCGGAGCGCACCCTGGAATTGTCATGGGTGCTGGATGAAATGGATGAAGAGCATGAGCGCATCCTGCAGGCCCAGGGCGACGCGCCGCCGATGGACGTGCCTGACCCGGTCGAGTCCGTGCCCGCGCTGCCCCTGTCCGACGAGCTGGCGCCTGGACCCGGCCGCCAGCGGTTCGACCTGCGGCTGGACGTGTCTGCCGCCACCGTCGACGACCTTCGTGCATTGATCCAGACCGCTCTGCATGAACTTGACGGTAGACTGCACGACGCCGAGGCGCATTCGCTCACCGGCAAGATGGGCGGCACCCTGGGTGACTACCGCTTCGACCTCGAGTGCACAGGCCTTTCCGATGAGTGATTCGACCCCGCCAGACCCTGACGCGACGCTGCCGGCTGCAGCCGATCCGCCCGCTGCACACCTCTCGGACGAAGTGCTCGCCCAGCACCTGGCGCCGCTGCTCGCCACCTATGAGGTGAAGTGGCGTGGCCATGGCGTGATCTATGTCGACGACGAGCCCTACAACATCGAGACCGCGCAACGTATCATCGCCGACCTCGGCAGGACGTTGTCCTTGCCGGCCGCGACCGTACGCCAACGCCTGATCGATGCCCAGCTGCTGCGCGACGTCCGTCAGCGGCCGGCGCCCGTCAACCCGGCGCAGCGCATGGTCGCGCAGCTCGCGGCCTCCAAGCTGCTGGCCAATCGCCCCGCCAGGCGCGACGACCCTGAAGAACCTGACCAGCGTTGACGCCTAGCCCCATCGTCCACACCACGAGACCCCATGCAACCGGAACATTTCGACCTCTCCAGCCCCGTCTACCTGCCCATTGCCGAGGAGCGCTGCCAGCAGTTGCTCGGCGAGGAGGGGGTGGCGGAGCTGGAGACGCTCAGCGACCCGGAACTGGCCGCGGTGCTGGTGATCCAGCACGTGGCGCAGGCGGGCGAACACGCGGTCAGTGCCGGTGGCGCGGAGACGATCCTGGCCAAGCTGCTGGCCTGGCAACGGGAGCGCGTCGAGGGCAGGGGCGCCCGCCTGCTGACCGAGGCGCAACGCTTGTTCGATGCCCGCAAGCTCTACTTCGGCCTGGGCTTGCTCGATGGCCTGGGCCTGCGGTTGCTCGAGGCGGACGAGGTGACGGCTCAGGAGTACCTGCTGCCCGACGGTCGCTGGGACGTGCACTACAAGGCCCGCCATTTCCATCGCCACCACCCGTTCGCCAGCCAGATGATCACCGCCCGTGGGCGTGAGCGCTGGCTGAGCTCGGCGCAGGACCGGCTGGTGCGCACCTTTCGCGCCAACCTCGACGAGCACCTGCACGTGCAAGGGTACGCCGGGGTGGGCAAGAGTCACCTGCTCGGCGCCTTGGTGGACTGCCTGCGGCCGGGGCGCACCCTGGCCCTGGCGCGTACCGACAAAAAGCTCGAAGCCCTGCGGCGTCGCCTGGGCGGCAAGGGCAAGCTGCCGGGCCTGAGCTTCAAGGCCTTCGCCGACACCGTCCTGGCCGCGCCGCGTGGCGCGCGTACCGTAAAGAGCACGGCGCGGCTCGCGACCAAGGCGGCGGTGTGTGACGAACTGTCGATCCACGGGTTTCGTGCGTATGGGCCGGTGCAGGCGCTGGACATCTGTCTGGTCGTGCTGGCGCGCTACTGTGACGCGTGGGACCGCACGCTGTGCAACGCCCACCTGCCGGTCTTCCAGCAGCCGTTGACGCCGGTCGAGGCGCGCGTGCTGCTCGAGCTGGCCAGCCGCGTCTGGACCTGGCTGGACATGCATCCGCACTGGGCGCCGCGCACGGGGTTCGAGATGCTGCTGCTGATCAAGCGCGCCAGCCTGGCTGGCTGCCAGGTGCCGTCACGCTTCACCCACGTGATCGTCGACGAAAGCCAGGACATCCCGCCGCCGCTGTTGCAGATCATCGAGCGCGGGCGCCAGGTGCTGGTGACCCTGGGCGACGAATACCAGAAGGCCAGCGGCCCGATGGTCAAGCGCGAGCGCCGGGTGCGGCAGAGCGATGTGAGCTATTCGGTACGCTCTGGCCGCAAGGTCGAGGCGCTGGTCAACCCCTTGATCTCGCTGCACTCGCACCAACCCCGGCTGCCGTTCGAGGGCGCGCGCGATGCCGATGTGCGGATCGAGACCTACCCCGAGCGCTTCACGCCCCCGGCCGGCTGCGTGGTGCTGACCGGGTCGCGCTGGGACAGCATGCGCTGGGCCCTGGAGCTGGGTCGCCAGCACTGTGGCTTTGGGTTCCTCGAAAAGCGGGCCGAGGATGACCTGAAGTGGTTCATGGAGAGCGCCGTCAGGCTGTTCCGTCCGGACGTGTACGGCGAGACCGGGCGGGCCGAGCGGCATCCGGCCTTCGCCGAGATGACCGACTGGCACCGGGTGCGCGAGGCCAACCGGTTCGATGAGTCGTTCCTGTGGGTGCAGGACGAACTCGAGCAGGGCCTGCGCGTGGCCGATGTGACGGCGCTCGATCGGGTGATCAGCGAGGGCGCGTCGAGCTGCCTGTTGTTGATGGCCGAGGAGGCCGGTGGCTGGGAGTTCGACCAGGTACTGCTGACACCGGGGCTGCTCACCACGGTGCCGTTCAAGGATGCGTACGAGTTCGACCATCGCATCTGTGCGATCTACATCGGGATCTCCCGGGCCAAGCATCGGTTGTACCTGCCGTACGACTTGCAGGAGTGGATCGGGTTTCACGCGAGCAACCACCGTGGGGCGCATGGGTATTGAGCAGGCCTGGCAAGAACCGCGTCGTGTTCATCGCGGGCAAGCCCGCTCCCACAGAGGCTGTGTGAAAACCTCTCCACCGATGCAGCTGATCAAAAAACAGCCTGAAAATCAGATTGCTATGTGAATTCTGGGTGAGTTGAGTCGCCAAACTTCTTCAGAATTCGCGTAGGAACGCGATTTGAAAAAAGCAGGTGGGGTTTTCACATAGCCTGCACAGGACCGTGATGGCCCCTCTCACCGTAGGGCTCGAAGCGTCCATGACACTGTTTCCACAGGGTGGTCGAGTGTCGACGTGTACCGTTGCGGTGTGGCTACGGGGTGGGAGCGGGCTTGCCCGCGATGACGATGCAAGCTGCACCGTCGCAATCGCCGACAGGTCGGTGCTCTTCATCCGGGATCGCCAAAGCTCGATCTGGGTCTCGATCTACCGACGCTTCCTCACCCGCACCGCATTCGCCGATACCTTGAGCAACCGCTGAAAGGTCGGGCAGCTCAGGTGGTCCTGCGCGGGGCACGCGGCGGCATGGCGGAGGCCTTTGCCCAGGGCCATCAACCGCCTGGCCGTCGCTTCCAGCTCCACGGCCTTGTCGACTAGCCGTTGCCGATCGATCTGAGACGGGCCGAACATGCCGTCGATGTCGTCGAGGGAAAACCCGCAGCCTGGCCCAGCGCGATCAGCGCCAGCCGGTCGATGACATCGGCCGGAAACTGACGCCGCTGGCCTGGCCCCGCTAGCGATCGGATCAGCCCTTTCTTCTCGTAGTACCGCAACGTCGAGGCCGGTACGCCCGTGCGTCTGGCGACGTCGGCAATGTCCATGAAAGGCTCCTTGACTTGAAGTTGACTTCAACTTCTATGCTGCGCGGCAGGTCATCACCCGTCAACGCGCAAGGATCTCGCCATGAACATCGCTGCTTTCACGCTCGCCACCCTGCAGGTCGGACTCGGTGCCACGCTGGTCATGGACCTGTGGACGTGGCTGCTCCGCCGTCTGGGTGTGCGCACGCTGGATTACGCCCTGCTGGGGCGCTGGGTCGGTCATGGGCTGCGGGGGCGATGGCGACATCAGGCCATCGGCAGCGCCTCGCCAGTGGCGTTCGAGCGCGCGTGGGGCTGGGGGCTTCACTATGGGGTGGGCATCGTGTTCGCCGGTCTGTTCCTGGCGTGGGTCGGCGCCGGGTGGAGCCGGCAGCCGACGCTCGGCGTGGCGCTGGTGTTCGGTGCGCTGACGGCGATGGTGCCCCTGTGCGTGATGCAGCCGGCGATGGGGCTGGGGCTGTTCGCACGGCATACGGCTACACCCTGGCGTGGGTGCGCGCGGAGTGTAGCGACACACCTGGTGTTCGGCGCGGGGTTGTATGCGTCAGCCTGGGTGTGGGCTGTATAGGAAGGGGCCAAGGCCCTGGCAGCAAGGGGGGGGGCTGCTGTCAGGGCCAGGGCCGGGTCGTGGATCAGCTGGTCGGGCCGATCACAAGGTCCATTTCAGGCTGAACATCACGTTGCGCGGGTCGCCGTAGACGCCCTGACCGGTACCGGTCGGGATGCCTTGCCAGTACTTCTCGTCGAACACGTTGTTGAGGTTGACCCGGCCGTCCCAGTGCTCGTCGAAGCGATAGCCGGCCATCAGGCCGACCACGGCGTAGCTGTCTTGATCGGCGTGACCAAGGCCGACGCGTTCGTAGGTGCTGCTCTGGGCGAACACGTCCGCGCCGACGCGCCACTTGCTCAGGTCGCCTGTGAGGTTGTACGAGGTAACCGCCTTGAACAGGTGCTTGGGCTGGTTGGGTGCGAACCGGCTGCCCTGGTAGGTCTTGTCCTTGACGTACTCGCTCATGACATAGGTGTAGGAGGCCGAGAAGTTCCAGTTGGGCGTGATCGCGCCGCTCAGCTCGGTATCGATACCGCGGCTGCGGACTTCGCCCGCGGCTTCATAGCAGGTGCGATTCGTCGCCCTGCACGCTGCCGGCTGATTGGCGATGGCGTAGGCCCGGTTTTCTTGGTTGGTCTCGAACAGTGCTGCCGAGGCATTCAGGGCGCCGTCCAGGTACGCGGCCTTCAGACCCACTTCGTAGCTTTTACCCGTCATCGGTTCGAGGACAGAACCGCCAACGTCCTCCTGACTTTGTGGTTTGAAGATTTCGGTGTAGCTGGCGTAGGCCGAGTAGGTATCGTTGAAGTCGTAGATCACGCCGGCGTACGGGGTGAATTCACGCGTCGTCTTGTAGTCGCTGTCGCTGCCGATCTTGTCGTAGTCCCACCAGCTCACGCGACCGCCCACGATGACATGCAACGGATCGATGGGGTTGAAGCGTGCCACTGCGTAGGCCGCTTCTTCAGTGGTGACGTTATGGTTGGAGTAGGCTGTGCGATCGCTGAGCGATGGCTTGGTGACGCTGCCCGGATCGAAGTTGTAGATGTCGACCGGCGTGAGGCCCCAGTAGCCGCCGCGCTGGTTGTACTTCTCCTGACGGCGGTTCAGGCCGACCATGAACTCATGCTCGCGTCCGCCCAGCTGGAAGTTGCCGCCTAACGAGGCATCGACGTTGAACAGGTCGTCGTCAGTCAGGTAATGACCCGAAGCTGTTCCGAGCTTGGAGACCGAGGTGTAGGCAAATCTGTTTTCCTGGTCTGTCGAACCGAGGTAGTTAGAGAACGTGTCCGACTCGCCCCAGACTTTCTGCGCGGCGATCTTGCCCTTCCAGCCATTGCTAAAGGTATGGGTGATGTCGCTGAACAGTGTGTAGGTGTCCTGGTCCCAGTACCCCCAGTCGCCACTGAGGAACGTGGAGCGCGACAGGCCCAGGTTCTCGCCGTTTGGGCCTGCCGGCAGGCTGCCCCAGTCGGATTTCTTGTCTTCGCGCTGCTTGGAGGCGCCGACCGTGAAGGTGGTCGCATCGCTCAAGTCGGCTTCCAGGATGCCGTAGAAGGTCTGGCGCTTGGTGCCACGGACATCGACGAAGCTGTCGTTGTCCTCGTAGGCCGCCACTGCACGCCCACGCAGCGTACCGCTGTCGTTGAGCTTGTTGGAAACATCGACCTCGGTGCGGTAACGGTCCCAGCTGCCGGCACTGGTGGTGACGCTGGCCTGCGGCGTGGCGGTCGGGCGCTTGCGCACTAGGTTCAAGGTGGCGGAAGGGTCGCCGGCACCGGTCATCAGGCCCGTCGCGCCACGGACGACTTCGATGCGGTCGTAGATCGCCAGGTCGGCAGCGGACAAGGTGTCGAGGGTGAAGGTGCCCGCCGTGGTGGGCAGGCCATCGTACATCAGGTTGTCGATGCGAAAGCCTCGCGCCAGGTATTCACGACGGTCCGAACCGGTCCTGCGCAGCGTTATCCCGGGCGCAGCCTTCACCACGTCATCGAGGTTGTTCAGCCCTTGGTCCTCGATGCGCTGGCGCGTGATCACGCTCACCGACTGCGGCGTTTCCCGGATCGACAACGGCAGGCCTGCCGATGTGCTCATCGACCCCGTGGTATACGACCGGGTCCCCTCGGTCGTCGCCTGCCCGGCCACACCCGAGGTTTCCGCCGTGACCTGGCTCGCATCCAGCTGGATGACATCAGCGGCGGCGGCCAGCGAGCTGGCGGTGGTCAGCGAAATCAGCAGCGCCAGTGGGCGCACAGCAAAGCGATTCATGCTCGAAAGGTTCCCCGGGCAAAACCCAAGCGGACCCGCGCCTCGAATGGGGCGGTGTCGAAGTCTGAGAGTGAACGTCCTTTTAAGGCGAAGGCACCTAGCCATCGGTGCGGGCAGAAGGCTAGCCAATTGTGAAAAAAGTGTAAATAAAAATATTTCACATATGCGTTTATGTTTCAGATGGTAAGTGAACGCAATCGCACACCGTGTGTGCCAGCGGCCTGCGACCGCGCCAGGTCAGTCGCTGGGGGCAGTCGCCGTCCTGGCCAGGTAACGGCGTACCACCTGATCGATGTCTCCCGAACGCTTCATGCGCTTGAGCTCGGCCAGCAGCGCACGCACCGGGAGCCGGGGGTCGTCGCGCACCAGGCACCCCAGCGCGTCCTCCTCCAGCACCTCGAGCGCCTGCAGCCGCTCATCCGGCGGCAGTTGGCGGTTGTACCAGTCGAGCGTCAGTTGGTTGCTCACGGCGAAGCGGAACCGCCCAGCCTCGAGCTTCTGCAAGGCCAGCAGCTGGTTGCGGCTGTCTTCGCGGCGCAGTTCGCCAGACTGCCAGGCGGTATCCAGCGCGGGGTAACGAAAGCCCAGCACGGCGCCCACCGTCTCTCGATGCAGCTGGGCCAGGGTGGTCGACGCCGCCACGCCTGGCGCGGCCACCAGCACATCGCGCTGGACCAGCAGCGGCACGCTCCAGCGATAGCCAGGCGGGATCGGGTCGAGCCAGGCCGGCGCCACGTAGCACTGCACGTCGATGTCGCCCTCGCGCATGGCCTGCTGCAGCCGCAGCCGCGGCATGAGGTGGTACTCGGGTTCGACCCCCGCCCGTCGGGCCAGGGTCTGGAACACCTCGAACAGAATACCGTCCACCGGGCGATCGTCGCGCAGTTGCATCAGCGGCATGCTCCAGCTCTCGGAGACCGCGATGCGCAGGGTCGCAGGGGTTGCCAGGCAGGGGGCTGCGCACAGCATCAACAGGGCTAGCAGTCGTCGCACACCAAGGTCTCCCCGGGTCAAGAGGGTGGGGCCTGGCCCGCTGGGAGGAAGACGTGCAGGGCAGGGTGCAATTTTGCCCCCGCTCCGCTAGCATTAGCGCCTCTTCCGCTCGTTCAGGCTGTGGCGTTTTCCCATGAGTTATCAGGTTCTTGCACGTAAATGGCGTCCGCGCTCGTTCCGCGAAATGGTCGGCCAGGCGCACGTGCTCAAGGCGCTGATCAACGCGTTGGACAACCAGCGCCTGCACCACGCCTACCTGTTCACCGGGACCCGGGGGGTCGGCAAGACCACCATCGCTCGCATCATCGCCAAGTGCCTGAACTGCGAAACCGGCATCACCTCGACGCCGTGCGGCACCTGTTCGGTCTGCCGGGAGATCGACGAAGGCCGCTTCGTCGACCTGATCGAGATCGACGCCGCCAGCCGCACCAAGGTCGAGGACACCCGCGAACTGCTGGACAACGTGCAGTATGCCCCGAGCCGCGGGCGCTTCAAGGTCTACCTGATCGACGAAGTGCACATGCTCTCGACGCACTCGTTCAACGCGCTGCTCAAGACGTTGGAGGAGCCGCCGCCTTACGTCAAGTTCATCCTCGCCACCACCGACCCGCAGAAGCTGCCGGCGACCATTCTGTCGCGCTGCCTGCAGTTCTCCCTGAAGAACATGAGCCCGGAGCGCGTGGTCGAGCACCTGAGCCATGTGCTCGGCGCCGAGAACGTGCCGTTCGAGGACGATGCGCTGTGGCTGCTCGGCCGCGCCGCCGATGGGTCGATGCGCGACGCCATGAGCCTGACCGACCAGGCCATCGCGTTCGGCGAAGGCCGGGTGCTGGCCGCCGACGTACGGGCCATGCTCGGGACGCTGGATCACGGCCAGGTCTACGGTGTGTTGCAGGCCCTGCTCGACGGCGACGCCCGGGCCTTGCTCGAGGCGGTGCGCGCGCTGGCCGAGCAGGGGCCGGACTGGGGCGGCGTGCTGGCTGAGATGCTCAACGTGCTGCACCGGGTCGCCGTCGCCCAGGCCCTGCCCGAGGCGGTGGACAATGGCCAGGGCGACCGGGACAAGGTGCTGGCGCTGGCCTCGGCGCTGCCCGCCGAGGACGTGCAGTTCTATTACCAGATGGGCCTGATCGGCCGCCGCGACCTGCCGCTCGCGCCCGATCCGCGCGGCGGTTTCGAGATGGTGCTGCTGCGCATGCTCGCGTTCCGGCCTGCCGACACCGACGATGCGCCGGCGCCCCGGCTAAAGATCTCGGGGATCAGCCAGGCCACGGCTGATTCCACGGAGCCAGTGGCTGTCGCCTCGTCCACCCCGGCGGCGGTACCGCCCACGCGGCCTGACCCGCTGCCAGCACCTGCGCCGCTGGAGCGCGACGACCCGGACGCGCCCCTGACGGCGGTCGCAGGCCCGACGGTCAAGCCGCGCGCGGCCGTCGAGGCCCCCGAGCCGGCGCCTGCCGAGGCCCAGGGGTTCCACCCACCGTGGGAGGCCTCGCCCGAGGCGGCCCCGACGCCACCGCGGACCAATGCCGGCCCGCACGCCGACCCGCCACCGGCTGCCCCGGTGGCGAGCACGGCCCCGTCACGTGACGACGAGCCGCCGTTCGACCCCGAGGCCTACGACCTGGCGGGCATGACCCGTGATGACGAGCCGCCATCGGACGACGAGGACGACTACCCGGTCGAAACGGACCCAGCCGGCTTCACCTACCTCGACGCGTTGGCCGAGCACGTGCACGACCCCGAGCCGCTCAGCGTCCCGGAACCGTCGCCCGCCGCACGTCCGGCCACGGGGTTGGCATTGCAATGGCTGGAATTATTCCCACAATTGCCTATCTCAGGGATGACAGGCAACATCGCCGCCAACTGTACGCTGATAGCGGCCGACGGCGACGACTGGCTGCTGCACCTGGACCCGGCGCAAGGCGCGCTGTTCAATGCCACCCAGCAGCGCCGCCTCAACGAGGCGCTCGATCAGCACCTGGGGCGCAGCCTGCGGTTGAAGATCGAGCTGATCCGGCCTGAGCAGGAAACGCCTGCCCAGGCGGCTGCGCGCAAGCGGGCCGAGCGTCAGCGCGAAGCCGAGGTGGCGATCGAGAGCGATCCGCTGATCCAGCAGATGGTCCGCCAGTTCGGCGCGACGGTGCGCCCGGACAGCATCCAGCCTGTCGAGGCCATGGCCCCCCAGGGCAATTGAACGCACACCCCGCGGCCAGGCATGCCTGGTCGCCTTACACGACACAACCGAGGAATTCCCCATGATGAAAGGTGGCATGGCCGGCCTGATGAAGCAGGCTCAGCAGATGCAGGAAAAGATGGCCAAGATGCAGGAAGAACTGGCCAACGCCGAAGTGACCGGCCAATCCGGCGCCGGCCTGGTCAGCGTGGTGATGACCGGTCGTCACGACGTCAAGCGCCTGAGCATCGACGACAGCCTGATGCAGGAAGACAAGGAAGTGCTCGAAGACCTGATCGCCGCCGCCATCAACGATGCCGTGCGCAAGGTCGAGCAGAACAGCCAGGAGAAAATGGGCGGCATGACCGCTGGCATGCAGCTGCCGCCAGGCTTCAAGATGCCGTTCTGACCGACGCGGCGTCAGGTCCAGTGGGAGCATCGGCCAGCGCGTCGCTGCTCCCATTTTCGTTGCAGTCCCTCTGAATCACCGACAGGTTGCCCCCCATGAGCTTCAGCCCTCTCATCCGCCAACTGATCGACGCGCTGCGAACCTTGCCCGGTGTCGGCCAGAAGACCGCCCAGCGCATGGCGCTGCAACTGCTCGAACGCGACCGCAGCGGCGGCGTTCGCCTGTCCCAGGCCCTGGCCCAGGCCATGGACGGTGTGGGGCATTGCCGGCAGTGCCGCACCTTGACCGAACTGGAACTGTGCCCGCAGTGCGCCGACCCGCGCCGTGACGACACCCAGCTGTGCGTGGTGGAAAGCCCGGTGGACGTGTATGCGGTGGAGCAGACCGGCTACCGGGGGCGCTATTTCGTGCTCAAGGGCCACCTGTCGCCGCTGGACGGCCTGGGCCCGGATGCCATTGGGGTTCCGCAATTGATGGCGCGGATCGAAGAGCAGGGCACGTTCAGCGAAGTGATCGTCGCCACGAACCCGACCGTCGAGGGAGAAGCGACCGCGCATTACATCGCGCAGTTGCTGGCCGAGAAGGGCCTGCCGGCGACTCGCATCGCCCATGGGGTGCCGTTGGGTGGGGAGCTGGAGCTGGTGGACGGCGGGACCTTGGCCCATGCCTTTGCGGGGCGTCGGCCGATTTCGTTGTAAGGGCAGGGTGTGGGGATAGGCCCCGGGCGCCTGCGTCTCTGGCAAAGCCTGCTCCGTTACGCGTGTCTGTCAGCGGTGTGCCTGACGTACGGGAGTAGCTGGCTTGTGGGGTCCGCAGGGCCCACAAAACCAGCCAACGCGTTGATGCATGAATGAGCAGTCTCCAAAAAGACTGCCCGCCCTTAGTATTCGCTGAGCGAAAACGCTGTCAGGCAGAACGTCGGCACGCCGACCGCCTGCAAGCGCTTGGAGCCGTCCAGCTCCGGCAGGTCGATGATCGCTGCCGCTTCGAACACCTGGGCGCCGGTGCGGCGGACCAGATTGGTCGCGGCCAGCAAGGTCCCGCCGGTGGCTATCAGGTCGTCGAAGATCAGCACCGAGTCGCCCTCGCACAGGCTGTCGGCATGCACCTCGAGGAAGGCTTCGCCGTATTCGGTCTGATAGCCTTCCGACAACACGTCGGCCGGCAGCTTGCCTTGCTTGCGGAACAGGATCAGCGGCTTGTTCAGTTGATGGGCGATGATCGCGCCGATCAGGAAGCCGCGCGCGTCCATGGCGCCGATGTGGGTGAAGTCGGCCTCTACATAACGCTCGACGAACTGGTCGGTCACGTAGCGCAGGCCACGGGGCGACTGGAACAGCGGCGTGATGTCGCGAAAGATCACGCCCGGCTTGGGAAAGTCCGGTACGGGGCGGATCAGGGCTTTGAGGTCGAAGGTGTCGCTGTGCATGAGGCAGGTATCCTGGAAAACGAATGCGCCAGTATACCTGCTGCCCGGCGTTTTCAGGTGTCCATCGAGCCGCCGGCCAGCGCACAGAGCTGGATCGGGTCGAGAATGTGCACTTCCTTGCCCTCGGCCTTGAGCAGGCCGTTCTGCTGGAAGCGGGTGAACACCCGGGAAACGGTCTCCACCGCCAGCCCCAGGTAGTTGCCCATCTCGTTGCGCGACATGCTCAGGCGGAACTGGTTGGCCGAGTAGCCGCGGGCCCGGAACCGCGCCGACAGGTTGACCAGGAAGGTCGCGATGCGCTCGTCGGCGGTCTTCTTCGACAGCAGCAGCATCATCTGCTGGTCGTCACGGATTTCGCGGCTCATCACCCGCATCAGCTGGCGTCGCAACTGCGGCAGTTGCACCGACAGCTCGTCCAGGCGCTCGAAGGGGATCTCGCAGACCGAGGTGGTCTCCTGGGCCTGGGCCGACACCGGGTAGGATTCAGTGTCCATGCCGGACAGGCCGACCAGCTCGCTGGGCAGGTGGAAGCCGGTGATCTGCTCTTCACCGCTGTCGCTGAGGCTGAAGGTCTTCAGGGCGCCCGAACGCACGGCGTAGACCGAACCGAAGCCATCACCCTGCCGGAACAGGAACTCGCCTTTCTTCAAGGGGCGGCCGCGCTTGACGATCTCGTCCAGTGCGTCCATGTCCTCGAGGTTCAGGGACAAGGGCAGGCACAGGGGGGCCAGGCTGCAATCCTTGCAGTGGGCTTGGCTGTGGGCGCGCAGTTTGACGGGCTCGGGCATTCGTTTCGGTCCTTGTGGGAAAGCACACATCGACTGTAAGGGTAACCCACGACCGGGCTGTAGGCCAGCGCGCAGGGGCCGCGAGGGGTGACAAGACCGGGACACGTGTACCCCGCGGCGAGAGTGGCGTTGCCCGGCCCCGCGCCGAAGCATGCCCCTGCGCGGCTCAGATGACCTTGGAAAACCGTTGCAGGTTGCCGTAGTCCAGGTACGCGTCGAACACCTTGCACACCGAGCGCACCAGCAGCCGCCCGGCGGGCAGGACCTGGATGCCATGCCGGTCGAGGTGGATGAGCCCGTCGCCGTGCATGGCCTGCAAGGCGGGCCACTGGTCCTTGAAGTACCCCTGGAAGTCGATGGCGAAGCGCGCCTCGATGGCGTCGAAAGTCACTGCGAAGTGGCAGATCAGCTGCTGGATCACGGCCCGGCGCAGGCGGTCGTCCGCCGTGCAGACCAGGCCGCGCTGGCTGGCCAGTTGACCGCTGCCCAGGCTCTCCTGGTAGGTGGCCAGGTCGCTGGTGTTCTGGCAATACAGGTCGCCGATCTGGCTGATCGCCGAGACGCCCAGGCCGATCAGGTCGCAATGCCCGTGCGTGGTGTAGCCCTGGAAATTGCGCTGCAAGGTGCCGTCTTCCTGGGCGATGGCCAGGTCGTCGTCGGGCAGGGCGAAATGGTCCATGCCGATGTAGCGATAGCCAGCGGCGGTCAGTTGCTCGATGGTGGTCTGCAGCATCTCCAGCTTGGCCGCCGGCGAGGGCAGCGCCTGGCTGTCGATGCGCCGTTGCGGCAGGAAGCGGTCGGGCAGGTGGGCATAGTTGAAGACCGCCAGCCGCTCCGGTTGCAGGCCGATGATCTCGCTCACCGTTCGGGCGAAGCCGGTCGGCGTCTGGTGCGGCAGGCCGTAGATCAGGTCGAGGTTCACCGAGCGAAATTGCAGGGTGCGTGCCGCCTCGATCAGGGTGCGGGTCTGTTCCAGGCTCTGCAGGCGGTTGATCGCCCGCTGCACGGTCGGGTCGAGGTCCTGTACGCCGAGGCTGATGCGGTTGAAGCCCAGTTCGCGCAACAGGCCCATGGTCGACCAGTCGGCCTCGCGCGGGTCGATCTCGATGCCATAGTCGCCGGAGTCGTCGTCGAGCAGGCCGAAGTGCTGGCGCAGGCTGGCCATCAGCGCGCGCAGCTCGACATGGCTGAGGAAGGTCGGGGTGCCGCCGCCGAAGTGCAGTTGCTCGACCGGTTGGGCCCGGTCCAGGTGGCAGGCGACCAGCTGGATCTCCTGCTCCAGGCGCTGCAGGTAGGGCTGCGCACGGGCGCGGTCCTTGGTGATGACCTTGTTGCAGGCGCAGTAGTAGCAGATGTTGGCGCAGAACGGCACGTGCACGTACAGCGACAGGGGGCGCATCGCGCGGCGGCTGTCGCGCAGCGCATGCAGCAGATCGAACGAGCCGACTTCGGGGCGTAGCTGTACGGCGGTAGGGTAGGAGGTGTAGCGAGGCCCGGCCATGTCGTAGCGACGGATCAGGTCTGGATCCCAACGGAGGTCGTCGAGCATGGCAATTTCCTGGAGAAAGCGGCGGTAGCGCAGTCTAGGACGTCTGCGTCGGGGGGCCTTGATCTGCATCAAGGCCCCGTCGCTTGGTGTCACCGGTCGGGCCGGTGCAGGGCGCGGGCGTCGGGGCCCGCCGGCTTGGTCTTCCGAAGCCTGAAAGGCGTACGGGCCCCGAGCGCCCGGGGTTATCCTGAGCGCTCGAGACCCTGCCCACGGTCGGCGAAAGGGTGGAAGGCAATGACGGGAGAAAGCGCAGTGAGTGAGCGACAGATGACGGCCAGTGACCTGGCAGCCTGGGAGGCCTTGGCGCACGTGCCTGGGGTGTGCTGCGATGCGCCTCGGCGTGCGATGACGGGTATCGGCTGCCTGGTACTTGCCCACGGCGCAGGGGCGCCCATGGACAGCCCGTTCATGGACACGATGGCACGGCGTCTGGCGGCCCAGGGGGTCGGGGTGGTGCGGTTCGAGTTCCCCTACATGGCGCAGCGTCGACTGGACGGCAAGCGCCGGCCACCGAACCCGCAGAAGGTCCTGCTCGAGCGCTGGCGCGAGGTGCTTGTGCAGGTCCGTGCGCACCTGGCGGGGCCTGTGGCGATCGGGGGCAAGTCCATGGGGGGACGCATGGCCAGCCTGCTGGCCGATGAAATGGGCGTCGGGGCGCTCGTGTGCCTGGGGTACCCGTTCTACGCGGCGGGCAAGCCGGAGAAACCCAGGGTCGAGCACTTGGCGTCGTTACGCACCCCGACCCTGATCGTGCAGGGCACGCGCGATGCACTAGGGGACCAGGACACGGTCGCGGGGTATGCCTTGTCGCCTGCGATCGACGTGTGCTGGTTGGCGGCGGGGGACCATGACCTCAAGCCGTTGAAGGCTTCAGGGTTCACCCATGAACAGCATTTGCAGGCGGCGGCGGAACAGGTGGCGGCTTTCTTGCGTACGCGGGCCTGAAAGGGGGGCTCGCTCGTCTCGGTGGTGGCTGGGCTGACGTCATCGCGGGCAAGCCCGCACACATGGGCCTGTTCAAGCAGGCCGCAGCACGCTGGCGCACGCTTCTGTGGAAGCTGTGTGAAAACCTCCCAACCGATGCAGCTGATCAAAGAACAACCTGAAAATCACGTTCCTACGTGAATTCTGGGTTAGTTGAGTAGCCAAGCTTCTTCAGAATTCGCGTAGGAACGCGATTTGAAAAAAACAGGTGAGGTTTTCACACAGCCTGTGTGGGAGCGGGCTTGCCCGCGATGGCGCCCGTTCAAGCGCCACTGCACCGTACTGCGTTCACCGTCACTCAGTCGCGGTACTCGCACAGGTACGCTGTATCCACGGCCACCTTCAATTGGAACTTGCTGTCGGCCGGCACCTGGAACTGGCTGCCGCTTTCGAAGGTTTCCCAGCTGTCGCTGCCAGGCAGCTTCGCCGTCAGCGCGCCGGACACCACGTGCATGATCTCGCGCTTGGCGGTGCCGAACTCGTATTCGCCCGGCGCCATGACGCCCAAGGTGGCAGGGCCTTCCTGACCGGTGAAAGCGATCGACTTGACGGTTCCATCGAAGTATTCGTTGACCTTGAACATGGCGCGGCTCCTGCGTGAAGGCTATGAGAGAGGGCCGGCCAGTATGCCCAAGGCCCCCTGCGCCGTCATCTGCTTTCAGGCGCGCGCCAGCGGCAGGCTCAGGGGCAGCAGGCGTGCCGTGTTGCGCGCATCCTCCAGCGCCCGATGCTGTTGCCCGGCGAACTGCAGGCCCGCCAGGTGCAACGCGCCGTTGAGGCCCGTGGGCCGTTGCAGTTGCCGGGCCTTGGCGAAGCGCTGCTTGAGGTTGACGTGTGGCAGGGCACCCAGCAGGCTCTGCACGCCGTGCACCTGCCACTCTTGCAGCAGTTGCCGGCGATCGTAGTCGCCCCAGCTCACCCAGCCTTCGAGCCGTGGCTGGTGGTGCACCAGCCAGCGCTCGAACTGCGCCCACACCTGGGCGAACGGCTCGGCAGCGTCGATGCTGGCCTGGCCGATGTGCGTCAGGTGACGGCAGAAAGTGGTCAACTGCGGACGCCGCCGCGGCCGCACGAACCGCTGGAAGTGGTCGACCTCGCGACCTTCCCGGTTCACCAGGCTGGCGCCGATTTCGATGATTTCCATTTCCGTGATCGGCCAGCCACCTTCGTCGGTGGTGGCTTCCAGGTCGATCACCAGCCAGTGGCCCATGGCGAGGCTCCCTTGCAAGATGTGGCCCAAGCGTAGCTGCTGTGGCAGCCAACGCCATTTCGTGGCATTTTGCCGTTGCCCAGTGCTCAGTCACTTCAGTGACGCGAGCGGGTCCATCACGTGGCCAAGGCCATGTCCTTCACAATTCGTAACGAGCGCCTGGTCGTGCCCCGATTCATTCGCCTGCTGTCCCTGACCTGTCTGACGATGTTCGTCGGGCTGTGGTATACCCAATCGCCGATGGCCGCCGAGGCCATTGAGGTCAGGATCGGGGCGACGCACTTCCCGCCGTACACGATACGACCCGAACAAAACGTAAAGGTTGGCTTGCTGGCGCAATTGGCCCAGGCACTGAACCAGGCGCAGCAGGCGTACCACTTCGTGCTGGTGCCGACCTCCGTGCCCCGGCGCTTCGCCGATCTGGAGCAGGGCCGTACCGACATGGCCATCTTCGAGAACCCGGCCTGGGGCTGGCAGAAGGTGGCGCACAGCACCGTGGACCTGGGCCTGGAGGACGCCGAGATCTTCGTCGCAGCGCGCCAGGCCGGGCGCGACCAGCACTTCTTCGACGACCTGAGCGGCAAGCACCTGGCGTTGTTTCACGGCTACCACTATGCCTTCGCCGGTTTCAATGCCGACACGCGTTTCCTGCAGCAGACCTACGGCGCGACCTTGACCTACTCCCACGACAGCAACCTGTACATGCTCGAACGTGGACGCGCCGACATTGCCCTGGTGACCCGTTCGTATTTCAACGACTTCCTGCTGCGCCATCCCGATCAGGTCGAGCGTCTGCTGGCTTCCGAGCGCGTCGACCAGACCTACCGGCATTACGCCCTGCTGCGCCCCGAGGCGCCGATCAGCGCGCAGGCGTTCGCCCAGCTGGTGGAGCGCCTGCGCGCCAATGGCGAACTGAAACGGATCTTCGCGCCGTACCAGGTGCGTGTGATGACGCCGCTCTGAGCGGCCAATCAGGTGACTGGCTGCTGGCGCGCAACCCGACCTGCCAGCGCCTGACCTGAACGTTGCCCCAGGTGCCAGTCGAGGCGACGGGCTGCGGCTTGCTGGCAAGAGGAATGGCTGTCGCCAGACGCAAGGGGTCTACCGCGAAGAGCGCTCCGATTGCCCACGCACGCGTGTGCGCTGACGAGGGCAGGGCGCGAGGCGTGCGGGTTGAGGTGGGACGGTCGGCAGTGAGTGGGCAGGCCTCATCGCGGGCAAGCCCGCTCCCACATGATCGCGCTTGCCTGAACCCTCGGCGTGTGAGGGAGGCTGGCCATCAAGGCCGATGGAGGCTTGGAATGACGGGTCTGTGGGAGCGGGCTTGCCCGCGATGAGGCCCGCCCAGTCACCGCCTGCTGCTCGACTACTTCGCTACCGATCCAGCCCGGCAGGCCAGTCCAGGGCCGCTCTGGCCTCTGCAACAGACGGACCGGCACCTTCACCCCTGTCGATTGGCCGTGTTGCGGCAATGCACCAGCGCGTCGCGAATCATGAAGTTCACCAGGGTCGGCGAGACCCCCAGCTCCTTGGCGATGTCCTTCTGCAACACCCCATGCAGACGATACATCTCGAACGCATAGCGAGTGCGCTTGGGCAGTTCGTCCAGCGCTGCGGCGATGTGCTCGAGGGTGGCGAAGTTGATGTGGCGGGTTTCCGGCGTGGCGCTCTGCACCACCACGTTCATGCCTTCCTCCTCGGGCCCGGAATACCTCTGCTCCATCGACTGCTTGCGATAGTGGTCGATGGCCAGGTTGCGCACGATCTGGAACAGGTAGCTGAGCTGAGCCTTGAACGAGGAGGTGATCTGCGGCGCATGGGTCAGGCGGAAGAACGCGTCCTGCACCACGTCCTCGGCACGCGAGCGGCAACCGGTGATGCGTGCGGCGATCTTCACCAGCACGGTGCGGTTGTCGACGAACGCCTGCAGCAACGGTGAATCGCACTTGCCTGTGGAGAGTTGTTCCGCCATGGAAATCACCTGGTTTCGAAAAGAGAAAGAAGTCTTTGGGTGGTCGAGGTCCTTGCGACGAGCGACAAGTTATTCAGAATGATAATGATTGTCAATTGAGAAAAGCCTTTGCGCGTCGCAATCTCCCGATGACCTTGCGGCCATGTCGTACAGCCCTGTCGCAAACGGCTGATGGCGGCACCGTGTTCACCTGTGGCAAGACCTATACCCTTACGATAGGCAGCCGATATACCACCCCTTCAAGGCAGAATGAGACGCTGCCGACCGCGTTCCGCTGACCCTTGATTCTTCGCCTGTCCATCCGCCCTCGGTGAACAGGGCGGTCTTCGACACTTCAGCCCTACCTGTGAGAGCGAGTTTGCCCGCGATAGGCGGCGACACAACCCGGTGTTCATCCAGGTGAAGAGGGGGCGAACGTCCGTCATGCAGCCCCTTCTGCCCCTTACCGCTTGCTGCTTCGCCTCAATGCATCGCCACGATCTTCAATCCTACCCGCTGCTCACCAATGCCCTGATCCGCCACCCACACCACTTCCGCACTGGCCTGCAGCCCGCTGAGCGAGGCATGTTCGGACTCGATGCTCACGTCCACCTGATCGCCGACGGCGAAACGTCGCGGCGCCTGCACTTGCAGACCACTGGCAGACAAGTCGATGCACACCGCCGATACCACCTCGCCGGCATGCAGCAGGCTGGCCTCGCTGTCGATGCGCATGCGGATGAAATCGCGTTTCTCTTCATGACCCTGGGATACCGTCGACATGCTCACATCCTTCCATCAGGTTGTTGTACATGAAGTTCTTATAACGTCTGGCAATTTGCGCTGTAAAGCGCACCCGCCCAATGGCCTGTCGTGCTTGAAACGCCCTGCGGATGGGAGTACCGTCAGCGCCTTACAGGGCACCTCTGCCTTTTGCCGGGTCGACCGTCAGGGTCCATCCCCAATAGAAGCGTGCCAGAGAGAATTCCAGTAGCCGTTCGTCGCGTTGTCGACGCCGCTACGCCAACCTATTTCTGGCGCCGTTTGCCCACATGCCGAACACCAGTGCAACGTTGCTGATCATCGATGACGACGACGTGGTCCGTGCAAGCCTCGCCGCCTACCTGGAAGACAGTGGTTTCGCCGTGCTGCAGGCCTGTAACGGCCAGCAGGGCCTGGACGTGTTCGAGCAACACGCGCCCGACCTGGTGATCTGCGACCTGCGCATGCCGCAGATGGGTGGCCTGGAGTTGATCCGCCGCATCAGTGAGCGCGCGCCGCAGCTGCCGGTGATCGTGGTGTCCGGTGCCGGGGTCATGAGCGATGCGGTCGATGCGCTGCGCCTGGGCGCGGCCGACTACCTGATCAAGCCCCTGCAGGACCTGGCGGTGCTGGAGCATTCGGTACGCCGTGCGCTCGACCGTTCGCGGCTGCTGCTCGAGAACCAGCGCTACCGGGAAAAGCTCGAAGCCGCCAACCGTGAACTCGAGGCCAGCCTGCACCTGTTGCAGGAGGACCAGACCGCCGGTCGCCAGGTGCAGATGAACATGCTGCCGGAGAGCCCGTGGTACGCTGGCGGCTTCTCGTTCGATCACCAGATCATCCCGTCGCTGTATCTGTCGGGTGATTTCGTCGACTACTTCCGGGTGGATGACCGCCGCATCGCGTTCTACCTGGCCGACGTGTCCGGCCATGGTGCGTCGTCGGCCTTCGTCACCGTGTTGCTGAAGTTCATGACCACCCGCCTGCTGTTCGAATTCAAGCGCAGCGGTGGCCATTCACGCGAGTTCAAGCCCTCGGAGGTGCTGTCGCACATCAACCGCGGGCTGATCAACTGCAAGCTGGGCAAGCACGTGACCATGGTCGGCGGCGTGATCGACGAGCACACCAACGTGCTGACCTATGCCGTCGGCGGCCATCTGCCGCTGCCGGTGCTGCATACCCCGGACCAGGCCCGCTACCTCGAGGGCCGTGGTTTGCCCGTGGGGTTGTTCGAGGAGGCGACTTACCAGGATCATGAGATGACCTTGCCCGGTCAGTTCAGCCTGAGCCTGATGTCCGATGGCATCCTGGACCTTTTGCCGGGCGCGACCCTCAAAGACAAGGAGGCGTCGCTGCCGCAGATCGTCCAGGAGGCGGGAGGCAGCCTGGATGGGCTGCGTCGACGTTTCAATTTGGCTACGCTTGGGGAGATGCCGGATGATATCGCCCTAATGGTGTTGAGCAGGAACCTTCAATGAGTACCGGTAGAATCCAGTTCGCCGAGCAGTGCGGCACCTTCGTGCTGAAATTCGTCGGTGAAGTGCGCCTGACCCTGTGTTCGGCACTGGATGCGACGATCGACAAGATCTTCAGTGCCCTCAACTTCTCGGCCATCGTCATCGACCTGACCGAAGCCGAGAGCATCGACAGCACCACGCTGGGCCTGCTGGCCAAGCTGTCGATCCTGTCGCGCCAGAAAGTCGGGCTGCTGCCCACCGTCGTCACCACCAACCCGGACATTTCCCGGTTGCTGCAGTCGATGGGCTTCGAGCAGGTGTTCAACATCGTCGACCGGCCGATCCCGTGTCCGGACTGCCTGAGCGATCTGCCCTCCCAGGACCAGAACGAAGACGTGGTGCGCTCCAAGGTGCTCGAGGCGCACCGTATCCTGATGGGCCTGAACGACTCCAACCGCGAAGCCTTCCGCGACCTGGTCAACGCCCTCGAGCGCACCTGATCGGCCTGCAGGTTACGTGGTTGGCGCAAATCCGGTCGCCGACGTGCCATCGGCGTTGAGCTGCAAGATCTGCGTCGGCCGACCCTCGGCATCGAAGAACACCTGACCCAACCCCGCACCGTTCCACAGCCGCTCGCCCGCCTGGCTGCGGTCGGGCGTGCGTGGGATCACTTCCATCCGGCGACGCTTGGTGAAGCCGTTGAGCGGCGAACGCGGCGCGTACAACCAGCGGTTGAGCCGGTCGAACACCTTCAGCAGGCGCCGGGGGAATTCGTTCTTGATCCCGCTGCTGGTGATCTGCCAGAGGTGCGGGGTGTGCTGGCGGTTTCGGATCAGCACTTCGTAGACGAACGAATAGTGCACGTCGCCCGAGAGAATCACGTAGTGCCCCGGCGTGCGTGAGTGGCGGAAGATGTTCAGCACCACCTGGGCTGCACCGCGATGCGCCATCCAGTTCTCCGCATCCACCAGCAGCGGAAAGCCCAGCCCGCTGACCACCCGCTGCACCGTCTCGATCAGCTTGACCCCGAAGACCGGTGCTGGCGAGACGATCACGGCTGAGCGGTGGTCGAGCAGGGCCTGCTGCAGTTCGCTCAGGGCTTCCCAGTCGAGCAGCCCGGAAGGCTTCTTCAGGTTGCGCTCGCTGCGCCAGCGCCGCGTCCGGGTGTCGAGCACCACCAGCGGCGGCTCGCTGGCCACCTCGAACTGCCAGCCCTGAAAGGCCAGGAGCCGATCGATCACGCCGTCCTGGTCGTCGCTGGCCAGCCAGCCGTCTTCTGCCTGCGATGTCATCGCCTGGCACGCCTCGATCAGCGGCTGGCAGCGCGCCGGGGCATTGCCCCAGCCTTGGCACAGCAGGTAGCCGATCAGCGCATTGCCGACGATGCGGCGTGAGAACGGGTGGCCATAGACCGACGCCTCCCACTGCGCCGACAGGTTCCAGTCGTCGGTGATGTCATGATCATCGAAGATCATCAGGCTGGGCAGGTGCGCCAGTACCCGTGCCACCCCCTCCAGGCCATCGGTGAACGCCTCTACCCACGGCAACTCCTGGTCGTAGCGCGCCTGATGCGTGGCGCTTAGGCCAGACGGCTGCGTCATGCGCACCAGGCGCCAGCAGACCGGCGACCAGACCAGCAGGTACATGGCCATGACCTCGGCGAAGGTCACCAGGTGATTGTCGGCGTTGCTGCTGGTGAAGATGGGCTTGCGTGTGCCGCCGAAGAAGCGCCGCCGCAGGCCTTCGTTGGCCTCCAGCGCCGGCAGCAGGTCGGCGCGTTGATAGTAGCAGGCGCCATGGGCGTACAGCGCCTGGCTGTCGTCGACCACCGCGCCGGCGAGCGGCTCGTCGAACAGCCCCACCTGCTCGATCAGCCGATGAATGGCCCGCAGCATCGGGCCGGCCACATCGTCGGCGTAGATCTGATCCCCGGTCATCAGCAAGACCGCAGGTCGGTCTTCGGGACGTTCGCACGCGAGGAGCAAGCGATCGGCGCACAGCAGGCCGTCCGCCGCCCGATGGTGAGGCTTGCGGCAGGAGCCGTGCAAGACCTGATCGAGCCGCGCACGCAGCACGAAGTCCGCCCGTGGGCGCCCTGGGTAGAGCAGGTGTGGCGCCCAGTCGGCGATGCCCTGCGGGCCGTCGTCGGTGTCGATGAGCACGTCGTAGGCGATCACCTGATCCACCGGCAGCGGTGCGTTCAGGTGCACGTCGACCAGGTGCACGAAGGCCGCGCGCCCGATCTGCACCACCTGGCAGTCGGTGGTGGCCTCAAGGCCTGGGCCGTCCACGGTCACCTCGAGAGTCAGGCGCTGCGTGCCGACCAGCCACAAGGCGAAGCGCTGCGCCTCCAGGCGACGCAGGAGCGGGCCGGCGAGCACGAGGGGGAGCGGGGCAGGGGTCAACGGCATCGGATACTCAGCGAAGAAAAAGCGGACGTGGGGCAAGCGGCGCGATCGTCAGCGGACGTCGGGCAGCGTCGAGGTGCATGATCGAGCGAGCATGCTGGGTAACGATCGCTTCTCGGGCAATCGGCATGTGTGTCAGATCGTTTCTGACAGGGAGGTGTTCACTCGCAAGAGGGAGGCTGCAGGGGCCGTCCGACAGCCCCTGCGGCGTGGCACGTGTCAGCCGTTCCGGCTCATGCCTTGCCGGCCATCACGGCTTCGAGCTTCTCCTGGTCGCGGGCGAACTGACGGATGCCTTCGGCCAGTTTCTCGGTGGCCATGGCGTCCTCGTTCATGTCCCAGCGGAACTGCGCCTCGGTCAGCGAGCGCTTGGCTTCGCTGGCGTTGCCAGGCTGCAGGATGCGAGGCAGGTCGCCCTGGTCCTGGCCCAGTTTCTCGAGCAGTTCCGGGCTGATGGTCAAGCGGTCGCAGCCGGCCAGTTGCTCGATCTGGCCGACGTTGCGGAAGCTCGCGCCCATGACCACGGTCTTGTAGCCATTGGCCTTGTAGTAGTTGTAGATACGCGTCACCGACTCCACGCCCGGGTCTTCGGCGGCGCTGTATTCCTGGCCGGTGCTTTTCTTGTACCAGTCGTAGATCCGGCCCACGAACGGCGAGATCAGGAACACGCCAGCATCGGCGCAGGCCTGGGCCTGGGCATAGGAGAACAGCAGCGTCAGGTTGGTCTGGATGCCTTCCTTCTCGAGGACTTCCGCGGCGCGGATGCCTTCCCAGGTGGAGGCCAGCTTGATCAGCACCCGATCACGGCCGACACCGGCCTCGTCGTACAGCGAAATCAGGTTGCGCGCCTTGGCCAGCAGCTTGTCCTGGTCGAACGACAGGCGGGCATCCACCTCGGTGGAAATGCGCCCCGGGATTTCCTTGAGGATCCCGGTCCCCACGGCCACGGCGAAGCGGTCGCAGGCCTGGTCGACGTCGTCCTTGTACTCGGCGCGGATCTTCTCCAGCACCTCGCCATAGCCTGTCAGGGCCGCAGCCTTGAGCAGCAGGGACGGGTTGGTGGTGGCATCGACCGGCTTGAGCCGTCGGATCGCCTCGATGTCGCCGGTGTCCGCGACGACGGTGGTGAACTGTTTGAGTTGTTCCAGCTTGGAAGTCATGGGCGTGCTCTGTCCTGTGCAATGGCTCGACATTAACGGACCCCGGGCAAGCACTCAAGGTTCGCGAAGAGCCTGAAGGATAGATGAGATTGCCGGGGTAGGGCGGGTGGCTTGCCCGCGATTGGGCCTGTGCTTCCCCTTCCAGGGTTGGCAGGCCCGTGCCCAGCCTGCCTGCGATGCGGTGGGGCGGCCGCCGTCATCGCGGGCAAGCCCGCTCCCACACCCGTAGCCGCACCGCGGCGTTGCAGGCTATCGCAATCACCTGTGGGAGATTCTATGATTTCTACCAAGTGTGATGTGGGCCCTGTGGGCTCAATCGCGGCACAGGGGCCTACACCCATAGCCGCACCACGGCATCGCAGGCAATCGCCGTCCCCTGTGGGAGCGGCCCCCGTGCCGCGATTGGGCCCGCAGGGCCCACAAAATCAGCCACTCATCTCCCAATGCTCACCACACCCGCCCAGCACCCTCCACCCCAGCCCTACCGCCCCACCATCAACTCCGCCGCCCGATCGAACACCCCCAACGGATCATCACTCTTGTGAATGTCCGCCGACAGCAACTGCCGGAACCGCCGCGCCCCTGGGAACCCTTGCCCCAACCCCAGGATATGCCGCGTCACATGGTGCATCGCCCCGCCCTCGGCCAGGTGCGCCACGATGTAGGGCCGCAACCGCGCCAGCACCTCGCTGCGGCTCACCACCGGGGCCTCGCTGCCGAACAGCCGCTGATCCACCGCCGCCAGCAGGTACGGATTGTGATACGCCTCCCGCCCCAGCATCACGCCATCGAAGGTCTGCAAGTGCGTCTCGCAGTCGTCCAGCGTCTTGATCCCCCCGTTGAGCACGATCTCCAGCTCCGGGAAGTCAGCCTTCACCTGCGCCGCCACGTCATAGCGCAACGGCGGGATGTCGCGGTTCTCCTTCGGCGACAGCCCTTCCAGGATCGCGATCCGCGCATGCACCGTGAAACTCCGGCACCCGGCGTCCCGCACCTGGCCGATGAAATCGCACAGCTCGGCATAGCTGTCGCGTCCATTGATGCCGATGCGGTGCTTGACCGTCACCGGGATCTGCACCGCCTCGCGCATCGCCGTGACGCACTCGGCCACCAGCGCCGGATGGCCCATCAGGCAGGCGCCGATCATGTTGTTCTGCACCCGGTCGCTCGGGCAGCCGACGTTGAGGTTCACCTCGTCGTAACCGGCCGCCTCGGCCAGGCGCGCGCAGGCGGCCAGGTCAGCGGGGTTGCTGCCGCCCATTTGCAGGGCCAGCGGGTGCTCGGTTTCGTCATGGCGCAAGAAGCGCGCCGCGTCGCCGTGGAGGAGGGCGCCGGTGGTGACCATTTCGGTGTAGAGCAGGGTGTGGCGGGAGAGCAGTCGCAGGAAGAACCGGCAGTGGCGGTCGGTCCAATCCATCATCGGCGCAACAGAAAACCGCCTCACTACTGGATCTACTGGGGAGGCCTTATTTTCTGGGGTCGCAGGGGGCATTTTCGATTCTCTCGTTTGCTACCGTCTCCCATCATTTTTGCTCGTTTGCCGTCTCTCGTTGCTACAATGTAGTAACTCATAGCAGCCGTGTAGCAAAACCAATGGGAACCATCACGCTTCGGAAGCGTAAGGATGGGTCTGCAGCGTACACCGCGCAGATCCGGATCATGAAGAAGGGTCAGTCAGTCTATCAGGAAAGCCAGACGTTCGATCGCAAGGCTACAGCGCAGGCCTGGATCAGGAAGCGCGAGGCCGAGCTACATGAGCCAGGCGCGATCGACAAGGCGAACCGCGGCGGCACCACGGTCAAGCACATGGTCGACCGTTACCTGGACCAGTACGAGAAGTTGCGCCCATTGGGCAAAACGAAACGCGCTACCCTGAACGCCATCAAGGAAACTTGGCTGGGTGAGGTTGCGGACACAGACCTAACCAGCCAGAAGCTGGTCGAGTACGCCATGTGGCGGATGGAGAACAGCGGCATTCAGGCACAGACTGTAGGCAACGACTTGGCGCATCTGGGCGCGGTCCTCTCCGTTGCGCGGCCGGCCTGGGGCTATGAAGTTGACCCGCACGCTATGCCCGACGCCCGGAAGGTGCTGAGGAAGATGGGCGCGGTCAGCAAAAGCCGCGAGCGAAACCGACGGCCGACTCTGGACGAGCTTGAGCGCCTGCTAGCGTACTTCGACGAGATGCGCGACCGCCGCAAGCAGGAGATAGATATGCTTCGGGTGATGTTATTCGCGCTCTTCTCTACCCGGCGGCAGGAAGAGATCACACGCATACGCTGGGATTCGCTCAACGAAAAGGACCGGTCAGCCCTCATCACCGACATGAAGAACCCCGGGCAAAAGTACGGGAATGACGTGTGGTGCCATTTGCCGGACGAAGCCTGGCGCATCCTGCAGTCGATGCCGCGTGTAGCCAGCGAGGTTTTTCCGTACAACTCGAGATCGATATCATCCTCGTTCACTAGGGCATGCAATTTTCTAGAGATCGACGACCTGCATTTTCACGACCTACGCCATGATGGCGTGAGCCGGCTTTTCGAAATGGGGTGGGATATCCCGAAGGTGGCCTCTGTTTCCGGTCACCGGGATTGGAACTCGATGCGGCGCTATACGCACCTGCGGGGGAATGGCGATCCGTACGCGGGGTGGGGGTGGATCGACAGGGTGATAGCGGGCCCCGTGATCGAGGCCCGGAAGAGGGTCAGTAGACGCGTCGAAGACCGCGACCCATGAGCTTGTCGTGCTCGGTCTTGGCCTTAGCATGCTGAGCGTCGAGGTAGGCAGCCAGATCGTTCAGATGTACGCCTCGGGCCGATTTCTGGCTGGCCTCCATGCAGACAAGTGGCAGGTTAATTTCGCCCCGGGCGACCTTGGCCTTCATCTTTTCCGGGGTCAGATGGCTGAAGTAGTCGAGGCATATGCGCTCGAGCGGGATGATTGCCTGGCCACCGTACTGGGCCATCAGCAGGAAATGGGTGTTCACGAGTTCTCCATGCCCGCGCATGTCGGCGAGCTAGATTAGGGGGAAGGGTTACAGCAGGTGTGCGCCGGCTTCGAGCAGGTTGTTGAGTTCTTGGCGCAGACGATCTGCCAGATGCCAAGGCGTCCAATAGCCATCATTCATGGGTACTGCGATAGGCTGCTGTGGACCGTTCCAGCGAAGACCGTAGCGAGGCAGGCCATCGCCGGCTGGTGGTCGCGGTGGTCCTTCAGGCCTCAAGCCATTCAGGCGGATATTCTCGGTGCGCAGTCGCTCAACCTCGGCAGGATCGGCAGCGCTGGCGAAGACCGGCCGAATCTCGCGCATGATCCCGAATTGATTGAAGCGGCCTACCTCATGAGAGTGCAGGGCGCGTTCGGTATCACAGCACTCCCGCCATGGCATCCACTGTGACCCGGGTCTATCAGTCTTGCTGCGGATCTGGTAACCCACCGGCTCGCCCTGGCCCTTCTGGGCTTCCAGCGCCGCCTGATACCCAGCATGGAAGAGGTGGTATTCGTTGATCGTCTGCGGCTCGACGAAGCTGGCGCCATTGCGCTCCAGCTCTTTCTCGTCCAGGCCGCTTGGGTTGATGCTGACGAACAGATCGTGCACATCGATGTAGTCGTGTTCTGTGGGCATGGGATACCTCGCCTGTGGTGTCATAGGGTTTCGAGATAGGCGGCTATGAAGTGCGCCGCCGCTTCAGCATTGATGGCGTTTCCGTAGGCGCGCAGGCGTCCCACTCGGCTGGGAGCCCCATGAGCCAGCGGGGATGTTCCGGGCTCAACTGGCCGCCACTTTCCATCCCTGCAGAAGAGCCAGTCAGCATCTGCCCACAGGCCGTTAACCGGACTGGGTGGTCGTGCATCAGATAGCGCACAGCATCCTTGAGGTTGACCTGATGGCCCTGGGAGCGGCGTGTTTCGGGATCTTGACCATTGCCGCGTAGGCTCTGGGGCGTCCCAGCGTTGGGGGTCGGCCAGCCGCTCAGCACTGCCGCGTGATTCAGCGTTATGTTCGGTGTCTTGAAGTCCTGCGACGGCTTTCTGTTCGAATCGCAGGCCGTTGGGCTTGGCCAGCCCGACAGCAGTGCTGACCCGCCCAGCGTCTGTAATCCGCGCCGTGTCTCGACCTGGTCCTTTGCGTTGGCCGTGGGAGTCGGCCATCCCACCAGGCAGGCCGCTGCCGCCAGGTCCAGACCATGATTGCGCATCGCTTCCATGAGGCCGCCTTCGAAGGTGCGCACCCCTTTTTCGGCCAGTGCTGCCGTGGGCGTGGGCCACCCAGTACGTGCGATCTCGGATGTGCGGAGCACCGACGCCCGCAGACGGGAACGCGACAGCCCCGAAGGCATAAGCCATGGCTTCCACGTCAGCTTGTACAAGGTCGAGCCAAGGATCTGCGTCCTTGCTTGCAACCTGCTCTCCAAAGACGACTGAAGGCTGGCGCTCGCGGATGAGCCAATGGAAGTGCGGCCACAGGTGCCGCTGGTCATCAAACCCAGCGCCCGCGCCTGCCGCGCTGAAAGGTTGGCACGGACAGGAACCGGTCCAAATAGGTCGATCGTCTGGCCAGCCGGCGCGGCGAAGGGCATAGGACCAAACGCCGACGCCGGCGAAGAAGTGGCATTGGGTGTAGGGCTTGAGGTCATCAGGGTGTACGTCCTCGATCGAGCGTTCGTCAACGTCGCCTGGCGCGATGTGGCCAGCGGCAATAAGGTTGCGGAGCCACTGCGCGGCGTATATGTCGATCTCGTTGTAATAGGCAGGCATGGGCGGTCCTCGCCGGGCAGCTTCGGCTAGTGATTGACGGGGTGGTCATAAGGCGTTGTCAAAATCATTCTGGCTGCAGCACGGCTTCTTGCTGAGTGCTAATCTCATTACGCACCACGGAAAACAGTATGTAGGCTGAACATGGAGAATGATTATGGAAGAGTTTTTGAACCAGCTTGATAAAGTTGCTAATAGTGGATTCAGCTATGTTTCGCTGTTCACTGCTTTAACTGTGCCTGATATATGTGGAGCGCTAGAGTCTGACGATGGACTTGCTAAGGGTGATAAATATCGGGCGTGGTTTGATAAGTGGGTTGCTCCCAAATATACGGTTGGTCCAGATCGTAGGCCTTCATTGAGCGGCGCGACTTGTTATGCTTATAGATGTGGGCTCTTACATCAAGGCCGTAGCATGCACAAACAACTAGGTTACTCTAGAATAATGTTTGTGGAGAGAGCGAATGGAAACGTTTTCCATAATAATGTTTTGAATGATGCTCTGAATATTGATATTCCTTTGTTTGTAGAGAGTATTACATCTTCGGCTAGGGATTGGATTAAAACTATGGCCGGGAATGAAGCGTTTGAGAGAAATATCGAACACTTTATGAAACGCCATGCTGGCGGTCTTCCTCCATACATCGTGGGTGTGGACGTAATTTCGTAATAGCGTAGGTCAGCAAAGCTAGGGGCGTCTCGGGACGCTCCTTGTTGATTTACTTAGTGCCGATGCTGCCCAGCGTCAGCTTGGCAGCATCGCTTACCTTGCTCTCAAGCACCTGCTTGAACTCCTGAGCGATCGCCTCGCGCTGCGCCTCCTCACCGATCCAGCGTAGCTTCAGCGCCAGCTGCGAGCCGCTGGTGATGACGGACATGCGCAGGCGGGCAAGGAACATCTCAAACCTGAGTGAGCTGCAATAGATGCTCGCTGCCGGTGGCCAGCCCTGGGTTGATCTCTACGCGCTGCCCGGCCAGCAGACCGGCAATCTGAGCTTCTAGGTCCAGCTCGATCTCTGGATTCCTACGGGCTTTGCCTATTTCTCTACCTGCCAGGTGCTGCTCGATCAGAGCTTTGTCCTGAACTTCAACCGCCACCAGGTCGCGACCGCTTGAGCCGCTCGGTAGGGCGGCGTCCTCTTCGCCGCACGGTACTAGGTCTTGCACCAATGCTTCACGTCCAGGGGCCGCACGCCGAATGCCCTTGCCACGATCGCGCTGAGTTGCCTGTCCCAGGTTGGCCGGCGAGTGATTCGGTATTCCTTGGAGTCGACCTCGCCGACGTCGCTCAGCCGAACATCAACCTCGGTGAGACGGTATTCGCGCATCAGCGCCTGGGCCTGGCGCATCGCGGTTGTGGCTTCGGTTTCGTTGGAGCTCGCTGATAGTGCCAGGCAGCGTTTTATCTTGCGGATTACACGCTCGAGCTTGGCGTCGTCGATTTTTCTATCGGACATGGGTGCTCCGTGCCATGGCGGCGTATTTGATTCTGAAAATATTTGGCTATGCGCTTGCAGGGCGCTACAGTTCAAGTTGCCTTGTATTAGCGGAGGACAAGAGCTATGGATGCTGAATCCATGTTGAAGGCGATTGGTATTATGGTTGCGCTCTCAGGTTGGTTCAAAGTTTATTTGGATCACCTTGCGAATAGGCCCAAGCTATATGGAAAGATTCTGTGTGTTATGAAAGGTACTACTGAAATAAAACAAAAAGAATACACAAGTTTTATGCTCTATCCATATATAACTAACTTGAGAAAAAATGAGGCGTATATACTTGATTACGAGCTTTCTTATAAGGCATCGAGGTTTAGTAAATGGAAAAGATTAGACAGAGGCTATGGCTTGGATAAAGTCAATAATTTCAGAATGTTTACGTCTCAAGGCGAGCCTATCGTATTGAATAGGTTCGGCGAAAAGTTGATTTACAAGAACGGTGCTATAGTCAAGCATGGCACGGCTCTTCATGGATGGATACCGTTCTTTGGAGTTCAAGATCTTTATGAGTTAGACGAATACAAGTTTAAACTAGTCTGTATTGATGCTTTTGGCAGAAGGCATTCTATAATTCGAGGAAAGGAAAGCGAGTTTAATCTGTACCTAGTCATGGAAATTGCAGATATGTCACTCCCTAGTCATATGGGTCCCTGAAAAAATTTTGACAACCCGCTACATCAGCCAATGGTTGTCTCAGAGAGGGCGTGGCCGATCTGGCTTGCGAACGCGCCGCCGTTGAGTTCCTGCAGGAGCTCGGCGGTGTCGGTAGGTTTGGGCATTGCGATATTTCCTGACAGACAAGGCGGCTGGGCGGCAGGTGGCTGTGTTGCTGGCGTCGGCCGAGGCGGGCGCGGTTGAGGACTCGTTTCATTTGGGCTGGCGCCACTTGGGGAAGTGGATGTCGTGCTCGTCGACGAGCCTGGTCAGGCGCTGCTGGCTGATGCCGATCAACTTGGCGACCGCATCGCGGCTGAGGCCAGTGTGGGCGTACACGCGGATCCTCTCGACCAGAGCGTCTTGTGTCTTGGCTCTGACCTGGCGCCTCAGCTCCCGCTCGGCATGCTGCTTGGCGTCGATCCGAAAGCAGAACGAATGCTTTCGGGAGAGCGTCAGCAGCTGTGCGCGGCTGGCGCCTAGGTGGGCGCTGGCTTCGCTGACGGTCATGGTCTTGGCCACTTGGATGGCCCGGCCGAGCAGCTGGGGGCTGTGCTGCGGCTGCACTACCTGCTTGTCCTGCGGCTGCTGGTCTGGGTACCACCGGAAGTTGGGCCGGCGGGATACCGAGGCAGCGCCTCCGCAGTCCTGAATCTGGCCGCCATTGGCGAGGAACTGCTCCGCGCTGGCCTCAAGTTCTGCGCGAACTTTCTCATGCTGTTCTAGGACGCTTTCGCCGATCATTGCCGCCCGACCAGCTTGCACCGGGCAGCTGCCTCCATCGCATCGACGAACACCAAGGCGGTGTTGTATCGGTAGGCCATGCCCATGACGGCGCCGGTACCGAGGTCGACCACTTCCCAAATCTCGCCGCGGCTCATGGCTTGGTAGCGGGGAGCGGTGACCTTGACACGGGCCTGGGCCTCTTGCCGGGCGAGACTGGTGCTGGCCAGCAGCGCCTTGAGCTCTGGAACGCCTTGAGCGAAGGCGCGACTCGTTGCTGTTTGCATGATGTGATCCTCGGTCAGACGTGAAGCTCGAAGGCCTCGGCCTTGCGAACGATTCGAACTTGGGCGGTGCGGCGCTCGGGCACGCGGCGGTCGCGGCGCATGGGGTCGCCCATGTCGATGGCGGCGTGCAGCGCGATGAGGCTGGCCAGCGCGATGCACAGGGGGCTGATGATCTGGCGGCTCATGGCCTTGGTGACGGCCTCGACACGCCGGCTGACCTGCATCTTGAACAGGGCCAGCTTCACGCGGTTGGCGGCGGTACCGGGGGTGGTGCCCATCTGGCGGGCGATCTCTTTCGTGGTGAGGCCTTGGGCGACCCACAGCAGAGCTTCAAGCTCGCGTGGCGCCAGGGCATCGCCGAGCTGGCCAGTCCATGTACCGCAGGTGATCGTTTCCATAATCTGTCTCGGGGGACCGCATTGGTCAGGCGCCAGGGCGGGTGACCAAACCCACGCGCAGCCGGAGGCGCGTGCCTGGCGTCTGCCAATGCAGTCGTATGTGAAGGGAAGGGGACGCGGGGTGCATCGGTGGATCAACTGATGAAGGACTACCCAGCCTCTCATGCTCCTGGCGAAGCTGGTCGAGTCATGAAGCCAGTTGCTCCACCGATGCACCAGTAGCAGGGCATCGGGCAGTTAACGGCAGGCTGCCGTGACGCTGGTTGTTCGGTCAGACGGCGGCCTCAGCTTCAGCCTTGATCCGCTCTTGGACCTCATGGCGGTGCACTGGCACGTCCTCTGGTGCCTCAATACCGATCCGCACTTGGTTGCCTTTGACGGCCAGAACGGTCACTCGGATGTTCTCGTTGATCACGATGGTTTCGCCCGTCTTGCGGGTCAGTATCAGCATGGTCCTACTCCTTGGTTGGTTTCCCGTCTGGCCCGCGTGTGCAGGCCAATCGGTGAAACCTCAGCGACCCGCTGCTGGCGTCGATCGCTGGCTGTTGTTCTGGCTGTAGATACAGGGTTACTCGCCACCCTGGTGGGCATTACTGCTCGCTGCTTCGAGCTGTGCCGGCGGAGCGCCTAATCTCGGCTCCGGCAGGGAGCGCTAACAGCGCAGGACGTTGGCTGCTGGGTCCAGATGCACCAGCGGGTCGTCCTGGCCCGGTCTCCAGAGCCAGGCATGGGCCAGTCCTAACTGGCATGGTCGACGACTTAGCTTGTGCCGACCCAGGTGATGGCCTGGGTGCGTCGAGGTGGTCACGTCTGGTTGTGTAAAGAGCGAGGCGGCTAGCGCCTATAACCTGTGTTATGAAGCAAATCATAATCTATGTTTTCGTCCTGTCAATAACTCAGGTTATAAATCGATCCAAAAAAACCCGCTCAAGGCGGGTTGTGCTTGGAAACGGGGGTTTAAAGCTTCATGAGTGCACGGACTACGACACCTACGATGCGGCAGTCGCCAGCGCACATTTCGGTAGGGTAGGCAGGATTTAAAGGCTTCAGGAATCGCCGCCCACCGTCTTCAACCAGCTTCTTGAAAGTCGCTTCGTTGCTATCGGCCAGCTTGGCAATAACAAGCTTCCCATGCTGTGCGTCAGCCTCAGTGTCCACGAGGATCAGAGTGCCCTCGACGATGCTTTGGCCAACGGGGGAAGTCATCGAGTCCCCTTTGACTTCCAGCCAGAAGGCTGGACCTTTGGCCTCGTATTCGGACATCTCATAACGGTCCGAAAAGCCTGGGGGAAAGGGCTCGACAGCCTCAGCCCAAGCGCCAGCAGCAACCCAGCTGATTACTGGGTAGCGATACGTCATCTCGGGGTTGCGCGCTGGAGCAACGTTTCTGACTCGGCCATGACTTTCGGTTCCAGATGCCAGCCACTCAGCAGTCACGCCGAGAGCCTTGGCGATCTCAAGCAGCTTTTTCGAAGACGAGTTCCGGCCGCTCTCCAGGTGCTGGATGGTCACCTGGCTTACCCCTGCCTTATCAGCGAGCTGCTGCTGGCTCAAACCTAGGGCTTGCCGCTTCGAATGGAGCCGGTCTTTCAGTGCAAGGGTATGTGTATTCATAAGCGCAAGGGTAAAACACGCGTTATCACCCTTCAAATAACATGTGTTTGCGTCTTCTATAACTTGGGTTATCATTCTGACACGATCCATTGAGGCACACAGACATGCCAGAAAAAGAGAGACCTATCGAAGCGGTGGTCCGCTTGGCGGGAGGCCAAGCAGAGCTAGCGCGGCGATGCCAGACGAGTCAGCCGCGGATATGGCAGTGCGTTCACCGGAATCTCCGGGTGCCAGCGGACTTGGTCATTCCACTCGAGCGGGCTGTGCAGGGGCAGGTCACGCGACACCAGTTGAGACCCGACCTATACCCGGCAGACGAGCCTGCCTCACCAACCTGATGAATTCTGACCCATCAAGGGAGGCGCTAACAGATTCCCAATGTGACTGATGATCCATCCAGTACCCCAATCAGCCGCGAATTTAACCAATAGGAGAGGCGATGGAAAAGCTTGGAAAAGCCGCCAAACGATTGTGGTTCGGCGGACAATTTGAGAACGGGGTTATCTACTCTCCGCTAGAGCTACTGCTGCTCGTAGGGTTGAAAGAAGTGCTTCGACGCAGACTTCGACGGGTTCTCCGGTGGTGTGGTTTATCAAGTAGACCGGACCGAGATGCTGGGGATCGAAACTCACTTCGTCTCGGAGGCTTAGCTCTCCCTGCATCAGATCCATCACCAAGTAGCCTGCAGGCGATCTCACGACATAGCGGCCAATGTACAAGTTCGCCGCCGCGATAGTCCCTTTCACCTTCATTTCATGCCTTCCTGGACCTTTTCGTGTGGAGGCAAAAAGCTACCACAGATGAGCTTTACACCTATAGAACCTGAATTACAGGCACAAAAAAACCGCCTGGCAGGGCGGTTTCTTCAACGACGTAACGAGACCAATTATGCACTTATCACTTATCGCAGGCAACACCGCTGCCTGGGCGCTCCCGATGTGGTTTTTTTCATGAGTACGATCATCATGACAGCTTGCTGGCCACTCCAGAGCATGAGCCCTGCACAGAAGGCCGTGCTGATCTCGCTTGCTGACAACGCGAACGACGATGGTGTGTGCTGGCCTTCGGTATCGCGCATCGCTCAGCGCACCTGCCTGTCGGAACGCGCTGTCCGCACAGCTTTGCGCTGGCTTGAGCAGGCCAAAATCCTGACCGCACACCAGCGTTCGGGCCGCTCGACCTGGTACACCGTTAGCCCTTCCAGCTATGACCCCGGCAGCTCCTGCCCCCAGAACCGTAAAGGAACCATCAAGGAACCGTCAGAAGAAGAAAAGGGCATCGGCGACAGCGCCAAGGTGCCGGTCGAAAAGATCATTGGTTTGTTCAACGAGTTGCTGCCGACACTGCCAAGCGTGGTGCTGATCAACAAGGATCGGCGCAGCAAGCTTGCTGCACGATGGGCCGATAGCCCTGTGCACCAAGACCTGGAGTTCTGGCGAGACCTGTTCGGCATGGTCGAGTCGAGTGACTTCCTAATGGGCCGCATCGAAGGTCGCGAAAAGCAGTTCCGTTGCACATTCGACTGGCTGATCGCTCCTACCAACTTCGTGAAAGTGGTGGAGGGCAACTACCATGCGTGAACCCTACAACGCAGACGCCGAACATGGACTGTTGGGAGCCATGCTGCAGCGTCCAGAGCTGATCGATACGCTGTCCGATGACCTGACCCCTGAGTCGTTTTACTTCGTGGAAAACGCCGAGGTGTATCGGGGTATTCTGGAACTCCGGGCTGCTGGAAAGCCTGTGGACTTGCTGACTGTGGCTGATCACGTCGGAATGCTGCACACGGGTGACCTAGCCCTGGGTCATTGCGGCTCGCTGATCGCCAACACGCCCAGTGTTGCCAATGCCGGCGCCTACGCGCGGATCGTTCGAGAGCGCGCCATTGAGCGTGCCCTGTATGACCTGAGCGCTCAAACGCTTGATATCGTCCAAGGCGGCAGTGACATCCAAGCCAAGATTGCAGCTGTCCAAGCGGCAGCTATGGCGATCGACACCGGCGCGGATCAGGATGAAGTGGTTAAAGCTGGCGACCTGATGGCTGAACAGGTCGAGGTGTGGCAAGAGCGCCATGACCGGCATGCGCGCGGCGAGACCTTGATCGGCTTGTCCACCGGCCTGGCGGACTTGGACGAGAAGCTGGGCGGACTGCAGCCTGAGCAACTGATCATCGTCGCAGGGCGGCCTGCCATGGGGAAAACCACCCTGGCCATGGGGTTCGCCATTGAAGCTGCTGTGCGCCAGCGTAAGTCGACCCTTGTGGTCAGCCTTGAAATGAGCAAGGGACAGCTGCTTGACCGGGCGATGGCGTCCGAAGGGCGTATCCCGCTCAACCTGATCAAGAACGGCGCCGCGTGCCAGTCTCACGGGACTGAAATGGGTGTAGCTGCTCACAAGATCCAGCAAGCGAACCTGTTCATCGCCGATCGAGCTGGCGCCACTGTGGGCCGCATCCGCTCCATGGCCCGTCGCCACAAGCTGCGCTATGGCTTGGACCTGCTGGTGGTCGACTACCTGCAGCTGATGGAAGGCGATGGCGGGAACCGCACCGAGGAGGTGAGCAGCATTAGCCGTGGCTGCAAGTTATTGGCGCGCGAGCTGGGCATCCCAGTCGTGCTGCTGAGCCAGTTGTCCCGCAAGTGCGAGGAGCGCCCCAACAAGCGCCCGGTGCCATCCGACCTGCGTGAGTCGGGCGCCATCGAGCAGGACGCCGACGTGATCCTGTTTGTGTACCGGGACGAGGTCTACAACGAGAACACCGAATACAAGGGCATTGCCGAAATCATCATCGGAAAGGGCCGGGACGTGGAAACCGGTACCGTCCGCGCAGCCTTCCTTGGCCAGTACAACCGCTTTGAAAACCTGTCAGCCAGCTGGCAACCGGCCACAGTCGAACGGCCGGCCAAGGTCACCAGTATGGCCTCACGGTACGGCAACAGGGAAAAGCGCCAATGAGTGTCGTTAGGTATCGAACTACGCGTTTCCATGGCGATTGGTTTTCAACATGAGTGCGACAGCAGTTGTAAAGGTGTCCAACACCGAGATCCGGCGACAATCGGCTGTGGACGGCGTGCGAGATTTACGGGATCCACGCCACCCAGGTTTGCGGTTCCGCTTTGATCAAGGCCGAAAGGCCGGTACCTGGTTTCTCGTCGTGCGCGGCAAGTGGAACCGGCTTGCCCGCTTTCCCGAATACGGCGCAGCGGCGATCTTTGCAGAGCTTCCTGCCTTGCGACAGCGTTTGCTGGGTCAGCCTGACGATGCTGTAGCTCTGGAAGGTCTGGTGACCGTAGGCGATCTGCTGCGATGGTTCAGTGAGCGAGTAGGCAATGACGCGTCGCTATCCGACTCTTGGAAGGGCACGGTCAAAACCGTGATCAGCAAGCAGCTATTGCCACGCTTGGATGAACTGCCGATCGCTGCTCTAACTGCGGCTACGCTCGACAAACTGCTGATGTGGCCAGCCCAGGCAAGGTTCTCGACGGCCTACGTTCGGCAGATGTTTCGCGTGCTGAGTCTAGCTGTCGGTAAAGCGCGAGAGCTGGGGCTGATTGCCGCGAACCCAATGGCTGAGATGCGGTTCACCCACTTCATCAAGACCAAGATCCTGCCGAAGGATGGCCGGCTGCGCGCAGACCATCTGCATGAGGTAGTACCCGCGTTGGCTGCGCTATTTGAGCAGAGGCCTGCCGAGGCCATGCTGGTGCTGCTGATGATCTGTCACGGTACTCGCCTGGGCGAGTCTCGCCAGGCGCAATGGGCAGACTTCTCGCTGAGCCATGCGGAGTGGGTCATTCCCGCAGTGCGCACCAAAACGCGGTCCGAACACCGCCTGCCGCTGACTTCCCGAGTATCGGCGCTTCTACGACGGTACCGGGCCGCGCAAATCACAGCCGGGTACAGCGGGCAGTACCTGTTCCCTGGTCGTAAGGGGCAGCCGCTGAGCGAAAGCCAGGCCTCGGCCATTTTCCGCCGCCTGGCCAGCCGGGCCTGGTCTAGTCATGACTTACGCAAGGTTGCCCGCACGGCATGGCTCGACATGGGTGTCGACGGTTTCATTGGCGAAATGCTGCTGAATCACTCACTGGGGAAGGTTGCTGATACCTACATCAAGACCAAGGCAAATGGCCTACGCAGGGACGCCCTAGAGCAGTGGCATGAATGGCTTGACGGGATCGGCTTCGCAGCCATTCACAAGTTGACAGACATGCAATCCGCAATTTCTCACAACGGGCCGCAAGCCAAGCCACGCAAGGCGCGCAGCCCCATCGACGAATTTATTACAGGGGAGAATGCACAACGTGAAAAAGAGCACCAACCGTGGCTTTGAGCAGCCCCGCTTGGACCTGATCAAGTGCCCGACATGCAAGGGCAGGGCAGTGGTAGAAGGCGTGTTTTTTGAGCTGGCATGCACGGATTGCAACGGGTCAGGTTGGGTTGTTGAAGGTTCTAGGTTGGTGCTTTCACTGGAGCACCTAGTGACCCAGCTCAGCTTCAAGTTGCAAGCGGCAGAGCAAGAAATAAAACAGATGAAAAGGCCTAGCGTGATGCAAGGGCCGGAGCAGCATTACCAAGGTTCCAACCGACGCGGCGCGGGCGGATCCAACTTCACTGGGGATTGAGCGGCACATGAAAAAACGAACCTACACGGACAAGCCCCTGGGTGATACCGAGTACATGCTTGAGCAATGGGGGTGGTGGCGCATGGATGGGATGGGGGTACCGCGTTATATCTCTCCGCTGTTCGCGTTGATGCGTGATCACGTTCCATCGGAGGGCGGACTGAAACAGTACGTCATCACCGATGATCTGGCATTGGCGGTAGACGGCGCTCTTGCCCGCCTGACCAAACGCGATCAGCAAATGGGCGACTTCCTTTGGCTCTACTTCGGGGCAAAATGGCCTGCTCTCCGTGTGGCCCGAGAAAGCAAAATAAGCGAAGCCAAAGCACGCGAGCTGATCAAGGCTGGAGTCGCCTGGATTGACTGCGCGCTGGAGCAAGTGAGAGAGGCAGCTTAAAAAGTTCTTTCCGCGCGGATAAAGACCTGTTTCTATAGCAGCGTGTCCAGCTTGCAACGCAATGTGACACTGACGAACCCCGGCCAATGAGTCGGGGTTTTTCGTTTCTGCGCCTCGGCACTTGCCGGGGCGTTTTACTTTGCACTCCCGATTCGGGAGGAATCGAGATGCAGACCATGCCCCCCGAAAAGGATCCGACCTTCTGGGTCATGCTTGTGGCCGCCTTGCGTGACCACGGCATGCCCGCCGCTTTGGCCACCATCCTCAGTTACCTGCGAATCCTCTACGACGACAAAGAACCCCGTTGGGATCGCCGCCTGCTCGAGGCTGCGCTGGGTGGTGTGCTGGTCTTCATGGTAGGCATCGGCGCGGAAAAGTTCGGTATGACCGGCGGCTACGCCTATGCAGTCGCTGGCTTTGTTGGTGTGCTTGGCGTTGAGCAGGTCCGCCAGTTGGGTCGCCAATGGGCCAGCCGCAAGGTTGATTCGCAATGATTGCCCGGCCGCTTCTGGCTGTTGTCGTCGCCTTTGTCGCGTTTGCGCTGCAGGGTCATATGAGTTCCTACGAATCGATCACCTCTCTGGCTGCCTCTTCCTACAGCGAGGACTGCAATGATCAGTTCAACCATTCTTAACGTCTGACTTGTTCAGGAGCCAGCCATGATCGACTTCAAGCTGGACATCGACCGCGTCCCACTGGCCCGCGAACTCTCGGACATCCAGAAGCGGCAGATCCCGTTCGCACAGATCCTCGCCCAGACCCGGCTGGCCCAGCAGATCAAGGCCGGCATGCTGGAAGTGATGAAGCAGCGCATCGATCGGCCCACGCCGACTACGATGCGCAGTTTGTACGTCCAGGCGGCCACCAAGGCCCGCCCGGCCAAGGTCTATTTCAAGGACGCTTGGACCTCGGGCATTCCTGCTGACACCTACCTGCAGCAGGCCGTCCAGGGTGGGCAGCGGCCCCATAAGCGGTTTGAGAAGTCGCTGATCGCCAAGGGGCTGATGAAGTCCGGGCAGTACGCGGTACCGGTCAACGACCTGCTCAACCAGTACGGCAACGTCTCGCGCGGCACCATGACTCGCATCCTATCGGGCCTGGGTGCGGCTGAGTCGGCAAGTGGCTTCCAGGCCAATGCCACCGGCAGCAAGCGCAGCCAACGCAAGGGCAATGCCAAGCGCTACTTCACTGGCACGGTCAACGGTGAGCAGGGTGTGTGGGAAAGCAAGAAGACAGCCTTTGGTGATGCAGCCAAGCCGGTCTTTCTGTTCACTGACGGCGCGCCGCGATACCGCGTGATCTTCCCGTTCTTCAAGATCGCCTCGAACATCGCCAAGGCTCACGGCCCGACCATCCTCGAGCGTGCACTGCGCGACGCCATCCTGACCGCTCGGGCCTGACCATTTTCGACCCTACCCCCCTGAAGGCCCCGTGTTCCGTGGCCTGTAGAGGTGAGGGTCGGTGCGAAATGGTCGATTCGGTCGATTTTGGTCGATTTTTGACCATTTTTGACGGGTCCTCCCGAGGGTACCGGGGGTAGGGGGTAATTCGGGCCCCGCTTCTTCGCTATGTACGACCCAATTTCAGAGGTTGGTTGTTGTTTCGTCTATGGCCATTTCAACGATCGCACGCAAGCCGTACTGGCTGAACAAGAAAAGCATGGCCGAAAGCCTCGGGATCACCGTTCAAGCCTTTGATAAATGGGGGGTTGAGCCGGTCGCGAAGATCGGTCGCGAATCCTTCTACGACACCCGGTCGGTGCTCGACAACCGTCTGCAGCACCAGACAGGGAAACAACAACCTGGTGCTGCCGACATTGATCCGCTGATCGGACACAAGATCGACTTCGAGCGATGGCGGCCCACCAAGGAGCAGGCCGACGCCCAGGCCCGGAAAAACCGGGTAGGGGAGAAGGAGCTGGTCCCCGTCGCTTTCGCCACGTTCATGTTGGCCAGGCTGTGCGCTTTGCTGGCTTCCTACCTGGACACGATCCCCAAGAAAGTGAAGCTCAAGCACCCCGACCTCGAGATCCGTTTTATGGAGAGCTTCGAGCGGGAGATTGCTGTGACGCGTAACGAAGCGGCCGGTCTGGCCGAAACCATACCGGAGCTGCTAGATGAGTACGTCGCCGCCCTGGACAAAGAGTCTGGGTGAAGCGGTCAGGCGTGGCTTGGCCGCGCTCTACAAAGAACCCCCCCTGTCGGCCGTTGAGTGGGCCGACAAGCATTTTTACCTGTCGTCCGAGTCGTCCTATCAGGAAGGACGGTGGACCACGGCGCCGTTCCAGGTTGCGCTGCTCAATGCGATGGGCAATGACCTGATCCGCATCGTCAACCTGATCAAGTCAGCGCGGATCGGCTACACCAAGATGCTGATGGCGAACCACGGCTACAAGGTGCAGCACAAGAAACGCAACCTGCTCATGTACTGCCCGACCGACCCGGACGCGGAAGGCATGATGAAGCGGCACGTCGACACGATGATTCGGGACGTGCCGGTGCTGCTGGCCTTGGCCCCGTGGCACGGCAAGAAGCACGGTGATAACACCATCGACTCGAAGTGCTTCGAGAACCGCAAGATGCTGTGGTGCCTGGGTGGCAAAGCGGCCCGGAACTACCGCGAGAAAAGCCCCGACGAGGTGGTCTACGACGAGCTGTCGAAGTTCGACCCCGACATCGAGGGTGAAGGCGCACCGACGATGCTGGGCGACAAACGCCTGGAGGGTTCGACCTACAAGAAGTCGATCAGGGGGTCGACCCCCGGTATCGCCGGCGCCTGCCAGGTCAGCCGAGCCGCCGAGAAGTCTTCGCGGTACATGCGCTTTTATATCAAGGCCCCATGCTGCGGTGCTGAGCAAACCCTGAAATGGGGCGGGCCTGATGAGCCGTATGGCTTGAAGTGGCGCAAGGGTGAGGACGGCGAGGTGGTAGCGGCTTGGTACCTGTGCGAGCACTGCCAGGGCGGCACGTTCGAGTACCACGAAATGGTCGAAGCGGCCGCCAAGACCGGGCGCTATATCTGCGACCGGACCGGCGTGTGGACGCGCGACAGCATGTCGTGGTTTCGCGCGGACGATAAGCCGATCGCGCCGCCGCGCTCGGTCACGTTTCACATCTGGACCATCTATTCGACCTTCACCACCTGGGTAGAGATCGCCGCCGAGCGCGTCGAGGTCGGCAAAGACCGCGGCAAGCTGAAAACCTTCGTCAACACCACCCTCGGCGAGGTGTGGGAAGAGGACGAAACGGAAAAGGTCAGCTGGGAGCAGCTGCGCGAGCGGCGCGAGGTCTACCCGGCGCAGGTGCCGGCGCGCGCCCTGGTACTCATGGGATCGATCGATACCCAGGACGACCGCTACGAGTTGCGAGTATGGGCGTTTGGCTCTGGCGAAGAGTCATGGCTGATCTATCGGCGGGTGCTTACGGGCGACCCGTCCAGTATCGAGCTGCTGCGGCAGGTCGGGCTGGAGCTGCACCGACAGTTCACCCGTGCCGATGGCACGGTCATGGGCGTGATGCGGTGGTGCTGGGACTCCGGTGGTCACCACTCCGACACCGTCAAAGAGCAGAGCCGCAAGCACGGTCTGCATTGGGTCATCCCGATATTTGGGGCCAGTACCTACGGCAAGGCCATCGCCTCGTTCCCGAAGAAAAAAGACAAGAAGTCCAAGACCTACCTGACCGAGGTCGGTACCGACAACGCCAAAGAGGTCATCTACAACCGCCTCAAGCTACAGCCCGATGGCGATCGCCCGGTGTCTGGGCTTGTTCACTTCCCTGCAGACGATCTGATCTGCGACGACGACGAACTCAAGCAGCTGACCAGCGAAAGCAAGGTGTGGGTCATCGTGCGCGGTCGTCGCGTGCTGCGCTGGGACGCCAAGAAGCGGCGCAACGAAGCCCTCGACTGCTTTGTATATGCCCTTGCCGCGCTGCGGATCAGTCAGCAGAAGTTCGGCTTGGACCTTGAGGTGCTGGCCCTGCAGAACCCAGCAGTGCAGGCCTACAAGATTCAAGCGCAGCCGCTGGAACCCTACCCCGAGGCTGACGAGGAGGCTGATGAAACAGCCGCCGAGCAGCCAAGCGAACCCGAAAGCGAGCCGGAGCCTGCCCCAGTAGCAGATCCCCCGGCATCCCCCCAACCAGATCCCCCGTCAGTCTCTGGCGACTGGATCGATACAGGAGACAGCGGATGGCTTTGACCCCGCAGGAAATGGTAGATCGCTACCTGCAAGCTGAGGTCGACCTGCTCGAGGGCGGCAAGGACGTGCAGTTTGGCGGTCGCCGCGTGACGATGGCCGAGCTGCCGCAGATCCGTGCCGGCCGCTTGGAATGGGAGCGCCGCGCCGCTGCTGCAGCGCGCGGAGGGCGTCCAGGGCACTCCCTGGCGACGTTTGAATGATCGGTGACCTGGTCGACCGTGCCTTGGCACCGTTCTTCCCGCGAGTGGTCGCCGAGCGCATGCGTGCTCGCAACGTGATTCTGGCCTTCGAGGCCGCCAAGCCCTCACGCACGCACAAGCCCAAGAAACAGGCAAAAGACGCCGACAGCTCGCTGCACGGCTCGCTGAAATCCCTGCGTGAGCAGTGCCGCAAGTTGGACGAAGACCACGACCTGGTCACGGGCCTGTTCGATCGGCTCGAGGAACGCGTGGTCGGCGGGCCTGGCATCGCGGTCGAGCCGATTCCCCTGCGCTATGACGGCACGGTGCATACGACCTTTGCAGCAGCCATCAAGTCGCTGTGGGCCGAATGGTCGCTGCGCCCTGAGACCTCTGGCGAACTGACCCGGCCGCAGATGGAGCGGCTGGTGTGCCGCACCTGGTTGCGCGACGGGGAGGCCCTGGGGCAGATGCTCATGGGCAAGGTGCCAGGCTATACGCACCTGCACGGTGTGCCCTTCGCTATTGAGCTGCTCGAGCCTGACTACCTGCCGGTTGACTACGTCGACTACAGCGCCGGCATCGTCCAGGGCGTTGAGCGCGACAACTGGCGGCGGGTGATGGCTTATCACCTGCTCGACGGCCATCCGGGGGCCATGATTGGCCAGAAGTGGGCGAGCAACACCAAGCGCGTGCCGGCCGATCGGGTGATTCACATTGCCAACCGCAAGCGCATTGGTCAGAACCGGGGCCAGCCCCTGCTGCACGCGGTGGTCATCCGCTTGGCGGATATCAAGGATTACGAGCAGAGCGAGCGTGTGGCCGCGAGGATCAGCGCCGCGCTGGCCATGTACATCAAGAAGGGCACGCCTGACGACTATGTGCCACCGGGCCAGGGACAGGCGCAGCAGCAGCGCACCTTCCCATTCGGGCCAGGCATGGTGATGGACAATCTGCTGCCCGGCGAGGAAGTCGGGACGATCGAAAGTAACCGCCCGAACCCCTTCCTTGAAGGCTTCCGCAACGGCCAGCTCAAGGCCGTGGCCGCCGGCGCGCGCAGCACCTATTCGAGCGTGGCCCGCAGCTACGACGGCACCTACTCGGCGCAGCGGCAGGAGCTGGTCGAGGGCCAGCTGGGCTACGACCTGCTGCAGCACGAGTTCATCGACTACTGGTGCCGTCCGGTGTACCGGTCCTGGCTGCGCATGGCGGTCATGAGCGGACAGCTGCGCGTACCGCCTGACGTGGATCAGCGGACCCTCTACGGCGCCTTCTATCAAGGCCCGGTCATGCCCTGGATCAATCCGGTGCATGAGGCAACCGCCTGGGAAATCCTGGTCAAGGCAGGCTTTGCCGACGAGGCCGAGGTGGCCCGATCGCGGCAGCGCAACCCGTCCGAACTCAAGGCCTCGCGGATTGCGGAAATTGCCGCCAACCGCGAGGCCGAGCTGGTCCTGAGTTCGGACTACTACCACCAAATCTACGGGAAGAACCAAACCGATGCAGACGCAAACAAGGAACCTGCCCCCGCCGCTGATGGAGCCGCAGGGGTCGGTCGGGACGACGACGGATAACCCCGGCAGCAGCTGGTACACCATCAAGGCTGCTGCCACGCGCGGCGTGGCCGAGGTGTATCTGTTCGGTGACATTGGCGACTGGGGGATCTCGGCGCAGCAGTTCGCCAACGACCTGCGCGCCGTGGGCGACGTGTCGCAGATCAACCTGCACATCAACTCGCCCGGCGGTGCCGTCTTCGAAGGCATGGCCATGTACAACCTGCTCAAGAGCCACAAGGCGCGGGTAATCGGCACCGTAGTCGGCCTGGCCGCGAGCATGGGCAGCGTGGTGGCCATGGCCTGCGACGAGATCCGCATGCCGGCCAACGCCATGATGATGGTTCACAAGCCCTGGGGCATCCAGGGCGGTGACGCCGAGGCCATGCGCAAGTACGCCGAAACTCTCGACAAGTTCGAGACCGGCATGGTGGCGGTGTACGTCGCCAAGACCGGCAAGAGCGTCGAAGAGGTCGAGGCGTTGCTGACGGCCGAAACCTGGATGACCGGCGCCGAGGCGGTCGCCCTGGGCTTTGCCGACACCTTGCTTGACCCGATCGAAGCCTTCGCCACGATCAACTCCAACCGCCTGAAGGACTACACCAACATGCCCCCAGCTGCACAGCACCTCTTCACCCCACGCGGTTCGGTCACCCCGCCTGCAGGCGTGCCAGCAACGACGCCTGGCAACCCTACTGAAACCGCCGAGCAGATCGCCGCGCGTGTCCTGGCAGCTGACGGTGCTCGCCGTACCGCCATTCAGGCGGCCTTCACCCCCTTCACCGGGCATGAAACGCTGCGCGATACCTGCCTGAATGACCCCGGCTGCACGCTCGAGCAGGCCAACGCCAAGCTGCTCGAGGTCATCGGCCAAGGCACGACCCCGACCGGTACCGTTCGTCACCATGGCCACCTCACCAACGGCAACCTGGTGGGCGACTCGGTCCGTGCCTCGATCTACGCACGGGCCGGCCTGGACGAGCTGCAGAACGACAACGGGTTCAACTTCATGACCCTGCGCGAGCTGGCCCGTGCCTCGCTGGTCGAGCGCGGCGTGGGCGTCTCGACGCTCAACGTCATGAACATGATCGGACTGGCCTTTACCCACGGCTCGAGCGACTTCGGCAACATCCTGCTCGACGCGGCGTATAAGTCGCTGCTGACGGGCTGGGAGAAGTCCGAAGAGACCTATCACCTGTGGACCAAGAAAGGCCGCTTGAGCGACTTCAAGGTCGCCAACCGGGTAGGCCTGGGGTCGTTCTCGTCGCTGCGCGAGGTGCGTCCTGGTGCCGACTACAAGAACATCACCCTGGGCGACACCGGGGAGACTATCCAGCTGGCCACCTACGGCGAGCTGTTCACCATCAACCGTCAGGCGATCATCAACGATGACCTGGACGCGCTGACCGCGATCCCGCGCCTGATGGGTGAGGCCGCGCGTGCGACCATCGGCGACCTGGTCTACGACCTGTTGACCAAGAACGGCAAGATGAAGGACGGCCGACCGCTGTTCGATGCCTCGCGCAAGAACCTCTTCACCGGCGCCGCTTCCAAGCTGTCGATCGAGGCGATGAGCGCGGCCAAGACCGCCATGGCGCTGCAGCAGGCCACCGTGGCCAAGGACGCCAAGCCACGTCCGTTGAACATCCGTCCAGCCTTCCTGTTGTGCCCGGTGGCCCTGGAAGACAAGGCCAACCAGCTGATCCGCTCGGCCTCGGTACCGGGTGCCGAAACTAATGCCGGCATCGACAACCCCATTCGCAACTTCGCCCAGGTCATCGCTGAGCCGCGACTGGACGCGGATTCGTCGAGTGCCTACTACCTGGCGGCCAAGCAAGGTGCCGATACCATCGAAGTGGCCTACCTGGACGGCATCGAGACGCCGTATTTCGACCAGCAGGAAGGCTTCACCAGCGACGGTATCGCCTCCAAGGTCCGCATCGATGCCGGCGTGTCCGCGCTCGATGCACGCGGCTTGAACAAGTCCGCCGGCCAGTAAGCCGCACGCGATGCCAAACACCCCGCCTAAGCGGGGTTTGTTGTTTCTGGAGGAAGAGAATCATGGCGACCAACTATGTGAACAGTGGCGACACGCTCACCCTGCCGGCACCGACCGGCGGGTCGGAAAAAGGCGTGCCCCAAGTCATCAACGACCTGGCGGTCATGCCGCTGGAAAGCGGCTCCAAGGGCACGCTCATCACCTACCGCACGGCCGGGGCCTGGAGCGTCCCGGCTGACGCGTCCCTCAAGGCCGGCAACGCGGCCAGCGTGAAGGACGGCGCCCTGGTCGCGCCGGGTACGGAAGGCTCCAAGCCCTACGGCAAGCTGCTGAGCGATTCCGCCGGCGGCTATGCCGAAGTGCTGATCGTGCAGTGATGGCGACGGCATCGAGCTTTCGAGAGCGCGCGGCCCGGCGCCTGGACGGCCCCATCCTGCGACGTGTTGGCGATCGAGCCACGCTTGCCGATGGCCGTTCGGTGCTGGGCATCTTCGAAAACCCCTTCCACGATCCCCAGCTGGGCAGCAAGCGCCTGGCCTCGAGCATCAACGCTGAGGCTGTGCGCGAACCCCAGTTCAGTCTGCCGGTGGCCAACGCGGCGGGCCTGGGCAAGGGGGCGGCTCTGACCATCGAGCTGGCCCCCGAGGACGGTGGCGGGGCCTACACCGTTGTACGGCCGGAGCCTGATGGTACCGGCTGGGTAACCCTGATCCTAACGGTGAAGCATGAGCGAACAGCAGACATCACCTAGCGAGCTGACCCAGTTGCACACGGCCATGACCGAGGCCATGACCCAGGCGCTGCCGCAGTTGCAGAACATCGCGGCCTACCCGGTGCTCGAGGCCGGCATGAAACTGCCGGCGTTGTTCTATGCCATCACTGGCATGGCCCCTGGGCCAGACCCCGGCGACGGCCGCACCTGCATCGTGGCCACCTTCGAGGCCTTGATTCTGGTCGAAGAGGTCCGCGAACAGGCGCCGCTGCAGGCTGCGATCCTGGCCAGCAAGCTGGTCAAGTTGCTGGACGCGCAGTATTGGGATCTGGACTTCGTCGACCAGACCCAGGACGTGCAGGCCATGCCGTCGGAGATCACCCCGGAGCTACTGAAATGCGTCGGCTGGTCTGTGCAGTGGCGGCAGGATGTCTATCTGGGCAACACCGAATGGCCATGGCCAGACGAACCGCCGGGGTCGTTGGTCTTCGCCTTCGATCCCCAGTCCGGGCCGGGCAACGAAGGTCACTATCAAGCACCGGAGAGTCTGGCATGAGCTACGCGGCTGCCCAGGCCGACCGCATGCTGGCATGCCTGGTGATCCCTTGCTACGTCGTTGGGGTGGACCTGGCGGCCGGCAAGGTGCGCGTGTCAGACGGCGGCGACTGGACCAGCGCCTGGGTGCGCTGGCATGCCATAGCCGCCGGCAAGGCACGTCATTGGCGAGCGCCCAGCCTGGGTGAGCAGGGTGCGCTGATCAGCCCGAGCGGTGAGCCAGCGCAGGGCACGTTCGTGCCGGGGCTGTACGGCAATGCCGGCCAGCAGCCAGACAACCGCGACCACGTCGAGGTGTGGCGTTTCGACGATGGCGGCTCGCTGGTCTACGACTGGAAGGCCAAGAGCTACACCGTCACGGTGCCCAGCGGCACGGTCACCATCAAGGTCGGTAGCAGCACGGCGGTGCTCACTGACGACGCCATTACCGCCAAAACTTCGACCGCATCGGTAGAAGCCCAGGCGGTCACGGTCAAGGCGCCGAGCATCACCCTGCAGGGCAACGTCCAGGTCAACGGCGCGTTACGCGTAACGGGCGACATCTTCGGCGGCGCAAGGATCATCGATACCGCCGGCAACACCCCCAACCACAAGCATTGAGGCAGGCATGGCGAACAGCAAGACACGCGGACCCATCAACGGGGTCGACAGCGAGACGGTGGCCACCATGGTGGCTCGCCAGATCACCGGGGAATTTGATCAGTACCGCATGCGCGATTACTGGCGTCGGCTGCTGGCCGGCGACAACGAGCCAGAGGTTATCGCTGAGGGCCTGTGTCGCGCATTGAGCGGCGGCCGCTACATCGAAGGGCCGGCGCGCAGTGTGACGATTAACCTCAACATCCAAAGCGCGGCCAAGCCCCAGGCCCTGGCCGCTGCGCTGGCTGTAGAAGTCGAAAAGGCCGTCGCCAAGCACGGCTAACACCCCTCCCACAAACCCTTTCAAGGCCCGCCGCGTGCGGGCCTTTTCATTGGAGCCACACATGGCCACGAAGAAGACCACCGACGCCGAGGCTGATGCACCTGCAGCACCTGAAGCGGCCGCCGAGCAGGCGCGCGTCACCTTCCGCGACACCGTCTACACCTCCCGCTCACTGGTGCTGCCTGACAGCGACCGCGTGCTGCAGGTGCAGGCCCACGCCGTTTCGGTCGGGCCAGACGACGCTGAGGCCCTGAACTACCTGAGCAACCACGCGGACATGGCCAGGGAGTAACCCCATGATCGGACTGGACCGCCGCACGGGACAGCCGCTGTCCGGCAAAGCTCACCTGCAGCAGTCCATCGAAGTGATTCTGACCACGCCGGTGGGCAGTCGCCGGATGCGCCCGGAGTTCGGCAGCAACCTGCGCCGCTACATCGATCTGCCCGTCACCGAGGGGTGGAAAAGCGCTGTGCAGGCTGAGGTTGCCCGCGCGCTTGGACGCTGGGAGCCGCGCTTGAGGCTTGAGCGTGTCCGGGTGGTGGCCGTGGTCGGTGGGCAGATAACCATGCAGCTGACCGGCCAGTACCTGGGCGACAGCGCAATTCTCGAGGTGACGGCATGAGCACAATCGACCTTTCGGCGCTGCCGGCGCCGCAGGTGCTGGAAGACCTGGACTTTGAAGACACCTACCAGCAAAGCCTCACCGTGTTCCGCGAAAACATGGGCGAGAGCTGGAGCGCTGAGCTTGAGAGCGACCCGGTGACGGGTCTGCTCGAGGTAGGGGCCTTCAGTCGCTTGCAGGACCGCGCACGCGTCAACGATGCCGCCAAGGCCCTGCTGCTGGCCTATGCCAAGGGCGCGGACCTGGATCATCTGGCGGCCAACGTGCAACTCACGCGTCTGGTCGTCCAGGCTGAGGATCTGACGGCCGTCCCCCCGATAAAAGAAGTGCTCGAGGAAGACGACGCGCTCCGCGAGCGGGTACAGCTGGTTTATGAGGGCCTGACCACGGCCGGGCCGCGTAACAGCTACATCCTGCACGCGCGCAACGCCTCGGGGCGGGTCGCCGATGCGACGGCCGAAAGCCCATCGCCGGCCACCGTGGTGGTCACTGTGCTGAGCCTTGAAGGTGATGGCGCGGCAGATGACAGCCTGCTGGATGAGGTAGCGCTGCATCTGAACGACGACGATGTCCGGCCGGTCGGTGACCGGCTGATCGTGCAAAGCGCGCAGATCCTGCGCTACCAGATCAAGGCGGTTGTGTACTTCACCGGTAATGGCCCGGAAAACGAGGCCTTGCTGGCTGAGTGCATCCGGCGCGTGAAGACCTGGATCAACCCACGCCGGCGGCTGGGTGTCGAGGTGCCCCGGTCTGCCGTCGACGCGCAGCTGCACATCGCAGGCGTCAGTCGCGTCGACTTGATCGGCTGGGCCGACATCAAGCCTACCAAGGCCCAGGCCGCGTGGTGCTCGAGCGTGACCGTAACGCGAGGCACCTGACGTGACGAGTCTGCTCCCTTCCAACAGTACGCAGCTCGAGCGTGCGGTGGAGGCGGCCAGCCGTGACCCGGCCGGCATCCCCCTGCGCGCGCTCTACAACGCAGATACCTGCCCGGCGCACCTGCTGCACCAGTTGGCCTGGGCCTGGTCGGTCGACCGCTGGGACGACACCTGGTCCGAGTCGGTCAAGCGCTCGGTGATCCGCTCGGCGTTCTACGTCCACGCCTACAAGGGCACGATCGGCGCCCTGAGACGGGTGGTGGAGCCGTTCGGCTTCCTGATTGAGGTCGTGGAGTGGTTCGAGACCCAGCCGCATGGGGTGCCGGGCACCTTCGCGCTGCGCGTGGGCGTTTCGGACTCGGGTATCAGCGAAGAAACCTACAACGAACTGAGCGCGCTGCTCGACGACGCGCGGCCCGTGAGCCGGCACATGACGGCCTTGGCTATCAGCCTTGAGACCACCGGCCACCTCTACGTCGGCGGCGCGATCTTCGACGGGGACGAGTTGGACGTGTACCCGCCGGCGATCCGCGACATTGAAGTCACAGGCTCGATAGGCCGTGGCGGTCGCGAACACACTATCGACACCCTGGATATCTCATATGGTTGACCAGAACACCCAGTTTTACGCCATCCTGACGGATATCGGCGCCGCCAAGCAGGCCAACGCGGACGCCCTGAATATCCCCTGGACCATCACGCACATGGCCGTGGGCGATGCCAACGGTACCGACCCCAAACCCGATGCGTCGCAGACCAAGCTGATCAAGGAGTGGCGCCGCGCGCCGCTCAATCAGCTGAAGATCGACGACAAGGACAAGTCCATCATCGTCGCCGAACAGGTGATCCCAGCCGACGTGGGTGGCCGCTGGATTCGTGAAATCGGCCTGTTCGACAGTGACGGCGACTTGGTGGCGATCGCCAACTGCGCGCCTACCTACAAGCCGCTGCTCAGCCAAGGCTCGGGGCGTACCCAGGTCGTGCGCATGAGTCTGATCGTCAGTAGTGCCAGCAACGTGCAGCTCAAGATCGACCCTAGCGTCGTGCTGGCCACCCGTGAGTGGGTGACCGAGGAACTGGCCCGTCAGGACTTTAAACATTCGGTGCTTGCGGCCACCACGGGCAACATCACCCTCAGCGGCCTGCAGGCGGTGGACGGGGTATCGCTGCCTGCAGGTGCTCGGGTGCTGGTCAAGGATCAGAGCGCGGCCAAGGATAACGGCCTGTACCTGACCGCTATCGGCACCTGGACGCGCTGCCCGGATGCCAACACCAGCGTCAAGGTGACGCCCAACCTGCTGGTCTTGGTCGAGCGTGGCACGGTCAACGGCGATAGCGCCTGGCAGCTGGTCACCGACGCGACGATCAGCCTGGGCGTTACCGCTCTTGCCTTCGAAATGGTCTTCGGGCGCACCGGGGTCGCACCTGGTACCTACCGCAGCGTGCAGGTGGACAAGTACGGCCGCGTGGTCGCAGGCACCAACCCGACCACTGTCGCAGGCTATGGGCTGACCGATGTCTACACCAAGGCCCAGGTCGACGACGCGCTGAGCAAGAAAGCCAACCTGTCTTCGCCCAAGTTCACGGACGTACCCGAGGCGCCGACCGCTGAGGTAGGGACCAGCTCCAACCAGCTGGCCACCATGAAAGCCATCGTGCAGGGGTTGGGTGCGTATGGGTTGGCCGACAAGTCCAGCCGCCCGGCGGACCTGGATGCACTGCGCGGCACGCGCTTTTTCGGGTTCACGCACTGGACGATCGGCTCCCCGGTTGAGTCGGGAGCCTATGACGCGGTCGGCCTGCAGATCGAGTCCTACGGGCAGCGCACGCAGTTTGCGGTCTCAGGCGGTGCCAAGCTGCAGATCCGCACCGACGACAGCGAGGATTACAGCGGCTTCTCGCCGTGGGTTGAGCTGTCGACCGTGGACGCGCTGAGCGCACTTTCCAGTGCGATGGATATTCAGCTGAGCCAGAAGGCGCCTTTGGCCTCGCCCAAGCTCACCGGCAAGCCCGAGGCGCCGACAGCAGGCAAGGGGACCAACAGCGATCAGCTGGCCACCACCGCGTTTGTGCAGGCGGCTATTGCCGCGCTGGTTGACTCTGCGCCTGGTGCACTGGATACGTTGCGCGAGTTTGCAACGGCCTTGGGCAACGATCCGAACTTCGCGACCACGACGCTCAACGAGCTGGCCAAGAAGGCTAACTTGGCCTCGCCCAAGTTCACCGGCATTCCCGAGGCACCGACGGCAGCCGTGGGCACCAATACTGACCAGCTCGCGACGATGAAAGCCTTGCTGCAAGCCCTGGCGGCCTTCGGGCTGACCTCCGGGCGTTCCACTTTTGTCGATGACCTGAACGCGCTACGCGGCACCTGCTTTTTCGGGTTTGGTGAGAAGGCCATCGGCGCGGTTGAGGCAGGCATTTACGACGCGATCGGCTTTCAGATTGAGTCGGTAGGGCAGCGCACGCAGTTTGCGGTGCCGGGCGGGACTAGACTGTACATGCGCACGGACGACACCGGCGATGCCAGCGGCTTCGAGCCTTGGGGGGAACTGGCATCTATGAACGCGCTGAGCGCGCTGGCCGACATCGTGGCAGGCAAGGCGCCGATCACTTCGCCCAAGCTCACAGGCTTGCCCGAGGCGCCGACAGCAGGTAAAGGGTCCAACACCGCCCAGGTGGCCAATACGGCTTTCGTTCAAACGGCGATCGGCACGGTGGTCGATTCGGCGCCGAGTGCCCTAGACACCCTGAAGAAGATCGCCTCGGCGCTGGACAATGACCCGAACTTTGCCAGTACGGCCATGAACCTGCTGGGCCTCAAGGCGCCTTTGGCTTCGCCCAAGTTCACAGGCCTGCCCGAGGCGCCGACAGCCAGCAAGGGCACCAACACCAGCCAGCTGGCCACCACCGCCTTTGTACAGGCCGCCGTTGCGGCGTTGATTGACTCGGCACCTGGTGCGCTGGATTCGCTGCGCGAGTTGGCGGCCGCGATGGGCAACGATCCGAACTTCGCGACCACGATGCTCAACGAGCTGGCCAGGAAGGCCACCTTGGCCTCGCCCAAGTTCACAGGATCGCCCGAGGCGCCGACAGCCGCTGTGGGTACCAATACCGACCAAGTCGCCACGATGAAAGCCGTGCTGCAGGGCTTGGCGGCGTTTGGCCTCAGCACTACGCGTGCCGCACACGTTGGCGACCTAGACAGTCTGCGCGGTACTTCGTTCTTCGGGTTCACCAACAACAGCGTAGGTGCGGAAGTTACGTCGGGGGGCTATGACGCGGTCGGGTTTCAAATCGAAGGCCCTGGCCAGCGGACTCAGTTCGCCGTAGGCAGCGGTGCGCGGCTCACGATAAGGACCGACGACAGCAACGATTACAGCGGCTTTGAACCCTGGTTCGAGATGGCTACGGTCCAGGCGCTGAAAGCCCTTGAGGATCGGGACGTGGGCATGGTCGGCTATTTCGCCCTGCCTACCCCGCCACGTGGTTGGTTGAAGCGTAATGGCGCGGCAGTTTCGCGCACTACTTACGCGAATCTCTTCGCCAAAATCGGGACGAAGTTCGGGGAGGGGGACGGCTCTACGACGTTCAACCTGCCGGACGACCGTGAGTTGGTGGACAAGGCCTGGACCGATGGTTTGAACGCCGCCGACCCAGGGCGGGAACTGTTCTCGACTCAGGCCGGGCAGAACGAGGCGCACGTACACACCGGCACGACCAGCAGCGGCGGTGCTCACCAGCACAGCATCCAGGTTATCCGCGAGCGGATTGGCTCGGGTTATGTGGCTTCGGGCGGTAACGCTGTACTGGGCGATCAGGAAAGCGACGGCTTGCAAACGTACACATCAACAGTCGGCGGCGCGCACACCCACACGCTGAATATCAGCAGCAGCGGTGGTAGTGAAGTCCGCGTGGCGAACCGGGCTTATCTGGCCTGCATCAAGTATTGAAGGAGTACAACGTGGAAGATCAAGTCGATAAGACGAGTCCTCTGGCAACCTCATGGTGGGAGCTGCCGGGCGTCATGGCGCCAATTGTCTGCAACCTGGCGCCGCGCACCGGTGAATTCCTGTCCAGCAGCCCGGCCGATCCAAGTCCCCTGGAGCCAGGCGTGTGGTTGTTCCCGGCGCACATCTGCCACCTGGAGCCACCGGTGGTGCCTGACGGCTTCGTCGCGATCGCTGTGGAAGATGGCCAGGCCTGGCAGATCGTGGCCAACCATCGCGGCGCTGTGGTGTACAGCACCGAAACCGGCGCGCCGCAGGTATGGCAAGAGCTGGGCGACCTGCCGGCCGGCTGGACCCTGCAGGCGCCGGTGACCGAGTTCGACACCTGGGGCGGTGAGGAGTGGGTAGTGGACGAAGCGGCCAAGGCGAAAGCAGCCAGCCAGGCCGCGAGCCGAAAGAAATACCTGCTCGAGCAGTACGCCACCAGCATGATCGCCACGCTGCAGGACGCGGTCGAGCTGAACCTGGCCACGCAGGCCGAGATCGATGCGCTCAAGGCTTGGCGGGTCTTCCGCGTCCAGCTCAGCCGACTGGAGACGACCCCGGCGGCTCCCCCTGCCGAGCAGTGGCCGGCCAGTCCGAACATGGCCGCCACGGAAAATTGGCTCACCGGGCAAGGCTTCCAGGAACCAGCCACCGACACCGCCTAAAGCGCCCCGCATCGACGGGGCGTTTTCTTTTCTGCCGATCACAGGCCCTGCATTGCGGGGCCTTTTCACATCTGGAGATTGACCTATGAGTTTCTTCCACGGCGTCACCGTGACCAACGTCGACAAGGGCGCGCGCAACGTCTCCCTGCCGTCGTCCTCGATCATCGGTCTGGTCGACACCTTCACCCCGGCGCCGGCCTTCACCGCGCAGGTCAACGACCTGGTGCTGATCACCAGCGACCGCGAGGCGGTTTCGGCCTGGGGGCCTGACGCGGCGATCACCAAGGCCTGCATCGCCATCCTCACCCGATCCAAGGCCGTGATCGTCGCCTGTGGCGTGGCCAAGGTGGCCGAAGCGGCGGCGCAGGCCTCGGCGATCATCGGTGGCGTGCTGGCCAGCGGTAAGCGTACCGGCCTGCAGGCGCTGCTGGACGGCAAGAGCCGCTTCAACGCCCAGCCTCGCCTGCTGATCGCGCCCAAGCACAGCTCGAGCCTGCCCGTGGGGACGGCGCTGGTAAGCCTGGCCGACAAGCTGCGCGGCCTGGCCATCATCGACGGCCCAGGCACGACCGATGAAGCGGCCATGGCCTACGCCAAGAATTTTGGCGCCAAGCGCGCCTTCATGGTCGACCCCGGTGTGCAGTATTGGGACACCACGTCCAGCGGCACGGTCAACGCGCCGGCCTCGGCTTGGGCCGCCGGCGTGTTTGCCTGGACCGATGCCAACTACGGGTTCTGGGCCTCGCCTTCCAACAAAGAGTTGGTCGGGATCACCGGTACCACGCGCTCGGTGGAGTTCCTGGACGGCGACGAGACCTGCCGGGCCAACCTGCTCAACAACGCCAACGTGGCCACGATCATTCGTGATGACGGGTTCCGCCTGTGGGGTAACCGCACGCTGTCGAGCGATCCGAAATGGGCGTTCGTCACGCGGGTGCGCACCCTGGACATCATCATGGATGCCATCCAGGCCGGCCACAAATGGGCGGTCGACCGCTCGATCACGGCGACCTACGTCAAGGACGTGACCGATGGCCTGGAGGCGTTCATGCGCGACCTCAAGGCGCAGGGCGCGGTGATCAACTTCGAGGTCTACGCCGACCCTGAACTCAACACTGCCTCTCAGCTCGGCCAAGGCAAGGTGTATTGGAACATCCGTTTCACCGACGTACCGCCTGCCGAGAACCCCAATTTCCGCGTGGAAGTCACCGATCAGTGGCTGACCGAAGTCCTGGACAACGCTTAAGGAGCGCACAGCATGGCAATGATTCCCGAGACACTGACCAACTTTAACCTCTTCGCAGACGGTATCAGCTTCCAGGGCGATGTCCCGAGCCTGACCCTGCCCAAGCTCACGCTGAAGACCGAAGAGCATCGCGCCGGCGGCATGGACATGCCGATCGAGATGGATCAGGGCATGGAAAAGATGGAGGCCGGCTTTGTCACCACCGGCGTGCGCCGCGAGTCGCTGAAGTTCTTCGGCCTGGCTGACGGCAAGGCGTTCAACGGCACGTTCCGAGGCTCGTTCAAGGGCCAGGGCGGCAAGACCACCGCTGTGATCGTCACCCTGCGCGGCATGCTGAAAGAGGTCGACATGGGCGACTGGAAGGCAGGCGACAAGGCCGAGATCAAGCACAACGTGGCGGTGACCTACTACAAGCTCGAGGTCGGCGGCCGCGCGGTGTACGAGATCGATCCAGTTGGCATGCGCCGCGTTATCGACGGCGTCGACCAGCTGGCCAGCCAGCGCGCTGACCTGGGCCTGTAAGGCCCTCCCTGACCCCCTCATATTCGAATCAAGGATCCTGCACCATGACCAACAACATCGTCCCTGCCTACCTCGTCCTCGCTGCTGACGGCGTCACCATCAAACTGAGCACCCCCACCGAACTCAACGGCACCACGGTCGACTCCTTACGCATGCGCACGCCTATGGTGCGCGATATGCGCAACGCCACGGCGGTGTGCGGGGATGACAACGAACAGCTCGAGCTGAACCTGTTCGCCTCCTTGGCGGAGGTGGGCGTCAAGGATCTGGAAAACATGACCCTCAAGGACTACGAGCGCGTCAAGAAGGGCTACCGCTTTCTGGTCAATGAAAGCTGAGTTCACCCCCACCGTGCAGAAGCAGCTGGCCAAGCGCCTGGCTGCTGAGCTGAATTTTTCCGCCGCCGAGATTGTGACCATGTCCTTTGCCGACATGGTGTGGTGGCTTTCGGACTGAGCCGGGGGATAGCTGATGTCGAGCAAACTGGCGTTAGCAGTGGTGATCGGCGGCGCCGTCAGTTCGTCGGTCGGCGCCGCGTTCAAAAACGTCGAAGGCCGCATCGACAAGCTGGAGAAGCAAGGCAACAAGGCCAAGGCCCTCAAGGGCATGATTGGCGAGACGGTGCGCCTGCGCGAAGAGTGGCGCAAGGCGCACGAAAGCGGCGCGGCCAACGCAGGCAAGCTGCTAGACAAGCTCGAGGCCAACAACAACGCCCTGCGTAAGCAAGGCGTCGAGGTGGGCAGGCTTGCGTCTGAGTATGCGCGCCTGGGCCAGGTGGCCAGGGCGTCCGATCTGCAGATGAAGGGCCACCAGCAGATCGAGCAGGGCCGGGCCTCGCTCAAGTCGAACATCGGGCAGGCGGTGGTGGCCACCGGCCTGGCTGCGGTACCGACAAAGATCAGCGCGGACTATCAAGCGATCATCCGCGACATCGCGATCAAGGCCGACATCGTCAACCAGCCAGGCGAGGCCCAGCTAAATCGCACGGTAATCGACACGGCCAGCGATACCGGGATGTCGCGCAACGACGTGGCCGACCTGGTCAACCAACTGGTCGGTGCCGGCATGGAGCTGGACAAGGCGCTGTCGTATGCCCCGGTCGCGGCCAAGTTTGCGATCGGGCAGGGCGCATCCGGGGTCGACACAGCGTCGATGATTCAGGCGCTCGAGCAGAACGCCAAGATCAGCGACCCCAGGGTCATGCAGCAGGCCCTAGAGGCGATCGCCTACCAAGGCCAGGCGGGCAGCTTCGAAGCCAGCGACATGGCCAAGTGGTTCCCGCAGCTGCTCGCCGGCATGGAGAAGAACGGGATCACCGGGCTGGATGCGGTGACCTCGCTCGGCTCGATGCTGCAGGTGCAGATGAAGACTGCCGGCAGCTCGGATGAAGCGGCCAACAACTTCAAGAACTGGATGGAGAAGTTGGGCGCCGGCGACGTGGTCAAGGCCTACAAGGACGCCGGCATCGACTATCAGGCCTCGCTGAACACGGGCCTGCAGAAGGGCATGAACGTTATCGAGGCGTCCATGGCCCTGGCCATGAAGTACGTCAAGGCAACCGACCCCGCCAAGGCCAAGAAGATCGAAGAGGCCAAGGCCAACATCGACAAAGAGGCCGACCCGGAGAAGGCCAAGGCCGCGCTCGAGGCCTTGGAGAAGACCCTGCGCACTGGCGATATCTTTGCCGACATGCAGGTCAAGGCCGCGCTCACCGCCTACGGGCAGAACCGCGGACTTTACGAAGAACTCAAGGCCGACTCCAAGAAGGCCTCGGGGATCCTCGACAAGAACCTGGCCGAGCGCCGCGAGACCTCGGCGCAGCAGTGGGCCGAACTGGGACAGGCGGTCGACGACTCGATGCGCAGCATTGGGGACGCGATTCGGCCGGTCACTGACGGCGCCGCCAAGGGCCTGACCAAGGTGGCCAGGGGCATCACCAAGCTGTCGGACGGTGCGCAGCCGGTGGTCCTGGGCATTACCGCCATTACGGCCGCATTCCTGGGCCTGCGCACGGCGGCCAGCGCCTTCAAGATCGGCCGGGGCCTGCTCAACCTGACCCGTGGCCGTGTCATGGAGCGCGGCGCCGGACGCGCAAGCCTCAAGCCTGCGGCCGCCATCCAGATGCCCAAGACAGGCAACAAGCTGGTGGACGTTGGGCTGGGCGCCCTGGGTCAGGTGCTGGGCGCAGGAGGGGATGAGCCAGCAGCGGCCAGCAATGAGCCGCAGCGCGTGTTTGTGGTCAACGCCTCGGACTTGGGCGGGATTGGCAGTAGCGTCGCCAATAGCGCCCCTGTAGAGCCTGCAAAGGGTGGTTCACGCTCACGTCGACAGCGCCGGCAGGCCACACGCCGGCAACGTCGCGCGGCGTCGCCTATCCGGTCGGTTTCTGTCACGCGGGCCGGCAAGCCTGTGGTCCTGCAGGAGCGTCCTGTACCGCCCAAAGCTGTGCCCAAGCCACCAGCAGCACCTGCAGCACCTGCGGCCGCTGCAGGGCGGATCGGCAAGGCAGCCAAGCTGCCCGAGCGTCCTGCAGTGCCCAAGCCTGCCGTCTTGCCTGCAGCCGCTGCAGGGCAGGTCGGCAAGCTGGCCAAGCTGGGGCAACTGACAGCGCTCGCCGGCAAGGCCGGGGCACTGACCCGTTCCACGCCCGGCGGGGCCGTGTTCGAGGCCGGGACCAAGGCCATCGACACCTTCATCAACGCCAAGACCCAGGACGAGAAGGCCGAAGGCTATGGCGGCGCTGCAGGTGGGCTAGCGGGTACCTTGGCCGGCATGGCCGCCGGCGCTGCGATTGGCTCGGCCGTACCGGTTATCGGCACAGCGATCGGCGGTGCTATCGGCGCCTATCTGGGCAGCATGGGGGGTGATGCCGGCGGCAGCTGGCTGGGCAAAAAGCTATTCGGGTCTGACGACAAGGACGAGGACGAGCCTCGGCAGTCACCGCCGGCGGAAGAGGGCCAGCCCGCCAAGCCGCTCGAGGCCGAGGCGCCGACCAAGCCTGCAGACGCGGTCACGGTCGCGCCTGTTGTGGTCAAGCCAGGCCCGGTGGTAGTGCCGCCGGCGGCGCCAAGCCAGCCCGTCAAGCCGCTCGAGGCCAAGCCTGCAGACGCGGTCGCGGTCCCCCCGGTGGTGGTCAAACCTGGTCCGGTAGTCGTGCCGCCGGCAGTGCCCAGCCAGCCCGCCAAGCCGCTCGAGGCCAAAGCGCTGGCCAAGCCTGCAGGTGCCGAGTCCAAGCCGATCGTGGCTCCGACGGTGCTGCCCGCGCCGCCATTGCCTGCGGTCGGTGATGCCGTGCCCAAGCAGGCCAAGCCTGCCGCCGAAGGGAGGGTTTCATACGATCCACGCGACCCGGACTACGAGGACGCATTCGTTGTGCCGGCGTTGGTGGCAGGCCGGGTGCGCTTCCCAGGCGCGGACCTGGTCCCGCCGGCGGTGAAACCGGAGTGGCCACCAGAGCGCAAGGTTGAAAGCAGCCCGCGCCTTCCGCCTGCCGTACAGGCTGCGCTGAAGTTGCCCAAGGCTACCGATCGGCCTGCCAGTCCGCTGGTGCTGCCGGCTACTGCCCAGCCACCTGCAGCGTTGGGCGACCTGGTGCGTGAAATGGCCATGCCGCCGGCGCAGTCAGCGGCAGTGCTCGCCAAGGCGCCGGCGCCGGCCAAGGCGGTCGCGCCCAAGGTCGAGCAGCTGTTTGAGTTCAAGCCCAGCCTGCAGATCACGGTCCAGGGCGATGTCAAAGACCCTGCCCAGCTGGCCCGCGAACTGGAGCCGCACATGCGCTCGCAGTGGGAGGCGTTCGCCCGCGAGGTTGCGGCGCGCCAAGCCTCTACGCAGCTTTTCGACGCACCGCACGTTTAAGGAGGGGGCCATGCCCTATATGAAACAACTGCAGTCGGGGCTGACCAGCCTGGTGGCAGCGGGGGAGGCTGGCCGTACCAGCCTGGACGGCATGGTCAGCCCGCTGAATGGGGCCGTCAGCGATATTACAGGCGCGGCCTCGGACCTTGAGGGCATCCCGTTCGTGGGGCCTGCGATCGGGGCCAAGCTGCAGCGCACCATGCGTGCCATCAACGTGGCCCAGGCCACTGTAGGTCGGGTGACGTCGACCTACGGCCAGGCGGTCGCGGCGGTGGGCCAGGTGCAAGAGCGCCTTGGCGTTCTCAAAGAGCAGGCCGGCCGGGCGACTGCCGCCATCGGCCGGCTTGCGGGCAAGGCTTCACCGGCGCTGGCCAACGTCGTGCCAAGCAGCGCGTTTGCGCCGCAGCTCACGCCGACGGCCGATGCAGTGAAAGCCTTCCCGCACCTGCTGATCCTGCAGCCGCTCGAGCCGAATGCACCGTCGTACTACTTCAACCTGGACACGGCAGCGTTCGACGAGCTGCGCCGGCAAACCTCGTTCAAGTGGGCAGGACAGGAGCGTCTGACACGCAGCATTGCCCAGCAGGCTGTAGGCCTGGGCGAGGACAAGCTGACACTCAAGGGCGCCATTTTTCCGGGCTTCAAGGGCGGTCTCAAGCAGCTGGATACGCTGCGCAGCATCGGCCGCAAGCTTCAGCCTGTGGGCTTGACCACGGGCTACGGCGAGGTGCTGGGTACCTGGTGCCTGCTCAGCGTCGAAGAAGACCAAAGCAACTTGCTCGCCGGCGGGATTCCGCGAAAATAGGCCTTCACCTTGGAGTTTGTGAGCTATGGCAACGACCTGCAGAACGTCTGACGGGGATCTGCTCGACAGCATCTGTTACCACCACTACGGGCACCTGAATGGGTCAGTCGAGGCTGTGCTGAGCGCTAATCAGGGCCTGGCCGAACACGACCAGCCTTACCGGGCCGGGGTGATCATTCATCTGCCAGACCTGCCAACGCAGACCGTCGAACTCATTCAGCTGTGGGACTGACCCCACCGTTACCCGTCACGAACCCCGCCCAGTGCGGGGTTTTGCTTTTCTGGAGCCTGGAGCATGCAACCCACTTACCAGATCGTCGCAGACGGTAGGGACATCACCCTGCTGATCAACGATCGGCTGCTGATGCTGCGACTCTCGGACAAGCCCGGCATGGACTCGGACGAGTTCGAGCTGCGCATTGACGACCGGGATCAGGCAGTGGCCCTGCCATCGCGCGGGAGCAATATCGTCGTGATGATGGGCTATGTGGGCCAGGCGCTCACCCGTATGGGCGCCTACACGGTCGACGAGGTGGAGGTGAGCGGCCCGCCTGACACGATCGTCATTCGCGGCAAGGCCAGCAACATGCGCGGCAGCGGCAAGACCATGCGCAGCGGCAGCTGGGAGGGCACGCCTCTGTCGCAGATCGTCAACGACATTGCCAAGCGCAACGGCTGGGAGCCGGTGTGTTCGGTGGGCACCAAGGTCGCGCGCGTCGACCAGCGCAACGAGTCCGATTTTAACTTCATCACCCGTCTGGCCAGGCAGTACGACTGCACGGCCAAAGTAGCCGAAAGCAAGCTGCTGGTGATGCCACGCCAGGGTGGCCAAAGCGCTTCGGGCAAGGCGATGTCGGTCGTGACGATCAACAAGGCCGACGTGAGCCGGTACCAGTTCCGGCTCGGCGATCGCAACACGCAGAAGGCCGTGAAGACCCAGCACCAAGACCAGAAGACCGGAAGGCTGCAGGTGGTCGAGCTGGACAACGACGACGCCCCGGACGGCCTACCGCCGGTGCATACCGACCGCCACGTCTACCCCAACAAGACCGCCGCCGAGCAGGCCGCCAAGGCGCGCTTGGCCGCGTTCAACCGCAGCACCGCCGCCGTGCGCCTCGAGATGGCCGGCCGCACTGACCTGTTCGCCGAACGCTCGATCAACGCCCAGGGCTTCAAGCCGGGCTTGGACGGCGAGTACCTGGTGGATGGGGTAGAGCAGGTATTCACCCAGTCCGGGTGGACCACGACCGTCGAGTGCAACGGCGGCAAGAAGGGCAAGGCGAAAGCCAAGGGCAAGAAGGCTACGAAAACCAACAAGCCGCTTCGTGTGGAGCAGCTGTAACGCGGGGCCATGCCCCCTACCTGGAGAGACAAGATGACCATCACCGTTCGACAGCTACAGCAGATTTTCCCCAACGCCGGCCGCAATGCCGGCGTTTTTGTTCCTGCACTCAATGCGGCTATGGGCAAATGGGGCATCGTCACCAGACTGCGCCGCGCGGCCTTCCTGGCCCAGGTCGGGCACGAGTCCGGGCAGTTCCGATACGTGCGCGAGCTGGGCAGTGACAAGTACCTGGCCAAGTACGACACCGGCCCCCTGGCTGCGCGCCTGGGCAACACGCCCGAGGCTGACGGCGACGGGCAGAAGTATCGCGGCCACGGCCTGATCCAGATCACTGGGCGCGACAACCACGTGCGCTGCGGTGAGGCCCTGGGTCTGGATCTGCTCAACCACCCCGAACTGCTCGAGCAGCCAGAGCACGCGGCGAACTCGGCGGCCTGGTTCTGGCACAAGGAGGGGCTGAACAGCCTGGCCGACAAGGGGGCTTTCGTGGCCATCACCAAGCGGATCAACGGCGGCACCAACGGCCTGGCGGAACGTCAGACGTTCTACGAGGCCGCGCTGCAGGTGCTGCAGTGATGGGCCTGAACTGGCGGTTAGCGATCCTGGTACTGCTGCTGGGCCTGTACGTCGGTGGCCGGGGCGCTTGGCTCTGGCAGGACAATGAGTACGGGCGGCAGCTGGCCAGCAAGGGCCGCGAGCTGGCCGACATGGAACGCCAGTCTGCTCAGCGGCAGGCCAGCGCCGTCTCGACGGTCCTGGAGCAGGTCCAGCAGCAACAAGCCAAGCGCGGGGCGCTCGAGCAGCGCCTGCAGGCGCAAGATCAACTTCACCACAAGGAACTCACCCATGCTCAGAACGAGCGCGATCGCCTGCGTGACAGGCTTGCTACTGCTGACCTGCGGCTGTCAGTCCTACTCAACGCCGGCGCCGGTTCCCCCGCAGGTGGTGACAGTGGGCTGCGAGCCACCGCCGGCGCCGGCGGCGTGGTTCATGGAGCCACGCGAGCCGAACTTGACCCAGCGCATGCTCAACGAATTGTCGGCATCATCGGCGACGGCGACGACGGATTGAGAGCGTTGAGAGCTTGTCAGGACTATGTAAGGCTAGTTGTTGACTAGGTTATGAGGTTGTAATTCGAAATATAGATTATGCGTCAGTTATTGGGTATGAATAAACACGCAGTGTGAAGGTTTTGGTGTTGTCCCGGGATGAGGTGAAGATTAATTGCGTCTTCTTTCTTAATTATTTATTTATTGTTGTTTGTTATTGTGTGTGATAAGATCGCGAGGCCTAATTTGGATGGGTCGCGCATGCACATTGTTTCTATGAGTACTTTCAATATCTTTGGCTCTGTTGAAACTCGTACTGTCGAGCTGGATTCTCCTGTCGTGATTTTAACTGGGTATAATGGGGCCGGTAAGTCAACTTTCCTTGGGGTTTTGCACAGTACACTGTCAGTTGCCAGTGGCCAAGAGTATCTGTTTCCCAAGAGCGACTGGGGGTGTAGTGTTAAGTTTTCTAATGATAGTGAGCTGATACATGTAAAGACTGGCAGGTCTCTGCCTGACGGTTTTTCGCCTCCGACTTTCAGAAAAACTCGTAACGGGGACTCTTTAAAAAACTACTATGAGTCTATTAATGGTGCAATAGATGATCGTATTGATAAGAAAAATGTAATTGTAAAGCGAGAGGGCGAGGGTCGAGTCGCCCAGTCTACCAGCATTGTAAGTATGCGGGCTGGTAAAGGTGCTTTCTCGGTTCTAAATTCGGTATTATACGGCGATGAGGTTTTTAGTTCCAAGCAAGATGATTTGGATTCGAAAAAATTTGAAGGTCTAGATATCTTTTCTAAAAAGAAAAATCTTGATAAGACTTTCTTTTTGCTTCAGGCTGAGTTTTCAACGCATGCTAAAGGCTCTAGTGGAAGCTCTAGTTCTGAGCTTATCAATCTAATTGAGAACACCCTTAAAGCTCTGGGTTCCCTAGATAAAAATGAAAGTGAAGAGCTTCGCGCGCATATAGCTACATTGAAGAAGTTAAGGGATGCAAAATTGGTTTCGAATCCTCTTGTAAAAGAAGCGAATCTATTCTTCGCCTCCACAAATCGCGAATTAAAAATAAGAGACAACGGCTTTTTGTACATGGAAACCGTGCACGGTGAAGTCAACTGGTATGATTTCTCAAAGGGCGAAAAGACCCTGCTCTGCTTATTGCTGGTTGCTTACCTAAATGGCGATAAAAAAACAGTATTTCTTTTGGATGAGCCGGATCTGTCTCTCCACATAAAATGGCAGCGCCAATTAATTCCATCATTGCGTGCTCTCGCGCCTAACTCGCGTTATATAGTTGCTACCCACTCTCCGGCTTTGGTGGGTAGAACTGATGAAGAAATTGTTATTAATATTGGTGCGATTTCGAGAAGCTAATCATGGAAGAAGAATTGGGGTTTCCCTTTGATGTAGATTATCTGGAGAAGCTAGACCTATTTCTAGATCCTCAGGAAGGTTCGCCGCAAGAAGTAGTTGTCTGGGTGGAGTCTAAAGATGATATTAGATTATGGCAGCGTGTTTTAAAGGATAATAGGTCTTTCACTTTTGATTTTCGTCCAGCTTCGATGTTTTGTGGGCCTGATGGGAAGCGGGCAAACGGATGCAATAGGTTAATAAAGCTTTGGAAATCTGGTGAGATTCAAAGTGGTTTTAGAAGTATATTTTGTCTGGATAGTGACTTTAAGTATCTAGCGGGCCTTTCCGGCATTTACAATGGTGAAAATTATAATATCCCGCATTTTTATTGGACATTGGTGCATTCTAAAGAGCATGTGTTTGTCTGTAGTGAAATGGTGGACGACATAATTTCTCATGCTGCATGTATTCCGAGAAGTAAGCTGCAGCAAAATACGGCAGGGATATACTCAAGCCTCTCTCGAGCGATCTATTCATCTTTTGTAAGACTTGTGTATTTGAGGTCTAGTTGTTTCGAAAGCCCAAGTCCTTTGGTGGCAGAACTTGGTAGTCGGTTGGATTCGGCAATTCAGCTGCTGTTTAAGAAGCCGCAAGGTTTGTTTGCTGTTAGTGAGTGTGATATCTGGTCGGACTTCGTAGGTCGTCTTGAGTTGCTTTCTAGAGATTTATCTCGGCATCTTACGGAACTGGAACTTAACGATGAGTTCGCTCTTTTCGAAGCTCGTATTTCAGCTGAGGGAGTGAGCCCAGAAAACATATATTTGTTTTACCGGGGTCATGATTGGTATGAGTTGTCCTTTGGTATCGCCAAGTCATACTTGGGGGCTTTAAACAAAAATATTATTGACAGTATTAAAATCTCTTCTGTTGATCCCGGTAGGGACATTAAGGAACATAACAATCAAACCCCGAAGATACGTGAGGCTTTTCTTTGCGCTATGCCTTCTGTAGAAGATTTTCCCTTTTTTAAAAAAACTGTGAAGACGTTGAGGTCTTCTTATTCTGAATAGGGCAAGGGTTATGGGTAAAGGTAATCATGTGACGCCAGACCATCCGCTTTACCTGCAAGCCAAAGATGCACATCGTGCCTACTTAGAATCAATAGAGCGTGGCGATCCAGTGACCACAGTAGACAGGCTTCGGCTAATTTATGAGGCGCAGATTAAGGCTGCTACCGACTATCACCTGCATGCAGGGACGTCTAAGCTACCTGTTCAGTGAGCCTTGGTCAGCACATTGGCCTTTGGCAATGATTACTATGAATCCTGTCCAATGTAGTCACTTCGGGATCTTGCTAGAATTTTGCTACAGCAAAAATTCAAGCGCCTTAATCCTCAGTATTTAACGGTCAATACTTTTTAATCGACCCGATCCATCATCGGGGCAACAGAAAACCGTCTCACTACCGTATCCACTGGGCGGGCCGCGTTTTCTGGTGTTTCGGGTCGCATTCGTCTATCTCTCACTCTCTATCGTTTACCACCCTTTTACTTATCCCCCGAACCCCTTTGCTAAATTTCAGCAAGGACAACAGAGGATTCAGCACATGGGCACCATTACCACCCGCAAAAGAAAAGACGGGTTTACCACGTACGACGCCCAGATCAGGGTCATGCGCAAGGGCGTGAAAGTCTATCAGGAAAGCCAGACGTTCGACTGGAAGACGACGGCCCAGGCCTGCGCTGGGCTTTTTGCATCTGTAGGGCATGAAAAAGCCCGCGCTTGGCGGGCTTGTAGAGTTGCCTCAGGCGACTAGGCGACGTACCGCTCCGGCAATCTCTTCTCCGTGTTCTTGTTCGGCCTTGCGCAGCTCGTACGCTGTTTGCAGGTTGAGCCAGAACTCCGGGGTGGTGTCCAAACACACGGCCAGGCGCAAAGCCATGTCAGCGGAAACGCCGCTACGCTCGAGCAGGATGTTGTTTACGGTTGGGGTAGCAACACCCAAGGCACGGGCCAAGGCAGCAGCGCTAAAGCCCATTTCGCTTTGGAAGTCCTCCCGAAGCACTTCGCCAGGATGTACTGGTCGCATGCCATTCTTGAACATGATGCACCTCAGTGATAGTCGACAATTTCAACGTTTTCTGGGCCGTCGTCGGTCCATATGAAGCAGACTCGCCATTGCATGTTGATGCTTATGCTGTGCCGGCCTTCTCTATCACCTTCCAGGGGGTGGAGCCGATTTCCTGGCGGAGAGCGCAAGTCTCGAAGCTCTTTAGCTGCATCCAGTGCGGATAGCTTGCGCTCCGCCACCGACCTGATGTCAGCCCAGCGCCGTGTCCTGCCAGTGGTGAACAGCGTTTCCGTGTCGGCGCATGCAAAGCTTCGAATCTTGAATGTAACGCTTAACGTTATTCGTTAAGGCGAGTATACGCCCTTCGACACTGTATTCAACTGATTGTTGAATAGAGACCTCGACGACCCATTCGGCACTTGCTTCGGCGCGAGATTCGGGCATGGATTCAGTGGGGAGTTCGGTTTGGGCTACGACGAGATAGCCATGAAAAAGCCCGGCGCTTGGCCTGGCTTGGGGCTACTTGGCGAGCTCGTCATCTGCTCCTGGCAGGGCATTGAACACCGAGCGATGGAGCGTCGTAGTCAGCAGGCCGGGTCAGGCTCTGGTATCCGGTGAGCGTCGCCAGCAGCAGAACGAGAGACAGCGGTTTGTACATGGTTTCCGTGCGTTCCTGGCAACAGCGCAGTACGCCGGGCTAACCGCTTCTGGTCGGCGATCTTCGCCTGCCACCTTCCCATCGCCACAGCAAAGACACACCCGGTATGGGCAACGGCCAACGTTCCTATACTATGCGATCCACTTTCATTCACGACGTTGTCCTTCATGACCAAGCCCACCTCCAACCTGGAATTGATCAGTGCCCTGGCACTGCACGACGACGTGGTCGGCTGCATCCGCCGGCGTTTTCACGGAGCCCCGTTCACCCGTGACAGGCGCGGTCTCGCTCGACACGGGGGGCCGGCACGGCTCGCGCTGGCAGGACGCTGCTAAGCCATGACAGAACGCCGTCGCCCCGGGCCCGAACATTCCCTGACGCTCCTCGAACACGTCCTGCGGGACCAGGTGCCGTCCCGCGAAGCGCTGCTGGCTGAAGCCAAGTCTCAAACGGTGCGTCAGCGTCGGCGTAAGCAGGTGCTTGGTGCCGGCCTCTCGGTGATGGGACTGGTCGCGCTGCTGTGGGCGTTCGATCCCGCCTGGCATAGCGACGATGTGCAGACGGTTTACGGGGAGCATGAACACGTGCAACTGGCCGATGGCAGCCTGATCGCCCTCAACAGCGCCACCCACCTGCGCATCGAGCACCGTATGCGCAGTCGGCAGTTCGAGCTGCTCGACGGTGAGGCGACGTTCACCGTCGCGCCGGGCGACACGCCCTTCATCGTCCATGCGCAGGGTGTCGCCGTGCGTGGCATCGGCACGGTGTTCAACGTACGCAGCGACAGCCGGGGGGTGGCCGTTGGCGTGGTCGACGGCACCGTGGGCGTCTCGACGGCGCAGGCTGCGCCACGACGGCTCGCAGAGGGTCAGCAGTTGCTGGTCGAGGCTGGACGTTCGGGGCCGGTCACGGCCTTCGAGGCGGGCCGTTCCATCGCCTGGCAGCAAGGTAAGCTGCGTTTCGACGACACGCCATTGCGCGACGTACTCGCTGACATTCGTCGCTATCGCCAGGCGCCGGTGCGCCTGAGCGAGCCTCGCCTGGGAGAGCTGCGGATGTCCGGCGAGTTCGACAGCGCGGCGGTGGAGTCACTGATTGACGCGTTGCCCGTCATCTTGCCCGTGACGCTCAGCCGGAATGACGATGGCAGTGTGATTGTCGACGCGCGCTAGCACCCGCGCGTGAAGGGAGCCGTGCGCGTGCCCTTGCCGTCGCACGCAAACGAACCCCCTGTCATGGCCAGACGCTGCGACGCCTGCTGACGGCAGGCTTTTCACCTTCTTGCGTCAGATATCTCCCATTCATTTATTGCGAAGCATTCTCATTATTTGTACGCTAGCCACCTCGTCGGGTGGGCCCGGCATCCATTCTCCTGGGAGTGCACCTTGGCTGAGGACCTCAATCAGCTGTTTCGCCTCTACCGTCATGAGCTGCAACAGATGGCCTATCGGCGCCTTGGGGACCGGGAAGTGGCTGCCGACCTGACCCAGGATGCGTTCGTGCGTTACGTCAGCCTCGAGCGGCAGCAGCGCACGGCGTCGATCGACAGCCCGCGTTTCTTCCTGCTCCGCATGATGCGCAACCTGATCATCGATCTTGGGCGCAGTCGCTCGCGGCGCGGTTGCGTGGCGTCGCTGGAGGACGTTCAGGACGAACTGCTCGATCCCAACCCCTGTCCTGCACGCGCGCTGGAGCTGCAGCAGCAGGTACGGCTGTTGCACGAGGCGCTGAACGAACTGCCGGACAACTGCCGACACGCCTTGCTGCTCAATCGCCTGGATGGCCTGGGCCATGCGGCGATCGCCGAGCGGTTGGGCGTGTCGTCGAGCATGGTCAGCAAATACATCATGCGTGCGCTGCGCCACTGCATCCGCCGTCTCGGCCTGCTCGATGCGTAGGCGGCCTTCCGATCGCGCCCTCGATGAGCCACTGCCAGACCTGTATGAACAGGCGCTGCAATGGTTGGTGGAGCTGCATGCCGAGGGCGCGCAGAGCGCCCGTTGGGACGACTACCTGCGCTGGTGCGAGACCTCGCCTGCACACCAGCGTGCGGCGCAAACCGCCGAGCGCCTGTGGCTGGGCCTGGGCAACACACCGCGACGGCCCGCGCGCAAGCGCCTGCCGGTGCTGGGCCTGGCGCTGGCGTTGCTGCTGGGCGGCGGCCTGTACTGGCAAGGGCAGAGCCAGGGCTGGATGGCCGATCAGCGCACCGCCGTGGGCGAACGTCGGCAAGTGCAGTTGGCCGATGGCTCGAAGCTGGAGCTGGCGCCGCAGACCCGTGTGGATGTGCACTTCGAGCACGACCGTCGGGTGCTGCGGCTGTACGCCGGCGAGGTGTTCGTGCAGGTCGCAGCCGATGCGCAGCGGCCGTTCGAGGTGGAGGCCCAGGGCGGGCGCATGCGTGCCCTGGGCACGGCCTTCGATGTACGGCGCACGCAGAACACGGTGCAGTTGACAGTCACCGAGCATGCCGTGCGCGTCAGTCTCGATGACGACGCCCACGTGGCAGAGGTCCACGAAGGGCAGGGCCTGCACTACGGTACGCACTGGCTGTCGCAGCCGCGGGCCATCGATGTCGAGGCGATGACGGCGTGGCGTCGCGGTCGGCTGGTGTTCGACGCCAAGCCATTGGGCAAGGTGGTCGAGGCGCTGGGCCGCTACCACCACGGCATGATCCTGATTCGCGACGCGGACCTGCGCGAGCTGCCGGTCACCGGTATCGTGAACACCGACGACCCCGCTGCGCAGCTTGAGCTTCTGCAACGGGCGTTGCCGGTGCGCATTCGCCAGCTGCCATGGCTGACGCTGATCGAACGCGATCCGACCCATCGCCTGTGAAGCGAAAAAAAGACTGTGCAGGGCGCTGTCAGGTTGACGAGGACCGACGTCTTTCTTGTCGAGAACGATTGTTATTCGTTCATTTCGTCGGGGGAGACGCATGCAGCACATCATCAAACAGACGGCCCTGAGCCTGGCCCTTGCCGCCGCTGGCACCATGACCATGACGGCTCAGGTGAACGCGGCCAGCCAACCACGGGATGTCCAGGTCTTCGAGATCGCCCCCGGCCCGCTCGGCCAGGTGCTGACACGCTTTGCCGATCAGGCGGGCCTGCGCCTGGTGGTCGCCAGCGATGTCCTGGCCGATCGGCAGTCGCAAGGCTTGCATGGCCGCTTCGAGGTCGACCAGGGGCTGGCGCAGCTGCTCGGCGACCAGGGGCTGCGCGGCACCTTGAGCGGTGATGTGATGCTGATCGAGAAAGCGCCGTTGGGCAGCACCTCCCTGGAGCTGGATGCGACCACCATTCAAGGGCAGGGCATGGGCGAGGCCACCGAGAACAGCGGCTCCTACACCACAGGCCTGGTCAGCGTAGGCTCCAAGACGCCGGTCAGCCTCAAGGACACGCCCCAGGCGGTGTCGGTCATCAGTCAGCAGATGATCGAAGACCAGCGCATGACCGCGTTGTCCGATGCGATGAAACGCGCCCCCGGCATCACGTTGCGCAATGCCAACTACAACACCTTGGCGTTCTACTCCCGCGGCTTCGGCATCGACAACGTGCAGATCGACGGCGCCGCGCCCATGGACATCGGCACGGGGGTAGGCACCTTCTACAGTGAGCGGCAATACGACATGGCCGCTTACGATCACATCGAGGTGCTACGAGGGGCCAGCGCGCTGCTGGGCGGCAGTGGGGACCCGGGGGCGATCGTCAACCTGGTGCGCAAGCGTCCCATGGGTGACTACCAGCTCAAGCTCAACACCTCGGCCGGTTCCTGGGACAACTACCGCAGCGAAATCGACCTGACCGGCCCGCTGGGGTTCGAGGGACGCTTGCGCGGTCGGGCGGTCGCCGCCTACACCGATCGTCAGTATTTCATGGACGAGCGCAGCACCGAAAAGCCCTTCGTGTATGGCATCGTCGAGGCGGACCTGACGGACGATACCTTGCTGACGTTGGGCGGCAGCTATGACAAGGTCAAGGAAAACGGCACGGGCGACGGCTTGCCACGCTACAGCACCGGCGGCGACCTGAAGCTGCCGCGGCACCGCTGGTTCACCAATGGCCGGGCCTGGAGCGATAGTGAGTCGCGCGAATGGTTCGCCAAGCTCGATCATCACATCGACGAGGACTGGACGCTCAACACCTCCTACACGCACTCCTTCAACACGGCCAACACCGAAGGCGTCATTCCCTACGGCTCGGTGGATGAAACGACCAACACCGGTACCTACTGGTGGGGCAGCTATGTTTCCAGCTGGAGCCAGCAGTCGGTATTCGACGTGAACCTCTCCGGCGGCTTCGAGGCCTTCGGGCGTCGGCATGAACTTCTGCTCGGCGCGGACTACCAGAAGGTCACCAGCCGCTGGCGTGCCGCGTTGGGCGTCAATGGCAAGGGCGGCTTGATCGACCTGTGGAATCCAAGCGCCACACCGCTGCCGGATACCGGGACCCGCCGCCAATTCTGGCGTGACTATTCCCCCAACACCCGAGAGCAGTATGGGGTGTACTCGACCCTGCGCCTGCAATTGACCGACCCGCTGAAGCTGGTGCTGGGCGCGCGTGCCCAGCGCTACGCGTTCGAGCATGCCTACAGCACGGCTGCCAACACCGACGGCACGGGTGGCTGGACGACGGATGACCCTGTCCATGACCGAGTGGGCACCACGCTGATACCTTACGGTGGCGTGATCTATGCCCTGGACGATCAGTGGTCGGCCTATGCCAGCTATTCGGAGATGTTCAAGCCGCAGTCGCTGAACATGCAGGCGCCAGAAGAGGCACCGACCTCTATCGAACCCATGACCGGCAGGGCATACGAAACCGGGATCAAGGGCGAGTTGTTCGAAGGCGCGCTGAACGTCAGCGCTGCGCTGTTCTACATGACCCGTGAACACCAGGCCGTGACCGACCCGGCCTACCCCGATCCGCCTTTCGGCTACAGCGGCGCCTGCTGCTTCCTCGCCCAGGACAAGGTCACCAGCAAAGGGATCGATCTGGAGGCCAGTGGCGAGCTTGCGCCGGGCTGGCAGGTACTGGCCGGCTACACCTATAACCAGGTACGCAACGACACCGAGACGACGCTGCACAGCTCGATCACGCCTAAGCACCTGCTCAAGCTCTGGAGCGTCTACACCCTGCCAGGCTCACTGTCGGCCTGGCGCGTCGGTGGCGGTGTCACGGCGACCAGCCCCACCTATGTATCGGGCAAGGCCTATCGCTTCGACAATGTCGGTAATCCGATCGACAGTCACGACTACGACTTCAGCCAATCGGGTTATGCGGTCTACGATGCAATGGTCGAGTACCAGGCGGACGAGCACTGGACAGTGGCGCTCAACGGCCGCAACCTGTTCGACCGTACCTACTACGCCAGCGTCGGGACCTCCGAATACGGCAACTACTATGGCGAGCCGCGCAACTTCACGCTGACCCTGCGCGGGACCTTCTGGTAATCCAGCACGCAATGAAACGCCCGGCTCGACCGTCGGGCGTTCCAGGACGAAGGGAATCAGGCGCTGCCCAAAACCCCACGCGGACGGACCGGTGCACTGCCCTGAGCCATTGAGTTTCGCCCCTCGACAAACTGTTAACGTCCGCACACTTTCAGCATCCTCTCTTGTGAGCGACGGCCCATTTGATGTGCCCAACGCCTGCCGCCGTTGCCAGTCTCCCGTCCGTTGACTTCAATGTCCGTCCTCTTTTATTCCAGGCCCGCCAGCACTGCCTGCGTCATCGTCCTTTTGCGCTCTTCTCGGCAACGTCTTCGCGTCCGACAAGCCCGCCAGCCCACGATGTCGACGCGCAGCACTGGCTCCGGGCATGACCAGGACCGACCCATGACCACCCCTGAACACCGCGCCCCCACGCCCCAGGCCGCCCAACGCCAGCACGTCATCACCGAACTCCAGCAGGTCATCGAGCGCGTACCTGAAGAGACCCCATTCACCAACTCCACCGTCTACAAGATCTGGGGCCCGGTCGCCGTGGTGGGTCTGCTGGTGCTGCTGGGCATCACCCTCCTGATGGGCCGTCTCGACCTGATCGCCTGCTGCGCCTTTCTCCTGCTCGGCGCCGTTTGGGTCACCTGGCAGCACCGCCAGGCCGGACGCCATGTGTTCATGCGCCTGACCCGTCGACAGCTGTTCGTCGATACCCTGGATGGCCCGGTGGACCTGGCCAAGGTCGAGCACATCGAGGTGGACAAGGAAGCCATGGGCATGCTGAAGCAGACCCTGCACCTGAGCGACGCCGACGGCCTGCCGACTCACCGCGTGGTGAAGATGCAGGCGTTCTGCAACCAGGCGCTGGTGGAGCCGAATCAAGCGCAGGTGCGCATCCTGTCGGCGGGCCTGGCCAGCGGCGGGCGCACGCTGAACCGCGACGAGGTGAGCGCGCTGCTGGGCGCCTACCGCGATGCCGCGCAGGCGCAGCAGCGTCTGGACGAGCTTCAGCGCCATGGATGAGGCTGCCCGCGAGGCCCACCTGGACATGCTGCAGGACGCTGCGGACGGGCCGACCGAATCGTTCGCGATCCACGAGTCTTCTCTGGGCAAGGCCATCGCCTGCGCCGTGGTGAGCGGGTCGCTGGTGGCCGTAGGCGGCTGGCTCCTGCAGGCGACGGCGGTACTGGCGGCGCAGCTCTCGGCAGGCTTGCTCGTGCTGATGGTGAGCGTGGCACTGCTGTTCCTGCTGCCCGGCCTGGCGGGGCTGGCCCTGGCCGAAGCCCTGCGCCGCCGGCACGGTCAGTGCGTGCTGGCCGTGACCCGCGATACGCTGCGTTTCGCCAACGCCCTGGAGCCGGTGCCGTGGGTGACCTTCGATGGCTTCGACGTCGATCAGAAGCACCTGACCCTCAGCCTGCTGTTCTGCCGTTCGGGGTTCAGTGCACTGCCCGTGCTGACACCGGCGTGCTTCAAGTCGCTGATGGCGCCCGACGCCTACCCGATCGCCGGGGGTCTGCAACTCAAGGTCTGGATGTGTGGGCCCACGGTGGCGGGCAAGCGCTTGGACATCGACGGCGTGATCAAGCGGCTGTTTCCCTACCTCGAAGCGGCCCAGGCGCGGCGGACGCTCGGGTTGCTGTATCCGGAGGCGGAGCGATGGAATGCGTCTAGTTGAATGGGGCGAGGCCCACCAGTTCGAATTGCCATGTGTTCGCACCGTCTTGGCTTGTGAGTGATCAGAGGCTACGCCTGTGCCCGAGCGCATTCGTTTTGCCTCAGGCGCAGACTGTGCGTTGTTGTCAGCTTGATGCAACGTCTATCCGCTGTGGCCAATGGATTGGCATCTGACGGATTCGTCTCGTCGATGCGCAAAAGTGCTCGGCCTGCCTCGTTCGATAATGCCGTCGTGGCTTCAGCCATCTACCAGGACTCAGAACCCGTCCTCCCATCTCGGGTCTGACTAGGTTTCCAACCCACTTTCCAATCCATACACGGATGTCCCTCCCATGACCGAACAAACCATCTACACCACCAGCGGCGACAGCCCAGCCCTGCAGACCGCCGTCGCCAACGCCCAGGCCACCTTCAAGTTCTTCTGGCGCGAGCTCTCTTGGGAGTCACGCCGGATCGTCAAGGGCCTGAGCCTGGCCGCTGTGAAGATGTCGTTCCCCGTTCACAGTGATGACCCTGAAGTGCCGACGGTCGAGAACATGTGGCTGAACGAGGTCGACTTCGATGGCGCCTCCATCAGCGGCATGCTGCTCAACGAACCGGAGTGGGCCACAGGCTTCGATGCGTCCGAGCGGGTGACGCTGCCGTTCGCGGCGCTCAACGACTGGATGTACGTCTGTGGCGAGGTGGTGTTCGGCGGCTTCACCGTCGATGCGATGCGCAGCGAGATGGCGGACGGCGAGCGTGCCGAGCACGATGCGGCGTGGGGGCTGGAGTTCGGGCCGCCTGGCGCCGTGGAGTTGACGATGATGCCGGAAGGGCAGCCGCGTGTGCGGTTGTCGAGGGCGCTGGACACGCCCGCCGACCAGGAAGCGCTGAAACGGTTGGAGGAGGGGGATCACCCTATGGCCGTGAACATGAGCGCGAGCATGGACGACATGCTGCGCGAGCACCCAGGCGCGGTGACCGACGTCGATGAGGCAGGTTGGTCGCTGTTGCACCGGGAGGCATTGGCGGGTAACGCGCCGATGGTGAGTGCTTTGCTGCGCCATGGGGCGGATGCGTCGGCACGAACCGTCGCAGGGCAGACGCCGGTGCAGCTGGCGGAGCAGGCGGGGTGGCCGCGGGTGGCGCGGTTGTTGCGGGGCGAGGAGGCGCTGATGGTGGTCGAGGCGAAGGCGGCGGCGCAGGTGCGGCCTGAGCAGGAGGTGGAGGCGTCTACCCAGGCAGGAAGGCAGGGGCATGCGCAGGCGCAGGTTCAGGCACCGCCTCAGGCAACGGGGTTGCCTCGGTGGGTGGTGGGGGTAGGGGTGGCTGTCGTGGCTGTCGTGGTGTGGTGGTTGATACGTTAGGGCGTTCGGGTGGATGGGAAATTGTGGTGACGGGGAGGCTGGTCGCGTTGGCAGGCTGCTGGGCGGGACTGACGGACGTTTGACTGAGGCAGTGGGTGGGCTGATTTCATGAGCCCTACGGGCTCAATCGCGGCACAGGGGCCGCTTACAGAGGGAGCGCGTTGGCTTGTAGCGCTGCGGTGGAACTACGGGTGTGAGCGGCCCTACGGGCTCAATCGCGGCACAGGGGCCGCTCAGAGGGAGCGCGTTGGCTTGTAGCGCTGCGGTGGAACTACGGGTGTGAGCGGCCCTACGGGCTCAATCGCGGTACAGGGGCCGTTCCTACAGAGGGAGCGCGTTGGCTTGTAGCGCTACGGTGGAACTACGGGTGTAGGAGCGGCCCCCGTGCCGCGATTGGGCCTGAAAAGGCCCATGAGATCAGCTCACCCCATGCATCAGGTGGTCTGCGATCGTACAGCCACATGAATCGCCAGCCATGCGCAGATGAAGGTTCGCCCGCGATGGGGCCGTGAGCGCCGCGTGTCTCACGAGCGGGGTCTACCTTCCTCGAACGCCCAGCCCTACCGAACGATCCATGTTCCCGCATCCTAATCTTCAGGCTGCAGCCCGCCCGTGGTAGCTCGCCGAGTGATCCCATGCTGACGCAGCTTGCGATACACCGTGTTGCGGCTCAGCCCCAGGCGGGTGGCCACGCGACCGATGTGCCAGCGCTCCGCCTCGATCAGCTTCAACAAGGTATCGTGCTCGGATCGTCCCAGCGGGTCGTCTTCCACCGCCTCGGGCGTCATCAACTCGGGCAGCACCTCCGCCACGTCCTCCAGGCTCACCCGTCCCTCGACCGCCAACGCCGCCAGCGTCTTCAGGCAGGTGCGCAGTTGCCGCACGTTGCCGGGCCAGTCGTAGGCCAGCAGCCGGTCCTTCACGCCAATGTCCAGACGTAGCGCCTCGTGCCGGGTCTCGGTGCGCCACAGGCGGTCGAACAGCGGGCCCTTGTCCGTGCGCTCGCGCAGCGGGGGCAGGGTCACGCTGAAGCCGCACAGGCGGTAGTACAGGTCCTCGCGAAAACGCCCGTCCGCCACGCGCTCGCGCAGGTCCTGGTGGCTGGCGCTGACCACCCGCACGTCCAGCGGTCGCGCGGTCGCGCTGCCCAAGGGGACCACCTGGCGCTCCTCGAGCACGCGCAACAGACGGGTCTGCAACGCCAGGGGCATGTCGCCGATCTCGTCGAGGAAGAGCACGCCGCCATGGGCCTGTTCGAGCTTGCCGACCATGCCTTCCTTGCGCGCACCGGTGAAGCTGCCGCCGCGGTAGCCGAACAGTTCGCTCTCGATCAGGGTCTCGGGAATGGCGGCGCAGTTGATCGCCACCCAGGGCTGGTCGGCGCGCGTGCTGGCGCGGTGCAGGGCGGTGGCGAAGGCTTCCTTGCCGGTGCCGGTCTCGCCATGCAAGAAAACCGGCACATCGCGCTCCAGCACACGCACGGCACGCGCCAGGCTGCGCTGCAGGCGTGGGTCTTCCAGGCACAGGTGAGGGTCACCGAGAGCAGGCCTGGCCGGTATCGGCGCAGGTCGAGGGCGCGGCGCGAGCGGGGCTCGCACTTGGGCGTAGAAGGTCCGCCCGTCCGCCAGGCGCACCGGCAGGGCCAGCCCCGGTTGTGCGCAGGCCTGGGCAAGCAGGTGGTCGACGGGGGTGGCGAGCAGGGTCGCCAGGCGACAGCCCTCGGCCTGCTCACGCGTCAGGCCCAGCAGGTCCAGTGCGGCCTGGTTGATCGAGCGGATGCAGGCCGTGTCGTCGACACCGACCAGGCCCTCGCCGAGCAGCCCGACGAAGCGGGCGTCCGGGTGCAGGCGCAGCAGGTAGCCCTGCGGGTCGTGGCCGAGGAAGAAGCAGCTCTCGATCAGCTTCGCCGACAGGTGGGTCAGGGCCATGGCGTGCTGGGCCTGGTAGGCGTCCCGGCCTGGTCCGGCGCTGGAGAGGTTGAGCACCGCCAGCAGCTCGCCGTGAGGGTCGAAGATCGGGCTGGCCGAACAGCTCAGGCCGGCATGGCGGCCCCGAAAATGCTCGTCACGGCGGATGCTCACCTGTTGCCGCTCGACCAGGCAGGTGCCGACGCCGTTGGTGCCTTCGCAGTCCTCGCGCCAGACCGCGCCCAGCCACAGCCCGGCGCGCTGAAAGGCCGTACGTTCGGCGTCGCGGTAGACGCTGTCGATCACCACGCCTTGGGCGTCGGTCAGCAGCACCACGTGATCGGCCTCGCCCAGTTGCCGGTGCAGGCTGTTCATCTGCCAGCGCGCGACGTCCATGACAGCGTCGAGCGGGGCGCGATGATCCTGCAGGCGCGGCCGTTCGAGCACGTTCGGCGCGCGGGGGCTGGCGGGGTCGAGGTGATGCTGGTCCAGGCAGCGACGCCACGAGCGGGTGATGGCCGCATCGGCCAGCAGGCCGGGCGCGGAGGGGTCGCCCTGGATGGCTTGCAGCACGTGCTGGGCATGGGTGTCGATCGAGGCAGACGTCATGGGCAGGGGCTCCGCAATTCGCTGGTACCGGTCTGCTCGCAGCTTAGCCAAGTTCGCCCCCGTCTGCCGGGCCCTGGGGTGACACTCTGTCATCGACCATTCACGCGAACGTGACAGTCCCAGGCGTCAGCCGCGTGGCAGGGCAAGCCCGTCACGACGGCGAAGGCTCTGCGACGCGGCCTTTGGCGAGCTGGCCCGACCTTTGCTCCAGCTCCTGCGCCACGACAACAACAATCAGGGAGAAGCCCCCATGAACGTCGCCCTCGACACCCCTCTGCACACCCCGACCACCGACCTCGCGGACTGGGTCGCACGCCTGAACGACCGCCTCACCCAACGCGACCTGGACGGCGCGCTCGCGCTGTTCGGCGATGAATGCCACTGGCGCGACCTCTTGCTGTTCAGCTGGAACCTGGTGACCCTCGAAGGCAAGCCGGCCATCCGCGAGATGCTCGAGGCACGCCTGGACCTCACGCATCCCCAGAACTGGACACTCGAAGGCGAGGCCAAGCAGGAGAACGGCGTGCTCGAAGGCTGGATCAGCCTGGAGTCCGACGTCGCCCGCGGCAAGGGCTACGTCCGCCTCAAGGACGGCCGCTGCTGGACACTGCTCACCGCCATGCGTGAACTCAAGGGCTTCGAAGAGCCCACCGGGCGCCGTCGCCCCCTGGGGGCGAACCATGGCCACGGCCACGCCGACCGGCGCAACTGGCTCGAACGCCGTCGCGACGAAGAGGCCTCGCTGGGCATCACCACCCAGCCCTATTGCCTGATCGTCGGCGGCGGCCAGGGTGGACTAGGGCTGGCCGCGCGGCTCAAGCGGCTCGGCGTGCCGACCCTGATCATCGACAAGGCCGAACGCCCCGGTGACCAGTGGCGCAGCCGCTACAAGTCGCTGTGCCTGCACGACCCGGTCTGGTACGACCACATGCCGTACCTGCCTTTTCCCGAACACTGGCCGATCTTCACGCCCAAGGACCAGATCGGCGACTGGCTGGAGATGTACAGCAAGGTCATGGAGCTCAACTACTGGACCCGCACCGAATGCCTCGGCGCCAGCTTCGACGACTACACCGGCACCTGGTCGGTGGAGGTCGAACGCGACGGCGAGCGGCGGGTGCTGCGCCCGACGCAGTTGATCCTCGCCACCGGCATGTCGGGCGTGCCCAACGTGCCGCGCTTCCCTGGCGCCGACACGTTCCTCGGCCAGCAGCACCACTCCAGCCGCCATCCCGGCGGGGACGCCTGGCGCGGCAAGCGCGCCGTGGTGATCGGCTCGAACAACTCGGCCCACGACATCTGCGCCGACCTGGTCGAGAACGGCGCCGAGGTGACCATGGTGCAGCGCTCCTCGACCCACATCGTGCGTTCGGACAGCCTGATGGAGCTGGTCTTCGGCGGGCTGTACTCGGAAGACGCCATGGCCGCCGGCCTGACCACCGACAAGGCCGACATGCTGTTCGCCTCGATCCCCTACAAGGTCATGCCCAGCTTCCACCGGCCCTTGTTCGAGGCGATCAAGACCCGTGACCAGGCGTTCTACGAACGGCTGGAGAAGGCCGGTTTCATGCTCGACTTCGGCGATGACGGGTCAGGCCTGTTCCTGAAGTACGTGCGCCGTGGTTCGGGCTACTACATCGATGTCGGTGCCTCGGAGCTGATCGCCGACGGCACCATCCGTCTCAAGAGCGCGCCGGGCCTGGGCGTCGAGCGGATCGAAGCCGATGCGGTGGTGCTGACCGACGGCAGCCGTCTGCCGGCCGACCTGATCGTCTACGCCACCGGCTATGGCTCGATGAACGGCTGGGCGGCCAAGCTGATCTCGCCCGAAGTGGCCGACAAGGTCGGACGCTGCTGGGGATTGGGCTCCGGGACCACCATGGACCCCGGCCCGTACGAAGGCGAGCTGCGCAACATGTGGAAGCCGACCCAGCAGGACAACCTGTGGTTCCACGGTGGCAACCTGCACCAGTCGCGGCATTACTCGCTGTACCTGGCGCTGCAGCTCAAGGCACGGTTCGAAGGGCTGGCGACACCGGTGTACGGGCAGGCAGCGGTGCATCACGTCGGTTGACGGCAGGCGGGGGCAGAAGCCATCGGCGGCTGCCCGAGCGCCTTCAGTCGTGCAGGTCGGATGCAGGCTCGGTCGATTCGGTCGAGGCCTGCGCCGCTGTCTCGGCCGCCTTCGCCCGGTCGGCCTTGCTGACGTACGGGTTCTTGTTGCGCGGCGCGAGCTTGGCGCTGGCCTTCTTGGCATTGGCCTTGAACAATTGCTGGAGTTTTTTCTGACGGTTCATGGGGTGCGGCTCATCGATCGGAGGGGCGGCAGGCCCAGGCCTGCGCAATGGCGCGCATGATACGCGAGCTTCCCCGTTTCGTTGATCCCCACACGGTCGCGCCGTCGGAAAAACGGCGTGGCGCCTGGCGACCGACCTCAAGAGGGCCGCCGGGCGCCGGCGCTTACACCGCGCCTGGTCGAGCGGCGCCGGCCTTGCCGAACGTCGCCTTGCCCCAGCACACGCCCAGCACCGCGGCCAGGGTCGAGGCCGCGAGCACGCTGAGCTTGGCCGCCGACAGCAGGGCCGGGTCAGAGAAGGCCAGGGCAGCGATGAAGATCGACATCGTGAAGCCGATCCCTGCCAGCAGACCGACCAGCGTCACGCCTCTCCAGGTCACGCCTTCAGGCAGCGCGCAGACCTTCAGCTTGACCAGCACGACACTGGCGAGCAGCACGCCCAGCGGCTTGCCCAGCACCAGGGCCAGCATCACGCCGAGGAAGACGTGCTGCGACACCGACTCGCTCAGATCCACGCCCGACAGGCTCACGCCGGCGTTGGCCAGGGCGAACAACGGCATGATGACGTAGGCCACCCAGGGGTGCAGGCCCATCTGCACGCGCTGCACCGGCGGCAGCACTTCACGCTGGGCGTGGCGGAGCTGTTTCAGCGGTTCGGCGACCGCCTGTGGATCCGGGCCGCGGTGCGAGAAGCGGTCGACCAGCTCGTGCAGCGTGCGCTGGATGGTCTCGAGCGGGCGTTCGGTCATCGGCTTGGAGGCCACCGGGGTCATCAGGCCGAGCAGCACGCCGGCCAGGGTCGGGTGCACGCCGGTCTTGAGCAGGCCGAACCAGACGATCGCGCCGGGCACGATGTAGGCGTAGGCCTTGCCCACGCCCATGCGTTGCAGCAGCAGGACCAGCAGCACGCCCACGGCCGCGACGACCAGGCCGAGGTAATCCAGGCTGGCGGTGTAGAACACCGCGATGATCAGGATCGCGACGATGTCGTCGATGATCGCCAGCGCCAGCAGCAGGACCCGCACGCCGCTGGGGATCGACTTGCCCAGCAGGGCCAGCACGCCGACGGCGAAGGCGATGTCGGTCGCGGTGGGCACGGCCCAGCCGGTGCTGGCCACGTTGCCGTGGTTGAAGGCCAGGTAGAGCGCGGCGGGCATCAGCACACCGCCCAGGGCGGCGCCGAGCGGCAGGGTCGCCAGGCGCAGGTTGGCCAGGGCACCGTCCTTGATCTCCTGGCGAATCTCCGCGCCCACGACCAGGAAGAAGATCGTCATCAGCCCGTCGTTGACCAGAAAGTGCAGCGACGGCGAGACCGAGTAGGGGCCTATGCCCAAGGTCAGCGGCAGGTGCCAGAAGTGTTCGTAGCTCTCGGCGGCCGGGCTGTTGGCCCAGATCAGCGCGGCGATGGCGGCCAGCAGCAGGACGATGCCGCTGACGGCCTCGATGTGGAAGAAACGCTCCACGGCCGACAGGGCACGCTCGGTGAGGACCTGCGGGCGAGGAATCGGGGGTGGGGTCAGGTTTCGATCGGACACGGCAAGTCTCCATTGGCGGCCCGACCAACGTGTCAACTTTAACCTGCGCTCAGCCCTATGCCGCGACGCACCCGCGGCGATGATAAAGGCGCAGCGCCGGCCGATGCAAACGATCGGCCCTGCAGGACTGAACGAAACGGTCGCTGCAGGGCTCAATCGAGCAGTCGAGGACCTTGGAGAAGCCCGTATGATTGCCCGTTGGCGCTGGATACTGAGTCGATTCACCAAGCGGTTGTGGTTCAGGGCGACCCTGTTCTCGCTGCTGGGTGTGGTCACGGCCCTGCTCGCCGTGGTCTTCAAGGACCTGATCCCGGCCTCGCTGCCCACGCGCATCGGTGCCGATGCGGTGGACAAGATCCTCGGCATCATCGCCTCGAGCATGCTGGCGGTGACCACCTTCTCCCTGAGCACCATGGTCAGCGCCTACAGCGCCGCCAGCAGCGGCGTGACCCCACGGGCCACCACCCTGATCATGGAGGACAGCGCCACCCAGAACGCGTTGGCCACCTTCATCGGCTCGTTCCTGTTCAGCCTGGTCGGCATCATCGCCCTGAGCACCGGGGTCTATGGCTCGCAGGGCCGGGCGCTGCTGTTCGTGGTGACGCTGGCGGTGATCCTGCTGATCGTCTACACCTTGCTGCGCTGGATCGACCACCTGTCCAAGCTCGGCCGGGTCGGCGAGACCATCGACCGGGTCGAGGCGGCGGCCATGCATTCGCTCGGCCAGCGGGCCCGCTGGCCCTACCTGGGCGCGGTGGCGTATCCCCGTGAGCTGGTCGTGCCGGCCACGGCCCGCTCGCTGGCGAGCCTGCAGACCGGCTACGTGCAGCACATCGACGTGCAGGCGCTGGGCGCCATCGCCCAGGACAAGGGCCTGCTGATCTACCTGGAGGTGCTGCCGGGCAGCTTCGTCCACGAAGGCCTGCCCCTGGCCCGACTGGTGCCCCTGGACGGCTCGGCCCTGCTGGACGATGAAAAGGCCCTGGAAAAGGTGCGCGGTGCCCTGACCATCGGTCTGCGCCGCACCTTCGAGCACGACCCACGCTTTGGCATCTCGGTGCTCTCGGAGATCGCTTCGCGGGCCTTGTCGCCGGCCACCAACGACCCTGGCACGGCCATCGACGTGATCGGGCGCGGGGTCAGGACCCTGGCCTGCTGGGGCAAGCCCCAGGCGATGACGGCGCAGCGGGAGCCAGGGTGCGACCGGGTGTACGTGCGCGGCCTGCATGTCGATGACCTGTTCGACGACTTCTTTGCGCCACTGAGTCGCGACGGGGCAGGCCTGCTGGAGATCGACCTGCGTCTGCTGAAGGCGCTGATCAGCTTGTCGCAGATCAACCCACCGTTGTTCAAGGCCGCGTGCGCCCGGCAGGCCGAACTGCTGCTGGCTCACGCCGAGCGGTCCCTGGTGCTGCCGCGAGAGAAGGACCAGCTGAGGGCGCTGGCGGCCACCACCTTCGAGCTGCGCCCGGGCTGAGACCGATGCGTCAGGTCATCGAGCATCGCTGCCCAGGGCGCCGGGCCTGGGCGGGAAGAGCCCGGCGCCCACGCTTCAGGTGAGCTTGCGTGAACGGATGTTGCCGCACGGCGGGCCGGTCAGTTGCTCGCCGGACTCCAGGCTGAACACCGAGAAGTGCAGCGGGCACATGATGGTGCGCCGGTGGGCGTTGACGGTGCCGTGCTCCAGCCAGCCCTGGCGGTGCGGGCACAGGCTCGAGACCTCGTAGGCGTCCTGGCCGACCTGCACCGTGAAGGTCGACGGGCGCAGGGCCAGCTCCGTGTCTTCATGCATGGGCAGGCTCCCGTGTCGGCTGGCGGCTGGCCTGGGCCTTGTACACCGCTTCGTCGAAGGCATGGTTGGTGATCGCCCGGCCCATGCAGATGCCCTGCCAGGCCTTGACCGGGTCGAGCTGGCCGTCGTTGTCCATGGCCTTGAGCAGGCGCTGGCCTTCGAGGGCATGGAACACGTCGATGTGCACGTGCTCGCTGTAGTACAGGTGCGCCTCGATGGCCAGGCGCTCGCAGGCGGCGGTGTAGCAGCCGAAGAAGAACGGCACCACCGTCTCGAAGTAGGTGATCACCCCGGCGAAGTACGACGGATCGTCGGCGCGCATGGTCAGCCAGCAGAACATGTTGGGGAACGAGCAGCCCGCCTCGCCATTGGCCTGGATATGGCTTTCCAGGTCGGTCGGCAGGCCCAGTTCCTCGAGCAGCACCTGGTACAGGGTGGTGTGCGAGCGCTTGATGTTCCCCGAGCCGAACTCGTCGATCATCATGCGCAGCATGGGCATCTGCGCCGACAGGCTCAGGCGCGGCATGAGGTGGTAGAACACCTGCGCTTCGGTCAGCCCGTCCAGGGCGAACTCCTGGACCAGGATCTTGAACTCGTCGCGGGTCATGTCGTTGGCCACATACCGTGCGGTCGGCGGTTCGTCGGCTTTGTCCTGTGCCACCAGGGCGTCGAGCATGCGCCGCAGCTCGCTGAGCGAGGCCGGCTGCTGCTCGGTCAGGTTCTCGGCGATCGTGGTATCGATCCAGCGTCGCTCGAACTCCAGCAGCTGCGCCGGGACAGGGGTGAGGTGTTCGATGTGCGCGCGGTTGGCGCGGAACAAGGCTTTCTGCGAAGCAGTCATGCGCGTCGCTCCTGTGTGGTGAGTGCACAGCCCAGCACGCCGCGGGCCGACAATTCCCGCTTCACGTGCGCGTACCAGTCGTCTTCGCCCAGGGAAAACAGCTCGTCCAGACGGCCAATCTGCGTGGCCACATGGGGCTGTCGTGGCTGGCAGGCCACCCGGCACAGCGCAGGCTCCAGGTTGGCCAGCGACACGACGTTGCCGTCGCTGACGTGCTCGCCCGCCAGGTCCTTCTCCCAGCCGAGGTAGTAGGCCAGACCGGCCTGGCGGAGCTGGTCGATCTGCGCCTGGGTACGTGGCGCGGAGGGCGAATCCTTCAGGCCGGTGACGCGCGGCAGTCGTGCGATCGCCAGCAAGGTCTCGAGGCTCTTTTCGTTCCCCGACAGCGCCGCTTCGTTGTAGACCAGCAGCTCCAGGTCCGAGGCGGCCTGGATGGCGCGATAGTGCGCCACCAGCTGTGCCTGGCTCAGCTGGCCGCCGAAGGGTGAGGTGACCATGATCGCCCGCGCACCCAGCTCGGCCGCCAGGGCGGCGCGCTCGATCACCGCCTCGGTGGTGGCCAGCTCGATGCCGACGATGACTCGGTGCGTGGCGCCTGCGCAGGCCAGGGTGTGGCGCAGCATGTCCGACCACTGCTCGGTCGACAGGCTCCAGCCTTCGCCGGAAGTGAGGCAGGGGATGAACCCGTCGACGTGGGCGCTGCAGGCCCGGATCAGGCGCTCTACGCTCTGCCGGCAGACGTTGCCCTGCGGGTCCAGCGGGGTCACCAGGGGCACCAGTACGCTCGAGCTAGACATCGCGAAAGTCCTCCGTGGCGATGCGCAGCGCCAACGAGGCCTGATACAGCGCCTGCAGCGCTGTCGGGAAGCCGCGGGTGCTCGGTGCGTCGTCGAAGCGTGCAAGGAAGGGCCGCAGCACCTCGCAGCGTGCGTAGTCGGGATCGTGGGTGTAGAAGGGCGATTCGCTTTCCAGGACCTGGGCGGCCTGCAGGCGCTGCACGGGCGAGAGCATCGTCAGGGCCGGGTCGTTGGCGGCACGTTCGAGCACGGCCTCGCTGTAGCCCACTCGCAGGATGTCCATGTCCGAGTGCAGCACGTCCATGAACGGGTAGTACAGGTCCTGCAAGGCGCGGTCCTTCTTCCAGATGATCGCGTCGCATAGGCCGATCTGGCTGAAGTTCATGCGCACCTGGCGGTCGTAGCGTTCGGTGAAGAACGCCAGGGTGCGCGCGCGAAGGTGCGGGTCCTCATGGTGCATGCCCATGAAGACGGTCGCGTCGATGAGAGGGATACGCTCAACCATGGTAGGCCTCCAGCGCCTGGCGGATCACCTGCATCGCGGCGCGGAAGTCGTCCGGGTCACGCGCCAGGGCCAGGCGCACGTAGCCACGGCCTTGTTCCGGGTTGCTCCAGAAGAAGTAGCGACCCGGCAGCACATAGGCCTGGTACTCGAGCAGATAGGCCTGGAGGGCGTCGCCGGACAGGTCCTCGCGCTGGATCTCGAACCAGGCCACGCTGGTCTCGATGGCCGGCTCGATGTAGCGCAGCAGCGTGCCGTCGAGGTACTCGCGGGCGGTCCGGCGGTTGGCCTGCAGCACGTCGCGCACCGAGGCGAAGCCGTCGGCCTGGCTGTCCTCGATGTAGGCGGTGACCACCTGCAGGATGAACGGCGAGACGTTGAGCAGCACGCTGGTGACGATGCTGTAGATTTCCGGGTTCAGGCGTGCGCTGGACATCAGCGAGGCGCACTTGGTGTCCTGCAGGGGCCAGGTCTTGCCAGTGTCTTCCATGACGATGTAGTCGACGCCCACCTCGTCCAGCAGGGCGTAGGCATCGACGCGCTGGCGGTTGCCGACCTTGAGGAACGAGGCGAAGCAGAAGTCCAGGATCAGCAGCTTGCCGTGGTCACGGCAGTAGCGGGCCACCTCGATGAATGGCTCCGGGCCGTCGGCGAACATCGAGCTGCCGGTGGGGTTGTTCGGGTCGACCAGGAAGATCGCGTCCAAACCATGGGCGTGCTTTTCCAGCAGGCGGTAGACCTGGGTCGGGTCGGCCAGGATGGCCTCGGGCAGCGGCGACATCGGCACTTCCATGTGCTTGAGCAGGTCGTGCAGGTTGTCGAAGCACGGCTCGATCAGGCCCACGCGCATGTCGTGCTTGCGCAGGAAGGTGGCGGTGATGTGCATGGCGATCGAGGCGGCGTAGACCAGGTAGATCTCGTCGCTGCGCTCGAGCGCGTGGTGCTGCCCATGGAAGGTGTAGAACGCCTTGATGAATGCCTGTTCGCTCTCGTACTGCGTCAGGTTCTGCGCACGGTCCCACAAGTGCGGCAATTGGCGCACGATCTCGGCCTGGGTCGCGCTCTGGTGCTGATGGGTATGGGCATCGGCGAGGTTGTGGCGCGTCTTGAGGGCGGAAATCTCGTGCTGGGTGATGTCCTCGAGCACGGGCGTTTCACGGGAGAGGGCAGGCTGGGCTGACAGCGTCATGGGGGCAAGTCCTTTTATTGTTGGGTTAGACCTGTAGTGCCCCTTCATCATTGTGCGCGGTGCGGGTTTGTGTAACTGCACCTAGGTACAGGTCGGAGCGCTGCGTCGCCCCGACCGAGGCCCGGTCAGGCCAGCCCGAGGCGCGAGGCCTCGAAGACGGCCTGCTTGGCGGTGTGCACGTCCAGCTTGCGCACCACGTTGGCCATGTGGAACTTGACGGTGCGCTCGCGGATGTCGCAGATGCAGGCGATCTCGCTGTAGGACTTGCCCATGGCGACCCAGCCCAAGATCGTGTGCTCGCGCACCGTCAACGGCTGGTCGCTGGCCAGCGGCGCGGCCGGCGGCGCGTTCACCTGGCTGTGGAAGGCCACCAGCGCCAGTTGCAGGGCACCTTCGACGCGTCGCACCTCGGTGTGGAAGTCCGGGTTGCGCTCGCGGTTGAACAGGCTGAGCAGCCCCATGCGCTGGTGCGGGTCATGCACCACGAAGGTGTAGCCATCCTCCAGCGCACATTCGCGGATCAGGTCATCATAGGCGGCCTGGCCCTGTACCCGTCGGCGTTGCCAGGCCTCGCGCCAGGAAAAGGGCGCGACGCTCTCGACCGCATGGGCCACGATCGGATCGACGCGGTACAGCGCCTGGCGGCAATAGTCCCGCTGCCAGGCCATGGGGAAGCTCGAGAGGAAGTTCGACAGGCTCAGGGTGCGTTTATCCAGGGTGCCATAGGTGAACGGGCAGTCGATTTCCGACGGCAGCAGCTGGATCAGTGTGGCCAGGTTGGGGTCCTGGCCAGGCCGGATGAAAAACGGCGTAGGCGTCATCATGCGCGGTGCCTCGTTTCAGGCAGACAGGTGTCACGGCGTGGTCACGTTGTGGCGCGAGCGCTCCAGGCCGCGCTGGACCGCCGGGCGCGCTTCGAGGGTGGCGAGCCAGGTGCGCACGGCAGGGAACGGTTCGAGGTCCAGGTGCAGCTCCTCGAACGTGCGCAGCCAGGTGAACAGCGCGATGTCGGCGATGCTGTAGTGATGACCCGCTATATAGGGACGCTGCTTCAATTGGCTCTCGACCACGCCGTACAAGCGCAGCGACTCTTTGGTGTAGCGCTCCAGTGCTTGTTCGTTGACGGTCTGCGTGCCATGGCGGAACCACCACAGCTGGCCGAGCATCGGGCCGATGCTGCCGACCTGGAACGCCAGCCATTGCTGCACCGTCCAGCGGTCCATGTCGGCTTCGGCGCCCAGGCGACCGTGCAGCTCGGCCAGGTAGGTGAGGATGACCGCCGACTCGAACAGTGGGCGCTCGTGCGCCACATCGACCAGCACCGGAATCTTGCCGTTGGGGTTGAGCGCGACGAAGTCTGGCTGCTTCTGTTCGTTCTTGCCCAGGTCGACGTCGATCTGCTGGTACGTCAAACCCAGCTCTTCCAGGGCGATGGAGATCTTCTGGCCGTTGGGGGTGTCGGCGGTGTACAGGCGAAAGGGGACATCGCTGCTCATCAGGTTCCATCCTTGTGGTTGCATTTGCAATGAGTCTGCATTATCCCTAGTGCATCCCGCAAGGGCAGCCAGAGGAGTTTCATGGATGGACCATCTTCGCTTGAGGCATACCGCCAGTACCGGTTCGGCCGCGCATGCCTGCCTGGCCCACATCGCCCGTCATCACCCTGGCGGCACCCAGGCGTCGCCCCTGTTCACCGTGACCGAGATCGTCAGACGCCTGCAGCAGACGCCTGCCACCTGCGACCGGCTGTGGGTGATCAACGACCGCTCCGACGGCACCTCCGGCACCGGCCCGGTCAGTGCCTGGCCCTTGTGGTTCAGCGAGCAGTCGCGCAATGACGAGCGCCCGTTGTTCTATCTGACCCAGTCACCGACCTCGGCGCACCTGTCGATGCTCACGGCGCAGACCGCCGAGCGCGGCATCATCCTCAACGACATCGAATCGGCGCCGTCGCGCTGGGCCAAGGGCGCGCACCCCTGGTTGCCGTTGTGGCTGGCCGCTAACCGTCAGTGCACGCCGTTCGACCCGGCCTGCGGTGAGGAAGCCAAGGCGATCGTGACCGGGGCGTTGCAGGACCTGTACGTCGAAGGCCAGCCAGGGTTCTGCTACCTGACGCTGCACGACGAACCAGGTGACGGACTGGCGTGCGACCGCTCGCAGGCCAGCCTGGGCCTGTATCGGCTGGACGCCGGCCCCCAGGAAACCGGGGCGCCGCAGGTGCGTCTGCTCGGGGCGGGGCTGATGCTGCGTGAGGTGCGCGCAGCGGCGGCCTTGTTGCACGAGCGGTGGGGCGTCTGCGCCGAGGTGTGGAGCTGCCCGAGCTACACGCGCCTGGCACGCGATGCCGACCGCCATGCGCGGCGCAACCGCTTCGCACGGGGGCAGGTCACGACCCGGTGCCACCTGCACGCCTGCCTGGCGGGCGCGGCATCGCCCATCGTGGCGGTGACCGGCTATGCCGAATTCGTCGCCGCGCAACTGGCCGCCCACGTCACAGCGCCCTTCACGGCCCTGGGCAGCGACAGCCTGGAGCCAGGGCAGCGGCTCGATCGGCACTGGATCGTGGCGACCGCCTTGCGCGGGCTGGCCGGGCAAGGCGCGATCGGTGAGCAACGCGTGGTCGAGGCGCTGAAGGCCTACCGGCTCGGGTGATGACGCTGGCGACTGGCGCGCGCATTGCCGATGGCGCGCTCCAGCGCCAGGGCCACGGTGTCGCGCTGCGCCTCGTCGAACTCGCTCAGGAACAGTTCGTCGACCGCCTGCTTGTAGACACCCCACATCTGCGCGCGCAGGGCCCGGCCTGCGTCGGTGATACGCGCGATGGCACCACGCCCGTCGTCGGTGGCCTTCTCTCGCGTCACCAGGCCGTCCTTTTCCAGGCGGTCGACCAGCCGGGTGAGGTTGTAACGCTCGATGGCCATCACATCGGCCAGTTCATGCATGCGCCGGCTGCCCTGCGGACCGCTTTCGATGCCCCATAGTGCGTCGTACCACGCATAGGGCGGCAGCTTGTCCTCGGCCAGGCGACGTTCGATCTCACGGATCAGGCTGCGGTGTGCGCGGATGAAGTTGTACCAGAGGTCGGGCGAGGGGGGCATGGGGTCTCCGAAAGGCCGGCTGTTCATTGCAGTTGCAATCATAACGCAGATAAGGCTAGATTCAATTGCAAGTGCAACTAAGGGTGGGCCACACAACGGCTCGCCGCTGCCAGACAAGGAGAGTGACCGATGGCGCAGAGCTACCCGCTTCGCGATGAAGACCCCCAGGAAACCCGCGAATGGATCGACTCGATCGCATCGGTGGTGGAAGTCGAAGGACGGCCTCGGGCCCACTTCCTCATCGACCAGTTGCTCGATTTCGACGTCTCCCTGCACGGTGATTTCCATGGCCGGGTGACCACCCCCTACGTCAACAGCATCGCGCCGGAGCGCGAGCTGCCATACCCTGGCGACCTGGGCGTGGAAACCCGCCTGAACGCCTACATCCGCTGGAACGCGCTGACCATGGTGCTGCGCGCCGGCAAGCATTCGGGCGTCGGTGGCCACATCGCCACCTATGCCTCGGCCGCCGTGCTCTACGACGTCGGCTTCGACCACTTCTTCCGCGGCCGCACCGAGCAGTTCGCCGGGGACATGGTGTACATCCAGGGTCACTCCGCGCCGGGCATCTACGGGCGCGCCTACACCGAGGGGCGCTTGAGCGAGGAGCAACTGGACAACTTCCGCCGCGAGACCGACCGCGATGGCATCTCGTCCTACCCGCACCCACGCCTGATGCCGGACTTCTGGCAGTTCCCCACCGTCTCCATGGGCCTGGGGCCGATCACCGCCGCCTACCAGGCGCGCTTCATGCGTTACCTGGAAAACCGCGGCCTCAAGGCACACCAGGGCCGCAAGGTCTGGGCCTTCCTCGGCGACGGCGAGATGGACCAGCCCGAGTCGCTGGCCGCGATCTCCCTGGCCGGGCGCGAGAAGCTCGACAACCTGATCTTCGTGGTCAACTGCAACCTGCAGCGCCTGGACGGCCCGGTGCGCGGCAACGGCAAGGTGATCCAGGAGTTCGAAAGCCTGTACCGGGCGGCCGGCTGGAACGTGATCAAGGTGATCTGGGGCAGCGGCTGGGACGCGCTGCTGGCCAAGGACAAGACCGGCCTGCTGCGCCAGCGCATGATGGAATGCGTCGACGGCGAGTACCAGACCTACAAGTCGCAGAACGGCGCCTACGTGCGCGAGCAGTTCTTCGGCAAGTACCCCGAGCTGCTGGAGCTGGTCAGTGACCTGAGCGACGAGCAGATCTGGAAGCTCGCCCGCGGTGGCCATGACCCGGTCAAGGTGTACAACGCCTACGCGGCCGCCGTCCGTCACACAGGTCGCCCCACGGTGATCCTGGCCAAGACCGTCAAGGGCTTCGGCATGGGCGAGGCGGGCGAAGGGCAGAACATCAACCACCAGCTCAAGAAGATGGGCGCCGATGCGGTCAAGGCCTTCCGCGACCGTTTCGGCCTGGAGCTGACCGATGACCAGCTGGGCGACATGCCTTACCTGCGGCCCAAGGACGACAGCGCCGAGGCGCGCTACCTGCGCAGCCGCCGTGATGCTCTGGGTGGGCACGTGCCTGCGCGCCAGGCCAAGGTCGAGCCGCTGCAGATCCCGCCGCTGTCGATCCTCGAGGCGCAGCTCAAGGGCACCGGAGAACGCGAGATCTCCACCACCATGGCCTTCGTGCGCATCCTCGGCACCCTGCTCAAGGACCCGAACATCGGCAAGCTGGTGGTGCCCATCGTGCCGGACGAATCCCGGACCTTCGGCATGGAGGGCCTGTTCCGCCAGATCGGCATCCACTCCCACGTCGGCCAGCTGTACACACCCCAGGACGCCGGCACCTTGTCCTACTACAAGGAAAGCGTGGACGGCCAGATCATGCAGGAGGGCCTGAACGAGTCCGGCGCCACCTCGTCGTGGATCGCCGCGAGCACCTCGTACGCCAACCATGGCGTGATGACCCTGCCGTTCTACATCTTCTATTCGATGTTCGGCTTCCAGCGCGTAGGCGATCTGCTCTGGGCGGCCGGCGATGCCCGAGCCCGCGGCTTCCTGCTGGGCGCCACCTCGGGCCGTACCACACTGATGGGCGAAGGCTTGCAGCATGACGATGGCCATAGCCACGTGATGTCGGCGACCGTGCCGTGCTGCGTGTCCTACGACCCGACCTACGCCTACGAGCTGGCGGTGATCGTGCAGGACGGCATGCGGCGCATGTACGTCGAGCAGGAGGACATCTACTACTACATCACCGTGCTCAACGAGAACTACGCCCACCCCGCGATGCCCGAAGGCAGCGAGCAGGGCATTCTCAAAGGGCTGTACCGCCTGCCCATCGAGCGCGAAGCGAAAGGTGCGCTGCACGTGCAACTGATGGGCAGCGGCTCGATCCTGCCGGAGGTGATCGCCGCGGCCGAGATCCTCGAGCGTGAGTACGGGGTCAGCAGCGAGCTGTGGAGCGCGACCAGCCTGACTGAGGTTCGCCGCGAGGCGCAGCAGGTCGAGCGCTGGAACCTGCTGCACCCGCTGGACGAGCCGAGGGTGCCGTATCTGACCCAACTGCTGGACGGTCACCCGGGGCCAGTGATCGTGGCGACCGACTACATGAAGATCCACGCCGACCAGATCCGTCCATGGATCGGCAACCACCGTTTCGTGGCCTTGGGCACCGATGGTTTCGGTCAGTCGGACACCCGCGAAGCGCTGCGCCGGCACTTCGAAGTGGACCGGCAGTTCGTGGTGCTGGCGGCCTTGAAGGCCCTGGCCGATGACGGTGCCATCGGCCGCGACATCGTGGCCAAGGCGCTGGCAGACCTGCAGATCGACGCGGACAAGGTCGACCCGATCACGGTCTGATCGCATGGGCATGGCCGGACGGTATGCCGTCCGGTCGCGCCACAGGGGCCGCTCACCCGTAGCCCCACCGCAGCGTTGCAGGCCATCGCCGTTCCTGTGGGAGATTCTATGGTTTCTGCCAAGTGCTGATGTGGGCCCTGGCGGGCCCAATCGCGGCGCAGGGGCCGCTCCTACACCCGTAGCCCCACCGCGGCATGGCAGGTCATCGCCGTTCCTGTGGGAAATTCTATGGTTTCTGCCAAGTGCTGATGTGGGCCCTGGCGGGCCCAATCGCGGCGCAGGGGCCGCTCCTACACCCGTAGCCCCACCGCGGCATGGCAGGCCATCGCCGTCCCTGTGGGAGCGGCCCCAGTGCCGCGATTGGGCCCGCAGGGCCCATGAAATCAGCCACCCCGGCACGTCAGGCACACCTGCACCCCAACCGCCCAGATTCCATCCCCCTCACCATAGCCTTTTGCCATAGGCAACCAGGTCAGCCCTGCTTTATGCTGTCTCCAGCACAACCTGCCCACCCGATCGAAAGGATGCTCGACATGAACCCCACCCCCCACACCCCGTACCTGGCCGCCGGTCTGCCACTGACCCTTCTGGGCGTGACCTTCGTGGCTATCGGTGCCGCCGGTCAACCGGCGTTCCTGTACACCGCCTGTGGGCTGTTGGCCCCTGGCGCCGTGCTGCTGGTCTTCGGGTGGCGTGCGTGGCGGCGTGCCCGCTGAGGCCTAGCGGGCCAAGCCACACGCCAGGTCGCGCGGTACCGAGCGCCCTGCGTAGGCGAACCCCATGCTCAGCAGGCCCAAGGCCGCCATTCCGACGCCCACCCACAACGGCGCGCGCAGGCCGAACCCGGCGCTGATCGCCACGCCGCCCGCCCAACTGCCGAACGCCAGCCCTGCGGTGATCACCGACGTGTGCAGGGTATTGACCAGCGCCACCGGCTCGGCGGCGGTCATCACCCGGGCCACCATCGCCGGGTTCAACGCCACCCCGGTCAGGCCCAGGAGCAGGAAACAACCGACGTTCAGCCACACCTGGCCCTCGGCGAGCGCGAAGCCCGCCAGTGCCAGCACCATCAGCGCCAGCCCACCGGTCAGCAGCGCCCGCATGTGACGGTCGGCATGACGCCCCACCACGGCATTGCCGATGACGTTGGCCACCCCATACAGCGCCAGCAGCGGCGCGATGTGTTCGGGTGCGATGCCGACGTCCTCGATGAAGATCGGCGTGCAGTAGCTGAACGCCGCGAAGGTCGCGCCGATGATCAGGCCGCTGGTCAGGTAGGCCGCCCACAGCCCTCGGTTCTTGACGGTTGCCAACTGGCGCCGCAGCCCGGCATCGCCATGGGCGTCGTCGCGCGGCAGGCGCGTGGCGGTCAGCAGCGTGCAGGCCAGGGCCAGGCCGACCACCAGCCAGGAGCTGGCACGCCAGCCGGCATGCTGAGAGACCCAGGCGGTCAGCGGCACGCCGATCACGGGAGACAGCATCAGCCCTGCCAGGACGATGGCCACGGCCCGGCCACGGTATTCGGGCGTGACCAGGCCTGCGCACAACGTCATGCACAGACCGATGCAGGCTGCACTGGACACGCCCATCACGATCCGCGCCAGCGCCAGTACTTCATAGGACGTGGCGGCTGCGGCCAGCGCGCCTGCCACGACATACACACCCAGCAACCCCACCAGCGCCCGCTTGTTGCTGACGCCCTTGGCCAGCAGCAGCACCGTGACCGGTGGGCCGCCCAGGGCCATGCCCACGGCGTAGTAGGCGATCAGGTTGCCGATCTGCGCCAGGCTCACGGAGAACGCCTGGGCCAGGGCAGGCATCATGCCGGCGACCATGAATTCGGCGGTCACCAGGGAGAAGATGGTCAGGCCCAGCAGGTAGACCGTGTAGGGAATGGGTGTACGGACAGACATGAGATGCTCGACTGCGAAAAGGCCGCTCACCCTAAGCAGAGTTGATCGCCTGGTCAAATCCGTACGACCTCTGGACGCCAGGCGCCGACGCCTGGGCGAGACAACAGCGGTGCCACCACTCGGCATGCTCACACGATCTGTTTATCATTTGCTTCGTGTCGTGACGCTGCTTAAGGTGTCAGAGCTTTCCTACAATTACACGACGGTCGACCCTCACAGACCGGCATGATCAGGCAATCGACGCAAAGGGCGCGCGATCCCCACGCCTTTTGCGGAACGACTATCGAGACCTTCCATGGACCGAGACAGCGCTCAGGCCCTCTTCACCGATGACGCCATCGCGGCGCAGGCGCCGGGATTTCCCCACGATGCCGTGGAACGGCTGCAACTGGCGCTGGACGCCGGTGCGATCATCGGCACCTGGGTGTGGGACATCCCGGACAACTGCGTCAAGGCCGACGAACGCTTTTCGCGCACCTTCGGCCTGCCGGTGCGCCAATGCCTGAGCGGCATGCCGATCGAGCATGCCTTCGTCTCGATTCACCCCGACGACCGCGAGCGGGTGTCCGACAGCATTCACCAGGCCGTGCAGCGGGGTGGTGCGTACCGCTGCGAGTACCGGGTGCGGCACGCCGATGGCTCGTTCCGCTGGGTGGAGGCCAATGGTCGCGTGGAGCTCGACGCCAGCGGGGTGGCGATACGCTTCCCCGGCATTCTCATGGACATCGAGTCGCGGCGTGCCGCCGAGGCCGAGCGTGACCGCATGTCCACGCTGTTGCGGACCTTCGCGGCGGCCGTGCCCGGTGTGGTCTATGCCAAGGACCGCGACGGCCGCATGCTGGTGGCCAACCATGGCACCACCCGCCTGATCGGCAAACCGCCGGAGTTCTACCTGGGCAAGACCGACCTGGAGTTCCTCGAGGACGAAGCGCAGGCCTTGCGCATCATGGAGACTGACCAGCGCATCATGCAGGCCGGCAAGGCCGAGCAGGTCGAGGAGCACGTCGACATGCCCGACGGCTCGGCAGCCGTCTGGCTCTCGGTCAAGGCTCCGCTGGTCGATGACGAAGGCGAGGTGGTCGGGCTGATCGGCTCGTCCATCGACGTGACCGCCAAGAAGAATGCCGAGACGGCGCTGCTCGAACTCAACCGGACCCTCGAGGCACGCATCGCCGATGCCATCGCCGAGCGTGAGGCGGCCGAGGCTGCCCTGCGTCAATCGCAGAAGATGGAAGCCGTCGGGCAACTGACCGGGGGCATCGCGCACGACTTCAACAACCTGCTGGCCGGCATCACCGGCAGCCTCGACCTGATCGGCCTGCGCTTCGCCCAAGGCAGCACCGCCGACCTCGAGCGCTACCTGTCCGTGGCCCGCGGCGCGGCCCAGCGTGCCGCGGCGCTGACCCACCGGCTGCTGGCGTTTTCCAGGCGCCAGACGCTGCTGCCGGTGCACACCGACGTCAACGCCCTGGTGGTCGGGATCGAAGAGCTGATCCGGCGCTCGGTCGGGCCTGGCATCAACCTGACGGTACAGGCCCAGGCCCAGGCCAACATTTGCCTAGTCGACCCGGCGCAAGTGGAAAACGCCTTGCTCAACCTGTGCATCAACTCCCGCGATGCCCTGGGCGAGGGTGGCGACATCCTCATCGAAACCTTCGACAGCGAGTTGTCCGCCGGCCCTGACCTGGACGCCGAGCTGAGCCCTGGGCGCTTCCTGACCATTCGGGTGACCGACAACGGCGCCGGCATGGCCCCGGACACCCTGGCCCGAGCGTGCGAACCCTTCTTTACCACCAAACCGGTGGGGGCAGGCACGGGGTTGGGGTTGTCGATGATCTACGGGTTCGCCAAGCAGTCCGGCGGGCAGGTGCGGATCTGCTCGCAGGAAGGCGAGGGCACCCAGGTGTCCTTGCAGCTGCCGGTGCACGAGATGCAGCCCAAGGTGGCCGAGCCGGTGCCCGAGGGGGCGGGCAGAACGCCGGTCGCTTCGGGCGAGGTGGTGCTGGTGGTGGACGACGAGTCATCGGTGCGCATGTTCGTCAGTGAAGTGCTCGGCGGCCTGGGGTACCGGGTCATCGAAGCGGCGGACAGCGCCGGTGGGTTGGAGTGGCTGCGGTCGGCGCAGCGCATCGACCTGCTGGTCACCGACATCGGCCTGCCGGGCGGGATGAACGGCCGCCGCCTGGCGCAGGCCGGGCGCGAGCTGCGGCCCGGTCTGCCGGTGCTGTTCATGACCGGTTATGCGCACCCCCATGTGCTCGATCCGTGTGCGGACGAGACCGTCACGGCCGTGCTGACCAAGCCGTTCGGGCTGGACACGCTGGGGGCGAACGTCAATGCGTTGTTGCGCGATGGCAGCGTGTAAGCAGCGCGCGGCAGGGTAACGGGGCCGACGCCATCGCGGGCAAGCCCGCTCCCACACCCGTAGTGACAGCGCAGTGGTGCAGGCGATCACGGGCCTGTGGGAGCGGGCTTGCCCGCGATAGCCGTCGCCGCGTCACTCAGGCTTCACAGAACCGGATCCGGTTGCCGAACGGATCATGCACTTCCAGCAACCTGCCCCAAGGCTGTTCGACGATCTCGGGCCGTCCGTAGCCGTATTCCTTGGACTGCAGTTCATCGCGCAGGCGTTCGACCTGGTGCATCCACACGAACACCGTCGAGCCCGGGCTGGCATCGCCGTGGTGTTCGGACAGGTGCAGGTGCAGCCCGGCACGTACCAGCCCCAGGTACAAAGGCAGACCCGGTTCGAAACGGTGCTCGAAATCGACGCTGAACCCCAGAAACTCCAGGTAGAACTCCCGCGCCTTGGCTTCGTCGAACATGCGCAGGATCGGTATCGGACGCTCGAAGCGGATCGAGGCGGGGTCAGGCTCGGCGGGCAGGACCGCAGCGGCGGTGTTCCAGTCCTTGTAGCCCAGTTGCCGGGCGACCAGTTCCAACGCGGTCGAGTGCGACAGCGCGTGCTGCTGAGCCGCGAGCGAGGTGCGCAGGGATTTGGCCATCTGTTTGGCGCGTGCGACGGTGATCATGGTGCCTCCTGAACAGTAAAGCGTCAGGTGCTCGCGTTGCCGGGGCTCGACTGTCGAAAGGCGTGCGAAGGGCAGGGGGGACGATACTTTCACCTTCCAACGAGGGGCGAGCGGCGGGCAGCATCGGGCCGAGCGACAGCGTACCCGTTTTCAGGCGGCTGGCCTACAGGGCACGCTGCACATCATGCGCATCGATCCTTACCGACCGACCGCGCGCACGGCCTGCAAGGCCCGCTCGCGAGACAGCGGTACGAGCACGCCCGCCGCGTTGCCGGTCTTGGTATAGAGAAAGTGACGATTCGCCTCGGCGCGCACGATCCGGTACACCTCGGTCGTCTGGTCGGTGTTGGGCAGCGTCACCTTGTCCACCAGCAGCTCCCAGCGCTCGATGCCGAGCGCGTTCAGCGCCGCGGCGAACTCATCGTCCAACTGGCGGCGCGAACGTGCGCGCTGATACTGGATGAGCTTCAACAGCCCCAGGAACATCACGATGACGACGGTAAAGCTCAGGATCTGCTGCCACATGCCTATTTCGTCCTTGTCAGGCCCGTCGCCGATGCGAGGGGGATGACAGCTTACAAACCAGCAGGCGGGCGTTCAATGCGCAGGTACGGCTTCACCAGTCGATCGGCTGGCCGTCCCAGGCCCAGAAGCTGCCGCTGTCGGCTGCGCCATGCCGCGCCACCTGCTCGAGCAGGCAGCGCGCCGCGAACGCCGGGTCGAACAGCTGCTCGGTCGGCACGTTCTTCTGGAAGGGCTCGGAGAGCTGCGTGTCGGTCGTGCCAGGGTGCAGCGCCAGCACCGTCGAGGCCGGGTTGAGGCGGCGCAGTTCGATGCTGGCGGTGCGCAGCAGCTGGTTGAGCGCAGCCTTGCTGGCGCGGTAGCTGTACCACCCGCCCAGGTGGTTGTCGGCGATGGACCCGACCCGGGCCGACAGCGCGACGAAGGTCGCCGGCTGCTTGCGCAGCAGGGGCAGCAGGTGCTTGAGCAGCAGCACCGGCGCGAAGGTGTTGGTCGCGAAACTGGCCTGGAGGCTGGCCAGGTCAAGGTGCGCCAGGCTCTTTTCGGCCCGTGCGCCGTCCTGATGCAGGATCCCCAGGGTGCTGATCACCAGGTTCAACGGCGTGCCCTGGCTTCCCACGTGCGCAGCCAGCTCGGCGAGCGAGGGTTCCTGGCGCGCATCGCAGTCCAGGCGCTTGAGGCGCTCGCCATAGCGCTCGCTCAGCGCCGCCAACCCTGTGCTTTGCGTGGCGGTACGCGCCACGGCCCAGACACAGGCCACATCGTCACGGGCCAGCAGTGCCTCGCACAGCGCCAGTCCGATACCCTGGCTCGCCCCACAGATCAGGGCATGGGCGGGGGTGGACAGGTCGGGTATCAGACTCATTGGGTCACCTCGTGCGGTCGCTGTGCGTGTGACTGGCTTCGTCATGGGAATGTTCAGCCGGGGCAGGAGGCGCCGCCTCCGAGCGCTGTGCATTTCTTTTGCCTGATAATGGCGGTAGCCTCATGGCTCCACTTTGTTGACTCGCTCCAGGTCGTGACCCTCGTGCCCACCACTGCGCTTGCCTTGCCCTCGCTCAACGCGTTGCGTGTCTTCGACGCGGTGGCGCAGCAAGGCAATTTTCGGCTGGCTGCCGAAGCACTGGGGGTGACCCAGGCGGCAGTCGCCCAGCAGATCCGTGGGCTCGAGGCGCACCTGGGCATTCGCCTGTTCGAGCGGCTGGCGCGGGGTGTGGCGCTGACCGCCGCCGGGCACGGCTACAGCACCAGCGTGCGCGAAGCGCTGAGCCTGATCGAGGCGGCGACCCAGCGGCTCTACCCGGACGCCGGACAGATCACCGTCAGCGTCACCCCCAGCTTCGCCTCGCGCTGGCTGATTCCCCGGCTTGGTCTGTTCGCCGAGCGTCACCCCCGCATCGACCTGAACGTGCTGGCCAGCGATCGGCTGGCGCAGTTCCAGGCCGATCGGGTGGACCTGGCCGTGCGCCATGGGCGACCTCCGTTCGGTGCCGGGCTCAATGCCGAGTTGCTGTTCGAGCCGCGCGTCATGGCCGTGGCCAGCCCTCGGCTACTGGACGCGCACGGCGTGCTGACGACGCCCTGGGCGGACGACGTGGCCATCCTGCACGATGCCCATGACCTGTGGCCCCTGTTGCTCGCCGCTGTCGGCCCGTCGATCACCCGCACTACCGCACGGCACGTACGTTTCAACCAGACCTCCCTGGCGATCGAGGCGGCGCTCGACGGGCAGGGCATCGCCTTGGTCGACCATGCTTTCATCGCCCGCGACCTGGCCAGCGGTCGCCTGGTACAGGTGCTCGATCACATCGTGCGCCCCGATGCCGCGTTCTACGTCGTATGGCCGCGCAAACCGGGTCACTCGAGCGCCTTGCCGGCCGTCGTCGACTGGTTGAAGCAGCAGGCAGCCGATAGCTGAGCTACTGGCTGGGCAGCCAAGCGCTGTCTGCCTCGCAGGCGACCTGCTCGCTAGAGTGTTCGCTCACGGACTTCTCACGCGATCGGAGGCAACATGACAGTCGAAAAGGTAGCAATCATCACCGCCGGTGGCAGCGGCATGGGGGCGGCAGCAGCGCAACGGCTGGCCGCTGACGGTTTCAAGGTCGGCATTCTGTCGTCCTCGGGCAAGGGCGAGGCCCTGGCCGAGAGCTTGGACGGCGTCGGTGTCACCGGCAGCAACCAGTCCGTGGACGATCTTCAACGGCTGGTGGACGCGGTCATGGCGCGCTGGGGGCGGGTGGACGTGCTGGTCAACAGTGCCGGCCACGGGCCACGGGCACCGATCCTCGAACTCAGCGACGCCGATTGGCACGCCGGCCTGGACACTTACCTGCTCAACGTCGTCCGTCCGACCCGCCTGGTAGCACCGATCATGCAGGCGCAGGGCGGCGGCGCGATCATCAACATTTCCAGCGCCTGGACCTTCGAGCCGAACGCGCTGTTTCCTACCTCGGGCGTCTTCCGCGCAGGGCTGGCGGCCTTCACCAAGCTGTTCGCCGACGCCTATGCCGCCGACAACGTGCGCATCAACAACGTCCTGCCCGGCTGGATCGACAGCCTGCCCGCCACCGAGGAGCGTCGGGCCAGCGTGCCATTGCAGCGCTATGGGCGCAGCGAAGAAGTGGCCGCGACCATCGCGTTTCTGGCCAGTGAAGGCGCGGCGTACATCACCGGGCAGAACCTCAGGGTCGATGGCGGGGTGACCAAGAGCGTGTGAACCGCCAGGCCATGGCAGACGGTAAACGCCAGGGTGAGTTGACAGCCGCTCGGCTGCCAGCGACCCTTTGCCACTTGCCACTTGCCACTTGCCACTTGCCACTTGCCACTTGCCACTTTGAAACGGACCTCTCCATGCTGACCCTGCACCAATGCCTCGGCTTTCTCCTCGCTGCGCTCCTGATCACCGCCACCCCAGGGCCGGACAACCTGATGGTCCTGGGCATGGGGGTGTCGAAAGGGCGCCGGCATGGCATCGCCTTTGGCCTGGGTTGCGCCTTCGGTTGTCTGAGCCACACCGTGCTGGCCGTGATCGGCGTCAGTGCGCTGATCGCCGCATCGCCCACGGCGTTCACCGTCCTCAAGATCGTCGGTGGTCTGTACCTGGTCTGGCTGGGCTACAACGCCTGGCGCAGTGCCGGGGCGGTGCAGGTGGCGACGGTGCAGGGCGAAGACGCCTCGCTCGCACGGTTGTTCTTCAAGGGGTGCCTGGCCAATGCGATCAACCCGAAGGTGGTGCTGTTCTTCCTCTCGTTCCTGCCCCAGTTCGTGGTGGCCGAGCAGGGCGAGGTCGCGTTGCAGCTGGGCGCACTCGGACTGATCTTCACGCTGCAGGCGGCGGTGCTGTTCGGGGTGCTGGGGTATTTTTCCGGCGCGATCGGGCAGTGGCTGCGACGTCGGCCAGGGGCGGGAAAGGTGCTCGATCGGGTGGCGGGAACAGTGTTCGTCGGGCTTGGGGTGAAGATCATGTTGGGGCGGTGAGGGCGGCGGGATACGCTGTGCTTTTCGGGCTGGCAGCTGAGTCGGCGGCGCTGCTTTTACGGGCCCGTTGGGCCCGATCGCGGCACAGGGGCCGCTCCTACACCCGTAGCCCCACCGAGGTGGTTCAGACAGGCGCATCCTCCCTGTAGATACCGTCTTGATCCTCACATCGCAAGTGCGATCTGAGGGTCGAACGGTTTGTCGGATTTCACCACGCCATACACCAGGTGCAGCAGCTTGCGCATGGCCGCACAGACGATCTGTTTGTACGCCTTGCGTCGATTGCCAAGCCGCTCGGCCATCGCCTTGATGACCGGGTTGAAGCGCATCGAAACCGTTCCAGCCATGAACAGACCTGCCCGCAGCCTGGACGAGCCAACGCGCGAGATGGTCGTTTGGCCAACCTTATCTCCTGACTGATGAACCATCGGGTTCAGCCCAGCGAACGCAACGATGGCAGAGGGACTTTCGTACTTCAGCG
>NZ_JAAMQI010000030.1 GCF_013523165.1 Pseudomonas entomophila
AGCATTGGAACCACCTGATCCCTTCCCGAACTCAGCAGTGAAACGATGCATCGCCGATGGTAGTGTGGGGTTTCCCCATGTGAGAGTAGGTCATCGCCAAGATTCATTTCGCAAAACCCCTATCTGCGCATGCAGGTAGGGGTTTTGTCTTTAGGTAGAGAGACCCTATTTCGCCGAGTTGCCCATTGGCCGCTCAGCACACCGGTTTTCTTGACGACCATAGAGCATTGGAACCACCTGATCCCTTCCCGAACTCAGCAGTGAAACGATGCATCGCCGATGGTAGTGTGGGGTTTCCCCATGTGAGAGTAGGTCATCGTCAAGATTCATTCCGCAAAACCCCTATCTGCGCAGGCAGGTAGGGGTTTTGTCCTTTCAGGCGCCTGTGATCAGAACTGGTAGCTGGCCGTAGCGCTCACGCTGCGCTCCTCGCCCATGTAGCAGTAGTTCAGGCTCGCGCAGGACGTGATGTAGCTTTCATTGGTCAGGTTGTTGGCATTCAGGCGCAGATCCAACCCTTTTACGCCCAGCTTGCCCATGTCGTAGCCGATCGAGGCATCGAACACGGTGTACGAAGGGACCTTCATGCTGTTCTCGGCATCGACCCAGCTATAACCCACGTACCGTACGCCACCGCCCAACCTTACGCCATCCAGTGGCCCCTGGCGGACGTTGTAGTCGGCCCAGAGCGAGGCCATCTGCTTGGGTGCCTGGGTAGGCGAATGCCCACGGTTGTCCTGCCCTGGGATGGCCAGGCTCGGCATGGTCTTGCTGTACTCGATGTCGGTGAAGGTGTATCCCCCGATCAGCTTGAGGTTGTCCGTCACCTGAACGTGCGCTTCCAGCTCGAGGCCCTGCGAGCGTACCTGGCCCACGGCTCGGTAGAAGTCTTCGTTCGGCTGCTTGGACGCCAGGTTTTCCTGCTCGATATGGAACACCGACGCCGTGAACAGGTTGTCAGTACCTGGAGGTTGATACTTGAGCCCTGCCTCCCATTGCGTGCCTTCGGTCGGCGCCAAGGGCCGGCCGTCCTGATCGGACACGGTGTTGGGGTTGAACGACTCCGAGTAGCTTACATACGGCGCCAACCCATTCTCGAACACGTACAGCGCCCCGGCACGTCCGCTGAACTTGCTGCGGTCGTCGCTGACACGGGTACTCGTATCCCGGTTCTCCTCCGACACCTTCACCCAATCCTGGCGTACCCCCAGCGAAAAGCGCCATTGATCCCATTCCACCAGGTCCTGAAGGTAGACACCGGTCTGCTGCAACCGCCGCAGGTAGCGATTGTTGCCCTGGATCGTCAGGTTGCCATGGCCGTAGGCCGGCGCGCCGGCATCCAGCGGATCCACTGTGCCATAACGCCAGTCCACGTCGGCCTTGCGCCGTTGATAGTCTGCCCCCAGCAAGACGGTGTGCTTGGCTGACCCTGTGAACAGCTCGGCCTGCAGCATGTTGTCGACGATGAAGGAGTGCAGACGCTCGTCACCCCCGGTGTAGGCGCGGTTCAGCACATGGCTCTGCGGGTCCGCCCAGCCTGCCGAGTACACCTGGTCCATCGACACGTCCGAATCCTGGTAGCGGAAGTTCTGCCGCGCCGTCAGCACGTCGTTGAAGCGGTGCTCGAACTGGTAGCTGAACGACTGCTGGGTCCGCTCGTAATGGTCGATGTCCGGCTCGCCTTCGAAGAAGTGGTCCGACAGACGCAGGCCATTGCGTGGATGCAGCATGCCGGCCGCCGGGTTACCGCCGTGGTATCCCCCCTCCGGATCGTGCTGCAGGTACGCCTGCAGCGTCAGGGAGGTGTCTTCACTGAAGTCGATGCTGACGGCCGGAGCGATCGCATACCGCTCCTCTTCGTTGTGATCGAACTGCGTATCCGAGTGATCTGCCAGGCCTGTCAGCCGGTAGGCGATGCGTTTGTCCTCATCCAGGGGCCCGCTCAGGTCGAAGCCCATGCCGCGCTGCCCTTGGGTACCTACCGTCGCCTGCACCTGATGGAACGCGTCGAACACAGGCTTCTTGGTGGTCAACGCCACCAGGCCCCCTGGGGAACTGCGCCCGTACAGCACCGACGACGGCCCCTTGAGCACGTCGATCCGCTCGAGGAAATACGGGTCGACCTGCATGGTGCTGTAGGTCCCGTTGTCCCCCATGGACTTCAGGCCATCGAGGTAGATGTTGTCCACCGAGCCATCGTTGAAGCCGCGCATGGCCACGTAGTCGTAGCGATGGGTCGCGCCGTACGGGCTGGTCATCACGCCGGGGGTGTAGCGCATGGCCTGGGCGACGGTCTGCGAACCCTGGTCATCCAGCTGCTGCCGCGTGACCACCGACACCGATTGCGAGGTCTCCAGCAGCGCCGTACTGGTCTTGGTCGCGACCTGACTGTGGGTAGCGTTGTAGCCGTCCATGCTACCGAGCGCATTGCCCAGGCTGAAGCCACGCACATCGGTGTCCGGCAGGGCCAGCACGGCCTCGGAGGGCTGAGCGTGCAAGGCATAACTGCCGCCACCCTGGGTGACGGCTTCCAGGCCGGTGCCGGCCAGCAGACGGCGTAGCGCCTGATCGACCGCATACGCGCCCTGCAAACCAGGCGACTGCAGCGCGTCGACCTGGCGTGGCGTACCGGACAGGGTGATGCCGGCCTGCTGAGCGAACCGATTGAGGACATCGCCCAGGTTGCCGGCTGGAATGTCATAGGTCCGGCTGACGTCATACGCACCGGCCGCCTGGCTTGGCACCGGCAGGGCGCTCAAACCGAGGGCGGTTCCGAACACGGCAGCGCGTACGGCGCCGCCAAGGCGTGAAACAGCGGTCGCCTGCACCGGCAGAAGGCGTGGGGAAGAGGAAACGTTGGGCATGGAAAGGTCCGTTGATCCAGGAAAAGAACTGCGCTCTTCAGGGCCGAACGACGTGCGCAAACCCGCCAAACGGCCTCAGCCGGCCTGTTCGACCCGCACCCACCAGCGCGTCCGACGCTCCAGTTTCACCGGCAGGCTCTGGGGCAGGATGGCCAGCAAGCGGTCGGTGTCCTCCAGGCGATAGACCCCCGACAGACGCCAGTCGGCGACGGCCGCGCTGCAGCCCAGGTAACCGCGTCGGTAGCGGCTGACCTCCGCCAGGAACTCCTGCAGACGCATGCCGCGGGTGACGATCAGCCCCTGCGCCCAGGCGCCTGCTTGCAGTGGCAGCTCATCGAGGCGATGAATGCCCTGCGCATCGAGGCGATAGGACTGTCCGGCCCTGGCCATCACCGAGGTGCCGTCCGGGTGGTGGCTGTGAAGCGTCGCCTGGCCCTCCAGCACGCTCACGGACGTCGACTGCGCTTGCTGACGGACCACGACACGACCGTCCAGCCCCTGCACCGACGCCTCGCGCGTACTGATGCGCATGGGCCGCTGATCCGTGCGATCGGGGCTGCAGCTCAGCATCAGTTGACCGTGCACCAGTGCGAGCGCGCGGTGCCGTGCGTCGAACGCCAGGTTCACCGCGCTGCAGGTATCAAGCTGGAGCAGCGAGCCATCGGGGAGCGTGAACCGGCGGTGCTCGCCGAGCGCACTGGCATAGTCGGCGCGCCAGTCGTCCAGCGCCTCGAGATCCTTGCCCAGCCAGCCGACCGACCCCAGCAGCGCGACGCCCCCGAGCAGCTTCAGCGCCTGACGACGGTGCAACCGCGCACGGGCAGGCTCCAGCACGTGCAAGGCCATGGGTGCACCTGGCAACGTGCTGAGGTCGACTTCCTGCCCCAGTCCAGTGACCCGCTGCCAGGCCAGTTCGTGGCTCGGATGCGCACTGCGCCAGCGGGCGCACTGTTCCAGGAGGAGGCGTTCGTGCCGCTGCTCGCGCAGCTTCAGCATCCAGGCGATGGCCTGGCGCACGACGGCGGGGGGCAGAGCTTGATCATCCACTGACATTGGGCGCCTGCTCATAACGCAGCACGTAGCAGTGGTACAGCGCGTCGGCGACATGACGCTCGACCGAGCGCAAGGAAATCCCCAGACGCGCGGCCGCCTCCTTCTGGCTCAGCCCCTCGCACTGCACCAGCACGAAGGCCTGACGGACCTTGGGCTTGAGTCCGTCGAGCAGGCGGTCGATGCGCTCGAGCAGCTCCAGCAGCACCTCACGCGTCTCAAGGTCGAGGGCATGGGCTTGCGGCAGCTGTGCCAGCGCTTCCAGATAAGCACGCCGCAGTTCTTCGCGCCGCCAGTGGTCGATCACCAGGCCGCGTGCCACCGTGCGCAGGAAGGCCCGTGGCGTGGACAACTGAAGTGGCTCCCGACGTTGCAGAAGGCGCACGAAGGTATCGTGCGCCAGATCGGCCGCATCGGCAGCGTTGTTCAGTTGGCTGCGCAACCAGCCGCGAAGCCAACCATGGTGTTCGCTGTACAGCTGGTGCACGAAATCGGAAGAGGGCATTGGAGGACGTCGGTCGCGCAATGAATGATAATTAGTCTCATTGTTTGCGTGACCGAGCCAATTTGCAACTGCCCTGCATGCGGACGCCAGGCTTCGCTCGCCTGGCGCCGCCTGAAGGGTCAGCCCAGCAGTCGACGCACCGTGTTCATCGCCTCGTCGGCAAAGCCCTGCAGGAAGGCCTGGAAGGCGGGCAATGCCGTTTCATCACCCTCCCAAGGCTCGGCCTGAATGGTCCAGGTCGCTCGGCTACGGTCGCTGCCGAGCGGCTCTACCTGCATGGCCGCCCAGAGATTGCCGATGTTCAGGCTGGTGTAGATCAGGCTCCAGGTCATGTTCATGGCCTCGTCGTCCCGACTGTTCAACTGTTCGATCACCACGTTACCGTCCTTGAACAGCTTCTTGCGCACCGAGCGCACCCCACTGCCAGTCATTTCGATGTGCGCGAGGGCCGGGATGAAGACCGGAAAGCCTGCGAAGTTGCCGACCATGGCCCAGACGCTGGCGGCCGGCGCGGCGATGTCGACGCTGGACACCACTTCGCAGCCGTGCGGATGGGCGATCAAGGTATCGGGTTTGAGTGCGTGCATGGGTGAAGCTCCTTTGAAGGTGAGGTCAGATGAAACCGATGTCGCTCAGGTACTGGCAGCCGCGTTGCAGCAGTGCCGGTGTCTTGGCCGGGTAGCGCGTGCCCATGCGCTGTACCCCGTTGCGTGCGTTGGGGTGGTCGATCGACGAGATGTCGCCGATGTCTTCGCCGAAGCCGTCCAGGTAGAACCCCAGCACGTCGAACAGCGCGTTGTCGCGATCGACCCGGCGCAGTTGCTCTTGCCATTGCGCCGTGCTGACCAGGTCGAAGACGTGTCCATGGGCGCGGAAGCTCGCCAGGTAATCTTCCCAGCGCAAGGGTTCGGGGTTGTGCAGGTTGAACACGCAGGCCTCGGCGTGATGCCGACTGGCGTGGAAGGCGACGAAGCGGGCGAGAAAGTCCACCGGCATCAGGTCGAAGTCGATGTGCAGGCGCGGCACCTGGCCTAGCTGCAGCGAACCCTTGAGCATCAGCATCAGCCGGTTGCGCTCTGGCTGGCTGACCCCCGAGCGGCTGTCGAAGGTGATGTTGCCCGGGCGGAACAGGTTGACCCGGACACCTTCGGCGCGCGCTCGGGCGAGAATCCGTTCGCCGACCCACTTGCTCAGGTTGTAACCATTGCGCAGGTACACCGGTGGTGTTGCCACCGCCTCCCGTTCGAGCACGCGCCCGTGCGCGTCCACCGCACTGCAGGCGGACAGCGTGGAGATGAAGTTGAAGACTTTCTTGCGTGCGCCTTCGCACAGCCGCAGGCACTCGAACAACGGCTCGACGTTGTCCTGGGCCAGCGCTGGATAGTCCAACACATGGTTGACCTGGGCCGCGTTGTGCACCAGTGCACCGAAGTGCTCGTCCAGGTAGCGGTAGTCGGCTTCGCTCAACCCCAGGCGAGGCTGGCGCAGGTCCGCCTCGAAGACCCGCACCCGGGTCATGTCCAGGGTCAGGCGATTGTCTGCCACCGCCTGGGCGAAGCGCACCTGCGCGCTGCGACCTTCACCGCGGCGCACCAGGCAGGCCACCTCGGAACTGCCCCAGTCCAGCAGCGCCTCCACCAGGTGCACACCCAGGAAGCTGTTGGCGCCCGTGACGATCACCCGGTGCACATCGCCCATGCGCTCCAGGGGCTGTACCTCGAGTTCGAGCGGCCGCAGTGCATCCCGTTCGAGACGCTCGGCCAGGCCCTGGACGGCATCGCCGGTCCCGTCGAGCAGGGCACCCAGGCGCCGCAGGGTCGGCTGCTCGATGAACTGGTTGATCGCCACACCACGGCCGAATCGCTCTCGCACGGCCAGCAACAGGCGCGACAGCAGGATCGAGTGACCACCGATCTCGAAGAAGCTGTCGTCCATGGACAGGTCGGTATCGGGCCGCTCGAGCAGCTCGCTCCACAGCTCGACCAAGCGCTGCTCGGTCGGCGTCTGCGGGGCCAGACGCGGCCGTGCGACAGGTGTCGGCTGGCTACGCAGCAGCGCCTGACGATCGACCTTGCCATTCGCGGTGCTGGGCAATGCCTCCAACGGGTAATAGAACGTCGGCACCATGTAGGCCGGTAAATGCCGACGGGCATGGTCGCGCAACGTGTCGTCGGCCTGCGCATCGCGCGGTTGGGCGACGAAGGCCAGGATCCGGTGCTGTGCGTCGATCACCACCGCGACCTGGCCATACGCCTGGCTGCGACGCAGGCAGTGCTCGATCTCCTCGGGCTCGACACGAAAGCCACGAATCTTCACCTGGTGGTCACGCCGCCCGCACAGCACGATGCCGTCGGACGTCCATTGGGCGATGTCACCCGTGCGGTAGACGTGCACCGTGTCACCTGATGGCAGCGGCAAGTGTCGGAAACGCTCCGCGGTCAAGTCAGGGTTGTTCACATAGCCCAGCCCGACGCCTGCACCGGCGATGTACAGCTCGCCAGGCACCTGGTCGCCCACCGGTTGCAAGGCTTCGTCGAGGATCAGTACCTGCGTGTTGGCGATCGGCCGGCCCACGTTTCGCGTGTCGTCTCCGATCCCGAACACACGCATGGTGGCCAGGACCGTGGTCTCGGTCGGCCCATAGATGTTGTGCAATGGGCATTGAGGGGCCAGGCGCGCGATGACGTGGGGCTCGCAGACGTCTCCACCTGTCACCAGGTGCTGCAGGCCCAGAGGCGGCTCGCTGGGCAGCACGCTCAGAAGCGCCGGCGGCAGGAACGCATGGGTGACCGCCTCATGACGGATCAGCGCACTCAAGGCATGGGGGTCCTGGCGCTGGGGTTCGCTCGGCACGACCAGCTCGGCACCGACGAAGAGGGCGGGCAGGCTGTCGAGCAGCGAAGCATCGAACCCGATGGTGGAGAACTGCAACGCGCGGCTGTGCGCGTCGAGTGCCACCTGATCGATGTACCAGCTCATGAAGTGCGTCAGGTTGCGACGGCTGAGCAGTACGCCCTTGGGCTGGCCCGTGGTCCCCGAGGTGTAGATGGCCACGCACGGGCGATCCGGCGCCCAGGACGGCACCGTACCTGAGGCCGGACGTGCCTCGTCAGGTCGTACTGGCAGTTCACGCACATCCAGCGACGCGATGCCCGTGGGAGGCTGGTCATCGTGCAGCACGAGACAGGCGCCGGCATCGCGCAGGATATGCTCGCGTCGCGCCAGGGGCGTGGCCGGATCGATCGGCAGGTAGATGGCTCCGCTGTGCAGGATGGCCAGCAGGCTGGCGTACAGCGCAGGCGATTTGTGCAGGCATACCCCGACCACCGGGACCTGCTCACCGTCGACCGGCCAATGCGGGACCAGGGCCTGGGCCAGGGTCTGCGTCAGTGCGTGCAGGTGACGGTAGCTCCAGCGCTGACCGTCCAGTGTGAGCGCTGGGCAGTCGGCGAAAGCGAGCAAGCCCGGCACCAGCGTCGAGAGCCGGTCGTGCGAGGCGGCGTCCAGCCAACCCGCGTGGACCGTCTCGTTGAATGCATGGACGAAAGCCAGGTGCTCGAGCCACGCGAGCGTCCTGGTCTTTCCTGGGCTGGAAGCTGCCAGGGCCGCGGCTTCATGCAGGTCGAGCGGGTTGCGGGCATACCTGGCGATCTGCAAGGCTACCAAGGCTTCGACGACCTGCAGCGTCTCGAGCCGCAGTTGCTGGCCATTGCCAGTGGGCAGGTCAGGTTGGACAAGCCTGCGCGCGATCAAGCGTGTAGGCTCAATTACACCACCCCTGTAGGAGATATCCACAGCTATATTCAGAGGTGTGTCGCTGACCGTCACGTACACCCCGAGCCGCGGTATGTGCGGCAAGGATGAGGGGTCATCATCGGGTACGGGCACGCTACCGTCTTCGACGAGGATGTCACTCGCTGGCGGCACGTGCGTGCAGGTGGTGTACAGGGCTGCTGCATGCCCTTGGTCTTGCAGCAGGTCGACCAGGCGCTCGAAGGCGCGGCCCTGGCTGACCAGGGCGATATTCAGGCGTTTCATGGCAGCCTCCTAAGGCAGGTAGTCGCGCAGCGCCTGCTGTACGCACGCGGCATCGAGCATGGAACTGGCGCGGAAGAAGCGCAGGATGTTGCCGAGCAACGGGTGTTGGCGATTGATCGGGTAGGCCAGCCCACGCACTTCCTCGCGCAGTGCCTCGCGGATGGCGTCCGTGACCGGCAGCGCCTCGATCAAGGCGAAGTCGAAGCGTTGCTGCAGGTCGTTGGTCAGGTACTGCGCCAGGAAGACCGGCAACACCTGGGCAATGGCTTCACGGTCGGCCTCGGGCGCGGACTGCCAGTAGATCCGCGTCAGTCGCGCCCAGAAGCTGGAGTGGCGCCCCTCGTCCAGCAGATGATCGGCCATCAACCCTTTCACCGAAGGCTTGACCGTCTCGTCGCGGGCGAACGCCGCCACGTCGTCGGTGAGGGTGTTCTCGGCGATGCCCACGCAGATCAGCTCGACGGCGTCGCGCAGCCTCGCCGGCACGTGCTGCAAGGCCGTCGGAATCGCCCGGCTCAGCTCGATCTCGGCCGGCAGCGCGATCGGCTCGATCTGGGTCAGGGCAATGGTCTGCTGCAGGAAGTCCAGCGCCACCAGTGCGTGGTAGTCCTCGTCCACGACCACGGTCATGGCGTCATAGCGACAGGCGAACGGAAAGCGCACGGCAAAGGTGTCCTTGGCGATGCGGCGCGCCGTCCGGTCGACGATCTCGGTCTCGAAGATCACCACGTCATTGATGAACTTGTACAGGCTCTGCACCAGCACGAAGTCACGCAGGTGAGGGCACTCGCGCTGCAAGGTCTCGCTCAGGGCCAGCGGTTGCCGACTGAGGGGGTAGATCAGCCGGTGATCGTCCTCGACCATGCGCCGCGGGCGGGTGCGGATGGTGGCGCGTGCTTCCCAGGTGTCGGCGAAGGAGCGGTAGTCCTGGGCATTCATGAGGCCACCTCGGCGGTCGCGACCTGCAGGTCGGCGCGAACGCGGTTCCACAACCGTTCGCGACTGCCGATGGCAGCCAGGGCGGCCTCCAGCACTTGCTGCTGCTTGTGGGCATCGTCCCCCACCAGGCGTGCCAGCAGGCGCTCGGCCGCCGGGCCATGGTCGTCGGAGTCGACATCGATATGGCGCTGCAGGTAATAGCGAAACGTCGGTGCCTGCTCCATGCCGATGCCCCACTCGTCGAGGATCTGCTGGAACATCATCGGGATGACGCTTTCGCGTCCATGCAGGAACGCCGCTGCCACGCAGTGCGCCGGGGCAGTGAGGGCCACCGCCAGCGTGTCGGCGACGAACGCCTTGGCCGCCTCGCTGGCGCCACACCGCTGCAACGCGTCGAGTGGGGCGATGCCTTCGCGCTGCAGGGCGATGAAGCGTTCGATGGCCCGGGTGTCGGCGCCCACTTCACGCATGGCGTCCAGGTACAGTTCGAAATGGCTGTAGTGCCCGTGCTCGAGTCGATCGTCGGACTCTTCGCCCAGGACGATTTCGTTGATCAGGCGAGCTGCGGCTGGGTCCTGTGGCGGCAGCCAGGGCAACGCGGTACAGGTCAGTTCCTGTTGCAACCGCTTGGTCAACGACATGAAGTCCCACACGGCGAATACATGGGTTTCCATGAAGCGGCACAATAACGCCGGTGTATCGATCGATGAAAACAGTGGGTGGCGCGACAATGCTAACTTGCACATCTGAAGTTCGTGAGTCGAGACGTTCATTGAAGAGTCCTGTCAGTGTCGTGAAGACGGTTCGAACAGCCAGGCACCAAGGCGCACGCAGCCGCTGGCCTGATCCTGAATGATCGTTCGTCGAAAGTTTAAGTGCCGAATGCGCAATCGAGACCCTGATGCCAGAGAGGCTGCGGGGTTGTCTCGATGCCGGCCATTTCAACTTAGAACAGTCCGACAAGAAGTGGCAACGTGTTTTTAATCTTTTTAATAGTGGCAACTTTATTGAAGGCGAGTGCAGGCGTCATTGCAAGTAAGCCGACAATGTTATTAATGAGCCCGTGCCTTTCGATGCGCCAGCATCAAAATAAGACAGTGAGTGAATGCTTCACCCGAGCACTGAAAAAGAGAGGGGCGCTAAGTTGAACTTGAGGGGCGGCTGATCGGTAATCGGTCCTGTGCCCGGTAGCAGACTCCTTCTGCAGGTGATGGCCAGCGGCCGACCAGGCCCGCCCTCAGGCGATCAGCAGTCGTGCCGAGCCCTAGAGTGTGCCCGGATTAGCGGTTGCTGCCATGGTGCCATTACTAAAAGCAGGGGTTTGCCAGGCGCGCCGACCGATGGCGTGCGCAGGCAAGCGTTCGAGACGCGCACGCGGTCATCGACCGGCAGGAGGTCAGGAACTGAGAAGGCCCGGGATTCCAAGGCGCGTGGCGGCAGGACGTCGTCTGGGCGACGGCGTTGCACAGGGCGGCAGGGGAGGTTCGACGAGAGCGTCGCGCACAGTGTCGCAACGGCCTGAACTGCAAGATCGACCTCCAGGGGCGGCGATCACCGATCACCGCCCCTGGAGGCAGGAGGCCAGGTTCAGCCCTTCACTTGCCGGTTCAGGTAGGCACGGATCGTTCGCGAGGCATTGCTCAAATGACGCTCCAGCACCAGCAACGCCTCATCGATGAGCTTGTCGCTGGCGGCGTCGGCCAAGGCGTTGTGATCGTCCTGGGTCAGTTGGCCGAGCCCCATGGACGACAGGTGAAAGCGCAGGAATCGCTCTTCCTCGCTCAATTCGTTGTCGATCAGCCGCAACAGCTTCTGGTTCGTCGCCTTGCTGTACAGCGTCATGTGGAACAGGCGATTCAGCCGACCGATCTCGGCGTGGCGCGTTTCGGTCTCCAGCTGGCGAATGTACTCGCGTGCCAGGGCGATGTCGGACGCATCGAGCAGTGGCACGGATTGACGCAGTGCCTCACTTTCCAGGATCAGCCGCAGATCGTAGGTATCGACCGCGTCTTCGCCGATCAGAGGCGCGACGACCGCGCCCTTGTGCATCACGACCTTGAGCAGCGATTGCGCTTCGAGCTGTCGTATCGCTTCACGAACGGGCATGCGGCTGACACCGAACAAGGTGGCCAGTTCTTGCTGACGCACGGCAGTCCCCGGCGGCAGGCGACCGTCGAGGATCGCACTACGCAGCCGCTCTTCGATGACACTGCGCGCCAGGTGCGGTGACAGCTGTTCACCGCCCAATACCGCACTCAGCAGTTTAGTTTTAGTGGCCACGGAGTGTACGCCTGATGCCTGAATGCATTGGATCCAATAACCTTAGATGGGAAGAAGTCCTTGTCAAACCTGGTTACAAGCCAATCGTACCATTGGACGGCATGATAAAGGCTATGGCGCAAGAAGTCGCACCCCAGCACCGTAAAGGGGATGTTCCGTCCGTCTGGCACAGCAGTTAGAGGTGTCGATGATCGCAAGGTGCCATTGTTTTTTGCGAGATCAGGCCGCACCATCGCCCCTTTCGACCGATCTGCTCGAGCGTTCGTCGTGGCGATACCTTGGATCTTTCACCTGACCCTGAAACGTCTGGGCCAGGCCGTGCTGCTCGGTTGCCTGCTGCTGGGCGGCCTGCACGCGGATTGGGACTTTTCCCAGATCAGCCGACGCGCGCAAGCCTTGTATGGGCCCTTGGGGGCAGGTCAGGCGCGAATCGACGCCTGGCAGACCCTGCTGACCGCGCAGAAGCAGGGCAGCGAGCTGGAGCGCCTGCAGGTGGTCAACCGCTTCTTCAACCAGCAGCTGCGCTATGTCGAGGACATCGACCTGTGGCACGAGGCCGATTACTGGGCCACACCGGTCCAGGCCTTGATCAAGGGCGCCGGGGACTGCGAGGACTATGCGATCGCCAAGTACTTCAGCCTTCGCCGCATGGGCATCGCCAGCGAGAAATTGCGGATCACCTACGTCAAGGCCTTGCGCCAGAACCGCGCGCACATGGTCCTGACGTACTATGCCAGCCCAGAAGCCATGCCCCTGGTGCTCGACAGTCTGATCGACCCGATCAAGCCCGCCAACCAGCGGCCCGACCTGCTGCCGGTCTATGCCTTCAATGGCGAGGGGCTGTGGCTGACCGGGGCGGCTGGCAACAAGAAAGTCGGCGATACCAAGCGTCTGTCGCGCTGGCAGGATGTACTCAAGAAAATGCAGGCCGAAGGGTTCCCGGCCGAACCGGTCTACTGAGGATCACCGATGTCACTGTTCAAACAATTGCTGTTGGCCATCTGCCTGTTCCTGGTCGTCGCGTTCAGCGGCAGCTTCATGGTCAGCCTGGAAAGCTCGCGCAGTCAGTACGTCAACCAGTTGCGCTCCCACGCGCAGGACGCGGCCACCGCACTGGCGTTGTCGCTGACACCGAACATCGATGACCCGGCGATGGTGGAGTTGATGGTCAGCTCGATCTTCGACAGTGGCTACTACGCCAGCATCAAGGTCGTGGACCTGGGCACCGGTGCGGTGCTGGTCGAGCGCCACGCCGAACCCGACACCAACGGTGTGCCACGCTGGTTCATCCGTCTGATCGGCCTGGAGGCCGCCGGCGGCGACGCCATCGTCAGCCGCGGCTGGCAACAGGCTGCACGGGTCGAGGTGATCAGCCACCCGATGTTCGCGTTGTCCAAGCTCTGGCAAAGCGCCCTGGGCAGCCTGGGCTGGCTGCTGTTGTGCGGCGCCATCAGCGCCGTGCTCGGCGCCTTGCTGCTGCGTCGGCAACTTCGGCCGCTGGACTACATGGTGGCGCAGTCGCATGCCATCGCGCGGCGCGAATTCCTCAGCCTGCCCGACTTGCCCAGCACACCGGAATTGCGCCGGGTGGTTCAGGCGATGAACCAGATGGTCGAAAAGCTCAAGGCGCTGTTCCAGGAGCAGGCCGAGCGTAGCGAGCGGCTCAGGGTCGAGTCCTACCAGGACAGCCTCACGGGCCTGGCCAACCGGCGCTACTTCGAGATGCAGCTGGCGGCGCGGGTCAGCAACCTCGAGGACGCACGACAAGGTTACCTGTTGCTCCTGAGGGTACAGGACCTGACCGGGCTCAATGCGCGCCTGGGCGGGCAGCGTACCGACCAGTTGCTGCAGGCCATTGGGCAGCAGCTCCAGCGCACCTGTGCGCGCTTCCCTGAAACCAACAACCTGATCACCCGCAGCCGCGGTGGTGAGTTTGCGGTGCTGGCGCCCGGCATGGTGCATGAAGAGGCGATCCAGTTGGCCCAGGCACTCGAAGTCACGCTCCAGAGCCTGCACGAGACCGGTGCCAGCGACGTGACGCCCGTAGCCTGCATCGGCATGGCACCGTACACCCCGGGCGATGCGCCGCCGGCGCTGCTCAAGCTGGCCGACGAAGCCTTGGCCATGGCCGAGAGCAAGGCCGATCCGGGCTGGGTCTGCCTGGAGCAGGGCGTCGCTGCCCAGGCTGCCGACAGCCACCACGACTGGCACACGCGGCTGGATCAGGCGCTGTCCAACGGGCAGTTCGAGCTGTTCTTCCAGCCGGTGGTCGACAGCCATGACCTGACGCGCACCCTGCATTACAAGGTGATCTCGCGGTTACAGGATGAGCAGGGCCAGGCGGTGGCTGCCGGGCGCTTCCTGCCCTGGCTCGAGCGTTTCGGCTGGTCGGCGCGGCTCGACCGGCTGATGCTGGAAAAGGTGCTCAAGCACCTGCAGACCCACGAGCAGTCGCTGGCACTGAACCTGTCGGCCGCCACCCTGACCGATGCCAAGGCCTTGCAGCAGGTCTATGACCTGCTCGGGCAGCATCGCGCCCTGGGGCCGCGGCTGACGTTCGAGATCGGCGAAGAGCAACTCCCGGACCACGCCAGCCTGGCGCAACTGACGCGCCGCTTGCGCGACCTGGGCTTCAGCCTGGCCTTGCAGCGGTTCGGCGGCCGCTTCAGCATGATCGGCAACCTGGCCCACCTGGGCCTGGCCTACCTGAAGATCGACGGCGGCTACATTCGCAACATCGACCAGGAGCAGCACAAGCGGCTGTTCATCGAGGCCATCCAGCGCGCCGCGCACAGCATCGACCTGCCGCTCATCGCCGAGCGCGTGGAGACCGAGGGCGAGCTGAAGGTGTTGCAGGAAATGGGCGTGCAGGGCGTGCAGGGGCAGCGGGTCGCCGTCCCTGCCCCGTGGGCCTGAGGCAACGGCTCCACGCCTGCCCTGCGGGCATCACGGCGCCGTGCGGGCCGCGGGTGTGGGCGCATGCCAGCCACCGCCCAGCGCCAGGAAGACATTGATCTGCCCAAGCGCCACCTGGGCATCGGCGCCGGCCAATTGCCCACGCATGGTGGTGTAGGTCCGGGTCGCCTGCAGGTCCTCCAGGAAGGACGCACGTCCGGCCTGATAGAACTGGTGGGTCTGGTCCGCCGCCTGCTTCGCCGAACGCTCGGCTTCGGCCAGCGCCTCTCGGCGGTCGAGCAGGGCGCTGTACTGGGCGAGCCGGGTCTGGGTTTCACGGATGGCGTTGAGCACGACGCCGTCGAAACGCGCCAGTGCCGCCTGGGTCGAGGCCTCGGCTTCGCGGATGCGCGCCCGGGTGCCGTTGGTGGGTAGGGTCCAGTTGACCAGCGGGCCGAACCCCCAGCGATTGGTGGCCGGCTCGCCCAGGTTGTCGAGGGTGCCGATGGTGCCGACCTGGGCGCCGATGCTGATGTTCGGGTACAGCGCACCGGTCGCCACGCCGATGCTGGCGGTGGCAGCCGCCAGCTGGCGCTCGGCCTGACGGACGTCAGGGCGGCGCTTGAGCAAGGCGGCGCCATCCCCGACGGGCACCAACTGCGTGAGTCGAGGCAGCTCGGCGCAGTCTGCGGTGCCTGCGGGCAGCTGCTCGACCGGCGTGGCCAGCAGCGCCGACAGGGTGAACAGCCCCGCTTCACGCTCGGCCTGAAAGCGCGGCAGTTCGGCACGCAACGACTTGAACTGGGTCTGGGTGCGCGTCACTTGCGTTTCGTCACCACGCCCGGCGTCGCGCAAGCGCTGCGTCAGCTGTACCCCTTGTTCCTGCAAGGCCAGTGATTCACGGGCGATGTGATACTCCTCGTTGGCCGAGCAGACCTGGGTGTAGGCCTTGACCACATCCGCCACCACCGTAATGCGCGCCGTGTCGGCCGCAGCCTGCGCGGCATCGGCATTGGCCTGGGCTGCTTCGGTGCCGCGTTTGAAGGTGCCCCACAGGTCGAACTGGTACGACGCGCTGAGTATGGCCTCGCCGATGTTGGCCACCGGCACCTTTTCAGGCAGCAAGAAGGCCTCGCCAGACTCCTGCAAGCGTTGCGCCGCCGCTTTGCCGCTGCCACTGAAACCGCCCTGGGCTTCGGCCACCTCGACTTGCGCCCGCGCCCGGGCGATGTTCGCCGTGGCCACGCGCAGGTCGCTGTTGGCTGCCAGCGCCTGACGCACCAGTGCATCGAGGCGCGGGTCCTGGTACAGCCGCCACCAGTTCTCCGGCACCGGCGCCGAGACCACGCTGTCGGCGTCCTGGCGCAGAGGGCCATTCAGGTCGCCCCGCTGCACGGCCGCGCCTTTGGGCACCGCATAGTCGGGGCCGACCGTCGTGCAGGCGCTCAGGCCCAGCAGGCAGCCCAGCCACAGCGCGCGCTTCATCGGGCATGCTCCTCGATGATCGACACCGTGGCGGTCCGCCCGGCGATCATGCGGAAGTCTGCAGGCACTTCGTCGAACGCGATGCGCACGGGAATGCGCTGCGCCAGCCGCACCCAGCTGAACGCCGGGTTGACGTTCGGCAGCAGGTTGGAGCCGCTGCTGCGGTCACGGTCCTCGATCCCTGCGGCCATGCTCTGCACATGGCCACGCAGGCGGGTGTCGTCGCCCATTACCCGGATGTCCACGGCATCACCGACATGGATGGCACCGAGCTTGGTCTCCTCGAAGTAGCCGTCGACGTGGTACGACGCGCTGTCGACCACCGACAGCACGGCGCGCCCAGCGGTGACGAACTCGTGGGCGCGTGGCGCTCGGTCATTGAGGTAACCGTCCACGGGGCTGCGAATCACCGAGCGGTCCAGGTTCAGTTGCGCCGTGTCGACCGCCACCTGGGCCTCGTTGACCGCCGAGCGGGCACGGGCCTCGCGTGACTGGCTTTCTTCCAGCTGCTCGGCAGCCACCAGGTTGCCGAGCGTGCGGTTGCGCCGGGTTTCGCGAGCCGCCTGGGCCAGGGTTTCCTGACGCTCGGCAAGCGTGGCGCGGGCCTGGCGCAGCGCCAGGCCGAAGCGGTCCTGGTCGATGGTGAACAGCACGTCGCCGCGCGCGATCATCTGGTTGTCGCGCACCTCGACCGTCTGGATCAGGCCCGACACGTCAGGCGCGATCTGGATCACATCAGCGCGAATGTGCCCATCGCGCGTCCAGGGCGCGAACAGGTAATAGACGACCATCTGCCAGACGAGCACGGCCGCGAAGGCCACCACCAGCAAGGTCAGGACCACACGGCCCAGGGTCAGCAAAGGTTTTTTCATGGCAGCATCAGGTTTCGGCAAAAGTGGTCCACCGTACCGAGCAGCACGGCGTAGAGAGCGACGTTGAACAGCGCCCGGTGCCAGACCAGGCGGTAGAAGCCCAGGCGTACCAGCACCGCATGCACGCCCAGAAACAACAGGTACGTGGCGATCATCATCACCAGAAGCGTGGGCAGGAAGACCCCGCTGATATCGACATCACCGATCACAGGGGCGCTCCGTCGATGCCATGTGGCAGTGGCGAAGGCGGGTCGACGGGCGTCAAGGCCACGTTGGGTACCGGCAGCAGCGCCAGGCGCAGGCCGCTGAGTGCGTGCAACAGATGGACCCTGGCATCGGCTCGCTCGTTCAGGGAAGGTTCGGCCAGGGCAAGGCGCGCCTGGTCCATGGTGTGCAGCAGGGTGTCGGATGCCTCCAGCCGCTCGCCCGCGTGCAGACAGGCCGCATAATGAGCGCCGACTTCTTCGACCACGGTGCCCAGCCAGCCCTGTGCGGTCGTATCGACCCGGGGCAGGTAGGCCAGGATGTCCAGCAGGTTCAACCCGACCCGCAGGTCGCGCAGTGCGCCGCCGCCGTCCTGGCCCGTCTGTGCCAGACGCGGCAGGTGCTGCATCAGCCGGTCGAGCATCTGCACGCCGACCTTGCGCTGTTCGGCCAGCGTCGCCGGGTGGGTCATCTCGACGATGTCGCGCCAGCTGAACCTCGTCATGCGCTTGGCGGCCAGCTCGACCCCGAAGGGGCGGAACACCAGTGTCCAGATGAACGCGAACAGCAGGCCCAGCGGCCCGGCCAGGTTGACGTTGATGAAGGTCAGGAAGTCGGCATCGTAGACACCCTGGATGCTGATGAAGTTGGCGGTGTTGACGATCGTCAGCAAGGTGCCCAGGTAGAAGCGCGGTTGCACGGTCAATGTGCCGACGCAGATGAACGGCACGGCGAAGGCCAGCACCAGCATCGGGAAGTCGTGCAGGTTCGGCAGCACCAGGAACAGGTAGATGCTGGAGAAGACCACCGACAGCATCGTCCAGAAGAAGAACCGGTAGATCTGCGGGGCCGGGTCGTCCATGGCGGCGAAGAAGCTGCAGGCGACGGCCGCGAGAATCACTGCGCTGCTGCCGTCCTTCCAGCCCAGCAGGATCCACAGCCCGCTGGCGACGATGATCGCCAGCACGGTGGAGGCCACCGAATAGAGCATCAGGCCGCGGTCGAAGAACGGTGTCAGGCGCCCCAGCCGCCAGTGACGGTACACCGCCCGCCAGGGCGAAGCATCGTCCTGGCGCAGTGCGTGCTGGAGCGTGCAGCAGTCCTGCCACAAGTCCACCCATTCGGACAGCCGATAGAGGGCATTGGAAAACAGCAGGGTCGAGCGCTGATTCAGGTGCCCAGGCTCGGGCTGCAGCCGATCGATGTGCTCGCGCAGCAGGCTCCAGCGCGCCAGCGAGGGCTGTTCGAGGGTCGAGGCGAGCCAGTCCCGGGCTTCTTCCAGCAGCGGTTGAAGCCGGGCCTGCTCGGCCGGGGCACGCTTGGCCAGTGCCATCAGGGCATCGTCCAGTGCATCCAGCACCGGCAACAGGTGGATCATCCGCCCACGCAGCTCACGGGCGTTCTTCAGGGTATGCGGCCCGGCGCCCTCGTGCCCCAGCTGGCCGATCATCAACTCCAGGCTGTTGAACGTGGCCACCATCGACGTACGCATCGCGCCGACGTTCTCCGAGCAGACCTGGCGTGTCAGGTAAGCCTCGCTGTAGCGCACCGCCTCGTTGAACCAGTTGCCCGTGGCGGCGACCACCACGGGGGCGAGGCGCCGGGGCCAGAAGATCGCACCGACGATGGCCGCACAGACGATGCCCAGGCAGATTTCCTGAGCTCGCGAGGACGCCACGTCGAAGACGGCCGAAGGATTGTCCACCACGGCGAGGGCGATCATCGGCAGGGTGTAGCCAGCCAGCATCAGCACGTAGTTGTTGGCCGTGCGCAGGTTGAGCGAGAGAAACAGCAGCGTGCCGGTCCACAGGGCGATGGCGACGCTCAGCAGCTCGGGCGACTGCACCAGCGGCGGTACCAGCAGGACGGCCCCGGCTGCGCCGAGCAGCGTGCCCAGGGCGCGATACAGCGCCTTGGAGCTGGTCGGCCCGACGAAAGGGCTGGAAACGATGTAGACCGTCGCCATGGCCCAGTAGGGTCGTGGCAATTGCATGAGCAGGGCGATGTACAGGGCAATCATCGAGGCCGCGAAGGTGCGCACACCATAGAACCAGTCGCGCGCTGGCGGCACGGAGCTGAAAAAGCCGTTCGTGTTCATAGGGGGGAGCCCAGCCCTTGATGGCCAACGTTCTCGAAGGCACGCATCACCCGCAACGTCGCCTCCAGGTCGGCGGGATCGATGCCATGAAGCACCTCGCGCCGCAGGCGCACCAGTTCGGTTTCGATCGAGTTGGCCAAGGTCCGCCCCTTCTCGGTCAGGCTCAGCGCCTTGGCGCGACGGTCATTCGGGGCTTCGCTGCGACACACCAGGCCGGCCTTGCACAGCTGGTCGAGCAGGCGGACCAGCGAAGGGCTTTCAAGGCCCGCCGCCTGGGCGACCGCGACCTGGTGGACGCCGTCACCCAGGCGCACGATCATCAGCAACGGGACCGCGCACGCTTCGGACACCCCGTAGGCGGTCAAGGCGCCCTGGCAGATCCGGCGCCAGTGACGTGCGGAAACGACGAGGCTGCTGCTGACTTTCAAGCGCAGTGCATCGAGTGACATCGAAGAAATATCCGTAGATTCATAGTTTGCTAACTATCAATATACTGCCATTCCACCCTTCGACGCCAACGGTTGTCGACGAGTCGCGGCGGCAGGTGTGAATGGGGGGCGAGTGCAGGCGGCGCTCAGCAGCGCACCTGATCCTTGAGCTTCATGCCCAGGGCCAGGTGGCTGCCCAAGCCAATGGCATGGTCACGCCAATGCCGATAGGGCGTTTCATGGCCGTGCGCGAAGTACACCGCCAAGGCCTCCGCTGCCTGTACGACGCCCCCGGCGGCTGCCAGTTCCAACCAGTACAGCCCCGCCCTGACATCGGGTTCGACCTGCACCCCGTACAACGTCGAGGCGGCGTCGATGGCCATCCTTGCTGGAAAAGGTCGCCAAGCGCCGCTGCGGCTTGAACCAGGCCGCGTTCGAAGGCGTTCTCGTAGCACCGTGCAGCTTCTGCATGACACCTGGTCACGCCTTGGCCGACATGATGCTGTCGAGCCAGGTTGAACCAGGCCGTGGCGTCCCCTTGCAGGCCCGCCATGCGCAACAGCCGCCGCGCCAGGTGTGGATCGCCTCGCCAGTAAGTGCCGTTGAGCCAGATCCATCCCAGGTCGGTCAGCACGGTGACGCTCCCGGCCAGCGCCTGTGCACGCAGTTCGGTATAGACCGCCTGCATGTCCACGGTCTCCTCCAGGCAGGCGATCAGCGTGAAACTGTCGCCTAGCGCCGTGCGGCGGCTCAGCAGACCGAGGCTGGCGAAACCTGGACGTTGCCGTGCAGGGGAGAGCGACACGATCCGCCTGGGAAGCAGGTATTCCAGCAGTGAATGAGGGGGGCTGACGGCCGACATGTTCATCCTCGTTGAACGGCTTGCGGTTTCCTGCCACCACGGCGTGAGCGGTGATTCTGCGCAGCCCAGCGACAAAAAGTGTCGCGGTCGAGCGGGCAGGGCGGATTCAAACGGGCATATCTTGATCTGAGCCACCTGTGGCTAATTGCCAGGCGCTACTGCGGTCGCCATGCTAGTCGGCGCAAGTTCTTACAAGGACGTTACCTTTTGCCCTCTGCCACCACCCGTGCCACCCTCAGTCGACAGTGGGCGCTGTTGCGTCAGTTGCCCAACCGTTCACCGGGGGTGACCAGCGCAGAGTTGGTCTGGCGTCTGAGCGATGCCGGTTTCGATGTCAGCAAACGTACGGTCGAGCGTGACCTCAACGAGCTGTCGCTGATTTTCGCGCTCGAGCGCAACGACAAGAGCATCCCCTTCGGCTGGTACTGGTCGATCAATGCCGGGGTCGAGCTGCGCGGCAGTTTCGACCTGCAGGATTACGTGCGCAGCGGCGCGTTCCAGCCGCCGCAGAAGGACGGCATGCACTTGCAGGCCTGGATCAGCGATGCGCTGGCGCACCAATTGCGCGAGATGCCCCTGGCCGCCGACATGCAACTGACAGCCCTGGGCGAGGGGCACCGGTTGTGGGCCACGGTCAGCGATGGCCTGACCTTGCGCGGCTGGCTGCTGAGCCAGGGCGACGGGCTGATCGTCGAGCGTCCGCTGGCGCTGCGCGACGAGATCGCACGGATTCTGCGCAGCGCAGCGTCACGGTACCCTCAGGAAAGTTAGCGCTGCATGCCCCAGCGCCGCACCGTCAGTCGCTCGAGCGTGGTGAAGACCAGGCTTTCGACCAGCAGACCGATCAGGATCACCACCGCCAGACCCGCGAAGACCTTGTCGGTATAGAGCTCGTTGCGATTCTGGAAGATGTACCAGCCCAGGCCACCCTTGCCACTGCTGGCGCCAAACACCAGCTCTGCCGCGATCAGCGTGCGCCAGGCGAACGCCCAGCCGATCTTCAGCCCCGACAGGATCGAGGGCACCGCCGCTGGCACCAGGACATGCAGGACCAGGCGCAGACCACGCAGGCCATAGTTGCGCCCGGCCATGCGCAGGGTGTCCGAGACCCCCAGAAAGCCTGAATAGGTATTGAGTGCCAAGGCCCACAATACCGAGTGCACCAGGACGAAGATCAGGCTGCCCTCGCCCAGCCCGAACCACAGCAGGGCCAATGGCAGGAGGGCGATGGCCGGCAAGGGGTTGAACATCGAGGTCAAGGTCCCGAGCAGGTCACGTCCCAGACGCGTGGAGACTGCCAGGCTGGTCAGACCGAAGGCCAGCACGATGCCCACCAGGTAGCCTTTGAGCAGGGTCGCCAGTGAAACGCTGACCTTGGCAGGCAACTCGCCGCTGAGCAGGCCTTGCCACAAGGCCGCGCTGGTCTGCAGAAAGCTCGGTAGCAACAGGTCGTTGCCCTGGTAGCGGGCGACCGCCTCCCACAGAACGGCCAGCAGTGACAGGATGACGGCCTTGCGCAGCGCGCCGTATTGCCAGAGCCGTTGTCCGAGCGTCAGGCGAGGCGCCAGGGAAAGGTCGGTCAATGGCGTGAGGTGGACGTCGTATTCCTGCCTGACAGGGTTAAAGGTCATGTGGATCTCCAGTCAGTAGGCGAGGCGGACATCGTTGAAGTCGAGCGCGGTGTCCCGAGGCGGCGTTTCCGTTTCGTCGAACAACAGACGGTGAATGCGTCGAGCGCTGGCCTGGAAGTCCGTGCCACCCAGGCTGCCAAGGTCGTACTGATGACTGTGGACTTCGGCGCGCACTCGCCCAGGATGGGGCGAGAGCAACAGGATGCGATTGCCTACCACCAGGGCCTCTTCGATGGAGTGTGTGACGAACAGCAGGGTGAACCGCACTTCTTCCCACAGCTTGAGCAGTTCTTCCTGCATCTTGCGTCGAGTGAGGGCATCCAGCGCGGCGAACGGTTCGTCCATGAGCAGGATCTTCGGCTGCGTGGCCAGGGCACGGGCAATGGCGACACGTGCCTTCATGCCACCCGACAACGTGTGCGGGTAAGCGTCGACGAACGCCGTCAGGCCGACCTTGTCCAGGTAGTGCAGGGCACGCTCCTGCGCCTCGGCGCGCTTGAGTGCGCCGGTCACCAGCAGCGGGAACATCACGTTCTGCTTGACCGTCTGCCAGGGCGCAAGCTGGTCGAACTCCTGGAACACCACGATCCGGTCCGGGCCGGGGCCTCTGACCGGTTCGCCATCGAGCAGGATCCGCCCTTCGCTGGGTGTGACGAAGCCGGCCACTGCCTTGAGCAGGGTGGATTTGCCGCACCCTGAGGGGCCGAGCAGCACGAAGCGATCGGCACGGTCGACCTCGAAACTGACCTGATGGGTGGCACGCACCACCCGTTGCCCCGTACGGTAGTCGAGGCTCAGCTGGTCCACCTGCAACCAAGCGGCGGCGTCGGCAGGGCTCAGGTGGCTGGTCACGTGCTCTGGCACTCGGGCGGTCATGGTCCTCAACTCCCCTGCAACGGACGTTCGTCCTGGAAGAAGTAGTCTTTCCAGGAGGCCGGCTTGTGCTTGATGGCGCCGACCCGATAGAGGAACTCGGCCAGTGGGTAGGTATTCTTCGGCGTCACCGTGAATTCGTAGCGAGGGTTGTCGATCAACTGGATCAGCGTGTCACGGTCGATCTTGGCCTGGGTGACGCGGATATAGGTATCGGCCGCGGCGGCCTTGTCGTGTTGGGCGAAATCCGCGGCTTCGGCCAAGGCATCGACGAACGCCTTGTAGGTCTTGGGGTTCTCGTGACGGAATTTCTCGGTGGCGAACAGCAGCGTCGGCGAGTTCGGGCCGAGCAGGTCGTAGCTGTCGAGCACGACATGCACAGCCGGGTTGGCCAGCGCCTGGTCCTGGAACGGCGGGTTGGAAAAGTGCCCGTTCAGTTCGGTCCCACCGGCCAACAGGGCCGCCGTCGCGTCCGGGTGCGGGACGGCGAGCGTGTAGGGGTCCAGACGGGCATAGGCCTTGTCGCCCCATTGCTTGGCTGCCGCGTACTGCAGGAAGCGCGACTGGACCGATACCCCTACGGCAGGCACCGCGATACGGTCCTTGTCGGACAGGTCGGCGATGGTCTTGACGTCGGGGTTGCTGCTGACGAGGTAATACGGGAAGTTGCCCAGCGAAGCCACGGCCTTGACGTTCTGGCGTCCGTAGGTGCGGTCCCAGATGGTCAGCAAGGGGCCCACGCCGGCCCCGGCGATGTCCACGGAGCCGGACAGCAGGGCATCGTTGACCGCCGCACCGCCGGACAATTGCGCCCAGTCGACGTCGATGTCGAGGCCCTGCGCCTTGCCGTGCTTTTCGATCAGGTGCTGGTCGCGCACCACGTTGAGCAACAGATAGACGATCCCGAATTGCTCAGCGATTCGGATCGTGCCTTCGGCCTGTGCCACGTTCGGCACCATCAGGCTGCTGGCGACCAGGCTGGCGACCAGGCCAACGCGCGCCGTCAGGCGAGTGAGGGGTGTACGCATGATGTCACTCCGCAGAGGTCAGAAAGGGGCATCGCCCTGGATGGTGGTGCGAAACAGCGTGCGCGGCAGCTTGGGAGGGCAGCCGGCCGCCAGGTGGATCAGGGAGCGGTTGTCCCAGAACACCAGGTCGTGGGGCTGCCACTGGTGCCGGTAGAGGTGTGCCTCGCGCACGCTCAGGGCATACAGCTGCTGCAGGATGTCCCGGCTTTCGTCATCGGGCAGGCCCACGATCCGCGTGGTGAACCCTTCGCTGACGAACAGGGCTTGGCGACCGGTTTCAGGGTGCATGCGCACGATGGGGTGGGTCACTTCCCGAACCTGTGCCAGTTGCTCGGCGGTCAAGGTCGGGCGCCAGTTGCCCTCGAACTTGGTCTCGGCGTAGCGCGCCGTGTAGGAGTGGGCGGCATGGCGCCCCTCGATGACCCGGCGCACTGCCTCGGGAACGGCCTCCAATGCCTGATGCATGTCGGCGAACACGGTATCGCCGCCTTCGCTGGGAAGCGTCTGGGCATGCAGCATCGAGCCCAGGCTGGGCAGGGCCTTGTAGGACAGGTCGGAATGCCAGAACTTGCCCGCATCGCCCAGGCCGATGTTCCGCCCGTTCTCGACGACGTTGGAGACGATCAGGATCTCGGGATGCCCTGCGAGCAGGAACTGGTCGAGCACATGGATCTGCAACTCACCGAAGCGCCGGCTGAAGTCGATGTGCTGTTGCGGCGTGATGACCTGCTGGCGGAAAACCAGCACATGATGGTCCAGGTGAGCACGATGAATACGTGCGAAGTCCTGGGCATCGAGGGGTTTGGCCAGGTCGAGGCCGATGATTTCAGCGCCAACGGTGCTGGCGAAAGGGCGGATCTCGAAAGACTGCGGTAGTGCCTTGTCGTGAGACGACAAGGCACTCAGGACGGCTGACATAATTCACTCCCACGCAATGCGCATGCAGGCGACGCGCAACGAACGAAAACGCACGGGATGTCCCGTGTGGCTCAAGTCGGCGGCGCGCTGATTGGTCAGCGAGTACGCAGTGAATTGAATATATGGGAATAAAAAATAGAATTTAAATATCTTTTGGAAATATCTATAGACCGCTTGATCGACGCCACCATCACAACGTCACCCTTGGTCCTGGATGGCCGGGGGTCTCGTGCGCGTGCGAACGCTGCACGACAGAACCTGGCCCCCGTGCAACGGAGGCCTGGTTTCAGCAGCAGGCCGGCGCCCTGGGCACTGGGGCAACCGGACCTGCCGAGCGTCACCGCTCCCGGAGCGCCTCGGCGCGCGCCTTGATGAGCGGCTTGAGCAGGTAGCTCATGATGGTCTTCTTGCCTGTCAGGATATCCACCGACGCCACCATCCCAGGGATGATCAGCAACGGCTTGTCATCGGTCCCCAGGTGACTGCGATCGGTACGCAACCTGACCAGGTAGTAGGTGGTCTTCTTGTCTTCGTCAGTGATGGTATCGGCGCTGATCTGCTCCAGCTTGGCCTTCAGCCCACCATAGATGGTGAAGTCGTACGCCGTGAACTTCACGGTCGCTTCCTGCCCTGGGTGCAGGAAGGCGATGTCCTTGGGCAGGATCTTCGCCTCGATCACCAGCGTGTCGTCCAAGGGCACGATCTCGATGATGTCGCTGCCTGGCTGGATCACGCCGCCGATGGTATTGATCAGCAGCTGCTTGACGATGCCCCGTACTGGCGAGGTGACCAGCGTACGGCTGACCCGGTCGTCCAGCGCCTTGCTGGTGGCGGTTGCCTTGTTCAGTTCGGTGCGCGCTTCGTTGAGCTGGGTGAGTGCCTCGCTGCGGAACTTGCCGCGCGTTTCCTCGACCTTGCTCTTGACCTCGCGCACCGCGGCCTCGGCCCGCGGGATGGCCAGGCCGGTCGCGTCCATTTCGCCACGGGTTTCCACCTCGGCGCGGCGCAGGCGCAGGATTTCCACCTGAGAGATCGCGCCCTTGGCCACCAGGGGCTCGGACATGGCGATCTCCTGGCGCAGCAGCTGGAGGCTGTTGGCATATTGAGCGCGCTTGGAGGTGTATTCGCGCAGTTCCTGCTGGCGCTGCACCAGTTGCTCTTCAAGGCCGCCGATCTCGTCGCGCAACTGCTGGCGACGGCTGTTGTACAGCGATTCCTCGCTGGCAGCCTGGCTTGGCGCAGCCTTGCGCAGCTCCTCGTCGATCTTCAGGGGGGCATCTTCGACCTCCGCGCTCAGGCGTTGCACGCGCAGGGCCATGGCCAGGCGATCGGCCTCGGTTTCGCCCACGTTGGAGGCAAAGCGCGTTTCATCCAGGCGCAGCAGGGGCTGGCCGATCTCGACCACTTCCCCTTCCTTGGCATAAATCTCGGCGACGATGCCGCCCTCGAGGTTCTGGATCTTCTGCACCTTCGAAGACGGCACGGCCTTGCCTTCGCCGCGGGTCACTTCGTCGATGGGCGCAAAACACGCCCAGACGACCAGGAACAGGAAGAAGGCGATGATGCCCCAGATGGTCATGCGAACAACCCGCGGCGCGTCCTCGATCAGCGACTTGCTGACCTCGGGCAACGGCTGGCCACTGAGCGAATCCGAGCCTTTGAAGTAGCGCCGCAGATTGTCCTTGATTTGCCCTACGTCGAGCTTACGCGACACTGATCTGCCCCTTCTTCAGCGCTTCCATGACGGCGGCTTTCGGGCCGTCTGCGACGATCTGTCCACGGTCGATGACGATCAGCCGGTCCACCAGCGACAGCAACGAGGCCCGGTGAGTGACCAGCAGGACGGTCTTGTTCTCGATGACGGCCTGCAGGCGTTGCTTGAGACGCTCTTCGCCCGTGTTGTCCATGGCACTGGTCGGCTCATCGAGCAGCAGGATCTGCGGGTTGAGCAGCAGGGCACGCGCCAGGGCCACGTTCTGGCGCTGGCCGCCGGACAGGTTCTGACCACGCTCGCCGACTTGCAGCTCGTAGCCATCGGGGTGCAACCGCGCGAATTCATGAACGCCCGAAAGCTCTGCGGCCTGCAGGATCAGCTCGTCTTCGATGTAGCGTGCGCCGCTGACCAGGTTGTCACGCAGGGTGCCGGCCAGCAGCTGGATGTCCTGAGGGACATAACCGAGGTTGTGACGCAGTTCGCTGACGTCGATCTGCCGGATGTCGACACCGTCGACCAGCAAGGATCCAGCATTGGCCTCGTACAGGCCGACGATCAACTTGGCCAGCGAGCTCTTGCCCGAGCCGCTGCGTCCGATGATCCCGACCTTTTCACCCGGCCGGATGTTCAGGTTGATGCCCTTGAGCGCCATGTTCTGCTGGTTGGGGTAGGTGAAGTCGACCCCGCGGAACTCGATGGCGCCCTGCAGGACCTGACGGCTGAGCGGCCGCTCCTCGAAGTTGCGCTCCTGGGGCAGGCTCATCATCTGGTCGGTGGAACTCATGGTGACCTTGGCCTGCTGGTAACGCGCAAGCAGCCCGTTGAGCTGGCTCAGGGGGCCCAGGGCGCGGCCACTGAGCATGTAGCTGGCCACCAGGCCGCCCATGGTCAGGTTGCCGTCGATGATCATGTATACACCGACGCAGATCATCGCCACGCCTGCCAGTTGCTGAATCAGCAGGGTGATGTTCATCGCCAGGCCCGAGAGGATCTTGACCCGCAGCTCCAGGCGGCTGAGCGTGCCCAGGGTCTGCTCCCACATGTACTGGCGTTCGCTCTCGGCATTGTTGACCTTGACCGCATCCAGCCCGGCGAGCGTCTCGATCAGGCTCGACTGGCGTTCGGACGCCAGCGCCATGGTGCGTTCCATGGTCGCCAGCAAAGGCTTCTGCAATGCATAACCGATGCCCAGCGCCAGCGGGAAGGCGATGATGGGAATCCAGACCAGGTGCCCGCCGATGATGGCGATCACCATGAGGATCAACAGGGTGAAGGGCAGGTCGATGAGGCTGGTCAAAGTCAGCGAAGCCAGGAAATCGCGCAGTCCCTGGAACTCGTGGATGTTCTGCGCGAAGCTGCCGACCCTGGCCGGTCGGTATTTCATCGACATGCCGACGATGCGTTCGAACAAGGTGGCGGAAATGATCAGGTCGGTCTTCTTGCCGGCCAGGTCCAGGCACAGGCTTCGCAGGCCCTTGAGGATCAGGTCGAAGATGTAGGCACCGAAGATACCGAGTGCCAGCACCCACAGCGTCGAGGTGGCCTGGTTCGGGACGACGCGGTCATAGACGTTCATCACGAACAGGGGCGCGGCCAGTGCGATGATGTTGATCACCAGGCTGGCGGCGATGGCGTCCATGTACAGCCACTTGCTGCGCAGCAGGGTGTCGCGGAACCAGGAGCGCGTGCGTGGGATCAGGTTGCCGTGATTCACGTCGAACTTGTGCTGAGGCTGGGCGAAGAACACCTTGCCGCTGTAGTCGGCCTGCAGCTTCTCGCGGCTGACGTGCACTTCGCCACCGTCGCTTTCACTGAGCAGCAAACGTGCGGTACCGGCGTCCTGCCAGCCCAGCAGTACGGCGCAACGGCCTTCCTTCATCAGCAGCATGACCGGCATGGCGATGTCGGGAATCTGCTCGAGCTTTCGCTGGAGCAGCCTACCCTGCAGGCCTGCGCGTGCGGCTGCGCGCGGCAGCAGCTCGGGCGTCATGCGCTGCGAGGGCAATGGCAGGCCCGTCGTCAGCATGGCGCGACTGGCTGGCTTCTGATGCAGGACACACAGGTTCAGCAGGCTATCCAGCAAAGGATCGTCATGCTGACTGCGGGGATCGTGGCTGAGTTGGACTCGACTGACTTCGGATTCCACGCGGCGCTCTCTTCAAACCTTGCTGAAAATGGGGGCGATGTCTGATCTGTACCAGGCCAGATCGCCGATTCGTATCGTGATGGGCAACGGCTGTTCCGTCAGGGGAATAGCCAAAGGCCATAGTCGCCCTGAACGAGGGCGGAGTAAACACTTCCAAGGCGGTGCTATACCAGACGGCAGCCTGCCATGAAGGTTTCGCAAAATTCTGGCCAGGTTGGACCATTTCCAATGGTGCGACGGTTTTTGAAGCGGCATTGGCCGCTCGCGACACATCGAAAACAACCGTAGGTCAACAAATTGACAATTTATTTGAACTTACGAAGCTTTTTGAGACTTCGTCAAAATAATATCCAATACTTTCATTCGCTTGTCGGATCGCGTCTTCACCCTGACAAGTTAGCAAGCACAGACAAGTGTATCGGACTTCTTCCTTTTTCTTTGTCTCCGCCCTCGATTTTCATTCAGATCCGTCGCCTGGGGAACCTTTCATCGGGTAGGGCGGGTCACAAGGCCGGCCCAGCAGAATTGGGCAAGCTTTATGCTTGTGGCGGCTAGCCAGACCGCTCTGCGTCAAGGCTGTGGCGGTTGTTCCCAGGTCGTGACGAGCCTAGGTATTTCCGAGGGTTGGCGTTACCTGAAGTGTGCGTTCAGACCACTCTTAGCGGTGTCTGATGCATGACTTCCTTGCCGTCCATCAAAGGCATGTGCATGAACAGAAATATCAATGTGACATTATTTTGCCGATTGTTTAGGATTGGCAAATTAGGTCAATAGTTTGGCTAAGGTGGTCATAGTTTTAGGCTGTAGACAATAGTTTGACGCCAAAACATTGTCCACTTTCGCAGCAATTTCCATCGAGCAACCGTCTCGTACGATCGGTGTGCATGGAAGCCTACCGAATCGGTACCCGGAGAGTCCTTAATGAGCAGTGTCGTTGCCATCGTCAAAAGCGTTGTCGGTCAAGTGGTCGCCGTATCCCCTGAGGGCATCCGGCGCGTCCTGGTGGAAGGTGATCGCTTGTTCGCAGGCGAGCAGGTCCTGACGGGGCCCGGTGGCGCCATTACGCTCGAATTGGCCGACGGACGGATGCTGGACTTGGGACGTGACTCCCAGTGGAGTGCCGACACGCCTGACAGCAGCACGGATCTCTCCGCTGCCACGGCGCAGGCGGCCCCTTCGGTCGAGGAATTGCAGCAAGCCATCGCAGCCGGCGCTGACCCGACCATCGACCTCGAGGCCCCGGCAGCCGGCCCGACAGCTGCAGGCGGTGGTGAGGCCGGTGGTGGGCATACCTTCGTGGTGCTCGAGGAAACCGGCGGCGTGGTCGACCCGACCGTAGGCTTCCCTACCGGCCCAATCGGTAATGAATTCGGTCAGCCCACGCCACCGGTCGGCGGCGTCGCTGCGACGAACGCGACGACGACCGCAGTGGGCGGTGGCTCGACCACCGTCGGGCTGAGTGCGACCCCTTCGATCAGCGAAGCGGGCGGCGTCATCGTCTATACCGCCACCGTTGGCCAGGCGCCAACCTCCGACCTGACCGTCACGCTGTCCAATGGCGCGGTGATCGTGATCGCTGCCGGGCAGACGGCAGGCACCGTGAATGTCGACGTGGCGGCCAACGATACGGTCTACATCGACCCACGCGACATCTCCGCCACGATCACCGGGACCACTGGTGGTGGCCTGACCGTCACGGCGGACCAGACCCCTGCCGTGACGCAGGTGGTCGATACCATCGACACCACGACCATTACCCTGACGGCCACGCCAAGCGTGTCCGAAGGGGGCGCGATCACGTATACCGCCTCGCTCAACAATCCTGCGCAGACGCCGGTTTCCGTCACGCTGTCCAACGGGCAGACGTTGACCATCGCGGCAGGTGCCAGCAGCGCCAGCGTCGATTTCCAGACAGGCAATGACGTCTATGCAGGCACCACCACGGTAAGCACCACGATCACGGCTGCTTCCGGCGGCAACTTCGAAGATCTGGCCATCAACCCGACTGCAGCGCAGACGGTGATCAACGATGCGATCGATACGACGACCTTGACCCTGACCGCCACGCCGACCGTGGCCGAAGGCGGTCAGATCGTCTACACCGCGACGCTGACCAACGCTGCACAGACGCCGATGAGCGTGACCTTGAGCAATGGCTCGGTCATCACCATTGCAGCGGGCCAGACCGCCGGCAGCATCACGGTGGCAGCACCTGGCGACGACCCGTACATCGATGCCGGTTCGGTCAATGCCACCATCACGGCCACGACCGGTGGCAACTTCGAGAACCTGGCGGTCAATGGCACGCCTGCGGTGACTGCGGTTACCGACACCATCGACACCAGTACCGTAACGCTGACTGCGACTCCATCGGTTACCGAAGGCGGCGTCATTACCTACACCGCCAGCGTCACCGCGCCAGTCACCGGTTCGGCGCTGGTCGTGACCCTGGCCAACGGCCAGACCATCACCATCCCGGTCGGTCAGTCGTCCGGTACCGTCGATGCGACCGCGCCAGACAACATCTACGCCACCAATCCGCCTGTGACCAACGGCATCACTGGGGTAAGCGGCGGCAACTACGAGAACCTGGTCACGTCGGGTACGCCAAACACCATCGTCACCGATGGCCCTGGTACCAGCAGCACCACGACCGTGGCGTTGGTTGCCACGCCGACCGTGGCTGAGGGCGGTCAGATCGTCTACACCGCGACCTTGACCAACGCTGCGCAGACGCCGGTGACCGTGACCCTAAGCAACGGCTCGGTGATCACTATTGCCGCAGGTCAGACCGCCGGCAGCGTCACTGTCGCAGCGCCTGGTGATGATCCCTACATCGATGCCGGTTCGGTCAATGCGACCATTACCAATGCTACCGGTGGCAACTTCGAGAACCTGGCGGTCAATGGCACGCCTGCGGTGACTGCGGTTACCGACACCATCGACACCAGTACCGTAACGCTGACTGCGACTCCATCGGTTACCGAAGGCGGCGTCATTACCTACACCGCCAGCGTCACCGCGCCAGTCACCGGTTCGGCGCTGGTCGTGACCCTGGCCAACGGCCAGACCATCACCATCCCGGTCGGTCAGTCGTCCGGTACCGTCGATGCGACCGCGCCAGACAACATCTATGCCACCAATCCGCCTGTGACCAACAGCATCACCGGGGTAAGCGGCGGCAACTACGAGAACCTGGCCACCGCCGGCACGCCGAGCACTACCGTGACCGATGGCCCGGGCACCAGCACCACGACGACCGTGGCGTTGACTGCCACGCCGACCGTGGCTGAGGGCGGTCAGATCGTCTACACCGCGACCCTGACCAATGCTGCGCAGACGCCGGTGACGGTCACCTTGAGCAATGGCTCGGTCATCACCATCGCTGCAGGCCAGACTTCCGGTTCGGTGAATGTCGCTGCGCCTGGTGACGACCCGTACATCGACGCGGGTTCGGTCAACGCAACCATTACCAATGCCACCGGTGGCAACTTCGAAAACCTGGCGGTCAACGGTACCCCGGCGGTGACTGCTGTTACGGACACCATCGACACCAGCACTGTTACGCTGACGGCAACTCCGTCGGTCACCGAAGGTGGTGTGATTACCTACACCGCCAGCGTCACCGCTCCGGTTACCGAGACCCCGCTGGTCGTAACGCTGGCCAACGGCCAGACCATCACGATCCCGGTCGGTCAGTCGTCCGGTACCGTCGATGCGACCGCGCCAGACAACATCTACGCCATCAATCCGCCTGTGACCAACAGCATCACCGGGGTAAGCGGCGGCAACTACGAGAACCTGGCCACCGCCGGCACGCCGAGCACCACCGTGACCGATGGTCCAGGTACCAGCACCACTACGACCGTGGCCCTGAGTGCGACGCCGACCGTGGCCGAAGGTGGTCAGATCGTTTACACCGCCACACTGACCAATGCTGCGCAAACGCCGGTTACCGTGACCTTGAGCAATGGCTCGGTCATCACTATCGCCGCAGGCCAGACTTCCGGCTCGGTGAACGTCGCTGCGCCTGGTGACGACCCGTACATCGACGCGGGTTCGGTCAACGCAACCATCACCGGTGCTACCGGCGGCAACTTCGAGAACCTGGCAATCAACGGCACCCCAGCAGTCACTGCCGTCACTGATACCATCGATACGTCGACAGTCACGCTGACGGCTACGCCTTCGGTTACCGAGGGCGGCGTAATCACCTACACCGCCAGCGTCACCGCCCCGGTTACCGAGGCCCCGCTGGTCGTAACTCTGGCCAACGGCCAGACCATCACGATTCCGGTAGGTGCCAGCACGGGCTCGGTGAACTTCACCGCCCCAGACAACGTATATGCCACCAACCCGCCTGTGACCAACAGCATCACGGCTACCAGTGGCGGTAACTACGAAAACCTGGCCACCGCCGGCACGCCGAGCACCACCGTGACCGATGGTCCAGGCACCAGCACCACCACGACCGTGGCACTGACTGCTACGCCGACCGTGGCCGAGGGTGGCCAGATCGTCTACACCGCGACCCTGACCAACGCTGCGCAGACGCCGGTGACGGTCACCTTGAGCAACGGCTCGGTGATTACCGTCGCAGCAGGCCAGACCGTAGGCAGCATCACGGTTGCAGCTCCAGGCGATGATCCGTACATCGATGCCGGTTCGGTCAGCACGACTATTACTGGCGTCACTGGTGGCAACTTCGAGAACCTGGCAGTCAACGGCACGCCAGCAATCACCGCTGTCACTGACACGATCGATACGTCGACAGTCACGCTGACGGCTACGCCTTCGGTTACCGAAGGCGGCGTCATCACCTACACCGCCAGCGTCACTGCCCCGGTTACCGAGGCCCCGCTGGTCGTAACTCTGGCCAACGGCCAGAGCATCACGATCCCGGTAGGCTCGAGCTCGGGTTCGGTGAACTTCACCGCTCCGGACAACGTGTACGCCACTAACCCGCCTGTGACCAACAGCATCACTAACGTTAGCGGTGGCAATTACGAGAATCTGGTCACGTCGGGTACGCCGAGCACTACCGTGACCGATGGCCCAGGCACTAGCACCACGACGACCGTGGCACTGACTGCCACGCCGACCGTGGCCGAAGGCGGTCAGATCGTCTACACCGCGACCCTGACCAACGCTGCGCAGACGCCAGTGACAGTCACCTTGAGCAATGGCTCGGTGATCACCATCGCTGCAGGCCAGACTTCCGGCTCGGTGAACGTCGCTGCGCCTGGTGACGACCCGTACATCGACGCGGGCTCGGTCAACGCAACTATCACCAATGCTACCGGCGGCAACTTCGAAAACCTGGCGGTCAACGGTACCCCGGCGGTGACTGCTGTTACCGACACCATCGACACCAGCACCGTTACGCTGACGGCAACTCCGTCGGTCACCGAAGGTGGTGTGATTACTTACACCGCCAGCGTCACCGCCCCAGTTACCGAGACCCCGCTGGTTGTGACCCTGGCCAACGGCCAGACCATCACGATTCCAGTCGGCTCGAGCTCGGGCTCGGTGAACTTCACCGCCCCGGATAACGTGTACGCCACCAATCCGCCTGTGACCAACAGCATCACGGCCACCAGCGGCGGTAACTACGAGAATCTGGTGACTGCCGGCGCGCCGAGCACCACCGTCACCGATGGCCCTGGTACCAGCACCACCACGACCGTGGCCCTGAGCGCGACGCCGACCGTGGCTGAAGGTGGCCAGATCGTCTACACCGCGACCCTGACCAACGCTGCGCAGACGCCGGTGACGGTCACCTTGAGCAACGGCTCGGTGATTACCGTCGCAGCAGGCCAGACCGTAGGCAGCATCACGGTTGCAGCTCCAGGCGATGATCCGTACATCGATGCCGGTTCGGTCAGCACGACTATTACTGGCGCCACTGGTGGCAACTTCGAGAACCTGGCAGTCAATGGCACGCCGGCAATCACCGCTGTCACTGACACGATCGATACGTCGACGGTCACGCTGACGGCTACGCCTTCGGTTACCGAGGGCGGCGTCATCACCTACACCGCCAGCGTCACCGCCCCGGTTACCGAGGCCCCGCTGGTCGTAACTCTGGCCAACGGCCAGACCATCACGATTCCGGTAGGTGCCAGCACGGGCTCGGTGAACTTCACCGCCCCAGACAACGTATATGCCACCAACCCGCCTGTGACCAACAGCATCACGGCTACCAGTGGCGGTAACTACGAGAACCTGGCCACCGCCGGCACGCCGAGCACCACCGTGACCGATGGTCCAGGCACCAGCACCACCACGACCGTGGCACTGACTGCTACGCCGACCGTGGCCGAGGGTGGCCAGATCGTTTACACCGCGACCTTGACCAACGCTGCGCAGACGCCGGTCAGCGTGACCTTGAGCAACGGCTCGGTGATCACCATCGCGGCAGGCCAGACTTCCGGTTCGGTGAACGTCGCCGCACCTGGTGACGATCCGTACATCGACGCGGGTTCGGTCAACGCAACCATTACCAATGCCACCGGTGGCAATTTCGAGAACCTGGCGGTCAATGGCACGCCAGCAATCACCGCTGTCACTGACACGATCGATACGTCGACTGTAACCCTGACGGCAACTCCGGCGGTCACCGAAGGCGGCGTAATCACCTACACCGCCAGCGTGACTGCACCCGTTACAGAAGCGCCACTGGTTGTGACCCTGGCCAACGGCCAAACCATCACGATTCCAGTCGGTGCCAGCACGGGCTCGGTGAACTTCACCGCCCCGGATAACGTGTACGCCACCAATCCGCCTGTGACCAACAGCATCACGGCCACCAGCGGCGGTAACTACGAGAACCTGGCCACCGCCGGCACGCCGAGCACCACCGTGACCGATGGTCCAGGCACCAACGACACCACGACCGTTGCCCTGAGTGCGACGCCGACCGTGGCCGAAGGTGGTCAGATCGTCTACACCGCGACCTTGACCAACGCTGCGCAGACGCCGGTCAGCGTGACCTTGAGCAACGGCTCGGTCATCACCATCGCGGCAGGCCAGACTTCCGGCTCGGTGAACGTCGCTGCGCCTGGTGACGACCCGTACATCGACGCGGGTTCGGTCAACGCAACTATCACCGGTGCTACCGGCGGCAACTTCGAAAACCTGGCGGTCAACGGTACCCCAGCGGTGACTGCTGTTACCGACACCATCGATACGTCGACCGTTACCCTAACGGCAACTCCGTCGGTTGCCGAAGGCGGCGTAATCACCTACACCGCCAGCGTGACTGCACCCGTTACAGAAACGCCACTGGTTGTGACCCTGGCCAACGGCCAAACCATCACGATTCCAGTCGGTGCCAGCACGGGTTCGGTGAACTTCACCGCTCCGGATAACGTGTATGCCACCAATCCGCCTGTGACCAACAGCATCACGGCCACCAGCGGCGGTAACTACGAGAACCTGGTGACTGCCGGCGCGCCGAGCACCACCGTGACCGATGGTTCAGGCACCAGCACCACCACGACCGTGGCACTGACTGCTACGCCGACCGTGGCTGAGGGCGGGCAGATCGTCTACACCGCGACCCTGACCAATGCTGCGCAGACGCCAGTGACGGTCACCTTGAGCAACGGCTCGGTGATTACCGTCGCAGCAGGCCAGACCGTAGGCAGCATCACGGTTGCAGCTCCAGGCGACGATCCGTACATCGACGCAGGCTCGGTCAACGCAACCATTA
>NZ_JAAMQI010000031.1 GCF_013523165.1 Pseudomonas entomophila
CTTGGTGCGGTATAACCTCAAGCGCCTCCACAGCTACAACGGCTACGAAACTCCCGTAGCCATGGAGGAAAAGCTCAAAGCGGCGGCATAAACCTTAATCGGTGTCCAAAATTACTTGACCAGTTCATAGTGGCTTGAGGTATTTTGTGGGCCCTGGCGGGCCCAATCGCGGCACGGGGGCCGCTCCCACAGGGTACCGCGACAGCCCGCAACGCTGCGGTGGTGCTACGGGTGTAGGAGCGGCCCCCGTGCCGCGATGGGCCGCAAAGCGGCCCCATAAAGCGATCAGCGACACAGCATCTGAACACTGCCAGCTATTCCCATATTCTCCACGCGACTGCGTGTCTCCCACAGGGTACCGCGACAGCTCGCAACGCTGCGGTGGTGCTACGGGTGTAGGAGCGGCCCCCGTGCCGCGATGGGCCGCAAAGCGGCCTCAGAAACCGATCAGCAACACAGTATCCGAACACTGCCAGCTATTCCCATATTCTCCACGAGACCGCACGCGCTCCCCCCAGCCCTGTACTCAAGGCGCCTTGCTGACCCGCCAGATCACGTTGCCCACGTCATCGGCCACCAGCACGCCACCGCGTGCATCGGTGACCACGCCCACCGGGCGCCCCATCGCTTCTTCCTTGTCGTTGAGAAAACCGCTCAGCAGGTCGATCGGCTGGCCCTGGGGCGTGCCGTGCGCGTCGAAGGGCACGAAGACCACCTTGTAGCCACTGTGGGGCTTGCGGTTCCACGACCCATGCTGCCCGATGAGTGCGCCGCGTTCGAACGGGGCCGGCAAGACGCCTGGCTGAAGGAAGGCCAGGCCGAGGGAGGCGGTGTGCGGGCCCAGCGCGTAGTCCGGAGCGATCGCCCGTGCCACTTGATCCGGTGCCTGGGGCTTCACCCGCACGTCCACATGCTGGCCGTAATAGCTGTAGGGCCAGCCATAGAAACCGCCGCGTTTGACCGAGGTCATGTAGTCCGGCACCAGGTCGCTGCCGATCTCGTCCCGCTCGTTGACCACCGTCCACAGCGCGCCGCTGCTCGGCTCCCAGGCCATCCCGTTGGGGTTGCGCAGGCCCGAGGCGAACAGCTGCCGCCGACCGGTGGCGCGGTCGACCTCCCAGATCGCCGCGCGTCCCTGCTCCTGCTCCAGGCCATTCTCGCCGACGTTGCTGTTGGAGCCGACGGTCACGTAGAGGGTCTTGCCGTCCGGGCTGGCGATGACGTTCTTGGTCCAGTGGTGGTTGAGCGTGCCGGCAGGCAGGTCGGTCACGGTCGTCGCTTCGCCCGTGAGCTGCATGGCGCCGGGAGCGTAGTGATAGCGCAGCACCTTGTCGGTATCGACGACGTAGAAATCGTTGCCCACCAGGGCCATGCCGAAGGGCGAGTTCAACCCTTCCAGGAAGGTCGCACGCATCTCGGCCACGCCGTCCTTGTTCTGGTCGCGCAGCAGGGTGATCCGGTTGGCGCTGGGCACCCCGGCACCGGCCCGCTTCATGACCTTTTCCATCACCCAGCCGCGCAGGCCACGGGTGTCGTCCGGCTTGGGCGGCGCGTTGGTCTCGGCCACCAGCACGTCGCCATTGGGCAGCACGTACAGCCAGCGCGGATGGTCCAGGCCGCTGGCGAAGGCCGTGACCTGCGTGCCCGGCGCCGCTGTCGGGGTGGCGCCCCGTGGCCAACCGACGGCAGGCGCGATGTTCACCGTAGGGATCAGACGCGGGTCGGGTTCGGGCAGCTGCGGGGCCGGCCCGGTGCCGTCGCTGACGCTCAGCCGCGCCGCCTCGCCACAACCTCCCAGGCCGACCATCATCACCAGCATGCCTGCAACCCGTACCTTGCCCATGTCCGTTTCCTCGACCGATGGTTCGCTTGAAATGAGAAGGTCGACCGGGCCAGGAGGTTCCCCGCGACGGTGCCTGTGGTCGTGTCGGGGCGGGGGTTCGATTGACGCTCCGCCGGCAACCCTCTACCCTTCGCGCTTCGTTTCAGGTGCCCCGCCAGCCATCGCTGGGCAGGGTGAAACTGGGAAGCCGGTGGGCGCCGTCAAGGCGCGAGTCCGGCGCTGCCCCCGCAACGGTAAGCGCGTCGAATCAGGCAAGGCCACTGGGCATTCACCCGGGAAGGCGCCTGAGGGCCCATCGGGCCGCGCGCAAGCCCGGAGACCGGCCTGTCACTGCCCAAACGGCATCACGGAGGGTGATGCGCGGACCCTGCGCGCCTGTCGCAGCCCCTGCGCGTCTCCGTGAGTCTGTCATTCATCTGTCGCCTGGCGTTCGCCAGACCCCTGTCGCTTGGCGACGGGCCGGCAGCTTGCGGAGAACCTCGATGAACCCATCCCCCGACGACCGTGATCAACGTCACCTGGCGCGCATGCAGCGCAAGAAGGCGATCATCGACGAGCGCATCGCCAACTCGCCCAACCAGTGCGGCCTGCTGCTGGTCCTGAGCGGCAACGGCAAGGGCAAGAGCAGCTCGGCGTTCGGCATGCTCGCCCGGGCCATGGGGCACGGCATGCGCTGCGGCGTGGTGCAGTTCATCAAGGGGCGCCAGAGCACCGGCGAGGAGCTGTTCTTCCGGCGCTTCCCGGAGGAGGTGCGCTACCACGTCATGGGTGAGGGCTTCACCTGGGAGACCCAGGACCGCCAGCGCGACATCGCTGCGGCCGAGGCCGCCTGGGACGTCTCGCGGCAGATGCTGCAGGACCCAGCCGTGCACTTCGTGGTACTCGACGAACTGAACATTGCCCTCAAGCACGGCTACCTGGACCTGGACCAGGTGCTGAGCGACCTGCAGGCACGCCCGCCCATGCAGCACGTGATCGTCACCGGGCGCGGCGCCAAGCCCGAGATGATCGAGCTGGCCGACACGGTGACCGAGATGGGCATGGTCAAGCACGCCTTCCAGGCCGGCATCCGCGCGCAGAAGGGCGTCGAACTGTGAGGGAGGCGCGCCACTGCCCGGCCGTGCTGATCGCCGCGCCTGCCTCCGGCCAGGGCAAGACCACGGTCACCGCCGCCCTGGCACGGCTGCACCGCAACCTGGGGCGCACGGTGCGCGTGTTCAAGTGCGGGCCGGACTTTCTCGACCCGATGATCCACGAACGGGCCAGTGGCGCGCCGGTCTACCAGCTCGACCTGTGGATGATCGGCGTCGAAGAAAGCCGCAGGCTGCTGTGGGAGGCCGCAGGCGAAGCGGACCTGATCCTCATCGAAGGCGTGATGGGGCTGTTCGACGGCACCCCGTCGAGCGCCGACCTGGCGCGGCACTTCGGCGTGCCGGTGCTGGCGGTCATCGACGGCACCGCCATGGCCCAGACCTTCGGTGCGCTGGCCTTGGGCCTGGCCCGTTACCAGCCTGACCTGCCGTTCGCCGGGGTGCTGGCCAACCGGGTCGGCAGCCTGCGTCATGCGCAGCTGCTCGAAGGCAGCCTGACCGAAGGGCTGCGCTGGTACGGCGGCCTGTCGCGCGAACGCGGCATCGAACTGCCCAGCCGTCACCTGGGGCTGGTCCAGGCCAGCGAGCTGAACGACCTGGACCAGCGTCTGGATGCCGCTGCCGAGGCCCTGGGCGCCAGCTGCGATGCGGCCTTGCCGCCGGCCGTGCGCTTCGCCGCGCCTGGCGAGGTGTCCACGCCGCCGTTGTTGGCCGGGGTGCGCATCGGGGTCGCCCGTGACGAAGCCTTCGCCTTCCTCTATGGCGCCAACCTCGATCTGCTGCGCGCCATGGGCGCCGACCTGGTGTTCTTCTCGCCGCTGCACGACACGGTCCTGCCCGCGGTCGACAGCCTCTACCTGCCGGGCGGCTATCCGGAACTGCACCATGGCGCCCTGGCGCAGAACACCGCCATGACCGAGGCGATCCGCGCGCATCATGCCGAGGGCAAGCCGCTGCTGGCCGAGTGCGGCGGCATGCTCTACCTGCTCGAGGCGTTGACCGACGTGGCGGGTCAGCGTGCCGAACTGCTGGGCCTGCTCAGCGGCGAGGCGGTCATGCAGAAGCGCCTGGCGGCGCTGGCCCTGCAGACCGTCGATCTGCCCGAGGGCGCCCTGCGCGGGCACACCTACCACCACTCGTTGACCGAGACGCCGCATGAGCCGATCGCCCGCGGCCACAGCCCCAACGGTGGCCGGGGCGCCGAGGCGGTGTACCGGCTCGGCAGGCTGACGGCCTCCTACGTGCACTTCTATTTCCCCTCCAACCCGGAGGCAGCCGCTGCGCTGTTGCGACCATGAGCGCACATGCCTTCAGCGAGGCCGAAAGGGCGGCGGTCTACCGGGCCATCGGCGAGCGGCGCGACATGCGCCACTTCATCGGGGGCGAGGTCGAGCCGACCGTGCTCGCACGGCTGCTGGCCGCTGCGCACCAGGCGCCCAGCGTGGGGCTGATGCAGCCCTGGCGCTTCGTGCGCATCACCGACCCGGCCTTGCGCGTGCGCATCCAGGCCCAGGTCGAAGACGAACGCCAGCGCACCGCCCAAGCCCTGGGCGAGCGTGGCGAAGACTTCATGAAGCTCAAGGTCGAGGGCATCGGCGACTGCGCCGAAGTGCTGGTGGCCGCCTTGATGGACGGGCGCCAGGACCACGTGTTCGGGCGCCGGACCTTGCCCGAGATGGACCTGGCCTCCTTGGCCTGCGCCATCCAGAACCTCTGGCTGGCGGCCCGCGCCGAAGGGCTCGGCATGGGCTGGGTGTCGCTGTTCGACCCGCAGGCCCTGGGCGAGCTGCTGGGCATGCCGCCGGGGGCCAAGCCGGTCGCGATCTTGTGCCTGGGGCCCGTCGAGGCCTTCTACCCGGCGCCGATGCTGGCGCTGGAGCAGTGGGCGCAGGTGCAGCCGCTGGACACCTTCGTGTTCGAGAACCGCTGGGAGCAGCGCCCATGAGCATCGCCTTGCTGACCGTGATCGGCGTCGCCCTGGACGCGTTGCTCGGCGAGCCGCGCCGCCGTCATCCGCTGGTGGCCTTCGGGCGTCTGGCGGGGCGCCTGGAAAAACGCCTGAACGCCGGTGGCCGGGGCCAACGCCGCCATGGCGTGGGCGCCTGGTGCCTGGCCGTGGTGCCCCTGACGCTGGTGGCGCTGGTGCTGTCCGGGCTGCCGGGCATCGGCTGGCTGGTCGACGTGCTGGCGCTGTACTGCGCGCTGGGTCTGCGCAGCCTGGGCGAGCACGTGCTGCCGGTGGCCACCGCCTTGCGTCAGGGCGACCTGGGCGAAGCGCGACGACGCGTGAGCTACCTGGTCAGCCGCGAGACGGCCGAACTGGACGAAACGGCGGTGGCCCGTGCGGCGACCGAGTCGGTCCTGGAGAACGGCAGCGATGCGGTGTTCGCCGCGTTGTTCTGGTTCATCGTCGCCGGCGCGCCTGGCGTGGTGCTGTACCGGCTGAGCAATACCCTGGACGCCATGTGGGGGTACCGCAACGCGCGCTTCGAGCGCTTCGGCTGGGCGGCGGCGCGTATCGACGACGGGCTCAACTACCTGCCGGCGCGCCTGGTGGCGCTGACCTATGCCGTGCTCGGCAAGACCCGCCTGGCCCTGAGCTGCTGGCAGCGCCAGGCCCCGACCTGGGACAGCCCCAACGCCGGCCCGGTGATGGCGGCTGGCGCCGGTGCGCTGGGCGTCGCCCTGGGTGGCCCGGCGATCTACCACGGCCAACTGCACGAGCGTCCTGCGCTGGGGCAGGGGCCTGCCGCCGATGCCGAGTCCATCGAACGCGGCTGGGCCTTGGTGAGTCGCGGAGTGTGGTTGTGGGTGCTGGTCATCTGCCTGGCAGGTTATCTGGGTTGAACGAACGCCTGCCTGCTCAAGATAGCGCGGCGCGTCGCCACCGCGATCGCTGGCAAGCCAGCACCCACCCAGATCTCTGCAGCCGTCGATCTAGGCATGGCTGCGCAAGCAGCTTGTGGGAGCGGGCTTGCCCGCGATGGCGCCGGTGGAGCCCTGCCGGCCTCGCCGAGGCATGGGCGCGTTCAGGTTCGCGTGATATGTGGCACACACTTCCCTCCATCATCAACAGCGCCCAGTGGCGCACCAGAGAGGCATCGGCTTTGATAGAACATGGCGGACGATTGCTCGGCGCGGTGCGCCGCTACGGGATCGCGCGCGAACGGTGGGTCGACCTGTCCAGCGGGATCGCCCCCTGGCCCTTCGCGATCCCGGTCATCGGGCAGGAGGCCTGGGCTCGCCTGCCAGAAACCGAGGATGGCCTCGAGCAGGCCGCGCGACGCTACTACGGGTCACAGGCGCTGCTCGCCACCGCCGGCTCCCAGGCCGCGATCCAGGCCTTGCCGGGCTTGCGCGCGCCAGGTCGCGTGGGCGTGCTGTCGCCGTGCTACGCCGAACACCCCCATGCCTGGACCCAGGCCGGTCACCAAGTCGTGGCGCTGGGCGCCGAAGGGGTCGATGGCGCCCTGGACAGCCTGGACGTCCTGCTGCTGGTCAACCCCAACAACCCCACCGGCCTGCGCCTGTCCCGCGAGCGCCTGCTCGGCTGGCACGCGCGGCTGGCCCGCCGCGGTGGCTGGCTGGTGGTGGACGAGGCGTTCATGGACAACACGCCCGCCGACAGCCTCGTCGATCAGGCCAGGCAGCCGGGGCTGATCGTGCTGCGCTCGTTCGGCAAGTTCTTCGGCCTGGCAGGTGTGCGCCTGGGCTTCGTGATGGCCGAGCCGGCGCTGCTCGCCCGACTGGCCGACATGCTCGGCCCCTGGACGGTCAGCGGGCCGGCCCGGGTGGTCGGGCAGGCGTGCCTGGACGATACACCGGCCTGCGCGCTGCAGACCGCACGATGTGCCGCGTCCAGCCAGCGCCTGGCGACGCTGCTCCAGGCCGCGCGACTGGCCCCCTCGGGCGGGTGCGACCTGTTCCAGTACGTCGCCACGCCCGAGGCCGCCCGCCTGCACGACCACCTGGCCCGCCAGGGCATTCTGGTGCGGCTGTTCGAGCACCCGGCTGCCGTACGCCTGGGCCTGCCGGCCGATGAAGCCCACTGGCAACGCCTGGCCGACGCCTTGCACGCCTTTCCACCGTCGCTCCAGGAGAGCCGAACATGACCACGCTGATGGTGCAGGGCACCACCTCCGATGCCGGCAAGAGCACCCTGGTCACCGCGCTGTGCCGCTGGCTGCTGCGCCAGGGTGTCGCGGTGGTGCCGTTCAAGCCGCAGAACATGGCGCTCAACAGCGCCGTCACCGCCGAAGGGGGCGAGATCGGGCGTGCCCAGGCCGTCCAGGCCCAGGCCTGCCGTCTGGCGCCGCACACCGACATGAACCCGGTGCTGCTCAAGCCCAACAGTGAAACCGGCGCCCAGGTGATCATCCACGGGCGGGTCGTCACCAGCATGAACGCGGTGGCCTACCACGACTACAAGGCGGTCGCCATGCAGGCCGTGCTGGCGTCCCACCAGCGGCTGAGCGACGCCTACCCGGTGGTGATGGTCGAAGGCGCCGGCTCGCCCGCCGAGATCAACCTGCGGGCCGGCGACATCGCCAACATGGGCTTCGCCGAAGCCGTCGACTGCCCGGTGATCCTGGTGGCCGACATCCACCGCGGCGGGGTCTTCGCCCACCTGGTCGGCACGCTCGAGCTGCTCTCGCCCAGCGAGCAGGCGCGCGTGCAGGGCTTCGTCATCAACCGCTTCCGCGGCGACATCGCCTTGCTTCAGCCTGGCCTGGACTGGCTCGAGCAGCGCACCGGCAAGCCGGTGCTCGGCGTGCTGCCGTTCGTCAGCGACCTGCACCTGGAGGCCGAGGACGCCGTCGATGCCCGCCAGGCGCCCAAGCAGGGACAGTTGCTCAAGGTGATCGTGCCGGTGCTGCCGCGCATCAGCAACCACACCGACTTCGACCCGCTGCGCCTGCACCCGCAGGTCGACCTGCACTTCATCGGCCCCGGCGAACCGATTCCCGCTGCCGACCTGATCATCCTGCCGGGCTCCAAGAGCGTGCGCAGCGACCTGGCGCAGTTGCGCGAGCGCGGCTGGGCACAGGCGCTGGCGCGTCACCTGCGCTACGGCGGCAAGGTGATCGGGGTCTGCGGCGGGCTGCAGATGCTCGGCCAGGCCGTACACGACCCGTTTGGGCTGGAAGGTCCGGCCGGCACCAGCCCGGGCCTGGGCCTGCTGGACTACGAGACCGTGCTGGAGGCCGACAAGCAGTTGCGCAACGTCACCGGGGTGCTGCGCTTGGGCGAAGTGCCGATCGAGGGGTACGAGATCCATGCCGGCGTGACCACCGGCGCGGCCCTGGCGCGTCCGGCCGTGCGCCTGGCCGATGGCCGCTGCGACGGTGCCGTGAGCGACGACGGCCAGGTGCTGGCGACCTACTTGCACGGCCTGTTCGAGAACGAGCGCGCGTGCGCTGCGCTGCTGCGCTGGGCGGGCCTGGAGACGGTCGAGGCCTTCGACTACCACGGCGTGCGCGAGCGTGACATCGACCGCCTGGCCGACCTGGTCGAGCGGCACCTGGATACCGCGCGCCTGCGCGCCCTGTGTGGAGTGAGCCCGAATGCGTAACCTGATCCTGGGCGGTGCCCGCTCCGGCAAGAGCCGGCTGGCCGAGCGCCTCGCCACGGACAGCGGTCTGCCGGTGACCTACATCGCCACCAGCGAGCCGCTCGACGGCGAAATGTCTGCGCGCGTGCGCCTGCACCGCGAACGCCGCCCCGACGCCTGGGGCCTGATCGAAGAACCCCTGGCCCTGGCCGCGACCCTGCGCGCCTCGGCCGCTGCCGATCGCTGCCTGCTGGTCGACTGCCTGACCCTGTGGCTGACCAACCTGCTGATGCTCGAAGACCCCGAACGCCTGGCACGCGAGCGCGATGCGCTGCTCGAGTGCCTCGACACGTTGCCCGGCGTGGTGCTGTTGGTCAGCAACGAAACCGGCCTGGGCGTGGTGCCGATGGGCGAGCTGACCCGGCGTTACGTCGATCAGGCCGGCTGGCTGCACCAGGCGATCGCCGAACGTTGCCAGCGCGTGGTACTCACGGTCGCTGGCCTTCCTCTCTTGCTCAAAGGACCTGCTTTATGACGCACCCCTGGTGGCGCGATGCCTGCCAACCCATCGACACCGCCGCCATGACTCAGGCGACCGAGCGGCAACGCCAACTGACCAAGCCGGCCGGCTCCCTGGGCCAGCTCGAGACCCTGGCGATCCACCTGGCCGGGCTGCAAGGGCGTGAGCGCCCGCGCCTGGACCAGGTCGCCATCACGGTCTTCGCCGGTGACCATGGCGTGGTGGCCGAGGGCGTCTCGGCCTACCCGCAGTCGGTGACCGCACAGATGCTCGGCAACTTCGTCGCCGGCGGCGCCGCGATCAGCGTGCTCGCGCGCCAGGTGCAGGCGCGTCTCGACGTGGTCGACCTCGGCACCGTGGACCCTGCACTGACACTGCCAGGGGTGCGCCACCTGCGTCTGGGCGCCGGTACGGCGAACTTCACGCGCCAGCCGGCGATGACCGAGGCCCAGGCCGACGCCGCCCTGCAAGCCGGGCGTGACAGCATCGAGCGGGCCGCCCAGGCCGGTACGCACCTGTTCATCGGCGGGGAAATGGGCATCGGCAACACCACGGCCGCCGCCGCCCTGGCCAGCGTGCTGCTCGGGTGTGGCGCGGCCGCCCTGAGCGGCCCGGGTACGGGCTTGGACGAGGCGGGTGTGCGGCACAAGGCCGAGGTCATCGAGCGGGCGCTGGCCGTGCATGCCCTGGACGCCCAGGACCCTTGGCGCGCTGCGGCCTGCGTCGGCGGCTTCGAGCTGGTCGCGCTGGCAGGCGCCTACGTGGCCTGTGCTCAACGGGGCATCGCCGTGCTGGTCGATGGCTTCATCTGCAGCGTGGCGGCGTTGCTCGCCGTGCGCCTCAACCCGGCGTGCCGCCCCTGGTTGCTGTTCGCCCACCGGGGCGCCGAGCCAGGTCACCGGCAGGTGCTCGAGGCGCTCGACGCCGAGCCGTTGCTGGCCCTCGGCCTGCGCCTGGGGGAGGGCAGCGGCGCTGCCCTGGCCGTGCCGTTGCTACGTCTGGCCTGCGCCCTGCACGCCGACATGGCCACCTTCGCCGAGGCCGCCGTGGCGGATCGTCCGGCATGAGGCTCGACCTGTTGCGCCACGGGCAGACCGAACTGGGCGGCGGGTTGCGTGGCAGCCTCGACGATGCCTTGACCGAGCAGGGCTGGGCGCAGATGAAGGCCGCCGTAGCCGACGCGGGCCCATGGGCGGTGGTGCTCAGTTCGCCCCTGCAGCGGTGCGCCCGTTTCGCCGAACCCCTGGCCCAGCGCCTGAACGTACCCTTCGGTCTGGAGCCAGACCTGCGCGAACTGCATTTCGGCGATTGGGAAGGGCGCAGCGCCGCCCAGCTCATGGAGACCGACGCCGACGCCCTGGGGGCGTTCTGGGCCGACCCCTATGGCTTCACGCCTCCCCAGGGCGAGCCGGTCGAAGCCTTCGCCGAGCGGGTCCTGGGTGCACTTGCCCGGTTGCGCGAGCGCCATGCCGGGCAGTCGGTGCTGCTGGTCACCCACGGTGGCGTCATCCGCCTGCTGCTGGCCCGCGCGCGCGGGTTGCCACGCGAGCAGCTGCTGCAGGTCGAGGTGCCCCATGGCAGCCTGTCGCGGCTGCAGGTCGACCCCGATGGCACACTGCGCGAGGAGGCCTGACATGCTGCCGTTCTGGATCGCCTTGCAGTTCCTGAGCAGCCTGCCGGTCACCTTGCCCGGCATGCCGACACCCACGCAGCTGGGCCGTTCGCTGCTCTGGTACCCGGTGGTCGGGGCCGTGTTCGGGGGCGTGCTGTGGCTGGCCAGTCAGGCGTTGGGGGGTGCTCCCCCTTACCTGCAGGCTGCCCTGCTGCTCAGCCTCTGGGTCATGCTCAGTGGCGCCTTGCACCTCGATGGCCTGGCCGACAGCGCCGATGCCTGGCTCGGTGGGTTCGGCGATCGCGAGCGTACCCTGCGGATCATGAAAGACCCGCGCAGCGGGCCGATCGCCGTGGTGACCCTGGTGCTGGTGCTGTTGCTCAAGTTCTGCGCGCTGCTGGCGCTGATCGAACAGGGCGACGGCCTTGGCCTGCTGGTAGCACCCGTGGTCGGACGGGCCGCGCTGCTGGCACTGTTCCTGTGCACGCCCTACGTGCGACCGGGCGGGCTGGGCGAAGCTCTGGCGCAGCATCTGCCGGTCAGACAGGGCAGATGGGTGCTGGGCGCGAGTGCACTGGCCTTCCTGCTGTGCCTGGGCAGTGCCGGCGTCATGACGCTGTGCCTCGTTCTGGTCGCCTTCATGGGGCTGCGCGCCGCGATGATCAGACGCCTGGGCGGTACCACCGGCGACACGGCTGGGGCGTTGCTCGAGGTGCTGGAAGTGGTGGTGTTGGTCGGATGGGTGCTTTGAGCGGCCTCTTCTGTAGACATCCGTCGACTCATGCGCCATCGCACTGACGGATTTTGTGGACCCTGGCGGGCCCAATCGCGCCTGGTCCGGCGCCCCGGCAGGGGCCGCTCACACCCGTAGCTACACCGCAGTGAGTCAGGCCACCGAAACAGACCAACCGAAACCGTGGCGCGCCAGGCCACGGCGCTGTTCGAACCGATTCGGCGGCGTCTGGCCCGGCAGGTCGAAGCCGGCCGAAGCCCCGCCGACTGAGAGAACCACGCACAGCCGTGCATAAGCCGCTACGCTGCACGTTCAGGAATGTTCGGCAGGAGAACGCACATGCAGGCACGTTGGTGGATTGTCCCATTATTGGCGCTTTCGGCACTCGGTCCCACGTGGGCCAAGGAGTGTCCGGCGCTGCTCGAAGGCAGTCTGCCCGAGCTGCGCGGCAAGGGGCAGATCGATTTATGCGAGCGGTACGCGGGCAAACCGTTGGTCATCATCAACACGGCCAGCTACTGCGGCTTCGCCCCGCAGTTCGAAGGGTTGGAAGCGGCGTACCAGCACTATCACGCCCAGGGCCTGGAGATGCTCGGCGTGCCGTCCAATGACTTCAAGCAGGAAGACAGCGACAGCGAGAAGACCGCCAAGGTCTGCTATGCCAACTACGGCGTGACCTTCACCATGACCAAGGCCCAACCGATCCGTGGCAGCGATGCGATCCCGCTATTCGCCGAACTGGCGCGCCAGAGCAGTGCGCCCAAATGGAATTTCTACAAGTACGTCGTGGACCGCCGGGGCAAGGTGATCGGCAGCTTCTCCAGCCTGACCAAGCCGGACGACGAGGCCTTCAAGGCCGCCATCGAAAAGGCCATCGCCTCGCCTGCGCAATGAGTCGCCCAAATGAACACGGCGCCCTGTCCAGGCTGGACGGGGCGCCGTGTTCATGGGCGTGTATCAGAAGCGGTAGGTCAGCGAAGCACCGACGGTGTGTGCGCTGTTTTCATACTTGGCGCGGTAGGCGCCCTTGGTCGAGCTTGCCAGGTTGACCTTGGCGTCCTCTTCCCACAGGTAGGAGTAGGCCACGTCGATGGTCATGTCGTCGTTCGGGCTCCAGCCGGCGCCCAGGCTGACCATCTTGCGATCGCCGGTCGGAATGCGCGGCGAGCGGTCGTGGTTGTTGGTCGGCGACTGATCGACGGTGAAACCGCTGCGCAGCGTCCATTGCTTGTTCACTTTGTAGGCCGCACCGATGGCGTGCGACCAGGTATCATGCCAGTTCTGCTCTTCGGTGATGGTGGCGAACGGAGAGCCTGCAAGCGGTGCGGGGACATCGTTGTTCACGATGATGTGCTCCAGGCGGCTCCAGCGCGTCCAGGTGCTACCTGCGTACAAGGTCCACTGGTCATCGAGCGCATGGGTGACCGACAGGTCGACCGACTCGGGCGTCTTGATGGTCAGGTCGGCGTCGAACTTGCTGCCACTGAACGGGCCGATGGCGGTGGAACTCACCTTGGTCTTGCCTTCGAGCTTGTAGTCGACCATCGAGTGGTAGGTCAGGCCGATGCGGGTGCGGTCGGTGGCCTGGACCAGCAGGCCGACGTTGTAGCCGACGGCCGTGTCGTCGCCCTTGATCTTGACCTCGCCGTCGTTGCGGCCCGGGCTACGTGGGTTAAGCAGGTTGGACCCCAGCTCGCCCCGGATACGGTTGAACGTCGGGCCGACGCCGATCGAGACCTTGTCGTTGAAGGCGTAGCTGATGGTCGGCTGGAAGGTGATGACCTCGACGTGGCTCTTCTTGCCCCAGTAGCGTGCCGCGTCGTCGCTGCCATAGTCGGTGACCAGGCCGAACGGCACGTAGACCCCGAAGCCCACGGTCCAGTGATCGTCCAGGGGCTTGACGTAGTAGCCCATGGGCACGGCGACGACCGGTACCATGTCGCCGTCGGTTTCCCCCCCGAAGGTGCTCCTGCCACTGATGTCGGACTTGGCGAAGATGCCCGCCGCACCCACGGTCGCCTGCGCCCGCTTGAGCTGTGACATGCCGGCAGGGTTGCCGTAGATGGTGCTTGCGTCTTCGGCAGAGGAAGAACGACCCGCGAAACCTACCCCCATGCTGCTGATGCTCTGCTCATTGAGCGCGAAGCCGTTGGCCAGCAGTTGCCCGGATGCCAGTGCGACAGCCAGACCGAGGGAGGTGTTGAGCATTGCTTTTTTCATTATTAGAACTCCTTGGGATCTCCGAGGCGGAACGCTACCAACATTTTGCGCAGGGCGCTATAGGCGAATTTTAGGGAGTTAGACGAGTTTTGTAGGACAATCTAACCGCTTTGTAGGACAAAACCAGAATAGCGTGTAGGTGTTTTCAGGATGCCAAGGGAATGCCGGGGTCGACACAGGTTTGCCACGCCGTCGTGAAGTCGCGCAATCGCCCCTGAGGATGGAATACCTGACGCCACAGCCGCGCCATGCCCATCAGGTCGTTGGCCGCTGGCAGGGGCGCGGCCTGCGCTTCGATGAGCATCCAGGCGATGGCCGTGGCGTAGCGCAGGTTGACCGTCAGTTCGATGTGCGGACCGCGCAGGAACGCATGCTGGCTGGCCAGCCCGCGCACCAGGCTGGCCAGGTCGGGGTCGGCGGCCAGGTAGGTGTCCCAGAGACCGTGGTGACGCGGTGCAGTGATGCGGTAGAGGCCATGACCGCGCCGATCGCACAGCCCTGCACCCAGGGCCGACTGGCTGGCGGCAACGCCCAGTAACAAAGCTTCAGCAGGAACCGTGTGGCGCCCCAGGTATTCGAGCGTGGGACGAATGACGTATTGGCTCAACTCGATAGCGGCGAATGCCATGATGCCCTCGCACGTGGATGACCGACGGGACCGGGCGCTTGGCAGCGAATGGATCACAGCCGGACCCGCCGAAAGCGGTCTGGACCGCTCAAGTTGAAGTGTAGTGTGATGAGGCTGAGGTAAAGGACTGTTTTTAAATCGATTGCAGCCTGAAGACGGCAGGCATATGCCCGCTGGCGATTAGCCCGGCCGAGGGACCGGGCATTTCTTCATGTGCACGAACGGTGAACGCGGGCGCGTTCACGCGGTGATGGACTGACGCGTACGGTCGATGACGGCCTGCAAGGTCCCGGCGCGGTTGTACTGTTCCGGATACAGGCGCTCGCTGTGGCAAGCGATGCCATGCTCGTCGACGAGGGTGAAGCTGAAGCTGCCGTTGCGCGGTGCCACGATCAGGCACTTCATGGGCGCGAAGGCTTGGGACAGGGCGCCGATGGCGGTTTGGAACTGATGATGCGTATTCATATTATTGGATGTCCTGCAATTGACACGGATTCGAACCGTGCACGATGAAAACGTTCCAGTGGCGCCAAGAATTAGGAAAAAGGCGCAGAACCCGTCTGGAACAGAGCAGCCAGAGAGGGCGCATGATCGAGCGCGCTGGGCTGACTGGTAGGTACTTCAGAAGGCAGGCAACACACGGGAACGAGGTTCAAGAACGCCCGGTGCAGGTCCTGATCAATAATCCGAGAGGTGATTCGTGCTGGAGCAGCCTGGGCTGCCGAGTGAACCATCCGAGGAGTCGGTGCAGCCAGGCAGCAGGTTCGAGTGTCGAACGCCTGGTCAGCGACCTTTTGATTTTTCAGCTTGGGTACTAACGACCGACACACTACACAAGACGTGCAGGCTGTGCAAGCAGTTTGTCGATGTCCCAGGAAGCCGACCATTATGGCCATTCAGCGGGCGGATGGGAAGGGGGCTTGGACCCTCGCAGGCGGCAAAAGTGCTAAGGGATACCAGGGATATAGCGATCTTGTTCAGGTTGTACACAATCCGTTTGGGCCAAGCCTGCAGCTCGTCAGAACACGCCTGCTGACGGTGGATGCACTCCGGCAGGCGTTAAGTCAATGAAAAAAAACACTTATTTGAACTGGTGAAAAAAACGCCAGTTTGTCTGTAGCGCCCATTCCACAAGGGTTTGAGCGGTTGTCCAAGAGGTTGTCCACCGAGTTATCCACAGCTTCTGTGGATTGTGCGTCTCACAGGCTCTAGCACGAGGCTGTCTGAGAAAGTGCCATTGTCTGACAATCAAGCGGCTAATAATCCGAGCCTGTACCGTTCGTCTGAAAATCAGGCAGAAATAAAATTTTCAGCATGTCTTGCTCCTGATCGCGGGATCCGCTTGGGAAAAAGGCGTAGAGTGGCGCGCCCCACATCGCTTCAACGCTTGCGCATATGTTTCAAGGCAAAAAAACCGTCTCGCTCCCTCACGGTGTTCCTGACACTGCACCGGGCAAGCGCTTCACGCTCAAGGTCGCCCTCTGGTTGCTCGACAGTCCCCACCTGGGCAGCAAACCCCGCATCAAGCACTTGGCCGGACGCCTGCTCAAGCAGCCTGCCCGCCAAGGCATCGTCGTGGCGCAAAGTCGCCTGGGCCAGATGCTCTGCCACGAATGCGGCAGCGCACGTGATCGGCGCATGGGCCACGAATTGCTGCGTCAGGCGGCCCGCTCCGGTGACCCGCAGGCCCAGTTCGAATATGGCCGCCTGTGCGCGGACGCACCCGATCCGGCACCCGAGCGCGCACGCCACTGGCTGGAGCTGGCAGCGGCCCAAGGCTCCCCCGAAGCCCGTCACCTGCTTGGCCAGCTGTTCCCCGACTGAAGCGCTGCCCAGTCCCTGCGTCCTTGGCAGGCTGTACCGGCCTATGTGCAGCCTCTGCTTCTTGTCAGGCTGCATGGCCCGCTCCCACAAAAAATAAAATAACTTGTTGATTTGTAATGAATTAATTATAGAGCTTTGTGGGCCCTGCGGGCCCAATCGCGGCACAGGGGCCCACAGGTGACCGCGATAGCCTGCAACCCCGCAGTGGGGCTACGGGTGTAGGAGCGGCCCCAGTGCCGCGATGGGCCGCAAAGCGGCCCTGAAATCGGTTAGCAATGAAGCTCTGGATCCTGCCAGCTATCGCCGTGTTCTCTGCGCGAAAGCGCGCCGCCGGGGCGGCGAGCGAACTCCCACAGAAAAGTGTTCAGCTTCTGCTTCATGCCAGGCTGTACCGGCCTGTGGCAACCTCTGCTTCTTGTCGGGCTGCATTGGCCCGAGTGGGAGCGGGCTTGCCCGCGATAAGGCCCAGTCTTTCGCCGTGGCCTGATAAGCTCGTGCCACTTCTACGCACAGCACCGGGAAACATCATGACAGTGGATCTGGCCAGCATCCTGCTTGGCATCGTGGCGGCATCGATACCGGGTCTCGTCTGGGCGTTCCGAGTGCAGCGACAGGCGACCGTGCATCAGGCGGCCCTGTCGCTGGCCGAGGAGCGTTTGCTCAGCGCCCAGCTGGCCCAGGAAGGCCTGCAGGCGCAGCTGGACGCCTGTCGCGACGAGGTCAGCGACCTGAGCGAGGCCAACGCGCTCAAGCAGGCCAGCCTGGCCGCGCAGGAGCGGGAAGTGGAGCTGCTGCAGGTCGAGCGCGACAACGCCCGTGACGCGGCCCATGCCTGGAACCTGGAGCGCACTGCACGCGAAGCCGAGCTGCGGCGCCTGGAGTCGAGGGTCGCCGGGCTGGAGGCCGAGTTGCGCGAGCAGCAGGAAGGCCACACGCAACGCCTTGAAGACCTGCAGGACGCCCGTGACACCTTGCGTGCCCAGTTCGCCGACCTGGCGACGCGGATCTTCGACGAGCGCGAACAACGTTTCGCCCAGACCAGCCAGCAGCACCTGGGACAATTGCTCGATCCGCTCAAGGAGCGCATCCAGGCCTTCGAGAAGCGGGTCGAAGACAGTTACCAGCAGGAGGCCCGCGAGCGCTTCTCCCTGGCCAAGGAGCTCGAACGCCTGCAGCAGCTCAACCAGCGGCTGTCCGACGAGGCCACCAACCTGACCCAGGCCCTCAAGGGCCAGAAGACCCAGGGCAACTGGGGCGAGCTGATCCTCGAGCGGGTGCTGGAGCACGCCGGCCTGGAAAAGGGCCGCGAGTACCACACCCAGGTCAGCCTCAAGAGCGCCGACGGCGAGCGCTACCAGCCCGATGTGCTGATCATGCTGCCTGGCGACAAGCAGGTGGTGGTCGATGCCAAGGTCAGCCTGACCGCCTACCAGCAGTTCGTCAGCGACCCGGACGGCGAGCGGGCGCAGGCCGCGCTCAAGCAGCACGTGCAGTCGCTGCGCACGCACGTCAAAGGCCTGTCCGGCAAGGACTACAACCGCCTCGAAGGCCTGCACAGCCTGGACTTCGTGCTGCTCTTCGTGCCCATCGAAGCGGCCTTTTCCGCCGCCCTGCAGGCCGAGCCGAACCTGTTCCAGGAGGCGTTCGACCGGCAGATCGTGATCGTCAGCCCGACCACCTTGCTGGCCACCCTGCGGGTCATCGACAGCTTGTGGAAACAGGAACGCCAGACCCAGAACGCCCGCGAGATCGCCGAGCGGGCCGGCTGGCTCTACGACAAGTTCGTGCTGTTCATCCAGGACCTGGACGAGCTGGGCAATCGCCTGCAGCAGGTGGACAAGGCCTACGCCGCGGCGCGCAACAAGCTGTGCGAGGGCCGCGGCAACCTGGTCAGCCGTAGCGAACAGCTCAAGCTGCTCGGCGCACGGGCCAGCAAGAGCCTGCCCAGCGACTTGCTGGAGCGGGCGATGAGCGAGACGGCCGTCACTGAACCAGGTTCAGATACCGATTGAGCAGGGCACGCAACGCTGCAGGCTTGACCGGCTTGGGCAGGAAGTCCAGGCCGGCGGCGTGCACCTGGGCGACCATCTCGCTACGGTTGTCGGCGCTGATCACCACGCCTGGCACCGGCTCGCCCAGGCGTGTGCGCAGCCAGGCCATCAGGCCGATGCCGGTTTCGCCGGCATCCAGGTGATAGTCGACCAGCGCCAGGTGCGGCCGGTTGCCGTCGTTCAGCAAGGCCTCGCAGGCGGCGCGATCCGGTGCGGTCCAGACCTGGCAGCCCCAGCGCGTGAGCAGGCTGCTCATGCCGATCAGGATGCTGTCTTCGTTGTCCACGCACAGCACCCGCAGGCCGGCCAGGGGTTGCCCGGCCTGCTCTGGCGCTGCGACCGGAGCGGCGGCCGTGCGGCTGATGGGCACCTGCACGCGAAACACGCTGCCCTTGCCCGGCCAGGAGCGCACTTCGAGCCGGTGGTTCAAGACCCGGCACAGGCCATCGGCGATCGCCAGGCCCAGGCCCAGGCCCTTTTCGGCGCGCGTCTGATGGCTGTCCAGGCGCTTGAACTCCTGGAAGATCACCTGCAGCTTGTCGTCGGCGATGCCCGGGCCCCGGTCCCAGACCTCGAGCCACAGGTGCTCGCCGCTGCGCCGTGCGCCCAGCAGGATCGGGCTCTTGCCGTAGCGCAGGGCGTTGGTCAGGAAGTTCTGCAGAATCCGGCGCAGCAGCTTGACGTCGCTGTACACCCGCAGACGGCTGCCCCGTAGTCGGAAATCCAGGCCCTTTTCAGCGGCCAGCGCCGCGAACTCGGCGCCCAGCATGTCGAACAGCTCGTGCAGCGCGAAGGGCTTGGCGTCCGGTGTGATGCGGCCGTTTTCCAGGCGCGAGATGTCCAGCAGGTCGCCGATCAGCTCTTCGGCCGAACGCAGCGAGCTGTCCATGTGCCCGACCAGTTGCCGGGCGTCGTCGGAAAGGTGCTCGTCCTGCTGGGACAGCGCGGCCGAGAACAGCCGCGCCGCGTTGAGCGGCTGCATCAGGTCATGGCTGACGGCGGCCAGGAAGCGCGTCTTGGACTGGCTGACCGCCTCGGCATGGCTCTTGGCATCGCTCAGTGCCTGGTTGAGCTGCGACAGCTCGTGGGTGCGCTCGGCGACCCGCTGCTCCAGACGCTCGTTGGCGTCCTTCAACGCCTGCTCGGCCTCCCGGAACGGCGTGATGTCGGTGAAGCTCATGACGAACCCACCGCCTGGCATCGGGTTGCCGATCAGCTCGATGACCCGACCGTTGGGGAACAGTCGCTCGGAGGTGTGCGCACGGCCCTGGCGCATCCAGTGCAGGCGCCGGGCGACATGGACCTGGGCCTCGCCAGGACCGCACAGGCCTCGCTCGGCGTTGTAGCGGATGATGTCGGCGATCGGCCGGCCCACGGCGATGAGCCCGTCCGGGTAGTTGAACAGTTCCAGGTAGCGCCGGTTCCAGGCCACCAGGTGCAGGTTCTGGTCGACCACGCTCAGGCCCTGGTTGATGTTCTCGATGGCGCCTTGCAGCAGGGCCCGGTTGAACTGCAGCACTTCGGAGGCTTCGTCGGCGATGCGCACCACGTCCTCGAGCTGCATGTCGCGGCCTTCGATGGCCGCCTTGACCACGGCACGCGTCGACGAGGTGCCGAGCACCCCGGCCAGCAGCCGCTCGGTGTGCTCGATCCATTCGCCATCGGCGTTCTGGTTGGGGTTGAAGCCCTTGCCCTGGCGGTAGGCGAAACGGATGAAGCTCTGCCGCGCACGTTCCTCGCCGACGAAGCGCGAGGCCAGGTTGAGCAGATCGTCGATCTGCACCGCCAGCAACGTCCGGCTGCCGGGCCGGGCGTTGGTCTGCTGGCCGATGAAGCGCCCGGCCTGCCAGTGCTCGGACACCCGCGTGCGCGACAGCACCGAGACCCAGGCGAACAGGGTGAAGTTGCCGGCCAGCGACAGCACCACGCCCTGGGTCAGGGGCGAGATCGGCAGGTTCAGTGGGTTGCCGTGCAGCCAGGCCAGACCGGGGAACAGCGTGAGCGGCCAGCCCAGGCTGTGGGCGGCGATCGGCAGCACCAGCGTGTAGAACCAGAGGAAGGTACCGGCGGCCAGGCCCGCGAACACGCCGCGGCGGTTGGCCTGCTTCCAGTACAGCGCGCCGATCATCGCCGGGGCGAGCTGGGTCACCGCCGCGAAGGCGATCTGGCCGATGGTCGCCAGGCTCGCGGTGGAGCCGAGCAGGCGGTAGCTGACATAGGCCAGCAGCAGGATCACCACGATGGTGACGCGCCGCACCGACAGCATCCAGTGACGGAAGGCCTCGAACGGGCGTTCGGCATTGTTGCGCCGCAGCAGCCAGGGCAGCAGCATGTCGTTGGACACCATGGTCGACAGCGCCACCGCCTCGACGATCACCATGCCGGTGGCCGCCGACGCGCCCCCGATGAACGCCAGCAGCGCCAGGCTCGGGTGCGCCTGCGCCAGGGGCAGGCTGATGACGAAAGAGTCCGGGAGCAGGCTGCCGGGCAGCAGCATCTGCCCGGCCAGCGCGATCGGCACCACGAACAGCCCGGCCAGCGCCAGGTACAGCGGGAACACCCAGCGCGCCAGGCGCACGTCCTGCGGCTCGATGTTCTCCACCACGGTGACGTGGAACTGCCGCGGCAGGCAGATGATCGCCATCATCGCCACCCCGGTCTGCACGATCATCGAAGGCCAGTTGACGGTTTCCTGCCAGTACCCTTGCAGCTGGACGGACTGCCGCGCCTGGCTCAGCAGGTCGTCGAAGCCATCGTAGAGGTTGAATACCACGAACACGCCCACCGCCAGAAAGGCCAGCAGCTTGACCAGGGACTCGAACGCGATCGCCAGCACCATGCCGCGGTGGTGTTCGGTGACGTCGAGGCTGCGCGTGCCGAACACGATGGCGAACAGGGCCAGCACCAGCGAGACCACCAGGGCGGTGTCCTGGACGCGGGTGCCGGTGGCGTCGGCACTGGCGCCGATCAGCAGGTTCACGCCCAGCACGATCCCCTTGAGCTGCAGCGCGATGTAGGGCAGCACCCCGACCAGGCAGATCAGCGCCACCACCACCGCCAGTGCTTGCGACTTGCCATAGCGGGCGGCGATGAAGTCGGCGATGGAGGTGATGTTCTCCTGCTTGCTGATCAGCACCATCTTCTGCACCACCCACGGCGCGAGCATCAGCAGCAGGATCGGCCCCAGGTAGATCGGCAAGAATGCCCACAACTGCTCGGCGGCCTGCCCGACCGCGCCGAAGAACGTCCAACTGGTGCAGTACACCGCCAGCGACAGGCTGTAGACCCACGCACGCAGGCGCGGCGGCAGCGGCGTGCTGCGGCGGTCGCCATAGAAGGCGATGGCGAACATGACGGCCATGTAGGCCAGGGCGACCAGAGCGATCAGCCCGCTGGACAACGACATGAAGACTCCGCGACAAGAAGAAGGCGCATTCCCGGCCGGCCAGTCTGGCATGCCGCCTCGCGTTCGTCAGCGCCGACCAAGGTCGCAGCCATGGGCCGCAGGCGGCAAGTGGTCGGTGGCGCGGTGAGCAGGTCTCGACCCGAGGTCGAGGCGCCGCCGACGCGCTGGCGTGACGCTCGCACCTTGCCGCTCCCCCTCAACCCTTGTAGTTTGCGCCATGACAAGGCCATCCAGGTACAAGGACGATGAGTCACCCCTCGCAATTCGCGCTGCTCGGCAAACGGCGGTTTTTGCCGTTCTTCGTCACCCAGTCGCTCGGCGCCTTCAACGACAACCTGTTCAAGCAGTCGCTGATCCTGGCGATCCTCTACAAGCTCAGCCTGGAAGGTGACCGCTCGATCTGGGTCAACCTCTGTGCGCTGCTGTTCATCCTGCCGTTCTTCCTGTTCTCGGCCCTGGCCGGGCAATTCGGCGAGAAGTTCGCCAAGGACCGCCTGATCCGGGTGATCAAGCTGGCGGAGATCGCCATCATGGCCATCGGCGGTACCGGCTTCGTCACCGGGCACCTGACCCTGATGCTGGTGGCGCTGTTCGCCATGGGCACCCACTCGGCGCTGTTCGGCCCGGTGAAGTATTCGATCCTGCCCCAGGCGCTGCGCGAGCAGGAGCTGGTGGGCGGGAACGGCCTGGTGGAAATGGGCACCTTCCTGGCGATCCTGGCCGGGACCATCGGGGCTGGGGTGATGATGTCGTCCGCGTCCTATGCCACGGTGGTCGCCGGCGGGGTGGTGGGCACGGCGGTGCTGGGCTACCTGGCCAGCCAATGGATCCCGACGGCGCCCGCCGCCGAGCCGGGGATGAGGCTCAACTGGAACATCGTCAGCCAGTCCTGGGCCACCCTGCGCCTGGGGCTTGGCCAGACGCCGGCGGTGTCACGTTCGATCGTCGGCAACTCCTGGTTCTGGTTCGTCGGCGCCATCTACCTGACGCAGATCCCGGCCTACGCCAAGGACTGGCTGCACGGCGACGAGACCGTGGTCACCCTGGTGCTGACGCTGTTCTCCATCGGCATCGCGCTCGGTTCGCTGCTGTGCGAGCGGCTCAGCGGGCGCAAGGTCGAGATCGGCCTGGTGCCGTTCGGCTCGTTCGGGCTGACCCTGTTCGGCCTGCTCTGGTGGTGGCATTCGGGCGATGTGCCCCGCGCCGACGCGCCCTATGACTGGCTCGCGCTGCTGTCGCTCGGCCAGGCCTGGTGGATCCTGCTGTCGATCGTCGGCCTGGGCGTGTTCGGCGGTTTCTACATCGTGCCGCTGTATGCCTTGATCCAGGCGCGCACGCCCGAGCGGCAGCGTGCCCGGGTGATTGCCGCCAACAACATCCTCAATGCCTTGTTCATGGTGGTCTCGGCGCTCGTCACCATCGCGCTGCTGAGCGTGGCCGAGCTGAGCATCCCGCAGCTGTTCCTGGTGGTCTCGCTGCTCAACATCGGCGTCAACGCGTACATCTTCAGCATCGTGCCCGAGTTCACCATGCGCTTCCTGATCTGGCTGCTCGGCCATGCGATGTACCGGGTCGAGCACCGCGATCTGCAGCGGATCCCGGACGAAGGGGCGGCGCTGCTGGTCTGCAACCACGTGTCCTACGTCGACGCACTGCTCATGGCCGGCGCCGTGCGCCGTCCGATCCGTTTCGTCATGTACTACAAGATCTATCGCCTGCCGGTGCTGCACTTCATCTTCCGCACCGCAGGGGCCATCCCGATCGCCGGTCGCGGCGAGGATGAGGCCATCTACGAGCGGGCCTTCGCGCGTGTCGCCCAGTACCTGGCGGAGGGTGAGCTGGTGTGCATCTTCCCCGAGGGCAAGTTGAGCACCGATGGCGAGATCGATGCGTTCAAGGGCGGTGTCAACCGGATCCTGGCCGAAACGCCCGTGCCGGTGATCCCGCTGGCCTTGCAGGGGCTGTGGGGCAGCTTCTTCAGCCGCGACCCGAACAAGGGCCTGTTCAAGCGGTTCTGGTCGCGGGTGACCCTGGTGGCCGGTGATGCAGTGCCGGCGGACGCGGCAAAGCCCGGCGTGTTGCGGGAAAAGGTCGCCGTCTTGCGCGGCGACCTTCGTTGAGGCGGGCGGGGGAGGTCAGCTGGCGCTGACCTTCAGGCCGACCAGGCCGGCGACGATCAGCGCGACGCTGAGCAGCCGCACCAGGGCCATGGACTCACCGAACAGCAGGATCCCGGCGATGACCGTGCCCACCGCGCCGACGCCGGTCCAGATCGCATAGGCCGTGCCCAGCGGCAGCTCCTTCACCGCCAGGCCCAGCAACCCCAGGCTCACGGCCATGGCGGCGATGGTCAGCACGGTGGGCAGGGGGCGGGTGAACCCTTCGGTGTACTTGAGCCCGACGGCCCAGCCCACTTCGAACAGGCCGGCGAAAAACAGAATGATCCAGGACATGGGGCACCTCCATTCAGACACACGAATGGGGCCGTCCCCGAAATGTTCACGCCAGGCGTCGTAAGGCCGTCCTTACCGTGCCTGCATGCTGCCCAAGGCGGATGCATCTGACAAGTGGGGTGCGGAGGCCGTGACCGGTTTTGGTGAGATGGCGGCGGGAGGCAGGTTCGCCTGACGAAGAGGGTGCGCTGATTTATGGGCCTTGCAGGCCCAATCGCGGCACAGGGGCCGCTCCTACACCCGTAGCCACACCGCGGGGTTGCAAGGCTATCGCGGTCACCTGTGGGAGGCAGGTTCGCCTGACGGAGAGGGTGCGCTGATTTTATGGGCCTTGCAGGCCCAATCGCGGCACAGGGGCCGCTCCGCGCGTAGCCACACCGCGGGGTTGCAAGGCTATCGCGGTCACCTGTGGGAGGCAGGTTCGCCTGACGGAGAGGGTGCGCTGATTTTATGGGCCTTGCAGGCCCAATCGCGGCATAGGGGCCGCTCGCCCGTAGCCACACCGCGAGGTTGCAAGGCTATCGCGGTCACCTGTGGGAGGCAGGTTCGCCTGACGGAGAGGGTGCGTTGATTGTATGGGCCTTGCAGGCCCAATCGCGGCACAGGGACCGCTCCTACACCCGTAGCCACACCGCGAGGTTGCAAAGCTATCGCGGTCACCTGTGGGAGGCAGGTTCGCCTGACGAAGAGGGTGCGCTGATTGTATGGGCCTTGCAGGCCCAATCGCGGCACAGGGGCCGCTCCTACGCCCGTAGCCACACCGCGGGGTTGCAAGGCTATCGCGGTCACCTGTGGGAGCGGCCCCAATGCCGCGATTGGGCCCGCAGGGCCCACAGGATCAGCCCCCGCGCCAGCCCAGAAAAGCCCGCCCCTACGAAACTGCTGGCCCGCGATCACGCCAATGCCACCGACCTGTGGGAGCGGGCTTGCCCGCGATGGCGTCCATGCCGACACAGCAAGCCTCAGGGTCGAGCGCGCGGCCTCTGCGCCGCCGCCGGGTCGTCCTTCATGCGCCTGAACCACGTCGAAAGCAACGCACCCGAAATGTTGTGCCACACGCTGAACAGCGCGCTCGGCACGGCCGCCAGGGGCGAGAAATGCGCACTGGCCAAGGCCGCGCCCAGCCCCGAGTTCTGCATGCCGACCTCCAGCGCCAGGGACTTGCGCTGCGCCAGGGGCAGTTTGCACAGCTTGCCCGTCAAGTAACCCAGCAGGAAACCGAAGCTGTTGTGCAGGATCACCACCGCCATGATCAGCAGGCCCGACTCGGCGATCTTCGCCTGGCTGGCCGCCACCACGGCGCAGACGATCAGCACGATGCTCACCACCGACACCAGCGGCAGCACCTGCACCACCGCGTGCACCCGCGTGCCGAGCAGCCTTTGCGCCAGTACCCCCAGCACGATGGGCAGCATCACCAGCTGCAGGATCGACCAGAACATGTCCATGAACGAAACCGGCAGCCAGGCCGACGCCAGCAGCCAGATCAGCGTCGGGGTGAGCAGGGGCGCGAGCAGTGTCGTGACCGCGGCGATCGCCACCGCCAGCGCCAGGTCACCCTTCGACAACCACACCATCACGTTCGAGGCCGTGCCGCTGGGGCAGCAACCGACCAGGATCACGCCCACGGCGATCTCCGGGGGCAGGTGGAACAGCCGGCACAGCAGCCAGGCCACCCCCGGCATGATCAGAAAGTGCGCGACCACCCCCAGCGCCACTCGCCAGGGCTGGCGAGCGACGGCGGCGAAGTCGTCGAGCTTGAGGGTCAACCCCATGCCGAACATCACCAGCCCCAGCAATGGCACGATGGCGACCTTCAGGCCGATGAACCACTGAGGCTGGAAGTAGGCCAGGCAGGAAAAGACCAGGACCCACAGGGCGAACGTGTTGCCGACGAAGCGGCTCAAGGCGGCCAGGGCGCGCATGGGATCTCCTATCAGTAGCGGCAGGGGGCGGGTGACTGGCTATGAGCTGCAAGCAGTTCGGCAGTGAGACCTCTATATAGAGGTGAGCCTGAAAAACGCAACCTTCAGGCACGCACTGCGTTGCAGCGTGCAGCTCGACCTCGATCAGACGCCCTGAGGCAGCTCCTCACCACCCAAGGCCTCGAAGAGGGTCGGCAGGAACTCGGCGAAGGTCATCATCATCAGCTGGAACGAGGCATCGAACTGTTGCTGCGCCTCGTCGCCGCCATCCTGTTCGGCTTGCTCTTGCAGCAGCTCCTCGAACTTCAGGCGCTTGATCACCATCTTGTCGTCCAGCACGAACGACAGCTTGTCCTGCCAGGCCATGGCCAGCTGGGTGACCAGCTTGCCGGTGCTCAGGTGCAGCTGGATTTCCTCGCTGGTCAGGTCCTGGCGCTTGCAGCGCACGATGCCGCCATCTTCGGCGGTGTCGCGCAGTTCGCATTCGTCCAGCACGTAGAAGCCTTCGGCGGCCTGTTGCGACTTGACCCAGTCGGTCATGGTGGCGCTCGGCGCGATCTTCACGGTCGCCGGGCGTACGGGCAGCGAACCCATCACTTCACGCAGCGTCGACAACAGGTCTTCGGCACGCTTGGCGCTGGCCGAGTTGACCAGGATGACACCCTGGCGCGGGGCGATGGCGGCGAAGATCATCGAGCGACGGATGAAGGCGCGTGGCAGGAAGGCCTGGATGATCTCGTCCTTGATCTGGTCACGCTCCTTCTTGTAGACCTTGCGCATCTGCTCGGTCTCGATCTCTTCGACCTTCTCCTTGACCGCGTCATTGACCACGCTGCTGGGCAGGATGCGTTCTTCCTTGCGCGCGGCGATCAGCAGGAACTCGCCACTGACGTGCACCAGCGGAGCGTCCTCGCCTTTGCCGAAGGGCGCGACGAAACCGTAGGTGGTCAGTTCCTGGCTGGCGCAGGGGCGAGCCGGCTTGCTGGCCAGGGCTGCCTCGAGGGTCTCGGGGTCGAACGGTACGTCCTGGGTGAGGCGGTAGGTCAGCAGGTTCTTGAACCACATGGGGTGAAGCTCTCCTTAATACACGAGGCGGGCATTATTCTCCGAGTCAGGGGCCAGGCCAACCCTGCGGCCGGCATTTGCCCGGTTATTGGTCGGTGAGAAGGGGGGCGGGTAGGTCATTGAAAGGCTTGGAAAATTTTTTTGAAAAAGTGCTTGCCAGGGTGGAACGTCCTCCGTAGAATGCGCGCCACACCGAGACGAAGGGTGATTAGCTCAGCCGGGAGAGCATCTGCCTTACAAGCAGAGGGTCGGCGGTTCGATCCCGTCATCACCCACCACTTCTCAGTGTATCGCGCAGCGGTAGTTCAGTCGGTTAGAATACCGGCCTGTCACGCCGGGGGTCGCGGGTTCGAGTCCCGTCCGCTGCGCCATCTTCGAGCTTCCAGGGCCCACTGAACACCCGGAAGCCACAACGAAAGCGACCTTAGGGTCGCTTTTTTTGTTTCTACGATTGGGTCAAAATGCCCTGTCCGCCGGCCCGCGGCCAGCAGGCTGCCACCGGCTCTTCTCATGCAAGAGGCCGACCATGCAGGATGCCGTTCACCCCTCCGCTTCGCTCCCCCCTGACGTTTCGCAGTCCACACCACTGCTGGGCATCGACCTGGGTACCACCAATAGCCTGATCGCCGTCTGGCAGCAAGGGCGGGCGCAGTTGATCGCCAATGCCCTGGGTGAGACCCTGACCCCGTCAGTGGTCAGCGTCGACGACGACGGCAGCGTGCTGGTCGGCCAGGCCGCCAAGGCGCGGCTCACCACCCATCCCCACCTCAGCGTGGCGGCCTTCAAACGCTTCATGGGCAGCGACAAACGTTTCCAGCTGGGCGAGCAGTCGTTTTCGCCCGAGGAGCTGTCCGCCCTGGTGCTGGGTGCGCTCAAGCGCGATGCCGAAGCCTATCTGGGCTGTCCGGTGGACCAAGCGGTGATCTCGGTGCCGGCCTATTTCAGCGACGAGCAGCGCAAACGCACGGTCTTCGCCGCCGAGCTGGCCGGGCTGAACGTCCAGCGGTTGATCAACGAGCCGACCGCTGCCGCCATGGCCTACGGGCTGCACGAGCAGGCGTTGGAACGCACGCTGGTCTTCGACCTGGGCGGCGGCACCTTCGACGTCACCGTGCTCGAGTACGCCTTGCCGCTGATCGAAGTGCATGCCTCCACGGGCGACAACTACCTGGGCGGCGAAGATTTCACCGAGGCGCTGCTGGCCGGCTGCCTGCGTGAGTGGCGGCTCACCACGCAGGCCTTGTCGCCACGCGAACTGGCCAGCCTGCGGGACGCCATCGAACGCTTCAAGTGTGAATTGGGTGAGGGCGGCGGCACCCTGCACTGGAACGGCGATGGCCAGGGACGTCAATGGGAGCTCGATGCCGCGGCCTTGCAGTCGTTATGGGCACCGTTACTGGCACGGGTGCGCGCTCCGATCGAACAGGCGTTGCGCGACGCCCGGTTGAGCCCGCGCGAACTGGACAGCCTGGTGCTGGTCGGCGGCGCCACGCGCATGCCGCAGATCCAGCAACTGGTGGCCAAACTGTTCGGCCGCTTGCCGTACCGGCATCTGGACCCGGACACCCTGGTCGCCCTCGGCGCCGCCAGCCAGGCGGCCTGCAAAGCTCGCGACCAGACCATCGACGAACTGATCCTGACCGACGTCTGCCCCTACACGCTGGGCATCGCCGCCGGGCATACCGAGCACACCGGCGCGTCGTTCTCGCCGATCATCGAGCGCAACACGATCATCCCGACTTCCAAGGTCGAGCGCTTCTACAGCTCCCATCCGCAGCAGGAAGTCGTACGCATCGCCGTCTACCAGGGCGAGCGCCCCTGGGTGCGTGACAACATCCTGATCGACAGCTTCGAGGTCCCGCTCAAGCCCACAGGGGAAACCCAGTCGCTGGACGTGCGCTTCAGCTACGACATCAATGGCTTGCTGGAAGTCGACGTGACGTTTCTGGAAACCGGGCTCAAGCATAGCCACAGCATCGACCGCAGCCCCACCGGCCTGGACGCTGACGCACGCCAGGCCAGTCATGACCGACTGGCCGGATTGAAGATCCACCCGCGCGACACCTTGCCCAACCGCACCTTGCTGGCACGCCTGGAGCGTGCCTGGATGCAGAGCCTGGGTGAGGAGCGCGAGTTGATCGGCAGTTGGTTGTCGACGTTCAATGCCGTGCTGAGCGCTCAGCACGGCGCCGAGATCAGTCGGCAGCGCCAGCAGTTGAACCAGGCGCTGGACGAGCTGCGTTACTGAGCGTTGAGCCGACGCAGGGCCGCTTGCAGGCCGTGCGTCAGGCTGTCGGCCTGGCCAGGCGGTGGCCCGTTGCGGTTTGGCAGCGGGTCGCCCGGCCAGCCGAGCAACAGCAGCGGCAGGATCGGTATCCAGCGCAGCAGCGCCAGCAGAATGATCAAGGCCGGCACGCCTTGGCCCACATCGCGCAGGCGTCGTAGCAACCCGCTCATGACCAGCAGGCCGACCACGATCATCGCCACCCCCTGACTCTGCGGTGGCACCAGCAGCAGACCTGATGCCAGATGGGCGGCCAGCCCCGTGCGCGTCAGGCGCGTATCGAGCCGCCAGACCGCCCAGGCAGGCGCCGAGGGCTGCTGTGCCTGCTGTTCGAGCAGGCGCTCCGACCAGGCCAGCAGCGCCAGTATCGCGCAGCGCACGCCCGCGTCCTGTTCAGGGTCGTCCTTGCCGCACTGCAAGGCCTTGAGCACCCGCAGGCTTGGCACGCGCCCGTGCCCGGCCAGGTTGCCGAAGGCTTCCAGGGCCGTGTTGTACAAAGTTGCGTCGACCCCTTCGAGCAGACGGGCCGAGACATGCCCGCCGCGCCCCTTGAGCAACTGCTCGAACAGTGGCTCGAGCGCGGCATGCGCTTGCTTGAGGAACTCCATCTGCCCATGGGCCTTGCCCCGTTGTTCATCGGACAACCCGGCATCATGAAGAAAAGCGGCGCTGAGCAGCAGGCAACCGAGCGGATGCGCCTCCAGCCAGCTGCTGTCCTGGTCGGCGCATTCGAACAGCTGGGCCATGCTGGGCAGGCGCGGGCTGTCGAAACAATAGCCCCAGGTGATCAGGCGTGAAGCCAGCAAGCGCTGCGCCGTGTCATTCAGGTCGAGCCGTTCGAGCAGTTGCGTTTCCAGCTCGGTGGTGTCGACAGGCCGCAGGTGGTCCATCGGCAGCGAGGCGAGAAAGTGCGTGGGTGGGAAAGCGAGCCGTTCGACACAACCCCGTGACACCAGTCTCAGCCAGCGGCCGGGTTGCTCCAGCAATGCCAGTGTGAACACGCACTGGCCGTACCAGGCCGTCAGGTCGTGGGTGGCGTCGGCAGGCGGTAACCTGAAGCCTTCGAGCATCAACCGGTACTGCGCCCACAGCCCGGACGGGCGCGGCAGCATGCGACCGGTCTGGAAGTGTTCGAGCAGGCAGTCCAGCGCACGCGGTGAATAGTGACGCAGGCGCCGCAACCATTCGCGGCACGCCGGATGGGCTTCATCCGTCAACAAGGCTGGCGGCAGCGTGGTCTCCTCGCTGGCGCAGAAGGTCACCAGCGCCTGCGGGATCGGCGCATGCTGCAGCCAGCGCAGGGTTTGCCTGGCCTGCGCTCGCAGCCCCTCGACGATCAGGGCATCGAACTCATCTACGCCATCTGGCTCGTCCACCACCTGACGCAGCAGATCGGCTTCGCCACGTTGCAAGGCCCACGCGTGCCAATAGCGGCGCTGCAGCGTCGCGTCCGGTCGTTCGTCGAGCAGCCAGGCCAACAGGGGCAGCTCATCGTCGCCGTTCAGGCACCAGTCGGTGAACGTGGCGGCGATACCTTCGAGCGGCAGGCGCGAGGCGATCAGCCAGCGGGTCAGGGTCTCCGGGCGCTGCGCCGGGCTGGCCCAGCCTTGGGCCGGGTCGGCCAGGTCGCTCGGCCAGTGGTCCGGCAGCTCGAAGCCGTCCAGGGCCTGGATCAGCAAGGGCAGGCGCTGCGGCGCATGCCGGCTGCACAGGGCGAGCAGGGCGGCAGGGGCCTCTGGGTGGCGGTGCGTCCGCCAGAGCGTTGACCAGCAGCCCAGCGCCTGCTCATCGTCGAGCAGCGCCTCATGCTGGCGCGCCAGCAGGTACAACAGGTCGAGATCGTCCGGCGTCGCGTGCCACTGGGTCTGCAACTCGTCGCGCCAGGCCCTGGCCGGCACCCCGGCCTGGCAGAACTGGGTCCGCAGCCGCAGCATCAGGGCGTCGTCGTCCGGCAACGGCAGGCAGGTGTGGCGCCCGGCGAAGTCGCGGTACTCGTGGAATGGCCGCTGGTCGTAGCAGTAGGCCAGGGTGCGCAGGTACCAGAACGTCTCCATCTGCGCCGGGGCTGGCCAGTCGCGCATCAGCCGCGTGTCGAACGGGTCTGGCGTGGCCAGGCGTTGCAGGAAGGCGTCGGCCTCGTCTGGGGCGTCGAGCCGCAGCAATTGGTGCGCCCAGGCGAAACGCTGGGCCAGCAGGCCGGCGCACTGGTGCGAAATCGGCCCGCAGTCTTGCAGCAGCGCCAGGATGTCCCAGCCCAGGTCGTCGAGGGCATCGAGCGGCAGGTCATCGAGGCTGGCCACGTAGGCCTGCCAGGCATCCAGGTCGAAGCGCGTATGGGGTGTATCGAGCAACGTTTCGAAAGCCTGAAACGCGTCATCGCGCTGACGTTGAGGGTCGCTGACCGCATCGACCTCGGGCGTGGCCTCCACTTCACCCTCTGCCTCGATCGCGGCGGGTTCGGCTGTCGTTGCCTGTGCCTGCTCGCGCGCCAGGCGCATGGCCTGTTCATAGGCTTCGCGCAGGGCCTGGAAGCCTTGGGGGTCGGTTTCGGGATGAAACGCCGGCAGACGCGTGCGGTAGGCCAGGCGAATGGCCTGGGTGTCGTCGATGGGCGCGATGCCCAGCAAGGCCCAGCAGCTCATGACCAGCCTTCCCGCGGCAGACTCGCCGGGCGCTCGAGTTCGGGCAGCGGCAGGTGCCATGGCAGCGTGGCCAGGATCTGGCTGGCATCCTGGCTCAGGTTGAGCGCGATGCAGCGATTCCAGTGGTCACTGCCTTGGCGAGGCAGGTTGGCGTCGAACGCCTCGTCGTCGAGGTCCGAGACGTTCCAGAGCGCCTTGCCGAACAAATAGCCGGTCAGGTAGCGGTTCCAGCTTTCGTAGTAATGCCGTGCGCGCAGCGAGAGTCGATAGTGCAGGTACAGACTTTCATCCTCGTCGATGTAGCCACGCAACGTGCCGACCCGCAGCAGGTAGCTCATGCGACCGAGGTCCCAGGCCCGTGTCCCGCCGTCGCCACAGTCGGCGAAGGTGCTGGCGGCGTACTCGTGCAGACGACGCGCGCGGCGTGGCAGGCTGTCGAGCAATGCACGCCATTGGCTAGGCAAGCAGCGCTGGTACTGCCAATAAATGTCGTTCAGTACGCAGGCGTGACCCGCGTCGGCCATCGACAAAGTGTCGAGCAGGCGCTCGCGGCTGTCGATCCCCCAGGCGTGCTCCAGGTTGGAGGTGTCTTCACCCTCGAAATACGTCGCTGAGGTGTAGCTGGCGCCGTTGAGCGCAGCCATCGGGCTCGACAAGGCGTACAGCCAGCGCCGGGCGTTTTCGTCCACTGAAAAAGCTCCTTTGACAGAGGGAAAGGCAAGCCAGGCGTGCCCGGTCGCCGAGTGTAGAAGAGGGCCAATGGTCCAGGCAATGCTCAGTGCCCCAGGCGTTCGGCCTCTTCGGCACGCAAGGTCAGCACCTCGACCCCTGTCTCGGTCACGGCCACGGTGTGCTCCCATTGGGCCGACAGCGAACGATCACGTGTGACCACCGTCCAGCCATCGCGCAAGGTTTTCACCCCGCGCGTACCTTGGTTGATCATCGGCTCGATGGTGAACACCATGCCAGGCTTCAGGCGCAGGCCGCTGCCACGCTGGCCGTAGTGCAGCACCTCGGGTTTCTCGTGCATCTGCTGGCCGATGCCATGGCCGCAGTATTCCCGCACCACACTGTAGCCGGCCGCTTCGGCGTGGGCCTGGATGGCATGGCCGATATCGCCCAGGGTCGCGCCGGGGCGCACCTGTTCGATGCCTTTCCACAGGGCCTCGTAGGTGGTGTCGACCAGCTGCCGGGCTGCCGCATCGATGGCGCCGATCGTGTACATCTTCGACGAGTCGGCGATATAGCCACCTTGTTCGAGGGTGATGTCGACATTGACGATGCTGCCCTCCTGCAAGCGCTGCTTGGCGTCAGGCATGCCATGACAGACCACGTGGTCGACCGAGGTGTTGAGCGCATAGGGGAAGCCGTATTGCCCCTTGCTGGCCGGGCGAGCCTTGAGCGTCTGGACGATGAAGGCCTCGACATGGTCGTTGATCTGCATCGTGGTGACGCCGGGCTGGATGAAGCGGTCCAGCTCGGCGAACACCTCGGCCAGCAATTGCCCGGCGCGACGCATGAGCGCCAGTTGCGGTGCGGTCTTGAGGATGACCTGGCTCATTGCAGCAGCGCCTGGAGCGTGGCCTGTTCCTGGCGCAGCATTTGCCGCAGCAGGTCGTGGTAAGTGGCCTGCGGGTGCAGCTCGGCGAGCATCCCCAAGCGGATCCAGTGCTCGGCCTGGGCGTTGATCGAGCGCGACATGACCGCGCTGGCCAGGCGCAGGTCTTCGTGCAGTGTGTCGGAAATCTTGACGATACCCATGGGCACCTCGCTATATGAAACGTATATACAGCATATCGTCGATGAGGGTGCGAACGCCACTGCGGTCTGATGTGCGGGGCGAGATCGATCTGGCGGGGAATGAGCAGAAGAATTCTTTTCAGCCTTTTCCAATACCGCTGCACCGAGGCAGGGCCTAGAATCCAGGCATCGTTCGTTCAAGTGTCATTCGAGGGTTTCATGCACATTTCTTCCGGGCGCTGGGTACGCGGTCTATCCTTGGCGCTCCTGACTGCGTTGCTGTGGGGCATCTTGCCGATCAAGCTCAAGCAGGTGCTGCAGGTGATGGACCCGGTGACCGTCACCTGGTATCGCCTGCTGGTCTCGGGTGGGCTGCTGCTGGCGTGGCTGGCGGCGCAAAAGCGCCTGCCGCGTTTCCAGGGGCTGGGCCGCCGCCGCTATGGGCTGGTCGGGCTGGCGATCGCCGGCTTGCTGGGCAACTACGTGCTGTATCTGGTCGGGCTGAAACTGCTCAGCCCCGGTACGGCGCAGCTGGTGGTGCAGATGGGGCCGGTACTGCTGCTGGTGGCCAGTGTGTTCGTCTTCAAGGAGCGCTTCAGCATCGGCCAGGGGCTGGGGCTGGTCATGCTGCTGGTCGGGTTCGGGTTGTTCTTCAACCAGCGCCTGGACGAGTTGCTGACCTCGTTGGGCACCTACACCACGGGCGTGCTGACCATTCTTCTGGCCACCAGCATCTGGGTGTTCTATGCCTTGAGCCAGAAACAGCTGCTCACGGTCTGGCATTCGCAGCAGGTGATGATGGTGATCTACCTGGGCTGCGCCGCGTTGTTGATCCCCTGGGTGCATCCGCTGGAGGCGCTCGAGCTGACGTCCGTTCAGAAATGGCTGCTGCTGGCGTGCTGTCTCAATACCCTGGTGGCCTATGGCGCCTTCGCCGAGGCCCTGGCGCACTGGGAGGCCTCCAAGGTCAGCGCGACCCTGGCCCTGACGCCTCTGGTCACCCTGGTGGCCGTGGCCGCGGCGGCCTGGTTGTGGCCCGCCTACGTCACGGCTGAGGACTTGAATGCGGTGGGGTACGTCGGCGCCCTGGTGGTGGTGATCGGCTCGGCGCTGGTGGCGGTGGGGCCTTCGCTGGTGGCCGGTTGGCGCTCACGACGGGCGCGTCAGCAGGCATTGGCGGGCGGGTAGAGTAGGCTGGTACGAATCGCTCGTGAGGGCAGGCTTGCCCACGATGCAGGCGGTGATTGACCGAACGCCATCGCTGGCAAGCCAGCTCCCACTCAGGCCAATGCAGCCTGACAAGAAGCAGGGGCTGCACATAGGCCGGTACAGCCTGCCATGAAGCAGAAGCTGAACACCTTCCTGTGGGAGTCCGCCCGCCGCCTTGGCGCCACGCTGTCGTGCAGAGAACCTGGCGATAGCTGGCATGGCTCAGAGGCTTTATCTCTGATCGATTTTTGGGGCCGCTTTGCGGCCCATCGCGGCCGGTCCGGCGCCCCGGCGGGGGCCGCTCCTACACCCGTAGCCCCACCGCGCAGGGTTGCAGGCTATCGCGGTCCCCTGTGGGAGATTCTATGGTAATTGCCAAGGACTCAAGCGGCTTTTGGACGATATTCCTCTCCGCTTCTGATCAGGGCAAAGACCACCCGAGCCAGCTTACGGGCCAGCATGACCAGGACTTGAGTCTTTTTAAAACCGCGGCTCTGCTTGTCTTCGTAAAACGTTTTCCAAGCAGTTGTCCTGCCTGCTGACATCGCCGCGTTGTGCAGCAAACGACGGACCTCTGGATCGCCTCGTTTGGTCAACGTCGAGCGTTCTTTTTTCTTGCCCGACTGAGCCACTCGCAAGTCCATTCCCAGAAAAGCGATGAAGGCATCGGCACTCTTGAACTCACCCCGCTGGTAGGTGGCGACCAAGCGCGCAGCGGTGAGAAAACCAACGCCTTCAACTTTCATGCATCGCCTGACTAACGGCATCAGTCCTGCCTGCTCGAGCAGTTTCTTGATCATGTTTTCGATGAGGTCTTCAATGCGCTTCATCGAGG
>NZ_JAAMQI010000032.1 GCF_013523165.1 Pseudomonas entomophila
CTTGGTGCGGTATAACCTCAAGCGCCTCCACAGCTACAACGGCTACGAAACTCCCGTAGCCATGGAGGAAAAGCTCAAAGCGGCGGCATAAACCTTAATCGGTGTCCAAAATTACTTGACCAGTTCACCCCTGTGCCGCGATCGGCCCCGCAGGGGCCGTAAGACCCACCCAGTGATCACTCAGGATTCTCTCGCCTGCGCTCCGCATCACCCATGATTACGCGCAAACACCTCCGGCCCCATGGCCGCGATCTGCCCTTCGATCAATGCGTCGAATGGCCTGAGCAGCTCATCGAAATTTGCCGGCGCTTCCAGCTCGTTCAATGCCCGCGTCACGGCCTCGATGGTCGACAGGGCACCCTCTCCGGGCGCCTTGCGCAACCGGTAACGGGAGGGCGCAGCCTCGTCGCCCAGGCTCACCCGCGGTAACGTCGCCAATGCCGGATTCAGGTGCAGCAACTTGCGCGCCTTTCGCCAGGTGCCGTCCGGCACCACCAGCAGCAACGGCCGGTCTTCCGGACGCGAAGGTTTCACCACCTGCGCCCCTTCTCCTGGGAACAGCAGCACGGGCCGATAGCCCGGCGTCGCCAGCCAATGGGACAGCTGGTCGAACACCTCGCCGACCTGCAGCTCTGCGTTCGTCAGCCCCAGGCTCGCCAGACGCGCGGTATTCAGCGCATGTCCCACTTCGCTCGGGTGTTGCAGCAACAACACGCGGGTACGGCTGGGCAACTGGGGAATCAACGGGCATAGGCAATGGTGGAGCGGCCGCAGGCAGCGCTCACAGCGGGGTCTTGGCATGGGGGTCCTGGAGGGCTGCAAGCTACGAGCGAGTGCGGCTGAGGGTCAGTGATGAATCGCCCCATTCTAAGGCGCTGCAAGGTTCGTGGCGAGCCGTGCCGTTCAAGGCAGCGCCTGTCGGCCCCTAGCTTGCAGCTTGCGCTTGCGATGTTCAGCTCACGGCCTGGTGCGGGCGCCGCTCAACGACGCTGCCCAGGGCGACGACACTTGTCATCCGTGGGGATGGGCACCGGCTGCAAGGGCGGTGGGATGAGACCCAGCGCAACGGCCAGGTCATGGAGCCACGTGTTCATACGGTTTTTCATAATGCCCCCTTGACGGGTCAGGCTCACGGTCTAACGGTTCTGCGGCGCTTCCTACAGATCATAGCGCTATCTCCGACGGAGCGCGCCGATCCGCTCCTGCAGATTGTGCCAAGTGTGCCGGGTATCGGGCCGCTTGTGCGAGTCCCGATGGTCGGCCAACTGTTTCGCCTTGTTGCAATATGGACCGCACGCTCGCCCACCGTCGCTCGAACGTGCCCGGTTCGCATCAGATCGCGCCGTTGGACAGCTGAGGGTCGGCGGTCACTTCCTTGAACACTTCCACATCGAGTGCATCGCCCTGCTTGTCGAGGGTGCGGCGTGGGCGGTCGTCGCCGGGAATGCTGCTGTCGATCGCACTGAGCAGGCGCGAACCCAGCTCGGTGAGCATCAAGCCGCCCGACTGCAGGTCGCCTGCCGGTGACGACGACGCCAGGTAGCCGCGCTCGAGCAACAGTGCCGTGTATTCACGCGCCTGGGTGTCGAGCTGGGTCGCGTCCCGGGCGGAACGTCCCTTGGCAGCCAGGGCATCGACCAGCGCCTGCGGATCGGTATTAGGCGTCATGCTTTGGTTCGTGCCCTTCTGGATGTTCTGAAGCAGGTGTTCGATCAGGTCCCAATCGTATTTTTTTTCTGTCGATTCAGTCATGGACGCAGTCTCCGAGGGTGACACCGTGGGTTCATGCATGAGACCGAGCGTCGGCACCGGTTGTTCGATTCGATCGGAGGCCGAGGGACGACTGACAGGTCTTTTTCGCGGTCGATCACGCCAGATGGCGACGGTTTGTCGATCAGCGCCGGTGGTGTTCACCCGTGTGCATGCACCTGAGCAACCGAACTGAACGCCTCGACTGCTCGGTGGGTCTGCTGCTTACACTTGAACAGGAGACTTTGCCATGCTCGATCTTCATTCCGATTCCAAGAACGTCCACGGCCTGGAACGCGCCGGCTCCCTGGCGGGCGGCGCGCTGATGGTCAGCAAAGGCCTGCGCCAAGGCGGCTTCCTCGGCCTGATCCAACTGGCGGTGGGCGGCCTGGCGCTGGCCCGTGGTTTCAGCGGCCATTGCGCGGCCAAGAGCTGGCTGCACCGCCAGAGCAACGAGATGCATGGCCTGCGCTCCGACATCGAGGACAGCGCAGACAAGCTGGTCCGCCTGAAGGACAAAGCCGTCGACACAGTGAGCGAAAAGGCCGAGACCGGTGCGGACAAGCTGTCGCGCCTGAAGGACAAGGCCGTCGATGCAGTGAGCGACACGACCGTGACCGGTAACGAGACGCTGTCGAACCCGAAGCTGTAAGGACGAAAAGCGGTCGTCTGAGCGATCGCGGCGTCTGACAGGCCATTGCCGGCAAGCCGGCTCCCACAGGTTCAGCTCAAGCCTTGCATTGCCTTGCAAGCACTGGCCCGCTGTGGGAGCCGACTTCCTGGCTACCTCTACACCTCTACACGGCTGCCGCCAGCCTGTGATTGCCCTCCAGCTGTTGCCGACAACCTACCGCCGCCAACCTGTGGGAGCGGGCTTGCCCGCGATGAGTCCGAAGCCACCCGCTTTATCCCCACTACCGCGCTAGTGCAGCGCCGGCGACTCCAGCACGCTTGAACCCCGCCCCAGCACCTGCTCGCTCAACTGCACGAATTCTTCCGTACTGACATTCGGCAAGCGCATCAGCGCGCGAGTCACGTCGTCCAGGGAGCGCTTGTCATGGCTGTACACCCGGATCTCCTTGTCCAGCGCCTGCAACAGCAGCACGCCGCGCGCCACTTGCGCCGGGGTCGCCTGATCGCCGCGCAGCGTCGTGACGCCCTCGGCCTCGGCATGCAGGCGACGCTGCAGCACGTGGTAGCGGTCATCGCTCAAGCCACCGGCCCGGTGCAGCACCACCATGGCGTAGTAATCGACCAGGCTTTCGCCCAACCAATCGCTGCGCTCGCGATCACGCACCTGGGCGAAGGCCTCGACCAGGCCACGCAGCAGCGGGCTGCTGCCGTTCTCGCTGACCAGGGCACGCCCGCTGTTGAGGTACAACGAGCGCGGTGCGGCCACGGCGGTGCGGCGCATCGGGTCGTGTGCACCGACCACCAGCAGTTTGGGCAGGGGGCGCGGAAACACGGCCTGCAACTGGGGCCAGACGAAGGTCATCAAGGTCAACGTGTCGAGGCGACGCATGCCTTGCCCACGCGGCGCTGCGATGGTCACTTCGGTCTCGCCCAGGCGTGCACGCCGGCTTCCCAGGGTGCCTGCCAGCATCCAGCCCGTCGGTCGATCGAAACGCCGGGACACGTCGTCGATGCGAAAGCGCTGCTTGCCGATGCGCGGCCAGGCCGTCTCGATGCTCTTCCAGCCCTTGGGCAGCTCCACGGTCAAGCGGGCGACCAACTCGACCCCATCCTGCTGGTCGAGCCGCGCCGGGGGCACCAACTGCTCGCCGCGAAACAGCGCCCAATGGGGCGTGAGGCGGGTGTCATAGTCGCCGTTGGCCGCTTGCTGGGTCAGGCGCACGCGGTACACCAGGCTGCTCTTGCCCGCGGACGGCGCCCACAGGCCACGCTGGCCCTGGCGACCCAACGTCCATTGGCCATCGCCGGCGAAGTCGCTGTAGGCACCGCGCTGCCCCAGGTTGAAGTCCAGGCTGCGCACCGCACTGCCATCGGCCAGCGTCACGCGGACTTCGGCCTGACCGCTGCCGGGCAGCAGCCGGACGTGGTAGTCCAGGTCGACCTTGCGCGCCCAACTGGGTGCGCTGACACACAGGCACAGCAACACCATCACTACACGATGCATTCGAAGCTCCAGTCGAGGCGAAAAGCGGATGTCGAGGCGCGCTCAGCTGGCGCGGAAGATCAGGTAGTCTTCCCAATCGTCTTCGGCCACGTTCTTTTCGCTGAGCATGCGGCCCGATTGCGAAATGCGTTGCACGTGGACCTGGCTGCGATCGCCGCAGACCAGGTGATGCCAGTCCGGCAGGTCCTTGCCCTCGCTGACCAGCCGGTAGCCGCAGGTCGCTGGCAGCCAGGTGAAGGCGTCGGCCTTGCCCGGCGTGAGCTGGATGCAGTCAGGCACGTGCTCGAAGCGCTGGGGGTAGTCGCTGCACTGGCAGGTGCCCAGGTCCAGCAGCTTGCAGGCCACCCGTGTGTACCAGATGCTGTTGTCGTCCTCGTCCTCGAGCTTTTGCAGGCAGCACAGCCCGCAGCCGTCACAGAGCGATTCCCACTCCTGCGCGTCGAGTTGATCGAGGGTCTTGCGCCGCCAGAAGGGCGCGGTATCGGCATTCATCACACGGGTTCCTGCAGTGAGCTCGGAGGCCGCCAGGCGCGGCGGCGCCAGTCTAGAGCCTGATCGCGACCATTGCCAGACCGCTTGTCAGGGTTGGGGCAACCCAGTAGCGTGCGGGTTTGCCCACCCTTCCAGGAGCCTTCATGAGCGCCAGCACACGTATCGCCGACCATGCCATCGACGAGCAATTCATCACTCGCTGGTCACCGCGCGCCTTCAACGCCGAGCCGATCAGCGAACAGACCGTCCTCACCTTCCTCGAAGCCGCCCGCTGGGCACCTTCGGCCTACAATTCGCAACCGTGGCGCTTCCTCTACGCACGCCGCGACACGCCGAACTGGACGCGCTACCTGGACCTGCTGGTGCCCTTCAACCGTAGCTGGGCGCAGCATGCTTCGGCCCTGGTGGTGATCGTGTCCAAGACCACCTTCACCGCACCCGGCGCCACCGAGGAGAAACCCGCGCTGTGGCACACCTTCGACACCGGTGCGGCCTGGGCACACCTGGCGCTGCAGGCCAGCCTGAGCGGCTGGTACACCCACGGCATGGCCGGCTTCGACAAGGAGCTGGCCCGTCGCGAGCTGAAGATTCCGGAAGATCATGAAGTGCATGCGATGATCGCCATCGGCAAGCTGGGCGACAAGGTCAACCTGGCCGAAGCCCTGCAGGCCCGCGAGACCCCGAGCCCGCGTCGGCCCCTGAGCGAGTTGGCGGCTGAGGGGGATTTTTCGTTGTGATGTAGGGGGATGCGAGCTGCGAGCTGAGTCTGGTGGCGGAATTGGCTCTCGAGATAGGGGGGCCGGTTTCTAGTCTCTGGCTTCTGGCTTGAAGCGTGGCCCCTCCTCCCTTTCCCTTCTCAATAACCCCGCTCGAAGTCGACCTCGCCCTGGAGGGGTTGGCCGTGTTGGAACGCGTGCAGGTTTTGCAGGAACAGCTGCGCCATGGCAGGCGGTGACGTCGGGGCGGCGGTATGGCCGGTCAGCAGCAGGTTCGGCGTACGCCAGAACGGGTGATCGCACGGTGGCGGTTCCTGGCGGCAGACGTCCAGCACGGCAGCAGCCAGCCGGCCCTCGGTGAGGGCTTCGCACAGGTCGGCGTCGACCACGGAGGCGCCGCGACCGGCGTTGATGAACACGGCACTGGGTTTGCAGCGGCGCAGCAGCGCGGTGTCGTAGAGGTCGCGGGTCGCGGGTGTGTCGGGCAGCAGGTTCAGGAGGTAGTCGGCCTGCGGGAGACCGTCGGCCAGCGCGCTCAAGGGCCTGACGTGTGCGAATGGTGGCTGCTCACGGGCCTGGCTGGCGATGCCGTGCAGGATGACGCCGAAAGGCTGCAGCAGCCGAGCGACCTGCTGGCCGATATCGCCAATGCCGACGATCAGGACGGTGCGCCCTTGCAGGGTACCACCGGGGCGTGTGTCCCACCGCCGTTCAGCCTGAGCGCGCGGCAAGGCCAGGAGTCGGCGCTCGTGGGCCAGCAGATGGCCCAGCACATACTCGGCCATGACCTGGCCGAAGAGACCGACGGCGCGGGTCAGGCGGTAGGTGCGAGGCAAGTCGGTGGCCAGCAACGGGGTGATGCCGGCCCAGGTGGACTGTACCCAGGCTGGGGGCGGCGCCTTGCGCAGAAGGTCGGCCAACAGGTCGGGCTGGCCGAGCCAGATCGGACAGTGAGGGGCGTGCTGGGCGAGTTCGACGGGGTCTGCGCTGGCGGTGATGCGCACGGAGGGGTTGGCGCTGGACAGCAATTGGGTATAGAGGGCGTGGTCGTGTTCGGCGAGAAGTAGGCGCATGAAGGGGCTGCCTGTTCAGGGGAAGGCGCCGGGCGGGACGGTGGAATCTGGGTAGAGTCGTGCCACGGCTGGAAGGGTGATCGTGGCGGATGAGGCTGGGATTGGCCAGCCATTGGTGCGGCTGATTTCACGGCCCCTGCGGGCCCGATCGCGGCACAGGGGCCGCTCCCACACGAGAACGGCGGCGTCCTGGCAAATCAGCACTGCGGTCGGCGGTGTTCTGCCGCGTCAGACCGGGTCGTTACGCCGCAGCAACTCCTCGGGCAGATGCTCGATGTACTCGTCGTCCGGCGGTGGCATCTGCAGGTGATACCCCTGGCCATCGAGGTTCTCCAACACCTTGACGATGTCTTCGCGGGCCAGCTTGCGCTCGGGCGAAAGCACCAGGTCGAAGGCGTGCACCGGGGTGCCGAAGAACGGCAGCAAACCTTCCGGGACTTTATCCAGGCCGTCGGCCTTGAGCACGTACAGGTACATCTCGTTCTTGCGCGGGCTCTTGTAGATCGAGCAGATACGTTTCATCAGGATTCTCCAGCGCAGGCCAGGCTGTCGAGCAGGGCCTGGCCCATGCGTTCGCGACGCCAGCCGCGCAAGGCGTCGGGCAATTGATAGGGGCCGTTGGGGTAGCCGCTCTTGAGCAAGGCTTCGAGGGCCTTCTTGCGCAGCATCAGCTCTGGCGCGATGCCCAGCCGCTCGCCTTCGGCCTGGCCGATGGCACGCAGGCGCTTGAGCACGCCCGAAGCTTCGATCGGCAAGGGTTCGGGCAGCGGAGCCGGCCACTGGTCGGGCGGCGTGGCGGCGGCCGTGCGGATCAGCTCGAGCAGGGTCTCCCCGTCCTGGCGCAGGGTACGCGGGTGCATGTCCTCGATCTTGGCCAGCGCCGTCAGGGTGCTCGGCTGGTTCTTGGCCAGCGGCCAGAGCGAGTGCTCGCGCAGGATGCGGTTGCGCGGCACGTCACGGCTGCGCGCCTCGCGCTCACGCCAGGCGCACAAGGCGCGCAGCACGGCCAGTTGCTGGCGCGACAGCTTCCAGCCCAGCTTGACGTCGCGGTACAACAACTCCGGCTCGACCTCGCGGCGCAGTTGCGCGACCAGTTCGGCGCCATCATCCAGCACCCAGGCGAACTTGTCGTCCGACAGGCGCGGTTGCAATGCGCTGAACAGCTCGGCCAGGTGCACGGCGTCCTCGGCGGCGTAGCTGACCTGGGTGTCGGACAAAGGCCGCTGCAGCCAGTCGGACCGCGTCTCGCCCTTGGGCAGCTCGAGCCCCAGGACTTCTTGCACCAGGCGCGAATAGCCCATCGAGAACCCGATGTTCAGGTAACCGGCAGCCAGCTGCGTATCGAACAAGGGCTGGGGCAGCTTGCCGGTCAGGCGCAGCAGGACTTCGAGGTCTTCGCTGCAGGCATGCAGCACCTTGACCACCGCAGGGTCGTCGAGCAGTTCGGCCAGGGGCTGCCAGTCGTCGATCAGCAGGGGGTCGATGAGAAAGGCGCAGCCTTCGTCACCGACCTGGATCAGGCCGGCCTTCGGGTAGAAGGTGTCGACCCGCATGAATTCGGTATCCAGTGCCACGAACGGGCGTCGGCGCCAGGCCCGGCAATGCTCGGCCAGACTCTGGTCGTCGCGTATCCAGTGTATTTCGATGGCCACAAGGTTCTCCCACAAACAGTGGCGCGCAGTATATACGGCGCGGGCCATGCACGGGAAACCGGGGCCACGCCGGCAGGCAGGCGCCGGGCCTGCGCGTCGGCACCACGCGTGGCGCGCTAGTGCACCGGCAGGTGCAGCTTGACGTAGGTCTGCGGGTCCAGTTCGTGGAGCTCGACGCTGAACTGCACGTCCACCTCGGCAGAGGGGCCGATGGAGTCGCGCAGTACGTCCAGCAGCGCGCTGGTCAGCTGTTTCTTCACCAAGGGGTGGCGCCCGGCCATGATCGCCAGGCGGACATGGGCGAACCCACGCGGCAGCGGCGAAGTCCCGACCCGGAAATGGGTGACGGCCTGCGCCCGGCTCTTGATGTCCAGTTCGTCGGCGAACTGCCCGCTGGCGACCAGGGCCTGGTTGAGGCGCAGCAGGAGCACGTCCACGTTGAGGTGGGTCAGGTTGGCGCTGTAGTCGAGGTTCAAATGCGGCATGAAGAACGTTCCAGGCAATGAAGGCGTCTGCCAAGGCTAGCGCACGGTGGGAACCTCGCCAGGCAGCGGGTCTCAAACGTCATGATCCTGCCAATCCCTGAACGAGGTGAAGAGATGCCAGTCCCGCACGATCTGCTCGCTGACCTGCACGTGACCGAAGAGGCCTTCCAGGCGCTCATCGACAAGGATGCCGACCTGCATCGACTGCACAAGGAGTACAACGCCAGTGACAAAGCCGTCGTGGCCGCGGAAAACACCGGCAAGGCCGACGACGAGGTGAGCCGGCTGCGCAAGGAGCGATTGCTGATCAAGGACAAGATCGAACGCCTCGTGCACCCGCCCCAGGCCTGAACCCACCGACCGCAGGCCAGGCGTCGCTTCGGTGACGGCACGGCTCAAGGTCTCGAGAACAGGGGGCAGCCGCACACGGCTGCCCTCCCCGCTACCGCCAGCTCTCCTTCACCGGCTCACGCCGAAAGCCGAGGATCAGCCGACCCAGCAGCACCAGCACGCTCTCCACGAGCAGTGCCAGCACGAACCCCAGGCCGATGCCCCACCCGACCGCTTCAGGCACCAACAGCACCTGGTAGGTGTAGCCGTCCAGCGTCTCGTCCCGCAGTTGAGGATCCGGCGTCACCAGCACGTGCCAGGTCCGGCTGGCCCAGGGGCCTTGCAGCTGTCGCCATTCCTCTTCCAGCACCTGGTTGCGCGTCAACAAGCTCTCGATGCTGTTGGCATCGCTGTTGAACACCGGATCGTCGCTGGTGCGGTAATGCCGGACCAATGCCTGCAGGTCGCCATTGAAGAAGCGTTGCGCGGTCTGCTGGAAGCCCTTGAGCGCTTCACGCGACTCGAGCAGGTGCGCCTCGACCCGTTGCGTGTAGCTGTCGATGAAGCCGGGTACCTGGACACCGACCAACAGGCCGAGGGTGAACAACAGCAATCGAAGATAGCTTCTGAACATCAAACGGCTTCCCTGGCTTCAGCTTTGCCCGTGGGCGACGCACTCGCCGTGCCGCCACAGGGCCCATTGACCTGGCGCATAGCGCTGCCAGGTCTCGTTCTCGGTCAGCGGTTCGGTGGCGATCACGGTGACCACGTCGTTGGGCGTGGTCTCGGACTGGAAATCGACGATCACGTCGACGTCCTTGAGCCGAGCCGGGCCGAACGGTGCACGGCGCGTGATGTGGACCAGCTTGGTCGAGCAGAAGCAGAACAACCAGTCGCCATTGCTGAACAGGCAGTTGAACACGCCCTTGCCCCGATACTCCGCACAGGCTTCGACCAGCACCGGCAGCAGCTGTTCCACCTCCACGGGGTCGGGGAATGCGGTGCGCACGCGGTTGAGCAGGTCGCAGAAGGCCGCTTCGCTGTCGGTATCGCCGACGGGTCGGTAGAAGCTGGTCGAGCCCTGGAACGCCGCCAGCTGGCCATTGTGCGCGAAGCACCAGTTGTGGCCCCACAGCTCACGCACGAAGGGGTGGGTGTTGGACAGGCAGACCCGGCCGACGTTGGCCTGGCGAATGTGGCCAATGACCACCTCGCTCTTGATCGGGTAGCGCTGCACCAGGTTGGCGACTTCCGATTCGCTGCTGGCGGTCGGGTCCTGGAACAGGCGCAGGCCGTGGCCTTCGTAGAACGCGATGCCCCAGCCGTCGCGGTGCGGGCCGGTTCGTCCGCCCCGCTGCATCAGGCCAGTGAAGCTGAAGACGATGTCGGTCGGCACGTTGGCGCTCATGCCCAGCAGTTCGCACATGGTCGGGGCGCTCACTCAGAGACGGGGTTCGACGCGCCCGCCGGCCGGAGCCGGCGACGCATCGCGGTAGCGGTCCTGGCGATCGGCGACCAGCGAGGGTTCGACGGCAGGGGCCGCGTAGGAGGCGTCGGCCGCCGTCTGCTCGGCACGCTTGGCGTCTGCCTCGGCGCGCGCCTGGCGACGCTTGAGCCACGGCCAGCGGATGAGCGCGAACACGCCGTAGAGCACGAAGGCGATCATGCCGTACATGGCCAGGTCGGAGGCCGCGCGCAAGGCGTTGTTGCCGACCTTGAAGGCCAGGTCCAGCACGACGATGGCGATGGCAGGGGCGAAGCTGTCCTTGGCCGGGTCGACGATGGTCGGTGTCAGCAGCAGCACCGCCAGCACGACCCGCAGGGGCTCGCGCAGCCAGCGCCACATCCAGCCGGTGAACACGAAGCCCACCAGCAGGCAGCCCAGGGCCGCGACGACGTAAAGGCCCCAGGCCAGCTGATAATCATGTTCGCTCATGGTGTATGGGTGCATGCCAGGCAAAGAGAGGCCTATGATAAACCCTTTTCGGCGCGCAGGCGCCCCCACGCCAAGAGATCGCCCCATGCCCGTCACCGAGACCGTCCACCACGCCCCGATCGCCCGTCAGGACGAAGGCGCGGACCCTTACGCCTGGCTGCAGGCGCGTGACACCCCCGAGGTGCTGGCCTACCTGAACGCAGAAAACGCCTACACCGAAGCCTGCCTGGCCGACCAGGCGCCCCTGCGCGAGCAGCTGTTCGAGGAGATCAAGGGCCGTATCCTGGAGACCGACCTGTCGCTGCCCTCCCCCTGGGGACCCTGGCTGTACTACACCCGCACCACGGCCGGCGATGAGTACCCGCGTCACTACCGCTGCCCTCGTCCGGCGGACGACGCGCTGACGGTCGACCCGGCGCACGAACAACTGCTGCTCGACCCCAACGCCCTGGCCGAGGGCGGGTTCCTGTCGCTGGGTGCCTTCAGCATCAGCCCGGATCACCGCCTGCTGGCCTACAGCCTGGACACCTCGGGCGACGAGATCTACCAGTTGCAGGTCAAGGATCTGGCGACCGGCCAGGTCACGCCACTGCCGTTCGAGGACTGCGACGGCAGCATGACCTGGGCCAACGACAACCAGACCCTGTTCTTCACGCAGCTGGACGAGACGCATCGCCCGTTCAGGCTGATGCGTCATCGCCTGGGTGAAGACGGGGCACAGGTGGTGTTCGAAGAGCCCGACGGTCGCTTCTTCCTGCATTGCTACCGGACCAGCTCCGAACGCCAGCTGGTGCTGCTGCTCAACAGCAAGACCACCAGCGAAGCCTGGGTGCTGGACGCCGAGACGCCCCAGGCGGACTTCACCTGCCTGGCGCCCCGCAGCGAAGGGCATGAGTACTACCCCGACCATGGTCGCCTCGAGGGCCAGTGGTGCTGGTTCATCCGCACCAACCAGGACGGCATCAACTTCGCGCTCTACCAGGCACCCACCGAGCCGGTGCCGAGCCGCGCGCAGTGGCAGCGGCTGGTCGCGCACCGGGACACGGTCATGCTCGACGACGTGAGTCTGAACGCCGATGCCGTGAGCCTGAGCCTGCGCGAAGGCGGCCTGCCGATCATCGAAGTCCACCCCCAGGGCCTGCCGAGCTACCGCGTGCACCTGCCCGATGCGGCCTACAGCCTGTACGTGCAGGACAGCCTGGAGTTCGACAGCCCGCGCGTGCGCCTGCGCTACGAGGCCTTGAACCGACCGGCCCAGGTCCGTCAGCTGAACCTGGCCGATGGCGCCCAGCAGGTGCTCAAGCAGACGCCGGTACTGGGCGAGTTCGACGCCGACGACTACGTCAGCGAACGCCTGTGGGCCACCGCGCCCGATGGCACCCAGGTCCCGATCAGCCTGGTCCGTCGCCGCGAGGACGTCGGCCGCGAGGTGCCGCTGTACCTCTACGGCTATGGCGCCTACGGCAGCAGCCTCGACCCGTGGTTCTCCCACGCACGCCTGAGCCTGCTGCAGCGTGGCATGGGCTTCGCCATCGCCCACGTGCGGGGCGGCGGCGAATTGGGTGAGGCCTGGTACCGGGCCGGCAAGCAGGCGAACAAGCAGAACACCTTCGACGACTTCATCGCCTGCGCCGAGCATCTGGTGGCCTGCGGCGTGACATCCTCGGCGCGGCTGGCGATCAGCGGCGGCAGCGCCGGCGGGCTGTTGATCGGCGCGGTGCTCAACCTGCGTCCCGCGCTGTTCCGCTGCGCCATCGCCGAAGTGCCGTTCGTCGATGTGCTCAACACCATGCTCGACCCCGAACTGCCGCTGACCATCACCGAGTACGACGAGTGGGGCAATCCGCAGGAGCCGGAGGTGTTCGAGCGCATCAAGGCCTACGCGCCCTATGAGAACGTCAAGGCCCAGGCTTACCCGGCCATGCTGGTGATCGCGGGCTACAACGACAGCCGCGTGCAGTACTGGGAAGCGGCCAAGTGGGTGGCGCGCCTGCGCACGCACAAGACCGACGACAACCGCCTGCTGCTCAAGACAGAAATGGGCGCCGGCCATGGCGGCATGAGCGGGCGTTACCAGGGGCTGCGGGACGTGGCGCTGGAATACGCGTTCGTCTTCGAGGAACTGGGCGTGGCCTAAGGGGCGGGGTCGGTCCAGCCTGGTGCATCCAGCCCGGTGGGTGACGGTTGCACCGGGTCGGGCCGCAGGCCGGGCAACGGCTGGTCCTTCGGTGGCCCTGGGACGGGCATGGGCAGCAGCAAGGGCGCACCTGGTCGCCCGTCACCGGCCCTGACCGGCGTGGCGGGGGTGATCTGCGGATAGGGTGTCGGCGTGGCGGTGCCGGGTGAGCCAGGCACCGGCACGCTCGAGCGGGGCGGTTCGGCGGCCGCATAGGCGGTCGTGGCGCCGATGAGCGCCAGCATGACGAGAACCAGAAGACGCATCGTTCACCTCCTGTCGGTAAGGTGGCTCCAGCCTACGCCCAACCGCGCGTTTTTGCCTGTCCGTCGTGGCAGTCGCCCGCTAGAATTCAAGGCATCACCGTCATCCGCCTGATTAGCACAAAGGACTTACCATGAGCACGGCCTCCTCCGCTGCCGCCACCGCCCGCCTCGACCGCATCCTTGCCGACGCCAAGCGCGACAAGGAAATGGGCTACCGGGACAAGGCACTGAAAATGTATCCGCATGTTTGCGGTCGTTGCACCCGCGAGTTTTCCGGCAAGCGCCTGTCGGAGCTGACCGTGCACCACCGTGACCACAACCATGACAACAACCCGCAGGATGGCTCGAACTGGGAGCTGCTGTGCCTGTATTGCCATGACAACGAGCACTCGCGCTATACCGACCAGCAATACTTCGGCGAAGGCTCGCTGAGCAGCCCGAAGACCGCGACCGCGACCCACAACCCGTTTGCCGGGTTGGCGGATCTGTTGAAGAAGTAAATTGGGCGGGTGAAGGTGACGGGGTGTCCTGGCGGATACCGCGTCGCCTTCATCGCTGGCAAGCCAGCTCCCACAGGACTCCCTGTGCCTGGTCTGGCTCGGCTCATCTCACCGAACGACTGTCGGCTGCATTGGCCCTTTGTGGGAGGCTGCATTGGCCCTTTGTGGGAGCGGGCTTGCCCGCGATGGCGTCAGGTCATGCACTGCCTTCATCGCGCGCCAGCCTTTCCTGGGCCTGAGTTCAACCTTGCCGATACGGCAACGCCTGGCGCGCCGCCTCGGCATAGCCCAGTACACCTTCACGCTCCTGGACCAGAAACTCCTCCACCGCCTGGCGCAGGCCTGGGTGCAGCAGGTAGTGCCATGACCGCGTGATCACTGGCTCGAACCCGCGGATCAGCTTGTGCTCGCCCTGGGCGCCGGCGTCGAATCGCTGGAAACCCTCACGAATGGCGAACTCCATGCCCTGGTAGAAACAGGTCTCGAAGTGCAGCCGGTCGAATTCGTCCAGGCAGCCCCAATAGCGCCCATAGAAACTGTCGCTGCCCACCAGGCTCAGGGCCATCGCCACGTCCTGCCGGCCTTGGCGTGCGATCACCACGCGGATCGCCTCGGGCATGCGTTCGGCCAACAGGCTGAAAAAGGCGCGCGTCAGGTACGGCGGACGCCCGCGCACCCGGTAGGTGTTGGCGTAACAGGTGTAGACGAAATCCCACTGCACCTCGCTGAGCTGGTCGCCCCGGTACCAGTCGAACGTCATCCCCTGCCCGGCGACCTGCTCGCGCTCCTTGCGCATCTGCTTGCGCTTGCGTGAGCTGAGCGCGTCGAGGAAGTCCTGGAAATCCCGGTAGCCCTGGTTGCGCCAGTGAAACTGACAGCCCAGCCGCTCCAGCCAGCCCGGCAACTCGCGTAGCGGCGCGTCGGTGGCGGCGTCGGTGAAGTTGATGTGGGCACCCGAGAGCTGCGCCTGGGTCAGGTACTGCGGCAAGGCCTGCAGCAACAGCCGGGCATCGGCCGGGTCGGCGGCCAGTAGCCGTGGCCCGCCGACCGGGCTGAACGGCACCGCGCCGAGCAGTTTGGGGTAGTAGGCGATGCCAGCGCGCTCGCAAGCCTCCGCCCAGCCGTGATCGAACACGTACTCGCCGTAGGAATGCCATTTGCGGTAGGCCGGCAGCACGGCGCGCACCTGGCCGTCGCGCTCCAGCACCAGGTGTTCGGCCGCCCAGCCGGTCTGCCCGCCGAGGCTGCCGCTGTCTTCCAGCGACGACAGGAAGGCGTGTCGCAGGAAGGGTTGATCGGCAGGCACCTGCGCATCCCACACGGCCGGTGGCAGGTCGCTCAATCGGGCAAGGCTGTAGAGGCTGGTCACAGAAGAAGACTCGTGGCGAGTGAGCCGACAGTATCGCGGAAGACATCGCCCGGACTCAAATCGCGGCCCGCTCGCTTCATCACATAGCCATCAAAGAGACATCAACCTGTCATTTGCCCTCGCAATACTTGCGCCTGTTTTCCGGAAGCCCAGAACCTGTCTAGCCAGGCACTTTCCGGCGACATGCCAATTCGGGGCGGGCGCCAGCCTCCCCACCTTTTTCAACAGGGAGAACCGTATGCGTCTTGTTTCTACACTCACCGGAGCGAGCCTGTGCACCAGCGTGCTGCTGGCGCTGAGTACTCCGGCCAGTGCGGCCGTCGACGCCAAGCTGCTCGAAATGCTGCGCGCCAACGGCTCGATCAATCAGGCGCAATACAACGAACTGCAAGGCGACCTGGCCAAGGAAACCCAGGAGAAGGCCACCCAGAAGGCTCAGTCGGAACGCCTGAATTCGTTTGAACAGAAGGTCGCCTGGGCCGCCAAGACCCAGATCAAGGGCGACGTGCGCCTGCGCTACGAAGACGTCAACGTCGAGAACCCGACCTCGCGCAGCAACAACCAGGACCGCGAGCGCGTCCGGGCGCGCCTGGGCGTCTACAGCGAGATCAACCCTCAGGTCGATGCCGGCATTCGCGTAGCCACGGGCAGCGGGGCCGATGCGCGTTCGACCAACCAGAGCCTGGACAACTACTTCGAGAAGAAATCGCTGTGGGTCGACCTGGCCTACCTCGACTGGCACCCGACCGGCGTCCCGAACCTGCACCTGATCGGCGGCAAGATGCCACAGCCGTGGGTGAGCATGGGCGACGTAATCTGGGACAGCGACATCAACCCCGAAGGCGTGGCCGCCACCTACAAGACCGACCTGGGCGGGGTCGAGCTGTTCGGCAGCGCCGGTCACTACATGCTCAAGGACAACGTCGACGGCGACGGTGTGCAGTTCAAGCATGACCTGCAGTTGTACGCAGGCCAGCTGGGCGCCCGTTTCGCACCGGCCGACACGGTCAAGCTGACGCTGGGCGGCAGCGTGTATGGCTATGACAACGATGACTCGTCCGCCCCGCTGCTGGTCAACGGCAACACCACCAACCAGTTCAACCTGGTGGAAGGTTTCGGTCAGCTGGACTTCACCGGCCTCGCCATTCCGCTTTCGGCCTATGGGCAGTACGTGGTCAACACCGAAGCCGACGACAGCGAGGACACTGCCTGGCTGGCGGGCCTGAAGACCAAGCTCGGCGCCTTCGGCATCGACTACAACTACCGCGACGTGCAACGCAACGCGGTGGTCAGCGCGTTCACCGACTCGGACTTCGCCAACGGCTTCACGGGCTCGCGTGGGCACAAGATCAAGGTCGGTTACGAGATCGACAAGAACTTCTCGGTAGCGGCGGCGTACCTGGCGGCCAAGTCGGACCGCTCGAACCTGCCGCGTAACGATGCGAACGTGGATACGGTGCAGGTGGACCTGGAGGCGAAGTTCTGAGCCTGATCTGAAACGGCTTGGATGGAGGCGGAAGGCTGGATGGCTTCCGCCTTTTTGCGTTGTGGGTGCAGTGTTAGGCACGTGACGTCGGCGTGGCTGATTTGTGGGCCCTGCGGGCCCAATCGCGGCACGGGGGCCGCTCCCACACCCGTAGTGCCGCCGCCGTTGTACCGCCTATCGCGGTTCCTGTAGGAGCGGCCCTGAGCCGCGATTGGGCCCGCAGGGCCCATGAAATCAGCCATTAGCTATTGTCAGGTGAGCTAGTCAGAATCAGAAACACAGACCACTGCAAACCTCCCACACCCGTAGTGCCGCCGCCGTTGTACCGCCTATCGCGGTTCCTGTAGGAGCGGCCCCTGTGCCGCGATTGGGCCCGCAGGGCCCATGAAATCAGCCATTAGCTATTGTCAGGTGAGCTAGTCAGAATCAGAAATACAGACCACTACAAACCTGGGCAATGATCGGTAAAACAGTCATCCCCGCCCCGGATCCCCCATCCTCTAAGCTTCCTGGTCTCTATCTCGCCAAGGAGGCCACCATGCCCTACCCCGCATCCCATCGACTGCGCCGCGGTCGGTTTTCAGAGCCTGGCCGCATCTACCTCATCACGACCGTCACCCATCGGCGAGCGCCGCTGTTTCACTCGCTCAAGGCCGCCAGGCTCGTCATCCGACACCTGCAAACACGCCCCGGCGAATTCGATACCCTGGCCTGGGTCTTGATGCCCGATCACCTGCACTGGCTGCTCCAGCTGGAATCGGCCAGGCTCGCGCGCGTGGTGCATGGCTTCAAGTCCTGCAGCAGTGCGGCGCTGTTCAAGGCAGGGTTGGCGTGCGGGCAGGTGTGGCGGGCGGGTTATCACGATCGGGCGCTGCGTCGTCAGGACGACATACGAACCGCAGCGCGCTATATCGTGGCCAACCCGCTGCGGGCAGGCCTCGTGGACCGGGTGGGCGCTTATCCGCATTGGGATGCGGTGTGGTTGTGAACGGCCTGGACGGCCCTGCGCTTTCGAGAAACGAGGCCAGCCCATGACCTGCCTTTACCGCTTGCGCAACACCACGCTCCCGATCGAATACCCCGCCCCGAACGAACTCAACACCCCCAACGCCCCCGGCGCCAGGTCGTCCTGGTACAAGTGGAAGGCGATCACCGAGCCGGCCGAACTGGTGTTGGCGTAGCGGTCGAGGATCACCGGCGCCTCGGCTTCGGTCGCCTCGCGGCCCAGCAGTTTCTTGACGATCAGCTGGTTCATGCTCAGGTTCGCCTGATGCAGCCAGAAGCGCTGCACGTCCTGGGGCTGCAAGCCTTGCTCGGCCAGGTGCTGGCCGATCAGCTCGGCGACCATCGGGCAGACCTCGCGGAACACCTTGCGGCCTTCCTGGACGAACAGCTTCTCCTGGGCCAGGCCGTCATCCGCTTCGGCACGGTTGAGGAAACCGAAGTTGTTGCGGATGTTGTTGGAGAACTGCGTCAGCAGTTTGGTCCCGAGGATCTCGAAGACCTGATGCGAGACGGCCTGGTCGGCCCGCTCGATCACCAGCGCGGTAGCAGCATCGCCAAAGATGAAATGGCTGTCGCGGTCGCGGAAGTTCAGGTGGCCGGTGCAGATCTCCGGGTTGACGACCAGGATCGCCCGCGCCTGGCCCAGTTGCACGCTGTTGGCGGCGGTCTGGATGCCGAAGGTGGCCGAGGAGCAGGCCACGTTCATGTCGAAGGCGAAGCCCTGGACGCCCAGCGCCTGCTGCACTTCGATGGCGATGGCCGGATAGGGACGCTGCAGGTTGGAGCAGGCGACGATCACCCCGTCGATGTCGGCGACGCTGCGACCGGCACGCTCGAGCGCCTGGTGGGCGGCAGCCACGGCCATCTCGCAGAGGATCGAAGGCTCGTCGTCGCTGCGTGCAGGCAAGTGCGGCTTCATGCGCTGCGGGTCGAGGATGCCGGCCTTGTCCATGACGTAGCGGCTCTTGATGCCGGAGGCCTTCTCGATGAAGGCGGCGTTGGATTCGTCCTTGGCCTGCAGGTCGCCCTGGGCGATAGCCTCGGCGTTGTCGCGGTTGTACTGGTGCACCCAGGTGTTGAAAGACTCCACCAGCTCTTCGTTGCTGATGCGCTGGGCCGGGGTGTAGAGCCCGGTGCCGCTGATCACGACGTTGTGCACGCTCGTTCCTCTTGTTCTATGGCCCGCGCGATGGCGTCGGCCTGGATCGGGTGGAGTGGACGGCACGCTGTGCCGGTTGGGTCAGAGGCCTGGATTCTAAGCCGCTGCCGGGAGTTGGCAGCAAGTTTTACACAGAATGGGCAGGTGGAGGTGATAGCGGATGTGACAAGGTTGCCATTTTGGCGCTGCTTCTTGGCCTATTGCTGTCGGAGGCTGTCCGGGAGGGTGGCGGCTTCGCTGTGTTGCCGACAGGGTGAAGGTTGAACTGTCGATGCTTGGGGTGGCTGTACGGGCCCTATCGCGGGCAAGCCCGCTCCCACACGTTGTCGGCGCCAGGCAAACAACAGCATCGGCATGATGGCTGATGCAGCTTGTGGGACTTGCCTGTGATGGCTGACATACCCTGTGGGAGCGGGCTTGCCCGCGATGGCGGCGGCCGCTACGCCGCCTTGCCAGCAGGATGAAAGGCTACCCCTCCACCAGCGCCCACTGTTTGCTCAGCCGCTTGTCCGATACCGGCATCCGGGTGCCCAGCTGCTGGGCGAACAGCGACACGCGGTACTCCTCCAGCCACCAGCGATACAGCGCCAGCTGCTCGTCACGCTTGCCTTCCTGGGCATGCTTGTCGGCGCGGGCTTGGTACTGGGCCCAGAGGGTGCTCAGCTCGCCACTCCAGACCCGGTCCTTCTGCACCTGGGCGCCCAGCTTCTCCAGCCGCAGCTCGATGGCCTTGAGGTAACGCGGCAACTCCTTGAACCAGGCATGAGGCGTCTGGCGCACGAAGCTGGGGTACACCAGGTGCCCCAGTTGCTGCTTGATGTCGTTGAGCGCCACCGCCTGGCTCAGGTCGATCTTGCCCTTGAAGCGCTTTTGCAGGCCATGCCATAGCTTGAGCACTTCCAGGGCCTGGCGGGCCAGGCGTTCGGCGTGCTCGGCCCAGGCACCGCGCTTGCGCTCGGCCAGCGCAGCCAGGGCTGCGCCGTCACGGGGCAGCGGGTCTTCACCCTCGAGAATGCAGCTGTCCAGGCTGGCCAGCAGGATGTCCTCGACCAGGGCCTCGACCCGGCCCAGTTCGCGGTAGAGCAGCCCCAGCTCGGTCAGCCCCGGCAGCTTGCCGCGCAGGAACTTGGCCGGTTCAGCCAACTGCTGCAGCAGCAGGCGCTGCAAGGCCCTACGGTGCTGGAACTCGGCCTCGGCCTGGGTCGAGAAGCGCCCCTCGCGCACGGTGCCGTTCTCTTCCACCAAGGCCGGGTAGACCGTCAGCGACAGCCCGGCGATCTTCTGTTGCGTGGTCTGCGCCACCTGGCCGAAGGCCTTGGCCTGCACCGGCTGGTCGGCGTTCTCGTGGCGCGGCATGGCCAGCGCGGCCTGACTGGCGGCGGCAAAGCGTGCGGTCAGCTCGGCCAGGTCACGGCCTTCGCCAAGGAATTTACCCTGCCCGTCGACCACTTCGATGTTCATCCGCAGGTGGCTGTCGACCTGACTGGCCGCCTCCGCCCAGGCCTCGTCGCTGACCCGGGCGCCGGTCATGCGCAGCAACTCGTGGCCCAAGGCCTGGGGCAAGGCGCCCTGGCCGAAGACCAGACGGGCCATGGCCGCCTTGACGAAGTCCGGCACCGGCACGAAATTCTTGCGCAAGGCCTTGGGCAGGTTGCGCACCAGGGCAATGCACTTGGCCTCCAGCAGGCCGGGCACCAGCCACTCCAGGCGCTCGGCCGGCAGGCTCGGCAGCAGTGGCGCCGGGACCCGCACGGTGACGCCGTCACGCGGGTGGTTCGGCTCGAAGTGGTAGGTCAACGACAGGCGCAGGTTACCGAACTGCAAGGTGTCGGGGTACTGCGCGGCGGTCACTTCGCTGGCTTCGCGGGCCAGCACGTCCTCCTCGCGCATGATCAGCAGGTTCGGGTCTTTCTGGCTCTGGGTGCGGTACCAGCTGTCGAAGGTCGCGGTCTGGTGGATCTCCTCCGGCAGGCGTGCTTCGTAGAAGGCGTAGAGGGTCTCTTCATCGGCCAGGATGTCGCGCCGCCGCGCCTTGGCTTCCAGCTCGTCGAGCTGCTCGAGCAGGCGTCGGTTGGCCGCCAGGCACTTGGCCCGCGACTGGATCTGCCCGCCGACCAGCCCTTCGCGGATGAACAGCTCGCGCGAGACCACCGGGTCGATCGGCCCGAAATGCACCGGGCGGCGCCCGACCAGGATCAGCCCGTACAGCGTGATCTGCTCGAAGGCCACCACTTGCCCGCGCTTCTTCTCCCAGTGCGGCTCGAAGTGGTTCGTCTTGATCAGGTGCCCGGCCAGCGGTTCGATCCAGTCCGGTTCGATCCGCGCCACCATGCGGGCGTACAGCTTGGTGGTTTCCACCAGCTCGGCCGCCATCAACCACTGCGGGCGCTTGCGCCCCAGGCCGGACGACGGGTGCACCCAGAAGCGCCGTTGCCGCGCGCCCTGGTAGTCGCCCTCTTCGGCCTTGTGGCCGATCTGGCTGAGCAGGCCGCTGAGGATGGCCTTGTGCACCGGCAGGTAATCGGCCGGCTCCTTGTTCACCACCAGTTGCAGGTCGCGGCAGATCAGCGCCAGCTGGCGATGGGCGTCGCGCCACTCGCGCAGGCGCAGGTAGTTGAGGAACTGCTTGCGGCACCAGTTGCGCAGCGGGTTGGCGGTGAGCGTCTGACGCTGCTCCTCGAAACCGCGCCAGAGGTTGATCAAGGCCGCGAAGTCCGAGTCGACGTCCTTCCACTGGGCATGAGCCTGGTCGGCCGCCTGCTGACGCTCCGGCGGCCGCTCGCGCGGGTCCTGCACCGACAGCGCGCTGGCGACGATCAGCACCTCCTGCAGGCTGCCCTGGCGCGCGCCTTCGAGCAGCATGCGGCCCAGGCGAGGGTCGATGGGCAGGCGCGCCAGCTGGCGCCCGAGCGGGGTCAGCTGGTTCTCGCGGTTGACCGCCGACAGCTCCTGCAACAGGTTGAAGCCGTCGCTGATGGCCTTGCCATCCGGCGGCTCGATGAACGGGAAGGCATCGATGGCGCCCAGGCGCAGGTGCAGCATCTGCAGGATCACCGCCGCCAGGTTGGTGCGCAGGATCTCCGGGTCGGTGAAGGCCGGCCGTGCGTTGAAGTCCTCCTCGCTGTACAGCCGGATGCAGATGCCCGGCTCGACCCGGCCACACCGGCCCTTGCGCTGGTTGGCGCTGGCCTGGGAGACCGCCTCGATGGGCAGCCGCTGGACCTTGGCGCGGTAGCTGTAGCGGCTGATGCGCGCGGTCCCGCTGTCGATCACGTAGCGGATGCCGGGCACGGTCAGCGAGGTTTCCGCCACGTTGGTGGCCAGCACCACGCGGCGCCCGGCATGGGACTGGAAGATGCGCTGCTGCTCGGCAGGCGACAGGCGCGCGTACAGCGGCAGGATCTCGGTGTGGCGCAACTGGGCCTTGCGCAGCATCTCGGCGGCGTCGCGGATCTCGCGCTCGCCCGGCAGGAACACCAGCACGTCGCCCGGGCTCTTGCGTTCGCGGCGCTCGTGGTCGGCGATCTCGTCCAGCGTGGCCAGGATCGCCTGGTCGACGGTGAGGTCGTCCTCGACCGGGTTGCCCTCCTCGTCCTGCTCGCTGGTCAACGGGCGGTACCAGGTCTCGACCGGGTAGGTGCGGCCCGACACCTCGATGATCGGCGCATCGTCGAAGTGCTTGGAGAAGCGCTCCAGGTCGATGGTCGCCGAGGTGATGATCAGCTTGAGGTCGGGACGACGCGGCAGCAGGGTCTTGAGGTAGCCCAGCAGGAAGTCGATGTTCAGGCTGCGTTCGTGGGCTTCGTCGACGATGATGGTGTCGTAGCGCTCGAGGAAGCGGTCGTGCTGGGTCTCGGCCAGCAGGATGCCGTCGGTCATCAGCTTGACCAGGGTGTTGGCGTCGCTCTGGTCCTCGAAGCGCACCTGGTAGCCGACCAGGCCGCCCAGGGGCGTGCCCAGCTCGTCGGCGACCCGCGAGGCCACGCTGCGTGCGGCGATCCGGCGGGGCTGGGTGTGGGCGATCAGCCCGTGGCTGCCGCGGCCCAGTTCGAGGCAGATCTTCGGCAACTGGGTGGTCTTGCCCGACCCGGTCTCGCCGGCGATCACCAGCACCTGGTGTTCGGACAGGGCCTTCTTGATGTCGTCGCGCTTGGCGGCGATCGGCAGGCTGTCGTCGTAGCGCACGACCGGCACGCTGGCCTGGCGTGCGCTGACCCGCGCGCAGGAGGCCTGCAGGCGCTCGGCCCACTGCGCCAGCTTGGCGTCGTCGGGGTGCTTGTTCAGCTCGTGCAATTGCCGACGCAGGCGATGGCGGTCGGCGATCATGGCGTGGTCGAGGTTGTTCAGCAGCGTGGCGGTGGCGTGGTCTGTCATGAGGCTCGCGTGGCGCAGGAGGCCCTGCTTGATGAGAGGTCATCCAGCCCTCGGGGCATGACATGCAGGGTGCCGGATCGGCAACGCCCGCCCGTGCCCAGGGGCCGCGTGGGTGACGCAGGCGCAGTGGATGAGCAGCAATGTAAGGCGGTGATTGTCGCAGATTTGCCGATGGGCGTCTGCCCACTGACCTGGCGCTGTGCTGTCGTGCAGGGAACAGGGCGATAGCGGGCAGGATCCGGGGCTTTATTGCTGATCGGTTTCAGGGCCGCTTTGCGGCCCATCGCGGCCGGTCCGGCGTCCCGGCAGGGGCCGCTCCTACACCCGTAGCCCCACCGCCAGCGTTGCAGGCCATCGCGGTTCCTGTAGGAGCGGCCCCTGCCGGGGCGCCGGACCGACCGCGATCGGGCCCGCAGGGCCCGCAAGATCCCGAGATCATTACCTTTTCTACAGAAGGCAGGCGGCCACCAGTCAGGACGACCGGCAGCGTACAGGCCCAGGTGTCACCGACGGGGCTGCACAGTCCCCATGGCGACGGCTCCGGATCAGGCCGTCTTGGCCACGCCCTGCTTCTTCAGTTCTTCGTCGCGCAGCTCGCGGCGCAGGATCTTGCCGACGTTGGTGGTCGGCAGCGCATCGCGGAACTCGACCTGGCGCGGCACCTTGTAGCCGGTGACGTTGGCGCGCATGTGTTCGAGCACCTGCTCCTTGGTCAGGGTCATGCCCGGCTTGACCACCAGGAACACCTTGATCAGCTCGCCGGATTTCTCGTTCGGCACGCCGATGGCCGCGCACTGCAGCACGCCCGGCAGGCTGGCCAGCACGTCCTCGATCTCGTTGGGGTACACGTTGAAGCCGGACACCAGGATCATGTCCTTCTTGCGGTCGACGATGCGCAGGTAACCGTCGGGCTCGATCAGCGCGATGTCTCCGGTCTTGAGCCAGCCCTCGCGGTCGAGCACCTCGTCGGTGGCTTCCTGGCGCTGCCAGTAGCCCTTCATCACCTGCGGGCCCTTGACGCACAGCTCGCCCGTCTCGCCCTGCGGCAGCTCGCGCCCTTCGTCATCGACGATCTTGCACAGGGTCGACGGCACCGGGATGCCGATGGTGCCGACGCGGTTGGCTTCGGCCGGGTTGACGGTGGCCACCGGGCTGGTTTCGGTCATGCCGTAGCCCTCGCAGATGGCGCAGCCGGTCACCGACTTCCAGCGCTCGGCGACGCTCAGTTGCAGTGCCATGCCGCCGGACAGGGTGATCTTCAGCGACGAGAAGTCCAGGGCGCGGAAGGCATCGTTGTTGCACAGCGCGACGAACAGGGTGTTGAGCCCGACGAAGCCGCTGAACTTCCACTTCGACAGTTCCTTGACCATCGCCGGCAGGTCACGCGGGTTGGTGATCAGCACGTTGTGGTTGCCGATCAGCATCATCGCCATGCAATGGAAGGTGAACGCGTAGATGTGGTACAGCGGCAGCGGCGTGATGAGGATCTCGCACCCTTCGTGCAGGTTGGCCCCCATCAGCGCGCGGCATTGCAGCATGTTCGCCACCAGGTTGCGGTGGGTGAGCATGGCGCCCTTGGCCACGCCCGTGGTGCCGCCGGTGTACTGCAGCACGGCCACGTCGTGGGCACCCGGGTTGGCCTCGACCACCGGCTGGCCCTTGCCCTTGGCCAGGGCATCGTTGAAGCGCACGGCCTTGGGCAGGTGGTAGGCCGGGACCATCTTCTTGACGTACTTGACCACGCTGTTGACCAGCAGGCGCTTGAGCGGCGGCAGCAGGTCGGCGACTTCGGTGATGATGACGTGGCGTACGTCGGTCTTGGGCACGACCTTTTCTGCCACGTGTGCCATGTTGGCCAGGCAGACCAGCGCCTTGGCGCCGGAGTCCTTGAATTGGTGCTCGAGCTCGCGGGCGGTGTACAGGGGGTTGGTGTTGACCACGATCAGGCCGGCACGCATGGCGCCGAAGACCACCACCGGGTATTGCAGGACGTTGGGCAGCTGCACGGCGATGCGGTCGCCCGGCTGCAGGTCGGTGTGCTGCTGCAACCAGGCGGCGAAGGCACCCGACAGGCTGTAGAGCTCACCATAGGTGAGGGTCTTGCCGAGGTTGCTGAAGGCCGGCTTGTCGGCGAAGCGTTGGCAGGACTGCTTGAGTACGGCCTGGAGGTTGGGAAATTCGTCGGCATCGATTTCGGCCACGATCCCGGCTGGGTACTTGTCCTTCCAAAAGATTTCGATCATGGAACCCCACTCCTTGAACACAGCAGAATCTTGATCGCATCGATGCGATTATTATTGAAATAGGATGACGGTCGCGGGAACCGTTTCATCGGCAAGCGGGGGCGAGATTAGCAGCTTTGCCTAGGGGCGCCTAGGGCCAGGGGTGGCCGTGGAGTTGCCTTTGTGACCGCGATTCGGACATTGGTCACATTTTGTTTCAGCTGTAATGTCTGGTTGCGCTGCCCGGCTGCGAAGGGCCTGGCCTGGGCCGGTGCGGGCGTCAATCAACCAAGCAACAAACCCCATCAACCGATATCATCGCACCCTTTCGCCCCCTCCTCGCCGGCCGCCCTGCGGGACGCGCCGCCGACGTATCGCCTTTCTCGCTCAAGGAAGCCCAGATGACCCAGGTCACCAACACCCCCTACGAAACCCTCGAAGTCGGCCAGACCGCGACCTACAGCAAGTCCGTGGAAGAACGCGACATCCAGCTGTTCGCCGCGATGTCCGGTGACCACAACCCGGTGCACCTGGACGCCGAGTTCGCTGCCAAGAGCCTGTTCCGCGAGCGCATCGCCCATGGCATGTTCAGCGGCGCGCTGATCAGCGCCGCCGTGGCCTGCACCTTGCCCGGCCCCGGCACCATCTACCTGGGTCAGACCATGAGCTTCCAGAAGCCGGTCAAGATCGGCGACACCCTGACCGTGCGCCTGGAAATCCTCGAGAAGCTGCCCAAGTTCAAGGTGCGCATCGCCACCAACGTCTACAACCAGCACGACGAGGTGGTGGTGCAAGGCGAGGCCGAGATCCTGGCGCCGCGCAAGCAGCAGACGGTCGAGCTGGTCAGCCCGCCGAACTTCGTCGCCAGCTGAGTGAATGGCGTGCGGCGCCCGGGTGGCGCCGCCTGCGCATCGCGCCTACAGCCCCGTGGGCGCGAGGATGAATTCGCGATAGCCGGACAGGATCACGTACACCGCGAAGTAACAGAAGATGGCCGCCGAGGCCAGGTAGGACCAGGTCAGCAGGCGATCGCCCAGCAGTCGCCCGCCGTGGCTGGCCACGCCGCACAGGCCGGCGCTCCAGACCAGCCCCGCCACGAAGAAGCCGCTCAGAAACAGCCCGGCGTCGACCAGCCCGCCCTCGGCCGAGCGGGAGATCAGCACCCCGCCGACTGCCGCGAACCAGAGGATGGCGCTGGGCGAGGACATCGCCAGGAACAGCCCTCGCAGGAACTCGCGCCAGGCCGGCTCCACCACTGCTGCGCCTTGCGCGTGCAGACGGCCACCGCGCCAGGCGGCCAGCAGCATCTTGACCGCGAACAGGACCAGCAAGGCCGAGCCACCGAGCCACAGCACCCAGCGTACGGTCTCGAACTGCAGCAGCACGGTCATCCCGGCCAACGCCGCCAACGCGTAGATCAGATCCCCCACACAGGTGCCCAGCCCCAGCCAGAAGCCTTGCAGGAAACCGCGCTGCATGGCGAGGGTGATCATGGCGATGTTGGCGACACCGATGTCCAGGCAGAGGGACAGGCTGAGCAGGAATCCGTTCGAGAAAGGCATGGGGCGTTGGGGTCCGGGCGAGCGAGGGCTGGAGGGGTGTGAAAGTGGGGAAGTATACGGCGGGGAGATGGGGGTGGGCAGGTGGAGGGGTGGATCAGGGGTGTTCATGCTCGTTTGGCGGTGGCCTGGGCAGCGCTTGGCCTGGGCGTTCGCGGTGGCTTCATCGCGGGCAAGCCCGCTCCCACACCTGCACCAAGCTACACGCAAACCTACGAAGCTCCCTATAGAGCGGCGTATGCCTGCGAGCTGTGGGAGTTCGCCCGCTGCCTCGGCGCCGCGCTGTCGCGCAGAGAACATGGCTATCGCGGTCACCTGTGGGAGATTCTATGGGTTCTACCAAGTGTGATGTGGGCCCTATGGGCCCAATCGCGGCACAGGGGCCGCTCCTACACCCGTAGCTCCACCACGGGGTTGCAGGCTATCGTGGTCACCTGTACAAGCGGCCCCTGTGCCGCGATTGGGCCCGCAGGGCCCACAAAATGCTGAAATCATTCATTTTAAAATCAAGAAGATACCTCATGTTCTGTGGGGGCGGGCTTGCCCGCGATGCAGGCGCCGCGCTGGGGGCAGGAAAGACAAGCAGGTATGCTGTGCGCTCCCCAACCCATGGCCTTTTCATGCACGCCTCACCCACCCTGCACTGCACGCCCCTGGCCGGGCTCGAGCGCCGCTTGCTGGATCACTTCTACCGCCAGCATGGCTCACGCATGCGCACGCCGGCCGACGGTCATCCGTGGGTCGCGCGGTCAGGGTCGATCGTGGCGGGGTTGAACATGACGCCGGTGGAAGGCGGTCACTGGTTGACCGGGCTGCTGGTCGACCCGCAATGGCGGCAACGGGGCGTTGCGTCGCGTCTGATGGGGGCGGCCATGGCCGGACTGGACGGAAAGGTATGGCTGTTCTGCCACCCTGACCTGCTGCCCTTCTACCAACGGCTCTCGTTCGAGCCCGGCGTCGATCTGCCCGAAACGTTGGCAGGGCGCCTGCACCGCTATCAGCGGCACAAACCCCTGATCGCTTTGCAGTCTACCCCGCGCTCATGCTGACAGACATGAGGGTCGACATCCCAGGCTGAACCACCGCGCCCCGCCTTCTTCAGGTCAGGGCGCGCTTTGCCTCAATGGCTGCTAGCGCTACCCGGCTGAACGGTAGCCGGTGCGGGTTCTTCCTTGCCCAGGTTCGACTTGGGCTCCGGCGACGTTGTGCCGTCGAAGTCCTTTTCGCCCTTGTCCTTGCCCTCGGCCGACATGTGCTCGATCACCGCGTTCATCTCCGCGCCCAGCAGCAGCACGGCCGAGGAGATGTAGAAGTACAGCAGCAGCACAATGATGGTTCCGATGCTGCCGTACATGGCGTTGTAGTCAGCAAAGTTCTTCACGTAGAAGCCAAAGCCCAACGAAGCGCCGATCCACACCACCACGGCCAGCACGGAACCTGGGGTGATGAAGCGAAACTGCTGTTTCACATCGGGCATCAGGTAGTACATCAAGGCCACCGCGATCATCATCAGGATGATGATTACCGGCCAACGCAGCACGGTCCACACCGTGACGATGAAGTCACCCAGTCCGACTTGCGAGGCAATCCACTCCATCACTTGTGGACCCAGCACCATGAGTGCCGCGACCGACAACAGCATGCCGGCGAAGCCCACGGTGTAGAGGACCGACAGCGGGATGCGCTTCCACACCGGACGCCCTTCCGGCACGTCGTAGGCAGCGTTCATCGCGCTCATCATCAGACGCACGCCAGCCGAGGCCGTCCACAGCGCGATGACGATACCCACCGACAGCAGTCCGCCCTGGGATTGCTGCAACTGATCGATCACCGGGTTGACCTGCTCCAGTGCCTGGCCGGGCAACACTAGTTCAGCCTGCAAGCGCAGCCAGGAGAAGAAGTCCGGCAGGTGCAGGAAGCCGATCAGCGCGATGAGAAACAGCAGGAAGGGGAACAGCGAGAACAGCATCTGGTACGCCAGGGCCGAGGCGTAGGTGGACATTTCGTCATCGAGGAATTCGTTGACGGTGCGGATCAATACCTTGTGTACAGGAAGGCCCTGCATGGCTTTAAACATTGTTAGCGTCTCCCTCGCCGCTTCGACGGTCATCGGTACAGGCCCGACAACGGTTCGGGGCCTACGTGGCTGCAACTAGTCTAGTAGACCACGCTGGCCGGCCACCGCTCCCTGGCGGGCCAATAAAAACGACCCTGCATAAAAAACGGCCGCACGAGGCGGCCGTTCTTTGCGAAACGCGACCTTATGGCTTGGTCACTTCATCGACTTTGTTCTTCACATCGCCCTTGACCTGCTGGCCTTCGCCTTTGATCTCTTGGGCTTTGCCTTCGGCTTTGAGCTTTTCGCTGTCGGTCATGTTGCCGACACCTTGCTTGATGTTACCGACCGCTTCGTTAGCCATCCCTTTTACTTTGTCTGTGGTGCCACTCATGGGAACTCTCCTTCAAAGGACACGGGACTGTGTCGTTACTAGATGGAGACGCAAGCGAGGCGGGAAGTTCCAATATTTTGCACAGTCTTCAACGTACGCGATGCCGACCGGGCGACACCGCGCGTGAGGCAGACGCATCAGGTCAGACGCGCGCGCCCTGCACCTCGGCCACCGCGGCCGCCAAGGCCGCCGCCGGGTCGGCTGCCTGGGTGATCGGCCGGCCGATGACCAGGTAGTCCGAGCCGGCGTCCAGGGCCTGGCGCGGCGTCAGGATACGGCGTTGGTCGTCCTGCGCGCTGCCAGCCGGACGAATCCCCGGCGTCACGAGTTGCAAGCCTGGGTAGGCCCCTTTCAGGGCGGGCGCTTCGAGCGCCGAGCACACGAGACCGTCCATGCCGGCCTTTTGCGCCAGGCCGGCCAGGCGCAGGACCTGCTCCTGCGGCTCGATGTCCAGGCCGATGCCGGCCAGGTCCTCGCGCTCCATGCTGGTGAGCACGGTCACGCCGATCAGCAAGGGCTGCGGGCCGCTGCGCTGGGCGAGCACCTCGCGGCAGGCCGACATCATGCGCAGGCCACCGGAGCAGTGCACGTTGACCATCCACACGCCCATCTCCGCGGCGGCCTTGACGGCCATGGCGGTGGTGTTGGGGATGTCGTGGAATTTGAGGTCGAGGAACACCTCGAAGCCCTTGTCGCGCAATGCCTCGACGATGCCCGACGCGCTGCTGGTGAACAGCTCCTTGCCGACCTTGACCCGGCACAGGGCGGGGTCGAGCTGGTCGGCCAGGCGCAGGGCGGCTTCGCGGGTCGGGAAATCCAGGGCAACGATCAGGGGCGTCTGGCAGGCAGGCATGGCAATGGTCTCTAGGCAAGGCGTGAACGGCGCGCATTGTAAACGAAGTGCCCCACCGGTGGGGCGCGGATCGACACCAGGGCATCGCACCTCGGGGGAACCCCCGCCCTGCCCCAGGTTCGAACGTTACAATGGGCCTCGGCCTTCATGAGAGTGGGAGAACATCATGCCGTGGTACGCCTGGTTGATACTGCTGGTGGCGATTGGGTCCATTGTGGGCGGGTTGCTGATGCTGCGCGATACGGCGAGCAAGCTGCCGTTGACCGACGAGCAGAAGCAGAAGATCAAGCAACGCAATGCCGAGATGGATGCGAAGGAAGCGCGGGACCGCTGACGGCCCTGCCACGCCTGGATGGACAGCCTCGCCCAGGCGGTGCAAGACGGGAGGAACACGGCCCCCAGGTGGAAGGGGTATACTGGCGGCCTTTCATTTTCCACCGACTAGGGCCGCCACTTCCCCATGGTTAAGATCACCCCCACCCTCGACTGCGCCAACGACAAACCCTTCGTCCTGTTCGGCGGCGTCAACGTGCTCGAATCCCTCGACCTGGCCCTGACCGCCTGCGCCGAGTACGTCCGAGTCACCGAAAAGCTCGGCATCCCCTACGTGTTCAAGGCCAGCTTCGACAAGGCCAACCGCTCCTCGATCCACTCCTACCGTGGCCCCGGCCTGGAAGAAGGCCTGCGCATCTTCGAAAAGGTGAAGGCCGAGTTCGGCGTGCCGGTGATCACCGACGTGCACGAGATCCACCAGGCCGCCCCGGTCGCCGAAGTGGTCGACGTGCTGCAGCTGCCCGCCTTCCTCGCCCGCCAGACCGACCTGGTGATGGCGCTGGCCAAGACCAACAAGCCGGTCAACATCAAGAAGCCGCAGTTCCTCAGCCCGTCGCAGATGCAGAACATCGTGCAGAAATTCCGTGAAGCCGGTAACGACCAGCTGATCCTGTGCGACCGCGGCACCTGCCTGGGCTACGACAACCTGGTGGTGGACATGCTCGGCTTCGGCGTGATGAAGCGCACCTGCAACGACCTGCCGATCATCTTCGACGTGACCCACGCCCTGCAGCAGCGCGACCCGTCGGGCGCAGCCTCCGGTGGCCGTCGCGAGCAGGTGGTGGAGCTGGCGCGCGCCGGCATGGGCGTCGGCCTGGCCGGCCTGTTCCTCGAAGCGCACCCCAACCCCGACCAGGCCAAGTGCGACGGCCCCAGCGCCCTGCCGCTGGACCAGCTCGAGCCGTTCCTGGCACAGATCAAGGCACTGGACGACCTGGTCAAGTCCTTCCCGGCCCTGAACATCCGCTGAGACTGCCGCGCTGAACGAGGGACTGACATGACAGGTACCGAACAACGGGTCGCGATCGTGATCCCGGCGCGCTACGCCTCGACCCGCCTGCCGGGCAAGCCGCTGGCGGACATCCTCGGCAAGCCGATGGTGCAGCACGTCTACGAGCGGGCCCTGCAGGTGGGCAATGCCGACCAGGTGGTGATCGCCACGGACGACGCCCGCGTGGCGCAAGCAGTGGAGGCCTTTGGCGGGGTTTGCGTGATGACCTCGCCCGAGCACCCATCGGGCACCGACCGCCTGGCCGAGGTCATGGGCCAGGTGCAGGCCGACCTGTACATCAACCTGCAGGGCGACGAGCCGCTGGTGCGGCCCGCCGACATCGAAACGCTGATCGCCGGCATGCTGGCCGACCCTGCGGTGGCCATCGGCACCCTGTGCCACGCCATCGACGCCCACGAGGCCAAGCGCCCCGAGGCGGTCAAGGTGGTGCTGGGCCACAACGGCAACGCGCTGTACTTCAGCCGCTCGCCGATCCCGTATCCGCGTGACGACGAGGCGGCCCGCTACCTCAAGCATGTGGGTGTGTACGGTTATCGCCGCCAGGTGCTGGCCGAGTACAGCGCCCTGCCGCAGCCGATGCTCGAGCACGCCGAGAAGCTCGAGCAACTGCGCTTGCTGGCGGCGGGCTACAGCATCCGTGCGTACCCCATCGAGCCGACCGGCCCGGGCGTGGATACGCCCGAAGGGCTGGAGGCGGTGCGCGCGATCATGGCCGGCCAACCGGCACCCGCCCTGCCGACGCTTGCCGACGTACGCCTGGTGATCACCGACGTCGACGGCGTGCTGACCGATGGCGGCCTGTTCTATGACGGCAACGGCGAGTGCATCAAGCGCTTCCACGTCCGCGACGGCATGGGCATGCGCCTGCTGGAAGAGAACGGCGTGCGCGTGGCGGTGCTGTCGGGGCGCGATTCGGCGACGCTGCGCAAGCGCGTGGCCGACCTGGGCGTCACCCTGTGCCAGTTCGGTATCAAGGACAAGCAGACGGCCTGCGAACAGCTGATGGCCGAAGCCGGTGTCAGCGCCTGGCAGACGGCGTGCCTGGGCGATGACAGCATCGACCTGCCAGCCTTCGCCAGTTGCGGTCTGTCGTTCGCGGTGGCCGATGCCCCGGCGTACGTCAAGGCCGCGGCCTCCAGCGTGCTGAACGCGGCAGGCGGCACGGGCGCGTTTCGCGAGGTAGCCGATGCCATCCTGATGGCGCAAGGCAAGGCCGACGTGTTCGAGACGGCGGCAGGTTATTCGCGGGTCATGGGCAAGATGGCCCAGTGATGCAGGCGTCGTGAGCGGTCGGCCTGCCCTGCCAGTGGTGGGGGCCGGCCGACCTGCTTTGCCTATCGACCGGCCGGTACGGACGCTTCATGCGTCAGGCCGGGCGCACGCTCACTCCACGGTGAGCTTGCTCCGGTTTCGCTCCAGCAGCGCACTGCCGATGCCCTTCACCTCCAGCAGCTCGTCCACGCTCGTGAACGGGCCGTGCGCTTCTCGATAGGCCACGATGGCTTCGGCCTTTGACTTGCCGATACCGGTCAGTTCGCTCTGTAACGTGGCGGCATCGGCCTTGTTCACGTCCACCTGCGGCGCGGACGCGTCCTGCATGACGGCCGAGGGCGTCGCGGCCATCGTGGACATCGTGGGCTGTGCGGCCGGGGCCGCGCTGATGGAGAACGACAGGCTGGCGAACAGGGGCAGCAGCAGGGATTTGCAGACGGTCTTGTGCATGGGGATCACTCCTGTGAACGATGGACATGGTGCAGCGATTCCAGTGGCTGCCCCGTCACACTAGCCGCTGCCTCGGCCTTCGCCCAGCGTCGAGCGCAGGCCAATGGTTACTGAATTCGACAGCATGAACGGGGGCCTGCAAGCGTCCTTCGCCTACCTGCCACACGTCCTACGCCCGGCGTCGAGCAACGCCATCGGGCTTGAGCATTTGAATTGATCGGCATTGCTTGCCAGACTCGCGTCCCGCTGCGGCCGTCGCTGCCGGGCTGCACGTCGAAGAGAGGATCACCGTTGAACGAACACACCCTGTCCCACCGCCTGGAACGCGTCGCGGCGCACGTGCCCGCCGGCGCACGCCTGGCCGACATCGGCTCGGACCATGGCTACCTGCCCGTGGCTTTGGTGCGCCGTGGCGCCATCGAGGCGGCGGTGGCCGGCGAAGTGGCCCTGACGCCCTTCCACGCCGCCGAGCGCACCGTACGCGAAAACGACCTGACCGACCGCGTCACGGTGCGCCTGGCCGACGGGCTGGAGGCACTGCACCCTGAAGATGGCATCACCGTGGTCAGCCTGTGCGGCATGGGGGGTGAGACCATTCGCGACATCCTGGCCCGTGGCAAGGCACGTTTGAGCGGGCAAGAGCGCCTGGTGCTGCAACCCAACGGCGGCGAGCCGCCCTTGCGCGTGTGGCTGATGGAAAACGGCTACCGCATCGTGCACGAAGAAGCCCTGCGCGAGCATCGCTTCGACTATGAGGTGATCGTCGCCGAGCCCACGGGGCCGGTGCGCTATACCGAGCAGGAGCTGTACTTCGGCCCTGTGCAGATGCAGGTGCGCAGCCCGGCGTTTCTGAACAAGTGGCAACGCATGCTGCGCCAGAAGCAGCAGACGCTGACGAACCTGGCACGGGCGCGACAAGCGGTGCCGGAGGAGAAAGTGCGCGAGATGACCCGCCAGGCCGAGTGGATCACCGACCTGCTGGCCCAGGCCTGAACGCGCCGCGCGGGGTGACTTGGTTTACAATGCGCCCGCTTCGGCCTGGCCCGCAACGTGCCTGCCTCGTGCGGCGTCGGTCAGGCTGACCTCCCACCCCGTGCCCCCTGCGCGCACGGTCGTCGTGCCAATCGGCTCTGCCCTTGGCAGGCGTGTTTCCGTTACTTCCGAAGACGAATCCTGCACATGAAACATCTACCGATCGCCAAGCAAGCCCTCGCCGCCCAGGCTCAGGCCCTGACCCAGATGGCAGACCGCCTCGATGGCGCCTTTCAGCAGGCCGTCGACCTGATACTGGGTTGCCAGGGCCGCACGGTGGTCTGCGGCATCGGCAAGTCCGGCCTGATCGGCAAGAAGATGGTCGCCACCTTCGCCTCCACCGGCACGCCCAGCTTCTTCCTGCACCCGGCCGAGGCATTCCATGGCGACCTGGGCATGCTCAAGCCGATCGACGTGCTGATCCTGATCAGCTACAGCGGCGAGACCGACGAGCTGATCAAGCTGATCCCGAGCCTGAAGTCCTTCGGCAACACGATCATCGCCATGACCGGCAACGGCCGCTCGACCCTGGCGCGGCATGCCGACGTGTGGCTGGACGTGTCCGTCGAGCGCGAGGTGTGCCCGAACAACCTGGCACCGACCACCTCGACCCTGGCGACCATGGCCATGGGGGATGCGTTGGCCGTGGCCCTGATCGACGCGCTGCAGTTCAAGCCCATGGACTTCGCTCGCTACCACCCCGGCGGCAGCCTAGGGCGCAAGCTGCTGACCCGCGTGCGGGACGTGATGCACGCACCGGCGCCGATCGTGACGCCACAGACCTCGTTCCATGATTGCCTGCTGGTAATGACCCAGAGCCGGCTGGGCATGGCGGTGGTGATGGAAGGGGACAGCCTGGCCGGGATCGTCACCGATGGCGACCTGCGGCGGGCGTTGTTGGAGGATCAGGGAGTGGTGAAGGCGTCGGTGGCCACGTTCATGACGACTTCACCGCGGACCATTCGCAGCGATGCACAGCTGGCGGAGGCGGAGGCGTTCATGCTGGAGCACAAGATTCGGGTGCTGGCGGTGACGGATGAAGCGGGTGCGGTGGTGGGGGTGGTCGAGATTTTTGATTG
>NZ_JAAMQI010000033.1 GCF_013523165.1 Pseudomonas entomophila
ACCGCGGCCCAGGCCATTTCGAACCATCCCCCTGGCTGCCCGTGCGCTGGGCCGAACACCAGCTCAAAGAATTCGATGCAGCACCAGTGCTGGGCTACCTGCACCGCCCGATCAAGGTCTCGATGCAAGACGAAAACGGCCAGCGCCTCAAACCCGCCTTGCAAGCCAAGGCCTTGCAAGCAGGCTGGCTCAAGGCGCTGGACACCTTGCCCGATGGACAAAAACCGGTACGCGTGTTCTACGACACCACCGACAACACCGAAGCGGAAATCGCCCTGACCAACGCCTTGCACAGCCTAAACACCGATGGCCATGGCCTGGACGTGGGCAATGTGGAGGAGGGCTACGACATCGGCCGGCGCCTGGGTAATACCGGCGTCAGCAGCGCGCTGGTGGAAATCAACCTGGCCACCATCGCCAGCTACCTCGATGGCGGCGCCAGTGCCGTGGTGTACGCCGGCAGCGACGGTAGCCTCAGCGTACAGATGATCAGCCCGCCCACTGAGGCCCGCAAGGCGAAGAATGAGCAGAACCGCGGCGCTGATCCGTTCATCTATGGCCTCCCCGGTAACGGACCACCCCCGGCATGAGGGCTCCAATCTGCCTGGGGGACCCCACCAGCAGCGGCGGCAGCGTGATCTCATGCCAACTGGCTGGGACCCACACCGTCAATGGTAAAACGCCAGCGGTGTTGGGCGACAAGGCCAGTTGCCCGCTTCACGGCGGGGTGTTCGCTTTCATTGAGGGGTATCCGAGCCGTCGCCTCAACGGTAAGCCTACGGTGCTGCAAGGCCATCGGCTGGCATGTGGATGTCAGGGTGTGGCCAGCCATGCGCTGAATGTGAGTGTGGCGTAGATGATGGAGCACAGGACTTGACATGGCATTTCGCAGCCTGAAGCCCGCCCTGGCTTGGGGCATTGTAGTGTTTGTCGGCTGGTTGGTGATCTTTAGCATGTGCTGGCGAGATGGCACCCAGGCCTATGAAAGGGCTAAGAGTGCCGCCTATGAAAAAGAAATGGCGGCAAAAATTGCTGAACAGCAGGCCATCCAGGGTCGGAGCTACGCCTTGGAGATTCGAGGAGTGGGGCTTGGATTGCACCGAGACGGCCAGTCCGAAATCTGGCGGTTCATTCGAAAGAAGAACGACAACTTTGCCTCAATCTACTCGCAGCATGCGCAAGACTATAATCCGTCATTGGCATCTAGAGAAAGTGCCGCAGACATCATGGTCCGCATCGCATTCAAGAATTCGGCTGGCGAATCAGTGACGTATTGGCCGATTCCGGTATTTGCGCTTGGACCGCCTGATCCCTATGCAAAAGGATATAGAGCAGCAGGCCTGATCAATGAAGGGCGTAATGCTGCGACCTTGGGCGTTACCCAGTTTCTGTGGCAAGACGATGAAAGCACGGACCATGCCCAAGGCATGATTGAACGCCTGTTCACGTTTTTTGACGATAACCCTAAGGTGCCACAGGCCTTGCTCGCAAGCCAAGACGGTGATGTGGCGCGAGACCCCTTTCGTAAACCAGGCACGCCGGGCTTGCAAAGTGGCCATGTGGTTCCAACGATCTACGAAAGCACGACTGGCCTGTTGGTCACGCGCTCGGGCCGGGTGGACCGCTACATTCGCCCGTTCGCCACCCATGACGCCGAGGGCAACCAGAACAAAAATACGGATCTAGGCAAGTTATGGGCCTTTTACTGGGATCGGAATAAAGCCTTCATGGACTGGTATAAGGCAGCCGAGCTTGCTAAAGGCGCTAAAGAGCCGGCGCTTAGGTACACCATGTCCACCGCCTACTGGCAATCTCAACTACCCACCTTGTGGAAAACCATCAACAACCGCGGCCCAGGCCATTTCGAACCATCCCCCTGGCTGCCCGTGCGCTGGGCCGAACACCAGCTCAAAGAATTCGATGCAGCACCAGTGCTGGGCTACCTGCACCGCCCGATCAAGGTCTCGATGCAGGACGAAAACGGCCAGCGCCTCAAACCCGCCTTGCAGGCCAAGGCCTTGCAAGCAGGCTGGCTCAAGGCGCTCGACACCTTGCCCGATGGGCAAAAACCGGTACGCGTGTTCTACGACACCACCGACAACACCGAAGCGGAAATCGCCCTGACCAACGCCTTGCATAACCTTAATACCGATGGTCATGGCCTGGACGTGGGCAATGTGGAGGAGGGCTACGACATCGGCCGGCGCCTGGGCAATACCGGCGTCAGCAGCGCGCTGGTGGAAATCAATCTGGCCACCATCGCCAGTTACCTCGATGGCGGCGCCAGTGCCGTGGTGTATGCCGGCAGTGATGGCAGCCTTAGCGTACAGATGATCAGCCCGCCCACTGAGACCCGCAAGGCGAAGAACGAGCAGAACCGCGGCGCTGATCCGTTCATCTATGGCCTCCCCGGTAACGGACCACCCCCGGCATGAGCGCTCCTATTTGCCTTAGGGACCATACCTTTCAACTCAACGTCTTTGCCTAATACGATGTAAACCGCATCGCTGATCTGGCAGAGCGATTCATCCCCTGCGGGGCTTGCCCGCGATGCAGGCGGTGATGGGCCAGACGCTATCGCGGGCAAGCCCGATCCCACACGGGCTGTGTGAAAACTCGACGATGAACTCGAAGCACGCGTCGCTACATGGATTCCAAGAAAGTCTGTGGGGCAGACAGACCCAGGAATCACGTAGCATTACGTTTTTCCGGTCATGTTTAGATCTCTGTATCGATCCTCAGGGTTTTCACACCGCTTGCACAGGAGGACTGCGCTTGCCTGTAACAGGCCAGTGAGCCTGTGCATGCAACAATGGTTCTGTCTTGAGGCTTTTTGCAAAGATGTTGAAAGGCCCGGCCTTAGGGCCCCATGGAGGGGATGCCTGAACTGTCGCCCTCTGGCCGAATTGGCCATAATCGAGCGCCGAGCCAGGACACGACGTCGTGAACCCTTATCTAGAAGAAGTCATCGACCTTCACGTAGCGATCGAGGCGCTCTTCGCCCGAGGAGAAGGCCAGATCGAGTCGATGGTCGCGCGCTTTCATCCGGCGTTTTCCATGATCACGCCGACAGGCCTTCAGGTCGATCTGCAGGCCGTGGAGCAGCTCTTCACGCAACGCTCAGGAACCCAGCCAGGGTTGACGATCGAACTGACCGACCTGGTGATTCTGGCGCAAGGGCCGGACGGCGCGATGGTCTGCTACCGAGAAACCCATCGACTGCCTGCTCAGGCCGCCAAGACACGCATTTCGACGGCGCTGTTCAGCTTTCAGGAAGGGCGCGTGCTGTGGCGTCACTTGCATGAAACCTGGGCTGCGTAGGGATGGCGACGCCTTGCACGGTCGTGCTCCAGCGCGCCCCTGTCTGCCTTTTCGGCTGCGCTTTGCATGTGGATGCCCTCGCATTTGGCGAGACCCTCGCAAGACGCGGTCTGGGCTGTGGCTACGCTTTCGACACGGGCTCCTGCTCTTGACGCGCTGGCCACCAGCAACCCTGCCTGGATCGATCCGTGGATGATCGGTAGCGGGGCCACTTCCTGAAGGGACGTTGATCCCCATGGGTGGTGGCGAACTGCTAGTTTCTCGTCTACACCTACGAGAGTGTCGCCAGTGACGCTGGCACGTATGCAATGACGGGGAGAGGTCGGTATGCGTGTCCTGGGTACGTTGGCGCTCGCTGTCGTGTTCACAGCATCCGTCGCCGAGGCCAGGCAGAATGCGCTATCTGATGACGAGATAGCGAAGCGGATCATCGCCGAGTCGATCGCTTCCTATGCCGGGTCGTGCGCCTGCCCTTTCAATACGGCTCGAAACGGCAGCGCTTGTGGAAGGCGAAGCGCTTACAGCAGGCCCGGTGGTGACGCACCGATCTGCTACAGGAAAGACGTGACGGCTGACGACATCGCCGATTACAGGACGCGGAGGCTGGACGAGTAAATCAGCAACGTTTCACTCGAACGGCCACATGCTGTGACTGGGCCGAGTGATCTACCTGACAGGAGTGGGGCAATGCCAATGCGCATAAGGCGGGAAGCCTTTCAGAAATTCATGCCACGTCATCGACGCATCGTGGGCGGCACCCTGATGGGAGCCTGGGCCATAGGCGTGCTGGTCGAACCAGGACAGTATCTGTTGGCGCTGTCGATCCCTGGGATTCTCATTTTCTTCAGTGGCTGGCCGGCAGCGTTGTACGAGCTGCCCGATTAGGCCAGGCCGCTCACGGGGGGCGGCATTGTACGTATCGCGCAATGGGGCCGCCACTCAGGGCTTGGTGGATCGATACAGTCCATTGAGGAGCTGACAAGCGGCTTCCGCGTTGCGGCGGTTCGCGAACGTCGGGGCCAGGCGTTGCTTGCCGTGACAATCGTAGATATCGAACGCGCTGTCTGTCACCTGCGCTGGGCGACGTATGTGTCTTGTAAAGGACTCGTTGCGCGGTGGCATGGCCGGGACGACAGCGAACCGGTATGACATGTGTAGGATCTCCTGAAAAAAACGGCGCAAGTATTCCAGTTGTCGATTGGATCCATCAACGACTATCACCTCCAGGGTGCCCGGGCGCGACGAAATGCGTCGTGTGGTGCTCACCACTGATGTCAGTCGATCGGTCCAAGAGGGCTGCCACGATTCCACCCGGCGACTTATGAAAGGGCGAGGGGTGCCGATATCATTGAGGTCATCCGCCCTTGGACACCCGCCCATGCTTCTTGCTTCGTACCCCGCTAACGAAACAGCTCGCGTAGCCTTTCTTCGCAGCTTGGACTTGCTGGATACGCCCGCCGAAGAAACCTTCGACCGGTTCACCCGGGTGTTGGCCGAATTGCTGCACGTGCCGATTGCCTTGGTGTCTTTGGTCGATGCCCAGAGGCAGTGGTTCAAGTCCAAGGTAGGGCTGGATCTCTGCGAAACCAGCCGAGATGTAGCCTTCTGCGCGCACGCATTGCATGTGGAGGACGCTCTCGTCGTCGAGGATGCGCGGGCGGACGTACGCTTCCAGGCAAACCCGCTTGTAGTCGGCGCACCCTATATTCGCTTTTACGCAGGTATTCCCCTGCGTTCCAGTGAAGGCTTTGTGGTAGGGACCTTGTGTGCCATCGATACCCGTCCTCGATCACTGGAGGCGAACGCTCTGGCGGCGATGAAAGACTTGGCGCGTAGCGTCGAGCGTGAGCTATTTTACCGCACCACTGCTGGACAAGCCCGGCTAGCGATCACCGAGGAGCAGCGAGCACGCACGCTCAGCGAAGCCCGGTTTGCAACCATATTCGAGGAAACCCCTACCGGGAAGGCCATCGTCGACCTGCATGGCCGTTTCGAGGCCGTGAATCGCAAGTTTTGCGAAGTCACCGGTTACACGGCTGAAGAGCTGTCTACAAAGACCTTCTCCGATATTACTCATCCAGACGATATCCAGCAGGATATGGCCAGGGTCGCAGACCTGATGCTCGGCCGTTGCAAAAGCTATTCACTTGAGAAACGCTATCTTCGCAAGGAGGGTTCTATTGTATGGGTGAGCCTGAGTGTGGCCATCGTGCGAGACGCGCTCGACATGCCTTTGCACTTCATTGCCGCAGTCTTGGACATCACCTCTCGCAAACACAGCGAGGCGTTGATATTCAGTCACCATGAAGAGCTCGAGCGGCGCGTACAGGAACGGACAGCGGCCCTGGAGCGTAGCCAGGAGACCCTTCAAGCGATTGCTGACAACGTACCGATGCTCATCGCACAGATCGATACTGATCTGCGCTATGTGTTCAACAATGCGCGGTACCAGGAGATCTTCCAGCTTGACCCTTTGTCGCTTCGGGGGCAGCCAGTGCAGACCGTTCTGAAGCCCGAGGTGTTTGAGCAAGTCTTGCCCTGCTTCGAACGTGCCCTGGCGGGTGAGCGCACGACGCGCGACAATATCCGCTACGACGAACAGGATGGCCGAATCTGGCGCGCAACCTATATTCCCGACATCCGAAACGGCGTCGTCATAGGACTCTTTGTCATGTCTCAGGATGTGACCGATCAGAAGCGCACAGAAAAATCGCTGACAGACAAAGCCCTGCTCGACCCTCTGACAGGCCTGCCCAATCGGGCTGCTCTATTGGAAAAAATCACGGACGCCGTGGGCAGTACCAGGCAGGGCCTGGGAGATTTTTCACTTTTCTTCCTCGACCTGGATGGGTTCAAACGGGTCAACGATGAATATGGGCATGACTTTGGGGACGAACTGTTGTGCCAGGTTTCAGAGCGGCTGCGGCAGAAAGTGCGTCAGCACGACACCGTTTGTCGCCTCGGGGGAGATGAATTCGTCATCATCGCCTCCGGCGCGAAGGCTGCCGATGCGTGCGAGCGGATTGCCGGCGCCCTGTGCGATGCCCTGGCTCAGCCGTTCCATCTCAAGGGCCATACCGTTCGGATCGGGACGAGCATAGGCATCGTGATGTGCCCAGCCTATGCACTCACGACGCCCGAACAGGTCATGACGAGCGCCGATGCCGCCATGTACGATGCCAAGCGCAGGGGTCGTAATTGCTATCGCTTTGCGCCTCCTGTGCCCATGCAGGAAGGTCACGGGGCCAGCGGCGCGGCGCCATGATGAACGCGCTGAGGGGCATCGGGTTTGCCATGAGTTTCGGAAGTGTTCCGAAATCGTTTCGGAAAGGGTAGGCATTTTGGCGCTGCCTGAGAGTCGGTCAAGCCCCGCCAGAAACGAAAAAAGCCCTGATTTCTCAGGGCTTTGAAGATGGCGGAAGCGTAGAGATTCGAACTCTAGGATAGTTGCCCATCGACGGTTTTCAAGACCGTTGCCTTAAACCACTCGGCCACGCTTCCGTGTACAGCGGCGGCAATCATACCCGAATGAAACAAGCTGTCAAACTCTCTCTGTCGACCCAGGCAGAGGCTCTGGTATGCTGCCTTCATCCAAATGTTTCAAACCTTGGACCATTCATCACAGGAGCGTCGCCATGCGCGAACAGGATTATGCCGTCAACCACGGCCAGCAGGTCGAGCAGCAGGAAGTCAGCCGCGTCCTGCGCAACACGTACGGCCTGTTGGCCCTCACCCTGGCCTTCAGCGGTGTCATGGCCTTCGTCGCCCAGCAGATGCGCGTCGGCTACCCGAACATCTTCGTCGTGCTGATCGGTTTCTACGGGCTGTTCTTCCTCACCGCCAAGCTGCGTGATTCGGTCTGGGGCCTGGTGTCGACCTTCGCCCTGACCGGTTTCATGGGCTTCATCCTCGGCCCCATCCTCAACCGTTACCTGGGCATGAGCGGGGGCGCCGAGGTCGTCAGCTCCGCGTTCGCCATGACCGCGCTGGTCTTCGGCGGCCTGTCGGCCTACGTGCTGACCACCCGCAAGGACATGAGCTTCCTCAGCGGCTTCATCACCGCCGGCTTCTTCGTCCTGATGGGCGCCGTGATCGCGAGCTTCTTCTTCCAGATCAGCGGCCTGCAACTGGCGATCAGCGCCGGCTTCGTGCTGTTCTCGTCGGTGTGCATCCTGTTCCAGACCAGCGCGATCATCCACGGCGGTGAGCGCAACTACATCATGGCCACCATCAGCCTGTACGTTTCGATCTACAACCTGTTCGTCAGCCTGCTTCAGCTGTTCGGCATCATGGGCAGCGACGACTGAGGCTTGCCGCAGTCCACTGCATGACCCAACGAGGGGGCGCTTGGCGCCCTTTCGTCGTTTGTGGGGTGTGTTGCGCCGCAAGGCGTGTGCCTGAGCCGGGCCTCGCTCAAGCTACCGGTCTGGATGGGTCGTCCGATTTTCCCTACCCCAATGGCCCCGCTGGCCGTAGAATGCGCGCCTCTTTTCCACGGGCAGAGTTATCCATGAGTTCCATCGAGCGCAGGTCAGCCACCGGTTCGCACCCCCACGACAACGATGAACTGGTGCTCGGGCTGGACGACAAGCCCAGGCCGCTGATCGGGCTGCTGGCAGCGTTGCAGCATTTGCTGGCGATCATCGTGCCGATCGTGACGCCAGGCCTGCTCATTTGTCAGGCGCTCGGCGTGCCCGCGCGCGACACCAACCTGATCGTCTCGATGTCGCTGATCATTTCGGGTATCGCCACCTTCGTGCAATGCCGACGCTTCGGGCCGTTCGGCGCCGGCTTGTTGATCGTGCAGGGCACCAGCTTCAACTTCGTCGGCCCGCTGATCGCCGGAGGCGCGCTGATGGTCAAGCAAGGCACGCCAGTGGAAGGCGTGATGGCGGCGATCTTCGGTGTAGTGATCGCGGGCTCCTTCATCGAAATGGGCGTGTCGCGCATCCTGCCGTTCATCAAGCGGCTGATCACGCCGCTGGTGACCGGCATCGTGGTGCTGATGATCGGGCTGACGCTGATCAAGGTAGGGCTCATCAGCATGGGGGGTGGCTTCACCGCCATGGGCAACGGCACCTTCGCCAACGGCGAGAACCTGCTGCTGTCCGGCACCGTGCTGGCGATCATCGTCGTGCTCAACCGCGTGCCGGTGGTCTGGATGCGCAGCTGCGCCATCGTCATCGCGCTCGCTGCGGGTTATGCGCTGGCTGGCTACCTGGGCCGGCTGGATTTCACCGGCATGCACGAAGCGGCCTGGGTCCAGATACCGATGCCATTGCACTTCGGGCTGGGCTTCTCCTGGGCGCTGTTCATCCCGATGCTGGTGATCTACCTGGTCACGTCCCTCGAAGCCATTGGCGACGTGACGGCGACGAGCAAGGTCTCGCGCCAGCCGGTGGACGGGCCGATCTGGATGCAGCGAATCAAGGGCGGCGTGCTCGTCAACGGTGCCAACTCGTTGCTGGCCGGTCTGTTCAACACCTTTCCCAGTTCGATCTTCGCCCAGAACAACGGGGTGATCCAACTGACCGGGATCGCCAGCCGCCACGTCGGCCTGTGGATCGCCGCGATGCTGGTGCTGTTGGGGCTGTTCCCCAGTGTGGCCGGGGTCATCCAGGCGGTGCCGGAGCCGGTACTGGGTGGCGCTGCCATGGTCATGTTCGGTGCAGTCGCAGCCTCGGGCATCAACATCCTGGCCAGCCTGTCGCTGGACCGGCGTGCACTGCTGATCATCGCCGTCTCGCTGGCGTTGGGCCTGGGCGTGGCGCAGGTGCCGGAGTTCCTCGCGCACATGCCGTCGGCCTTGCGTGACGTGCTCGAGTCCGGTGTCGCCACAGGGGGGCTGTGCGCGGTGATCCTCAACTGGTTCCTGCCTGAAACCGCCCCGCGTACGTGATCGCAGGCCGGCTAATGTCCCGTCCAGCACCTGCACACGCCTGAAGTGTGGCGGGGCGGACTCTCGTTGTTCAGGTTGGTTCAACCGGCTGTCCGAATTTCTCGCCAAACGTAGGCTTTGTCAGTGGCCTGTCACGTGGCTTGCGCTACTGTGTGGAGTATTGGCAAGACCTCTACAACGAAAGTCGCAGGAGCGCTGGCATGAGAATTCGCGGAGACCTCTTCTGGTCGTGGGCCGATGCAACGCTCCACCATCGAACGCATCCGGAAACCCTCACCGACGGCACCACCATCGATGTCCAGGTACGGTTGTCGCGTAGCGGCGTCACGCAGGTGTTCATGGGGATCTATGCCGCCTCGGGCATGGCGCTGCATGAAGAGGCGCATGACGAGCGCCCCGGCGAGTCGATGACGCGCGCGCTGGCCAATGGGGTCGCCAAGGCGCGCCAATTGGCCTTGCAGCACACCTGCGCCGGCCCGGTGCGGGTGAACCAGTCGACGCCACTGGCACTCCAAGGCTTCGTATCCCTTGGAGGCTGAGCACCATGGACAAGCAGACCGGCAGTACCGACCCGCAACGTAAACCTGGCGAAGTCGAGCGTGACAACGACGCTTCGCGCTCCGGCACCAGCGAGTCGGACGACGGCAAGACCACTGCGCAACAAACAGGTCGCCGCGAAGGCGACAAGCCCGAACGCACCTGAGCCTCGGCAGGCCTTCCTGCCTTTCCCGCACCCTCGAAAGCACTTCTCTGCCCCTGACCGGGGTAGGGCAGTGCCGTTTGCCCATTACGCGAAAAACCGGCATCAGGACGAACGCATCGCTCGCATCTGATATGGTTTTTTCGGTCAGACCTGGATCTGTAACCGTATCAGTTGGCGCGGGATAATGACCCTACACCGAACATGGCCGATCACGGGCTGTACCTGATCCGCACATGGCTCGGCCCCCTTCGTTTCGACACACTTGTAGAGGTCACCATGGGCAAGCTTGCGCTGTTTCTCGGCGGTTTTCTGATCCTGACACTGTTGATCGGCCTGCTGGGCACGATTCCGCCCGGTTAAGTACAGGCCAGGCGATTGCGTACCTGTGCGACAGAAGCGTCAAGCAATTCACTCGAACCCTGTGCGACAAGTCGTTCATTTGATTGAGATCTATCCACAGAAAACGTGGGTAGGTCTGTGGATAACGCACTGCAAGCTAAGTCCCATGCGGCTTCTGTCGGTTTGAACAGAATTTGACCAATCGCATAGCGCTCACCAGGGCAGGTGCGGGGCGCTTTTCCTCATGCCCGGTCGGCCGATGGCATCCCTACAGGATCGACTCCGTCGCCTGGCGGGCACGTTCGGTACGGTTCCGGCCCAAGGCCTTGGCGCGGTACAGGGCATGGTCCGCCTGGTCCAGCAACTGATCCAGCGTGGGCGATACCTCGCCCACTGCACACCCGTCGTAGCCGATGCTCACCGTGATGTGCAACTGCTTGCCTGCATGATGCACGGGCATGGCGCGCACCGTGCGCAACAGGCGCTCGGCGGTGAACCTGGCCTGTTCCGGCGACAGGCCGGGCAAGGCGATGACGAACTCTTCGCCGCCGAGCCGGGCCAGGATGTCCTGCTCACGCAATTGTTCCCGGAGCACCTGCGCGAACAGCCTGAGGACGCAATCGCCGGCCGCATGCCCGTGTTGATCGTTGATCGATTTGAAATGGTCGATGTCCAGCATCATCAGCGTGATCGGCGAGGCATGGGCGTGACGCTGGCGCTCCTCGAGCAGGCGAGTGGCACGCTCGGTGAAAGCGCTGCGTGACAAAGCGCCAGTGAGGTGGTCCAAGGTCGCCTGCCGTTGCAGGCGCGCGAGCAGGCCCCGGTTGGCATGGCTGACGCATGCCACCACCAGAGGTCCCAGCACCAGCATGGCAATGCCCAGGCGCGCGGACACCAGTGTGTTGACCGCTGCCTCGCGCCCAGGGTAACCGTAGTGCAGCAGCGCCTGAGCCACCGCGATGATCAGGGTGCTGCCCGCCACCAGGGTCAGCAGTGCCACCAGAAAGGGTGAGTAGATCAGGGCGCACCACAGCAGCGCGGCGATCGGAAAAGCGATCGCGCCAGGCCCACCGACCAGAATGGCGACCGCCAGGGACGCCAGGAGCAAGGCCAGGGGCATCAGGCGTACCGGGGCGGTGTCCGCCCGACGCGTCCAGCGGCCGGTGGGGCAGGTGAGCAGCGCCGGCATCAACAGGATGGCCGTGGAGAATTGTTCGCTGAACCAGTCCAGCCAGGTGCTGCGCAACGGCTGGTCGAACCAGGCGATGGCCGAGACGCAAGCCAGGGTGGCCGCCACCGCTGCCGCTGCTGCACTGGCGCTACAGAGGTTGAGCACGGCATAGGGCGTCCCCAGCTTGCGGTGCGCACGGGCCACGCGTGCCAGGATGGCCCAGCCGGTCAGGACCGCACCCAGGTTGCACAGGTTGTACCAGACGGCGGGCAGCCACTGACTGCCGTACGCCAGGTCGGCGCTGACCATGGCTGCGTACATCAGCGTGAAACCCAGGAACGTGGCCGGCCGCGGATAGCGCAGCAGCACCCCGATCAGCACGGCGTTCACGGGCCAGAACAATGACAACGCCTCGATGGGACGGGCGAGGATGCCCGCCAGCGTGAGGACGAACGTCAGCGCCGTAAGGGCCGGGTAGGGAAGCAGGCGTGAGAGGGCTGGAGGCACCATGGACGTGTCCGGCAAACGAAAGTCCGCGCCCAGGCCTCGTGGGCGGGCGCTTGGGACGGCGTGCAGGGGAGTGTGTGCAACCTCTTGACTGATGTCAATTGGATATTATTGATGGATGACCCCACGCGTCACGGGCTCATGCCTGTCTCGAAGGGGAACAGCCAAGGCACCATTAGAACCGTCACCAGCATCACCAGCAGCGTGAACGGGACGCCCAGCTTGACGAAATCGACGAAGCGGTAACCGCCTGGTCCCATCACCAGGGTATTGACCGGGGAAGAGACCGGCGTCATGAAGGCGGCCGAGGCCGCCAGCGCCACGGTCATCGCAAATGGCTGCGGCGCCAGCCCGAGCGTCGTCGCCAGGCTGACGGCGACCGGCGCCATCAGCACGGCGGTCGCGGTGTTGGAAATGAACAGGCCGATGGTCGCGGTCAGCGCGAACAGGCAGGCCAGCAGCACGCGAGGGCTGGCATCGCCCAGCACCCCGACCAGGCCCGCGACGGCCAGGTCGATGCCGCCGGTGGTCTGCAGGGCAGTGGCGAAGGGCAGCAGGCCGACGATCAGGATCAGGCTGGGCCAGTGAATCGCCCGGTAGGCACTGTTCAGGTCGATGCAGCGTCCGGCGCCCATCAGCAGGCAACCGATCAACGCGGCCAGCACGTTGGGCACCAGTCCGCTGACCATCAACGCCACCATCACCGCCAGGCTGAGCAGCGCCTGGGGCGCCCGTGCGCGGGCAGGGGCCACCTGCTCGATCTCGGCGGGCAGGCCCAGCACCAGAAAGTCCTCGGGCTGGGCCTGGAGCCGTCGGATCGCTTTCCAGGGGCCGACCACCAGCAGGGTGTCGCCCATGCGCAGGGGGCGCTCGACCAGGTGCTCGGTGAGCGCTGCCTGTTCGCGCCGCAGGCCGGTCACGTGCAATCCGAAGCGGCTGCGAAAACCCAGGCTCAGCACGCTGTGGTCGATCAGGCACGAGCCGGGCGGCAGGAGTACCTCGGCCATGCCGATGTCCTGGGACTGGTCGATGAAATAGGCGGCCTTGAACCGTAGCGGTTCGAGGTGCTGGGTCTGGCACAACGTGGCCAGGGCGTCGGGTGCACCGAACAGGTCCAGCAGCAGGACATCGCCCGGTTCGATGCGGGTCGTGGCCTCGGCGGCCTTGATCCGCGTGGTCAGGTGCTGCTGACGCTCGATGCCGATCACGTTGGCGCCATGGCGGGTGCGCAACTGCAACTCGCCGAGGGTATGCCCGACCAGGGGAGAGGCCGGTGCGACCCGCAAGCGACGCTCACGGCCGCTCAGGGCGTAGTCGCGTACCAGGTCGAGCAGGGTCCGGGTGCCAGGTGCGCGCTGGGCAGCGGGCTCGGGCACCCGCAGAAAGCGGCGTGCCCAGAGCAGGTAGCCGATACCGAGCAGCAGGATCACCAGCCCGAACGGCGTGATGCTGAAAAAGCCGAACCCTGCCTGGCCCTGGCGCACCAGTTCGCTGTGCACCACCACGTTCGGCGGGGTCGCCACCAGGCTGAGCATGCCGCTGATCAGGCCTGCGAAGCTCAGCGGCATCATCAGCCGGCCGGGTGCAAGCCCGAGCCGTGCGCACAGGCTCAGGACCACGGGGATGAAAAGTGCGACCACCCCCGTCGAACTCATCACCGACCCCAAGCCGGCCACGGCCAGCATCAGCAGCGTCAACAGGCGAGCCTCACTGCGCCCGGCTCGCTCGCTCAGCCAGACCCCGATCCGGTAGGCCACGCCCGTCCTGACCAGGCCCTCGCCGATCACGAACAGCGCGGCGATCAGCACCACGTTCGGGTCGCCGAAGCCGGCCAGGGTCTGCTCGACGCTCAGCACACCGGTCAAGGGCAAGGCCAGCATCGCCAGCAGCGCGACCACGTCCATGCGCGGTCGGTTGATCAGGAACAGGCCGATCATGACCACCAGCAGACCCAGCACGCTCAACAATGGGTGATTCATCGACACGGGTGACCTTGAGCACCGGCGACCGGCAATGCTGTGCAGTGTGGCGGTTCGCGGCGGCCCTGGCATTGACGCAGTGCAACGGATCGGGCGCGAGCCACACGGTGCGTGAGGTGGTTCTGGCCTTCGTCAGGCCAGGTAGCCCCCGTCGACGTTCAGCACCGCGCCGGTGGTGTAGCTGGACGCTTCGCTGGCCAGGTACAGCACGGCGCCGGCCATCTCGCGCGGGGCGGCCACCCGCTTGAGCGGAACGCGCCGCAAGACCTCGTCGAGGATGGCCGGGCTCTTGACCAGCGCCGACGCGAAGCGCGTGTCGGTGAGGCCTGGCAGCAGTGCGTTGCAGCGGATGCCCAGCCCGGCACATTCGGTGGCGAAGACCTTGGTCATGTTGATCACTGCCGCCTTGGTCATGGAATAGACGCCCTGAAGAGCGCCTGGCGAAACGCCGTTGATCGAGGCGACGTTGATGATGCTGCCGCCGCCCTGCTCACGCATCAGCTTGCCGGCCTCCACGGACATGAAGAAATACCCGCGGATGTTGACGTCCACGGTCTTCTGGAATGCACCGAGGTCGGTGTCGAGCACATGGCACATCTGAGGGTTGGTGGCGGCGTTGTTGACCAGGATGTCGAGCCGGCCGAAGCGCTCGCGCACCTGGGCCATCGCCTGGCGGATCTGCTCGGGTTCGCCGATGTGGCAGGCCAGGGCCGAAGCGCGACCCCCGGCCGCCACGATGGCTTCGGCGACCTGGGTGCAGGCGTCCAGGCGCCGGCTGGAAACGATGACCTCGGCGCCCTGTGCCGCCAGCAGGTGGGCGATGGCCTCGCCGATGCCGCGGCTGGCCCCGGACACCAGGGCGATCTTGCCCTCCAGGTCGAACAGCGTGGTTCTGGGCATACGTGCCTCCTCGTTGACGTCGCCCAGAGTCTAGACGGGCGTACACCGATAGCCACCCGAAGGTCCGTGTCCGGTCGTCATCTGCTACGATCACCCCAGGCTGCAGCGGGTCTATGGTGCATACTCCGAAGCGAGACGAAAAATCGAATGGATCGTAACCGTGACAAGGGCCTGTCCACTCGCAACCAGGTGATTCGTCGGCTGATGCTGGCGTTTTCCGGCCTGCTGGTCGTGATGCTGCTGGTCATGCTGACGTCGTTGTACCGGCTGGCCGGCTCGCTGGACGAGCGTGAAGCCCACGTCAGTCGCTTCCACATCGAATCCACCTTGGCCCAGCTGGAAAAGGCCGAGCGCTCCTACATCACCGGCCATGCCCTCTGGCAGGCGGCCTACGATCACCTGTCGCGTACCGTGAACACGCAGTGGGCCTTCGACGAAGACAACATTGGCGCGACGCTCTACAGCGAGGACGGTTATGAAGGGGTGTACGTGCTGGACGACGCCGGGACCCGCTATGCCGTCGTCGACGGGCAGCTGAGCGGCGACGGCCTGTCCCAGCGCAGCACCCAGGAAGCCACGATCCTGGCAGCGGCCCGCGAGGCAGCCCTCGAGCAGGAGGCAACGACGGGTTACCTGCTGTACGAAGGGCGCCCCGCACTGTTCACCGCCGCGGTGATCCGCCCGCCGACCCCGGCCGACGCCTTGCCATCGCCGAACACCGTGCTGGCCTTCATTCGCGTCCTGGATGACGACCTGCTGGCCATGCTCGGTCGTTCGGCCGGTCTCGAAGGCGTTTCGCTGGCCACGCGCGCGCCGCATGGGCCGGCTGCCGACAGCCTGCCGCTGCCCGGCAGCGGTCAGTGGCTGACCTGGCAGGTCGCCCAGCCTGGCAAGGCGCTCCTGCATGCCGTGGGTATCCCGCTGATCCTGGCGACCCTGCTCATTGCCCTGATCGTCGCGGTCCTGGGTCGATATGCCCTGCGCGTCAGCGCCAGCATCGATCGTGGGCAGCAGCGTCTGGCGGCGTCGAAGGCGGCCCTGCAAACCAGCGAAGCGCGCTTCAAGGCCATCGCCGAGTCCGCGTCCGACTGGATCTGGGAGACCGACCCGAGCCTGCGGCTGATCTACCTGTCCAGCCGGTTCACCGAGTTGACCGGCCTGGAGACCAGCCACTGGCTGGGCCGGCCGATCACCGACCTGCTCGACTGCTGCACGGGCGAGCTGGACGCCTGGCTGCGTGAACTGGGCAGCTCCGGCGAGCCGGGTGTGCTGCGCTGTGGCTATCGCGATCGCTCTGGGGCGCAGCGTATCTGCCGGATCTCGGCACGGGCCATTCTCGCCGCCGATCAGTGCCAGGGGTTTCGTGGGACGACCACTGACATCACCGATCAAGTCGCAGCCCACGCGCAGATCCAGCACCTGTCCCTGCACGATGCGCTCACCAACCTGCCCAACCGTAACAAGCTGTACCGCCATCTCGAGCACCTGGCGCACAACGAGCCACCCGAGCTGGCCGTGGTGATGCTGGACCTGGAGCAGTTCAAGCTCATCAATGAAGGCATCGGTCACCCTGCCGGGGATGCGGTGCTGCTGGAAGTGACCGAGCGCCTGGTGCAGGCGACCCGTGACGGTGACCTCATCGCCCGGCTCGACGGTGACGAGTTCGTCATCGTGCTGGTCAAGCCAGGCCAGCGGCCAGAGCTGGACCGCTTCTGCACGCGGATCATCGACAGTGTGCGCCAACCGATCCAGTTCGAGGGTCGAACCGTGCAGGTCGGTGTCAGCGTGGGGGTGGCGCTGTCGAGCGAACAGGGCGGCACGCCCCTGGAGCTGCTGCGCTACGCCGACATTGCCCTGGACACCGCCAAGCGCGAAGGCCACAACACCTGGCGCTACTTTTCCAGCGCCATGAGCACCGCCTTGCTGGACAAGCGCCTCCTGCAGCAAGAGCTGCGCGACGCGATCCTGCACGGCCAGTTGCGCCTGCATTACCAACCGCGCTTTCGCGTGGATGGCGTCACGATCGCCGCGGCCGAGGCCCTGGTACGTTGGCAGCATCCGGTGCGCGGCCTGCAGGCGCCCGATGCGTTCATCCCGCTGGCCGAGGAGTCGGACCTGATCGTGTTGCTGGGCAACTGGGTGATGCACGAGGCCTGCGAACGTGCCCGCGCCTGGCCGCTCGAGATCACGGTCTCGGTGAACCTGTCGCCTGCGCAGTTCAGCCGCAGTGACGTGGTGCGGGACGTCCATGACGTGCTCATGGCGACCGGGCTGCCGGCCCGCCGACTGGAGCTGGAGATTACCGAGAACGTGATGCTCAACGACGTCGAAGGGGCGCTCCATACCATGCAGGCGCTCAAGGAGCTGGGTGTGCGCCTGAACATGGACGATTTCGGGACGGGGTATTCGTCGTTGGGCTACCTGCGTACCTACCCCTTCGACGGCATCAAGATCGACAAGCGCTTCACGCAGGCGCTGGGCAAGAGCGACAGCGACCGCTGCGTGGTGCAGGCGATCATCAACCTGGGCAACGCCATGGGCATGACCGTCACCGCCGAGGGCGTGGAAACGCCCGAGCAGCTGGCATTGCTGATCGAGGACCAGTGTCATGAAGTGCAGGGGTACCTGCTGAGCCGACCGATCGAGAACGAAGCGTTGGTGCGGCTGATGTCGCAGTGAGCGGCAGAGACGAGCCCGTTTCAGGCCAGGTGGGCAGGGCGGGCTTCACGCAGCCCCAAGGGCCTGGGAAAGCCCGCCCATGGCAAGACCGGCAACCGCTGGCGAGCGGGTACCGGTCAAAGGTGTCGAATCAGGTCGCGACCTGATAGCACGGCACGTAGGCGGCCCCACCTGGCAACTTCATCCGATGCTGCTCGACGAACGCCTGCAGCAGACGCCCCAGCGGATCGAGCACCGCGCTGTCCCCACGGATCTGGTACGGCCCGTGCTCTTCGATCAGGCGGATGCCCTTGTCCTTCACGTTGCCCGCGACGATCCCGGAGAACGCACGCCGCAGGTTCGCGGCCAGCTCGTGGGGCGGCAAGTCGCGACGCAAGGCCAGGTTGGCCATGTTCTCGTGGGTCGGGTCGAACGGGCGCTGGAAGCTTTCCTCGATCTTGAGCAGCCAATTGAAGTGGAAGGCGTCGTTGCGCTCGCGGCGGAACTGCTTGACCGTCTTGAGCCCCTCGACCATTTGCCGCGCCACCTGGGCCGGGTCGTCGATGACCATCGTGTAGTGCTGCTGCGCAGCCTCGCCCAGGGTCGCGCCGACGAAGTCGTGGAGCTGGCGCAGGAACGGCTCGGCGCTGCGCGGGCCGGTCAGGATCACCGGGAAGGGCAGGTCGTGGTTGTCCGGGTGCATCAGGATGCCGAGCAGGTACAGGAATTCCTCGGCCGTGCCCGCGCCACCGGGGAAGATGATGATGCCATGGCCCACGCGCACGAAGGCTTCCAGGCGCTTTTCGATGTCCGGCAGGATCACCAGTTCGTTGACGATCGGGTTGGGCGCTTCGGCGGCGATGATGCCTGGCTCGGTGAGGCCCAGGTAGCGGCTGCCGTGCATGCGCTGCTTGGCATGGGCGATGGTCGCGCCCTTCATCGGGCCTTTCATCACGCCCGGGCCGCAGCCGGTGCAGATGTCCAGCTTGCGCAGGCCCAGCTCGTGGCCGACCTTCTTGGTGTACTGGTATTCCTCGTTGCTGATCGAGTGACCGCCCCAGCACACCACCAGCTTGGGCTCCACGCCCGGGCGCAGGGTGCGCGCGTTGCGCAGCAGGTGGAAGACATAGTCGGTGATGCCCTGCGAGCTCTCCAGGTCGATCCGCTGGCTGGCCAGTTCGCTCTCGGTGTAGACGATGTCGCGCAGGGCGCAGAACAGCATTTCGCGGGTGCTGGCGATCATTTCGCCGTCGACGAAGGCATCGGCCGGGGCGTTGAGCAGCTCCAGGCGCACGCCGCGGTCCTGCTGGTGGATGCGCACCTCGAAGTCCTGGTAGGCCTCCAGGATGGTCTTGGCGTTGTCGACATGGGCGCCGGTGTTGAGGATGGCCAGCACGCACTGGCGGAACAGCGTGTACAGGCTGCCGCTGCCGAATTGACTCAGTTGCTGGACTTCACGTTGTGACAAGGTTTCCAGGCTGCCCTTGGGGCTGATGGAGGCATTGATGACGTTGCGTTGGAGCATGCTGGGTTTCCTGTGCGGATGAACATCCTTTCTTTCCATGGCTTCACCATACCGCTAAATCCGTGCGACAACGAGGGGGCAGGCGAAAAGCGCATCCGCGCCGCTCGCCAAGTCGTCAGAACGTTTGCCCGGCCTTGCCGTCTAGAGTCTTGGACATGGTCATTCGCAGACACCGGAGGGGTTAGATGACGGCACCGGACAAGGCATACGTGGAGTGGCTCGAAAGCCAGTCCATGCTCAAGGCGGCCCAGGACAGGGCCCGGACGTATTCGGGGCAGTCCCGGCTGTGGATGAACCCCTACGCCGAAGCCCGGCCACGGCGCGCCATCGAGATCGCTTCGGTATGGCTGACGGTCTACCCCGACTCGATCATCGCGGCCGAAGGCGACAGCGTGCTTCAGGCTCTGGGGCATACCGACCTGTGGAAGCGTCTGTCCGAGATCGGCGTGCAGGGTATCCACACCGGCCCGATCAAGCGGGCCGGCGGCATCCGCGGGCGTACGTTCACGCCCAGCGTGGACGGCAACTTCGACCGCATCAGCTTCGACATCGACCCGCTGTACGGGAGCGAGCAGGAGCTCATCCAGATGAGCCGCATCGCGGCCGCGCACAACGCGGTGACCATCGACGACTCCATCCCGTCGCACACCGGCAAGGGTGCCGACTTCCGTCTGGCCGAGCTGGGTCACGGTGCGTACCCCGGCATCTACCACATGGTCGAAGTACGCGAGGAAGACTGGGGCCTGCTGCCGGACGTGCCGGAAGGCCGCGACGCGGTCAACCTGCCGCCGGCCGTGTGCGACGAACTCAAGACCCGGCACTACATCGTCGGCCAGCTGCAACGGGTGATCTTCTTCGAGCCTGGGGTCAAGGAGACCGACTGGAGCGCCACGCCGGTGATCGTCGGGGTCGATGGCAAGCCGCGTCGCTGGGTGTACCTGCACTACTTCAAGGAAGGCCAGCCTTCGTTGAACTGGCTGGACCCGAGTTTCGCGGCCCAGCAACTGATCATCGGCGATGCGCTGCACTCGATCGACTGCCTGGGCTCGCGCGGCCTGCGCCTGGATGCCAACGGCTTCCTGGGGGTGGAGATCCGCGCCAACGACACCGCCTGGTCGGAGAGTCACCCCCTGTCGCTCACCGGCAACCAGATCCTCGGCGGGATGATCCGCAAGGCCGGTGGCTTCAGCTTCCAGGAACTGAACCTGACGCTGGACGACATCGCGCAGATGTCCAAGGGCGGCGCCGACCTGTCCTATGACTTCGTCACGCGCCCGGCCTACCAGCACGCCCTGCTGACCGGCAACACCGAGTTCCTGCGCCTGATGCTGCACGAGATGCACCGCTACGAGATCGACCCGGCGTCGCTGATCCATGCCTTGCAGAACCACGATGAGCTGACCATCGAGCTGGTGCATTTCTGGACCTTGCACGCCCACGACATGTACCTCTACAAAGGCCAGACCTTCCCTGGCAGCATTCTGCGCGAGCACATCCGCGAGGAAATGTACGAACTGCTCTCCGGCGAGCACGCGCCGTACAACCTGCGCTTCGTCACCAACGGCGTGTCCTGCACCACGGTCAGCATCATCACTGCCGCCCTGGGGATGCGAGACCTGGACGCCATCGGGCCGCAGGACCTGAAGCTGATCCAGAAGATCCACCTGCTGCTGGTGATGTACAACGCCATGCAGCCGGGCGTGTTCGCGTTGTCCGGCTGGGACCTGGTGGGGGCCTTGCCGCTGGCGCCCGAGCAGGTCGCCGAGCGCATGACCGACGGCGATACCCGCTGGATCCACCGTGGGGGCTACGACCTGGCCGGCGCAGCGCCGCAGGCCGAAACGTCGGTGATGGGCATTCCGCGTGCACGCGCGCTGTATGGCAGCCTCGAGGCGCAGCTGGCCGAAGGCGACTCGTTCGCCTGCATGGTCAAGAAGGTGCTGGCGGTACGTCAGGCGTACGGCATCGCCAGCAGCCGGCAGATCCTGGTGCCGGAGGTGACCAGCCCTGGCTTGCTGGTGATGGTGCATGAGCTGCCTGCCGGCCGCGGCATCCAGATCACGGCGCTTAACTTCAGCAACGAGGTCATCAGCGAACCCCTGACGCTGACCGGGTTCACCCCAGGGCCGGTGGTGGACATGATCAACGAAACCGTGGAAGGCGACCTGAGCGAGGACGGGGTGGTGCAGATCAACCTGGATCCGTACGAGGCGCTGTCGTTGCGGATCGTCAGCAGTACCGGGCATTTGTGAGGAGGGAAGAGGAGCTGAACCTGAGGTGCTCTGACTGACAGGTTGAGGGCGCTGGTTTGTGGGCCCTGGCGGGCCCAATCGCGGCCGGTCCGGCGCCCCGGCAGGGGTCGCTCCCACAGGTAACCGCGATGTCCTGTAACCGCATGGTGACTGCGATGTCCTGCCTCGTCGCAGTGCAACTACGGGTGAGCGGCCCCTACCGGAGCGCCGGACCGGCCGCGATTGGGCCCGCCAGGGCCCACAAACTAGCGCCACCAATCGCTCAGGTCTCCACACCTGGCCCAGCCCTCACCCAAACCACCCCGGCCACGAACTGCGCTGTCGTCCCTCCACTTCGACACAGGGAATCAACCGGTCGGTCAGCACCGCCGTCTGCCCCGTCGACACCGCGATCCGGTATTTCACGCTGTGCACGCACTCCCGATCGCCGAACTCGCAGCGGTTGAGCCGCGTCCCGCCACAGGGGCCATTGGCCAACCCCTTGGGGCAGGTCTCCGGGCACACGTACAAGGTGTCATGCAGCCGGCAGCTGCCACAGGTGTCGCATCCCACCATAGGCCGCTTCAGGCCCCGCTCCAGCCGGTGCAGCCACTGCGCCCCGGTCGCCGTGGTCCACACGGGCCGCCGCATCGCCCAGCCTGCCATCTTCCCTACCATTCGCTCAGGCATGAACAGCTGGTCATGCAGCCCTGACAGGAGTCGGTAACGCCAGCGCTCGCCCGTGGATGCCATCACGCGCTGTTCGCCCAGCCGCCAACGAGCGCCGGGTGGATGAAAGGTGACGTCCGGCAGATCAGGCATGCGCCAGCTGGCCTGCCAGGCATCGGCCCACTGCTCGCGGGTGGTCAGTGTGGGAAGGATGTGGGTCAACTGCCGGTCCAGCGCCGCCAGCTGCGCGGCGTCGTGGATGCCGGACAGGTGGATCCCGGCGTACCCCATCAACCGCAGGCCGACGATCTGGATCGCCAGGCGCTCCACGCTGCGCGCCTGGGCATGCGCCTTGGAAACGGCTTCCTCGGCCTCGAGCACCGCCAGCATCGACGGGGTCAGCACGACCCCCGCCACGTGCTCGAGCATCTTCGCCCGGCCCAGGGTCAAGCCCATCACACAGGCCAGCAACGGCTTGGGCGACGGTTGCCGGCTCATCCAGGTCATCGCCTCCTGGTGCTTGTCGGCGTCGTAGCCCAGTTGCAGCGTAAGAAAGTCCGCGCCTGCCTTGAGCTTCTTGTGCGCCTTGAAGTATTGCGCGCCGCCTTCTTCTTCGTGGTACTTGAACGGGTTCAGCGCCGCGCCCAGCAACCAGTCAGGGCAGGCCTGGCGCACCAGGCGCAGGGCCGCCACCGATTCCAGGTAGCGCACCGGGTGTTGCCCAGGCTGGTGGCCCGGCAGCCGATCGCCCGTCAGCACCAGCAATTGCTTGAGGCCTGCAGCGTCCATGCGCGCCAGCTGCGCCAGCAGGTCATGGGGCTCACGGTCCTTGCCGGAAAAATGCACCAGGGCCGCAATGGCCGGTTCGAAAGAGGCGACCGCATCGAGCGGCGACAGGTCCAGGCGCCCACCGACCCGATCCGCCACCGCAGCCAGCATGGGCCAGCCGCAGAGCCGGTCACCGGCCATCAGTTGCTGGAAGGTGTCGAAGCGCGCCGCCGAGGGCTTGGGAACGAACTCCATGATGCACGCGAAGGCGCCGTCATGCAGGGCTTGTTGCAGTACGCTCATGAGTCCGCTTCCTGGCCAGGTTGCCGTAGAGGAGGGGCGGCCGCTTTGAACGTGCGGCGGCCCCGACCGAGCGTATTGTCGCGCATCGGTCGGGGCCGTCCCATGTCAAATCACGTACTCCAGCCGTTCGAAACGGACATCGGGCCGGCTGAACGTCAGTCGTCCTTGGTGCGACCTGGCAATACGCTGCTCAGCACCTGCTTGGCGGTCTGCTTGAGCACGCCCGCCTCGTTGGGGTCGCCCTTGAGCAGGAACGAGGTGAACTTCTTGGCGTTTTCCAGGGTGATGTGCGGCGGCAGCGGCGCCACGTCCGGGTCGGTGCGGAACTCGATCACCACCGGCACCTCGCTGGCCAGGGCCTGTTCCCAGGCGCCGGCGACGTCTTCGGGCTTGTCGACGTAGATGCCCTTGAGGCCGATGGAAATGGCAAACAGGTGGTACGGCACGTCGGGCAGGTCCTGCGAGGCGGAAAACTTCGGGTCGCCTTCCATCACTCGCTGCTCCCAGGTCACCTGGTTGAGGTCCTGGTTGTTGAACACCGCGCAGATCCAGCGGCCATTGGCCCACTGCTTCCAGTACTTGGCCACGGTGATCAGCTCGGCCAGGTTGTTCATCTGCATGGCGCCGTCGCCCACCAGCGCCACGACCTGGCGTTCGGGGTGGGCGAACTTGGCCGCGATGGCGTAGGGCACCGCTGCCCCCATCGAGGCCAGGCCACCGGACAGCGAGCACATCATGCCTTCACGGATCTTCAGGTCACGCGCGAACCAGTTGGCGCAGGAGCCCGAGTCGCTAGTGATGATGGCGTTGTCCGGCAACTGCGGCGACAACTCGTGCACCACCCGCTGCGGGTTGATCGGGTCGGCGCTGGTCAGCGCCCGCTTGGCGATCTTGCGGTCCCAGTTCTCGCGCCAGGCTTCGATCTTGTGCCGCCAGCTGTGCGAGGTCTTCTGTTCGATCAGTGGCAGCAGGGCGTCGAGCGTGTCGGCCGCGTCGCCCACCAGGTTGACTTCCATCGGGTAGCGCAGGCTCAGCATGTCGGGCGCCAGGTCGATCTGCACGCCACGCGCCTGGCCTTCCTTGGGCAGAAACTCGGCATAGGGGAAGCCCGAGCCGATCATCAACAGGGTGTCGCACTCCTCCATCATGTTCGAACTGGCTTCGGTGCCCAGCAGGCCGATGGTGCCGGTGACCCAGCTCAGGTCATCGGGCAGCACGGCCTTGCCGAGCAAGGCCTTGGCCACGCCCGCGCCGAGGCGTTCGGTGATCGCCTTGACCTGCTCGCCGGCCTTCAGGGCACCGGCGCCGACCAGGATGGCGACCTTCTTGCCACTGTTGAGGAGGTCGGCTGCGCGCTGCAGGTCTTCGTCGTAGGGCACAACCTTCGGGCGGCTGTAGCCGACCCCGGAGTGCAAGGTGCCGTGGGCGCGGGCCGGTTCTTCGTAGGGCAGCTCCTGCAGGTCGTTGGGCAGGATCAGCGCGGTGACCTTGCGTTCGCCGACGGCAGTACGCACCGCGCGATCGACCAGATGACGCACCTGCGAAGGTTCAGCGGCCTGCTGCACATAGGCACCGGCCACGTCCTTGAACATCGACACCAGGTCCAGCTCTTGCTGGTAGTGGCCGCCGAGCGCGGTCCTGGCCTGCTGGCCCGTGATGGCCAGCACCGGCACATGGTCCATGCGCGCATCGTACAGCCCGGTCAGCAGATGCGAGGCGCCCGGGCCGGAGGTCGAGATGCAGACCCCCAGCTCACCGGTGAACTTGGCGTGAGCGCTGGCCATGAACGCGGCCATTTCCTCGTGTCGACACTGGATGAACTCGATCTTGCCGGAGCGGCGCAGCGCGCCGAACACGCCGTTGATGCCATCGCCGGGATAGCCGTAGATACGGGTGACGCCCCATTGGCTCAAGCGTTCGACCAGGAAGTCGCCTACGGTGATTGCCATGTGTCCTACCTCGTTCTGCAAGGGTGGCTGATGAAGGTACGACTAGAGGGGGGAGTGGGCGTTCAGATGGATTGGGGAAGGCGGCAAGCTGCCGGCCCAAGGCAAGTGCGCAAACGTCTGCACGGTTCAAGTCGGTCGGGGCTGGCATCTGTCGATACGGTAACGGCAGGTTGCGTGAAGCCTGTCCTGAAGAGGTACCGTGGCGCAGGCCAGCGTTGCACGCTGCTCCGCTTGAGCCACTGGCGCCTCATCAGACAGGACTCACGGCGTTGCAGTGACAGGCCTGTCTGGCTACTCCAGATCGCGTACGACCCGGGCAAACATCGCACGCTCGCCAAGGCGTGGAGGTGCGACGGCTTGGCAGGTATCCACGGCCGACCGGCTCACCACCGGCGGCACGCTCGTCGGCTTGAAGGTCGTGTCGTATAGCGCCTTGAGCATCGGCAGGACGCGAGGATCGGCGATCCCATAAAAGATGGAACGGGACTCCCGGCGGCTTTTCAGCAAGCCTTTTTGACGCAGTTCACCCAACTGTTGCGACAAGCCTGGCTGCCGCAACCCCAGCGCTCTTTCAAGCTCGGCCACAGAGCATTCGCCTTTCGCGACATGGCACATCAACATCAGTCGTGTTGGGTTGGCCATCACGCGAAAGAAATCAGCCATGTCTTCGCGATGCTCCATCAGCGCATCCAGCTCCGAAGGGCTCAGTGCGTTCATCATCTTCTCCAGCGGAAATACCAGGTTTCCTCAGGTCCAGGCTCGACCGTCAGGGCCTCCTGTGATTTGAGGGCAGCAGGCTCAAGCAGCGGTTTTCCTGGCTGCCAGCCTTCGGGCGTGGAGGCCTGTTCACGATCGGCAGTCTGCAGAGCCGCGACCAGTCGCAGGAGCTCTTCGACCGAGCGACCTACATTCATCGGGTACCAGCTCATCGCACGAATGATTCCGTCCGGATCGATGACGTAGCTGACGCGAGTCGTAGAGCTGTCGGAGGCATCTGCCGAGAGCATTCCATAGCCCCGTGCAATGGCCATGGAGGGGTCCTCGACGATAGGGAACTCGATGGTCACGCCAAAGCGGTCGCGGATGTCTCTCAGCCAGGCGAGATGGGAGTAGAGGCCGTCTATGGATAAGGCCAGAAGTCCGCAGTTCAGCTCATCGAAGCGACTCTGGGCGTTGGCGAACGCGATGAATTCACTCGTGCAGACCGGCGTGAAGTCGGCGGGATGAGAGAACAGAAGAAGCCACCGGCCTCGATAGTCTTGCAGTGAAATTTCACCGACGGTCGTACGGGCCTGGAAGTCCGGAGCGCGTTCATTGATGCGCAAGGGCGGCATGGAGGAGGCGGCGCTGATGGAAGCGTGCACGGCAAATATCCTTGGTTGAACAGCTGACCATGCTATCGCCGCCGTACCTGATCGTCGATGGCGAACGCTTGAAAGCTAATAGTTTATCAGTTAGCTTAATTTGCTATGTATTTCATCGTATCAGTCAGAGGTTATGCAATGGTCACTGATTGCCCCGATAAAGCGCTCCATACAGCTGATACCCTGGTACTTCAGGCGCTGTCAGAGCCCATCAAAGCGCCCGGCGTGATCTCGTTCTTCGATGAAGCCACCTCGACCGTCACGCACCTTGTGAAGGATCCAGGCAGCAACAGTTGCGCGATAATCGATAGTGTTCTGGATTTCGAGCAAGCCAGCGGGCGTACGGGCGAGCGATCTGCCATGGCATTGATCGACTTCATTCACCAGCACGGGTTGAAGGTGGAATGGTTGCTGGAGACGCATGTGCATGCCGATCACCTGTCCGCTGCTCCCGTGTTGCAAAAACGGGTAGGCGGTCAGATAGCGATCGGTGCTCACATTGCTGACATCAGGAAGACGTTCTCGAAGATCTTCAACGATACGCTGGAAGAAAATGACGAATACACGGCATTCGATCATCTGTTCCACGACGGGGACACCTTTCAGGTTGGCGCGTTGAAGGGGTGCGCACTCCATGTCCCCGGCCATACACCGGCCTGCATGGCGTATGTCATCGGCGATGCAGTATTTGCGGGTGACACGTTGTTCATGCCCGATTACGGGACTGCTCGCTGTGATTTTCCAGGGGGTGACAGCGCTGCATTGTACCGCTCCATCCGCCGGCTCCTGGCCCTGCCACCGCAGGCGCGGGTCTTTCTCTGCCACGATTACAAGGCTCCAGGGCGGGAAGAGTACGTCTGGGAGACCACCATCGGCGCTCAGCGTGCAGAGAACATCCATGTGCATGAAGGGGTCACCGAAGCCGAGTTCGTGGCGTTGCGCGACGCCCGTGACGCCACGCTCGCCATGCCAAGGCTGATGCTGCCATCCATACAGGTGAACATGCAGGCAGGGCATCTACCCGAGCCGGAATCGAACGGCGTGCGCTACCTGAAGCTCCCGCTCGACCAGTTTTGACCCTGACAAACCAACCCCTTGGGTGACTGGTTTCCAACCGATTCAGGCAGGAGAATGGCCATGCAATGTGTACGTCTGGATGAAGGACTATTTGTCGCTTCACAAGTGCAGGTAACGGACTTGCCAGCGCTGCACCAGCTCGGAATCAGAAGCGTGATCTGCAACCGGCCTGATGGCGAAGCGCCAGATCAACCTTCGGCTGATGAGATCGCGACAGCGGCGTGTGCCTTCGATATTGCGTTTTCCTATATCCCCGTCGGCAGCGAGGGTCTGGGGGATGAACGCGTGGCGACCTTCACTGAGGCATTGACCACGCTGCCAGGCCCAACCCTTGCGTACTGCCGCACAGGCAACAGATCGGCTTCGTTGTGGGCCTTGTCACGTGCGGGGAAACGCCCGGCTGGCGACATTATCGCCTCTGCCAAACGCGCAGGGTTCGACGTGGCGAAACTGGCACCGCGTCTCGAGGCAGCTGCCCCCCTCTTGCAGCGCCGTGATACACAGCACTACGACGTCGTGATCGTTGGCGCTGGGGCAGGGGGGCTGTCCGCTTGCGCAAGCCTTCTCAAACGACGCAAGAGCCTGAACCTCTGCCTCGTGGACCCGGCCACATCGCATTATTACCAGCCCGGCTGGACCCTGGTAGGTGCAGGTGTCTTCAAGCAGGAAGTCACCGAGCGTTCAATGGCCTCGCTCATTCCAAGCGGGGTGACCTGGGAAAAAGCCAGCGTCACGACCTTCGAGCCTGAGTGCAACAGGGTCGAGCTCGATAACGGGCGCCTGCTCACCTACGACGCGCTCATCGTTGCACCGGGCATCGAACTGGATTGGGAGGCTATCCCGGGTCTGGCAGAGACGTTGGGACGCAACGGCGTCACCTCCAACTATCGATTCGACCTGGCGCCTTATACGTGGGAGCTGGTACGAACGCTTCGTCGAGGTCGTGCGCTCTTCACGCAGCCGCCAATGCCGATCAAGTGCGCTGGGGCTCCTCAAAAGGCCATGTACCTTTCCGCTGACCATTGGCTTCGCGTTGGAGCCCTGGATGATATCGACATCGAATTCCATACCGCCACGCCAGCCCTGTTCGGCGTCGCGGCCTATGTGCCAGCCTTGATGGAGTACGTGGAGCGCTATCAGGCCCGGCTGAATGTCGGATCGACCCTGACGGCCGTGAATGGAGCGGACCGCGTGGCGACCTTCAGCCGTACCGATGCCACGGGGCAAACGACCGAGCACACACGACGCTTCGACCTGTTGCATGTGTGCCCACCCCAGAAAGCGCCCGACTTCATTCGCAATAGCCCACTGTCGAACGAGGCGGGATGGGTCGATGTGGATCAGGACACGCTGTGTCATCTGCGCTATGCCAACATTTTCGCTCTGGGTGATGCCAGCTCTACACCGAATGCCAAGACGGCAGCCGCCGCGCGCAAGCAGGCGCCTGTCGTGGCAGACAACACACTGGCGTATCTGGAGGGCAAGCCCTTGTGCGCCGTGTATGACGGTTATGGGTCATGCCCCCTCACCGTGGAACGCGGGAAGATCGTGCTGGCCGAGTTCGGATATGGTGGAAAGATCCTGCCCACCTTCCCACGTTGGCTGCTCGATGGAAAACGACCTTCCCGGCTGGCTTGGCATTTGAAGACCGAGGCGCTTCCTCGGCTCTATTGGGATGGGATGCTCAAGGGGCGCGAATGGTTGTGTACACCCGCGCGACGCACTTCACGCGTCGTAGGGTAAGGGTCCGCCATGCCCACCCTCACCGTTGTGCAGTATGTGCTTGGCGCCTGCGCTGGCTCGCTGGTAGGGCTGACATTGGGACTGGTAGGAGGCGGTGGATCCATCCTTGCAGTGCCGTTGATGGTGTACCTGGTCGGCATCAGCGATCCTCACATCGCCATCGGTACCAGTGCCCTGGCGGTCGCGGTCAATGCGGCCGTCAACCTGGTCAATCACGCCAGGCAAGGGCATGTGAAGTGGCCCTGCGCACTGGTGTTTACTGGGGTCGGACTCGCAGGTGCCTTTGTGGGATCCACGGTCGGCAAGGCCGTAAGCGGACAACAACTCCTGACGCTGTTCGCCTGCTTGATGCTCATCGTTGCGGTGCTGACGTTGCGGCATCGAAACACGCTTGAAGACCCTACCGTCACGCTAGGGCGCAATAACGCGTTTCGCTTATCGACCGCAGGTGCATTGACCGGTGCGGTGTCCGGCTTTTTCGGGATTGGCGGCGGGTTTCTGGTGGTCCCCGGGCTGATCGCAACCACACACATGCCGGCACTCATCGCCGTCGGAAGCTCGTTGGTCGCAGTGACCGCGTTTGGGCTCATGACGGCATTCAACTATGCCCGCTCAGGGCTGGTGGACTGGCCGTTAGCCTTGAGTTTCATCATCGGGGGCGCAATGGGCGGCATCATCGGTGCCTGGCTCGCCTCGCGCCTGTCGCAGAGGCGAGGTGCGTTGAACGTGCTGTCCGCGATGGTAATTGCGCTGACAGCCCTCTACATGCTCTACCGAAGTGCGCTTGGCTAAGCCCGTACGGCCTTGACGCCAGGTCTTTCAATCTCTTTGGGAAAAGCACCAAGATAGGGTCGTTGTCGTCTCCACCGCTTAATCGGCTTGATACAGGTAAGCTCAGTCCTCTGTGGGAACGGGCTTGCCCGCGATAGCGTCCGGCCCATCACCGCCTGCATCGCGGGCAAGCCCCCTCCCACAGAGGGGGGTGAATCGTTCCGCTAGATCAGCGATGTGGTCCACATCGTGTCAGGCAAAGACGTTGAAAAGCCTGGGTCTTGACGCCTAACGCGATCACCTTGGCGACAGCCCGCCAGACCTCACGCCTTGCACCCGTCCGCCTTCATCCGCTCGATCACTGCCCACAATCGCTCGTCCTCGAAGTCCTCGATCACCAGGTCGGCCCCTGCCTCGCGCAGGTCTTCGGCCCGTTGCGTGGTGCACAGCGCCACGGTGAACACCCCGGCAGCCTTGCCGGCCTTGACCCCCGGCAGCGAGTCCTCGAACACCAGCGCCTGCCCTGGCTCGGCCCCGAGCCGGGCCAGGCCGGTCTGGTAGGGCAGGGGGTCAGGCTTGGGGCGGGCGATGTCCTCGGCGGCCAGCACATGCTCGAAGCGTGCGCGCAGGCCCATGGCGTCAAGCATGTGCTCGGCGTTCAGGCGGGGCGCGTTGGTCACCACGCACAGGCCGATCCCGTGTGCCTTGGCGTCGTCCAGCAGGCGCACCAGCCCAGGCATCGGTTCAAGGTCGGGTGACAGCTCCCGGAACAACGCCTCCTTGCGCGCCGCCAGGGCCTGTTGGCGTTCGGCGTCGAGCTCGGGGAACAGGCGGGCGAACAACGGGCCGTTGCCCTGGCCGCTGATCTGCGCCTTGAACTGCGCCTCGCTGAGTTCACGCCCGTCGTAGTCGTGAAGCAGGCGCCGGAAGGCCTGCAAGTGCAGGGTGTCGGTATCGGTCATGGTACCGTCGAGATCGAACAGCAGGGCGCTCAGCATCGGTTCTCCAGACAACGTCAGGGATGGAAGGCCGACCATCATAGCGAAACCGGCCTGCGAAGGGGCTGGTCAGCAGGCTGCGAACACGGTACAACCGTGCGCCATGGACACCTTGACCCCCAAACGCCAGGCGATTCTCGCCTTCATCCGCGAGCGCATCGCCGACCACTGCCAGCCACCGAGCCTGGCCGACATCGCCGAGCGCTTCGGTTTCGCCTCACGCAGCGTGGCGCGCAAGCACATCACCGCGTTGAGCCAGGCCGGCCACATTCACGTCACGCCGAACCAGGCCCGTGGCATTCGCCTGGCCGAGCCGCTGCGCCGCCCGGAAATGCTCGAGCTGCCGGTGCTCGGGCGGGTCGCGGCCGGTGCGCCGATCGGCCCGGACGTCGACCTGCACGAACAGCTTCACGTCGACCCCAGCCTGTTCCGCCGCACCCCGGACTACCTGCTCAAGGTGCGCGGCGACTCGATGATCGGCGATGGCATCTGCGACGGCGACCTGGTCGGCATCCGTCGACAGGGCGAGGCCCACGAAGGGCAGATCGTCGTCGCGCGCCTGGATGGGGACGTGACCATCAAGCGCCTTCACCGCGGGCCGGACGGCTACCGCCTGCTGGCGCGCAACCCCGACTACGCGCCCATCGAGATCGGCCCGGAGCGCGAGTTCGTCATCGAAGGCATCTACTGCGGCCTGCTGCGACGCGACTGACAAGCAGCCTCAGGCCTTGTCCAGCAGCGAACGGATGATCTGCCCCAGGGTCGCCATGGCCTGCTCCTCGACCGGGGTCCAGGGCATGCCGTAGTTCAGCCGGATGCAGTGGGTGAACCCCCGGGTCGGCGAGAAGATCGGCCCCGGCGCCAGGCTGATGCCCTGGGCCAGGGCGATGCGGAACAGCGCGAGCGAGTCCACCTGCTCGGGCAGCGCCAGCCACAGGAAGTACCCACCGCTGGGCTGGCTGACCCGCGTCTGCGGCGGGAAGTACCGTGCCACCGCCGCGCGCATGCTGGCCTGCTGGCTTTCCAGGGCATGGCGCAGGCGGCGCAGGTGGCGGTCGTAGCCCCCGTGTTGCAGGTAATCGGCGATGGCGGCCTGGGCCGGCATCGAGGCGCACAGCGAGGTCATCAGCTTGAGCCGTTCGACCTGAGGCGCGAACCGTCCGGCTGCCACCCAGCCGATGCGATAGCCCGGTGCCAGGCTCTTGGCGAACGAGCCGCAGTGCAGCACCAGCCCGTCGGTGTCGAACGCCTTGGCGGGCTTCGGCGCTTGCGCGGCGTAGTACAGCTCGGCATACACGTCGTCCTCGATCAGCGGCACCTGGTGCTCGCGCAGCAACGCCACCAGCGCCTGCTTGCGCGCCTCGGGCATGCTTGCGCCCATGGGGTTCTGGAAGTTGGTCATGCTCCACACCGCCTTGATCGGGTGAGTGTGCAAGGCCTGGGACAGCGCCTCCAGGTCCATGCCTTCACGGGGGTGCACCGGGATCTCGATGGCCTTGAGCTTCAGGCGCTCGAGCACTTGCAGGCAGGCATAGAAGGCCGGCGCCTCGATCGCCACCAGGTCGCCTGGCGCGGTCACGGCCTGCAGGCACAGGTTCAACGCCTCCAGCGCCCCGTTGGTGATCAGCAGCTCTTCGATGGGCAGCACCAGCCCGCCGACCATGTAGCGCAGGGCGATCTGCCGGCGCAACTGGGGGTTGCCTGGCGACAGGTCGGTGACCACCACGCGCGGGTCCATCGCCCGACTGGCACTGGCCAGTGAACGCGCCAGGCGCTGCAAGGGGAACAGCGTCGGGCTGGGGAACGCCGAACCGAAGGGCACGGTGGCCGGGTCCTTCATCGAGTCGAGGATGGAGAACACCAGGTCGCTGACGTCGACGTCGGTGGACTGGTGGGCCGGCATCGGCTGGGAGGGCTCGTGGAACGGCTGCGCCGGGTGCGCGTTGACGTAGTAGCCCGAGCGCGGTCGGGCGCGGATCAGGCCGCGGCGCTCGAGCAGGTAGTATGCCTGGAACACCGTCGAAGGGCTGACCCCGTGCGCCTGGCTGGCATAACGCACCGACGGGACCCGCTGACCAGGGCCGAGCACGCCGGAGCGGATCAGTTCGGCGATGTCGTCGGCGAAGCGTTCGTAGCGTTTCATGGGCAGGCTCTGGCAGCGGCGCGGCAGTGGACGGTTGTGTCCACTATGCCCAGATGGTGCTGCGCAGTACAGATGCAGCTGGCGTCGGTGACAGCGGATCAGATGGGCGTTTCAGGGGCTTGTGCAGTCATGGCATGCCGGTATGAACCGTAGGGGCTGGGATCGGTCTGGTCGATTTGGCGGACCTTGGGCCCGATCGCGGCACAGGGGCCGCTCCTACATCCGTAGCTACATCATGGCGTTGCAGGCTATCGCGGTCACCTGTGGGAGATTCTATGGTAATTGCCAAGGACTCAAGCGGCTTTTGGACGATATTCCTCTCCGCTTCTGATCAGGGCAAAGACCACCCGAGCCAGCTTGCGGGCCAGCATGACCAGGACTTGAGTCTTTTTAAAACCGTGGCTCTGCTTGTCTTCATAAAACGTTTTCCAAGCAGTTGTCCTGCCTGCTGACATCGCCGCATTGTGCAGCAGACGACGGACCTCTGGATCGCCTCGTTTGGTCAATGTCGAGCGTTCTTTTTTCTTGCCCGACTGAGCCACTCGCAAATCCATTCCCAGAAAAGCGATGAAGGCATCGGCACTCTTGAACTCACCTCGCTGGTAGGTGGCGACCAAGCGCGCAGCGGTGAGAAAACCAACGCCTTCAACTTTCATGCATCGCCTGACTAACGGCATCAGTCCTGCCTGCTCGAGCAGTTTCTTGATCATGTTTTCGATGAGGT
>NZ_JAAMQI010000034.1 GCF_013523165.1 Pseudomonas entomophila
GCCCTGCCCGCCCAGCAGGACCAGCGCCCACGAGTGGTCTACCTCGCCGCCTGCGTCTCCCGCGTCATGGGCCCGGCCGCCGGCGACCGCGAGCAGACCTCCCTGCTGGACAAGACCCGCGCCCTGCTGGAAAAAGCCGGCTACCAGGTCGTCTTCCCGGACAACGCCGACAGCCTCTGCTGCGGCCAGCCCTTCGCCTCCAAGGGCTATGCCGAGCAAGCCGAGTTCAAGCGCCAGGAACTGATCAACGCCCTGCTCCAGGCCAGCCGCGGCGGGATCGACCCGATCTACTGCGACACCAGCCCCTGCACCCTGCGCCTGGTCCAGGACCTGGCCGACACCCGCCTGGAACTGCACGACCCGGTGCGCTTCATCCGCACCTACCTGCTCGACAAGCTCGAGTTCACCCCCCAGGACGAACCCGTCGCCGTGCACGTGACCTGCAGCACCCAGCACCTGGGCGAAAGCCAGGCCCTGATCGATCTGGCCCGACGCTGCAGCAACCAAGTGGTCATCCCCGAAGGCATCCACTGCTGCGGGTTCGCCGGCGACAAGGGCTTCACCACGCCCGAGCTGAACGCCCACGCCCTGCGCAGCCTCAAGGACGCGGTGCAGTATTGCGGCGAAGGCATCTCCACCAGCCGTACCTGCGAGATCGGTTTGTCCGACCACAGCGGCATCGACTACCACGGCCTGGTCTACCTGGTGGACCGCGTCACCCGCCCGCTGAACAAGACGGCGTCCATGCCGGAACCCGCCTGATAGCCTGACGCCACCTGCGCCGACGGGCCTGGCCGCTTTCGATATCGATTCGAAATGTTGCCAAGTCCCGTCAGCCGGGCCGTTTGCGGGAGATCGCGACACGGCGCCGATTGAACCCTGCGTGAGCGCGCACAGTCCATGGAACAGGCCCATCTGTGAGAGGCCATTTGTCCAAGGAGACATCTATGAAAGGTACCGCGCTTTCGGCCCTGTTCGCAGCCGCCACCCTGCTGGCCTCTCCGGCGTTCGCCGCCGATGACCTGTGCGTCATCAACCTGCAAAAGATCAACAACATGCAGGCGACCAACACCGCCGCCAACGTCGGCACCGTGGAAACCGGTGGCCCAGCCGCCGACATCGACGAGCAGGTCAAGCAGGCCAAGGACGCCCAGGCCGCCGGCGACACCGAGAAATGCATCGCGATCACCAGCAAGGTCGTGACCGACCTCGAGAACCTCGAGAAGAGCAGCAACGGCCGCTAAGCCGCGCCGGCAGGCGGCCAGACCAGGAGTCGACGCCGCCCGCCAGATGCGGTATAGTCCGTTTCACGTACCGCGAGGTACGGCAACCTGAGCTTGACCCTGGGGCCGATTAGGATTCGACGCCGGTAGTGAAACTTTAGGTGCATGCCGAGTTGGTAACAGAACTCGTAAATCCACTGTTGCAACTTCTATAGTTGCCAATGACGAAACCTACGGGGAATACGCTCTCGCTGCGTAAGCAGCCGAGCCCTCCCTTCTGGTAGCTTCGGCTCCAGCAATCACTAGGGGATGCCTGTAAACCCGACCTGATTGTCATACAGAACAGGATCGCCGCGTAGTACGTTGTGGACGAAGTGGCTAAAACTTACACAACTCGCCCAAAGCACCCTGCCCGTCGGGCGGCTGCGGGTTAACTGAATAGACACGGCTAAGCATGTAGGACCGACAGCGGAGCACTGGCGGACGGGGGTTCAAATCCCCCCGGCTCCACCAAATCCGAAAAGAGAAGACGCCTCCGGGCGTCTTTTTTTTGCGTATGCGTTTCCAAAGAACTTTAGAAAATTTATTAACAATTAGAGTGAATATTAACTATCTAGTTTTAAGCTGGTTTTTTGCTAAACTAGCGCCATATAAAAACATTCTAAAACCATTATTGCAACATCTGCCACACAGCGTTAGCTAACAGGTGGATCATTTACCATAAACCCTACTCTAAAAATTGAAATCAAGCGAAAGCAAAAGACTTTATTAAATCAATAAATTTGCGAAGAATGCAATTTCAGATAGCCCAACAAGTAATATTATAAATGAAAACTATCAAATAGATTTCAATAAATTCGGCACCTAGCAGTGACACAACAGTACAAATTTATAATTTGTGTCACTATTATCATTAATAAAATAGCAGCTATTGCATTTGACTTCAGGCCATCACCAGAATTTCTTCCTGCTTAATTATTGACTTATGCATTTTAGCGTTGCGCAAAGCCTCCCTAAGCATCATATCAACAGCCTTACCAATTGCTCTAGCTAAGTATGGGGGAACTGCATTTCCTACTTGCGTGTAGCGAGGGCACTCTTTAACACGCTGACTTCCACCGGTAGTAAATTTTCCACGAAATTGAAACCAATCTGGGAAAGACTGCAGTCGAGCCGATTCACGCACAGTCAGTATCCTAGGTTCACTATAATGCAGGATATCGTCTGGTAGCGTTGTTATAGTCGGGGCTGGGCTATCAGCTTTCATCAAGCAAATACGATGCTTTTTTAGTCCATACTTTTGTCGCTGGCCTAAGGTCATTAAAATACCCGCGCCACATTCTGGATCTTGGATAATTCTTTTAAAGCGATCTTTAACTTCCGGCTTATGATTAGCCAAACGAACGCTATCCATAGAGCCACTGCACTCTGCATGCATAATATTCTGATAAGTAGTCCGAGGCCCCAAATAGGAGATATCTCGAAATCCTCTAGGAGAGTAAGCATCTGTACATGGCTCAGTTCCGCCGTACCCCACTTCCAAATCAGAAATTGCTTCAGATGCACTGACTACAGTAGATAAACCCATATCATTCAACTGTTGTAACCTTGCGACCTCTAGCAGCTCAAAGGTCCTAGCAACCCCTCCAGCTATGTGATGCGAAATATCTTTACGAATACCTATTACAATTAATCTGGGCCGCTTTTGTGGAACACCGAATGCAGCACAATCTATGATCCGGCCAAGAACCTGATAACCTATCTGGTCTAGGCTTTCAACAAGCTTATCATAATAAGACTGGGAGTTAGTGCGCATACCGAGTTGCTTCCAGCTTTTAGCTGCATGAGCCACTTTCATGCCAGGCACGTTTTCTAAAACGAGAGCAATAGGCCGTATGGTATTAACCATCTGGACATACTTTTCAAAAAGCCGGTTACGCGGATCAGACTCGAGCCGTTTCCCTGCAAAGCTGAACCCTTGACAGGGAGGGCCGCCTGCTAGTACGTCAACTTTGCCCCTCAGTTCTGCAAGCTCTTCCGAGTGCTGATCAAAGATCTCGTCAATACTCCATGCTTTTTTTTCAAGCCAGGAAGGCCAAGCAAATTGCTCTACAGGTACCCCACGACACTCAATCAAATTTGCGGAAAGCGTGGAGAATGCCATTTTATCGTGCTCGACCGCGAACACGCCGCTGAGTCCGGCAAGAGACAGACCAAGCGAAAGCCCACCACAGCCTGCGAATAAATCCGCGAACATCAGGGGTCGGCTCTCATCAAGCGTCAAGGAAAAATCGATGTCTTTCATGGGCTCCAGCCCGATTAAGGCCGTGTTTTTAATGGGGGGCGTCCTGTCAAGTGGGCAGATGGTGTGGTTCATGACTCGTTCGGGGGGAGGAATGCGGCTCACGACAGGTGCTACGTCATCATTTTTCTAGACGCAGCTCGGCAATTTCAGCTGTAATAATGATGGATATCGAATTCGCCTGCAAGGTGCAAGCCTCACCTGAGCTTTGATTGCCGATCGTTGGTAAGTACACCGGCGTCTAGAGGGAGCGCTTGACGGCCTTTACTAAAAACACAGCCCACTACCAGTAGAATAATATAACTTGCCTTCAGCAAACTATAGGCACTATCGACACAAAAACCAACAAATGAGAAAAAGATGACAGCCAGAGAAAAATTCAAGATCAGCTCACATCTAAAAGATATTATTGGCCGAGATCTCGTCACAAATGAATTCGTAGCAATATTTGAATTAGTAAAAAATTCTTTTGATGCCAAGGCAACTCGTGTAGATATTGAGTTTTACCCCGCAGAGGATTCAATAACAATCATCGACAATGGCCAAGGTATGTCATCTGATGACATTCGCAAAAAATGGCTGTTTGTTGCATACTCTGAAAAAGCTCTATTCGACATCAATACATATCGGGACAAGATAAAGCCTGCTGGGCAATTCGCTGGAAATAAGGGTATAGGGCGATTCGCATGCGATACGCTTGGCGAGCAACTTGAACTATATAGCCTAACCGAAGACGATATTAAGATATCAAAACTAGATATTGACTGGACTAAGTTCGAAAAGAACAGCAAAGAAGAATTTGCTGATGTATCTGTCACATTAAGTAAATGCTCTAAATTCCCTCGTATTCTTAACGCAACCGCGCCCAACCCGCATGGTACTGTTTTAGTAATAAAAAACACCAGACATAAATGGGATGCTGATCGAATAGGTCGACTTCGTAGAGATCTCGCTAAACTGATTGACCCTTTTGGGACTTCTCGTAGTGTGGAAGTGTTTACGTGGTTGATCGATGGCACAACTGAGAGAATACAAGGAGTCGATGGCCCGGTGGGCAATCATATAGCTGAACTGCTACAAGAAAAGACTAGTCGCATACAGGTTATAATAGAAAACAGCACAATCAAGTCTACATTATTTGATCGAGGAAGAAAAATATATAGCATTAAAGAATCTTCTCCTTACCCTGAACTCAGGGACGCAATAGTAAAAGGCGAGGTATATTTCTTAAATAGGTCAGCAAAAAAGACCTTTACGATGCGAATGGGCGTTCGACCGATTGAATTCGGAAGTATTTTTTTGTTCCTCAATAATTTCAGGATATTTCCAATTGGTGAAGAGTTTGATGACACTTTGGGACTTAATCGCCGTAAACAGCAAGGTCAATCACGCTATCTTGGCACCCGAGATGTCATTGGGCGAATAGATGTTTCTGCGTACCCTAAGATGTTTAGAGAGGTCTCGAGCAGAGATGCTGGACTTGTCGAAGATGCGCATAGCAGAGCTTTATATGAAGCAATTCTTAAACACATGGTATTTCGCCTAGAGCGATACGTAGTAGGTGTGAACTGGAAAGACAAACAAGATCAGGATAGAGATACTTCAGACGGGTTAGAAACAGATAAAGCCCGAGAAAGGGTACTTTCGATAGTTGGAGGGCTGGCCCGATCAAAAGATGTACAAATATTATATTACGACAAAAATCTGGTTAGGGTATCCGACGATCCTGATCAGATCACAGACAGTGCACTCAAGGCTATGTTCGAGGTCGCTCAAAGCCAAGGCGACGCTTCGCTGGTTAAACAAATAGAGGAAGCAAAACAAAGAATAAGCGAGCTTCGAAACTCAAGAGAAGAAGCACAACAGCTTGCTCAACAAGCAATTGCAGACCGTCATAGGGCTGACGAACACATTGCCCGACTTGAAAAACAAGCAGCTTTTCTAGGAAGCAGCAAAGACGTCGATGTTGAACGGGTTCAACTATTGATGCACCAAGCAACCATTCATTTAGGTCATGTACGCTCTGCGATATTCAATTCCTCACACGAAGTAACCAATATACTTACTACTGCTGAAGCCGCCGGCAGCGAAGATAACGACCTAGACGAAATTGAAGATTTAATTGCTTCAATTCGCCAATCGGCTAGACGGGGCGCTTCCTCAATTGCTCGTGCCAACCTTTCCGCTGAACGCCTAGGCACAGTTTTATCTTTTGCAAGAAATATTAGAATGGACTTACAAACGGACAAAATCCATGGAGATCTACTTCAGTTCCTTCAAGAATATTTCGACGTTATAATCTCTAAAGTATCCGATTTGCCAAATGCCGTATTTGATACTAATACACTTAGCCTAATTCGTGACTTTTCACCTGTTGATATAGCCGTACTCGTTGATAATCTATTAGATAATTCTCGAAAAGCAAAAGCAAAAAATGTAATATTTAAAGCCGCAAGAAAGTCTACTAATTCAATAGTAATCCGTGTAACAGATGATGGACTCGGCATAGACGAGCGCAGAGTTGATGCTTCTAAAATATTTGAAAGAGGATATACCGGTTCAGCTACTGGCACTGGCTTAGGACTATATAGCGTTTCGCAAATATTGGCCCACATGGGGGGCTCTATCCAACTCATTGGCGATGGAAGCCGAGCCGACTTTGATATTATCATCCCAGGAGAAAAGCAATGAATTTGGATTTTGGCATTCTATGGATAGAAGACTCTTTCAGCCTCGAAGAGAAGGAGAACCTCAAACGCAGGGTAAAAGAGGCGGGCTTTATTGCGCGAATTAGAACAATACCTAACAGCCAAGGAATTGACGATCTAGCCTATTCTCACAGCTTATACCATGATTACGACATAATCCTTTTAGACTACCGCTTGGAGGACTCAGAAAACGGGGCCGATATTGCCCCTAGAATACGAGAGTTGTTTCCATCTACAACCATCTTATTTTATTCGGGGAGCCTAGACGAAGCCGAGCTACGGAGGCTCATGGCCGACAAAGTCGTTGAAGGTGTATATTGCAGCGCAAGGCGAAGATTTATTGAACGGACAGGCTCACTAATCGACCAGACCGCCAGATCTCTCGACAGACTTTCTGGCATGCGAGGTCTAGCTATGAGAGTTGTAGCTGAATGTGATGCTATCATGAAGGAAGCTGTTCTTGCAATATCTGAGAAAGACCCGGATGGAGAAAACAGCCTTAGGTCACTAGATGAAGAAGTTATTAAATACTTGAATAGCTCAATATCAAAATATCAGGAATCCCAAGCACATGACTTATCAGCTCGATTAGATACACGCGCAGTTGATAGTGCGAAATTATTTGGCCATTTCAGACGATCAATTAAAGCGGTAACAAAAAGCCCAAATGATTTTGGCATTAGAGATACTGATTTAGATCGACTTCGTGAGCTAAGAGCCTTAACGTCTCGCTATGCTGAAGAGGTGCTAGCTAAACGTAATATTCTTGGGCATGTTGTAGAAATACAAAGCGCCCAAGGATGGACCCTTTCCGGGCGGGACGATATCAGTGCAAGCGATTTTCCTGATATACGCCGCTCGTTTGCACTGTACATTGATGCCATCAGAGGCATAAATGAAATCGTCACCAGACCACATAAATGATTTGAAAAATCATAACTTAAAAACCTCAAAAACCCTAACTTCTCTTAGTCAAGCGAGATCTTTCTAGGGTGGTTTTCGCAAGTAACGCTCATATCCTGATCTAGGCTTTCAGAATCGAAAATGACCAGAAGCATCACATGAGAACAGGCCGACTTGCTGCCCCGATTGAGCTAAGCGACCAAGAACACATCGAGCTGCTCCGCCGCTCCCGACAGCGCAAAGGCCCTGCTAAATTGCGCATTCGGGCCGAAATCATCTTGGCGTGCGCACGTGGAGAGTCAGGTACCTCGATCGCCCACAGGCTCGGAATTGGCGTACATACGGTCTCGCGTTGGCAGGTGCGATTCAGCCGTCTGCGACTCGATGGTTTAAATGATGAACATCATTCAGGCCGGCCTCGCAGCATTACCGATGAACAAGTACAGGCCGTGGTCAATCAGGCACTGTAATTCAAACCCGAAGATGTCAGTCACTGGAGCACTCGTTCGATGAGTCAGGCAATCGGGATCTCCTGCTAACGTCATGCCGATATGGCATGACTTCGGCCTCGAGCCTTACCTGGAGAAGACTTCAAGCTTTCGACCGATCCGCTGTTCGTCGACAAGGTCCACGACATTGTTGGGCTCTATCTCAACCCGCCCGACAAGGCTCTAGTGCTCTTTATCGACGAGAAAAGCCAGATCCAGGCGCTGAACCGTACCTAGCCAGGCTTACCTCTTGCCTCGGGCAAACCTGTCACCCGCACCCACGATTACAAGCGTCACGGAACCACATCGTCGTTCGCTGCGCTGGATATCCCTACTAGGGAAGTCATTGGAAGATTAAAGCACCGCCATCGAAGCACTGAGTTTCTCGCGTTCCTCAAAGAGGTGGACGCCAATGTACCAGAGGACATGCCTGTTCATCTGGTAATGGACAACTACGCGACACACAAGACCGATAAGGTAAAAGTGTGGTTGGCAGCGCATCCGCGCTACCAGATGCACTTCACGCCTACCTCGGCATCTTGGTTGAATCTGATTGAGCGCTTTTTCTCGACGCTGAGTGAAAAATGGATCAAGCGCCAGGCACATACCAGCGTAAAGGATCTGGAGGAGTCTATTGAGTACTACCTATCCACTCACAACGCCAACCTTCGACCCGTTCGCTGGCGTCGCAAGGCCGATGACATCTTGGCAAGCGTTGGCCGTGCAGCCGGCGTTAGGCCGAAAAATACGATTGTTATTTGCGAAACACCATATTATAACGAGTTGGCCAAGAGCTTTGTAGCCATGGTCACTTTGGCCCGCAGTCTACGTCGCATGCGACAATACTTTTGGCACAAGACTAGCATTACACAGTCCCAGCTCAAGTTTTCGTTATTTTTCTGCAGGTGTTTACTGACGCCCTATTATATGAGTCTTTTGGGCGGGCCGCTAATTTTATATTGATAGAGGATTATGTGAAAAATGAACCAGTCGATTACCAACGTTGCTACCGTATCCATAGCGGTAATTGCCTTGATGTTTTCGGCAAGCCAGCTCTATCTGCAACGTGTGCAAAACCATGTGTCAGTCGAGCCAAGGCTCAATGCGTACTACACCAATGAGGCCAAACTAGATGATGAAGGAGTGCATATAATAAATAATGGTCTTGGGCCGGCTTATGTAGAAAGCCTAGATGTGCTGGTAGACGGTAAAAAAGTCGAAGGCTCCAGGAAGTTCTTCGAGGCGGCTAGGTTGTTAGGACTTGATATTCTATGCTTGTCCACAGGAGATCCTCGCCCCAACGACAGCTTCAAAACAGGTGAGGAGATACTGCTGCTTGGGGTGCCTAAATCCAAGGATGCTCTCAAGTGTGCGAAGACAAGGCTTGATCTCCTACTGTTAAAATCGGGCAGTTTGGAATTTTTATTAACCGTCAAGTCCATATATGGCGACAGGTTCACGTATCAGTACTCGAAAAACGAACAAATAAGCTATTGAACCAGCCATTCGAAGGTTTCCAAGTGAGCAATGCATACATAATCCTAGGCTTTTTAATTAAAATGCTTGCGCGACAATCAGCTTGCGTTGAGAACAGGCTGGGAATGCGAACTCAGCTTACCAAACCTGGCATATCAAAAGGCATTTAGGGATCCTCCGATCAAGTTTCCAAGCGCCCACCAACCTGTGCTGAAATAGCCTTCGCCCAGCCACTGCGACAGACCGCCATGAGCCAGATGAGCTTTTCCGATTTCGAATACGCCAGCAAACGCAAGCAGACCCACCACGAGCGATTTCTGGCCGAGATGGATCAGGTCGTGCCCTGGGCAGGGCTGGTGGCGCTGATCGAGCCGCATTACCCAAAGGCGGGCGGCGGGCGCAAGCCGTATCCACTGGAAACCATGCTGCGTATTCACCTGTTGCAGAATTGGTTTTCGCTCAGCGACCCGGCTATGGAAGAAGCACTGTACGAGATCACGCCGATGCGTCAGTTCGCGCGCCTGACCTTGAGCGCGCCGATCCCCGAAGACACCACAATCATGAAGTTCCCGCACCTGCTGGAGAAGCACCGACTGGCAGCCGGGATTCTGCAGGTCATCAACGGCTACCTGCAGCTGCGCCAGGGCACCATAATCCATGCACCGAGTTCGACGAAGAACAAGGACGGCAAGCGCGCCCCTGACATGCACCAGACGAAGAAGGGCAATCAAAACTTCTTTGGCATGAAGGCGCACATCGACGCCGACGTGGAATCGGGCCTGATGCACCACGTTCACGGCACCCGCCGCCAACGTCGCGGACGTTACCCAGATGGCCGAACTGCTGCACGGCGAGGAGAACGCGGTCTACGCCGATGCCGGTTATACCGGGGTCGAGAAACGGGAGGAACATGCCGGGCGTGAGGTGATCTGGCAGATTGCAGCGCGACGCAGCACGTATTCGACCCTGCCCAAACGCAGCCTGATCTACAAGGGCAAGCGGCACATTGAACACACTAAGGCGCAGACCCGGGCAAAGGTCGAACACCCATTTCGGGTCATCAAGCGCCAGTTCGGTTATCTGAAAACCCGGTTCCGTGGGCTGGTGAAGAACACGGCGCAGCTGACGACCCTATTTGCCTTGTCCAACCTGTGGATGGCTCGAAAACAGGTGATGGGTATGGGCGAGTTACGCGTGTAGAAAGGTAAAACGGACTGAAAGGCCCCGCTTGACCCTGCGCATGGATACCAACGACTAAAAACGGGACGGTATTTCGGTAGTTTTGCGTCCTTCAAACCTTTTTGACGAAGTTGATCGGAGCTTCCTTAACTGTCCCACTTCAGCGATCGCCGACCTTCCACCGGCAATAGTTTCGCACCGGAACAACTGAAGCTCGCGCTGAGGTCACACAGCCAATCGAAGGCAGTCTCCGAGATGCAGGCGCAATCCAGGCTTCCCGACGGTACGGGCGCAATCGTGAGAGTGGCGTATTCTCGAACGATGTTCATGCTTAACCCTGCTGCTCTGCGCTTGCATCAATCATATAGGACTCATGAAATATCGATCTGATACCTGAACCCCTCGGCCGCCGCCCGGGAAATTCGGTATTCGAGCGGAGAGCGGTCATAGCCGAGGGCGGTGCGCTCGATGGTGACGACCGGGGCGCCTTCCTGGATCGAAAGGATTTTAGCGATACCTCGGTCGGCTTGCTCCACAGTGAGGGTCTCGGTCGCCGAGCCGATACATTGGCCGCACTGGGTTTCATAAAACGGGTAAAGCAACGTACCGAAGCTTTCGGAATCGATGTCCAGCAATACACCAAACCGTGTGACGGGGAGCCAGATATCCTCATGGAACAGTGTGCGGCTTTCGACCATCCGCAGCCGCTCCAGATGCACGACGTCTTCGCCATCCTCCAGTTTCAGTGCTGTTGCCACCGACGGCGAGGGTTTTTGCCGGCCCTTTGCCAGGATGCGGCTGCTCGGTATTTCGCGCCCACCCGCCGCATTCACTTGCCTGAAGAATCGCACCAGTGAGGCATCGAAGTTGGGGCGGCGCACGTAGGTGCCACGGCCTTGGCTGCGCAGGAGTAGGCCTTCATTGACCAGCGTATCCACGGCCTTTCGTACCGTGCCGATGGCCACACCATAGTGTTTGGTGAGCTCGGCCTCCGTAGGGATGGGCGAGCCTGGCACCCATTCACCGGAGCCGATCTTGGCAAGCATTTCTTCTCGCAGGCGCTGATAGAGCGGCAAGCGCTCGTCGTATCCGAGGGTAGTGAGGGCGTGCATTTTTTCGATTCCTTTTCGGCAGGCTGGGCCACTTTATCACCTGCGCAAGGTTTGACAGGTATCCATGCCTGAATATATGGTGATCTAGTCATATATATGAATTTGTGACGTCTTTACGCATGCTGACGATGGCGGATCGGGCCAAGGAACCTCGTTTTTCATGGGCGTCAGGTGATTTGTCATAACAACAAAACGATTGGGGTTATCTGATCATGGTCAGCCTTCAACCGCCTGCCTTCACGGGTGTGGACACGCATGCCCACGTCTTTCGCCAGGACCTGCCGATGGTTGCCAACCGTCGCTACAGCCCGCATTACGACGCGTTGGTCGAGCAATACCTGGAGCATCTGGATCGCCACGGTTTTTCACATGGCGTGCTGATTCAGCCGAGCTTTCTGGGTACCGACAATCACTTCATGCTCGACGCATTGCGCCGTTATCCGCAGCGCTTGCGCGGGGTGGCGGTGGTGGATGTCGACGTCAGCGAAGCCCAGTTGGACGAACTGGCCGAAGCGGGTGTGGTCGGCATCCGTTTGAACCTCATTGGCAAGGCGCTGGCGGACTACAGCGGTCCAGCCTGGACCACTTTGTTCCAGCGGTTGGCGCTGCGGGGATGGCAAGTGGAAATTCAGCGCGGCATCGATGACCTGGCACTGGTCGTACCGGCCATCAGGAGCTGCGGTGTGACCGTGGTCATCGATCATTTCGGCCTGCCGACGGGCGGCATCGATGCCGAAAACCCCAACCATCAGGCGTTTCTTGGGTTGCTGAGCGATGACGGGGTATGGCTCAAGCTGTCCGCCGCGTACCGCAGTCGATCCGATCTTACCCAGGCCACGCATGGACTGGCGCTGTTGCGCGAGGCGAGTGGCGGTCTCCAGCGACTCGTCTGGGGCAGCGATTGGCCCAACACTCAGCATGAAGACCAGACGGACTACGCCCGGCAAGTGGCTTTCCTCGAAGGCTTGCTGCCGGACGTGGCCGAGCGGGCGCATGTGCTCAAGGACAATCCAGCGAAGCTGTTTGGCTTCGCCATGTGCGGCTAAACGATCAATAACAACAATAGGACTTCCATCATGATGAGTCTGCTCGTCGTCGCGGCAATCGTTGTCGCCGTCGCCCTGGGTTACAAGACCAAGATCAACATAGGTCTGTTCGCCATCGCTTTTGCTTACCTGATCGGCTGTTACGGCATGGGATTGAGCCCGGCCGAAGTCATCGGTCTTTGGCCGCTGAAGATCTTCTTCATCATTTTCTCGGTGTGTCTGTTCTACAGTTTCGCCACCGTCAATGGCACGCTTGAAAAGCTGGCGGAGCATCTGATTTATCGATGCCGCTCGATGCCTCAACTGTTGCCGTTCGCGGTCTTCTTCACGGCAACCGCCATCTCGGCGATGGGCGCGGGCTACTACACAGTGCTGGCGTTCATGGCGCCTCTCACGCTGCTGCTGTGTGAGCGCACCGGGATGAGCCTGATCACGGGCGGCATGGCGGTCAACTATGGCGCCTTGAGCGGAGCCAACTTCGTCTCCAGCCAGAGCGGCATCATCTTTCGTGGCCTGATGACCAATGCCGGTATCCCGGAAAACGAGGCTTTCATCAACGCCGCGGCAATTTTCGCCAGCACCTTGGTGATCCCGCTGGTGGTGATTTCGGTATTGGTGTTTCTGACCGGCCATGGCAAGGCGATGAAGGCGTCTGCTTATACGGTCGCCATGCCGACGCCGCTGAACCGCGAGCAGACAATCACCCTGTGGCTGACGTTGGCGATGATGGTGATCGTGCTGGCGGCGCCCATCGCGCACATTGTCTTCCCGGACAGCTCCACGGTGAGCTTCATCAATTCGAAGATGGACATCGGTTTGATCGCCAGCCTGTTTTCGGTAATCGCGCTCCTGCTGAAACTGGGCGACGAACGCAAGGCCATGGCGTCCGTGCCCTGGGGCACGTTGATCATGATCTGCGGGGTGGGCATGCTGATTTCGGTCGCGATCAAGGCCGGGACCATCGGCTTGCTGGCATCGTGGATGGGCAATAGCATTGCGCCGATCATGGTGCCGATCGTCTTCGGCGTGGTGGCGGCGTTCATGTCACTGTTCTCCAGCACGCTGGGGGTGGTGACGCCGGCGCTGTTCCCCTTGGTGCCACCGCTTGCCACGGCATTGGGGCTCGATTCGATGATCCTGTTCGCGGCCATCGTCGTGGGCGCTCAAGCCACCTCCATCTCGCCGTTCTCCTCTGGCGGCAGCTTGATACTAGGTTCATGTACTACGGAGCAGAGCCGCAACTCCCTGTTCCAGCAGCTCCTGTTTCGCGCAGCGCCTCTTGGCTTTGTCGCGGCACTGGTGTTTAACGCGGTCCTGACGTTCGTTTAAGCACGGCGCTTCACAGCCCGGCGACCAAGCTGGCGCCAGAAGGCAGGGCCTTGCAGCTTGAGCGGGTAGCCCTGTTGTAGAGGGTGCCAGACGGTCATGCCGAGCGTACCTTTCAAAAAACCGAGCCTGCGCTCGGTTTTTTCTATGCCCTTCCCTACGCCTCAGCCGCTACGATGCCGGGCAAGCTCGATGTCATTGAGGAGCGCCTTGGCAAGCGAACTCAGATACTTAATCGACGTGAGCGAGGGCAAATCTCTCTCTACCTCGGCTCTATAGGTCAGGTCTCGAATGCAGCCCAGCAGTATTGAAAGCTCTTCGAATACCCGTTCGTACGAAACCCCACGCTGAACGCAAAACAGCTCAAGAAAGTGTTCCTTGCCCGCCGTGCTGCAGGCAGTTGTCAAATTCTCCATGCGCCATCCCCAGGTCAGATCTTACTAAGGGCATGCTCAATGAGCACCCGAGCCATTTCGGTCGCATGCTGAGCATTGGCGAGCATGTTCATGCAGGGGTCACCGTCCTGATTTCGTCGACAATGAGCAAAGGTTTCCTCCACACCACGCAGCAGCTCGCTGGCATGCGCCAAGGCATCCGGCGGGATGATTTCGGAGTGGATGGAAAAATAGGGGGTAGTGATGAGATTGGCTGGCGGATCTGGGACGATCTTTTTCATGGAATGGTCTTCGTGGATAGCTACGGGAAGCTACTCACCTGCCCTTCTCACAGATCGGGTGGTAGCCGGACGCGAGGTGAGAAGACCGTGTCCACGACACCACGGCCAGGCCGAAACCTGCTCGTGCCCGGCTACCATTACTGGAAGCTGTCGTAGTTCACACGGGCTTCTCACACCCGGTCGTCAACATCGACGACCCGGCGAAGTTACCCCTGCGACATTTCCACGCCAAGGTGGAAGCTTCCTAAGCGGCTGTAGGATACTTCCGAACGTGACCCTCCCCAAGCATCTGGTGTGAGATTCAGACTTGTCTTACAGCCACTTCATGGCGCCTGCCGAGACAACCGCGCCGGGCTCTCCAATGCAGAGCGCCGCATTCTTAGAACGTATACTTCCCCGTCACCATCACATTCCGCGGCGCCCCATACACATCCCCGCCGTACTCAATCGAACTCGAAATCGCCGAGTAGTACTTGCGGTCAAAGATATTGTTCGCATTCACCTGCAGGTCCAGGTGCTCGTTCACCCGATATCCCGCCATTAGGTCCGTCACCGCATACCCGCCCTGCTGCAGCCGGTACACGCTGCCATCCGCCGTGGTCACGTTGTTGTACATCCGGCTCTGCCAATACACGTTCCCGCCCACACGCAGCTTTTCCAGCGGCCCCTGGAACCGGTAGCTGGTGGTCACCTTGAACAGATGCTCCGGCATGTCGGTGTCGAACTGCTGGTTCTCGTTCTGCGGGTTGCTGTCGTCCTTCAGGTAGTGCGTACGCGCATAGGTGTACCCTGCCCCCACTTCCCAGTTCGGCAGTACCGAGCCCTGCACTTCAAACTCCACGCCCTGGCTACGAATCTCGCCCGAGGCCTCGTAGCAGTTGTTCGGGTCGTCGCAGTTGAGACGGTCAGCACCGATCACGGCCACAGCCCGGTTTTCCTGATCGACGCGGAACACCGCGACGCTGGTGTTCAAGGCGCCGTCGAAGTACTCGCCTTTCAGACCGATCTCGTAGTTCTTGCCCTCCACCGGCTTGACCATACCGCCGGCGGCGTCTTTCTTGCTCTGGGGATTGAAGATGTCGCTGTAGCTGACGTACACCGAGTGGTGGTCGTCTAGGTCGTAGATCAGTCCACCGTACCGGGTGACGTTGCGGGTCACCTTCTGGTCGGACTCCGAGCTGCCCTTGTCGTCAAACTCGTACCAGTCCAGACGCCCACCGAGGATCAGCTTCAGCGGGTCGGCCAGGGTCAGGCGTGTGGTCATGTACACGCCCTCTTGTGTCGTGACATCGTGGCTTTTGCCCGTGCGATTGAAGTCGGGTTTAGCGCCGTCGACCGGCCAATCGAATTGGTAAGGCGAGTAGTTCTTCTCAGTCATGTCGTACACGCGCTTGCTGGCGCCCACCACCAGTTCGTGTGTACGGCCGAATGCCTCGAAGGGACCGCTGACGAAGGCATCCACACCTGACTTCTTCTGATCGTGGCCCGACTGATACACGGTGCGCTGCAGTGCCAGATCATTGAAGCGCGACAAGTAGGAACCGGAGAACACCGCATCCTGCTGGCTGTAGTTGGCGTTGACCTGCAGGCTCCAGTCGTTGGCCAACCGGTGACGCACTTCGGCGAACACCGTGTCGATCTCCTGATCCTTGTCTTCCCATTTGCTGCCTGGGTTGAACGAGCGCGGCAGGTCCAGGTGGCGACCATCGAGGCCGACCATCGAGGAGCCCCAGAAGTAGTTGGTCTTGTCCTTCTGGTGCGAGAAGCCGAGGGTCAGCGTGGTGTCGTCGCTCAGGTCCGCTTCGGTCACGGCGTAGAACAGGCCGTGGTCCTCGTCGACATCATCCACGAAGCTGTCATTGCCACGGTACGAGGCCACCACGCGACCGCGCAGGGTGCCGCTGTCATTGAGCGGGCTGGAGGCGTCGATCTCGCCGCGGTAGTCGTCCCAGCTGCCGGCGGCGCCGGTCAGGGTGACCCGTTGCTCGGCCAGGGGGCGCTTGCGCACCAGGTTGATCGCTGCCGAGGGGTTGCCCGCGCCGGTCACAAGACCGGTGGCACCGCGCACGATCTCGACGCGGTCGAACATCGCCAGGTTGGGCTGCGAGCCGACCGTCCAGCCTTCGTAGCCGCTCGGGATACCGTCGTACATCAGGTTGTCGATGTCGAAGCCGCGCGCCGAATACGTCTGGCGGCCTGGGCCGCTGGAGAAGTTGAGGAACAGGCCGGGCGCGTTCTTCACCACGTCATTGATGCTGGTCATGTTCTGATCGTCCATGCGCTGACGGGTGATCACCGTGGTGGCCTGGGGTGTTTCACGCATGGTCAGGGGCAGCTTGGTCGCGGTGGACATGGCGCCTGTGGTGTAGGACTGCGAGTCTTCGGTCACGCTGCCTAGCTGGGTGTTGAGGATTTCGGTAGCGCCCAATTCCAGGACGCCTGGAGTGCTTTGCGCTTGGCCCTCATCAGGGGTGGCAGCCCAGGCGGGCGTCAGCGTGGCCAGGCAGACAGCGGCAGCCAGGAGGTTGTGGGCCGGCGTGAAACGGCTTGATGAGGGACGATACGACATGGATTGAACGGTCCGTGTTGATAGGAAAGGGTAGCGAATAAGAATTCCTATCAATAGATATGTCAAGTTGTATCGATTTCAGGTCTTGTGTAGGAGGTTTCCCGGTAGGTTTGGGATTGGTGTAACTACCGCTTGGGGTTAGCCTCGCAGCAGGAGTAAGGCGCAGGGCTGCTCTCGTAAGAAGTTTATTGTTGATTTTGAAGGAAATGATTTACAGATTTTGTGGGCCCTGCGGGCCCAATCGCGGCACAGGGGCCGCTCCTACAGGGGGACCGCGACTGTCGGCAACACCGCGGCGTAGCTACGGGTGTAGGAGCGGCCCCTGTGCCGCGATGGGCCGCAAGGCGGCCCCAAAAATCGACAGGCGACAGAGCTTCTGAGCTGCCAACTATCCTCATGTTTTCTACGCCATGGCCAGCTTCGGGACGAAAGCGAAGTCCCACTATCATAAGGAAATGACATGCTCCACCTATTCGGCAAAGCCTCCTCGATCAACGTGCGCAAAGTCCTCTGGACCTGCGCCGAACTGCAGATCCCCTTCGAGCGACACGACTGGGGCACTGGCTTCAAAGACACCGCCACCCCCGATTTAACAGCGCTGAACCCCAACGCGAAGGTACCGGTGATCGATGACGACGGGTTCGTGCTGTGGGAGTCCAACACGATCATCCGCTACCTGGCGAACCGGGCCAGCGCCGAGCACCTGTACCCGACTGAGGCAAAAGCCAGGGCGCGGGTGGATCAGTGGATGGACTGGCAGGCGACCGACTTCAACGCAGCCTGGAGCTACGCCTTCATGTCGCTGGTCAGGCAAAGCGCTGCCCATCAGGACCCTGACGCGCTGGCACTGGGGGGCCGCGAATGGACTCGGCACATGGCGATCCTGGACAGGCAGCGCGACGCGACGGGCGCATACGTCAGTGGCAGTACGTTTTCCCTGGCGGACATCCCGATCGGTCTGTCAGTGAACCGCTGGTTCGAAACGCCGCTGGACCGCCCGGACTTTCCGGCGGTCAGCGCCTATTACGAGCGCCTGAGCGAGCGGCCCGGTTTCCGCCTGCATGGTCGCAACGGTACACCGTGAAGGCACTGACCTAGGCGTCCGACCATACTGTCGAGCGCATGCCCTGGACCAGACAAACGCCCTAAGTCTGTACGTGATGCGGCGCGTGAGCCACGAACCGCGGCACCACCACCATATGCGGTAACGCAAACGCTGCCAGCACCGCGAACAGTGCGCGGATCCCCGTCTGCTCCTGCACCACGAACACCCACCCGCCCACCACCGCGAACCCCAGCGCTCCCAGCAGTACCGGCCAGACCCGCCGCACGTAGGTCCCCAGCCGTTCCACCCCCAGCAGCCGTTGCCTGACCAGCGTCTGCGGCGCCGCATGCAGCAGGAAGAACCCCAGCGCAAACCCCACCAGCGGCGGCAGTGCCACGATCAGCAGCAATGTCACCGCCAACCGTCCATCCCGCGCCCGCCAGGCCGTCAGCGCCAGCACCGCCGCCGCCAACGCGCCGCCCACCGCCAGCGCTTCGGCCAGCCCTGCCCCCAGCCCGACCGGCGCCCCAGCGCCCATGGCCAGGTCCAGCAACCGCCCGACCGCCTCGGCATGCAGCACCGCCGGCCCACCCACGATGAACACGCCCAGCGCCACCTGCTCATGGCGGTGCGTGAAGACGTCATCTTCATGAACGAAATGCCAGATCGACATCAGCAGAAAGGTCACCAGTGCGACCGTGCCTGCCACCTGCCACAGCAGCAGGTAACCCACAGCCACGCCCAGGTACCAGGCAAGAAAGCGCAGCCATCGAGGCCGCGCGACCAGTTGCAAATCACTGGCCCCATGCAGCAGCCCCAGCCCCAACCCAACGGCCAGAGCGAAGGCCAGAGGCGCGTTACCACCGGCCACGCTGGCGACTCCGGCGCACAGCGCCAGCAGCCCCCAGCCACGCCCGGCGGGGATCACGTTCAGGCGCTCCGGCCTGCCAGTGCCGTGCGCAGGTTGCGTTCGGAGGTGAAGGCGTACACCACCTTGGCCAGCACATCGAGGATCAGGAACACCCACACCGTCACGGCATCGCTCACCGCCCAGATACCTTCCGGGCCGACGGCGAAGACCACCGGGTAGATCAGCCACAGCACGCTCAGAAAGCCCACGTTGCGGCGATAGCCGGCACCGATCGAGGCGTGTTGGTTGGCCAGCGTCGCCAGGGGCTTCCACAGCAGGTACAGCACGCCGGCAAAGGCTGCGCAGGACCAGGCGAAGAATACCCACTTGACCACGCCATAGGGCGCCAGGGAGGCGATCAGGCCGGTCACGATCATCACCACGTCGAGGGTCACGATGGAGGCCACGAACCCGGCCTTGCCTTCCTGCTCACGGGCGCCGAGGAACGCCGAGGAGACGACGCCTGCCAGCAGCAATGGAGTAGTGAAGGTCCAGTCCAGGTAGCGCGCCAGGTAGGTCACGCTGCCGTCGAGCTTGATCAGGTTGCCGACGCCCAGGTACATGGACAGGTAGGCGGTGGCAGCGATGAAGGGCACGGCGGCGTGGATCAGGGTGTGGCCGCGCAAGGGCCCGTGGTGTGTGCCCTTGGCATATATGATCAGGGAGGCGAGCGACATCACGATGAAGCCGATGAGTAACGGGGTCTGAACCATGGGACTCTCCGAAGGCAGCGAAAGGATTACGCGGCGCGCCAGGTCCCTTACCGGCGGGGCGATCCATTGCTTCGCTGCGTACTCGATGGAGAAGTCCGCAGAATATTTGGTTCAAAATGTTTCAAGCCGTCGGCAGGGTCGCCCATGAGCCGATGACCCACTGTCGGCATGGGCCAGGGACGCTTGGGCGACACCGTCGTCAAGCGGCCCTGGGAGCATCCTGCACCTAGAAGTCGTACCGCGCCCCCACCACCATGCTGCGCGACGGCCCATAGAAGTTGAACGTCGAGGTCGACCCCACCCGCGACAGGTAGTCCCGGTCGAACAGGTTGTTGACGTTCAAGGTGGCCGTCAGCTTCGGCGTCACCGGGTACGACAGCAACGCATCCACCGTGGCATACCCCGGCGCATCGATGCGCACCCCGCCGTTCTCGGAATGGAAGTTGCTCATCGCCGACACGCCGCCACCGATGGCCAGGCCTTCAAGCGGGCCTTGGCTGAGGGTGTACTTGCTCCACAGCGAGGCCTGGTGGCGCGGCATGATGAAGAAGGTGGTCTCGGGGTCGCCCTTGACGGTGTCGGTCTGCATCCAGGTGTAGCCGGCCAGCAGCTCCCAGTTGGGGGTGAGCTTGCCGCTGACTTCCACTTCGGCGCCCTTGACGCGGGTCTTGCCGGAGGCAGCAGAGGCGGTGGTGGCCACGCCATCGGCGTCGTACACGGTGGTGGCGCGGTTCTCGTCGGTCAGGCGGAAGGCCGACAGGCGGGTGTTGAGGTCGCCGCCGAAGTAGCTGCTCTTCACGCCGACTTCGTACTGCTGGCCTTCACGCGGCTTGAGCACCCGGCCCTGGCCGTCGGTGGCCGACTGCGGCTTGAACACCTGCGAATAACTGGCGTACAGCGCGTGGGTGTCGTTCAGGTCATAGACCAGCCCGCCGTAGGGCGTGAAGTGGCCGTCCACGCGTTTGCTGTCGGCGTTGGTGGCGTTGTTCGCGAGGGTAGTGGTGTAGAAGTCGCCACGGTACCAGCTGAAGCGCCCTCCGCCGATCAGCGCCAGGCGCTCGATGGGCCGGAAGGTGACCTTGGAGTAGAGGCCGTACTCTTCTTCCTGCGTGCCGACCTCGGTGCTGTAGTTCGGCGCGGGCTTGCCGAAGCGGGTCGGCGAGTAGGTGTTGACGTTGATGGCGCCCAGGTTGGTGGTGCCGTTGCGGTATTGGCTGTCGTAGTTCTTGTAGTCGCTGCCGACCACGAACTCGCTAACCTGGCCGAAGGTCTCGAACGGCTGGCTGTAGCTGGCGTCCAGCGAGTAGGTGTCCTGGGTGAAGTCACGGGCGCTGGCGCGCTCGGAGTTGGCCCCGTTCCTGGCGTTGGTGGCGGTGAAGGCGTACAGGTACTCGGTGTCGCGCTGCGAGCCGCGGGCGGCGATGCGGCCGTAGCCGCCGTTGTCGAAGCGGTGGGTCAGTTCGGCGACCAGGTCGGTGGTCTTGCCGTCGAAGCTGTTCCAGTCGGCGCCGAGGAAGCGCGAGTGGCTGAAGTCCGGCACCTCGCCGTTCAGGGTGGCGGGGTAGCCGTTGTGCGGGACGAGGTTCTTCACTTCGTGGATCAGCCCGAACGACAGCAGCGTGTCCGCGTCCAGGTCGATGTCCAGCGCGCCGTAGTAGGTGTTGCTGGTGTTGGCGTTGTAGTCGACTTCGCCGTTGGTGTCGTCACGGGAGGCGACGAAGCGCCCGCGCACGCGCCCGGCATCGTCCAGCGGGCCGCTCAGGTCGACTTCCTCGTGGTTGGTGTCCCAGGTGCCGTAGCTGCCTTCGACGTGGCCCTGGAATTCGGCGGTCGGGCGCTTGCGCACCATGTTGACGATGCCGCCCAGCTCGCTGGTGCTGCTGAACAGCCCGGCCGGGCCGCGCATGATCTCGACCCGGTCGAACGCTGCCAGCGATGGCACGGTGCCGAAGATGCTGGCCATTGGTGCGGGCAGGCCGTCGATGTTGAACTCGCTGTACTCGTAGCCCCGGGCATAGATCGACGAGCGGCCGCTGTCGTTGGTCAGGGTGCGCAGGCCGGCGGTGTACTTGGCCAGGTCGTCCAGGTGCACGAAGCGGCGGTCCTTGACGTAGTCCTGGGGGTAGACGGTGATCGACTGCGGGATGTCCTTGAGCGCGGCAGGCGTCTTGGTACCGACGGTGGCGGCGTCGACGCTGTAGCCGCCGGTGGCCTCCGACGGCAGCATGTCGTACAGGCGGTTGCCGTCGATGGTCAGAGCCGGCAGGTCCAGCGCGCTGCTGTCGAGCGAGATCGGTTCGGCCACCGTCTCGGCCAGCGCCGACAGCGAAAACGGCGCCAGCAACCCGGCGACCAGCCAACCCCGTGCCCTGAATGGGCGCCCTACACCTTTCGAACCGTTCATGACCCTTCCTTCGTTGGCGATGCGATGACAGAGGCGCAAGGGTTCGTCTGCGCCGCGTCGCGTGGTTCGGACCACGTTCTGGCGGGCAGCCCGGCTCGGCGTCGCAGGCAGGGCCGGACGATCACGAAGCGGGGGACTGGAACACGGGCCGTGGCCGCATGAATGACAGTAATTCGCAAACGAAACACATTGCTTTTTGCGAACGATACCGCAGGGTCGGTCGGGGTGCAGCAGGATTAACCTTCTTAACACAGCAGGCGTTGCCCTCCCCCGCGCGCGGTGGGATGATCCGCAACTGATACAGGTTCTCATTCAAGGCTTACCGTGCCCACTTCCCTGCTGCTCGCCGAAGACGACCCCCACCTGCGTCAGGACCTGGAGCGCCACTTCCTGCACCGTGGCTTCCAGGTGCAGGCGTGCGCCACGGGCACCCAGGCTTCGGCCGTGCTGCGCCAGGCGTCGTTCGACCTGGTGCTGCTGGACATCATGCTGCCGGGCATCGACGGGCTGAGCCTGCTCGATGAGCTGCGCCGTCAGCAGGCGGTGCCGGTGATGCTGATGTCGGCGCTGGGGGCCGAGCAGGACCGCATCAGTGGCTTCACCCGTGGCGCCGACGACTACCTGCCCAAGCCCTTCAGCCTGGCGGAGCTGGACGCGCGGGTCGATGCCCTGCTGCGGCGGGTGGCCTTCGACCGGCGGCTGCCGTCACGGGCCCAGGCCGGTGCCTTGGTCCTCGACCAGGACGCTCAGGACGTGCGTCACGACGGCAAGCCTGCGGGCCTGACGGCGTCCGAGTTTCGTCTGCTGACCACCTTGCAGGCCTGCCCCGGCGAGGCCCTGAGCAAGGCCTTCCTCTACCAGACCGTGCTGCACCGGGCCTATACCCGCCTGGACCGAGGCCTGGACGTGCACGTGTGCAACCTGCGCCGCAAGCTGGCCGACGTCGGCGCCCTGCACGTGCAGATCCAGGCGGTGCGCGGGCAAGGCTACCTCTGGGTCGAGACGGGGCCGGGCTGATGCGCCGCCATCCGCTGCTGTGGAAGCTGGCCGGTCTGCAGATCGGCTTCTGCCTGCTGCTGACCTGGCTGATCTGGACCTGGGGGCTGTCGGTGGAGCGCAGCACCTACTTCCTGCCCCAGGCCGATCAGGCCTACCTGGCGCAGCATGCCGAGGCGGCCGAGCAGGCCTGGCGCCAGGGGGGTGCCGCGGGGGCCGAGGCATTCCGTACGCAACTGGCGCAGGCCGAGCACACCTGGGTGGCGCTGGTCGGGCCGCACCTGCAAAGCCTGGGCACGACCCCGCTGAGCGCCGAGGAAGCCAGCCGCCTGACGTTCATGCGCAAGCTCGACTGGCCCTTGAGCCGGCGCCTGCGCGACGAGCTGCCCTACGTCAGCATCGAGTTCCCGCAGCAGCCGCAGGCCGGGCGCCTGGTGCTGCAGTTGCCCGAGCGGCTGCTGCCCACGGGGCTGACGCCCTGGACCCACTTGGTCACCCATGGCGTTGCGCCCAGCCTGCTGGCCCTGGTGCTGGGGCTGTTGCTGTATCGCCACCTGGTGGTGCCGCTGAACCAGCTGCGCGACCGTGCCGACGCCCTGCGCGCCGACGACCTGGACAGCCCGGGCCTGGCGCTGCGCCACCGGCGCGACGAGCTGGGCGAACTGGCCCAGGCCTTCGACCACATGGCCAGGCGCCTGCGCCAGAGCCTGGAGCAGCAGCGGCTGTTACTGCGCACCCTGTCCCACGAGCTGCGCACGCCCCTGGCGCGGCTGCGGATCGCCCACGACAGCGACCTGCCCCCGGCGCAGTTGCGCGAACGCCTGGACCGCGAAGTCGCCGGCATGCAGACGCTGCTGGAAGACACCCTCGACCTGGCCTGGATGGACACGGAGCAGCCGACCCTCCCCACCGAGCCGGTGCTGGTGGTGTCGGTGTGGGAGGCGCTGTGCGAAGACCTGTGCTTCGAGAGCGGTTGGGCGCGCACGCGCCTGCCCTGCTCGCTCGGCCTCGACTGCCGGGTGCAGGCGCATCTGGACAGCCTGGCCCAGGCCCTGGAAAACCTGCTGCGCAATGCCGTGCGCCATTCGCCGGCCGAAGGTCGGATCCGCCTGGACGGCTGGCGTGAAGGCGAGCACTGGCACCTGCGCCTGAGCGACCAAGGGCCCGGTGTGCCACCGGCCGACCTCGAGCGCATCTTCCTGCCCTACCAGCGTCTGGACGGCAGTGGCGCCGGCTTCGGGCTGGGCCTGGCCATCGCCCGGCGCGCCCTCGAGCTGCAAGGGGGACGGCTGTGGGCCAGCAACGGCCACCCTGGCCTGTGCCTGCACCTGACCTTGCCCGTCGCCCCCGGCTGACGCACTGGTGCCCTAGCCGCGCTCCGTGCCCGGAGGGTGGCCGAAGTAGGCCTTGTACGCATGGTTGAAGTTGGCCGGGTGCGTGTAGCCCAGGCGATAGGCGATCTGCGCGACCTGCCACTTGTTCTGGCGCAGCAGCACCCGCGCCAGCTCCATGCGCTGCTGGCGCACGTACTGCAGCATCGACTGCCCGAACACCCCCAAAAAAGCTCGGCGCAAGGTGGTCTCGCCGACGCCCAGCGCGCGCGCCAGGTCGGCGCTGCAGGGCGGCTCCACCAGGTTCGCGTCCAGCACCGCACGCGCCTCGAAGGCAATCTCGCGCTGGCCGCGCTGCACCGTGGCCGGTCGGCTGGGCGCCTGGTGCAGGAAGGCCGCCAGCTCCACCAGCACCGCCAGGCTCAGGCTCTCCTGGTTCAGCCGCTCCATCGCCCCGGTGTAGGGCGAGTGGTACAGCCGCTCGAGCAGCCCGCCCAGGGCCTGGCACGCGTGCAACTCGGAAAACTGCATGCCGTCCTCGAGCAGCGTGAGCACGGGGCGAAACGCATCGTCCTCCTCGGCCAGCGTCTCCAGCAGCTCGCGTCCGATGCGCAACCCGGCCATGCGCGCATGGCTGCCGGCGCCGAGCTGGTCCACCGCTTCCATGCTTTCGCTCAGGCCCAGCGCGTGGGTGGCGCCGTGGCTGTAGCGGTTGAGGCGACCATCCACACGGTGCTGCCACTGCCCTTCGAGCACCTGGACGATGCACAGGCCGCCGGGCAGTACCTTGTCGATGCGCACCGGCTCGGGGAACTGCAGGTTGCAGTCGAAATACTGCAACTGCGGACTCACGCTGCGAGCGCGGTAATGGCCCACGGCACTGCCGACCACCTGGCGCGCCCGCTGATCGAACACGCCGGCCTGATCCAGCGCTTCGGGCCGGTCGAAGCAGAACTGCGTGTCCAGGTAGGGGTTCCAGCGATTCATCGGCAAGGGCGTCCGTCGGGGGTCTGACATAGGTAGGCATGTTAACCCGGTCACACCTTGGGCAGGTGCCCTTGTGACCGAGCGGTTAATGATTGTGCGCAGCGGTCACTTGGCTTGGCAGGACCACAAGGGTTGACTTCAATGGTTGCCCCCTGACATTTCTAGGAAGCTCGACGATGCCGATCTATCGCACATGGATGGCCCTGCTGGGCCTGTCGCTGGCCGTTCTGGCCGGGTTCGCCCAGGCCGAAGACCGCCCTGAGGTGGCCGACAAGGTGGTCGCCTATGCCGGCGAACAGGGCATCAAGGTCTGGACCCTGCGCATCGGTGCGCGCAGCGAACACCAAGCCCTGGTGCAACTCGAAGGCGTAGACCACGACTGGGACATGAAGATCCAGAAGATGGCCGTGGAAAAGACCGACAAGGACACCCGCTACGTCACCACCGTGGACGGCAAGCGCTTCGTCGCGCTGATCCTGCGCAACGGCTGGGGCGAGCTGACCCTGCCGGGCGAGTCGCAGACCATCAACGTCTCCTACGACGAGTACCTCTCCGAACAAGGCAACGCCCAGGCGTTTCTCACCGACTACCTGCAGGCGCAATGACCCATGAGCGCGATGCGACGGCTGAGCTGGGCGCTGATGATGCTGGTGCTGCCGCTGATCCTGATGGGCTGGAGCAGCCTGCAGGGCTGGCGTGTCGACACGGTGCTGGAGGAGGCGCAGGCCATGCGCCAGTGGCTGGCCGAGCCTGACGACCGCTGGCTGCAAGCCCTGTCGGTCCGGGAACGCAAGGAAGTGATCACCGAGCAAGGGCGGCGCGAGAACTTCCAGTACCGCGTCGCCCTCGCCGACGCCGACACCGCCGGGCTGCGGCTGCGCCAGGTGCTGGCCGCGCTCGGCTACTGGCTGGCCGTCGCGGCCTTGATCGCCGGACCGGCGACCTGGATCAAGCTGCGCCTGGATGCGCACCGTGCACGTGCTTCGCGTGATTACCTGCACGATCACCTGGCCGACAACTGGCGCACCTTGGGCCACTGGTTGGTGGCCTACACCGGCCTGGTCTGCGCCTCGCTGGGGATGATCCTGCTGTACCAGCTCAGCTGGGGCTGGAGTCATCGCAGCGATGGCGGCTGGGTGATGCTGCTGTTCAGCGTGCCCGTGGCGGCCGTGATCTACCTGGGCGTGCTGCTGATCGAGCGCCTGCGCAAGCAATGGTTCGAACTGGACAACCAGGGCTCGGCCTTCCTCGGCCGGGCCTTGAGCCGCGCCGAAGCACCGGGTGTCTGGGCGTGGATCGAGGCGGTGGCCAACCGCCTGAACGCCCCGGTGCCCGACCACATCGTGGTCGGCATCGACCAGTCGTTCTTCGTCACCAGCGTCGACGTGGCGTTGCAGCCGTCCGGCCAACTGCTGACCGGGCGCACCTTGTACCTGCCACTGCCGTACCTGTCGGCACTGAGCCAGCAGGAAACCGCGTCGATCGTCGGCCATGAACTGGGCCACTTCAGCAGTCGTGACACCGAACGCGGCAGCGAGACCGGCGCGCGCTTCAGCCTGATGTGCGCGCACTTCGCGCTGATCAGTGCCGAGGATGCCGACCCGGCCTGGATCGAGCGGCCGGCGATCTGGATGGCCGGGCAGTTCCTCTACCACTTCCAGGTCGCGGTGCACCATTGGAGCCGCGCCCAGGAGCTGGTCGCCGACCGCACGGGTGCGCAGGTCGCCGGTGAACGGGTGTTCTGTCAGGCCTTGCTGCGGGTGATCGCCCTGGAAGGTGAAGTCACCCGCCTGCTGCACGCGCAGCGGGGCGGTGATCTGGTGCAGGCCCTGGCCCAGCACCTGCAGCAGACGTCGCTGAGTGTCGACCAGCGCGTCATCGCCCAGGCGATCGCCCATCCCTTCGACACCCACCCGCCGACCGTGCAGCGCCTCGAGCACTTGAAGGTGGACATGGACGCCGCCCTGCTGGCCCAGGCGACCCGCGCGCCGAGCGAAGACGATCGCCAATGGTTCGGACGCCTGGCGAGCCACGTGCGCCCCACGACTGACACCACTGACACGGGAACACCCGCATGAGCCACTCCAACGATCCACTGGCCGACCTTGGCCAATCGCTGACCCAGGACTTCGACCAGCACGCCAGCGCCAGCCAGCAGCACGCGATCGAAGAGCACGAGCAGCTACTGGCCCGTTACCCGGCCGTCACCGAGCTGAAAACCACCCGCAAGATCTATCGCACGCTGGTGATCTTCACGGTGTTCCTGGGCGGCCTGAGCGTGTTCTGCCTGAAGGACGGTACCTGGCTGGCGGGTGTGCCCCTGCTGCTCATGGCCCTGGGCTTCATCGCCGGGTTCTGGTTGCACCGGCACGCGGGCAAGGACGTGGGCATGCGCCTGACCCACACGCACCTGTGGTTCCCGGCGCTGGATGCCGAGATCGAGCTGCAGCACGTCACCGAGGTGCGCATCGCCAATGGACGCATGACCCAGATCACCCTGTGCCTGGATCCCGGCGCGCCCCTGCCCGGCATCCGCAAGCGGTTCGGACCGCTGATGCCCGCGGCCAAGATCAAGCGCGGCCGTCTGCCTCAGGTTCGCCTGTCGGTCTATGGGCTCGAACTGGATGGCGAGCTACTCGACGCTGAAGAGTTGATGCAACTGCTCTACGGGTACTGTCACGTCGCCCGTGCCCATGCCCAGTTACAGGTGTTGCGCACGGCCCCGCGCAACGCGTGAGCCGCCTCCCCATGACCCCTCGGGCTGCGCGCTGCAGCCCTTTCAGACAAGGATCCATCCCATGAGCACCCCGTCGCAGCCCGATCCACTGTCCCGCCTGTCCGAGGCGCTGGGCAACGAGTACGGCCAGGCCCGTGAAGCCCAGCGCGACCAGGTCGTCGCCGACCTTCGCGAGGTGATCGAACGCGTGCCCGAACAGAGCGAATTCACCAACACCGCTCGCTACAAGGTGCTGGGCCCCGTCCTGCTGTTGGGCGCCCTGGCCATGGCGGCCGCAGGGCTGTCCCAGGACGGGAACAAGCTGACGATCTTCGGCGGCCTCATGGCTCTGGTGTTCGCCGTGCTGACCTGGCAGCACCGGAACTCCGGTCGCCACGTGTTCATGCGCCTGACCCGTCGCGAGCTGTTCGTCGACACGCTGAGTGCGCCCTTGCCGCTGACCGACATCGTCGATGTCGAGGTCAAGGACGAAGGGCTGATCACCCAGCAGAAGCTGATCATGCGACCCGACTGCACGCTGCCGACCCACCGCGCCACGGGCAAGCTGTTCGGCAACCAGGCCATGGCCCTGAACAAGCCGGTGCCGCATGTGCGCATCATGTCGGCTGGCTTGATGTGCAATGGCCGCAAGCTGAGCACCGAGGAGATCGCCGAGACCCTGCATGCGTACTGGCAGGCGGCGTGCGCGCAGCGCCAGCTGGACGCGCTGAACGAGCAGGCCCAGTAAGCGGATCGCGCCGGCCGGCGGGCGCTGAACCCGTGCCCGGCCAGCTCATCCCTGGACGCACCGCCGGCTGACGGTGCGTTCCTGCCCTTCGCGCGTACGGCGACCCAGCAGGCTGGCCTGCCCGTACACGGCCTGGGCTGCTAGCATCGGCGTCGAATGCGCTGACCGTCGAGGACGTCCTCATGCCGCTTGCTCCCGTTTCGCCCACACCGGATCCACGGCCTACCCTTCAGGACCGCTTTCTCGGCTGCCTGCTGGGCGGCGCTGTCGGCGATGCAGTGGGCGCACCCGTGGAATTCCTCTCACGCGCCGAGATCCTGACCCGCTTCGGCCCCTCGGGGATCACCGACTACGCGAACGCCTACGGTGGCCTGGGCCGTATCACCGACGACACGCAGATGACCCTGTTCACCGCCGAAGGCCTGCTGCGCGCCTGGGTGCGTGGGTGCTTCAAGGGCATCACCACCTATACCGGTGTGACGGCCCATGCCTATTTGCGCTGGTTGAGAACCCAGGGCGAACGTTCGCCGCTCGAGGCGCGACTGGAAGGTGAGCCCGGCTGGCTGATCGGCCAAGGTGCCCTGCACCACCGCCGTGCGCCGGGCATGACGTGCCTGAAGGCGTTGGGCGACATGTCGGAGCTGGGGCGACCGGCGTGCAACGACAGCAAGGGCTGTGGCGGGGTGATGCGGGTCGCGCCGGCAGGGTTGTTCCTCGCGCGCCAGGGGCGGGCGAGCGCCTTGAGTGAGGCTTTCACCCTGGGCACGGACCTGGCGGCGCTGACCCACGGTCACCCTACCGGCTCATTGACCGGCGGGGTGCTGGCGGCGTTGATCCTGGCCTTGGTCGAGGGTATGGGCTTGGCAGACGCCATCACGGCGGCCAAGGTGCCCTTGCGCGAAGCCCCCCATCATGGGGAGACCCTGCACGCCATCGAGCAGGCCGAGGCCCTGGCACAGTCAGGTCTGCCGCCTGCGCAGGCCATCGCGCGCCTGGGTGAAGGGTGGGTAGCGGAGGAGGCCTTGGCGATCGCGGTGTATTGCGCGCTGGTCGCGCCGGACTTCGAACAGGCGGTGATTCTGGCGGTGAACCACGATGGCGACTCCGATTCGACCGGGGCGATCGTGGGCAACCTGCTGGGCGCCTGGCATGGCGTGCAGGCGATCCCTGAGCGCTGGCTGGCGCCGCTGGAGTTGCGCGAGGTGATCACCGAACTGGCGCAGGACCTCCATGACTTTCGCGGCTGGGGGATTGGCGAGTACAGCCCGGAGCTGGCGTTGAATGAGCGGATCTGGCGGAAGTATCCGGGGTATTGAGTGGGTGCCGAGGGTGATGGCTTGGTTGGGGGGAGGCTGTGAGACAAGTCTATGTCGGCGGGCACGAGGGTGACGGACCGGACGCCATCGCGGGCAAGCCCGCTCCCACACCCAAGCTGCACCGGCGCGGTTTCAGACAGATGTGATCTTGCTTCGATAGTGTCTTTTTTGCGCTGATTCATGCACCAACGCATTGGCTGTAATCATGGGCCCTACGGGCCCAATCGCGGCACAGGGGCCGCTCCCACAGGGGACCGCGGTGGCCTGCGACGCCGTGGTGCAGCTACGGGTGTAGGAGCGGCCCCCGTGCCGCGATTGGGCCCGCAGGGCCCACAAAACCAGCCCCTCCATCCCTCCGGCCTACGCCCCAAGCCCAGCC
>NZ_JAAMQI010000035.1 GCF_013523165.1 Pseudomonas entomophila
TCCCCCGCCCGCGCCGCCTCGATTGCCGCGTTCAGCGCCAGCAGGTTGGTCTGGCTGGCGATGCTCTGGATGGTGCCGACGATCTCGGTCAACTGGGCGATGTTCGCCTCGAGGGTCTGCTGGTGGGCCGCTTCGGCTTCGCGCATCGCCTGCTGCTGGTGCTCGAGATCGACATCCACCAGCGCGCCGACCACCCGCAGAGGCAGCCCATGGGCATCGCGCCGGGTCTGCCCGCGGGCGCGGAACCAGCGGTACTCGCCGCTCTTCATCTTCAACCGGTATTCGATGTCGAACGGCGTCTTGCCGGTACGGTCGTTCAAATGCGCGGCGAACGCGACCAGGCTGGCCTCCTTGTCCTGCGGGTGCAGGCGCGACGCCCAGCTGTCCAGCACGTCGGGGAACTCCTCGACGGTCTCGAACCCCAGCAGCCGACGAAATTGCGTCGACCACCAGAAGGGGTTCTTCGGGTTGACCGGGTCGCCGGCGATCACCTCCATGTCCCACAGGCCATCGGAGAGCATCTCACGCGCCAGTTCGAAGCGGGTGATGATCACCTCGTGGGCCTGGTCGCGCTCCAGCTCGTCATGGATGTCGCGTAGCGAGCCTGCCACGCGCAAGGGCCTGCCACGGCTGTCTCGCAGGGTTTCGCCCTGGGCGTAGAACCAGCGGTAGCGGCCGTCCTTCATCGCCAACCGGTTCCTGACCCGGTACGGCGTGGCGCCGGACGTGTCGCTCAGGTGGCGGGCAAAGGCATCCAGGGTCGCCTGGCGATCCTCGGGGTGCAGGCGGTCGGCCCAGCTGGCCAGCACGTTGGGGAAGTCGTTTTCGTCGCGAAAGCCCAGCAGGTGCCGCAGTTGCTGCGACCACCAGAAACGATTCTTCGGGTTGACCGGGTCGCCTGCGACCACCTCCATGTCCCACAGGCCTTCGCTCGAAGCGCGGTTGACCAGGTCGAAGCGGGTCTCCGATACGGTGGCCGAAGCGGTCGCTTGCTCGAGCAGCTCACGGGTCGCACTCAATTCGGCGCGCAGGTGCGCCTCACGGGCCGCGCTCGCGTCGGCCTGGGCCGTCAGCGTCTGCCAGGCACCGAGCACCGCGCGCCAACCGGCCTTGCCTTGCCCACGGACGCCCTCCGAAGCGGGCAGGTTGTGCAGCATGTGCTGCAGGGCCTGGCGTTCATCACGGCTGCGAAACAGTTGGAACATGTTCAAGACACTCATTCAAAAGGACCGAGACAGCCGAATCCATGGCCCTGTGCCACTATCTATCGACCTGTATGGACCCCGCTTGAAGGCAATCGACTCGCCCGTTGCAAAAAAATACCCGAACCCCTGGCAAGCGCACGTGAGTCACGGAACGATGCCGATTTGCCATCATCGAACCCAGACGATAACGATGACCTGTATCCGGCACCTGGAGGGGAACGCTTCATGCAATTCAGACACATCAAGGTGGGTAAACGCGCGGCGGCCATGTTCGCCCTGATCGGTGTGCTGGTCGCCCTGCTGGGGTCGGTCGCGCTCTATGAAACCCGCAAGATGGACAGCGCCAGCGCCGAGACCCGGACCATCTGGATGCCTGCCGTGCTGGCCCTGAGCGAGGTGGGCCGCGACGTCGGCCGTGCCCGGGCGCTGACCATGCGCAGCATCCTCGAAGACCAGGCCAGCACCCGTGAAGCGACCCTGCGCAAGGTGAACGACATCAACCAGGGTTTGCAGAAGAACCTCACGTTCTACGAAAGCACCATCCAGGATCCGGAAGACCGTACGCTGTTCGAGGCCTTCATGGCAGCCAAGGCGCAGTACCAGGCGCAGCAGGCCAACGTCAGCGAAGCCGTGCTGGCCAACCGTCTGGACAACGCCCGGCAGCTGGTCAACGGCCCGCTGGCCCAGAGCACCGAGGCGATGATGACGACCCTCACCGCGCTGATGGCCTACAACGCCGACGGTTCCGAACGTGCCTCGACCCGCAGCGCCAAGGCCGCCCATGAGGCGTTCCTGCTGATCACCTTGGCCCTGGGCGTGATTCTCGTCGTGCTGGTGACCATTGCGGTCCTGCTCACGCGCAGCATCGTCACACCGCTGACCGAAGCCGTCGCGGTGGCCGAGCGGGTCGCCTCCGGCAACCTGACCCAGGCCATCACCGTGGAGGGGGATGACGAGCCGGCCTTGCTGCTCGGCGCCCTGGCCCGCATGCAAGACAACCTGCGCGACACCATTCGCCAGATCGCGGCCTCGTCCGACCAGTTGGCTTCGGCCTCCGAAGAACTGCACAGCGTCACCGAAGACACCAGCCGAGGCCTGCACCAGCAGAGCGCCGAGATCGACCAGGCAGCCACGGCGGTGAACCAGATGACCGCCGCCGTGGAAGAAGTGGCCAGCAACGCGGTCAGCACTGCCGATGCCTCCAAGGACGCCGACCAGACCACCCGCGAAGGGCGCGACCGGGTCGATCAGGCGCTGGCATCGATCCAGTCCCTGGTCGAGGACGTCACCGGCACCTCCCAGGAGATCGAACAGCTGGCCAGCAGCGCCAACGAGATCAGCCGCGTGCTGGACGTGATCGGCGCCATCGCCGGGCAGACCAACCTGCTGGCGCTCAACGCGGCCATCGAGGCGGCGCGTGCAGGTGAAGCCGGCCGAGGGTTCGCGGTGGTGGCGGACGAAGTGCGCGCCCTGGCGCACCGCACCCAGCAATCGACCCAGGAGATCGAACAGATGATCGCCGCCATCCAGTCCGGCACCACCCGTGCGGTCAGCGCCATGCACAACAGCCAGGGCCGGGCTACCGGCACCCTGGACATCGCCCAGGGCGCCGGTCAGGCGTTGCGGACCATCGCCGAGGCCATCGCGTCGATCAACCAGCGCAACCTGGTGATCGCCAGCGCTTCGGAAGAGCAGGCCCAGGTCGCGCGCGAAGTGGACCGCAACCTGGTCAACATCCGCGACCTGTCGATGCAGACCTCGGCCGGCGCCAACCAGACCAGCGCCTCGGCCCAGGAGCTGTCGCGGCTGGCGGTGGAGCTCAATGGCATGGTGGCGCGGTTTCAGGTGTGAGGAGGGTCAGGCGGGTGCTGGCCATGTGTGAAGCGCGCGGTGACTGGAACAAGAAGCAGCGGGCGCTGGCTTGCCGGTGACAAGGTCGGAGCGGGCGCCGCCTGCATCGCGGGCAAGCCCGCTCCCACAAGGGGCCAGTCATTGGGGATGATGCCGGGTAGCTGGCTGGAATAAGGCCCGGTGGGAGCGGGCTTGCCCGCGATGGCGGTGGATGCGGTACCGAGGTCCTCGGCAGGTAGACGGGGATGTTACGGGCGCTTCCGATGCTGATCGGATGTGGCGTATGGAAAGGTCAGCGTGGCTGGTCTACGGGCCCTGCGGGCCCGATCGCGGCACGGGGGCCGCTCCCACAGGGGATCGCGACCGCCTGTTCAACCGCGGCGTGACTATGGGGTAGAGCGGCCCCTGCCGGGGCGCCGGACCGGCCGTGGTCGGGCCCGCAGGGGCCGTAAAACCAGCCCCTCCGTCTTTCCGGCAATAAGCCGATGCCCAGCCCCGAACCTCAGGACCTCACCTCCCCCAACACCCGCCCCTGCGCCGCTCGCGAATGCCCACGCGAACTGATGATGCCCAGGAACGAGATCACGATCGCCAGCCCCAGGGTCGCGCTGATCTCCGCCCGGTGCTCTTCGGTGAACATCATCACACCCAGTGCGCAGGTGATGAACACGATCACCGCCCAGGTCAGCCAGGGGAACAGCCACATGCGGAACTTCAGCTCGGCGTTCTCGCGCTCCAGTCGACCGCGCAGGCGCAACTGGGAAATGGCGATCACCAGGTACACCAGCAGGGCGATGGCGCCGGAACTGGCCAGCAGGAACTCGAACACACCCTTGGGCGCGAAGTAGTTGAGCACCGTGATGGCCACACCGATCAGCGTGCTGCCGAACACCGCCGCGCGCGGCACGCCGACGCTGGAGGTCTTCTTCAGCATGGCCGGGGCATCGCCGCGCTTGGCCAGCGAGTACATCATCCGCGAGGCGATGTAGATCGAGGAGTTCATGCAGCTGGCGACCGCCACCAGCACCACGAAGTCGACCATGAACGAGGCGTAGGGGATGTTCATCAGCTCCAGCGCGCGCTGGTAGGACCCTACCACCGCCAGCTGTGGGTCGTTCCACGGCACGATCGAGATGATCACCAGGATCGACAGCAGGTAGAAGGTGCTGATCCGCCAGATCACCGAACGGGTGGCCTTGGCGATGTTGCGCGACGGGTCGCTGGACTCGGCCGCGGCGATGGTCACCGCCTCGGTGCCGATGAAGCTGAACATCACCGTGATGAACGCCCCGACCACCGCCGAGACGCCGTTCGGAGCGAAGCCGCCATGCTGCGCCATCAGCGACCCCAGGCCGCTGACCTCGCGTTCCGGCAACCAGCCCATCAGCGCGGCGAAGCCCAGGCCGATGAAGCCGATGATCGCCGTGACCTTGAGCACCGCAAACCAGAACTCGAACTCCCCGTACTTGGCCACGCTGAACAGGTTGGTCGCCGCCAGCAGCACGATCGAGGCCAGCGCGAACAGCCAACTGTCCACCTCCGGGAACCACAGGTTCAGCACGTGCCCGGCCGCCAGGGCCTCGATGGGGATCACCAGCACCCAGAACCACCAGTACAACCAGCCGATGGTGTAGCCGGCCCATGGCCCGATGGCCTGGTCGGCGTAGGTGGAAAATGACCCGGTGTCAGGATGAGCGACGGCCATTTCGCCGAGCATGCGCATGACCAGCACCACCAAGGTACCGGCCACCAGGTAAGCGATTATGGTTGCCGGACCGGCTGCCGCGATGGCATGCCCTGAACCGACGAACAGCCCTGCACCGATGATGCCGGCAATCGACAGCATCGTTACATGACGTGGTTTGAACCCTTGAGCAAGGGCGCTCCCATCAGATCCCACGGTGTTCATTGATCTTGTTCTCTTTTTGCTGACACAAGGAAGGAAGGCAGGCGTAGGCGAAAGCGTCTCCTGTGGGACGAGGGGGAATGTGGCTCACCGAAGCGTTGTTATTGTCGGCGATGCAGGATCGCGGCGCGTCAGTGAAGTGCGGCCTCACTGTAAGCCGGGCGCCGCGTGCGGAAATTATTCGAAAACGTCCCGCAACTGTTCGATCACGACAGGCAATACCTGGATGCGCCAGATGTCGCGGATGACGTATCCATCCGCGTCACGGCCAGTGACGCAACCTGTAATGATGGCAACTAGACAGCCCCCTGACGGTCGGCCGCTGTCGACGGGCGGCGTCGGTCAGCCCAGCAGGTGCCGCAGGGCATGGCAGTCGCGCGCGTGCCAGTCGGCCAGCTCCGGCCAGGGGTTGTCGGGCACGTTGACCAGCACCGTGTGCGCACCGGCCGCCCGCCCGCAATCGAGGTCGAACCGGTAGTCGCCGACCATCACCAGCTGCGACGGCGCGACGTCCCAATCCTTGGCGATCTGCAGCAACCCATCCGGGCTGGGCTTGGGCGCCGCCTCGTCGCGCCCGAGGATCTGCTCGACCGGGAAACAGTCGGCAAGACCAATGGCCTGCAGGGTGACGTGGGCCAGCTCACGGGCATTGCGCGTCAGGATGCCCAGCTGGCACCCCCGCGCCGCCAGCTCGCGCACCAGCTCCACCGCCCCGGCGGCTGGCTGTGAGCCCAGCGCCAGGTCGCGCTCGTGCTCCAGCAGCCAGGCGTGCTTGGCCTGGGCGACATCGGCCGGCAGGCCGGCCAGGTGGGTGAGGATGTCCTCGTCGAGCGGAATCTCCAGCGTCCGGCGGATGCCGACGAAGTCGTGCACGGCGACGGTCAGCGTGCCGTCCATGTCGAACACCCAGTGGCGAATCTCGGAAAGTGTCATGCCCAGTCCTTGCGATGGCGAATCAGGCCTTCCTGGCACGAAGAGGCGACCAGTTGACCCGCGCGGTTGTAGATGCTGCCCCGGTTGAAGCCACGGGCGTTGCCCGCCCAGGGGCTGTCGTTGGCGTACAGCAGCCACTCGTCGGCACGCAGGTTGCCGTGGAACCACAAGGCGTGGTCCAGGCTGGCGATCTGCATGTCGCGCTGCCACACCGACTTGCCATGGGGCAACAGCGAGGTGGTCAACAGGCCGAAGTCCGAGGCGTAGGCCAGCAGGTACTTGTGCAGGGCCGGCGCGTCCGGCAGCTGGCCGTCGGCGCGGAACCAGGTGTACTTGACCGGATCGCCTGGGCGCGGGTTGAACGGGTCGCGCTCGGTGACCGGGCGGATCTCGATCGGCTTGGCGCAGAGGATCTTGTCGCGCAGGCGCTCCGGCAAGCGGTCGGCATGCTCGCGCGCCAGCTCCACTTCGCTGGGCAGGTCTTCCGGCCCAGGGACGTCCGGCATCGGCGCCTGGTGCTCGAACCCCTGCTCGTCGTACTGGAACGAGGCGCTGCAGGTGAAGATCGGCTGGCCCTTCTGGATCGCGGTCACCCGGCGCGTGCTGAAGCTGCCGCCATCGCGCACCCGGTCGACCGAGTAGACCACCGGCAGGCTGGCATCGCCCGGACGCAGGAAATAACCGTGCAGCGAGTGCACGTGGCGCGCGTCCTCCACCGTCTGGCAAGCGGCCGACAGCGATTGGCCGAGCACCTGGCCGCCGTACAGCTGGCGAAAGCCCAGGTCCTGGCTGCGCCCGCGGAACAGGTTTTCTTCGATCGGTTCTAGGCTCAACAGGTCGACGAGGTCGTCCAGCACATGGCTCATTGAAATCTCCCGGCAAGGCATCACGGCATATAGAGGCCGGCAGATGATACAAGTTTTGGGCGTCAGGCCGCGCTTACCCGTGCAGGGTTCGTTGCCAGCGCGCGCGGTCCATGCGGTAGAGCACGTGGGGGCGCAGCGGGTGCCCGACCGGCAGGCGCGGGTGCTCGAAGCGGCCCTGGACGTCCTCGACCATGCCGATGGCCTGCATGACCTTCTGCGACGGCAGGTTCGAGGCGCTGGTGAACGACACCACCTCCTCCAGGTGCAACTGCGTGAACGCGCAGCGCAGGCAGGTCCAGGCCGCCTCGCTGGCATAGCCCTGCCCCCAGTGACGGCGCGCCAGGCGCCAGCCGATCTCGACCGCCGGAGCGAAGGGCGCTTCGAAGTTCACGCGCAGCAAGCCGGTCATGCCGATGAACGCACCGCTATCCAGGCGCTCCAGCGCCCACAGGCCGAAACCGTGCTCGTTGAAGTGCCCGCGGATGCGCCCGATCAGCGCCGCGGCCTCTAGCCGTGTCAGGGGCGCGGGGAAATAGCGCATCACCTGGGGGTCGGCGCACAGCTCGGCGAACGGGGCCAGGTCGTCGTCACGCCACTGGCGCAAGACGAGCCGGGGGCTTTCCAGGCGCAGGACAACGGTCATGGCGCGCTCCACGGGCAAAGAGACCCCATGATAAGCGCGTCGCCGCCCCCGCGGGAACACGCCGCACCCTTTGGCGCCCCGGCGTTGCTCCAGGCCCCGGCGGCTGGCAAGATCGAGCCACGCCCCCTTGCGACCCTGCCATGGCCCTGCCACTGATCTACCACGACGACTACAGCCCTGTGTTTCCACCGGAGCATCGCTTTCCGATGGACAAGTTCCGCCTGCTGCGCGATCACCTGGTGGAGACGGGGCTGACCACCGATGCGGCCTTGATCCGCCCGCAGGTCTGCTCCCACGACATCCTCGCCCTGGCCCACGACCGCGGCTACATCGAACGCTACCTGAGCGGCGACCTGTCCCGCGAGGACCAGCGTCGCCTCGGTCTGCCCTGGAGCGAGGCCCTGGCGCGCCGGACCGTCCGCGCCGTCGGCGGCTCGCTGCTCACCGCCGAACTGGCCCTCGAGCACGGCCTGGCCTGCCACCTGGCCGGCGGCACCCACCACGCGCATCACGACTACCCGGCGGGCTTCTGCATCTTCAACGACCTGGCGGTGATCAGCCGTTACCTGCTGGCGGCCGGCCGTGTGCAGCGGGTGCTGATCTTCGACTGCGACGTGCACCAGGGCGACGGCACCGCGCGCATGCTCGAGGACACCCCGGAGGCGATCACCGTGTCGCTGCACTGCCAACAGAACTTCCCGGCGCGCAAGGCCCACAGCGACTGGGACATCCCCCTGCCCCGCGGCATGGGCGATGCGGCCTACCTGGACGTGGTGGACGACGCGCTCAACTACCTGCTGCCGCTGTACCAGCCTGACCTGGTGCTGTACGACGCCGGGGTCGACGTGCACCGGGACGATGCGCTGGGCTACCTGCAGCTGACCGATCAAGGCTTGGCCGAGCGGGATGCGCGGGTGTTGCGCCACTGCCTGGGCCGGGACATCCCGGTGGCGGGCGTGATCGGCGGTGGCTACGACAAGGACCGCAAGGCCCTGGCCCGGCGCCATGGCATCCTGCACCACACGGCGGCTCAGGTGCTGGGTTGTGCACACTGAGTGTGGAACCGCCTGTGGATAACCTGAGCGAAACCCTCGCCAGGCCTTGCGCCACGTGCCCTGCAGAGAACTGATCATTTTTCGTACAGCGCCCGAGGCAGTGCAGGTGCGGTAGAATGCCGGTTTTTCCACCGCCTGGGTTGCCATGACCGATTCTGCCCCCTCCCCTCGCCCCCTGGTCGCCGTCATCGGCGGCGGCCCTGCCGGCCTGATGGCTGCCGAAGCGCTGGCCCAGGCCGGCCTGGCCGTGGCGCTGTTCGATGCCATGCCGTCGGTGGGCCGCAAGTTCCTGCTGGCCGGCGTGGGCGGCATGAACATCACCCATTCCGAGCCCTACCCGGCCTTCGTCGGCCGTTACGCCGAACGCCGCGACGAGATCGATCGCCTGCTGCAAGGCTTCGACGCCACGGCCCTGCGCGACTGGATCCACGGCCTGGACGTCAGCACCTTCGTCGGCACCTCGGGCCGCGTGTTTCCCACCGACATGAAGGCTGCACCGCTGCTGCGCGCCTGGCTCAAGCGCCTGCGCGACGACGGCGTGGTCATCCACACCCGTCACCGCTGGCTTGGCTGGCAGGCCGATGGCCGCGTACGGGTGGCAGGCCCCCAGGGCGAGCGCGCCATCGATGCGGCGGCAGTGGTCCTGGCCCTGGGCGGGGGCAGCTGGGCGCGCCTGGGCTCGGACGGGGCCTGGCTGCCGCTGCTGGCCGAGCGCGGCGTGGCGGTCGCCGGCCTGCGGCCGAGCAACTGCGGGTTCGAGGCCGAGGCCTGGAGCGACCTGCTCAAGGGCAAGTTCGCCGGTGCGCCGTTGAAGAACGTGGCTATGGCCCTGCCCGGCAGCGCTCCGCGCAAGGGCGAGTGCATCCTCACCGCGCAGGGCCTGGAAGGCAGCCTGGTGTATGCCCTGTCGGCGCCGATTCGCCAGCGCATCGAACAGGCCGGTCGCGCCACGGTGCTGCTCGACCTGCTGCCCGACCGCCCCATGGACACGCTGGTGCGCGCCTTGAGCAAGCCGCGTGGCTCGCGCTCGATGGCCAAGCACTTGCAAGGGCAGGTGGGGCTGGACGGCGTCAAGGCCGCCTTGTTGCGTGAGGTAACCGACCCAGCGGTATTCGCCGACCCGGTCACCCTGGCGCAAGCGATCAAGACTCTGCCCATCGAACTGGTACGCACCCGCCCGCTCGACGAAGCCATCAGCAGCGCCGGTGGCGTGCGCTTCGAGGCATTGGATGAGGGGTTGATGCTCAAGGCCCTGCCTGGCGTGTTCTGCGCAGGCGAGATGCTGGACTGGGAAGCCCCTACCGGCGGCTACCTGCTGACCGCCTGCTTCGCCAGCGGGCTGAGGGCCGGCCAGGCGGCTGCGGCGTGGGCGAAACGGGCCGTCGGCGCGGCGTGACCGGCTTCAGGATTTTGTGGGCCCTGCGGGCCCAATCGCGGCACTGGGGCCGCTCCCACAGGAACCGCGATGACCTGCGTCACCGCGGTGGGGCTACGGGTGTAGGAGCGGCCCCCGTGCCGCGATGGGCCGCAAAGCGGCCCTAAAATCGATTAGCAATAGAGCTTCGGATCCTGCCGGCTATCGCCATGTTCTCTGCGCGACAGCGCGGCGCCAAGGCGGCAGGCGGACTCCCGCAGTACCGCGATCGCCTGTACCACTGCGGTGTAACTTCGGGTCCAGGAGCGACCCCTGCCAATGGGCCGGACCGGCCACGATTGGGCCCGCAGCCCCCAAAAAGCCTGAAACGCTTACGGCTTGCGCTTGCGCGCTCCCCCATTGAAGCTCGGCACCTTGCGCACCGCCTTCACCGCCGGCGCCTTGGCGGGCGTCTCGTCGCTGTCCATCCAGCGCCCCAGGCCGCGCTTGGCGCTGTTCTCCTTGGGCTTCTTGGGTTTCTTCGGCTTCTTGATCACCTGCCCGCTGGCATCGGTCAGCGGCACGCGGTGGTCCGGGAGGAAGTCCGGTTCGTCGTGACGGGGCAAGGTCTGACGGATCAGCACTTCGATGGCCGACAGCAGCTGCACCTCGTCGGCGCACACCAGGGAGATCGCCTCGCCCTTGTTGCCCGCCCGGCCGGTACGCCCGATGCGGTGCACGTAGTCTTCGGCGACGATCGGCAGGTCGAGGTTGACCACCAGCGGCAGGTCATCGATGTCCAGCCCCCGGGCGGCCACGTCGGTGGCGACCAGGATCTGGATCTCGCGGGCCTTGAAGGTGTCCAGCGCACGCTGACGCGTGGCCTGCGGCCGGTCGCCATGGATGCCGTCGGCGCTGATGCCCTCGGCCTGCAGCTGCTCGACCAGCTGATCGACACCGTTACGGGTCTTGGCGAACACCAGCACCTGCTTCCAGCGGTGCTTGCGCAGCAGGTGCAGGAACAGCTCGGCCTTGCGCTTCTTGTCCACCGTCACCAGCCACTGCTTGACCGTGCTGGCAGTGGTGTTGCGCGGGCTGACCTCGATGCTCAGCGGATCGTTCAGCGCCAGGCCGGCCAGCAGGCGGATCTGCTCGGAGAAGGTGGCAGAGAACAGCAGCGTCTGGCGCTGGCGGGGCAAGGCGGCATACACCGCGCGCAGTTCCTCGGCGAACCCCAGGTCGAGCATGCGATCGGCCTCGTCGAGCACCAGCATCTGTACCTGGCCGAAGGTCACCGCGTTCTGCCGGAACAGATCGAGCAACCGGCCGGGCGTTGCCACCAGCAGGTCGACGCCGCGACGCAGGCGCATCATCTGCGGGTTGAGGCTGACCCCGCCGTAGACGGCATAGGTGCTCACCGGCAGGTGCTCGGCGTACTCGCGCACACTGGTGTGCACCTGTTCGGCCAGCTCGCGGGTCGGCACCAGCACCAGCGCCCGGATCGAGTTGCTGGCGACCTTGCCGCCTTCGAGGGCCAGGCGCTGCAGCACCGGCAGGGCGAAGCCGGCGGTCTTGCCGGTCCCGGTCTGCGCTGCCGCCATCACGTCGCGCCCGGCCAGCACGGCGGGGATCGCCTTGGCCTGGATCGGCGTTGGGGTGGTGTAATCCCGCTGTTGCAGGGTACGCAGCAGGGGTTCGATCAGGCCGAGCGTGGCGAAGGTCATGGCAATACCGTGTAGAGGTTCAGCAAAGCCGGCAGTTTACCGCAACGCCTTGCCCGGCTTGCACATTTCGCCATCGCCCACGACCACGGGGGGCATGCCCCGGCGGCGCCACTGCGGCAGGCCGATCAGCACCACCGCGCTGATGATCACCAGCATCGCCAGGGCTTCTTCGACGTCGATGCGTTCGCCGGCGAAGAGGATGCCGAGCAGGACCGCGACCGCCGGGTTGACGTAGGCATAGCTGGTCGCCGCCGCCGGGCGCACATGCTTGAGCAGGTACAGGTAGGCACTGAACGCCAGGATCGAGCCGAACACGATCAGATAGCCCAACGCCGCCCAGCTCGCCGCCGACGGCATCTGGGTCAGACGCTCGCCACTCAGCACGCTGCCGACCAGCAATACCAGGCCACCGCCGAGCATCTCGGCGGCACTGGCCATGGCGCCTTGCGGCAATGGCAGGCGCTTGCTCCAGACCGAACCGAAGGCCCAGGCCGCCGCCGCGAACACCACCAGCGCTGCGCCCATGGGGCTGGCCTGCAGGTTCGGGCCCAGGTTGAGCAGGCCGATACCGACCAGGCCCAGCACGATCCCCGCCCACTCCAGGCGCGTGGTGCGCTGCCCGAACCACAGGCCGAACAACAAGGTGAACAGCGGCACCGTGGCGATCGCCAGTGCCGCGACCCCCGAGGCTACCCCGGCATGCTCGGCCAGGGTCACGCCGCCGTTGCCGCAACTGAGCAGCAGAAACCCGATGGCCGCCGCCGAGCGCCACTGCACCCAGGTTGGCGCCGGCACGCCACGCCAGCGCAGAAAGCCGTAGAGCAGCCCGCCGGCGACCATGAAGCGAATGCCGGCCATCATCATCGGCGGCCAGGAATCGACACCGATGCGGATCGCCAGGTAGGTCGACCCCCAGACCAGGTAGAGCGCCAGGAAGGCGCCGATCAGCAGCCACGGCAAACGCGAAGAAGCAGGCATGAGGACGTACTCGAAATCCATTTGGAGGTGGCTTAGTTTAGAAAGGCTGGCGCGCAAACTTAAGCTGCAAAAAGGGTTTGCCGAGGTGTTGCACCTTCGAATGAACGGTTCTATCGTCGTTCGACCATTGAATCCACAGCCCACGCTCGAGGCATGTATGGACCGCTATGACCGCCTGATCCTCGCCGCCCTGCTGGAAAACGGCCGCGCCTCTTTCGCGCAGCTGGCGCGCTACGTCAACCTGTCGGCTCCCGCCGTGGCCGAACGAGTGGCCAAGCTCGAAGCCAGCGGCGTCATCACCGGGTACACCGCCAAGGTCAACCTGGACCGCATCGGCCTGCCGATCCAGTGCCTGGTCGAGCTGCGCCTGAGCCACCACGGCAACCCGCAGGCCTACGAAGCGCTGGCGCGCATCCCGCAACTGACCCAATGCCACCGCGTCACCGGCGATGCCTGCGTGGTGCTGCTGGCCGCCGTCGGTTCGATGGAGGAGCTGGAAACGGTGATCGACCAGATCGCCCAGTTCGGCTTCAGCAAGACCTCGATCATCCTGTCCAGCCCGATCGAGCAACGCGTGCCCCTGGAGCACCTCGTTCAGGCCAGCCGCAAGGCCTAGCGCCGCAGCAGCAGGCGCCCTTCGATCGGTACGTAGCGGTCTGCGGCACGGATCAGCGCATGGGCGGTCAGGCCGGGGACGCCGTAGACCACCGTCTCGACGCCGTGGCGCTCGGCGACCCGCTGCAGCAGCTGGTCGAAGTCGCCATCGCCGGAGGCCAGGACGATCCGGTCGACCGTGGGCGCGGCGTCGACCACATCGAGGGTGATGCCCACGTCCCAGTCGCCCTTGGCCGAGCCGTCGCTGCGCTGGATGAAGGGCTTGAGGCGCACCTCGAAGCCCAGGTTGCGCAGGATCTGCTGGAACTGCTGCTGCTTGCTGTCGCCGCGCTCGATGGCATACGCCTTGGCCTCGACGATCTCGCCCTCACGGCTGACCTGGGCCCACAGCGCGCTGTAATCGAAATGACAACCGTGCGCCTGGCGCACGGTGTAGTAGAGGTTCTGCACGTCGGCGAACAGCGCGACCCGCGGGGTTCGGGCCGCCTGGCCAGGCACCTCAGACAAAGCTGTCATCGTCCGAGAAGAAGTCGCCACCGCCGTCATCGCTGCCGTAGTCGGTGTCGGCGAAACCGCCCTGGTCGTTGCCGTAGCCGTTGTCGGCCACCTGGGCGTGTTCACCCTGATCGTTCCAGCCACCGCCGCTGTCGCTGGCGTGCGCCGGTTCGTCCTGGATCACCTCGACCACCTCTTCAGGCTTGTCGTGGAACAGGCTGCTGATGCCCTGGGCCAGCAGCACGCCCCCGGCCACGCCCGCCGCGGTCTGCAGGGCACCGCTCATGAAGCCGCCGCCCGCACGCCCGGCTGCGGGCGCGGCGCCGAAGCCCGAGGCCTGTGGCTGGGCCGGCGCCTGCCCCTGGACGTTGGAGCGCGGCCCGTCGCGCCAGCCGCCGCCCGAGACCGGGGCCGACGCGGGTACGGAAGAGCGTTGCGGCTCGGGGCGGGAAGCGCCGCCGAACAGGTTCGACAGGAAGCCCCCACCGCTATTGCCCTGCTGGGCCTGCGGTGCCGAGGCCTGGGCCCGCAGCTGCTTGAGCTCGGCCTCGAGCTTGGTGTTCTGCTCGTCCAGGCGCTTGATCGCCGCTTCCTGCACCAGGATCGCCTGGGCCATGTAGTACGGCGCCGCCGGCTGCTGACGGACGTGCTCCTCGATGCGCGCCAGCGCCTGGGCGTCGCGCGCCTGGCCGGCGTCCTCGGCTTGCCGGAGGCGGCCGAACAGGCCATCGATCAGGGTTTGTTCTTCAGTGTTCATGGGCTACCTCATGCAGTGCCTGGACATCGGACAGTGCTGAAGATGGGGCAAGACGCGCAGGGATTCAATCGCGCCGGGTGAAACTTTCTTCAGCCCGGGCCGGGCTCTGGGCTAAAGTGGGGCCTTGCTTTCTGCTTGGCGACCCGGACTTATGGATGTCTTGACCGTTTTACGCGACTCGCTGTACTTCTCCCGCCGACACCTGATGAATATTATCCGATTGTGTCTGCCACTGATCGTGCTCGAGTCGGTGGCCCTGCAACTGTGGTTCCTGCAGTTCGACGAAGACGCACAAGCCTCACAGGGCATCATCGTGGGCATGATCTTCTACCCGATGTACAGCTCCGCGCTGATGCTGTACCTCGACGCCCGCAGCCGCGGCAAGACGCCCACCCTGCGCGCCGTGTTCAATCGCATGAGCCAGTTCTACCCGAAAGTCCTGGGTCAACGGGCGCTTGGCGCCTTGCTGATCGTGGTCGGCTTCATGTTGTTCATCGTGCCGGGCATCTGGATCATGGTCCGGCTGGTCTTCGCCCAATACCTGCTGGTGTTGCGCGGTTACCCGATCATCGAATCCATGCGTGAGAGCGCGCGCATGACCCGCGGTCATTTCTTCAGGATCGTGCTGTGCATGCTCGCGGCGGTGGGGCCAGTGATCCTGCTGGAGGTCGGCGTCCTGTTGCTGGTTCCTGACCTGTCGGTAGTGGGGCAGATCGTGCTGTCCAGCCTGAGCACCTTCCTGCAGCTGTTCAGCCTGGTGGTGCTGTATCGCCTGTTCATGCTGGTCGAGGAGCAGCAGCCACGCTAGGGATGAGCGTACCGTACGCTCACCGAGGGTCTTGCGCGCTACCCCTGCGGCTCGGTACGCAAGGCCCGGCGCCACCCCGGAAACCCTTCAATCTTCGCCCCTCTCCTGCCCCGCTATAGGGTCGCCTGGCACCGCCATGGTGCCTACCCTCACCGCCGACAGGAGCCCTTCGCATGCCCCATGACTCGTCACCTGCCCTGCTTCAGCCAGGCACCTCCTTCCGAGTCCGCGTCTACCTGCTGCAAGGCGACCGCGCCCTCCCGCTTCGTTTCAGCCGCCCTAGCGACAAGTTCGGCTGGGGCATTGCCCCAGCCCACGATTGGCTACAAGCGGGCGGCAACGAGCGGCCACCGGTCTTGCAGTTCAGCTACGTGTCTCACACACAGGACCGTTGGCACTACACCATCTCAGGGACCGGTCCACGCGCGCGCGGCCGGCTCGGCATCAGCCGTAATGGCTACCTGGGGCTGTACGAGCATGCCGAGGTGACCGACCACTGGAAGATCGAGCCGCTCGAGGTCATCGACGGCCGCCTGATCTGCCGCTGGCGCGACCACCTGGGGCATCAGGTCAAGGCAGAGCCGGACACACCCCATCACCAGCCTGGGCAGTTCTATTCGCTGACGGTGGGCGAAGGTGAGTTGCACGAGTATCTGATCGAGGAAGTGGTGTAGCGCATCCGGCAGGGGTCGCAGGACCTGGACTGCGTATTGGCTTGGCATGCCTACACCGACAAGTTGCAGAGATCTGGGTGGGAGCTGGCTTGCCAGCGATAGGCGCCTGTCAGGCGCCGGCTGCATCGCGAGCAAGCCCGCACAGACTGCTCGCGCAGCCATGCCTATACCGACAAATTGCAGAGATCTGGGTGGGAGCTGGCTTGCCAGCGATAGGGCCCTGTCAGGCGGCGCCTACATCGTAGACAAGCCCACAAGGGCCGTGACAGCCGGTGCAGGCTACGCCCAAGCGCGCATGTCATCTCGCCAGCCTGAGCCTGAGGGCATCGGCGCGACGCTGACCATTGCTCATCCGTGCCCGAACGCCTGCCGGACGTCCTTCAGGAAGGTGAAAGGATCGCTGACACAGAACAGCCCGGTCGAAGGTTGCAGATGATCGACGCTGGGCGCGGGCATGCCGCTGGCGATGAGGCAAAACTGCCCTGCCCTGTCCGGCACATCCCTGAGCCCATACACTGCATGACGGTCGACGCGCGGCACGCCGTCAGCGCTGGGCTGCCCTTTGGCCTTGCAGGCGCGCAGGTCCTCGGCCACTGGCGGCTGTCGTGAAACGAAGTCGTAAAGTTCGACGACCGGCGCTTCATGGTTGCCGAGGATGGCGTGGACATGGATCGCATAGAACCATTCGCCTACCTGCACGGACGCGGCATCACCTTCTCGCCAGAACGTGACGTGCCTGGCCAGGGGCGGACGTCGTGCCAAGGGCTTCGGCAACGACCCAAGCAGTGCCTTGATGGCCGCGCTGTTACGTTCGAAGGCATCACTCAGGACCACGCGCCGATTGAGCCTGTCGACGGCATCCAGGGCGTTCCGAGTCAACGCGTCATCGCAAGACCCATGACGATGCAGCACGGCCGCCAGCGTCAGGCATACCAGGTCATGGCCTCATCAACGGGCTTTTGCAACGCGCAGCCCCAGCGTAGAAATACCCACTCCAGTACCCGTGCCGTCAGGATTTGATGGTCGTGCTTTTCAGGACCCAGCATCTGCCAGGCCGTCGCCTGGGCGACATCACGGGCGATCGGCTCGACCAGATCACGTGGAAGGTAGGTCAGCAGCTTTTGTGGGGTCATGGTCGTTCGCTCGCTCCTGGCAAGAACAGGCTTGCGCGCTTAACACAGAAAAATGAGGGCAAACGCCCTCAAAACCGAATAAATCGCTCGCTTTTCGGCACATAGCGCTGCTGACTGAGAAAACTTCGGCTGTCGCCGCCGAGGGGTAAGTTGATCGGAGCATCCTTAAATCGTATTTGCGTTGATTGGAATTCGTTAGGCGTCAGTACCTGGACAGCCGCTTAAGTCCCTCAAGCATTTGCTCAAGGTAGCTTTGCGAACCGAGTGCGAACCCTGCGGCCAGCAGCGGGGCCCTGTACTCTTCGGTGGCATATTCGTGAGCGAAGCGGTTGATGGTCTCTGAATTCCAGGAAAGCCGGCCCAATGCGATTTTCCTGAAGCCATGGTTTTTTAACGCATCTGCAAGCGATTCTTCATTGATTCCGCGTTGCTCGCAGAAAAACAGGAAGCTTAAGAATTCGAACCTTGTGTAAAGCAGCCCAGGATCCTGAAGGCCCGCAAAGTCAGGCACCCACCGAGGCGTAAGGTAGTCATGGAGTCGGTTGCACAAGGGGGTGAGGGATCTGCTTTGGTCTTCAAAGCTCTTCCATAACTCGAACAAGCCATTGGCTGCCTCGACGTAGAATGGTGATAGCTCCACGCCCAGAGCAAAAGGCTTTTCGCGTCGGTTTATCAGCGTCGTCCGAAACAGCTCAAACAGCTCACCCAAGCGATTTGCCCGAACCAGCCCCATGCCGTACGCATAGCTGACCAGCGCTGTCGAATAACTCTTTAAGGCAATTCCAGGCACCCATCCAGACTGCTCGGTCTGAGACGCAGCGTGAAGGCCCTTGATGGCATCCAAAACGATCTTGTGTTCGGCACCTGAACCCCAACGTCCCAATATCGCACAAAGCCGTGCCAACGGCTCGATGGCTGCTTCGTAAATCTCAACCAGGTCGATAAAATCCTTGGATGTGCTGCCCTGGGGGCGTTCTGCGAAGAGAGGAGCCAGATGACTGATTGCTTGATGAGCCTGACTTGTCACTAAATCATCGAGCTGAATTCTGTGCTCGGGTCTGGCCATAAAGCGCTTGGCCATAGCGAGAGTCAGCTCAATACCTGTTGGGTTAGGTAGTCTGGACTGCTGGATAGTCTCAAGCTTGAGATTCAGCCCGTCGAAGAACGTGTCGGCATCCATCCCAGTTACGGTCGTGGCACGACGCTGAACGATCAGCTCCTGCCCACGATCGCTCAGTCGACTCCGAGAAAGCCAGTACGTAGGGTAACGACGAGAGGGTGCTCTCAGGAATGCCGCCCTCAGGGCATGATCCCACTCACCAGACCAGCCAGCGACGATCAGCCCGAACTCATCGATGATGCGGTCAAGCAGTGTATTGAACGCAGCAGGGTACTCGCCCAGTTCCACATCGGTGTTGAGGATCCTTGCATCCTTGTAATCGCCATGGATTTTCAGGATGTAGCAGGACGCATGAGTGAGTGGTTCCGCTCCCGCTAGGGTGTCTTCTGAGCTGACGACAGTTGGCTCAACGCCGACGTCGCGCAGCGCGTTCTCCATGAGTCTGTCAAAGTTCGTCGTGACAATCACGCGTACATGACCTGCCTTGACCATGGCTGCGATCGCCCGATGGGCGCGGGTAGGTAGCTTCAGGCCGTCCTCCAGCTCCTCGTCGTTAGGCTCCAGAAAGCCTTGAATGATCGCTCGCCGTTCCGTCTGGGTTGTCGCCAGGCGCTCGAGTAACGTGGAGTAATTGGGCTGCTCTCCTGTTTGACCTACGTACCACGCGAGCCAATCTTCCTGCTCGCCGGCACCAGACGCTATGCCCCATCGTTTCACCAGCTCCATGGTAATTTCCCAACCGGTCGGTATGCCTGCCGAGCGTGATACGCCTGAGCCAAGAAGCACTGCGTAGACGCCTTTGTTCTCAAACATGGAGAAGGCAATTTGGGCTGTTGGATCAGAAGCAGCAACGATCATGCAGGATCCTCGATTGTTGGACGGCGCGATGCGTCCTGGATTTGAGCTAGCCCAGATCAGTGAATATTTAGGAACTTCCTATAGGATGGATGTAGAGACCATTTTACATTGTCTCTTCGATTTTCAAGTGAACGATACAGATCAGGGTCGTCCGTGAAATGGGTGAACTCGACGCCGTCCAGATGAATGTGAGAGATGAGGCCAAGCTTGTAAATAAAGTCTGCAAGGTCTTCGACGCCCGCGTAAGGTTTTCCATCAACCGCTGGAATGCTATCCTTGACTCTGCCTCTCAAGTAGTTAAGTTCAAGCGTCTCCTCAAGTTCAGAACAGGAAAACTCTCGCTTTGTCGCTCGCAACGCGTCAATTAGATGGTTGAGCTCATCAAATTGATGTACATGCTCCTTGATCAAATCATCCCGCCTATTAGCACCAAAGTCTGACAAAATATAATTGATGTGGTCGAGAGTTATTTTTTTGGTATGGGGGTTTTCTTTGGCTTTTTTAGCGGCCATTCTACAAAGTTGCCCCATCCAGCGAGGCCGCCGGTTAGAGAAAGCAGCGATTGCGTCAAAAAGCTTTGCATCCTTATTGTTGCGCCACTCAATGGGCGAGGTAAAGACCATGTCAAGAATTTTATTGTAATCAGTCGAGAGCTTAAATTTTGCTTCCGCTGACTGAGGATGATTATTTACAATGTAAACAAGTATTTTTTGAGCTAACATGTCACGCATCTGGCGTTTAGTCCAGACTATACCGATGATATACTGCTGAAGTTTGTCTAGATCTTCAAGATGGCGCAGGCAAGACCAGACGTCACTTCTGACGGTTGCGCGCACGTTCAGACCTTTGTAGTCGTGCGCTAGAGAGCGAATTGCGCTGAAGAAGGCGCCGACCTTAGCTTGGCTTTCAGTGTTATTCTGAAACTTGGCATCTATATCATCAATGAGCAGCCAGACTTGACGTCTTTCTTCTAGCTCCTGATATCGCTTGAGAAGATGTTCAACATTGGTCGGTATTGACTTTTTGACTTCAACACCTAGCAATGGGATTTTACCCAGCATTCTGGATGTGAGTGCACCAATGATGTTCTTGTTTTTGATGCCGTCTAGCTCTGCGAGTTCGACCATGGACATGGTGTCATCGGTAAGCGCCAAGCCAATTTGCGCTCCAACCTCCATCGCGATTCTTTTACAAATAATTTGCTTCCAATAATTCTCCAAGTAAGAGTGGTCGCTTCCCGTAAAGCTGCCTAGCCCTAAAAGATCGTTTCCTTTTACGCGTATAACTATTGGAGCGTTGTAAGCCTCTTCGCTTTTTAACTTGTAGTCAAGTCTCGACAAGAGGGCGGACTTCCCCATTCCTTTGCGGGCACTTACGATCGATAGCTTCTCGCTCGGATCGTAGAAATCGTCAAAATCGTTGTTTTCTATATAGTAAGCATTGAGGTGTTCAAGGTCTTCGTCTTCGCCTGCCTCATTGCCAAAAAGTTTTTTGTCACGAAGATTTATGGAGATCATTTTAATCTAATATCTTACTTGGCGGGAATGGTGTCGGCGAACGTGTAGCCTTGATTTGTGACTTGGTAGCTATCGCCTTTGCTGCCGCGCCTTGCTAAAAACCCAAGCTCGAGCAACTCATTAAGAGCGCCCTCCCATCTAGCGAGCTCTCTTGGGTTGCGCGAAGCGATGAGGTTTTTGCCATTTGTTTGAATGTCTGTGCCACCAATGTAACGAATGTGCATAATGGATCCGTGGCTATCAGCGCATGCCTCTTTCAGAAGCAACTGCGCTTCATCGCTTAGGATCGGTACTTTTGAGTCCAATTCTGAAAAGGTCGCAACGGCTTCATCAGAAACTTTAAATGCCTCATTTTCGTTAATCACAATTTGGAGTTGGCGGGCGAACTTATTTCGGAATTCTGTCAGGTCTTCGTAGCCCTCATAAAGGCTTCGCTGCTGACAAGAGGACTTAAAATCCCGGAGTTGCTTGTACTGGTCAGGATCAACAGTATCCAGAGCGGCAGGCTGGCTGGAAAAATACAGCATGGCTGGACGACCGCTCTCAACGTGTTTCTCAATTTCTTCAACAGTTCCGCTCGCATAATCGGTGGTAGCAGTACCCACACGAGTCCAAAAGACTCCGATAAGCAAGTCGCATCTATCTAGGACTTGCCTATTGATAATTGTCTGAGGATTTGCTCCCATCTCAGGTGCGGAATGGGTTTCCCATCCTATCGGAAGAAGGACGATTCTACGCGACCTTGAATGTACTGCATTCCATTCGTGGATGACTTCTCTGACCTGAGCCCTCTCTGCTTTAACATCCCCCGGGGAAGCGATCATCACATTGAAGACATCTGCCTTGTAACTCATGCTCATTCCTTGGTGCAGTGAAGTGGTGGCGTAGTAATACTACAGCATGAAGAAATGAGCTAGTAGACGTCGTACCGCATTAGGTTCATCGCCCAGGGTGAGGGCAAAACGGAAGGCCATGCGGTAGCGGAAAGCGCTAACGAGCGCTATGGAGACACAGCCTGTAGAGCTGAGGAAACGTCAGACCTTGCAAGGAGGCTCCACAGCTTCGCCACCCTTGCCGAGTACGAGCGGTATCAGCAAGAAGCAGCACACGATCCCGAATGTGTACGTCTGGTGGAAGAAGCGACAACGTTGAAGTTCATCGTGAGCTACGAGAGGAGCTTTCTTCGTCCTGCGCTCGAATAGCGCACACGTGGCAGCTGCTTGTCGTGCACCTCAACCATTACCGCCACACCGGCCGGCCCTGGTCAACGCTCTGCGGACGCCTGCAAAAGTTCGAAAGCAGCCGTCCACGAGAGGTCATTATTGCGCCTTAGCGACATCGCTCCTGCGGTACTGAGGTGCAATGGCGTTTCAATGCTGAGCGCAATTTGAAACGGACGTCTATCCAGTCCACACGCGGCATTTGCTCAAGGCCTATACAAAGCTGGGGCGATGTATCAGAGGTATTGACGGGTATCCGTACCTAGCTCTCACGCCGCACTCAAAACGTCACACTGACATTCAAACCTTCCTCGGCTTCGCCCGCGCCGTCGCCTCCGCTACCAACGGATCGTCCGGCCAGTAATGCTTCGGGTACCGCCCCTTCAAATCCTTCTTCACCTCGTCATAGGTCGTGCGCCAGAAGCTCGCCAGGTCCTGGGTCACCTGCACAGGCCGGCGCCCCGGTGACAGCAAATGCAGCTTGAGCACCTGACGGCCACCGGCAATGCGAGGCGTCTCGGCCAGGCCGAACAGTTCCTGCAAGCGCACGGCCAGCACCGGTGGCTGCTCGCTGTAGTCGATGCGGATGTTCGACCCTGACGGCACCGCCAGGGTCTGCGGCGCCTGGCTGTCGAGCTGTTGCGGCAGCGGCCAGGGCAGCAGGTTGCGCAGGATCGAGGACAGGTCGAGCTGGGCGAAATGGCTCAGTCGGGTGACCTTGCCCAGGTAGGGCGCCAACCACTGTTCCAGCGAGGCGAGCAAGGCCGTGTCGCTCAGGTCGGGCCAGTCGCTGGTGCCGGTCTGGGCAAGGTCGAGGCTGCGCAGCAGTGCCACGCGGGCCTGCCACTGGCGCAGCTCCGGTGTCCAGGGCAGCAGTTCGAGGCCCTTGCGGCGGACCAGCCCGGCCAGGGCCTGGGCGCGTGCATCGGCGTCCAGGTCGGGCAAGGGCTGGCGGTCGAGCACCAGTTCGCCGACCTTGCGTTGCCGCTCGGCGCGCAGGGCCCCTTCCCGTTCGTCCCATTCCAGGAGGTCGACCTGGCGCACCTGTTCGCTCAGGACCGTCTCGAACAGCGCCGGGTCGAGGTCGGCGGCCAGGTAGATGCGTTCTTCGCGCTGCCCCTGACGGCTGCCCAGGTCGGCGATGGCGAGCCAGGCGTGCTTCATCAGGGCATCGGGCTCGCCGAACTGCGCGGCGCGACCGTTCGCCAGGCGGTAGTCGCCGCCGCCGGCCTGGCGCTGGCGGGCGACGCGGTCGGGGTAGGCCAGCGCCAGCAGGCACCCGGCCCAGCGGGGGTGCTCTGGGTCTTTCACGCTGTCACCGGGGGTGCCGCGCAGGTGCGTGCGGTACTGCCGGGCCAGTTGTCTGGCGCGCTGGGTGCTGCCCTGCGCACCTCGGGGCAAGCGTTGGTCGCCTGCGAGCAGGGCCAGTCGGCTGTGCACGTCCGCCCCGCCACCGCGCAGGATGTCGCGCTCGCCCAGCAGGGCGGCCAGGTCGCAAGCCTGCTGGGTCAGGCCCAGGGCATGGCCGCGCAGCAGCACGTGGGCGATGCGCGGATGAGCGGGCAGTTCGGCCATGGCCTGTCCGTGCCGGGACAGACCGCCCCCAGGCTGCAACGCGCCGAGGCGTTCGAGCAGGTCGCGGGCCTGGGCGAAGGCGGCGCCGGGCGGGGCGTCGAGCCAGGTCAGCTGGTCCGGCTCGACGCCCCAGCGGGCCAGTTGCAGGGCCAACCCGGCCAAGTCGGCCTGGAGGATCTCGGCCGCGCTGAAGGCGGCCATCTGTTCGTGCTGGGCTTGTGACCACAGCCGGTAGCACACGCCCGGCTCGACCCGTCCGGCCCGGCCGGCGCGCTGAGTGGCGCTGGCGCGGGAGATGCGCTGGGTGTCGAGACGGGTCATGCCGCTGCGCGGGTCGAAGCGCGGCGTGCGCTCCAGCCCGGCGTCGATGACCACCCGCACGCCTTCGATGGTGATGCTGGTCTCGGCCAGGTTGGTGGCCAGCACCACCTTGCGCTGGCCAGGCGGCGCCGGGTCGATCGCCGCCCGTTGCGCGTTCAGGTCGAGTTCGCCGTGCAAGGGGCAGACCTGCACCTGGGGCGTCTGGCCCAGTGCCTCGTCCAGGGCCTGTTGCACGCGGCGGATCTCGGCCTGGCCGGGCAGGAACACCAGCAGGCTACCGGTCTGCTCGTCGAGCGCCTCCAGGCAGGCCTGCACCACCCGTGGCTCGATGAACTCGCCCGGCTGCGTCGGCCGCCCCCAGCGAATGTCGACCGGGTGCATGCGCCCTTCGCTGGTGACGATCGGCGCGTCGTCGAGCAGCCGCGACAGGCGCTCGCCGTCCAGGGTCGCGGACATCAGCAGGACTTTGAGCGGCAGGTCCTCGCGCAACAGCTCGCGGCCGTTGAGCGCCAGGGCCAGGGCCAGGTCGGCATCCAGGTTGCGCAGGTGAAACTCGTCGAAGATCACCAGCCCTACGCCTTCCAGCGCTGGGTCGTCCTGCAAGCGGCGGGTGAGGATGCCCTCGGTGACCACCTCGATCCGCGTGTTCGGCCCGACCTTGCTGTCCAGGCGAATGCGATAGCCGACCGTGTCACCGACCCGTTCGCCCAGCTCGCTGGCCATGCGCTCGGCGGCGGCCCGTGCGGCAAGGCGCCGGGGTTCGAGCATGATGATCGTCTGCCCTTGCAGCCAGGGGGCATCGAGCAGGGCCAAGGGCACGCGGGTGGTCTTGCCGGCGCCCGGTGGCGCTTCGAGCACGACTTCGTGGCGTTTTTCGAGGGCGTGGCGCAGGGCCGGCAGCACGGTGTCGATCGGGAGTGAAATCATGGTGGTCCTCAGGCGAGCGGACCAGTATAACGGCGAACCGGGCCTGGCTCGTCATGGTCCCATTCACGGAGGCAGGTGCGAGCCTGTCCTCTTGCGCCCTTTTTCGCGGAGACTTTCCATGCGCATTCCTACTCGCCTGATCGGTGGCGCCCTGATCGTCACTCAACTGACCGCTTGCGGCACCTTGTTCTACCCGGACCGTCGCGGTCAGATCGATGGCCGGGTCGACCCAGTGATCGTGGCCCTGGACGCGGTCGGCCTGCTCTTCTACGTGATCCCGGGGTTGATCGCCTTCGGCGTCGATTTCGCCACGGGCGCCATCTATTACCCGGGCGGCACCACGGCGCAGGTCGACCCGGCCACCTTGCGGCCGGCGATCGGAGCCGATGGGCAGGTCGACCGGCTCAAGCTGCAGGCGATCCTGGAGGCCGAACTGGGCCAGCGCCTGCCGCTGGACGATCCACGGCTGATCCAGCAGCGCGGCAGCGTCGAGCAATTGGCGGCCCTGAACACGGTGCCGGCGGCATGACCTCGCCACGGCGCGGAGCCTGGGCATGACCCCGAGCGCCGAACACCAGCGCCTGCTGCGCCTGGCCACGCGGGCCTCGCTCACGGTGGCCTGCGTGCTGGTGGTGAGCAAGGCCCTGGCCTGGTGGTTCAGCGACTCGGTCAGTCTGCTGGCCGGGTTGACCGATTCGGCGCTGGACGCGGTGGCGTCGCTGCTCAACCTGCTGGCGGTGCAGTACGCCTTGCGGCCTGCCGATGATGACCACCGCTATGGGCACGGCAAGGCCGAGGCCCTGGCCGGCATGGCCCAGGCGCTGTTCATCGGCGCCAGCGCGGTGATCATCGCCGTGCAGGCAGTCGAGCGCCTGCAGTCGCCCGCGCCGCTGGGCAATACCACGGCCGGTATCGGCGTGATGCTGCTGTCGCTGGTGCTGACGGTGGGGTTGCTGGCGTTTCAGCGCAAGGTCGTGCGCCTCACCGGCTCGACGGCCATCCGTGCCGACTCGCTGCACTACCGCTCAGACCTGCTGCTCAACGGCAGCATCCTGATCGCCCTGCTGCTGGCGCGTTTCGGCTGGCCGCAGCTCGATGCGCTGTTCGGCCTGGGGATCGCGGTGTACATCTTCTGGAGCGCGGTGCAGATCGCGCGGGAGAGTGGCGGCATCCTGATGGACAAGGAACTGCCCAGCGACGTGTCCGAGGAGATGCGGGCGCTGGTGTGTGGGCTGCCGGGCGTGGTGGGCGCGCATGATTTGCGCACGCGGGTGTCGGGGCACCGCTGGTTCGTTCAGGTGCACCTGGAGTTGCCGGGGGAGTTGCCGTTGCATGAGGCGCATGCGTTGTGCGTGGAGGCGTCGGCGCGGATAAGGGCGCGTTATCCGCAGGCGGATGTGATGGTGCATGCGGATCCGGTGTGAGGTGGGGGCTGGGTGGGCAGTGTGTGCCGGTATGAACGGGGTCGCTGATTTTACGGCCCCTGCGGGGCCGATCGCGGCACTGGGGCCGCTCCTACACCCGTAGCCCCACCGCAGGGTTGCAGGCTATCGCGGTCATCTGTGGGAGATTCTATGGTAATTGCCAAGGACTCAAGCGGCTTTTGGACGATATTCCTCTCCGCTTCTGATCAGGGCAAAGACCACCCGAGCCAGCTTGCGGGC
>NZ_JAAMQI010000036.1 GCF_013523165.1 Pseudomonas entomophila
CTGTGGGAGCGGGCTTTCCCGCGATGCAGGCGGTGACGGAACGGACGCTATCGCGGGCAAGCCCGCTCCCACAACATGGAGCTCACGCGCGCATCCGCTTGATAATCGTCCACGCGGGCTTGCCTGCTTTTTGCAGCCTCTGCTCAGACCTCGGGGCCCTTCAGTGCTTTCAGGCGTGCCTTGAGGCTTTCCAGGGTCTGCTCGCCGACCAGCTGCTCGCGCACCTTGCCTTTGTCGTCGATGATGTAGGTGACCGGCAGCGCCTCGCTGCGCGGCAGGTCGTAATGCTCGGCCGGGTCCTGGGCCAGCACGGTGAACTGGATGCCCAGGGTGTCGCTGGCCTGCTTGAGTTCATCGCCCTGCAAGCCGTCGAAGTTGACCCCGATGACCTTCACGCCACTGGCCTGCCAGCGCTGCGCGGCAGTGTTCAACTGCGGGATCTCGAGCCGGCACGGTCCGCACCATTCGGCCCAGTAGTTGAGGATCACCCAGTGTCCGTCCACCTGGCTCGCCTCGACGGCCTTGCCGTGCTGGTCGACACCGTAGTCTGCGCCGCAACCGCCGAGCAGCAGCCCTGCGGTAATGGCCAATGCTGCTGCGAAACGCCTTGCCATGGGGTGCATCCTTCTTGAAGTTTGAAGCGAACGATCGATTCGCTGGGGTTAGAATAGCCGCCACACCCTGCTGGATGCGACCTGTGATGACCGATCTGACGCTGTATCATAACCCGCGCTGCTCCAAATCCCGCGAGGCCCTGGCGCTGCTCGACGCACGCGGCCTGGCGCCGACGGTGGTGCGCTACCTGGAGACCCCGCCGGACGCCGAGACCCTGCGTGCGCTGCTGGGCGCCCTGGGCCTGTCGGCCCGTCAGCTGCTGCGCAGCGGCGAAGACACCTACAAGGCCCTGGGCCTGGCCGACCCGGCCCTCACCGACGCCCAGCTGATCGAAGCCATGGTCGCGCACCCCATCCTGATCGAACGCCCGATCCTGGTCGCAGGCGACCGGGCCGTCGTCGGTCGACCACCTGAAAAGGTGCTGGAGATCCTGCCATGAGCACGCCCTACATCCTGGTGCTGTATTACAGCCGGCATGGCGCGACCCGCGACATGGCTCGGCACATCGCCCGTGGCATCGAGCTGACCGGCCTGGAAGCGCGCCTGCGCACCGTACCGGCCGTGTCCAGCGACTGCGAAGCGGTCGCCGCGGACATTCCCGAGCACGGTGCGCCGTACGCCACGCTCGACGACCTGCGCAACTGCGCCGGCCTGGTGCTGGGCAGCCCGACCCGCTTCGGCAACATGGCCGCACCGTTGAAGTACTTCCTGGACGGTACCAGCGGCCTGTGGCTCAGCGGCGACCTGGTCGGCAAACCTGGCGCGGTGTTCACCTCGACGGCCAGCCTGCACGGGGGCCAGGAGAGCACCTTGCTGTCGATGCTGTTGCCGCTGCTGCACCACGGCATGCTGGTGCTGGGCCTGCCGTACAGCGAATCGGCGTTGATCGAGACCCGTGGTGGCGGCACGCCGTATGGTGCCAGCCACCATGCCGGGGCCGATGGCAAGCGTGCACTGGACGCTGAAGAGATCGCACTGTGCCGTGCCCTGGGCCAACGCGTGGCGACCACCGCCAAGGCGCTCGCCCAACCGGCCCGCTGAGGCGCGGGCGACGGGGCGTCAGTGGTTGACCGTGTGCGCCAGCATCACCGACAGCTGGCACAGCGGTCGACCGCTTTCCTGGTGCCACTGGTTGAAGGCCTGCTGCACCAGCGCCAGGTCGCGCTGGCTGGTCGGCTGCTTGTCGATCACGCCCTGGGCGATCAGCGCGGCCGCCATGTCGGCCGTGGGCACGAAGGTGTCCTTGCCGATCATGCGCAGGAAGCGCGGCGCCGACAGCCCGCCCAACTGGTTGCCATGGCGGGTCAGGTACTTCCACAGGCCGACGATGTCGTCCACCGGCCAGTCGGCGATGAAGGCCGCGAAGCTGCCATGCTCGTACTGCACGTCGAGGATCATTTGCGCGTTGCGCGGCACGCTCTTGAGCTTGGCCAGGTGGCGGATGATGCGCGTGTCCTGCATCAGCCGCTCCAGATGCTCGGCGCCCATCAGCACGACCTTCTCCGGGTCGAACCCGAAGAACACCTGCTCGAAGGCCGGCCACTTGGCATCGACCAGGCTGTGTTTCAGCCCGGCCCGGAAGACCCGCAACGCCAGCGTCGACAGGTAGCGATCGTCCCCGATCGCCCTGAGCTGCTCGGGCGTCTTGGGCCGTGGCAGGCGCGCCTCGAGCGCAGCGGCCGAGCCGAAGCGGTTGAGGCAGTATTCATGCAGCCACGTGTAGGTGCGCATGGGTCAGAGGTTCACCACGTCGAGGAAGCGCGGCGTCGCGTTTTCGTCGATCTTCAGGCTGCCGAAGTCGAACAGGTCGCGGTCGGCGAGCTGGGACGGCACCACGTGCTGCAGGCCGCGGAAGATGTTGTCGGTGCGCCCCGGGTGCTTGCGTTCCCACTCCACCAGCATGTCCTTGACCACCTGACGTTGCAGGTTCTCCTGGGAGCCGCAGAGGTTGCACGGGATGATCGGGAACTCGCGCATGTCCGAATAGGCCTGGATGTCCTTCTCGCTGCAGTAGGCCAGCGGGCGGATCACCACGTTGCGACCGTCGTCGGCCCGCAGCTTGGGCGGCATGGCTTTGAGCGTGCCGTTGAAGAACATGTTGAGGAAGAAGGTCTCGACGATGTCGTCGCGGTGGTGCCCCAGGGCCATCTTGGTCGCGCCGATCTCGTCGGCGAAGGTGTACAGCGTGCCGCGGCGCAGGCGTGAGCACAGCGAGCAGGTGGTCTTGCCTTCGGGGATCAGTTCCTTGACCACCGAGTAGGTGTCCTTCTCGACGATGTGGTACTCGACGCCGAGGGTCTCGAGGTAGGCCGGCAGCACGTGCTCGGGAAAGCCTGGCTGCTTCTGGTCCATGTTCACCGCGACGATCTCGAACTGGATCGGCGCCACTTTCTGCAGGTGCAGCAGAACGTCGAGCATGGTGTAGCTGTCCTTGCCACCGGACAGGCAGACCATGACCTTGTCGCCATCCTCGATCATGTTGTAGTCGGTGATGGCTTCGCCGGCGAGGCGTCGAAGGCGTTTCTGCAGTTTGTTCTGATTGACCGAAAGGGTGCCCATAGCGCTTGGATCCGCAAGGTGTGACAAAAGCCGGCCATTTTACGCACAAAGCGGCGTTTCGCGTAGGGCAATCCGATGAAGACCGTGACGGGGCGACCGGCCGGCTGGCGGTGCCGTACCGGTGGCGCACGTGAGGCATAATGGCCGGCCAGGAGATCGCTCGTCATGCCCGAACTGCTCAACCAACGCGTGGAAGCCTGCTACCGCCAGGCCGAAGCGTTCTTCGACCGTCGCTTCCCCCGGCCCGAGGTGAGCCTCAAGCTGCGCGGGCAGAAAGCCGGCGTGGCGCACCTTCAGCAGAACCTGCTGCGGTTCAATGCGCAGCTGTACCGGGAGAACACCGAGCACTTCCTGCGTCAGACCGTGGCCCATGAGGTCGCGCACCTGGTGGCGCACCAGGTGTTCGGCGGTCGCATCCCGCCCCACGGCCGCGAGTGGCAATCGATCATGCTCGGGGTGTATGGCCTGCCGGCCGACCGCTGTCACAGCTATGCCGTGGAGCGGCGCAGCGTCTTGCGCTACCTGTATCACTGCCCGTGCCCGGAGAGCGAGTTTCCGTTCACGGCGCAGCGGCATCGGCTGGTACGTGGCGGACGGCGGTATGTGTGTCGGCGCTGCAAGCAGGTGTTGCAGTACAGGGGTGAGACGCGGGTGGTGTGAGTTCGGGTATCGGGTGGAGGGCGCCACACGCAGGGCGGTACGCGTGTGGTTTGCATGACGTGTAGGGGTGGCTGATTTCATGGGCCCTGCGGGCCCAATCGCGGCACGGGGGCCGCTCCTACAGGACCGTAGCGCTGATCTGACAAAGCACTACTGGCCCATGTAGAAGCGGCCCCTGCCGGGGCGCCGGACCGGCCGCGATCGGGTCCGCAGGGGCCGCAAAACCACGATGCAGTGACGCATGGATCGCGCCAAAAAGGCCGTCCCCACAGAAATGGGCTTGCCACCCTCACGAAAAAGGCGACCCGTAGGTCGCCTTTTTCACACGCGTCGAGCGATCAGCGAGCCGGGCCTTCGGCTACGCCCAGGTCGTCGGTCGGACGGGTTTCGACCAGTGGCGCGCCACCGGAGGCCAGCTCGGACGCCAGCTTGTCGTTGTCCATCTCGTTGACCCACTTGGCCACGACCACGGTGGCGACGGCGTTGCCGACCAAGTTGGTCAGGGCACGGGCTTCGGACATGAAGCGGTCGATGCCGAGGATCAGCGCCAGGCCCGCCACTGGCAGGTGGCCGACGGCCGACAGGGTCGCGGCCAGGACGATGAAGCCCGAACCGGTCACACCCGCGGCACCCTTGGACGCGACCAGCAGCACCAGCAGCAGGGTGATCTGGTGGGTGATGTCCATGGTGGTGTCGGTCGCCTGGGCGATGAACACGGCAGCCATGGTCAGGTAGATCGAGGTACCGTCGAGGTTGAACGAGTAGCCGGTCGGGATGACCAGGCCGACCACCGACTTCTTGGCCCCCAGGCGTTCCATCTTGGCCAGCATGCGCGGCAGGGCCGATTCCGACGAGGAGGTGCCCAGCACGATCAGCAGCTCTTCACGGATGTAGCGGATCAGCTTGAGGACGCTGAAGCCATGGGCGCGGCAGATGGTGCCGAGCACCACCAGCACGAACAGCAGGCAGGTGATGTAGAAGCAGGCCATCAGGTAGCCCAGCTGCACCAGCGAGCCAACGCCGTACTGGCCGATGGTGAAGGCCATGGCACCGAACGCGCCGACCGGCGCCAGCTTCATGATCATGTTGATGATGTTGAACATGACATGGGCGAAGCGATCGATCATGTCCAGCATCGGCTTGCCGAAGCTGCCCAGACGGTGCAGGGCAAAGCCGAACAGCACGGAGAACATCAGCACCTGAAGGATGTCGCCGTTGGCGAAGGCACCGACCACGGTGTTGGGGATCACGTTGAGCAGGAAGCCCACGGTAGTCTGCTGCGCGCCGGCGGCGGCGTAGGCTGCCACGCTGCTGGCGTTCAGGGTGCTGACGTCGACGTGCATGCCGGCGCCCGGCTGGACGACGTTGACCACGACCAGGCCGATGATCAGAGCGATGGTGGAGACCACCTCGAAGTACAGCAGTGCGTAGCCACCGGTCTTGCCGACCGACTTCATGCTCTGCATGCCGGCGATACCGCTGACCACGGTGCAGAAGATGATCGGGGCGATCACCATCTTGATGAGTTTGACGAAGCCGTCGCCCAGGGGCTTCAGGGCAACGCCCGTTTCAGGATAGAAGTGGCCGAGCAGAATACCGACGGTGATGGCGACCAACACCTGGACATACAGGGATTTGTACAACGGCTGACGTGTCGTCATGGCTCAATTTCCTCAGTGTGCGGCGCCACCCTTTCCAGGGCGTCGAAGCACCTCGCGCGAACCCTCCTGCACCTGGAGGGATTTGTTGTAGGCGCTGCTGGTTGCAGAACGCTGTCCAATGCTTAGCAAGGCCGGTGCCAACGTGCACGGTACCGGGGCACGCGCCGTGTTCACGGGGCTTGGATGCGCCGTTCGGGGGCAACGAAGGTGCTTACTCTGGCGGAAACCCGCCGCCTTCACCCGGAAGCGGCAAGGTGATGGCGGAAATCCGCCTGCACAGCCTGCCGTCTCGAACGCGCTTGCGCCCACTCCCCTCGTCTGCGCCAGGCTGGCACAATGGTCACCATGAACCGACTTCCGCTCTGCTGCACGCCGCTCCAGCACCACTGGCCCCTGCCCCGCCCGCTGCCTGGCGCAGTCCTGGTCAGTTGCGCCTTCGACCCTGCCCGCTTGGCGCCGGACGACTTTCAGCGGGCCGGCATCGTCCAGACCCCCAGCCTGGAGCGCTCGGTCGCCAAGCGCCGGGCCGAATACCTGGCCGGTCGGGTCTGCGCGCGCGCCGCCCTGCAACGCCTGGACGGCCGCGAGCACGTCCCGACGACCCACGAGGACCGCTCGCCGGTCTGGGCCAGCGGCGTGCATGGCTCCATCACCCATGGTCAGGGCTGGGCCGCCGCCGTGGTGGTCGCCCAGGGTGACTGCGGGGGTGTCGGTCTGGACGTGGAAAGCGTGTTGAGCGACGAGCGCGCCGAGCGTTTGGCAGGCGAAATCCTGACGCCTGCCGAGCTGGAACGCCTGGATCGCCAGCAGCTCGCCCTGACGGTCACCCTCACCTTCTCGCTCAAGGAGAGCCTGTTCAAGGCCCTGTACCCCCTGACCGGCACGCGGTTCTGGTTCGAGGACGCCGAGATCCTGCACTGGTCGCCGGAGGGTGATGCACGGTTGCGCCTGCTGACCGACCTGTCGTCGACCTGGCGTGCCGGCCAGGATGTACAGGGGCAGTTTCAGGTGGAACAGGGACGATTGCTCAGCCTGGTCAGTGTCTGACGCACCGCCCGTAGAGTTCCCTCGCAAAACAAAGAAAATTCGCCGACCAATGGCTATCTCGTTGTAAGACGCGAGCTACAAGGGATGCGCCCCCCTACGCACAAAATACCCACACGTTATCCACAGATGCGTCGTCTTGCATTAGGCCTTCGACCGCACTATCTTGTATCGCCATGACCGGCGACCAACTACATGTTGGGTTTTACGCCAAATCGCAAACACAAGTCATGCAGAAAACTCAAGCCCTTCGAGGGCCTTTTTTCGGCGTGCACGTGACGCGAAGTCGCCAACCAGACCGCTCCTGCGGAGGCCCTCGAGGCCTGTCTGAACCAGACGTGTTCGAGGTAGGAAAACCAGCGCCCAGTGCCTGGCAGACCACGGCAACAGATGTTGGGCACATGCCCAGGACGTTTGACATCGGCCAGGGAGCGGCAGGCGATTGCCCCCTTTTATTTCCGATCTGTCCAACGTCGGTGGGCCTTTGCGGGCCATTGCACCTGTGTCGTGCAATGGCCGCCAAGGCGTCGAGCGCTTGAGCAGATCGGTGGACGTCCCGGACGTCCGTACAAACATTGAGAATGTGGAGAGTCACCCCCCATGCAAACCGACACAACTCGCGAGAACCCGCAGGCCCAGGTGCCATCAGCCGCCGATTCCAGTGCGGATCTGGCTGCGACCGCCCCCGGCCAACTGCGTGTGATCAAGCGCAACGGTACCGTCGTCGCCTACACCGACGACAAGATCACCGTCGCCATCACCAAGGCGTTCCTCGCGGTTGAGGGCGGCACCGCCGCCGCCTCGTCGCGCATCCATGACACCGTCGCCCGCCTGACCGAACAGGTCACCGCCACCTTCAAGCGTCGCATGCCCTCGGGCGGCACCATCCACATCGAAGAGATCCAGGACCAGGTCGAACTGGCCCTGATGCGCTCCGGCGAGCAGAAGGTCGCGCGCGACTACGTGATCTACCGTGAGCAACGCGCCAAGGAGCGCGCCACCCGCGCCAACACCGGCGCCGTGGTCGAGCCGCACCCGTCGATCCGCATCACCCTGGCCGACGGCAGCAAGGCGCCGCTGGACATGGCGCGCCTGAACACCATCATCAGCGAAGCCTGCGAAGGCCTGGCCGAGGTCGATGGCGAGCTGATCCAGCGCGAGACCCTGAAGAACCTCTACGACGGCGTGTCCCTCAAGGACGTCAACACCGCCTTGGTGATGACCGCCCGTACCCTGGTCGAGCGCGAGCCGAACTACTCGTTCGTCACCGCCCGCCTGCTGATGGACACCCTGCGCGCCGAGGGCCTGGGCTTCCTGGGCGTGGCCGAAAGCGCCACGCACCACGAGATGGCCGAGCTGTACGCCAAGGCCCTGCCGGCCTACGTCGCCAAGGGCATCGAGTTCGAGCTGCTCAACCCGGCGCTGGCCGACTTCGACCTGGAGCGCCTGGGCAAGGCCATCGATCACGAGCGTGACCAGCAGTTCACCTACCTGGGCCTGCAGACCCTGTACGACCGCTACTTCATCCACAAGGATGGCGTGCGCTTCGAGCTGCCACAGGTGTTCTTCATGCGCGTGGCCATGGGCCTGGCGCTGGAAGAGGCCGACAAGGAAGCCCGTGCGATCGAGTTCTACACCTTGCTGTCGTCCTTCGACTACATGGCCTCGACCCCGACCCTGTTCAACGCCGGTACCCTGCGCCCGCAGCTGTCGAGCTGCTACCTGACCACCGTGCCGGACGACCTGTCGGGCATCTACCACGCGATCCACGACAACGCCATGCTGTCGAAATTCGCCGGTGGCCTGGGCAACGACTGGACCCCGGTCCGTGCGCTGGGCTCGTACATCAAGGGCACCAACGGCAAGTCCCAGGGCGTCGTGCCGTTCCTCAAGGTGGTCAACGACACCGCCGTGGCGGTCAACCAGGGTGGCAAGCGCAAGGGCGCGGTCTGTGCGTACCTGGAAACCTGGCACCTGGACATCGAAGAGTTCATCGAGCTGCGCAAGAACACCGGTGACGATCGTCGCCGTACCCACGACATGAACACCGCCAACTGGATCCCGGACCTGTTCATGAAGCGCGTCTTCGACGACGGCAAGTGGACCCTGTTCTCGCCCTCGGAAGTGCCGGACCTGCACGACCTGACCGGCAAGGCCTTCGAAGAGCGCTACGAGTACTACGAAGCCCTGACCGAGTACAACAAGATCAAGGTGTTCAAGACCATCCAGGCCAAGGACCTGTGGCGCAAGATGCTCTCGATGCTGTTCGAGACCGGCCACCCGTGGCTGACCTTCAAGGACCCGTGCAACCTGCGCTCGCCGCAGCAGCACGTGGGCGTCGTGCACAGCTCCAACCTGTGCACCGAGATCACCTTGAACACCAACAAGGACGAGATCGCCGTCTGCAACCTGGGCTCGATCAACCTGCCGAACCACATCACGGACGGCAAGCTGGACACCGCCAAGCTGCAGCGCACCGTCAACACCGCCGTGCGCATGCTCGACAACGTGATCGACATCAACTACTACTCGGTGCCGCAGGCGCGCAACTCGAACCTCAAGCACCGTCCGGTCGGCCTGGGCATCATGGGCTTCCAGGACGCGCTGTACCTGCAGCACATCCCGTACGGTTCCGATGCCGCGGTCGAGTTCGCCGACAAGTCGATGGAAGCGGTCAGCTACTACGCGATCCAGGCGTCCTGCGACCTGGCCGACGAGCGTGGCGCCTACGAGACGTTCCAGGGCTCGCTGTGGTCCAAGGGCATCCTGCCGCTGGATTCGCAGCAGATCCTGATCGAGGCCCGTGGTCAGAAGTACATCGACGTCGACCTCAACGAAAGCCTGGACTGGGCACCGGTCCGTGCCCGCGTGCAGAACGGCATCCGTAACTCGAACATCATGGCCATCGCGCCGACCGCGACCATCGCCAACATCACCGGCGTGTCGCAGTCGATCGAGCCGACGTACCAGAACCTGTACGTCAAGTCGAACCTGTCGGGCGAGTTCACCGTGATCAACCCCTACCTGGTCCGCGACCTCAAGGCGCGTGACCTGTGGGACTCGGTCATGATCAACGACCTCAAGTACTACGATGGCTCCGTGCAGCAGATCGAGCGCATTCCGCAAGAGCTCAAGGACCTGTACGCCACCGCGTTCGAAGTCGAGACCAAGTGGATCGTCGATGCCGCCAGCCGTCGCCAGAAGTGGATCGACCAGGCGCAGTCGCTGAACCTGTACATCGCCGGCGCCTCGGGCAAGAAGCTCGACGTGACCTACCGCATGGCCTGGTACCGCGGTCTGAAGACCACCTACTACCTCCGTGCCCTGGCCGCGACCAGCACCGAGAAGTCGACCATCAACACCGGCAAGCTCAACGCCGTGTCCAGCGGTGGCGACAGCGCCCCGGTCCAGGCCGCCGGCCCTGCCCCGGTGCCGAAGGCCTGCGCGATCGACGAGCCGGATTGCGAGGCGTGCCAGTAACACGCCACGCGAGGCCTTTCCCGGAAGGCCTCTTCACCCAGGCGCTTCGTCGCGCCAGGGCTGCCGTGACAGCACCAAGGATGCACGGTCGGGGTCCATCGTTCCGTCGAACGGGTCACTCCACCGTGCAGCCCCCTACAACAGGCCGACGCCGCGTAGCGTCAGCCCGCCCCTTTCGGGGGCCTCCCGATTTGCGTGCACCCGCAGTACCCCACACGGGGCTCAGGCACCGCAACCATGATCCACCGGTCTTCCGTCATGGAAGGCCCCTCGAGCAGGAGATTCTCACCATGCTGAGCTGGGACGAATTCGATAAAGAAGACGGCGACGTCGCCGCCAAAGGCAACACCCACGCGGCCCAGGCCGAAGCGGCCACTTCCCTGGACAAGCTCGACAGCGCCGGCGATGCCGCCGCGCAACAGGCCCGTGCCGTCGTTGCCACCGACTCCGAGGCCGTCAAGCGCGCCAAGGCATCGCTGGACAAGCTCGACATCGCCGAAGGCCTGGCCGAGCTGGAAGGCTCCTCGGCCCGTGTCGCGGTCGACGAGAAGCGCATGATCAACTGCCGCGCCGACCTCAACCAGCTGGTGCCCTTCAAGTACGACTGGGCCTGGCAGAAGTACCTGGACGGCTGCGCCAACCACTGGATGCCGCAAGAGGTCAACATGACCGCGGACATCGCCCTGTGGCGTGCCCAGGACGGCCTGACCGAAGACGAGCGCCGCATCGTGATGCGCAACCTCGGCTTCTTCTCCACCGCCGACTCGCTGGTCGCCAACAACCTGGCCCTGGCCGTGTACCGCCTGATCACCAACCCGGAGTGCCGCCAGTACATCCTGCGCCAGGCTTTCGAAGAGGCGATCCACACCCACGCCTACCAGTACTGCATCGAATCGCTGGGCATGGACGAAGGCGAGATCTTCAACATGTACCACGAGATCCCGTCGGTGGCGAAGAAAGCCGCCTGGGGCCTGAAGTACACCCGCGCCATCTCCGACCCGGAATTCGACACCGGCACCGTCGAGACCGACAAGGAGCTGCTGCGCAACCTGATCGCCTACTACTGCGTGCTCGAAGGCATCTTCTTCTACTGCGGCTTCACCCAGATCCTGTCCATGGGTCGTCGCAACAAGATGACCGGCGTCGCCGAGCAGTTCCAGTACATCCTGCGTGACGAGTCCATGCACCTGAACTTCGGCATCGACGTGATCAACCAGATCAAGATCGAGAACCCGCACCTGTGGGACGCCGAGATGAAGGAAGAAGCGACCCAGATGATCCTGCAGGGCACCCAGCTGGAGATCGAATACGCACGCGACACCATGCCGCGCGGCGTGCTGGGCATGAACGCGGCGATGATGGAGGACTACCTCAAGTTCATCGCCAACCGTCGCCTGACTCAGATCGGCCTGAAGGAAGAGTACCCAGGGACCACCAACCCGTTCCCGTGGATGAGCGAGATCATGGACCTGAAGAAAGAGAAGAACTTCTTCGAGACCCGTGTGATCGAGTACCAGACCGGTGGGGCGTTGAGCTGGGACTGAGATGAGGCCTGCTAGGGTGTCGTGAGACGCAACGGTCTTCCAGACACCTGAGACAGGCAGCACCCCTGGCGTCCGACCTGATGAAAGCCACCTGCGCCGCAAGGCACAGGTGGCTTTTTGCATGGGGCGCCAAGGTTCGCATGCTTCACTACACTGACCGGTCTCGAGACACTGGCGTCAAGGACCTTCGACAGCGAGCCCCTTCATGGAGCGAAAGGCCACCCCCTCATCCCGCACCGATTGGGTCTTGCGCAGCACGACGCCTGGTCATGTGGAGCGCATCGAAGCGTGGTTCGGTGGGCATGGCTATGACCGCAGGCCCAGATGGTGCAGCCTCACGGCCCAGGGACGATGGTCGGCGATCAGTCCCCAGCGGAGGTGTGCGGCCTGCTCACGCAGCGCCTCAGAATCGCGACCTGCCAGGGTGAGGGCGATGTCTGATCGACGATTCAGGTGTCGGCACACGATGCGGCCGAAATTGCCGTAGGCGCCAATCACCCGCACATGGGGCGCCACACGGCGCTCCTCGTCGTTCATCTACCGGCGGTGGCCGGCTGGCGGGTCCCGTCCAGGCACGTCCAGATCCTCGCTCGCGCCACTCAGTGTCGGGTGCTGGCCGCAAACTGCTGTTGGTAACGGTAGAGCCCACGCACGGCCTCGACGACCTCGGGCACGCAGGCCTGACGCTGCGCCTCGCTCATGGCGTCGAGCAGCTCGACGTTGTCTTCCAGGCCATGCAGGGAAATCGTCTTGAGCAGCGCGTCCTGCTCGGCAGGCAAGGCCGCCCATTCGGCGACCTGGGTGCCGCGCATGTAGCCAAAGCACCACTCTTCCAGAATGATGACCGGGCCCTCCTCGCCTTCGCCCTCTTCGAACAATGGCTCGAAACCGTCCAGATCCGACGCCAGCGCCTGTGCGACCTGGTCGCAGTAACGCAGCATCAGGGCGGTGTAGGCTTCGCCATGGGCGGCGCTCTTGAACGTGGGTACCTTGCCGCCGCTGACGGCAGGCAGCCAGCGCTCGGCGTTGACCCGGGCCGGGGAGCTGGCCAGGGCGGTGAAGAAGCCGTTGAGTTCGGCCAGGTTGATGACGGAGAAGTCGTTGCCGTAGGTGATCAGCAGGTCTTCGAGCCGGTTGAGTTCTTTTTCGGAAAGCGCTGGCAGCATGAACGGAGGTGTCCTTGGGTGAATGCCTGCACCCTAGCACAGCGGGCCGCGCGTTGCCCTTGGCAAGCGCGGCGGTTGAAGGAGCCGCGCTCAACGTGGCAAAAAGCGAGCGAACGAGGATGCCATGCCGTTGGCCAGTAGCAGGCTCAGCAATAGGCGGCTTTTACGCGGGCATAACGAGCCAGCCATCTGTACACCTTTAGCCTGCAGGTCGATCTCTCCTCCGTCGAAGCCATAGGTGGCCTGAGCGGTCGGGCCTTTGCCTGTACGGCTGGCCACTACCACGGGCATGCGTGTCGCCAGCCTTTCGAGCACGCGCGCCCACTCGGCAGAAACGTGTCCGGCACCGAACCCTGCAATCACCAGTCCTCGATACCCCAGATCGGGCAAGGCTTCCAACAACATGGTATCAGCGCCCAAGGTGGCCTCGAGCAAGGCCACGCGTGGGCAAGCCTGCCGCGCGATGGGCAAGGTGATGCGAGGCACAGGTGGTTGACGATAGTCTGCCCTGCCTTCGCGCAAGCATCCCAGTGGCCCTGAATCCGGCGACTCGAATGCCGCCAGTGCCAGACTGGCGGTCTTGCGTACACGGTGGGCCGCATGGATTTCACCATTCATTACAACCAGCGCACCACGTCCTCGACTGTCGGCCGACAAGGCTACCTGGGCAGCCGCCAGCAGGTTGCCTGGACCATCACTGCCAGCCTGACCGGCAGGACACATGGCGCCGGTCAATACCAATGGGGCTGCAAATGGCCAAAGCAGATCCAGCCAGTAGGCCGTTTCTTCCAATGTATCGGTGCCCTGAGTGAGCACAACGCCGCATGCACCACTTTCGACCTGCGCCTTGGCCCAATCGAAGGTGCCGATCAAGTCGGCGAAGCCCATCGACGCGCTGGGTAGCAGACACAAATCGGCGCTGTGCAAACACGCCATTTGCGTCAAACCCGGCAACTCGGCCAGCAGTTCGCCAGCACCTAGACGAGGCGTGACGCCCGCACGCCCAGAGGTAGAGGCCATGCAGATGGTGCCGCCAAGGCTACCGATCGACAGCGTGGGCAAGCGGTTGCGCGCAGTCATGATTGGCCTCCTACGATGAGACCTATGACTGGAACGATCACGGCGGTGCAGATCGCCATGGCGCACACGTTGCCGATGTAACCGTGCATGTAGGCGGGCAGACGATCACTGATGGCCGCTGCCAATGGGGGGGCCATCAACGCGCCCCACATTGCACTGAGCACGATGACGTGCCAGCTGCCGCCCAGTGTCAGTACGGCCGCTGGCACGACTGAGACGATGGGAATGTAGGTCGGATACCAACCGCGTTGCCGCCATTGATGACGCCACAGCAATACACCGATCAGCGAGGTCAATGCTTGGCCCGTGATCAGCTCCAGCACCAGGCCTGAACCATAGGCCGGTGCATCGGGCGAGAGCGCGTACGCGAGCAGAGCGCCTAGTACCAGACCGAGACTGGCCAATTCATTGCCGAGAAACGGTGCTTCGCTGAAGTCTGCCAGAACACGGCGCACGACCCACAGCGGGCCGTAGTCAGGTGTGCTCACAGACGCGGCCTGAACCTTCGGACGCGGGGCCTGCTCCGGCCGAACCCAGGCGGGAAAACGTCTGCACAGCAAAAATGCAATGACGCTGGCGATTGCCATGCCAGCGACATTGCCGATTACCACAGGCAACGCCAATGGATAGCACACGTAGTTGACCAACAGCAGGGACGCTGGCGTCACCAGCACTGCGCCCAGCACGGCGCCCGTGAGTGCGACACGCCAACCGCCGCCAAACAGCAGCACCATGGCTGCCGGCAACGAGACGAAGGCGACGAAGGTCGGTTGCCAGACACCGCTGCTCAAGGTCCAGCCCCACAACGCATGGCTGAGTAACAAGCCACCCAGTGAGCTGGCGAGCAGCCATGGCCAAAGACCACTGCCATAGCATACAGCGAACCCCTGCCAACGCCTGCCCGAGCGGTGCGCCCAATGCGCAAGACCTGCACCAAGCAACAGGCCGAGAGCGGGCAGTTCGTGTTTGTAGAACGCCACTTCACTGATATCGCCAACGATCCAACGTAGCCGACTCAAAGGTTGATCGAGCGTAGCGGTGAGTTGAGCGTAGGCAGGCCAGTGACCGAACAACCCCATCAGCACCACGCCCAGTGCCAGCAAGACCAGCATTCCCAAACCCCGCTGACGGGGCGCTGTGAACGATATGTTCATGAGCGTCTCCTCAACGTGGCAGTGGCGCATGCAGGCGATAGCCGAGCATGCTGTCGTAGAGGTCAGCGCGACGATCCCGAGGCAGATCGTTGAGGCTGTTCCAGATAGGCGCACTGCGCGCCAGGCTCAGGTCGATCTCGGCATACAGAATGCATTCCTGCTCGGTACTGGCGACATCGCCGATAGGCCAGCCATTGGTGCCAGCGATCAACGAACATCCAAGGAACCGCCCTCCTCTTTCGCTTCCAATACGGTTGGCGGCAGCAATATAGACGTTGTTGACATGGGCGGCAGTCATGGTCAGGTATGAGGCCATGCAGCGATCAGCCTTGTCGAACAATGGAGGCGGTGTCCACACCCAGTTATTGACGCTGCAGAGGATGTCGGCACCCTGTTGGGCCAGTAGACGCGGGACCTCTGGAAACCAGATATCCCAGCACACCAGCAGGCCGATACGGCCGATTGGGGTTTCAAAGACCGGGAATCCTAAATCGCCTGGTGTGAACCAAAGCTTTTCCTGGTTCCACAGGTGTGCCTTTCGGTAGTGCCCCAAGATGCCTTGCGGCCCGAACAGCACCGCGCTGTCGTAAAGGTTGAGCCCGTCACGCTCGGCGAAACCCGCAACGAGGTACACCTGATGTTCGCACGCGAAGTCCGCCCAGGCAGCCACGGTCGGACCGTCTTCAAGCGTCTCGGCGTGCTGGTAAGCCTCGGCGCGCGAGTGGAAGGAATAGCCGGTATTGGCAAGTTCAGGAAGAACAATGAGGTTCGCGCCTTTCAGCGCAGCCTGTCGGGCGAGTTCCAGACTCCTGCTGACGTTCGCTGCTCGGCGCTCGAGGCCTACCTGTGGATCGAACTGGATGACGGCAACGTGTGCAGGACTGACAGGCGCGATTTGCTCGTTCATGGCGGCTTCCTTCTTATTATGGAAGCGCCAGTTAAACCTGTTCATGCCTGGGAAGAGGAGTCAGCGGTTTCCCAGAGATTGGGCGAATTTTCCTACCAGACTAGGCGAAACCGCTGATATCGACACAACGTGCAATATTATGGCTATCGGTAATGTGGGTAGTTCGCCAGGGTGAACCCGCCATTGAAAGAGGCTTGGGTGTGGGCGCAAAGGTTGATCACGACGTCGACTGCCGTCCGCAAACAAGGCTCAGTCCAACCAGCATCTACGGAAAACGACTCGCCTGCCAAGTAAAGGCCTGACACGCCGCCAAGATCTCGGTTGTATCGCATCAGGCTGACGGCGGCCTGGTAGGTGCCGGCTCTGTAGAGCTTCGCGCAACCCAACGCATGTTTGTCCGTCATCCACCGCTGCACGACACTGTGGCGGGTATCGATGAATGGCGAGATGGCCTGCTTGACGTTGCTGCAACGGAGCAAAATGCGATCCAGCTCCCGGGTGCATTGATCTACGAGCTCTGCATCCGAGAAACAAGCCAGCTTGGTGGCATCGTCCTCCCACGTATAGCTGAGCAAGATGCAGTCATAGTCATAGTGTTCGCTGTAGCGGTAGGCGTAAACGTCGTGGACGATGCTATCGGTGACCAAGATTTGCGGGAAATGAGGGTTGTTGTCCAAGAAGGTTTTGCTCAATCGCGCATAGACCTTGCAACTGGTCTCCCAATGCGCATGCTTCCAGGCATCGACTATCGAATAAGGCAACAGATCAGGGCTAAAACCTTCCAGGCGGAGTGTCGTTTCGATGAGCCATGAGGGCAAGGTCAGGATGACGGTATCGAAAGCTTCGCTGGCAGTCGATGCACTGGATGTTGGTTCGTCGCTGCAACGATGATGCACGATGATTTTTCCATCATCCAGGCGTTGCAGTCGAACCACGGAGGTGTTGGTCAGAAGACCCTCAGGGTGTTCCAGGCAATGTGCATAGAGCGACCGCTCGATCTCAGGTATCTCCATGAACAGTAAACACTCATCCAATGCGCTGACGCCCAGGTAGTCAGGAGCTTTGAACATCGAGCCGGCACTGTCTGGCACTTCCCGGCGATCCAGATAAGGAGCGGCATACGGCACCCCGTGCTCGTCGACACGCCCGTGAATGAGCTGCAGATGACTGCTGAACCCGAACAACGCGGTACGCAGTGGGTAAAGACAGCACACGTCATAGAAGGCGCCCCAGCTCCCGTCGCCGATGCCGATGGCATAGAAGATGGACGACTCGTCCTCGGTCATGCCAAGGCCGCCGAAGTCGCCTGGGCGATCAGGATCGAGAACCTCTAGAAACGGCAGCTTGACCAACTGACGGAATGACAATGACTGATAACGTTCAACGATCTGTTGCCACAGGGCTTCCCACTTGTGGGTGCCATACGAAGCGGCCACTTTCTCTGCGAACCGCTGCGCAAAACGTTCCCACTTGCCATGAACGCGTCGCAGCGCTGCGCCTGGGGGTGGCGTGGTGCCGTCGGAGTTCTGCCAGATCAGGAGTGTCGGTTCGCCCTCCCCCTCCAGCTGACCTTCTCTCATGTAGATACCGGTTGCATTGACCCATTGTGTGCCGGGGTTCGGAAAGTCCGACGTTCTCAGACCGAAGAGCTGACTGTAATACGCCATGAGTGACCGGCCTGCTTCTGGCGGCTCGCCTGTCCTGTTGAAGAACGGCATGCGCATGGCACCCAGTTCAAACGGTGTGGCGGGCTTCTTGTAGTCTTCAGGTCCATCCACGACCGTGAAATGCCGCCCGCCAACGCGCTTGGCCTTTTCGATCACCGTGATTTCAGTGAATCCACAACGCAGAAGCTCGCGGGCGGCGGCGAGGCCGGTGACACCGGCACCGACGATGCAGATTCGATGAGTGGACTTCGTCGCCTGAGCAATGCCACCCGCCTGCTCGACGAGTCGCCGATAGTCGAAACAGAGGTCGGGCGGATTGGGAAAGCGCGCACTCCATGGCAATGGATCCGTGTCAGGCGTGATGCGCAGGTCGGCAGGATGGTTGTGTGTCGATCCGATCGTCATGTCGTCAGTCCGTCCAGGTAGGTGGACGTGCAGTGTCATCGACATAGGACGTCAGAAAACGGTAGATAACGAGTGCCAACGATCAACTGTGGATGGACCAGCAACCAGGCCGCCCTCGTGGCGAAGAGGGCGGTTCTAATCACGGCCAGCGTCTGCTTACGCGGTTGGTTGTCCAAGCCTGGACCTGCACCGTCCGCGCCCGGCCAGCGGGTTCACGGCGGTGATCGAGGTCTCGAAGCATTGAGCGGTCACATCGACTCGAACCTGTACGGGCAGTGTGCGCTAGATTGCTCGTCGAGCGAGAAGTTGACGTGAGCGTGCGAACATCGGTCAGGCTGGTGAGGCTATCACTCACGCTCAGGTACTAGCGCTTCATGAGACGAAGGTGCGAGCCGCCTTGATGGCGCTGAAAATCCCCAGCAAGGGTGCGATGGCCAGCAGCGCGAACAGCCAGAACGCGGCATTGCCGAGGGTGGTGACTTCCGTGCTGCCATGACCGAGCCCGGCCAGGTTGACGATCATGCCCGCCAAGGCGGCACCCAGTGCCGTGGCGAACAACTGGACGGTGGTGAGCGAAGCGCCGGCCGCTTCCTGGTCCGCTTCAGGTGTGATGACCAATACCTGCGTCAACAAGTGCGGCCAGCCCAGGCCGATGCCGAAACCGACCAGGCCGAGCCCTGCGCAGATGCCGGTCATCACCCATGCACCGTTCAGCGACGCGATGGGGCTGGCGGCCGCCAACAGGACCATGCCGACGAACACGCAGATCGGTCCGTTGATGATGGCCAGGCGTGCACCTCGTGCCTGCCAGCCTGAGCTCATGACTTCCGAAACCGTCCAGCCAGCGGCCATGAGGGCGGCGATGTAGCCAGATACCAATGGTGTCTGGCCTTGCAGCTTTTGCAGGAAATACGGCACGAAGGTTTCGCTGGTCATGCCGACCACCAGCAGCCCCATGGTCAGGTAGAGCGCGCACAAGGGCGAGGACAGTCGGAGGGCGCCCTGCGGCAGCAAGCGAACCTCGCTCACGCGCTCCAGGCGTGCGATCCAGACCACCAGCACCAGCGCGGTGACGACGCCCAGCACGTTCAGCGCCGGTACGCTCGAAACACTGCCAGCACTGACCGCCAGCACCGCGGCAGTCAAGGCCGTAAGCTGCGGCACGGCCAGCGCACCGCCGTCGCTCCCGCCCGCTTTGGCCGGCAGCACCCACCAGACGAATACGATGTAGAGCAGCGTGATGGGGACGAGGATACCGAAGGCCATGCGCCAGGCGTCGTACTCGGCGAAAATGCCGCCGATGGCCGGTCCTAACAGGGTGGCGACACCCCACATGGCTGAAATCAACGCCATGGCCCGTGGCCACAAGCGCTCCGCGAAGACGCTCTGAATCATCGAATAGCTCAACGCGAACAAGAAACCTCCGCCCAGACCCTGCAGCGTTCGGCCTATCAACATCACGGTCATGCTGGGCGCCAGGGCGCAGACCAGGCTGCCCAGCATGAAGCACAGTGCCGCTACCGCATAGGCACCGCGCGATCCGCGGCGTGCCAACAGACGCGCCGTCAAGGCCGACCCGATGATCGACGCCACGACGAACAGCGTCATGTTCCAGGCATACAGACTCAGCCCGCCAATCTCGGCGACGACGGACGGCAACACGGTGGTCGCGATGTAGATGTTGATGGCATGCAGCGCCACGCCCCCCGACAGCGCAAGCGCGCACGCGCCATTGCGGCCTGACAGCAGACTTCCCCAGCTTGCGTTCATGGTATCCATACAGCCTCCTGGCTCATCCTCGTGCGAATTGTCTAGAACCGCACAGTGGGTTACGCTTGATTTAACAAGCTAATTCTTTTTTTATTCTTGAGGGAGGGGCGCGCTGTTGTCAAGCCAGCACAGGGACATCGAGGACAAGCCACAGGCCACGGCGGAACGCTTGCTGCATCTGCTCAAGACCCGAGGGCCGCAACAGGCCGCAGACGCAGGTCAGGTATTGGGCATGACGGCCGAGGCGGCCAGGCAGCAGCTCGTGAAGCTGGCTGCCCAAGGTTGGGTCGACACGTATTCGCACGCGCGAGGCGTGGGACGGCCCGCGCAGTTCTGGCAACTGACCAGCAAGGGACACGGCCGTTTCCCGGATACCCATGCGGACCTGACCGTGCAACTGCTCGATTCGGTGCGTCTGGCGTTTGGCGAATCGGCCATCGAGACGCTGATTGCGATCCGCGAACGGCAGAACCGCGAGACTTATCTGGAGGCGATGGATGAGACGGATTCGCTGCTGGAGAAAGTCCAGCGCCTGACCGAAGCGCGGTGTCGCGAGGGGTACATGGCCGAATATGCCGTCGAAGAGGATGGCACGCTGACCTTCATCGAAAATCACTGCCCGATCTGTTCGGCAGCCGCGCATTGCCAGGGCTTCTGCCGCTCTGAACTGGAGCTGTTCGAGCAGATTCTGGGGGCGCGTGTGGAGAGGACCGAGCACATCCTGGCCCAGTCACGGCGGTGTTGCTACAAGATCAGCCCACGGTGAATGCAGAACCGTGCCACCCGTACTGCCAATGGCTGGCAGTACGGGCGATTGCAAGGGTCAGACCGCCAGCGCACGCTCACGCAGTTCGCTGTTAAGGATGCGATCGTTCTCGCTGTAGTCGACCGGGCAGTCGATCACGTGCACGCCTGGGGTCTTCACGCAGTGCTCGAGCAGCGGCAGGAGGCCGTCGGCGCTTTCCACACGGTGACCATTGGCGCCGTAGGCTTCGGCATACTTGACGAAGTCCGGGTTGCCGTAGTCCAGGCCAAAATCGGTGAAGCCCATGTTGGCCTGCTTCCAGCGGATCATGCCGTAGCCATCGTCACGCAGGATCACCACGGTGATGTGCATCCCTAAGCGTACGGCCGTTTCCAGCTCCTGGCTGTTCATCATGAAGCCACCGTCGCCACACACCGAGATGACCGGACGCTCGGGGTAGACCAGGTGTGCGGCCATGGCCGAAGGCAAACCGGCGCCCATGGTCGCCAGGGCGTTGTCCAGCAGCACGGTGTTGGGCTTGTGCGCCTTGTAGTTGCGGGCGAACCAGATCTTGTAGATGCCGTTGTCCAGCGCCACGATGCCTTCGGACGGCAGCACGCGACGGATGTCGGCGACCAGACGCTGCGGGTAGACCGGGAAACGGTCGTCGTCGGCGCCTTCGGCGATCTGCACTTCGTTGGCTTCGCGGATCGCCATCAGGCGGGTGAAGTCCCAGTGGCTGGTGTCGCTCAGCGCTTCGCCGATCTGCCAGACGGTGTTGGCGATGTCACCGATCACTTCGACTTGCGGGAAGTACACCGCATCGACTTCGGCACTGCGGAAGCTGATGTGAATGACTTCGGTGCCGCCACGGACCATGAAGAACGGCGGCTTCTCGATCACGTCGTGACCGATGTTGATGATCAGGTCGGCGGCCTCGACGGCGCGGTGCACGAAGTCACCCGACGACAGGGCGGCGTTACCGAGGAAGCGCGGGTGACGCTCGTCGACCACGCCCTTGCCCATCTGGGTGGTGATGAACGGGATGCCGGTCTTGTCGATCAGCTGCTTGAGGACCTTGGCGGTCATCTTGCGGTTGGCGCCGGCACCGATCACCAGGATGGGGCTGCGAGCGTTCTTGAGCTTCTGCACGGCCGCTTCGATGGCCTTGTGCTCGGCCAGCGGACGACGGTGCAGGCTGCGCGGGATCGGCAGGGCATCGGTCTGCTCGGCCGCGATGTCTTCAGGCAGCTCCAGATGCACCGCACCCGGCTTCTCTTCTTCAGCCAGACGGAAGGCTTCGCGCATGCGGGCCGGGATGTTGTCGGCCGAGGCGAACTGGTGGGTGTACTTGGTGATGGGGTCCATCATGCCGCAGACGTCGATGATCTGGAACCGGCCCTGCTTGGACTTCTTGATCGGCTTTTGCCCTGTGATCATCATCATCGGCATGCCGCCCAGGTAGGCGTAGGCGCTGGCGGTCACCAGGTTGGTGGCGCCTGGGCCGAGCGTCGACAGGCTGACACCGGTCTTGCCGGTCAGACGGCCGTAGGTGGCGGCCATGAAGCCTGCGGACTGTTCGTGACGGGTCAGTACCAACTTGATCTTGGACTTGCGCAGGGACTCGAGCAGGTCGAGGTTCTCCTCACCCGGGATGCCGAATACAAACTCGACACCTTCGTTTTCCAGGCATTGCACAACGACATCGGCGGCCTTGGCCATCTTGCTTGTTACCTCAAGTGATAGTGCGGTGGTGAATCCGGGCATGTATCAGCGCACAGCGCTGCATCGATCGGTCCGTGGACCTGTTCTGTGGATCACGGACAAGGTCTTGACGCAGCCCAGGTACGCGAAAGTCACGTGCGATCGCATTCCTGTCGCGATCGGTGACAAGGGTGCCGTGCAGGATGGACGGCGTCCAGGCTTTATTGCCCACGACGCGCGGAACGATCATGGTTTACCGTCTCAGAACGCCGAAGGGCCGATGAGCAAGCCAATGAGGGGGTTCAGTACCAGTGTGCCGAGGGCCATGGCCAAGGTGCATCCAACGTGCACGTGCATGTCGTCCGGTAGGCGCAGGGTGATGGCGATGGCCAGGGGCGGCAGGACGGTGGCCCCGAGCAAGGCGCTCAGGAGGATGACGTTGAGCTGGCCACCATACGTCAACAGGGCGACCGGCACGATCGAGACGATGGGCAGGTACGTGGGGTACCAGCCCAGGCCGATCCAGTGTCGACGCCAGATCAGAATGCCCAGCCACGAGGCCAGCGCCTGGCCTGCGATCAACTCGGGAACCAGATGAGAACCGTAGGCAGGACTGGCAGGCGACAGCAGGTAGGCCAGCAAGAGGCCTCCCAGCAGGCCGAGGCTGGCCCACTCGTTGCCGAAGAACGTGACCTCGCTGAAGTCGGCCAGCACGCGTCGCAGCACCCATACCGGGCCATGACCTGCATCGATCGTCGAGGGCCGGCTCGTCAAGGGCGACTGCCGCGTACCGAGCCAGTGCGGGCAGTGCGTACAGAGACGCGATACCAGCGCACAGGAAAGGGCCACGCCCAGCATGCTGCCCGTGATACTGGGCAAGTCCAGCGGAACACAGAGCACGTTGAACAGCAGCAGGCTGGTCGGCGTGACCAGCAGCGCACCCAGCATGGCACCACCGAGCAACACACGCCACCCGGTACCGAAGGACATGACCAGCATGGCAGGGACCGACACGAACGCCACGTAGGTGGGCTGCCAGGCCCCTGCCTGCAGTGTCCAGCCCCAGAGGGCATGGCTCAGCAACAGGCTGACGACCGAGCTGGCGACGACCCACCACCAACGTCCGCGGCCATGGCACAGGGCAAAGCCCTGCCACGCCTTTGCCCGCTGGTAGGCCCAATGGGCGAGCGCACCGCCGCACACGAGGCCCAACGAGGCCAGTTCATGCTTGTGGAACGTGGCTCCGCTCAGGTCGCTCAGGAACCAGCGCAGGCGCCCAAGGGGCTCGTTGATGTGCAGCCGCATGTCTTCGTAGTCGGGCCACACGCCCAGCCAGACATGGGCGCGGCCGCTGACCACTTCGATGAACAGTACGGTGAACAGCGAGATCACCAGGCAGATCAGCCCATGCGAGTAAACGCTCTGGCGAACAGGAGGAAGAGCGTTGCCCATCTGCAGATCCTTCACGGTGAGAAGGTCATAGTTAAACGGGCAAGGCAGGGGGGCTGACAGTCAGACGCTTCTGACAGACACGCGGGAAACCTCAACCATCAAGAGCGAGTTGGCTTATTGAAGGAAAAGGAAGGTTTGACAGTAGCAGCCCTCCCCTGAAAATGCCGAGGAGGACACACGCGACGTTTCAGAACGCGGAAAAGACAAAACCCCTACCTGCATGCGCAGATAGGGGTTTTGCGAAATGAATCTTGGCGATGACCTACTCTCACATGGGGAAACCCCACACTACCATCGGCGATGCATCGTTTCACTACTGAGTTC
>NZ_JAAMQI010000037.1 GCF_013523165.1 Pseudomonas entomophila
ATTGGAACCACCTGATCCCTTCCCGAACTCAGCAGTGAAACGATGCATCGCCGATGGTAGTGTGGGGTTTCCCCATGTGAGAGTAGGTCATCGCCAAGATTCATTTCGCAAAACCCCTATCTGCGCACGCAGGTAGGGGTTTTGTCTTTTCCGTGGTCAGACCTCTAGAATAGAACCGATCCCACCACTCAGACCCTCCCTCATGCCTAGACCCGCCACCTCCGAATCGCTGGCACAACGCCCTCTGCAAGGGCTGGTCGCCTGTCATGAGTGTGACCTGTTGATGGAAAAGCCTGTCCTTTCACCCGGCGAAAAGGCCCATTGCCCACGGTGTGGCTACGAGCTGTACGCCCACCGTCCCAATGTGGTCAACCGCAGCCTGGCGTTGGTGATCACGGCGCTCCTGCTGTACATACCGGCCAACTTCCTGCCCATCATGAAGCTTCACGTGCTGGGGCAAAGCTCGGCCGATACCGTCTGGAACGGCGTATTGGGCCTGTACGGCGCAGACATGGTCGGTATCTCGATCGTCGTCTTCCTGTGCAGCATGGCCATCCCCTTGGCCAAGCTGCTGTGCCAGCTGGCCGTGTTGCTGAGCATTCGGCTGAACGTCGCACGCGGCCATGGCTTGCTGTTCTACCGCCTCTACCATCACCTGCGCGACTGGGGCATGCTGGAGGTCTACTTCATGGGCGTACTGGTGGCCGTGGTGAAGCTGGTCGACATGGCCGAAGTGACCGTCGGTTTCGGCCTGTTCTGTTTCATTGGCCTGTTGTTGGTTCAAGTGTGGCTGGAAGTGGTGATGTCACCCCACCAGATCTGGACGGCCCTGTCAGGAGAAGACGAACATGCGGGCGATTGATGCAGGCATCCTGGTCTGCAATGAATGCCACGAACTCAATCCTCGTGACGACGACGAACCCAAGCCGTTCTGTTCGCGGTGCGGTGCCTCGCTGCATGCCCGTCGACCCAACAGCATCGTGCGTACCTGGGCTCTGCTGATCACCGCGATGATCCTCTACATTCCGGCGAACGTGCTGCCGATCATGACGGTCAGCACCCTGGGGCAGGGCAGCCCGGACACCATCATGTCCGGCGTCATCACCCTCATGCAGCACGGGATGATTCCGATCGCGGCGGTGGTGTTCACCGCCAGCATTCTGGTGCCGACCTTCAAGCTCGTGGGCATCGCACTGCTGCTGTATTCGATCCAGCGCCATCAGCCGCTGTCGGCCCGGCAGCGCATCATCATGTACCGCTTCATCGAGTTCATCGGACGCTGGTCGATGCTGGACATCTTCGTCATTGCCATTCTGGTGGCCGTGGTGAATTTCGGTCGTATCGCCAATGTCGAACCCAACCTGGGCGCCGTCGCGTTTGCCGCGGTGGTGATCCTGACCATGTTTGCAGCCTTGACCTTCGATCCTCGGCTGATCTGGGACAACACGGAGTCGGACGACGACAATGACTGATTTGCCTAAGGCCAAGACCCGGCCTGCTTCCAACTGGTCGGCCATCTGGATCCTGCCGCTGATCGCCCTGGCGATCGGTGGCTGGTTGGCCTGGCAGGCTTATAGCCAGGCCGGTGTACGCATCCAGGTGCGCTTCCAGACCGGTGAAGGGATCGTCGCCAACAAGACAGAGGTGTTCTACAAGGGCATGTCGGTCGGCAAGGTCGATTCGCTCGAGCTGGATACCGAAGGCCAGAACACCGGTGTCATTGCAACCATCGAGATGAACAAGGAGGCCGAGGGGCACCTGACCACCGGTACGCGCTTCTGGCTGGTCAAGCCCAGCGTCAGTCTGGCGGGCATCACCGGCCTCGAGACGCTGGTGTCCGGCAATTACATCGCGATCAGCCCGGGCGATGGTGAGCCGACCAAGCGTTTCACGGCGCTCGCCAAGGCGCCCCCGTTGTCCGACGACGAGCCTGGCCTGCACCTGACCCTCAAGGCTGACCGGCTCGGCTCCCTGAACCGCGACAGCCCTGTGTTCTACAAGCAGATTCAAGTAGGCCGTGTGAAGAGCTACAAGCTCTCCGAGGACCAGGACACCGTCGAGGTCAAGGTCTTCATCGCGCCTGCCTACGCCAACCTGGTGCGCAAGCACACGCGGTTCTGGAACGCCAGCGGCATCAGCATCGATGCCAACCTGTCCGGGGTCAAGGTACGCAGCGAATCGCTGGCCAGCATCGTCGCCGGCGGCATCGCCTTCGCCACGCCCGAGCACCGCAAGGACAGCCCGCCTACCGATCCCAGCCTGCCGTTTCGCCTGTATGACGACTATGACGCCGCCCAGGCGGGCATTCGCATCAAGCTCAAGCTGAACGACTACGAGGGCCTGCAGGCAGGCCGTACGCCCGTGATGTACAAAGGCATCCAGATCGGCTCGCTGAAGGCCTTGCGCATGGAGGACAACCTCACCAGCGCGACCGCCGACCTGACGCTGGATCCACTGGCAGAAGACTACCTGGTGGAAGGCACCCAGTTCTGGGTGGTCAAGCCTTCGATCTCCCTGGCCGGCATCACGGGCATCGAGGCGCTGGTCAAAGGCAACTACATCTCCTTCCGGCCTGGCGAGAAGGGCGCCAAGCCCATGCGTGAGTTCGAGGCACGCGCCAAGGCACCGCCGCTGGACCTGCGTGCGCCCGGCCTGCACCTGGTGCTGTTTGCCGATGCTTTGGGTTCGCTGGATGTCGGCAGCCCCGTCACCTACCGTCAGGTCAAGGTCGGCAGCGTGCAGAGCTACCAGTTCGCCAAGAACAGCAACCGCATCCTGATCGGCGTACACATCGAGAAGGAGTACGCCAACCTGGTCAACGGTTCGACCCGTTTCTGGAACGCCAGTGGCATCACCCTCACCGGCGGCCTGTCAGGCATCAAGATCAAGAGTGAATCGCTGCAGAGCCTGATGGCCGGGGGTATCGCCTTCGACACGCCACGGTCCAACGTGCCACTCAAGCGGCACATACCGCGCTTCCGCCTGCTCGAGAGCGAAGAGGCGGCCAACCGCAGCGGTTCGTTGATCACCATCCGTGTCGACCGGGCCGACGGTCTCAAGCCAGGGGCGGCGATTCGGTACAAAGGCCTGGACGTCGGCAGCGTCGAAAGCGTGGACTTCACCAAGGACATGCAGGCGGTGCTGCTCAAGGCGCGCATCACCCAGGGCGCCGATCGCATCGCCCGTGCTGGCACGCAATTCTGGGTGGTCAAGCCGGCCTTGGGCCTGGTGCGCACCGAAAACCTCGAGACCTTGGTCACCGGCCAGTACCTGGAGGTATTGCCGGCCACCAAGGACCGTGGCGCGCAGCAGGACTTCATCGCCCTGGCCCAGGCACCTGAATCACGTGAGCCCGAACCCGGTCTGCCGATCACCTTGAGTGCTACGCGCAAGGGCTCAATCAAGCCAGGCGTGCCGGTCACCTACCGTGAAGTGCCTGTAGGCAAGGTCACCGGGTTCGAGCTGGGTCCGACCGCCGACCGTGTGCTGATCCACGTGCTGATCGAGCCACGCTATGCCTCGTTGGTGCACACGGGCAGCCGCTTCTGGAACAGCAGCGGCTTCGGTTTCGACTTCGGTCTGATCAAGGGCGCGACCATCCGTACCGAGTCCTTGCAGACCCTAATCGATGGTGGTGTTGCGTTCGCCACGCCTGAGGGCGAGCAGATGGGCAGCCAGGCACGCCCTCGCCAGACCTTCGCGTTGTTCGAAGAGCCGCAGGACGAATGGCTCAACTGGGCGCCGAAGATCCGGGTCGCGCAGTGATCGACGCCTGCGCCGTGATGGACGCATCACGGCGCAGGCCAAGACGACCATGGCAGGTGGAGTCGACTCGAGTGTCGGACGCTCCCCCCGATTGCATGGCCGAGGTTTATCACAGGCAATAAAAAACCGACCCTAGGGTCGGTTTTTGAACACGCGTATCGCTTAGGCTGCGGTCTTCAGCGCCTTGATGTGCGCGTTCAGACGGCCTTTGTGGCGAGCAGCCTTGTTCTTGTGGATGATGCCTTTGTCGGCCATACGGTCGATTACAGGCACAGCCAGCGTGTAGGCGGCTTGCGCTTTGTCAGCGTCTTTGGCGTCGATGGCCTTGACTACATTCTTGATGTAGGTACGGACCATGGAACGCAGGCTGGCGTTGTGGCTGCGACGCTTCTCAGCCTGTTTTGCACGTTTCTTGGCGGAAGGTGAGTTGGCCACCGTCGAGCTCCTCGAAAGACTTTAGGTAAATAGCAAACAAATAAGGCCGCGAATCATGCCGATCAGTAGAACGGATGTCAAGGCCGACTGCAGGGTTCCGCCGAATGGCACGGGCGTGTAGGAGGAAGATTCCTTTCTACGCCGCGATCTGTAAACTCGGTGGCGTTGATTCCCCTGCAAAAGCGCGCGGGAGTATCGCACATCCCGGCGTTGACTGGCAGCGCCCCTTGCCTCTGGCGTGAAATATTTTCGATGAACCTGCTCAAATCCCTGGCGGCCGTCAGCTCCATCACCATGATTTCACGGGTGCTGGGCTTCGTTCGCGACACCATCCTGGCGCGCATCTTCGGCGCCGGCGTGGCCACCGATGCCTTCTTCATCGCCTTCAAGCTGCCCAACCTGCTGCGCCGGATCTTTGCCGAAGGGGCGTTCTCCCAGGCCTTCGTGCCGATCCTTGCCGAATACAAGACCCAGCAGGGCGAGGAGGCCACCCGGACCTTCGTGGCCTACGTCAGTGGTCTGCTCACGCTGGTGCTGGCCCTGGTCACGGCCGTGGGCATCCTGGCCGCGCCGTTCGTGGTCTGGATCACCGCGCCCGGCTTCGTCGACAACGCCGAGAAGTACCAGCTGACCACCGACCTGCTGCGCGTGACCTTTCCTTATATATTGCTGATCTCGCTGTCCTCCCTGGTCGGCGCCATCCTCAATACCTGGAACCGCTTCTCGGTACCGGCCTTCACGCCCACTTTGCTCAACGTGGCCATGATCGGCTTCGCCCTGTTTCTCACCCCCTATTTCGACCCACCGATCATGGCCCTGGCCTGGGGGGTGCTGGCCGGTGGCCTGGCCCAGCTGCTGTACCAGCTCCCGGCCCTGAAGAAGATCGGCATGCTGGTCCTGCCGCGCCTGAACGTGCGTGACGCCGGGGTCTGGCGGGTGCTCAAGCAGATGTTGCCGGCGATACTCGGCGTCTCGGTCAGCCAGGTGTCGCTGATCATCAACACGATCTTCGCGTCGTTCCTGGTGGCCGGTTCGGTCTCGTGGATGTATTACGCCGACCGCCTGATGGAGCTGCCCTCGGGCGTGCTCGGCGTGGCCCTGGGCACCATCCTGCTGCCCACCCTGGCCCGCACCTACGCCAACCGTGACCGGCTGGAATACTCGCGGATCCTCGACTGGGGCCTGCGACTGTGTTTCCTGCTGGTGCTGCCCTGCACGCTGGGCTTGGCGTTGCTGGCCGAGCCGCTGACCGTGGCGCTGTTCCAGTACGGCAAGTTCGGCGCCCATGACGCCGCCATGACCCAGCGTGCGCTGATCGCCTATGCCGTCGGTCTGCTGGCGATCATCCTGATCAAGGTGCTGGCGCCTGGCTTCTATGCCCAGCAGAACATTCGCACGCCCGTGAAGATCGCCCTCTTCACCCTGGTCGCCACGCAGGTGTTCAACCTGATCCTGATCGGCCCGTTGCAGCATGCAGGCCTGGCGCTGGCCATCAGCCTGGGCGCCTGCCTCAATGCCGGCCTGCTGTACTGGAAGCTGCGCAGTCAGCAGCTGTTCCAGCCGCAGCCCGGCTGGACGGCGTTCCTGCTCAAGCTGGCCCTGGCCGTCGGGCTGATGGCCGTCGTGCTGATGGCCGGTCTGCACTGGATGCCGGCCTGGGAAGAGGGCAACATGGCCATGCGGCTGCTGCGACTGGGCGCATTGATCCTCGCAGGCATGGTGACCTATTTCGGTTGCCTCTACCTGTGTGGGCTGCGCCCGCGCCAGTTCGTTCGCAAGGCCCTGCACTGAGGCCGCCGACGGTCAGACGTCGGTTTTTCCCGATCCCCGCCCTGGCGTTGCGCTGTTGCCTGTCCCCGACGCCCGGGTGTGGTTATAATCGACCACTTTATGAGCAAGAAGCGCGCTATGCAGCTGGTTCGAGGTCTTCACAACCTGCGCCCCGAGCATCGGGGCTGCGTCGCCACCATTGGCAACTTCGATGGCGTTCACCGCGGTCACCAGGCAATCCTGGCGCGTCTGCGCGAGCGCGGACAGGCCATGGGCCTGCCGACCTGCGTGGTGGTCTTCGAGCCGCAGCCACGCGAATACTTCGCGCCGGACAGCGCGCCGCCCCGGCTGTCGCGGTTGCGCGACAAGCTCGCGCTGCTGGCCGAGGCGGGCATCGACCGCGTGCTGTGCCTGCCCTTCAATCGCCGGCTCAGCCAGCTCGATGCCCGTCAGTTCGTCGAGACCATCCTGGTCGACGGGCTCGGCGCACGGCACGTGGAGGTCGGCGACGACTTCCGCTTCGGCTGTGACCGGGCCGGCGATTTCGACTTCCTGGTCAAGGCCGGGCAGCGTCATGGGTTCAGCGTCGAAGCCGCCGAGACCATCGAGCAGGATGGTATGCGCGTCAGCAGCACGCAGGTGCGCAAGGCGCTGGCCGCCGGGGATTTCGAGCTGGCCGCGCGCCTGCTCGGGCGCCCTTACCAGATCAGCGGCCGCGTGCTGCATGGCCAGAAGCTGGCGCGCCAGCTGGGCTGGCCCACCGCCAACGTCCAGCTCAAGCGCCGCCGGATCCCGCTCGTCGGGGTCTACCTGACCAGCGCGGTGATCGATGGCAAGGCCTGGCCCGGTGTCGCCAACATCGGGGTGCGTCCCTCCGTCGCCGGTGACGGGCGTCCTCACCTGGAGATCCACTTGCTCGACTATGCCGGCGACCTCTATGGCCGGCGCCTGACGGTGGAATTCCACCACAAGCTGCGTGAAGAGCAGCGTTTCGCCTCCCTGGAGGCGCTCAAGTCGGCGATCGATGCGGATGTCGCCGCCGCACGTGCCCACTGGCACGCTCAACCGCTAACCAAGAGCCTGAAATGACCGACTACAAAGCCACGCTAAACCTTCCGGACTCCGCCTTCCCCATGAAGGCCGGCCTGCCCCAGCGCGAACCGCAGATCCTGCAGCGCTGGGACAGCATTGGCCTGTACCGGAAGCTGCGCGAGATTGGCAAGGACCGTCCCAAGTTCGTCCTGCACGACGGTCCGCCCTATGCCAACGGCAAGATCCACATCGGTCATGCGCTGAACAAGATCCTCAAGGACATGATCGTGCGTTCCAAGACCCTGTCGGGCTTCGACGCACCCTACGTGCCGGGTTGGGACTGCCACGGCCTGCCGATCGAGCACAAGGTCGAGGTCACCCACGGCAAGCACCTGAGCCCGGACCAGACCCGTGAGCTGTGCCGCGCCTATGCCGCCGAGCAGATCGAAGGGCAGAAGGTCGAGTTCATTCGCCTGGGCGTGCTGGGCGAGTGGGACAACCCCTACAAGACCATGGACTTCGCCAACGAAGCCGGCGAGATCCGCGCGCTGGCCGAAATGGTCAAGCACGGCTTCGTGTTCAAGGGCCTCAAGCCCGTGAACTGGTGCTTCGACTGCGGTTCGGCGCTGGCCGAGGCCGAGGTCGAGTACGCCGACAAGAAGTCGCAGACCATCGACGTGGCGTTCCCGATCGCCGACGCCGACAAGCTGGCGAGCGCATTCGGGCAGGCCAGCCTGACCAAGCCTGCGGCCATCGTGATCTGGACCACCACGCCCTGGACCATCCCGGCCAACCAGGCGCTGAACGTGCACCCCGACTTCAGCTACGCGCTGGTCGACACCGGTGAGCGCCTGCTGGTGCTGGCCGAAGAGCTGGTCGAGTCCTGCCTCAAGCGCTGGGGCCTGGAGGGTACCGTGCTGGCGACCGCGCCTGGCTCGGCGCTGGAGCTGATCAACTTCCGCCATCCGTTCTACGAGCGTCTGTCGCCGGTGTACCTGGCCGACTACGTCGAGCTGGGCGCCGGTACCGGTGTGGTTCACTCCGCACCGGCCTACGGTGAAGACGACTTCGTGACCTGCAAGCGCTACGGCATGGTCAACGACGACATCCTCACGCCCGTGCAGAGCAATGGCGTCTACGCGCCGTCGCTGGAGTTTTTCGGTGGCCAGTTCATCTGGAAGGCCAACCCGGCGATCGTCGAGAAGCTGGCAGAGGTGGGCGCACTGCTGCACACCGAAACCATCACCCACAGCTACATGCACTGCTGGCGCCACAAGACGCCGCTGATCTACCGCGCCACCGCGCAGTGGTTCGTCGGCATGGACAAGCAGCCGGACAACGGCGCACCGCTGCGCGAACGTGCCCTGGCGGCCATCGAGCAGACCAGGTTCGTACCGGCCTGGGGCCAGGCGCGGCTGCACGCGATGATCGCCAACCGCCCGGACTGGTGCATCTCGCGTCAGCGCAACTGGGGCGTGCCGATCCCGTTCTTCCTCGACAAGCAGACCGGCGAGCTGCACCCGCGCACCGTCGAGCTGATGGAAGACGTGGCCAAGCGCGTCGAACAGCAGGGCATCGAAGCCTGGTTCAAGCTGGACGCCGCCGAGCTGCTGGGCGACGAGGCCGCGCAATACGACAAGATCACCGACACCCTCGACGTCTGGTTCGATTCGGGCACCACTCACTGGCACGTGCTGCGTGGCTCCCATGACATCGGTCATGCGACCGGCCCGCGCGCCGACCTGTACCTGGAAGGCTCCGACCAGCACCGTGGCTGGTTCCACTCCTCGCTGCTGACCGGCTGCGCGATCGACAACCACGCACCGTACCGCGAGCTGCTCACCCACGGCTTCACCGTGGACGAGAACGGCCGCAAGATGTCCAAGTCGCTGGGCAACACCATCGAGCCGCAGAAGGTCAACGACACTCTGGGTGCCGACATCCTGCGCCTGTGGGTCTCGGCCACCGACTACTCCGGCGAGATGGCGGTCTCCGAGCAGATCCTGCAGCGCAGCGCCGACGCCTACCGCCGGATCCGTAACACCGCACGCTTCCTGCTCTCCAACCTGACCGGCTTCGACCCGGCCAAGGACCTGCTGGCGCCTGAAGACATGCTGGCGCTGGACCGCTGGGCGGTCGACCGCACCTTGCTGCTGCAGCGTGAGCTGGAAGAGCACTACGGCGAGTACCGGTTCTGGAACGTCTACTCCAAGATCCACAACTTCTGCGTGCAGGAGCTGGGTGGCTTCTACCTGGACATCATCAAGGACCGGCAGTACACCACCGGCACCAACAGTGTCGCGCGCCGCTCGTGCCAGACCGCGCTGTACCACATCAGCGAGGCCCTGGTGCGCTGGATCGCGCCGATCCTGGCGTTCACCGCCGACGAGATCTGGCAGTACCTGCCGGGCGAGCGCAACGAATCGGTGATGCTCAACACCTGGTACGAAGGCCTGAGCGAGCTGCCCCAGGACAGCGAGTTCGATCGCGCCTACTGGGATCGCATCATGGCGGTCAAGGCGGCCGTGAACAAGGAACTGGAGAACCAGCGCGCGGCCAAGGCCATCGGTGGCAACCTGCAGGCCGAAGTCACCCTGTTCGCCGACGAGCGCCTGAGCGGCGACCTGGCCAAGCTGGGCAACGAACTGCGCTTCGTGCTGATCACCTCGGCCGCCAGCGTGGTGCCGTTCGTCCAGGCGCCGGCCGAGGCGGTGGTGACCGAGGTCGAAGGGCTCAAGCTCAAGGTGGTCAAGTCCGGCCATGCCAAGTGCGCGCGTTGCTGGCACTTCCGCGCCGACGTCGGCAGCCACCCGGAGCACCCGGAAATCTGCGCCCGTTGCGTGGACAACATCAGCGGCGCTGGCGAGGTACGTCACTATGCCTAACCCTGGTGCAGGGCGCTTCGGGCGCCTTGGCTGGCTCTGGCTGAGCGTGGTGGTCGTGGTCCTCGACCAGGTCACCAAGCTCTATTTCAACAGCGCCCTGGCCGATGGCCGTGAGATCACTGTCATCCCCAACCTGCTGAGCTGGCTGCTGGCCTACAACTATGGCGCGGCCTTCAGCTTCCTGGCCGATGGCGCAGGGTGGCAGCGCTGGCTGTTCGCCCTGATCGCCGTGGTGGTGAGCGCGGTGCTGGTGGTCTGGCTCAAGCGTCTGGGGCGCGGCGAGACCTGGCTGGCCATCGCCCTGGCGCTGGTACTCGGCGGCGCGCTGGGCAACCTGTACGACCGCATGGCCCACGGCCACGTGATCGACTTCATCTTCGTGCACTGGAGAGACATCTGGCGTTTCCCGGTCTTCAACATCGCGGACTGCGCCATCACCGTCGGTGCGATCATGCTGGCGCTCGACATGTTCAAGAGCCGCAAGGCGGAGGAACCTGCCCATGACTGAGACACGCATCGGTCAGAACACCGAAGTGACACTTCACTTCGCCCTGCACCTGGAAAACGGCGACACCGTCGACAGCACCTTCGACAAGGCTCCGGCCACGTTCAAGGTCGGTGACGGCAACCTGCTGCCAGGCTTCGAGGCCGCGCTGTTCGGCTTCAAGGCCGGCGACCGCCGCAGCCTGACCATCGCGCCGGAGAATGCCTTCGGTCAGCCCAACCCGCAGAACGTGCAGGTCATGCCACGCTCGCAGTTCACCGACATGGTGTTGTCGGAAGGGCTGCTGGTGATCTTCAACGACGCGGCCAACACGGAGCTGCCGGGCGTGGTGAAGCAGTTCGACGACGATCAGGTCACCATCGACTTCAACCATCCACTGGCTGGCAAGACCCTCAACTTCGAGGTGGAAATCCTCGAGGTGAAGGCCCTGTAAGCACGGAGCCGACCATGCAAATCAAACTCGCCAACCCGCGCGGCTTCTGCGCCGGGGTGGACCGGGCGATCGAGATCGTCAACCGTGCCCTGGAAGTCTTCGGGCCACCGATCTACGTGCGCCACGAAGTGGTGCACAACAAGTTCGTGGTCGAAGACCTGCGCGCACGCGGTGCCGTCTTCGTCGAAGAACTGGACCAGGTGCCGGACGACGTCATCGTCATCTTCAGCGCCCATGGTGTCTCCCAGGCCGTGCGCCAGGAAGCCGCCGGGCGTGGGCTGAAGGTCTTCGACGCGACCTGCCCCCTGGTCACCAAGGTGCACATCGAGGTCGCCAAGTACAGCCGTGACGGGCGCGAATGCATCCTCATCGGCCATGCCGGGCACCCGGAAGTCGAAGGCACCATGGGCCAGTACGACGACAGCAACGGCGGCTCGATCTACCTGGTCGAGGACGAAGACGACGTCGCGCGCCTGCAGGTGCGCGACCCCGACAACCTGGCGTTCGTCACCCAGACCACCCTGTCGATGGACGACACCAGCCGGGTGATCGATGCCCTGCGCGCACGCTTCCCGAACATCGGCGGCCCGCGCAAGGACGACATCTGCTACGCCACCCAGAACCGCCAGGACGCGGTCAAGCAACTGGCCGACGAATCGGACGTGGTGCTGGTGGTGGGCAGCCCGAACAGCTCCAACTCCAATCGCCTGCGCGAGCTGGCCGAGCGGATGGGCACGCCCGCCTACCTGATCGACGGGGCCGAAGACCTGCAGCAAGGCTGGTTCGACGGCATCGCCCGTGTCGGCATCACGGCCGGTGCCTCGGCGCCCGAGGTGCTGGTGCGCGGGGTGATCGAGCAGTTGCGCGCCTGGGGCGCGACCGGCGCCGACGAGCTCGACGGGCGCCCGGAGAACGTCACGTTCTCCATGCCCAAGGAGCTGCGTGTCCGCTCGTTGATCTGATCAGTTGGCTGCGCATCGGGGCTCCGCCAGGTCCTCGGTGCGCAGGCTGATACGGCCGCTGCTGGCCCAGACCACCTGATGCCGGCTCCGAGCGGCCTCGGTATCGCATACATGGAAGGTGCCGTTGCGCAGCGCGCCATGGCCTGCCAGGGGAATGCCCTGCGCACTGAAGCGAATCTCGCGCCCCGTCGTACCGACGATGCCCACCCGCGGCCGCTGGCCGATGCGCTGCTCGCGCACGACCTGCCGATCGTGCACGCGGATGACCCGCCACCCCGTGTTCCACCCCGTCCCCCAAGGCTGTAGTGCCATCGCCTCGCCGTGCAACGAGGCCTGCCCGCGGGCCAGCCGCAGCGCCTGGGCCAGCTCCTGGGCCAGCGTCGCACGGTGCAGTTCATCGCTCATCCGGCCGTAGGCACCGAGGCTCACCTGCGTCAGCACACCGGCCAGGGCCAAGCCCAACATGATTTGTATCAGTGTTGCTCCACGTTGCATCACCGTGCATTCCTCCCTGGACATGCTTGGCTATAGCTTCCAGCGGGGTGCGTTCGAGGGCCAGTCGACCAAGGCCTCGGCGGGCGATGGAAAACGGTACGGGAGCACGCAGGATGCGCACGACACAACGGGGGATGACCTTCTGGGAAGTGCTGGTGGCCGGTGGGGTCATCAGCCTGGGCTTGTTCGCTGCGGCGGGGTTTCAGGGGCGGGCCTTGCAGGCGACCGATCTGGCCCGTCGTGAAAGTCAGGCCGTGCAGTTGGCGCAGGGGCTGCTGGAGCGCAGTCGCCTGACCGGTTCGCTCGAGTCACGGGAGCAGGCCGCCTGGCTGAGCCAGCTCGAGCACCTGCTGGGGCCAGAGGCGATCGGAGAGGCCAGTGTGGTCGGTGAAGTGCTGACCGTGCAGGTCCGCTGGCCCGACCCTGCACGCCTGACGCCTCGTGTCGTCGAGCTGCGTGGACGGCTGGCGCAATGAACCGGACGCAACGCGGCTTCGGCCTGCTGGAGACGGTGCTGGCCTTGGCCCTGGGCGCGGTGCTGCTGACTGCGGCCAGTCAGGTGTTCGTCTCGGCCTATCGAGCCTGGCACCTCCAGGTGGCCACGACGCGGTTGTCGGACGATGCACGCTGGGTGCTGCAGCGCATGGCGCAGGACATCCGCATGGTCGGCGCCCATGGCTGCCTGCGCCAAGAGGCCATGGTCTTCGACTCGCCCTCTAGCGCGGCGGCCTTCGCCAGCCCCCTGCAGATCACACGTGCGCCTGACGGCACCTTGGCCAGCCTGAGCCTGGTGACGGGCGACAGGCCAGGGTTGCCCGGCAGCGCTGATTGGACCGTGCTCACGGATTGCCGACAGTGGGCGAGGGTGGTCGCAGGCGCGCGCACCGCACAGGCCGGGGGCATGGCCTTCGGGGTTCGCCGACAGGTCTATCAGGTACGCGGCGATACGCTGCGCCTGAGCAGCGGCGGGAGCACCCAGCCACTGCTCGATCATGTCCAGGCCTTGCAGATCGACCACGTGCACCAGGACGGCAAGACCCGCCTGGATCTGCGCCTGACGCTGTTCGATCCCACCACGCAGCTCAGGCAGCAGCAGGCCTTGAGCGTCACGCTGCGCCATCAGGTGGCTGTGCCATGACCCGGCAGCGAGGTGCCGTCTTGCTCGCCGGGCTGACGCTGACCCTGCTGTTGGGCATGATGTCCGCCGCGGCCTTGCGCGAAGCGCTGCTGGAGACCCGCCAGGCAGGTGACCTGCTGACCCAGGTGCGCGCCTTCGAGCAGGCCGAGGCTGCCGTGCTGGCCGGGGTCGACACCCTGCGCCTGGCACCGCCTGCCCTCTGCCTCGACTGCCTGCCCCCTGCCTGGCCCGGCCACTCGGGCGCTGGGTCGGCAGGCTGGACCCGTACGGCCGAAGGCTTCCATCGGGTGCAGAACCTCGGCCCCACCACGCTCGCCACGCGATTGCCCAAGGGCACGCCCGCCACGCTGTTCCGGATCACGGCCGTGAGCCGGCACGAGGCCACTCCCCAGGTCATCGAGGCGCTCTACGCCGTGCCCATGCAGGCGCCACAGACGGCAGTCCGCGTGCTGTGGCGACAACGATTCAAGGAGGGATGACATGCAGCAAGGAATCAGCCTGATCGAGCTGTTGATTGTGCTGGCCGTGATCGGCATGCTGGCGGCCGTTGCCTTGCCGGCCTACGACGAGCCGCTCAAGCGTGCGGCACGCACCGAGGTGGTCGGCCTGCTGCACGACGTGGCCCTGCGCCTGGAGCAGCATCGCCTCCGGCATGGCCGCTACGATGAGCCGCCGCCCGACGCCCCATGGCCCGTCGGCAGCCGTCATTACCGCCTGGTGGTACGCCACGACGCCGCCACCTATCGGTTGACCGCCGAACGGGTGCCAGGCGGTCGGTTGTCGCAGGACCCGTGCGGCGACTTTCAGCTCGATCAGGCCGGGCGTCGTGGCAACCCCGGCGGGCATCTGCCGGTGGAGGCCTGCTGGGGCAATTGAAGACGGCGTCGAAGGGCGCCATGGCTTACTTGGACGGTTGGAACGTGAGATGAGCAAGCGTGTAGTGGTGGTCGGCGGGGGTGTCATCGGTCTGTTGACGGCGTTCAACCTGGCCGCCCAGGTCGATCAGGTCATCCTCTGCGACCAGGGTGAGGCAGGGCGCGAGTCGTCATGGGCCGGTGGCGGTATCGTCTCGCCGCTCTACCCGTGGCGCTACAACGCGGCAGTCACGGCACTGGCGCACTGGTCGCAGGATTTCTATCCCCACCTGGGCGAGACGCTGTACGCCCGGACCGGCGTGGACCCGCAGGTGTACACCACCGGGCTGTACTGGCTCGACCTGGAAGACGAGTCGCAGGCCCTGGACTGGGCGGCCCGTCATCAGCGACCCCTGGCAGCCGTGGACATCCGTGACGTCTACGACGCCGTACCCGTGCTCGGGCCTGGCTTCAAGCGTGCGATCTACATGGCGGGCGTGGCCAATGTGCGCAACCCGCGTCTGGTGAAGTCGCTCAAGGCTGCACTGCACGGGTTGCCGAACGTGATCGTGCGCGAGCACTGCAAGGTCAGCGGCTTTGAACAGCAGGCTGGGCGTGTCACGGGGGTGAGGACGCCTGATGGCTTGATCGAGGGTGATGACGTGGTGCTCAGCGCCGGGGCCTGGAGCGGCGAGCTGTTGGCATCGTTGGGGCTGGACGTGCCGGTGGAGCCGGTGAAAGGGCAGATGGTCCTGTTCAAGTGCGAGGCAGACTTCCTGCCCAGCATGGTCCTGGCCAAGGGACGCTACGCCATTCCACGACGCGACGGGCATGTCCTGGTCGGCAGCACGCTGGAGTACCAGGGGTTCGACAAGACGCCCACGGACTCGGCGCTGGCCAGCCTGCAGGAGTCTGCGATCGACCTCTTGCCGGCGTTGGCGGATGCCAGGCCCGTCGCCCACTGGGCAGGTCTGCGGCCAGGTTCGCCGGAGGGCATTCCATACATTGGCCGTGTGCCTGGGCATGAAGGGCTGTGGTTGAACTGCGGGCATTTCCGCAACGGCCTGGTGTTGGCACCGGCTTCCTGCCAGTTGCTCGGTGACCTGCTGCTCGAACAGACCCCGATCATTGATCCGGCACCTTATGCCCCGGAGCACCGCTTGTCGGCGCGTTGAGGGCGTGCACACCAGCGGTGCCGGAAATACCGCCATTGCGACGAGTCTAGCGCCCCAGCAGGTACCGCACGGGCTCAGGCGTATTGCAGGTCTGACAGACCAATGCCCTCGGGGGGAGACTCTATGACTTCTGCCAAGTGTTGATGTGGGCCCTGGCGGGCCCAATCGCGGCACAGGGGCCGCTCCCACAGGTGACCGCGACAGTCTGCACCGCCGCGGTGTAGCTACGGGTGTAGGAACGGCCCCTGTGCCGCGATTGCGCCAGTGCAGGCGACAGTGTTCTCTGATCTGACGCAATCGCGGTATAGGGGCCACCGCCTGTAGCCACACCGCGATGAGGCAGAGCATTGCGATTCTTGTGTGCAACCCTGCCGCAGCGCCGGACTGGCCGCGATTGGGCTTGCAGGGCCCACAAAGCCAAGTTCAACACAGCCCCAGGTCCAATCAGCCCTTGGGCCCTTGCTCCAGGTGCGCCGGGCTGCAGTACCAGTGCTCGCCACGGTGCAGGGCTCGGTCATTGGGCAGGTGTACGCCGCAGTGGGCGCAACGCACCATGGTCAAGGGGTCGTCGAGCCGCTGCGCCGGGCGAGCGTGCTGGCTGAGCTTGAACCTGCGCCACAGCCAGATGACGGCAGCGATCAGGGCGATCCAGAAAAGTAGGCGGAGCATGGCGTTCAGCTTTGTCGAGTCGATGGAGTCGACAGTCTAGAGCGCGGCGGGGCAAAAGGGGAGAGGAGGGCTGTCGTCTGGCGTGCGCGTCGACCGCGCTGGCAGAGCCCGGACCCGCGCAGAACGCTGCGGGTCGGTGTGGCCTGCCCGCACGTCAAGGTGCGGGCGGGCCGGCAGGGATCAGTCGAACAGGCCGAAGGTCGCGTAGCTGAACCAGGAGCGGCCCTTGCTGGCCTCTTTCGGGCCTTCCGGGTACACCGGGTTGCCGTCTTCGTCCTTGGGCAGCAGCTCGACCGGCATGTCCGAACGGGCGTCTTCGAACTGACGGACCACGTCCTGGTTGGCGCGGGTCTCACCCGGCGGCAGCGGCGTGTCGGACTCGATCAGGCCCAGGGTCGCCTTCGACAGCCAGGAACGGTGGTCATCCACGCCGGTCTTGGGCTCGAACTCGCCGTCCACCAGGCTCGGGTGATCAGGGTAGTTGAGCTTCAGGGTCTCGAGGCTGGTCGCCGCCAGGTCGTCCAGGTGCAGGCGCTGGTACGCTTCGACCATCACCGCCAGGCCGTCGCCGACCGATGGGGTTTCCTGGAAGTTTTCCACCACGTAGCGACCACGGTTGGCGGCGGCGACATAGGCTTCGCGGGTCAGGTAGTAGTCGGCCACGTGGATTTCGTAGGAGGCCAGCAGGTTGCGCAGGTAGATCATGCGCTGCTTGGCGTCCGGCGCGTAGCGGCTGTTGGGGTAGCGGCTGGTCAGCTGGGCGAACTCGTTGTACGAGTCACGCGCAGCGCCCGGGTCGCGACGGGTCATGTCCAGGGGCAGGAAGCGCGCCAGCAGGCCACGGTCCTGGTCGAACGAGGTCAGGCCCTTAAGGTAGTAGGCGTAGTCGACGTTCGGGTGCTGCGGATGCAGGCGAATGAAGCGCTCGGCGGCCGACTTGGCTGCCTCGGGCTCGGCGTTCTTGTAGTTGGCGTAGATCAGCTCGAGCTGCGCCTGGTCGGCGTAGCGACCGAACGGGTAGCGCGACTCCAGGGCCTTGAGCTTGCCCACGGCGCTGTTGTAGCTGTGGTTGTCCAGGTCAGCCTGCGCCTGCTGGTACAGTTCGGTTTCGCTGAGGTTTTCGTCGATGACTTCCTTGTTCGAGGAACAGGCAGCGGTGAGTCCGAGGATGGCGATCAGCAGCAGGTGTTTCACTTGCATGGCGGCTTGCGTCCCTTTGACGGCCGCTGTCTTGGGCGGTGCCGTCCTGTTATGATGAGCGCCCCCGGCAGACCCGGGGCACAAAAGAAGCCGTATTTAACCACAAGCGCGCAGGCGAAACCAAAGGCTGTGCGCCCGTCGATTCGAGCATGTCCGAGATCATTCAACTAAGCGCAGAAGTACCGTCCGAACTGGGCGGTCAACGGCTCGACCAGGTCGCCGCCCAATTGTTCGCCGAGTACTCGCGTTCGCGCCTGTCCGGCTGGATCAAGGAGGGGCGGCTGACGGTCGACGGCGCGGTGCTGCGGCCGCGTGACACCGTTCATGGCGGCGCCCTACTGGCCCTGGAGGCCGAGCACGAGGCCCAGGGCGAGTGGCAGGCCCAGGACATCGAGCTGGACATCGTCTACGAAGACGACCACATCCTGGTCATCAACAAGCCCGCCGGTCTGGTCGTGCACCCGGCCGCCGGGCACGCCGACGGCACCCTGCTCAATGCCTTGCTGCACCATGTGCCGGACATCGTCAACGTGCCGCGCGCCGGGATCGTCCACCGCCTGGACAAGGACACCACCGGCCTGATGGTGGTGGCCAAGACCCTGCAGGCGCAGACCCGGCTGGTCGAGCAGATGCAGGCGCGCAAGGTCAGCCGCATCTACGAGTGCATCGTGGTCGGCGTGGTGACCTCGGGCGGCAAGATCGACGCCCCGATCGGCCGCCACGGCGGCATGCGCCAGCGCATGGCGGTCACCGACGGCGGCAAGCCTGCGGTCAGTCACTACCGCGTACTCAAGCGCTTCCGCACGCACACCCACGTGCGGGTCAAGCTGGAAACCGGCCGTACCCACCAGATTCGCGTGCACATGGCCCACGTCGGTTTCCCGCTGGTCGGCGACCAGACGTATGGCGGTCGCTTCCGCATCCCGCCGGCTGCCAGCCCGACCATGGTCGAGGCAGTGAAGACCTTCCCGCGCCAGGCCCTGCATGCACGCTTCCTCGCCTTGGCCCATCCGATCACCGGTGAAGTCATGAAGTGGGAGTCGCCCCTGCCGGACGACTTCGTCTGGTTGCTGTCGCTGCTCAACCAGGACCGCGAGAGCTTCATCGGATGAGCGGCCTGACGCCGTCGCTGCTGTTCCCCGACTGGCCGGCCCCGGCCTCGGTGCGCGCCTGCGTCACGACCCGCCAGGGCGGCGTCAGTCTGCCGCCCCATGACACGTTCAATCTGGGTGACCACGTAGGGGATGACCCGGCGGCGGTCGCCGAGAACCGTCGTCGCCTGCGCGATGCATTCGCCATCCGGCCGGCCTGGCTCAAGCAGGTCCATGGCGTGGTGGTGGCCGACGCCGATCCTGAGGTCGTGGCCGAAGCCGATGCCAGCTGGACCGCGCGGCCCGGCATCGCCTGTACCGTGATGACCGCCGACTGCCTGCCCGTGCTGTTCTGCGACCGGGCCGGTACCCGCGTGGCGGCGGCCCATGCCGGTTGGCGCGGGTTGGCCGGCGGCGTGCTCGAAGCGACCGTGGCGCGCCTGGGCATACCGGCCGAAGACCTCCTGGTCTGGCTGGGCCCGGCCATCGGCCCAGGGGCGTTCGAGGTCGGGCCAGAGGTGCGCGACGCGTTCGTGGCGACGCACCCCGAGGCCGCCGACGCCTTTGTGGCCGGTGAGCGCCCTGGCAAGCTGATGGCCGACCTCTATCGCCTGGCGCGCCTTCGTCTGGCCGCCCAGGGCGTCACCGCCGTCTACGGGGGCGGTTTCTGCACCGTCAACGACCCACGCTTCTTCTCCTACCGCAGCGACCCGCAGGGCGGCCGCTTCGCCTCGCTGGTCTGGCTCGAGCCCCGCTGATCCCTTCCGACCGGATCGTCTTCGGGTGGTCCGACGCTGCGCCAGATCAACGCCCACGCGCTTGAATCTTCCACAATCAGCCTTATCTACAGGTTATCTCTGGCAGGTTCGTCCAACAGGTGTGTTCGTCGCTTCGACCTGCCGTCACAGGAAGGTACAACCATGCGTATAGACCGTTTGACCAGCAAGTTGCAGTTGGCGTTGTCCGACGCCCAGTCCGTCGCCGTCGGCCTGGACCACCCAGCCATCGAGCCCGTGCACCTGATGCAGGCCCTGCTCGAACAGCAAGGCGGCTCGATCAAGCCATTGCTCATGCAGGTCGGCTTCGACATCGCCGCCTTGCGCCAGGCGCTGACCAAAGAACTCGACCAACTGCCGAAGATCCAGAACCCCACGGGCGATGTGAACATGTCCCAGGACCTGGCGCGCCTGCTCAACCAGGCCGACCGTCTGGCCCAGCAGAAGGGCGACCAGTTCATTTCCAGCGAACTGGTGCTGCTCGCCGCCATGGACGAGAACAGCAAGCTCGGCAAGCTGCTGCTGGCCCAGGGCGTGAGCAAGAAGGCCCTGGAGAATGCCATCAGCAACCTGCGCGGCGGCGCCGCCGTCAAGGACCCGAACGCCGAAGAGTCGCGCCAGGCGCTGGACAAGTACACCGTCGACCTGACCAAGCGTGCCGAGGAAGGCAAGCTCGACCCGGTGATCGGTCGTGACGACGAGATCCGCCGGACCGTGCAGGTGCTGCAGCGCCGGACCAAGAACAACCCGGTGCTGATCGGCGAACCTGGCGTGGGCAAGACCGCCATCGCCGAAGGCCTGGCCCAGCGCATCATCAACGGTGAGGTGCCCGACGGGCTCAAGGGCAAGCGCCTGCTGGCCCTGGACATGGGCGCGCTGATCGCGGGCGCCAAGTACCGCGGCGAGTTCGAGGAGCGCCTCAAGTCGCTGCTCAACGAGCTGTCCAAGCAGGAAGGGCAGATCATCCTGTTCATCGACGAACTGCACACCATGGTCGGCGCCGGCAAGGGCGAGGGTGCCATGGACGCGGGCAACATGCTCAAGCCGGCCCTGGCGCGTGGCGAGCTGCACTGCGTCGGCGCCACCACGCTCAACGAGTACCGCCAGTACATCGAGAAGGACGCCGCGCTCGAGCGCCGCTTCCAGAAGGTGCTGGTCGAGGAGCCGAGCGAAGAGGACACCATCGCCATCCTGCGCGGCCTCAAGGAGCGCTATGAAGTCCACCACAAGGTGGCGATCACCGATGGCGCGATCATCGCTGCCGCCAAGTTGAGCCACCGCTACATCACCGACCGGCAACTGCCCGACAAGGCCATCGACCTGATCGACGAGGCCGCCAGCCGGATCCGCATGGAAATCGACTCCAAGCCCGAGGTGCTCGACCGCCTGGAGCGTCGCCTGATTCAGCTGAAGGTCGAATCCCAGGCCTTGAAGAAGGAAGACGACGAGGCCGCCAAGAAGCGCCTGGAGAAACTGACCGAGGAAATCGTCCGCCTGGAGCGCGAGTACTCCGACCTGGAGGAAATCTGGGCGTCGGAAAAGGCCGAGGTGCAGGGCTCGGCGCAGATCCAGCAGAAGATCGAGCAATCTCGCCAGGAGCTGGAAACCGCACGACGTCGTGGCGACCTCAACCGCATGGCCGAGCTGCAGTATGGCGTCATCCCTGACCTGGAACGCAGCCTGCAGATGGTCGACCAGCACGGCAAGACCGACAATCAGCTGCTGCGCAACAAGGTCACCGAGGAAGAGATCGCCGAGGTGGTGTCCAAGTGGACCGGCATCCCGGTGTCGAAGATGCTCGAGGGCGAGCGTGAAAAGCTGCTGCACATGGAAGACCTGCTGCACGAGCGGGTGATCGGCCAGAACGAAGCCGTCACCGCGGTGGCCAACGCCGTGCGTCGCTCGCGCGCCGGGCTGTCGGACCCGAACCGCCCGAGCGGCTCGTTCCTGTTCCTCGGCCCGACCGGGGTCGGCAAGACCGAGCTGTGCAAGGCCCTGGCGGAGTTCCTGTTCGACACTGAGGAGGCGATGATCCGCATCGACATGTCCGAGTTCATGGAGAAGCATTCCGTGGCGCGTCTGATCGGTGCACCGCCTGGCTACGTGGGCTACGAGGAGGGCGGCTACCTGACCGAGGCCGTACGCCGCAAGCCGTACTCGGTGGTCCTGCTCGACGAGGTGGAGAAAGCGCACCCCGACGTGTTCAACGTGCTGCTGCAGGTGCTCGAGGATGGCCGCCTGACCGACAGCCACGGGCGCACCGTCGACTTGCGCAACACGGTCATCGTCATGACCTCGAACCTGGGGTCAGCGCAGATCCAGGAGCTGGTCGGCGACCGTGAGGCCCAGCGTGCGGCGGTGATGGACGCGGTCGGTGCGCACTTCCGTCCGGAGTTCATCAACCGGATCGACGAAGTGGTGGTGTTCGAGCCCCTGGGCCGTGAGCAGATCGCGGGCATCACCCAGATCCAGCTCGGCCGCCTGCGCAGCCGTCTGGCCGAACGCGACCTGCGCCTGACCCTCAGCCCCGAGGCGTTGGACAAGCTGATCGCCGTGGGCTACGACCCGGTGTACGGCGCACGTCCGCTCAAGCGCGCCATCCAGCGCTGGATCGAAAACCCGCTGGCACAGCTGATCCTGTCCGGGCAATTCCTGCCAGGCGCCGAGATCACTGCCCGGGTCGACGGCGACGAAATCGCCTTCGCCTGACCGTGCATCCTGGCCGCAAACCGCGCATTTACGGGGGTTGCGGCCAGGGTAGCGATAACGTGTTGTTCGTAATGAAAAAAAAGTTTGCATTTGCCTTCGAGTGGTCTTAACATGCGCCCCGCTGTCAGGCACTAAGCAGATCACCAGCGGTAACGGGATCTGAAAACGATTTGCAAATCAATCAGTTGAAAGCAAATTAAGTGTTGACAAGCGGTTTGAAGGATGTAGAATACGTCGCCTCAGAGACATGAACGCAGCGATGCGGCAGTCGAAGAGCACGAAGTGATACAGACTTCGAAATCGGAAATACGAAGTGCAGTTCCGCGATAGCTCAGTCGGTAGAGCAAATGACTGTTAATCATTGGGTCCCTGGTTCGAGTCCAGGTCGCGGAGCCAATTTCGGGGTGTAGCGCAGTCCGGTAGCGCGCCTGCTTTGGGAGCAGGATGTCAGGAGTTCGAATCCCCTCACCCCGACCATTTTCCGGGTCGTTAGCTCAGTTGGTAGAGCAGTTGGCTTTTAACCAATTGGTCGTAGGTTCGAATCCTACACGACCCACCATGTAAAAAGGGCATCTCGACTGAGATGCCCTTTTTCTTTTGCCCGCCGAAAAGCCGCCGCAAACCCACCCCAACCTGCACAATTCCCCTGTAGATACCGTCTTGATCCTCACATCGCAAGTGCGATCTGAGGGTCGAACGGCTTGTCGGATTTCACCACGCCATACACCAGGTGCAGCAGCTTGCGCATGGCCGCACAGACGATCTGTTTGTACG
>NZ_JAAMQI010000038.1 GCF_013523165.1 Pseudomonas entomophila
GTCCGTCACCGCCTGCATCGCAGGCAAGCCCGCGTGGACGATTATCAAGCGGATGCGCGCGTGAGCTCCATGTTGTGGGAGCGGGCTTGCCCGCGGTGCAGGCGGTGACGGACCGGGCGCGATCGCGGGCAAGCCCGCTCCCACAGGGGCCTGCGCCGGCCTGTTAGATCGGCCAGGCCAGCCGGATCTCACCCGTCGAGCACCGCCGGCCTCTGTCCCCTCAACCCTCGTCCGGCCACAACCGCAACGGCTGCCCCACGCCGGTCCACAGGCGCAGTTGCCCCTCGACGGAGGTGTCCCAGCGCTGCACCGTGGGCAGTGCCTCGAGGAACCGCTGCTCCTGCTCCATGATCGCCGGCGCGCACAGCTTGCGCGTGCTGCCTGGCGGGCCGAACACCAGCCGGTCGCCCTCGAGCGTGTAGGGCGCGAACCAGTGGTTGCAGCCAGCGTTGCCATAGGCCCGGTTGTCCGAGCCCAGCGTCAGGGTCAGGTGGCTGTTGTCCATCAAGGGGCGCTCGCCAATCCATTCCAGCACGTAGCTGCGGTCTTGTTGCAGGGGCGGCGCCTCGGTCGCGCAGCCCGTCAGGCCCAGGACCACGAGCGACGTGGCAAGCAGGTGTTTCATGCAGAAGCCTCCTGACAGGCAGGGCACAGGTGGCCCTGATCGTGGGTCACCCAGCCCAGCTCGGTCACCCGCGCCGTGGCGGCAGGCTTGCGCGCCTTGGTGCCCAGCGTGGCGTCCACGGCGAACTCGACGTCCAGCGTGGTCTGGCAACGGTCGCAGGTGACCTGCCACTGCAGGATCTCCAGCTCGTTGAACGCCGGCCCACTGGCCACCGCCACCCACTGGCCCTGAGGGTTGATCAGGTGGCGTACGCTTTCGACGGTCAGGCGCATGGACAGGCCCTTGCTGCCCTTGAGCGTCACCAGCAGCACGTCGCCGCGCTGGATCGAGCCACCGTTGCCGGTGACCTGATAACGGCCAGGGACCAGGGCGCGGCATTCGATCAGGGTGTGCTGCGGATTGAACAGGGTGTAGCGGAAATCGTGTTCGACCATGGGTCCTCCAGAAATGCCGCCTAGTGTAAGGGCTGACGCGCTTTTAATCACGACCGTACGCCGCCGTCGGCCCTTCGCCGGGTCACTCGCCCACGGTGTGGCAGGGTCGGCCTTCAGACCAGGCGACGATCGTGTCCAGGGTCGTCCGCGCGATGGCCTCCAGCGCTTCATGGGTCAGAAAGGCCTGATGGGCGGTGACGATCACGTTGGGGAAGGTCAGCAGGCGTGCCAGTACATCGTCCTGCAACGGCAGGTCCGAGCGGTCCTCGAAGAACAGCTGCGCCTCCTCTTCGTACACGTCCAGGCCCAGGTGGCCCAGCTGCCCGCACTTGAGCGCGTCGATCAAGGCCGGCGTGTCGACCAGCGCACCCCGTCCGGTGTTGATCAACATGGCGCCGGGTTGCAGGTCGGCCAGGCGGTGGGCGTCGATCAGGTGGTGGGTCTGCTCGGTCAGGGGGCAGTGCAGGCTGACGATGCGCGACTGGCGCAGCAGCGTCGGCAAGCTCACATAGCGCGCGCCCAGCGCCAGGACGGCGGGGTTGGGGACAGGATCATGGGCCAGCAGCTGGCAACCGAACCCGGCCATGATCCGGGCGAAGGCTTCGCCGATCTGGCCTGTACCGACGATACCGACCGTCTTGCCATGCAGGTTGAACCCGGTCAGCCCGTGCAGGGTGAAATCGCCATCGCGGGTGCGGTTGCAGGCGCGGTGCAGATGACGGTTGAGCGTCAGTACCAGGGCAACGGCATGTTCGGCCACGGCCTGTGGTGAATAGGCCGGTACACGTGTCACCATCAGGCCGAGGCGCCTGGCGGCGGCCAGGTCGACGTGGTTGTAGCCGGCCGATCGCAGGGCGATCAGGCGTGTCCCGCCGGCGGCCAGGCGCTCGAGCACGGGCGCATCGAGCTGATCGTTGATGAAGGCGCACACCACCTCGAACCCTTGGGCCAGCAGGGCGGTATCGGGTGTCAGGCGGGCGGGCTGATGGTGCAGGACGAGCGCACGGCCAGCTGCGGCCTGATCGAAGCTGTGCTGGTCGTAGCGCTGGCTGCTGAACACGAGAACGCGCATGGCAGTCTTCCGGCAGAAGAAAGCCCCAGTGTAGCCAGGCGCCCGAGGCCTGCATTGACCTGCGTCGGCGCAGGGTCCGATCAGGCGTTCGACCTGGCCTGCTGCGCCAGGCGGGTGATGGCGCGGTCGAGTGCGTCCAGCGCCTCGGGCGCCTCGGCATGGTCCTGCTTGAGCAGCGTTTCGCTGTGCTGGCAGGCGGCGCGCAGCTGCGGCACGCCACAGTAGCGTGTGGCGCCGTTGAGCCGGTGTACCTGATCGATCAGCGCCTGCCGGTCCCCGGCGGCCCGCGCCGCCCGGATGGCCTCGCGGTCAGCGTCGAGCGAGGCCAGCAGCATCGCCAGCATGTCCGCCGCCAGGTCGGGCTTGCCGGCGGCCAGGCGCAGGCCTTCCTCGGCATCCAGCACCTTGAGTTCATGGCTGTGCGCCAGGCGCTCGGCGCGTGACAGCGACGCGGAGGTGTCCAGGTTCAGCCCGGTCCATTTCAGGACCACCTGGGCCAGTTGCCGTTCGCTGATGGGCTTGGTCAGGTAGTCGTCCATCCCGCCCAGCAGCAGCGCACGCTTCTCGTTGGCCATGGCATGGGCGGTCAGCGCGACGATCGGCAGGCGCGCGGCCTCGCGGCCCGATTCCCACTGGCGGATCCGCTGCGTGCAGGTGAGCCCATCCATGCCCGGCATCTGCACGTCCATCAGCACCAGGTCGAAGGGGCGGTCGCGCACGGCGTCAATTGCGGCCTGGCCATTGTCCACCGCCATGACCTCGGCGCCCATGTCTTCGAGCAGGGTCTGGACCAGCAGCAGGTTGGCCGGGTTGTCATCCACGCACAGCAGGCGCGGTGCGCGCGTATCGGTACCCAGCGGCTCGCGGGCCATGCGCCGTGGCTGCACCAGCTCCAGCAAGGTACGCCGCAGCTTGCGCGTGCAGGTCGGCTTGGCCAGCAACTGCGTCTGACCATCGCTCAGGGAGGCATGATACTGGGCCTGCTGGGTGGTCGGGCAGAGCACCACGCACTGGCACCCGACGCGTTCGAGCCGGTGCGCCAGCTCGCCCAGCTGGGCCGGCGAAAGCACCCCCAGGTGCAGGCCCAGGACCGCGAAGTCGAAGGGGCGCCCTGCCTGGCTGGCGGCCTGCACGCCCTCGAGCAGGGCCTCGAAGGAGGCGAACACGGTGCTGTCGAGCCCGCAGTCGGCCACCTGGTGTTCCAGAGCCTGGCAGGCCAGGGCATGGGGGTCGGCGAGGGCGACACGGCGGCCCATCAGCGCGGAGGGCGGGGCGGTGTGCGCATCGTCGTGGGCCTTGGGCAGGCTGAGGGTGATCCAGAACTGCGAGCCTTCGCCCGGCGTGCTGTCGACCCCGATCTCGCCGCCCATCTGCTCGACCAGGCGCTTGGAGATCACCAGCCCCAGGCCGGTGCCGCCGGTCTGGCGCGACAGCGAGTTGTCGGCCTGGCTGAACGCCTGGAACAGGGCGCGCACATCGTCCGGCGACAGACCGATGCCGGTGTCCTGCACGCTGATGCGCAACTGCGCCTGGTCCTTGTGCTCGTCCTCGAGCATGGCCCGCACGACGATGGTGCCTTCGTGGGTGAACTTGATGGCGTTGCTGACCAGGTTGGTGACGATCTGCCGCAGGCGCAACGGGTCGCCGATCAGCGACAGCGGCGTGTCGCGGTAGATCAGGCTGACCAGCTCGAGCTGCTTGGCATGGGCCGTGGGCGCCATGATGGTCAGGGTGTCCTGCAGCACGTCGCGCAGGTTGAAGGGCACGCTGTCGAGCACCAGCTTGCCGGCTTCGATCTTGGAGAAGTCGAGCACCTCGTTGATGATGCCCAGCAGGTTGTCGGCCGAGTTCTCGATGGTGTTCAGGTAGTCGAGCTGGCGCGGCGCCAGTTCGCTCTTCTGCAACAGGTGGGTGAAGCCCAGAATACCGTTGAGCGGCGTACGGATCTCGTGGCTCATGTTGGTCAGGAATTCGGACTTGATGCGGCTGGCCTCGAGCGCCTCCTTGCGCGCCATGTCCAGCTCGATGTTCTGGATCTCGATGGTCTCCAGGTTCTGGCGCACGTCTTCGGTGGCCTGGTCGATGCTGTGCTGCAATTCCTCGCGCGCGGTGTGCAGCGTCTCGGCCATGCGGTTGATGCCAGAGGCCAGCTCGTCCAGTTCACGGCTGCCCAGCACGGGCAGGCGCTCCTCGAGGTGACCGTCCTTGAGCAGGCTCACGGCGTGCTTGATCCGGCTGAGCGGCGCGTTGATCGCGCGGCTCATGCGCAGGGCCAGCAGGGCGGTGAAGGCCAGGCAGGCGAGGATCAGCAGCACGCTGGTGAACACGTTGCGGTAGCCGCGCAGCAGGGTATTGCCGTGCGACAGCTCGATCTCCACCCAGCCCAGCAGCCGCTGCGATTCGGCGGGCACGGCGTGGGTCGCCAGGTCGCGATGGTGGCCCAGCACGGGCAGCAGGTAGCGGGTGGCGTCGTTGCCCGTGCGTTGCAGCAGGCGCGTGCCGGCGCCGGCGTCGCTGGGCGGCGGGTTGAGCATGCTCGGCCCGGCATGGGCCAGGCGCTCCCGGTGCGCGCCCAGGAAGGTCACGGCGCGCACGTCCTCCTGCTCCAGGGATTCGGCCGCGATGCGTTCGAGCTGGGCCGTGGTGCCCTGGGCCAGGGCCGGAGCCGCCAGCGGCGCCAGGTGTTCGGCCAGCATCTGGCCACGTTGCAGCAGCTGCGTGCGCAGCTCGTTCTGCTGCAACCAGGTGAAGTAGCTGCCCAGCACCACCGCCATCAGGCCGGCAGGCACCAGCGCCAGCAGCAGCACCCGGCTCCTGATTCCCAGTCGATCGAACACGACGTTCTCCTGTCTTGCGGCTGTCTTGGTGGGGTCCGGGCGAACCCAGCCCCGCACGTTACTCCGCCCGGGGCGGCAATGCACCCCCAGTGTAGGACGAACCTGCCTTGCCATCGGAACCGTGACGCCGCCCCGCCAACCTGAGGCGATCGCCGTCCAAGGCCATTGCCCACTCCCTGTGAAACCTGCTTAGAACCCCTGGCTATGGCGACCATCGATTGCGTGATATGGCCTGTGCGGGTTTGTCGGTATGATGGGCGCCCTTGTCGTCCCGATTGCGAACTACGCCATGACCCTGCAGTTTCCAACCATCGCCGACTGCGTCGGCAACACGCCGCTGGTGCGCCTGCAACGCCTTGCCGGGGACACCAGCAACACCTTGCTGCTCAAGCTCGAAGGCAACAACCCGGCCGGCTCGGTGAAAGACCGTCCGGCACTGTCGATGATCACCCGTGCCGAATTGCGTGGCCAGATCACGCCGGGCGATACGCTCATCGAGGCGACCTCGGGCAACACCGGCATCGCCCTGGCCATGGCGGCGGCGATCAAGGGCTACAAGATGATCCTGATCATGCCCGACAACTCCACCGCCGAGCGCAAGGCCGCCATGGCCGCCTACGGCGCCGAGCTGATCGTGGTGAGCAAGGACGAGGGCATGGAAGGCGCGCGCGACCTGGCCGAGCGGCTGCAGGCCGAAGGCCGTGGCCTGGTACTGGACCAGTTCGGCAACGGCGACAACCCCGAGGCCCACTACACCAGCACCGGGCCGGAAATCTGGCAGCAGACCCAGGGCCAGGTCACCCACTTCATCAGCTCGATGGGCACCACCGGGACCATCATGGGCTGCTCGCGCTACCTCAAGGAACAGAATCCGGCCGTGCAGGTGGTCGGCCTGCAACCGATGGAGGGCGCGGCCATCCCCGGTATCCGCCGGTGGCCGGAAGCCTACCTGCCGAAGATCTTCGACGCCACGCGCATCGACCGGGTGGTCGACATGTCCCAGGAAGAAGCCGAGATCACCATGCGCCGGCTTGCCCGAGAAGAGGGCATTTTCTGCGGCGTGTCGTCCGGTGGTGCGGTGGCAGCCATGCTGCGCCTGTCCCGCGAGGTCGAAAACGCCGTGATGGTGGCGATCATCTGCGACCGCGGTGATCGCTACCTGTCCACCGGCCTGTTCGACGCGCCCTGATGTCCAGACAAAAACGCAATGGCGGGCTGCGCTTCCAGCCCGCCGGCGGCGAGCGCGCCGCACAGGTGCCGGTCGGCAAGAAGCAGCGCCTGGTCATCGAGCGCCTGGCCGGTGACGGTCGCGGCATCGCCTTCGAGGACGGCCGTACCTGGTTCGTCAGCGGCGCGCTGGCCGGTGAAACCGTCGAGGCCCGCGTGCTCGCCGCCCGTGGCAAGGTGGTCGAGGCGCGCCTGGAGCGCGTCCAGCAGGCCAGCGCCGAGCGCCGGCCCGCGCCTTGCCGGCATTACGACCGCTGCGGCGGTTGCAACCTTCAGCACCTGCCCCATGCCGACCAGTTGGCGCTCAAGCAGCGCACCCTGGCCGAGCAGTTGCAACGCGTCGCCGGCGTGACGCCCGAGCAGTGGGCTGCCCCGTTGAGCGGCCCGGAGTTCGGCTATCGCCGCCGCGCCCGGGTCGCCGTACGCTGGGACCCGAAGCGTCGTGAACTCGACGTGGGATTCCGTGCCGAAGCCAGCCAGGACATCGTCGCCATCGAAGACTGCCCGGTGCTGGTACAGCCCTTGCAAACGATCCTGCGGCACCTGCCGACGGTGTTGCGCAGCTTCGACAAACCCCAGGTACTGGGCCATGTCGAACTGTTCAGCGCCACGGCCCAGGCTGTGCTGGTGCGCCATGTCGCGCCCCTGGCCGAGCAGGACCTGGAGCGCCTGCGCGCGTTCTGCCAGCAGAGCGACGCCCAGTTGTGGTTGCAGGGGGAGGGCGAGCCGATGCCAGACCAGCCAGGGCAGACCCTGGGCTTCGAGCTGGCGCCGTGGGACCTGACCCTGGCCTGGCGGCCCGGTGACTTCGTCCAGGTCAATGCCGCCGTCAACCTGGCGATGATCGAGCAGGCCCTGGCCTGGCTCGCGCCCCAGGCCGACGAGCGTGTCTTGGACCTGTTCTGCGGCCTGGGCAACTTCGCCCTGCCACTGGCCCGCTCGGCGGGTGAAGTGGTGGCGGTCGAAGGCGTGCAGGCGATGGTCGAGCGCGCGGCGGCCAATGCGCACGCCAACGGCCTGGTCAACGCCCGTTTCCACCAGGCTGACTTGTCGCAGCCCCTGGGGGATGCTGGGTGGGCCGCGAAAGGATTTTCTGCGGTACTCTTGGACCCCCCTCGGGACGGTGCCCAGGAAGTGGTGAAAAATATTGTGCGCCTGGGCGCCCGTCGACTGGTCTACGTCTCCTGTAATCCAGCTACGCTGGCAAGAGACACGCAGACCTTGGTGGCCCAGGGGTACCGGTTAAAGAGGGCCGGGATTCTCGACATGTTTCCTCAGACGGCGCATGTCGAAGCCATGGCGTTATTCGAAGTGGGCTAGCCAGGCTGGCCCCTTGGTGCGACTTCCACGGACGGGAGGTCGCACGGTGATTGCCAGCGCGTCCTGCGAGACGCGCTGTATGGAAAGGTAGAACAAAGATGGTACAGGTGAGAGTGCACCAGCCGGTCAACACTGACGGCAGTATCAATCTCGATGCATGGCTCGACCATGTGGTGAGCGTCGATTCGGCGCTCGATCGCGCGGCCCTCAAGGAGGCCTGCGATTTCGCCCAGGACGTCGAGAAGAACGGCAACCCGGCCAAGCATTCCTGGGCCGATGGTACCTCCAGCTTCCAGGCGGGCCTGGAGATCGCCGAGATCCTCGCCGACCTCAAGCTCGACCAGGACTCGCTGGTCGCGGCGGTGGTCTACCGCGCCGTGCGCGAAGGCAAGGCGACCCTGGCCGAGGTCGGCGAGCGCTTCGGCCCGGTGGTGTCCAAGCTGATCGACGGCGTGCTGCGCATGGCTGCCATCAGCGCCAGCCTCAACCCCCGCCAGTCGCTGGTGCTCGGTTCCCAGGCGCAGGTCGAGAACCTGCGCAAGATGCTCGTGGCCATGGTCGACGACGTACGCGTGGCGCTGATCAAGCTGGCCGAACGGACCTGCGCCATCCGCGCGGTCAAGGTCGCCGACGACGACAAGCGCCTGCGCGTGGCGCGCGAGGTGTTCGACATCTATGCGCCCCTGGCGCACCGGCTGGGCATCGGCCACATCAAGTGGGAGCTGGAAGACCTGTCCTTCCGCTACCTCGAGCCCGAGCAGTACAAGCAGATCGCCAAGCTGCTGCACGAGCGCCGGCTGGACCGTGAGCGCTTCATCAACGACGTGATGAACCAGCTGCAGAACGAGCTGCTGGCCACCGGCGTCAACGCCGACATCAGTGGCCGTGCGAAACACATCTATTCGATCTGGCGCAAGATGAAGCGCAAAGGGCTGGAATTCAGCCAGATCTACGACGTGCGCGCCGTGCGCGTGCTGGTGCCCGAGGTGCGCGACTGCTACACCGCGCTGGGCATCGTCCACACCCTGTGGCGGCACATCCCCAAGGAATTCGACGACTACATCGCCAACCCCAAGGAAAACGGCTACCGCTCGCTGCACACGGCGGTGATCGGCCCCGAGGGCAAGGTGCTGGAAGTGCAGATCCGCACCCACGGCATGCACGAGGAGGCCGAGCTGGGCGTCTGCGCCCACTGGCGCTACAAAGGGACGGACGTCAAGCCCAGCTCCAACCACTACGAAGAGAAGATCTCCTGGCTGCGCCAGGTGCTGGAGTGGCACGAAGAACTGGGCGACATCGGCGGCCTGGCCGATCAGCTGCGCGTCGACATCGAGCCGGACCGGGTCTACGTCTTCACCCCCGACGGCCATGCCATCGACCTGCCCAAGGGCGCCACGCCGCTGGACTTCGCCTACCGGGTGCACACCGAGATCGGCCACAACTGCCGGGGCGCCAAGATCAACGGGCGCATCGTGCCGCTGAACTACAGCCTGCAGACCGGCGAGCAGGTCGAGATCATCACCAGCAAGCACGGCAACCCCAGCCGCGACTGGCTCAACTCCAACCTCGGCTACGTGACCACGTCGCGCGCCCGGGCCAAGATCGTGCACTGGTTCAAGCTCCAGGCCCGCGACCAGAACGTCGCCGCCGGCAAGAGCCTGTTCGAGCGCGAGCTGAGTCGGCTGGGCCTGCCGCAGGTGGACTTCGAGAAGCTCGCCGAGAAGGCCAACGTCAAGACCGCCGAGGACATGTTCGCGGCGCTCGGGGCGGGCGATCTGCGCCTGGCACAGATGGTCAACGCCGCCCAGCAACTGCTCGAGCCCGACCGCAACGAGCAGATCGAGCTGATCGCGCGCAAGCCCACCAGCCCGCGCAACGGCAAGCGTGGCGACATCCAGATCCAGGGCGTCGGCAACCTGCTGACGCAGATCGCCGGTTGCTGCCAACCGCTGCCGGGCGACCCCATCGTCGGCTACATCACCCAGGGCCGCGGCGTGACCATCCATCGCCAGGACTGCGCCTCGGTGCTGCAACTGGGCGGTCGCGAGCCGGAGCGCATGATCCAGGTCAACTGGGGGCCGGTGCCGGTGCAGACGTATCCGGTGGACATCATCGTCCGCGCCTACGACCGGCCCGGGCTGCTGCGTGACGTCTCCCAGGTGCTGCTCAACGAGCGGATCAACGTGCTGGCGGTCAACACCCGCTCCAACAAGGAAGACAACAGTGCGTTGATGTCGCTGACCATCGAGATCCCAGGGATCGACGCCCTGGGCCGGCTGCTGGGCAGGATTTCTCAGCTGCCCAACATCATCGAGACCCGGCGCAACCGCACGCCTTGACCCTGGTATCGTCCGGCGGATACCTGCCCAGGCAGGGTCGCCGGACGCAAGGACAGCCCCATGACCTACACGCTAGACGATCTGCTCGCCCTGATGGCGCGCCTGCGCCATCCGCAACACGGATGCCCCTGGGACCTGAAGCAGGATTACGCCAGTCTCGTGAAGCACACCCTCGAGGAAGCCTACGAGGTGGCCGATACCATCGAGCGGGGCGACTTCGCGCACCTGCAGGGCGAGCTGGGCGACCTGCTGTTCCAGGTGGTCTACTACAGTCAGCTGGCCCGCGAGGACGGGCGCTTCACCTTTGCCGAGGTGGTCGATGGCATCACCCGCAAGCTGGTCCGTCGTCATCCCCACGTCTTCCCCACGGGCGACCTGCAGGCCCCCCTGGATACCCCGCGCCTGAGCGAGGACCAGGTCAAGGCACGCTGGGAGGCCATCAAGGCCGAAGAACGCGCCGAACAGCGCGAGCCCGAGCAGCTGTCGTTGCTCGACGATGTCCCGGCCGCCTTGCCGGCCCTGTCGCGGGCGACCAAGCTGCAGAAGCGTGCCGCCCAGGTCGGTTTCGACTGGCCCGAGGCGTTGCCGGTGCTCGACAAGGTGCGCGAGGAGCTCGATGAAGTCCTGCAGGCCATGGCCGAGGGCGACGCCGATGCGGTCGAGGACGAACTGGGCGACCTGCTGTTCGCCACGGCCAACCTGGCCCGGCACCTCAAGCACGACCCTGAAAACGCCCTGCGCCGCGCCAACCGCAAGTTCGAGCGGCGCTTCCGATTCATCGAACAGGCATTGCGCGACAGCGCCCGTCCGTTCGAAGATTGCACCCTCGACGAACTCGACGCCCTCTGGGGCGACGCCAAGCGTCAGGAAAAGAACCTGCCCAGCTGCGGCTGAGCCGATGCATAAGTGAGTGAACACCATGAGTCTTTCCCTTCGCGACCAGTTGCTCAAGGCCGGTCTGGTCAACCAGAAGCAGGTCAAGCAGGTCAACAAAACCGAGAAGAAACAGAAGCGCCTGGAGCAGAAAGGCCAGGTCGAGGTCGATGACACCCAGCAGCGCCTGGCCAAGGAGGCCATGGCCGAAAAGGTCAAGCGTGACAACGAGCTGAACCGCCAGCAACAGGAAAAGGCCGAGCAGAAGGCCCGCGCCGCGCAGGTCAAGCAACTGATCGAAGCGACGCGCCTGCCCAAGCTGACGACCGAGGACTACTTCAACTTCGTCGACGACAAGAAGGTCAAGCGCATCGCCGTCAATGCCCTGATGCGCAGCAAGCTGAGCAACGGCGCCCTGGCGATCGTCTCCCATGGCGGAGGGTACGAAGTGATTCCGCGCGAGGCAGCAGTGAAGATCCAGGAGCGCGACGCTCACCGTATCCTGCTGCTCAACACCCACGTGGAAGAGGCGGACGAGGACGATCCGTACGCGGCCTACAAGATCCCGGACGATCTGATGTGGTAACCGGTCGCTGAGGCACCCGGCGAGGCCGAGGGCCGTGCACACGGCCCTCAGGCACCGTCACCCGTGCTGCAACCGCCCCTCATGTTCCAACCCTTCGAGTTCCTGCTGGTAGGCATGGGCGTCCTGCTCGGTGTGGAACATACCGACCAGCAAGCCTTGCTGGTGCACGTCCCAGATCCGCACACCGGCGGCCAGACCTTCGTGGGACAGTTTCGATTCATCGCGTTCGGTCACTTGAACAGTCATCGTCAAACTCCACTTTCAGTAGGGCTGCGACACCATGTCGCATGCCTCTGTTATAGGGTTCGATAGCCGCCTAAGTAAATAAAACGACGGTGAAACATGTTTCATGCGGCGTTGCGAGAGGATGGAAGATCCACGGTGTCGCCATGCGTGCCTGCCTGGTGAAACGTCTACCAGCGACAACATTCGATCAGCCGGCGCCTGCATCGCGGGCAAGCCCGTTCTCATAGAAAATAAAATACCTTGTTGATTTCAAAGGAAGTAATCACAGGATTTTATGGGCCCTGCGGGCCCAATCGCGGCACGGGGGCCGCTCCACCTGCCGCAGTGGCACAGGCAATCGCGGTCCCATGTGGGAGCGGCCCCAGTGCCGCGATGGACCGCAAAGCGGTCCCAGAAATCGATCAGCGACACAGCATCCGAGCACTACCACCTATCGCCATGTTTTCTGCGCGACAGCGCGGCGGCAGGCGAGCTCTCACAGGGTGCCAGTCAGCGGTGTTGATGCCAGGTGGTGGCCTGGAATGAGGGCCAGTGGGCTTGCCAGCGATAGCGCCTGCCCAGCCTTACTCGGCCCGGCAGGCTACCCGTCACGCAGAAACAAAAAATCCCGGCCCATGCCTCAGCACGAACCGGGATTCTCGATCAGTCGCTCAACAGGGCTTTTTCACGCCCCGATCACCTCAACTGCCCTTGACCGTCTTGCCGTCCACCGTGCCGTCCTGCAGCACGATCACGTATTCCTTGCCGTCGGTCTCCACCTGACGCAGCTGCACCAGCAGGTAGTCCCAGTCCTTGGCGAACCACAATTCGGTCACCCGCTTGCTCTGGCTCGGGTCGCGCACGCGCTCCACCTTGACCGCCTCGACCTGGCCGGTCTTGGTGGTGACCTTCTCGGTGCCCAGCACGCGGAAGTCGTAGGTGTCGATCTCGTCGCCATCGACCACCTGGTAGGTCATGCTCTTCTTGCCCGCTGCCACGTCATGCTGCAACGCCAGCTGGTAGGACGACTTGTCCAGCACGCCGCGGTTCAGCGGCAGGCTGACTGCGTCGCCCCGGTCGCTGCCGGTGATCTTCTTGGCCGACCAGTCGAACGTCAGGTCGACCTTCTTGGCCTTGCCCAGGCCGCCCCGTTCGAAGTGGTACTTCTGCGGCAGCAGGAGGTCCTTGTCCATCCGCACGGTGCTTTGCTCGGTCAGGCTGGCGATCATCATCGACGCCTTGAAGTCGAGCGCCCAGTTGCCGTCGGCGCCTTTGGTCAGGCTGCGTTCGGCGGTGCCGCTCATGGGCAGTTGCTTCCAGTCGGCCGTGTAGCTGGCCGAGAACGGCTTCAGTTCAGCCGCGTGCACGGGCAAGGCAAGCACGGCAAGAGCCAGGAAAAGGGCACGACGCATATGTTCTCCTAGGATCGGATCAGGTGACCGCAGGCAGGCAGCGGTTGGGCATCCAGTAAGGCACCCTCTGCGCCCAGACGCAAGCGCCCTTCGGCAAACCAGCGTACCGCCAGCGGGTAGATCTGGTGTTCGTGGTGGTGCACACGCTGGGCCAGGGACTCGACGGTATCGTCGGGCTCGACCGGCAGCACAGCCTGTACGACCAAGGGCCCGCCATCGAGTTCCTCGGTCACGAAGTGCACGCTGCAGCCATGCTCGGCATCCCCGGCTTCGAGCGCGCGGCGATGCGTGTGCAGGCCCTTGTACTTCGGAAGCAGGGAGGGGTGGATGTTCAGCAGGCGGCCCTGGTAGTGCCGGACGAAACCGGCACTGAGGATGCGCATGAAGCCTGCCAGCACCACCAGATCGGGCGAGAACCCATTGATCAGCTCGGCCAGGGCGGCATCGAAGGCTTCGCGACCTTCGAAGCCAGGGTGCTCGAGCACGGCGGTCGGGATCCCGGCCGCCTGGGCCCGTTGCAGGCCATAGGCGTCGGCGCGGTTGGCGATCACCGCGCAGATCCGGGCGGGGCCCGGCACTGCACGCGTGCTGTCGATCAGGGCTTGCAGGTTGCTGCCGCTACCGGACAGCAGCACCACGACATTGCAGGACTCGCTCGGCATCAGTGTGCCTTGAGGTTCTGCAGCTCGACCTGGGCGGCACCGGCCGGTGCCTGGGCGATGTGACCGATCACCCAAGGCTGCTCGCCGGCTTCGGTGAGCACGTTCAGGGCGTTGTCCACCTGGTCCTGGGCCACGCAGATGACCATGCCGACGCCGCAGTTGAGCACACGGTGCATCTCGTGCTCGTCGACGTTGCCCTTGGCCTGGAGGAAGTCGAACACCGCCGGACGCTGCCAGCTGGCCACGTCGACCACCGCCTGGGCGCCTTCGGGCAGCACGCGCGGGATGTTGTCCAGCAGGCCACCACCGGTGATGTGGGCCATGGCCTTGACCGCGCCGGTGCGTTTGATCAGCTCGAGCAGCGGCTTGACGTAGATGCGCGTCGGCGCCATCAGCAGGTCGGCCAGCGGCGTGCCGTCGAGCTGGGTGCTGTCGATGTCGGTGCCGGACACTTCGAGGATCTTGCGGATCAGCGAGTAGCCGTTGGAGTGCGGGCCGGAGGAGGGCAGGGCGATCAGCGCGTCACCCGTGGCGACCTTGGAGCCGTCGATGATCTCGGCCTTTTCCACCACGCCGACGCAGAAACCGGCCAGGTCGTAGTCCTCGCCTTCGTACATGCCCGGCATCTCGGCGGTTTCGCCGCCCACCAGCGAGCAGCCGGCCAGTTCGCAGCCTGCGCCGATGCCGGTGACCACGGTGGCAGCCACGTCGACGTTCAGCTTGCCGGTGGCGTAGTAGTCGAGGAAGAACAGCGGCTCGGCACCGCAGACCACCAGGTCGTTGACGCACATGGCGACCAGGTCCTGACCGATGCTGTCATGCTTGTTCAAATTCAGCGCCAGACGCAGCTTGGTGCCCACGCCGTCGGTTCCCGAGACCAGCACCGGCTGCTTGTAGCCGGCCGGGATCTCGCAAAGGGCGCCGAAGCCGCCCAGGCCACCCATGACTTCAGGGCGCGCGGTGCGCTTGGCCACGCCCTTGATGCGTTCGACCAGTGCTTCGCCGGCGTCGATGTCTACACCGGCGTCCTTGTAGCTCAGGGAGGGTTGCTTGCTCATTGATCCAGGCCTTTAGAGGGAGGGATTCAGGGGAAACGACCGCGACGGCCACGGCCGGTCCTGAGGACGGCGGGGCATGAACGCCAATGGTCTGCGAAGGCGCGCGATTTTATCAGGGTTGCCCGGCAGCGACCATCCTCAAGCCGTCGGCCGGCAAGGCCGAACGATAAAAAGTGCCTGCGCGGCCCCCCCCTCTGGTTGTCGCGCCGATGCCTGTAATAAGGTAGGCGCCAGCCTCGCCCTGCCCAGGCCGACCTGGTCGGGCCCACAGGGCGGTGCCTCATGTCATCAGGACAGGATTCATTCATGCGATTGTTCAACTACCTGCTCGCCGGCTGCCTCGTCACCGTTGGCGCCGTCGCGCAGGCCGCTCCCGTTCCCGGGCTCTACCAGGTGCGCGAAGCCGTCGAAGGCCAAGGGGCCGAGGCGCGCACGGCCGCCACCGGCAAGGCTTTGCAGACCCTCGTGCTGCGCCTGACCGGCGACCCCAAGGCTGCGCAGGGGGCGGCCCTGGCCGCCTTGCGCAAGGACCCTCAGCGGATCATCAGCCAGTTCGGCTACGAGGCCGGGCCGCCCGAAACCCTGGTCGTCGAATTCGACCCAGGCAGCACCGAACGCGCCTTGCGCCAGGCCGGACTGGCGCTGTGGGGCAGCAACCGGCCGTCGATCGTCGGCTGGTGGCTCGACGAAACGGTCGAAGGCAGCCACTTGGTGGGCGATGGCCAGGCCGAGGCCAACGTGCTGCGCCGCGCCGCGCAGCACCGGGGCCTGCCGCTGCGCCTGCCCTTGGCGGACCTGCAGGAACAACTGATCGCCGACGGTGCGCAGCTCGACAGCCCCGCCCCTGACGCGCTGCGCGATGCCTCGCAGCGTTATGCCACCGATGCCGTGCTGGCCGTGCATGCGCGCCAGGGCGAGAGCGGCTGGCAGGCGGGCTGGCAGCTGTGGCTGGGCGATACCCACGAGCAGGGACGCGCCGAGGGCGCCGACCCGGCCAGCCTGGCCGACGCCGTGATGCGGGCCGTCAGCCTGCGCCTGGCACCTCGCTTCGTCACTCGCCCTAGCAGCCGCGGCGATCTGCAGGTGCAGGTCGAGGGCATGAACCTGCCCCGGTACGCCGAGCTGGGTCGCGTGCTCGAGCCCTACGGCGCGCAGTTGCGTCAGGTCGAGGGGCAGACGCTGACCTATGCCGTGTCCGGCAGCCCCGATCAGGTGCGTGCGCAACTGGGGTTGGCCAAGCTGCGCGAGCTGCCGGCCGATCCGCCTGCGCCGGCACCCCAGCCGGGTGCCATTCCAGGTGAACCTGCGGCCCCGACGGCGCAGCCGTTCGACGGTCTGCGCTTCGGTTGGTGAGCGAGAGGCGCGCGGTCTTGAAGGCGGCGATAGGGGAGGCTGCCGCCTTCCCTATAGAAGGTCGGGCAGCGTCCCCCGTTCGGCACTGCCCGTGTCACGCCACGCAAGCCGTTGATTTCCTTCGTCCTCGGTACGTCGCCGATTGTGCGCTCGGCATTGCGGGTATAGACTTCGCGCACCGTTCTCCAAAGGCCCCCCGTGGTCCTCGCGACCGTCAGCCAGCATGAAACCGATCCAGTTGCCCCTGGGTGTGCGCTTGCGCGACGACGCCACCTTCATCAACTACTACCCGGGCGCCAATGCCGCGGCGCTGGGCTATGTCGAACGGTTATGCGAAGCCGATGCCGGCTGGACCGAGAGCCTCATCTACCTGTGGGGCAAGCAAGGCGTCGGGCGCACCCACCTGTTGCAGGCCGCCACTCACCGTTTCCAGCAGCTGGGCGAACCTGCGGTCTACCTCCCCCTGGCACAATTGCTCGACCGTGGCGTGGAACTGCTTGATCACCTGGAGCAGTACGAGCTGGTCTGCATCGACGACCTGCACGCGATCGCCGGCAAGGCCGATTGGGAAGAGGCCATGTTCCATCTGTTCAATCGCCTGCGCGACAGTGGTCGGCGCCTGCTGCTGGCCGCTGCCAGCTCCCCGCGCGAACTGCCCATTCGCCTGCCCGACCTCAAGTCCCGGTTGACCTTGGCGCTGATTTTCCAGATGCGCGGGTTGAGCGATGAAGACAAGTTGCGTGCGCTGCAACTGCGTGCCTCGCGCCGTGGCCTGCAGATGACCGACGAAGTAGGGCACTTCATCCTGACGCGGGGGACGCGCAGCATGGCGGCGCTGTTCGACCTGCTCGAGCGACTTGACCAGGCCTCGCTGCAGGCGCAGCGCAAGTTGACCATTCCGTTTCTCAAGGAAACCCTGGGTTGGTAAGCATCGATTGATCTATGCGAAACCCTTCGAACGCCTCGAAACGCAAAAGTCACATTTTTCTCGATAAAATTTGCAAATAGATTTGACGGAAGGCATAGTGCCAACCTTCCCAACAATCAGTCACGGTCGTGCCCATGCTGCTTCGCTTCGCACCCCTCGTGCCACTTGCACTGGTGACCCTGCTTTTTGGCTGCGCCGCTCAAGGCCCTGTTTCCCAGCCCCAGGATCACGCCCCCGTTACCGTTCAGGTTCAACACCAGGCGCACGCACCGGTCGCCTCGGTCTTTGACGCAGAGCCGGCGGAAGACGAAGACACCCAACCCTTCGCACACGGCAGCCAGCCTTACCGCCTGCCCGTGCTGGCCGACAGCATCCTCGAGCGCGGCAAAGAGCTGATCGGGACACGCTACCGGTTCGGCGGGACCACGGAAAAGTCCGGGTTCGATTGCAGCGGTTTCATCGGCTACCTGTTCCGTGAAGAAGCCGGCATGAACCTGCCACGCTCGACACGCGAAATGATCAACGTCGACGCACCGACCGTGTCGCGCAGCAAGCTCAAGCCAGGCGACCTGCTGTTCTTCAGCACCAACGGTCGCGGCCGTGTCAGCCATGCCGGCATCTACCTCGGTGACAACCAGTTCATCCACTCCAGCAGCCGCCGCAGCGGTGGCGTGCGCATCGACAGCCTGGGCGATCGCTACTGGAGCAAGACCTTCATGGAAGCCAAGCGCGCCTTGGCCATGGCCCCGACCACGATCGCGCGCAACTGACGCGACACGGCGTGGTCCAACACGGCGGCTCAGCTGAAAAGCGAGCCGCCGTGCGTATTTACAGAAAGCGTCTAATCTAATTTCTCAACTCTTTTCGGCAATTGCCCGAACGACTCAGACAGGAAGCTCTGGCTCATGGCGATGTTGGCGCGCTTCGCATTCTTCTCTCTGGCAGCCCTGTTGACTGCCTGCTCCAGTCAGGCGCCTGCCCCGGCGCCGGTCGTGCCCAAGCAGCGACCGCTGGTGATCAACTATTCACAACCGTCCTTCTCGCCCGTTGCCGAAGACGTGCTGTTTCGCGCCATCGGCCTGGTCGGCACCCCGTACCGCTGGGGTGGCAACACGCCGGACTCCGGATTCGATTGCAGTGGGTTGATCAAGTACGTGTACCAGGATGCGGCCGGCATCCGCCTGCCGCGCTCCACCCGCGAGATGATCGTCATGCGCGCGCCCAACGTCGACATCAATGCGTTGCAGTCGGGCGATGTGGTGTTCTTCGCCACCGGTGGCGGTTCGCAGGTCAGCCATGCGGGGATCTACGTCGGCGAAGGGCGGTTCGTCCATGCGCCGTCCACGGGCGGGACCGTGCGCCTGGACCATCTGTCGAACAGCTACTGGCACAAGGCCTATTTGCAGGCCAAGCGCATCATCCCGGCCGGGCACCTGGCGCAGAATCCGTGATAGTGAACTGGCTTAATGATTTTGGACACCTTCTTCGGACGCTATAATGGCGTCCAATTGGAGGCAAAATCAGTGCGCAATTCTTATTCGAAAGAACACAAAGTTCAAGCTGCTGAAATGGTGCTGGAC
>NZ_JAAMQI010000039.1 GCF_013523165.1 Pseudomonas entomophila
AAGACCCAAGTCCTGGTCATGCTGGCCCGCAAGCTGGCTCGGGTGGTCTTTGCCCTGATCAGAAGCGGAGAGGAATATCGTCCAAAAGCCGCTTGAGTCCTTGGCAATTACCATAGAATCTCCCACATGGACCCGCGACGGCCTGTACGACTGTGGCGTGGCTACGGGTGTGGGAGCCGGCTTGCCGGCGATGACGCTCGCACCGGCAACCCCGCCTTCACCGTTCGGTGAGCGTCACACCCGACCGTGGATCACTTGACCACCATTCCCACCCCACGACCACGAGGATCGGACGCCGTCTCCAGCTTCTCGCCCGTCACGCGGATGGCCTGGACGTCGCCCATCTCCCAGCCCTGATCCTCCAGCACATACCCCATCGCCTTCAACTCGTCCGCCACTTCACCGGTGAGCGGCGCGTAGCTGTCGAAGTAGATCGTGTCCTTGGGCAGCAGCTGATGGTGCACGCGTTGCGCACCCACGGCCTTCTCCAGAGGCATGTCATAGTCGTACAGGTTGTTCATCACCTGGAAGATCGAGGTGAAGATCCGTGAGCCGCCTGGCGTGCCGAGGACCAGGGTCACCTTGCCGTCGCGGGTCACCAGGGTCGGGCTCATCGAGGACAGCATGCGCTTGCCCGGTGCGATGGCATTGGCATTGCCCCCCACCACGCCGAAGGCGTTGGCCATGCCTGGCTTGGCGCTGAAGTCGTCCATTTCGTTGTTGAGCAGGAACCCGGCCCCTTTCACCACCACGCCGTTGCCGTAGTCGAGGTTCAGGGTATAGGTGTTGCTCACCGCGTTGCCGTCCTTGTCGACGATCGAGAAGTGCGTGGTCTGGTGCGACTCCAGGCCCGGACGAACGCCCTCGGTCGCCGAGATGGCAGTGGGGTTGACCTGCGCGGCGCGGCTGGCCAGGTAGGCCTTGTCGATCAGCTTGTCCACCGGCACCTTGGTGAAGCCTGGGTCGCCCAGGTAGTCGGCGCGGTCGGCGAACACGCGTTTCTCGATCTCGGCCAGCAGGTGGATGTAGCGCGCGGAGTTGTGCGCCACGCCCTTGAAGTCGGCAGCGCGGTCCTCCTTGATGCCGAGCAGCTGGGCCAGGGCAACCCCACCCGAGCTGGGTGGCGGCGCGGTGTAGACGGTGTTGCCGCGCCAGGCGATGGCGATCGGGTTGCGCCAGACGGCCGTGTAGTCGGCCAGGTCCTGCTTGGTGATCAAGCCTTTGTCGGCCTGCATCTGCGCCACCAGCAGGTCGGCGGTCTTGCCCTGGTAGAACTCGCTCACGCCTTTGTCGGCGATGCGTTCCAGGGTCTGCGCCAGCTCCGGCTGCTGGAAGGTCTGGCCGACCTTCATGCTGCCGAAGTAGTCGTTGAAGTTGGTCGCGCCCTTGAACAACGACTGCACGTCGTCACGGTACTGGTACTGCTTGGCGGCGATCGTGAAACCGTCCTTGGCATAGCCGATGGCCGGAGTGAGCAGTTCGCTCCAGGGCAGCTTGCCGAACTTCTGATGCGCCTCCCACAGCCCCATGACCGTACCCGGTACCCCGGCGGCGCGCGGGCCGACCAGGCTCAGGTTCTCGACCACCTCGCCCTTGTCGTCCAGGTACATGTCCCGCGTGGCGGCCTTGGGTGCCACCTCGCGGTAGTCGAGGAAGTAGGGCTTGCCATCGACGTAGAGGGTCATGAAGCCACCGCCGCCGATGTTGCCGGCTTCCGGGTAGGTGACCGCGAGGGTGAAGGCCGTGGCGACCGCGGCATCCACCGCGTTGCCGCCCTTCTTGAGGATGTCGGCGGCGACCTTGGCCGCGTATTCATCGGGCGCGGCGACCGCGCCGCCTTCCAGCGTCGCAGCGAACAGGCTCGGGCTGGCCAGGATCGCGGCACCGAAGGCCAAGGACTGGAACATGACGATTCGCATCTGGATTTCCTTGTTCTCGTTCTTGTTGGACCATGTGTCGGCACAGGCATCGGCCAGTACCGTTCTACAGCGTAGGAAACTTCCCAGCCTTATGACAAAGGATTCTTCGAACGTTCTGCGTCTGGCGCTGCGCCACCTGCTGGCGACGGCGTCGTTCAGCCGTTGATCAGCAGATGGGCGCCCAACACGCCCAGGCCGATGAAGAAGCAACGCCGAAACATGACCGGCCGAATGCGCTGGCGCAGCCATTGCCCGACGAACAGGCCGAGCACGGCAGGCGCCAGCAGCAGTGTGGACGCGCCCACTGCCTGGGTGTCGAGCGCCGACTGCCCTGCCAGCCCGATGGCCAGCGCCACGGTCGAGACGGTGAACGACAGCCCCAGTGCCTGCACCAGTTCGTCCCGTTGCAGGTTCAGCGCCTGCAGATAGGGCACGGCAGGCATCACGAACACACCAGTCGCCGCCGTGATCACCCCGGTGACCCCGCCGACCAGGGGGCCGGCCCACCTTTGATGCCGTGGTGCGATGTGCAGGGCCGGGCCCAGCAGGCCGTACAGCGCGTACACCAGCAGCGCACCGCCCAGGGCATGGGCGACCCAGGGACCGCTGTCGATGCCAAGCCAGACGCTGCCGAGCAGCGTCCCGACGAAGATCATCGCCAACAGCGGCCAGAGCCGGCCCAGCAATGCACGCAGGTGGCCGCCCAGGGCAAGCTGCCACAGGTTGGTCACGGTGGCTGGCACGATCAGCAAGGCCGCGGCCTGCGCCGGGGGCATGGCCAGGCCCAGCAGCCCCATGGCGACGGTCGGCAAGCCGAGCCCGATGACGCCCTTGACCATCCCGGCCAGCACGAACGTGCCGACCACCAGCACGGACAGGGCAACCCCCAGGTCGTGATACAGCAGCGTGAACGTCGACATGGCCATCCGTTGCCTCGAACGATGAGAGGCGTCCATGGTGGCAGCTCCTGGCCTTCGAGGCGACAGGCACCTGCGCGAGCGCTTGTAGCGCGTACAGACAGCTCAGGGTCGAGCCTGGACAACCGGGGTCGAGCGCTTCGGCCTATGGTGGCGGCTCTTCGAACCCTTTGCTGGAGCCTTGCATGTCCGACTTCATCACCGTTCTGCGTGAAACCTGCCCGACGCCGGTGGTCGATGCCACCAAGTGGAAGCGCATTGGCGGCGACCCGCACACCGTCAACCTCAATGCCTACCAGTCGCAGGACGGCAGCAAGATCATGGGCACCTGGATCTGCACGCCCGGCACCTTCGAGGTCAACTACGACAAGTGGGAGTTCTGCCACTTCCTCGACGGCTACTGCATCATCACGCCCGAAGGTGAGGCGCCCAAGCACCTCAAGGCCGGTGACGTGTTCGTCATCGAGCCCGGCATGAAAGGCACCTGGGAAGTGGTCGAGACCGTGCGCAAGTACTTCGTCTTCGCCTGATCGACTTTACGGGCCGCCCACGGGGGCGACCCGCTCGGCCCTAGGACGGCGCGCGGTAGCTTTCGATGATCGCGGAAAAGTCCTTGCCCCCTTCCCCGCGCTGGCTCATGGCCTGGTACAGCTGCTGCGCCAGCGCACCCATCATCACCGGCTGCCTGGCCTGCCGGGCTGCCTCGGTCGCCAGGCCCAGATCCTTGAGCATCAGGTCGGCACCGAACCCGCCGGTATAGCCACGCGACGCGGGCGCGGTCTCGACGATCCCCGGCCACGGGTTATAGGCCTCGGAACTCCAGCAGCGCCCGGTGGAGCTGTTGATGATCCCGGCCAGCACCTGCAGGTCGATCCCCAGCGCGCTGCCCAGCGCCATGGCCTCCGACACGCCGATCATGGAAATGCCCAGCAGCAGGTTGTTGCAGATCTTGGCGATCTGCCCGGTGCCGACCTCGCCGCAGTGCACGACGTTGCGCCCCATCACCTCCAGCACCGGCTTGAGCGTGGCGAACAAGGCCGGGCTGGCGCCGACCATGAAGGTCAAGGTGCCCGCGGCGGCCCCACCGGTGCCCCCGGACACCGGCGCATCGCCCAGGTCGACGCCCTGGGCGGCAGCGGCCTGGGACACCTCGCGCGCCGTCTGCGGGTCGATGGTGCTGCAGTCGAGCGCTGGCGTGCCCCGGCGGACACCGGCCAGCACGCCATCGTCGCCCAGATAGACACTGCGCACGTGCGCTGCCGCCGGCAGCATGGTGATGACCAGTTCGACGTCCGAGGCCGCCGCCCTGGGCGAGGCGCTCACCTGGCCGCCGAGCTCGGCCAGCTCGCCCAGCACCTGCTGGTTGAGGTCGAACAGCGCCAGCTCATGGCCTGCCTTCAGCAGGTTGCGTGCCATGGGTGCGCCCATGTTGCCCAAGCCGATGAATGCGATACGCATGACGAGCTCCTCAACGCAGGCTGATGGTGGTGTTGACGCCGCCGACGCTGTCGTCGTCGAACCAGCGTGCGGTGACCGTCTTGGTCTGGGTGTAGAACTGCACGACCTGCTTGCCATACGGCCCCAGGTCACCCAGCTTCGAGCCGCGCGAGCCGGTGAAGCTGAAGAACGGCACCGGGACGGGGATCGGGATGTTGATGCCGACCTGGCCGACGTCGATACGGTTCTGGAAGGTCCGGGCCGCGGCGCCGCTCTGGGTGAACAACCCGGTGCCGTTGCCGAACGGGTTGCGGTTGACCAGCGCGATGGCCTCCTCGAGCGTGTCGACTTCCAGCACGACCAGCACCGGGCCGAAGATTTCTTCGGTGTAGATGCGCATGTCGGTGGTCACGCCGGAGAACAGCGTCGGGCCGACGAAGTTGCCGTGCTCGTACCCCGGCACCTCGACGTGGCGTCCGTCGAGTTCGAGCACCGCGCCTTCGTCCAGGCCGCTCTCGATCAGGCTCAGGACGCGGACCTTGGCCTTGCGCGAGATCAAGGGACCGACATCGGTGCCTGGTTCGCTGCCGGCATTGACCGTGAGCTGACGGGCTGCCTGGACCAGGTCCGGCAGCCAGTCCCGGGCCGACCCGACCAGCACTGCCACCGAGGTGGCCATGCAGCGTTGCCCGGCAGCGCCGAAGGCCGCGCCGACCAATGCGTTGACGGTCTGCTGGCGGTTGGCATCAGGCAGCACCACGGCGTGGTTCTTCGCGCCCATCATCGACTGCACGCGCTTGCCATGGCGGCTGGCCAGGTCGTACACGTGGGTACCGACGGCGGTGGAGCCGACGAACGATACCGCCTTGACGTCGGGGTGCGTGCACAGCCGGTCCACCACCTGCTTGCCCCCATGCACCACGTTGAGCACCCCCGGCGGCACGCCGGCTTCCAAGGCCAGCTCGACCAGCAGCAGCGTGGACAACGGGTCCTGCTCGGAGGGCTTGAGCACGAAGGTGTTGCCGCAGACGATCGCCATCGGGAACATCCACAACGGGATCATCGCCGGGAAGTTGAACGGCGTGATGCCGGCGCAGACGCCGATGGGCTGGCGCAGCGTGTAGGTGTCCACGCCCCCGGCGACGTTCTCGGCGAATTCGCCCATCTGCAGCGAACCGATCGACGCGGCATGCTCCACGACTTCCAGGCCGCGGAAGATGTCACCCTCGGCGTCGGCCAGGGTCTTGCCCTGCTCGGCGCTCAGGGTCGCGGCGATGCGGGTGCTGTGCTCGCGGATCAATGCCTGCAGCTTGAGCATGATGCGCATGCGCGCCCCGATCGGCGTGTCGCGCCAGCTGGCATAGGCGCGCTGGGCGGCGTCGATGGCGGCGTCGACTTCGTCGGGCGTGGCGAACGGCACACGGGCCAGAACCTGCTGGGTGGCGGGATTGATGACGTCTTGCCACTCGGTCGACCGGGATTCGACCCAGCGGCCCTCGATCAGCAGACGGGCCTGTTGGACCTGGGTCCGCTCGGCGGGCAGGGATGCATTCATGGGCGCTCTCCTTGGAGTTGTTCTGGGCGCGTGACGGCCGGCGTCGGGCAGTGCACGAACGCTTGGGGCCTGGGGTGGTTTGGAGTATAGATAGGCAAATATCCGACATGCCCTGACAAAAAAGCCGGTCGATCATGCAAAAAGACCCTACTGCCCTCAGCACCCTGAACTGGGATGACCTGAAGTTCTTCCTCGAGGTGGCGCGCACCCGCAAGGCCAGCCGCGCGGCGCAGCGCCTGGGGGTCGACTACACCACCGTCTCCCGGCGCATCGCGTCGCTGGAGCGCAGCCTGGGAACCCTGCTGTACGAGAAGTCGCGCGCCAACGGCTTCACCCTCACCGCCGAAGGGCAGCGCCTGCTGGGCTTCGCCGAGACCTTGGAGAGCACGCTGCACGCGGCCTGCGAGCAGGTATCCGGCTCCGGCATGGCGCTGTCGGGGCATGTCCGCATGGGCTGCACCGAAGGCTTCGGCAGCTTCTTCGTCACCCCGCAGCTGAGCCACTTCGTCGAACGGTACCCGGCCATCTCGGTGGACATCCTGCCGCTGCCGCACTTCATCAGCCTGTCCAAGCGCGAGGCCGACCTGGTCATCGCCCTCGAACGCCCGGAACACGGTCCCTACGTCTGCTGCCGGCTGTGCGACTACCGGCTGCGTCTGTACGCGACCCAGGCCTACCTGGACGCCCATGCACCGATCACTTCCGTCGCCGACCTGGCCCGGCACCGCTTCATCAGCTACGTCGATGACCTGGCCTTCAGTGCCGAGCTGCTGTACCTGAACCACCTGATTCCCGATGCCAACGTGCACTTGCGCAGCACCAGCGTGGTGGCCCAGTACACCGCGACGCTGCAGGGGCACGGCCTGGCGATCCTGCCGTGTTTCCTGGCGGCGCAGGACCCACGGCTGGTGGCGCTGTTGCCGGACGAGGTGGTGGTCGACCGGCAGTTCTGGATGTACTGCCGGGAGGACTTGAGGAAGCTCAAGCGGATCACGCTGTTGTGGGACTACATCCGGCAGGTGACGGAGCTGAATGCGCCGCTGCTGCTCGGGCAGGCGCGTGAGATGCGCTTCGTCGAGGGATGAGGATGGCCGGGCCTGCGCCGGGATCGTCCGGGGTGATCGAGGCTCGCTAGCCCAGGCCTTGCTGCTCCTCGTGCGCCGAGACCGCCAGTCGCATGCCCAGAGGGCGCAGCACGGCCTGGAGCGTCTCCAGCGATAGCCCGGCCTCGGCGGACACCTGCGCCAGGACGGCCTGTACGGCCTCGGCTGCCGGCGTATCGCCTTGCCGGGCCTTGGCCTGCGCCACGACGTCCAGGGCACGGATCAGGTGAGCGTCATCCTGGGCCTCCAACGCATCGGACAGAAACACAGCCATTGCCTCGGGTGTTTCCAGCGCCTCGGCGGGGTCGTACGGGTAAAGGCGTTCGCTCATCGTCGTCTGTTGCTCCTCTGTCGTGGCGCCAGGACGGGTCGACCTGGCGGCATGCCCCGCACGCGTCCGGCGTCAGCACTGCTCCAGCATCAACCCGGAAATGCGCCTGACCTTGCGGGTCACGGCCTCTTCGAAGATGCCCTGGCGCGGCTCGATCAGGCTGAAGCACTGCTTGGCGCGGGTGATTCCGGTATAGACCAGTTCCTTGGTCAGCACCGGGTTGAGCACGTCGGGCAGCACCAGGGCGGTGTGCGCGAACTCCGAGCCTTGGGACTTGTGCACGGTCATGGCGAACACGGTCTCGACGTCGTTGAGGCGGCTGGGCAGCACGAAACGAATGCCGCCCTGCCCGTCGTTGCGGGCGAACGCCACGCGCAAGGTGGGCTCGCCCTGCTCGTCGGGCAGGCGCAGGGCGATGCCGATGTCGCCGTTCATCAAGCCCAGGCCGTAGTCGTTGCGGGTCACCAGCACGGGCCGACCTTCGTACCATTGCTGCTGATGATCGATCAGCCCGGCGCGGTGCAGCACGGCCGCGACCCGCTGGTTGAGGCCTTCGACACCCCAGGGGCCGCGCCTGACCGCGCACAGCAACTGGAAGCTCTCGAACTGGTGCAGCACCTCGCCAGCCCAGGCCGTCCAACGCGGATCGTCCCAGGGTGTGTTCAATGGGGGACGCTTGCGGCTCAACTGGTTCAGGTACAGGCGGTAGCCCTGTGGCCCGTCCGGGCCCTGCTCGAGGCCGTCGAGCAGCAGGCGGTCGAAGGCGCGGTCCTGTTCGCCGCGCACGGTCAGGCAAAACAGGTCATGCGCGCCCTGGGTGAGCAGCGCGCGTGCCGGCTCGGCCTGTTGGCGGTTGACGCAACGGGCCAGCTGGCCGATGCCGCTGCCTTCGCCAAAGCGCCGGGAATGGCGCAGCATCACCAGTTGCTGCGCCAGCGGGTGCCGCTCGGCGCTGCCGACCTGCAGGCCCGCCTGGCTCAGGGGCTCGCCACTGACCTGTTGCAACCAGTCGAGGGTGGCGGGCGAATAGAACCCCGCTTCGGCTTCCCGGCACAGATCGCCCAGCACCGCGCCGGCTTCCACGGAGGCGAGCTGGTCCTTGTCGCCGAGCAGCACCAGGCGAGCCTGGGGCGGCAGGGCTTCGAGCAGGTTGGCCATCATTTCCAGGTCGATCATCGAGGCTTCGTCGACCACCAGCACGTCCAGGGGCAGACGGTTGCCGGCATGGTGCCGGAAATGCCGCGACCCTGGCCGGCTGCCCAGCAACCGGTGCACGGTGCTGACGTCGGTGGGGATGTGCTCGCGCACCGCTGCGTCGACGTCCAGGCGCTCGACCTGCTGACCAATGGACTCGGTCAGACGCGCCGCCGCCTTGCCTGTCGGTGCTGCCAGGCGGATGCGCAAGGGCCGGCCTTGCTCGACCGCCGGGGTTTGCAGCAGGGCCAGCAACCGCACCACCGTGGTGGTCTTGCCCGTGCCCGGGCCGCCGGTGATGATGCTGAACGCAGCCCGGGTGGCCAGGGCGCAGGCCAGCTTCTGCCAGTCGATCTGCCCCGCTGGCGCGCCGTCGGCGAACAGGCGCGCCAGGTCGACGGCCAACCGGGGTGGCAACTGCTCCTCGGCGCGCAGGCGTTCGCGCAAGGCCTGGTCGATGCGGCGCTCGTAGCGCCAGTAGCGCCGCAGGTACAAGCGCTGGTGGCGCACCACCAGCGGCCGCTCACCGTGCGCGGGGGCGTCGCCTTCGGCCACCAGGGCGCTGCCGCGCAAGCGCTGCAGCCAGGTCGCCGCGTCCAGCGTGCCGAGCAGTTGCGATGGCAACAGCAGGGGACCGGCCAGGGCATCGCCTTCCGGTGGCAGTGACAGGGCGAAGTCGGGTTCTTCCAGGGTCTGGGGCAGGTCCAGGCAGACGTGCCCATGACCCAGCTGATGGCTGGCCAGGGCTGCGGCCAGCAGCACCAACGGGTCGCAGCCAGGTTCGAGGGTGGCCAAGAAGCCGACGAAGGCACGGTCCAGGGGCCGCAGCCAGCCACGCTCGACCCAGCGATCGAGCAGCACCAGCAGGTCCTCGCTGCGCTGCAGCGGCGCCAGGGCAGCCAGGTGCGCGGCTTGCAGCGGGGTGGGGAGCAGGTCGCTCAGGGTGCGCTTCATGGCAAGTCATCCTGGAACAGATCGGTCTGGTGAGGGCGAGAGACCCCGCGGAACAGCGCGTCCAGCTGCTCGATCAAGGCGCGCGGTGGCTTGACGAAATACACGCCCTGGCTCGGGGCGTCCAGGCCCCGGACGAACAGGAAGATCGCGCCGCCGATGTCCCGCTCGTAGTCGTAGTCCGGCAGCCGGGCCCGCAGCTGACGGTGCAGCGCCAGCAGGTAGAGCACGTACTGCAGGTCGTAGCGGTGCTCGAGCACGGCCTGCTCCATCGCCGCCCGGCTGTAGGCATCGGCGTCGGGGCCGAGCCAGTTGGACTTGTAGTCGACCACGTAGTACTGGCCCGCGTGCTCGAAGGCCAGGTCAATGAAGCCCTTGAACATGCCATTGAGCCGTGACGACTCGAGGGCCAGGCGGGGCCTGCCGGCGTGCACGTGCTGGCCGACCAGGTAATCCAGGGTCGACACCTCGACCTGATGGCTGGCGAACCAGAACTCCATCTCGATCTGGTACTGGGTCAGCGCGCTCAGCGCCACGGGAGCCTGGTCGGGCCCCAGCGGCATGGGCTGCACCAGCAGACGCTGCAACCAGTGGGTCAGGGTCGGGATCCAGCCGGTCCAGTCGCGCCGGTTGCAGCGCTGGCCGACGGTGCGCTCGATCTGCTCGGGGTCGGCGCTGACCTCGGCGAAGCCCTGCCGACCAGCCCACTCCAGCAAACCATGGAGGAAGGTGCCGGGGTTGGGCCCACGCGGGAAGCGATGGATGTCGCCACTGTCGGCCGCCACACTGCGTGGCTGCACGTCGGCCCGTTCATCGTCGAGCAACTGCTGGGCGAGCGACGTGTCGGCGGTCAGGTCGAGCGCCTGAGTGCCGACGCGCAAGGCGCTGTAAGAGGCGATCCACCAGGCTTCGGCCGCATGCCGGCGCGGACGGCGTGCGCCGGCCACTTCGCTGTGCTGCGCGCGGCCGGCATAGCGGCGCGTGTCTGCCGCTGGCGGCGCCATGACGGTGATCGCCTCGATCTCGCCGCGCAGGTCCGCCAGCCAGCCAGCCAACGCGGCGGACGACGGCAAGGGCGCGCCGCCGCCCAGCAGGTAGCCGATCCCCGACAGGTGCAGGCGCGAAGCCTTGCTGGCGCCGCGCTTGAGATCGGCGACCCCCAGCCAGCAGGCGTGCTGGGCACGGGTCAAGGCCACGTAGAGCAGGCGCAGGTCTTCGGCCAGGCGCTCGTCATCGGCGCGTGCGATCTGCTCGCGGTCTGGCGTCAGGGTGAGGTGGGCGCGGCCTTCGTCGTCGTGCCAGGCCAACGGCAGGCGCTGACCGTCCACCGGTTTGCTGGTGCAGACGAAGGGCAGGTAGACCAAGGGGTATTCCAGCCCTTTGGATTTGTGGATGGTCACCACCTTGACCAGGTGCTCGTCGCTCTCCAGGCGCAGGATCTGCTCTTCACCAGCCTGCCCTGAGTTGACCAACTGCTCGGCGAGGTGGCGGATCAGCGCCTGCTCGCCATCCAGCTCGGTGGCCGCCTGCTGCAGGAGCTCGGCCAGGTGCAGCAGGTTGGTCAGCACACGCTCGCCATCGCTGCGGCCGAACAGCGTGCGCGGCAGGGCGAAGTCGTGCAGCAGCCGGCGCAACATCGGCAGCACCCCTTGCAGGCGCCACAGGGTGCGGTACTGGCGGAACTGCATGACCCAACGCTCCCAGATCCGCTCGTCACGGTTGAGCGCTTCCAGGGCCTCCAGGCCCAGGTTCAAGGTCGGGCTGGCGAGGGCGGCCTTGAGCAGGCGCTCGACGTCCGGTTCGGCGCAGGCCTTGAGCCAGGCCAGCAGGTCGCGAGCTTCCTGGGCAGCGAACACCGAGTCCTTGTCCGACAGGTAGACGCTGCGCACGTCGCGCGCGGCCAGCTGTTCGCGCACGATCTGCGCTTCGCGCCCGTCACGCACCAAGATGGCGATGTCCGAAGGCTGGCAGGGCCTGAGCGTGCCATCGGCCGTCTCGAAGCCGGTGCGCCCGGCCAAGGCGCCGGTCAGCAACGACACGACGTGGCTGGCGCAACTGGCGGCCATGGCCTGGCGGTACTGGGTACCTGACACCGGCTCGTCGCTGTCGAGGTGCCACAGGTGCAGGGCGGGTGTGCCCTGCCCGTCGATCACCCAGCGTTCGTCGCGCCCCTTGGCGTGGACTTCGACGAACGGCAGCGGGTTGGAGGCGCCGTGGCGGAACAGGAAGGCACCACGCCCCTGCTCGCGCTGCTCGGCCTGCTGGAACACCCGATTGACCGCGCCGACCATCGCCTGGCTGGAACGGAAGTTGGTGTCCAGGCTGTGCAGTCGACCGGTGGTGGCCAGGCGCGCAGCCAGGTAGGTGTGGATGTCGGCGCCCCGAAAGGCATAGATCGCCTGCTTGGGGTCGCCGATCATGAACAGGCCAGTGGCCGGGCAGTTGTCGGCGATGTGATAGATGCGCTCGAAGATGCCGTACTGCACCGGGTCGGTGTCCTGGAACTCGTCGATCATGGCCACCGGAAACTGCTCGCGGATCAGCCCGGCCAGCCGCTCGCCCGCCTCGCCCTGCAAGGCCTGGTGCAGGCGCAGCAGCATGTCGTCGAAGCCCATCTCGGCGCGCCGACGCTTCTCCGCCTCGAACCGCTGGATGACCCACGCGGCGGCATGCTCCAGCAGGCAGGCATCGGGCGCCGGCAGGCGTTCGAGTTGCGCGGCCAGGGTTTCCATGGCTTCCAGGCCAGGGTGCTGCGGGGGCGTGCCACTTTTCCAGGCTTCGGCCAGGCCTTCGCGGGTCAGGCGGGTGAAGCCGGTCTTGAGGTCGAGCTCCACGGCGTGCTCGTCGCCCGCCCAGTGCTTGAGCTTCTCGAACCACGGCTCGACGTAGCGCGCCTGCAGCTTGCCGTTGACCTGCTTGGCGGCGATGGCGTCGCGGCAGATCTGCAGCAGCTCGTCGGCCCACTGTGCCCACGGCGCCTTGAGCGCCGCCAGTTGCTCGGCGCGCTGGCGCAGGACGGCATCGATCAGTTGCTGCGGCTCCTGCTCGCGGCTGTCGATGCTGCGCCGGCCGAACAACGGACGGACCTTGCCCAGCAAGGCTTCCGGGCTGACCCAGTGACCACGCACCCACGCCAGGGCCTCGCCGCTCATGGCGTAGCAGAAGCGGCGCCAGTAATCGCGCATGACCTGGGCTAGCAGTTCGCTGTGGTCGGTTTCCAGGTTCTGGGTGAACAGGCTGCCACTGTCGAAGGCATGCTCGCGCAGCATGCGCTGGCACCAGCCGTGAATCGTCGAGATGGCCGCCTCGTCCATCCACTGCACGGCGATTTCCAGGCGGCTGGCGCAGCGTGGCCAGGTGTCTTCGGGATAGTCGTCGCGCAATTGGCGCAGCAACGGGTCGGCGTCCGACACGTCACCGCGAAAGAACCGCGCCGCTTCGGCCAGGCGCGTCCGGATGCGCTCGCGCAACTCCTTGGTCGCCGCGTCGGTGAAGGTCACCACGAGGATCTGCGGCGGCAACAGCTCGCCGGTGAACCCTTGCTCGCCGCCATGGCCCAGGACCAGGCGCAGGTAGAGTGCAGACAGGGTGAAGGTCTTGCCGGTGCCTGCGCTCGCTTCGATCAGCTGGCTGCCGTGCAGGGGGAAGCGCAAGGCCAGGGGGCGTGCCTGGGTCATGCCATGTCATCCTTGCCGAAGGTTTGCCAAGCGGCGGTGTAGAGCGGTTCGTACAGGGTCTGGCACCAACCGGTGAAGGTTTCATCGTCGGTCAGCGCGGCGAAATTCGGGAACTGCCGTGACAGGGCCAGGTGTTCGGCACGCTCGCCGTCACTGTTCTGGCCATCGCCTTCGTACGCCTTGGCCGCAGCCGCCCAGGCCTTGTCCGGGTCTTCCTGGGCCAGCCAGGCGAAGGCGGTCTTGGCGGCGACCGGCAGCGGCGCGCTCATGCCGGCCTGGCGCGCAAGCAACACGTCTGCGAGCCAGGCACGGGCGTGCTCGGCCGGCAAGGGCGCCAGCAACAGGGTGATGTCGGCAGCCACCACGGCACTGTGCAGGCGCAGGCCCGAGGCCGCGGCAGCCAGGTGCAGCGTCCAGGTGGCGATCAGGCGATGCCATTTCAAGGTGGCCTTGCCGGCCTGCAGGGTGTTGGGCACCGTGCTGATGCTCAGCAGGCTACCGTCCACGGCCTGGTAGGCACGCCCCAGCCAACCCTCGAGGCGCAGCCCGGCGTGACTGAAACGAAGCGGCAGGGCCTGCTGGATTTCCTGGGGCCAGCGCTGCAGCAACTGGCGATAGCGGTGCAGGATGCCGGGCAACGGTTCGACCAGTTCGGTTTGCAGGCACTCGCCAAAGCCGGCCAGCGGGAGCAATCCGCTGGCCTGCAGCCGCCTGGCCCCGCGCTCGAGCACCTGTTCGGCACGGGCCGGGTCGATCAGCGCGGCGTTCAGGAGCGTGTCGCTGAGTACGTAGCGCTGCAGGGCGTCCAAGGTGAAGGGTTCCTCGTCGGCGATCGGGTCTTCGAACGTCTCGAAGAACACTTTCAGGCGCTGGCTGAAGAAGTGCCGGACCGGGTGACGCAGGAAGTCCTGCAACTGCGCCAGGCTCAATGGCTCGTCACTGATGTGGGCGTCGAGCGTATCGGCCGGTCGCGGAGCGGCGGCCTCCGAGCGGTGCAATGCGTGCCATTCCTGGGCGAAGCTGAACAGCGCACCGTCCTTCTGGTAATAGCGTCGGCTGAACGGTTGCAGTGGGTGCTCCTGGGTCAGGGCCTCGACCAGCTGGGTGCCGCTGTCTTCACGCGCGTCGGGCGCAGCCGACGCCAGTTGCCAGCCGCTGGCCAGATGATCGCGCAACTGCCCGATCAGGACCGAGGCCGGCCGCTCGCTGTTGTCGCGAATGCTGCGACCGACCCAGCTCACGTACAGGCGTTCCTGGGCCGAAAGCAGGGCTTCGAGCAGCAGGTAGCGATCGTCCTCCCGGCGCGATCGGTCCCCGGGGCGGTAGTCCGACGCCATCAGGTCGAAATCCAGTGGTGGCTGGGCACGTGGGTAATCGCCATCGTTCATGCCCAGCAGGCAGACGATGCGGAACGGAATCGCCCGCATGGGCATGAGCGTGCAGAAATTCACCGAGCCGGCCAGGAAGCGCTGCGACAGCTTGCCGTCGTCGAGCCCGGCCAGCCAGGCTTCGCGTACGACGGTCAGGGGCAGCTCATCCTGCAGGCCGACCGATTCGCAGGTCTGGAGCCAGGTTTCGCGCAGGGTCTGCAATTGCACCAGCAGGTAATCGTCGTGTTCGTCCTGGGCCAGGAAGAACACCTGCAGCAACGCGTTCAACCGCTCGCCCCATTCGGTGGCCGTGGCGGGTTGCGAGAGGCTGTACAGGGCCACGTCCAGGGCATCGAGCACGGCCACCAGCGGGCCGATCAAGGTCGCGTCGAGCCCGCCGACTTCATCGAACGGCTCGATGTCGCCCCACCCTTCCCCATTGCCGACGGCATAGCCCAGCAGCATTCGCCGCAGGCCGAAGCGCCAACTGTTCTGCTCCAACCCTTCCGGCAGGCCGAGCGATGCCCGCTGCGGCGCATCCAGCCCCCAGCGAATGCCGGCGCCTTCGATCCAGCGGTGCAAGGTCGGCAGGTCGGCTTCCTGGATACCGAAACGCGCGCGCAGGGCCGGTACGTCCAGCAGGTCCAGCACCTCGCTGACCGCAAAGCGGCTGTCGGGCAGCTTGAGCAGGTGTTCGAGGGCGATCAGCAGCGGGTCGCGGCCGCGCTGGCCTTGGTCGGTCAGGGTGAAGGGGATGTAGCGAGGGTCGGTGCGGTCGATCTGGCCGAAGACTGCGCGCACATGGGGCGCGTAGGTGTTGATGTCCGGCAGCATGACGATGATGTCACGCGGGCGCAGCGTGGCGTCGTGGCTGAAGGCGTCCAGCAATTGATCGTGCAGGATCTCCACTTCGCGCTGGGGGCTGTGGGCCACATGAAAGCGGATGGACGTATCACGGCCAGGGTCGACGGCTGGCCAAAGCGCGCGGGTCTCGGCTAGGGGGCGCAGTTCGAGAATGTCGTCCTGCACCTGGCCCAGCAGTGTCCGGGTCTGCGCTTCGCTGAACAGGTCGATGCGGCCTTCGCTGAAGATGCCCTGGTACACACTGGGGTCATCGTGGCTGTCGAGCAGGCTGATGTAGTCGCGGCCCTGCTTGCCCCACGCCGCGAGCAGGGGATGGGCGTGCTGGTGCATGACCTCGGGGTCGAGGTCCCGGGGCATGCCCTGCTTGCGCTGCTGGCGCTTGTAGTGGTGACGCAGCAGATCCTTGTCAGCGACGATGTCGGCCCAGTGATGGCGACAGGGGTTGTGCACGCACAGCAGTACTTGACTGAAACGCGAGAGTGCGGCGAGCGCTTCGAGCACCTGGCCGGGCAAGGATGAGATACCGAACACGATGACGCGCGCAGGCAGGCCTCGGGGGGGTGACTCCAGGGTCTGCATGCGCTGCATGAACCGGAGGTGGACCCCGGCACGGCTCTGCGCCATGCCCCGTTCGCCGACATCGTCGAGCAACGCCTTCCACAGTTCGGCCTGCCAGCAGTTCCCAGGTGGCAAGGGTTTGCGCTCGTCGCGTGCGGTGTGCAGGACGTGGTTGCCTTTGGACCAGTCGTCGAGCCAGTCGGCGCGGTAGACCTGGTATTGGTCGAACAGGTCGGCCAGGCGCTCGGCCAGTTGGTAACGCTTGCGCAGGTCATCGTCGTCGGTCAGGAAGCGACGCAGGGGCTCGAAATGCGGTCGCTCGATCAACGCCGGCAGTAACCGCATGAGCCGCCAGGTGAGCGGTGCCTTGTCGAGCATCGAGACTTCGGGGATCTCTTCACGGCCCATGACCTTGCGGTACAACTGCCAGATGAAACTGCCTGGCAGTTGGACATCGATGGCGGCCGCGATGCCACAACCGCCTTGGTCATCGTCCAGCGGGTCTTCGGCAAGGGCCAGCTTCAACCACTGGGCGATCCCGTTGCTTTGCACCAGGGCCACTTCGTTTTCCAAAGGAGCAAGCGGCATCCGGCGCATCCAGCTGACGACCAGGCTGCGCAGGTCGTCCAGCCGGTTGCCGTGGACAATCATGAAGCCAGGTTGCGGGCGGACGGTGGTGGGCATGGGGTCATCCTGGTGAAACAGACGGTCGAAAGAGAAACCTTACCATGGGGGCTGCGTGGCGTTTTTCTACGCGCAGAAAAGACAAAACCCCTACCTGCATGCGCAGATAGGGGTTTTGCGAAATGAATCTTGGCGATGACCTACTCTCACATGGGGAAACCCCACACTACCATCGGCGATGCATCGTTTCACTGCTGAGTTCGG
>NZ_JAAMQI010000003.1 GCF_013523165.1 Pseudomonas entomophila
GCATTCCTTATCGGCGCTTGGGTGAAGGGAGGAGGGGCGAAATCTCCCACGGTCTGTACTGCGCGAACAGTCAGAAGCGGATCTAGTCCCTCCTCCTCCCTTCAAGTCCTACCATACAAGCGGCCCCCGTGCCGCGATCGGGCCCGCTAGGGACCGCACCATGGCGCCGCGGTACGTCCTGGTAAGCACTCACGCAAACTGCCCATACCGCCCATTCGAATACAGCAACGACGCATGCGCCGAGTGCCAGCAGTGCAGCACCTCGGCGATGATCACCAGGTGCGAACCGACCTGGGACAGCTCGCGCACCTCGCAATCGAACCCTGCGCTGCTCGCTTCCAGCGCCGGGTTGCCGCTAGGCAGGCGGTGCCAGGCGTGCTCGCCGAAACGCTGCTCGGGCAGCAGGCGTCCGGCGAAATCGCTGGCCAGTTCCTGGGCGTCGGCCCGCAGCACGTTGACGCAGAAGCGCCGCTGCGCCACGAGCTGGGCATGCAGGCTGGCCGACTGATTGATGGCGATCAGCACCGTCGGTGGGTCGGCGGTGATCGAGGTGAAGGCCGTCGCGGTCATCCCATAGTCGCCGTCGTCACCAGCGCAGGTGATCACGTTCACCGACGCTGCGGTGTTGCGCATGGCTTGCTTGAAGGCGGCAGCGTCGAGCAGCGGGGCGGTCGGTCGTTCAAGGGCGTGGACGGTCATGGAGCACTCGCAAATCGGGGTGGGGGGCCAGGCCAGAGGCCGGGTCGCGGGAACATGGAACGCACCTTAGGGTGATTCGAAACACTTTGTAAAATACCGATCAGGCCTATGGTGATAACCAACGGTTCAGCGGGCATGGCAGCCTGGCGTCGCCATTGTCCGGGGGTGTCGTACATGCAGTGCATCGAACCCATTCGGCCTGGCCACACTCCAACCAGGCGACACCCTTCGAAGAGGACGCACCATGAACCCTGAGACAGCCGGTACGGAAGAGCAAGGCCCAAGCGGCGTGCCGTTCATCAATGACCCGGAAAAACCGGCCTCGCGTCGGCAGGTCGATGAACAGGAGCGTGAGGACGACGACATCGTCGACGACCCGGAGCCCTGAAGGGAGGGTGGGGCCAGCCAACGGCAGGCGCCGATACGGCTGGCCACCGGGCCTGCTCGAGTGACCTGGTCGACAGTTGCGCCACGACCTGTACGAAGCCGTGGCGTGCGCCGGGCAGGACTCAGCGGTTGAGCTTGCGCTCCACTTCGGCCGACTTTTCTTTCAGCGTCTCGACGTTCTGCTCCATCACCTTGGTGCCCACCGGTGGCACCACTTCACCCGCCACCTTGGCCGGGCCGTCTTCCTCGCGCATCACGCGCTCGGCCACATTGACCTCTTTGCCCTCGGCATCGGTAGGAACGGCATCGTTCGGGCGTTCCGGGACGTCTTTGTAATCGCTCATGCTAGCCTCTCCTGTGTTCGGTCAGCGTTAGAGAAGCGCACACGCGGCAGAGTTCAAGCGCGCCTGCAGCACGCCACGGTACCTTCGTCAGTGAGCGCCACCATGCACCCAGGCCAGGTAGTCGTCGCACAGCGCCTCCGGCAGCTTGGGCAGCAGCTGGTCGGCCGCGCGCAAGCCATCGGCGGTACGGGTCCATTGGGCAATCCAGGCATACAGGCGCATCTGCGAGACCGGGCAGGGCGCCAGCTGGTGTTGCAACTGTTCGGCCAGGCGCGCGATGCGGGCCAGGTTGTCATCCAAGGTGCTTATCGGGTCCATGGCAGAACGACCCCCGTGTGGGTGAAAAGGGCGGTGACCGCTTCGGCAAAGGCCGCAGGTGCCTCCTGCGGCACGTTGTGGCCAATCCCCGGCAGCACCTGGCGTCGCAATACCTGGCGAAAGCCGCGGCGTGCATCCGCGTCGGGCCGGGGTGGGGCCACGCCATCGTCGGCGCCCGCCAGCAGGACGCTGGGCACCTCGATCGTCGGCTGCAGCGCCAGGTGCGCCTCGATCGACTGGTAGGCAGGGTCACCCGCCACCAGGCCGAACCGGTGACGGTAGGAATGGGCGACCACCTCCACGAAGTCTGGATGATCGAAGGCCTGTGCCGTGGCGGCGTAGGTCTGCTCATCGAAGGCCCACGACGGCGACCACTGACGCCACAGCAGCTGGCAGAAGGCATGGCGATGGGCATGCAGCCCAGCCTTGCCGCGCTCGCCATGCAGGTAGTACTGGTACCACAGGCGATGCTCGGCCTCAGGCGCGACCGGGCGGCCTGCCGTGGCGATGTGCTGGATGTTGTAACCCGGCTCGGCGCTGACCAGGCCCATGACTCGCTCAGGCCACAGGGCAGCGACCACACAGGCCGCCCGACCGCCCCAGTCGTAACCGGCCAGCACCGCGCGCTCGATCGCCAGGGCGTCGAGCAGGGCCAGCAGGTCGGCCCCCAGCGCGGCCTGCTCGCCGGAGCGAGGCGTGGCAGGGTCCAGGAACCGCGTACCGCCATAGCCACGCAGGAACGGCACCACGCAGCGCAGGCCCTGCGCGGCCAGGCGAGGCACCACCTCGTCGAAGGCGTGCACGTCGTAGGGGAAGCCATGCAGCAGGACGGCCACAGGGGCATCCCTGGGGCCTTCGTCACGGTAGGCGACGCTCAGCACGCCTGCTTCGACCCGGTTCATGCAGGTCTCCTCCCCTCGGCAAGGCGCATCACGCCTTGCCCCGGAACCGATCGAGGCCTTCCACCACGGGCAGCTTGACCGGTTGGCCGGTGCGGGCGCTTTCGTAGATGGCTTCCATCAGCTTGTGATCCTGCACGCCTTCTTCGCCGGGGGTGTGGGGTTGGCGATCGTGCAGCACGCAGTCGGCCATGTGATCGAGCTCCTGGGTGAATTGGTTCTTCGGCTGCAGGGTGATCTCGCCGTTGCGCGTGGCGTCGTCCGCGCGCTCGATGATCGACAGGCGCTGGCCTGTGTAGGCGAAGGCATTGGGCATGTCGATCGCGGCGCTTTCCAGGTTCAAACGCTGGTACTTGTCATCGCGCCCGCCATAGCTGGTCAGGCAGTTGGCGACCGTGTGCGAAGGGAAGCGCAGGGTGAACTGCACGGTCTCCTCGACCTCGGCGAAACGCGGGTCGCCAGCTGGCGAATAGACACTGGCGTAGACCTCGACCGGCTCCTCGCCGGTGATGAAGCGCGCCGTGTTGAGGCAGTACAGGCCGATGTCGACCAGCGAGCCGCCGCCGGCCATGTCCTTCTTGTGGCGCCACTGGCGCTCGCCATCCTCGGCCACGGTCTGCGTGTTGATGCCGTGGTAGGCCACCAGGCGCCCCTGCTTCTTGTCACGCACCAGCTGCTTGACGTGCAGGTTGTAGGGCTCGTACTGGATCCGGTAGGCGACCATCAGCTTGACCTTGGCCTGCCGGCACACTTCGACCATCGCCTGGCCCTGCTGGGAGCTGATCGCCATCGGTTTTTCGGTGAGTACGTGCTTGCCGGCCTTGGCCGCCCGCTCGCAGAACTCGAGGTGCATGGCATTGGGCAGGACGATGTACACCACCTGCACGTCGGGGTTGTCGCGGATGCGGTCGAAGTCGTCGTAGCTGTAGCAGGCCTCGGGCGCGATGCCGTACTGGCGGGCCACCGCCTGCAGCTTGTCCGGGGTGCCGGAGACCAGCGCCACCGGCTTGGCGTAGAGCGACTGGGCGAAGGCGGGGAGGATCTGCTCGAGCGACAGCCGGCCCAGTCCGACGATGGCGAACCCGACCCGCTGCTCGGGTGGCAAGGGCGCAGGCGGTGGCGAGGAGGGCGAGTCGGCAGGCCCGCGCCAGGCCGGGAACGTCACCTTGCCGCCTTCGACCGTGCCGACGTCCACTGCCGTCGGGGAGGCATAGCCCTGGGCCATGACCTGGGGCGCAAGAGCAGCGGTCGAGGCGCCGACGGCCATCCACTTGCACAGGCTGCGGCGGTTGAGTTCCGGGGTTTTACAGGTCATGGGGCGTCCTCGCGAGGGTGTTCCATGGCCACGGCGTGGCCTGGGCTGGGGGCGTGCTTATGCATGCCGACCGGCGTGCAGGAGGACTGGTTTCACCGGATGTGAGGGCCGTCGATCAGTGGTGGGCGGGCAGGCGCGCCCCATGGGGCTGACAGGGCCGGGCGCTGGCGCCTGACGGGCAGGCTGCACCTATGAAACGCCGCGTGCCGAGCGTTCCCGTCGGAGAGGCCGCCCCATGGGCGTGGCCTGCAACCGTCACCCGTTCCTTGTCGATCTCCCGCCAACGGCGTATAAACTGCACCCCTTTGCCGGTCGCTTCCTGAACCGGCCGTTGAACCGAAGAGAGTCGACATGGGCGCACAGTGGAAAGCCAAACATAAAGAAGCCGCAGCCAATGCCAAAGGCAAGATCATGGGCAAGCTGGCCAAGGAACTTCAGATCGCCGCCAAGAACGGCGCCGACCCGGACATGAACCCGCGCCTGCGCCTGGCCGTGGAGCAGGCCAAGAAGGCCTCGATGACCCGCGAGACCCTCGAGCGCGCCATCCGCAAAGGCGCCGGCCTGGACGGCGATACCGTGCAGTACACCGCGGTCACCTACGAAGGCTTCGCACCGCACCGTGTGCCGCTGATCGTCGAGTGCCTGACCGACAACGTCAACCGCACCGTCGCCGAGATCCGCGTGGCCTTCCGCAAGGGTCAGCTTGGCGCCAGTGGTTCGGTCGCCTGGGACTTCAACCATGTCGGCCTGCTCGAAGCCACCCCCGACAGCGCGGACGCCGACCCGGAAATGGCGGCGATCGAAGCCGGTGCCCAGGACTTCGAAGCCGGTGAGGAAGAGGGCTCGACCCTGTTCATCACCGACACCACCGACCTCGACGCCGTGCAGAAGGCCTTGCCCGAGCACGGCTTCACCGTGACCTCGGCGAAGATCGGCTACACCCCGAAGAATCCGATCAGCGCCGCCAGCCTCAGCGCCGAGGCCCTGGCCGAAGTCGAAGCGTTCCTCGAGAACATCGACAACCACGACGACGTGCAGAACGTCTACGTCGGTCTGACCGAGTGATCGACAGCGGGGTGGGGCAGGCCAAGTCCTGACCTGTCCCCGCACGCGAGCCACCGACGGGCACGCGCCAGACGCCGGCGTCAGTGCGCGCCGGCGGACTTGCTCAGGTCGCTGGGCGACCACTGCGTGTACACGCAGGCATCGGCCACCGCCCAGCGCACCTTCACCGTGTCGCCCGGCTTCATCGGCATGCCGGCGGCAGACAGCGCCTTGACTGTCAGTTCCGTGCCGCCGGCCGTGACCACGTGGCAGGTCTGGCTCTCGCCCAGGAACAGCACTTCCGTCACCTTGGCCTGTACCTCGTTCCAGCCCCCGGGCAGGGGCTCTCGGCGAGCCTGTTCGTCGCTCAGCGCCAGGGCCTTTTCCGGCCGCACCATCACCAGCGCCTCCTGGCCTGACGCCAGCCCCGGCGTCAGGCGCATCGCCAGCGGTTGGCCCTCGAAGCTGCCTGCACCCTCGCCGTGGGTAGTGATCTTGAGGAAGTTGGAGTTGCCCAGGAACGAGGCGACGAATGCGTTCGGCGGGTTCTGGTACAGGTCGTAGCCGCTGCCCAGCCCGACGATCTTGCCGTGGCTGAAGATCGCGATGCGCTGGGACAGGCGCATGGCTTCTTCCTGGTCGTGGGTCACGTAGACGATGGTGATGCCCAGGCGCCGGTGCAGCTGGCGCAGCTCGTCCTGCAGGTCTTCGCGCAGCTTCTTGTCCAGCGCGCCCAGCGGCTCGTCCATCAGCAGGATGCGCGGCTCGTACACCAGCGCACGGGCGATCGCCACCCGTTGCTGCTGACCCCCCGACAGCTGGGCCGGGCGCCGGTGGGCGAAGCTGTCCAGCTGCACCAGCTTGAGCATCGCGTCGACCCGCTTGGCCGTCTCGCTGGCGCTCAGCTTGCGGATCGCCAGCGGGAAGGCGATGTTGTCGCGCACCGACAGGTGCGGAAACAGCGAGTAGCGCTGGAACACCATGCCGATGTCGCGCTTGTGCGGCGGCACCTTTACCAGCGACTGGCCTTCGACCAGGATCTCGCCGCTGCTGGGCGTCTCGAAGCCGGCCAGCATCGACAGCGTGGTGGACTTGCCCGAGCCGCTGGAGCCGAGGAAGGTCAGGAACTCACCGTCCTGGATCTCCAGGTCGAGGTTGTCCACGGCGGTGAAGTCGCCGTAATGCTTGTTCAGGTTGCGCAGGCTGACCAGGGTCTTGGGCTGCGCGGATGGGTTGCGGACTGCACTCATTGTGATTGTCTCCGGGCGCTCAGGCGCTGACTTCGTTGCGCCGGCGCAAGGCAGCGGCGATGACCATGACCAGGACCGACAGGCCGATCAGCAGCGTCGAGGCGACGGCGATCACCGGGGTCAGGTCCTGGCGCAGGGTGGTCCACATCTTCACCGGCAGGGTCTGCAGGTTGGGGCTGGCCATCATCACGCTGAGCACCACCTCGTCCCAGGAGACCAGGAAGGCGAACAGCGCACCGGCGATCATCCCAGGACGAATCGCCGGGAACGTCACCTTGACGATCGCCTGCACGCGCGAGGCGCCGCAGATCACCGCGGCGTCCTCGATCGACTGGTCGAACAGCTTGAGCGAGTTGATGATCGAGATGATGGTGAACGGCAAGGCGACGATCACATGGCTGACCACGAACGACACCAGCGTGCCGGTGTAGCCGAGCTTGAGGAACAGCGCATAGACCGCCACCGCGATGATCACCAGCGGCACGATCATCGGCAGGGTGAACAGGCCGTAGAGCATCTCGCGCCCTGGGAAACGCCCGCGCACCAGGGCGAACGCCGTCGGCAGGCCGAGCAGTACCGCGCAGACGGTGGTGAGGATCGCGACCTTCAGGCTGGCCAGGGCCGCGTCCATCCACTCGGGGTTGGAAAAGAACTGGCCGTACCACTTGAGCGTCCAGCCAGGCGGCGGGAAGACCAGCCACTGCGAGGAGCCGAACGACAGCAGCACGATGAACACGATCGGCAGCAGCAGGAAGGCCGCGATCAGGCCCGTGGTGGTGTACAGACCCACCCGCAGAGGACGGCTCATGGCGTTGGGGGACAGCAGCATGATGGCTTACCTCGCGTTGCCGACCGGGGACTCCGGTTGCAGCTTCAGGAAGAAGAAGAACAGCACCAGGGTGATCAACACCAGCAGTGCCGCAGCGGCGCTGGCCAGACCCCAGTTGAGGAACGACTGCACCTGCTGGATGATGAACTCGGGCAGCATCATGTTCTGCGCGCCGCCGAGCAGGGCCGGGGTCACGTAGTAGCCCAGCGACATCACGAAGACCATCAGCGCCCCCGAGAACAGCCCCGACCGGCACAGCGGCAGGAACACCCGGAAGAAGTTGGTCCACGGGCTGGCGCCGCAGATCGAGCCGGCCTGCAGCACCATCGGGTCGATGGCGTGCATGGTCGCCTGCAGGGGCAGCACGATGAACGGGATCATGATGTAGCTCATGCCGATCACCACGCCCGTGAGGTTGTGCACCATCTCCAGCGGGGCATCGATGATGCCCAGAGCCATCAAGGCCTTGTTGATCACGCCCGAGGCCTGCAGCAGCACCAGCCAGGAGTAGGTGCGCGCCAGCAGGCTGGTCCACATCGACAGCAGGACGATGTTCAGCAGCCAGCGACCCCAGCCCTTGGGCACCAGGGTGATGGCCCAGGCCAGAGGGAAGCCCAGCAGCACGCTGATCACCGTCACCAGGCCCGCCACCGAGAAGGTGTTGAACAGCACCCGCGCATACGCCGAGTTGGCGAACAGCTGCTCATAGTTGCCCAGGCCTGGCACTGGCTCCAGCACGCCGCGCAGCAGCAGGCCGATCAGCGGGGCGAAGAAGAACAGGCCGAGAAACAGCAGGGCCGGCAGCAGGTTGCGGCTGCCGCGCCAGCGCTGGCCCAGGGGCGGGCGGCGCGAGGCCGCCGGCGACGCACCAGGGTCGGCACCCTGCGCGCTCTGCAAGGCATTGATGGCGACTTTCATTTGACCAGCCACTCGTTCCAGCGGGCGGCGATGGCCTGGCCGTTCTTGGCCCAGTAGGCGAAGTCCAGGGTGATCTGATCACTGACGTGGGCGGTCGGCAGGTTGGGAGCCAGCGCCGGCTTGAGTTTTTCGACGCTGTCGAGGTTGACCGGGGCGTAAGCGGTCAGGTTGGCGAACTCGGCCTGGCCTTCGGCGCCGCTGGCGTTGGCCAGGAACTTCATGGCGGCGTCCTTGTTCTTGGCGCCCTTGGGCACGACCAGGAAGTCGGCCATGACCAGGTTCTGCTTCCAGCTCACGCCGACCGGGGCACCGTCCTGCTGCAAGGCATAGACACGGCCGTTCCAGAACTGCCCGAGCGACGCTTCGCCGGAGGCCAGCAGCTGCTGGGATTGCGCGCCGCCGCCCCACCAGACGATGTCCTTCTTGATGGTGTCGAGCTTCTTGAACGCACGGTCCAGGTCCAGCGGGTAGAGCTTGTCGGCCGGCACGCCGTCGGCCAGCAGGGCCAGTTCGAGCACGCCAGGGCTCGGCCACTTGTACAGGGCCCGCTTGCCAGGGTAGGTCTTGGTGTCGAACAGCGCCGACCAGTCGACCGGCTTGCTGGCGCCCAGCTTGCCTTCGTTGTAGCCGAGCACGAAGGAGAAGAAGAACGAGCCGACGCCATGGTCGGAGACGAAGCGCGGGTCGATGCGGTCGCGCTGGATGGTGGTGAAGTCCAGCGGCTCGAGCAGGCCTTCACTGGCCGCTCGCAGGGCGAAATCGGCTTCGACGTCGACCACGTCCCACTGCACGTTGCCGCTTTCGACCATGGCCTTGAGCTTGCCGTAGTCGGTCGGGCCGTCCTGCACGACCTTGATGCCGGTGGCCTTGGAGAAGGGTTCGGCCCAGGCTTGCTTCTGGGCGTCCTGGGTGGTCCCGCCCCAGCTGACGACGTTCAGGCTGTCGGCCGCGATGGCGGTATGGCAGGCCAGGGTCAGCAGGCTGGCGGACAGCACTGCGCTTACACGTTTGCTCAACTGCATGGTTACACCCTCGTGACTTTTGTTATTCGAGGCGAGTGTTCCGATGTGACTCGCCCTGTATGCGGGGAGTGGCTAGATACCGTGTCGCAGGGCCGTGGTGGGACGTGAGCGCGGCCTGGGCTTTCAAGGTCTACGGGATATCATATTATGGTATTCCAAACTTTTCGCAAGCATTGTTGGCGACCGGCCATCACTCTGCCGACCGGTCGGCCCACCGGCGGGCGCGTCAGGCGAAGGGAATGCTTTGCACCACCTCCAGTTCGTAGCCCGCCAACCCTGCGTACTTGAGCGGCGGGCCCAGGTGACGGAGCTTGCCGACCCCCAGGTCCTGCAGGATCTGCGCACCGGTGCCGACTTCGGAATAGGTCTGTACCTGGCCACGGCGGTAGGGGCGAGGCGGCTGGGTCAACTGGGGCACGCGTTCGAGCAGCGCTTGCGACGACTCGTGGTTGGCCAGCACGACCACCACCCCGGCGCCCTCGGCCGCCACGCGCTCCAGGGCGGCCCACAGCGTCCAGTTCGCAGGCCCGGTGTACTCCGCCCCGACCAGGTCGCGCAAGGGGTCGATGGCGTGTACGCGCACCAGGGTCGGCTGGTCGCGGCGGATCTCGCCCATCACCATGGCCATGTGCACGCCGCCTTCGATACGGTCCTCGTAGGTCACCAGGCGGAAGGTGCCATGCACGGTCGGCAGCTCGCGCTCGCCGATGCGTGCGATGGTGTGCTCGGTGCTCAGGCGGTGATGGATGAGGTCGGCGATGGTGCCGATCTTGATGCCGTGTCGCGCGGCGAACACTTCCAGGTCCGGGCGACGCGCCATGCTGCCGTCGTCGTTGAGCACCTCGACGATGACCGACGCCGGGCTGAACCCGGCCAGGCGGGCCAGGTCACAGCCGGCCTCGGTGTGCCCGGCCCGGGTCAGCACACCGCCTTCACGGGCGCGCAACGGGAAGATGTGCCCTGGCTGCACCAGGTCCTCGGGCCGTGCATCGGGTGCCATGGCGGCGGCCACGGTACGGGCCCGGTCGGCGGCGGAGATCCCCGTGGTGACCCCCTGCGCCGCTTCGATCGACACGGTGAAGGCCGTGCTGAACGCGCTGCCGTTGCTCGGCACCATCTGCTCCAGGCCCAGCCGCTGGCAATGCTCGTCGGTCAGGGTCAGGCAGATCAGCCCACGGGCCTCGCGCGCCATGAAATTGATCACCGAGGCGTCACAGCGCTCGGCGGCGATCAGCAGATCGCCCTCGTTCTCCCGGTCTTCGTCGTCCACCAGCAGGACCATCTTGCCTTGGCGGTAGTCGTCGAGCAGTTCTTCGATGCGGTTGAAAGCCATGGGCACGCTCACCTGTCACAGGGTTGTTTTTGTGGTATACCATCATACACAAATACACTGCCTACAGGAGCGTCACCCATGAAAGCCTACTGGATCGCCCACGTCGACGTGACCGACCCGCAGCAGTACCAGCAGTACACCCAGCGCGCGCCGGCTGCGTTCGCCGCCCATGGCGGACGCTTCCTGGCCCGCGGCGGGCGCAGCGAAGCGCTGGAGGGCCGGCCGACGCCCCAGCGCAGCGTGGTGATCGAGTTTGACAGTTACGAACAGGCGCTGGCGTGCTACCGCTCCGAGGCCTACCAGGAGGCTTGCCAGTATCGTCAGGGCGTGGCCAAGGCCGAGGTGATCATCGTCGAAGGCTTCGCGCCCTGATCGCCAGACTGCGAGCCGACACCCATTGGCAGACGAACGCGCTCACCCGTCGCTGCACCGCAGCAGTGCAGGACATCGCGGTCCCCTGTGGGAGATTCTATGGTTTCTACCAAGTGTGATGTGGGCCCTGTGGGCCCAATCGCGGCCGGTCCGGCGCCCCGGCAGGGGCCGCTCCTACACCCGTAGCCGCACCACGGCATCGCAGGCAATCGCAGTCCCCTGTGGGAGCGGCCCCTGTGCCGCGATTGGGCCCGCAGGGCCCACGAAGGTCTATAGTTAATTCCTTTTAAATCAACAAGTTATTTTATGTTCTGTGAGGGCGTGCTTGCCCGCGATGCAGGCGGTGACGGACCAGACGCTATCGCGGGCAAGCCCGCCCACGTGGACCGCGACTGCCTGTACCACTGCAGCCCGTCCAGCGCCCCGGCAGGGGCCGTTCCTACAGAAGAGTGCGCTCGTCTGGATGACTGGGACAGGCCAGATCGCCCGCCACATCGACATCACGCACGATCCCCGAATCATTCACCGTCACGTGCACGCAGGCCTGCCCATGCGCGGCAATTACCGCCTTGCCACCCTGATCGCCGGTCAACGTGGCCAGGGCTGGCCAGAACGCGCGCCCGAAGATGACCGGTTGCCCGCGCTCGCCGGCGTACCAGGGCAGCACGATGCGCAAGGGGTGAGCATGACTGCGTAGTTCACGCAAGGTCGCCTGGGTGATCCAGGGCATGTCGCCCAGCAGAATCGCCACGCTGTCCGCCTCCGAGGCCGCCAGCAAATGCCCGATACCTGCCGCCAGGCTGGCGCCCATGCCGCGCTCGGCCTGCGGGCTGCGAATCACCGAGACGTCGTCGGGCACCCCTAGCGTGCGAGCGTCGTCGTCCTCGCGCAGCACGACCCACAGCGCCTCGAAGGCCGTTCCCGTCCGGGCCAGCGTCGCTGCCAACAAGGTGTGCGCATCGTTCAGGCGTGCACGGCGCTTGTCGGCCCCGAAGCGACGGCCGAACCCGGCGGCCAGGACCAGCCCGGCGCAGCCGCCGGTCCGGGGGATGATTTGCTCTGAACACATGGCCAAACGCTCCGGTCGTATCTGGAAGATGCAGCTGACTGCACATTCGCCTATCCACCGTGAGACTGTTTCCCATGAGCGAGTTCAATCCGGCGTCGCACGCCGCTTCACCGGGCCAGGCGATCAGCCTGACCATCAATGGCCAGGCCCACCACGTGCAGGTGCACCCCTGGATCACGCTACTGGACCTGCTACGCGATCGACTGGACTTGGTCGGCAGCAAGAAAGGCTGCGACCACGGCCAATGCGGCGCGTGCACGGTGCTGCGCAATGGCAAGCGGGTCAACGCCTGCCTGACCTTGGCGGTGATGTGCGACGGCGACCAGCTGACCACCATCGAAGGGCTGGCCGAGGGTGACCAGCTGCACCCGCTGCAAGAGGCGTTCATCCGCCACGACGCTTTCCAGTGCGGCTACTGCACCCCCGGACAGATCTGTTCGGCCCTGGGGCTGGCCCACGAAGGCAAGGTCCGCACCCGCGCCGAGATCCAGGAACACATGAGCGGCAACCTGTGCCGCTGCGGCGCCTACAGCAACATCGTCGATGCCGTGGCCGAGGCCTTGCCGCTGATTCACGGAGGGCGCAGCGCATGATTCCGTTCGCCTACGAGAAACCCACCAGCATCGAGCAAGCGGTTCGCCTGGCGGACGCCAACAGCCGCTACATCGCCGGCGGTACCAACCTGGTCGACCTGATGAAGGAAAACGTCGAGCGCCCCGAGCGGCTGGTCGACATCAACGGCCTGACCGCGTTGCGAGGCGTGCGCGAGACCGAGCAGGGCGGCGTCTGGGTCGGTGCGCTGGAAAGCAATGCTGACCTGGCCTGGCACCCGCTGATCGAGCAACGCTACCCGTTGCTGTCCCAGGCGATCCTGGCCGGGGCCTCGCCGCAGCTGCGCAACATGGCCAGCACCGGCGGCAACCTGCTGCAGCGCACCCGCTGCTATTACTTCTACGACACTGCCGTGCCATGCAACAAGCGTGAGCCTGGCAGTGGCTGCCCGGCCCGCGACGGCCTGAACCGCGCCCACGCCATCCTCGGTGCCAGCGAGGCCTGCGTGGCGGTTCATCCGTCCGACATGTGCGTGGCCCTGGCCGCACTGGCGGCCGTCGTCCATGTGCACGGCCCGGACGGTGAGCGGCAGATCGCCTTCGCCGACTTCCACCGCCTGCCTGGCGACACGCCGCACCACGACAACCACTTGAAGGCCGGCGAACTGATCACCGGCATCGAGCTGCCGCCGGCGGCATTCGGCCAACACGTCAGCTACGTCAAGGTGCGCGACCGCGCGTCCTATGCCTTCGCCCTGATCGCCGTGGCGGCGGCGCTTGAGGTGAAGGACGGCAAGATCGACGAGGTCCGCGTGGCCTTGGGCGGCGTGGCACACAAACCCTGGCGTCAGGCCACGGCGGAAAGCGCCGTGCGCGGTCAACCGGCCAATGCGCAGACCTACGCGGCATTGGCCGATCAGGTCCTGGCAGGGGCTCAGCCGCTGTCGCAGAACGCCTTCAAGGTCGAACTGGCGCACAACGCCATCGTCCGCGCACTGACCACCGCCGCCCAGGGGAGCGCCCAATGAAACCTGTCGAACTGGCCTGCGGCCGCCCCATGGACCGCGTCGACGGCCCTGCGAAAGTCACCGGCAAGGCACGGTATGCCGCCGAATTCCCGCAAGAAGGCCTGCTCTACGGCAGTGTCGTGTCCAGCCACGTGGCCCGTGGCCGGGTACGACACATCGATTGCGAAGCGGCCTTGAACGTCCCGGGTGTGATCGACGTGCTGCACCACCGCAACCGGCCCCGGCTGGCCGGCGAGGACGAGCAGTACAGCGACGACGATGCCGCCGACGGCTCGCCGTTCCGGCCCTTGTACAACAGCCGTGTGCTCTACAGCGGTCAACCGTTGGCACTGGTGGTAGCCGAAAGCCAGGAACTGGCGCGGTACGCCGGTTCGCTGATCCGCATCGAGATCGATGCCGAGCCTCACGAGACGGACCTGCTGTCGTCTCTGGAACGTGCCCATGATGCGCCAGCCGAGCTTCCCGAGGCGCGTGGCCACTTCGAGCAGGCCTACGCCAGCGCACCGTTCAAGGTGGACGCGACCTATACCACCCCGATCGAACACCACAATCCCATGGAGCCCCATGCGTCGACGGTGATCTACAAGCCCGACGGCAGCCTGGAGGTGCATGACAAGACGCAGGGCACCCAGAACTGTCGCACTTACCTGCACACCGTGTTCGGCATCCCCGAGGACAAGCTGCGCGTGCTGGCCGCCTACGTCGGTGGTGCGTTCGGTTCCGGATTGCGACCTCAGTACCAGCTGCCCCTGGCCGTGATGGCGGCGCTGCAGCTCAAGCGCTCGGTGCGCGTGGTGCTGACGCGCCAGCAGATGTTCACCTTCGGCTACCGGCCCCGTACCCAACAGCGTCTGCGCCTGGCCGCCGATGCTGAGGGGCACCTGCAGGCCATCTCCCATGATGCGGTAGGGCAGACGTCGCGTTTCGAGGACTTCTCCGAGCACGTCGTGGAGTGGAGCGGCATGCTCTACCGCTGCGACAACGTGCGCTTCGGTTACAAGCTGGCGCCGCTGGACGTCTACACACCGCTGGACATGCGTGCGCCGGGCGCCGCGCTGGGGCTGATCGGCCTGGAGTGCGCCATGGACGAACTGGCCAGTGCGGTCGACATGGACCCTGTCGCGCTGCGGATCGCCAACTTCACCGACACCAACGCCAACGAGGGCAAGCCCTACACGAGCAAGGCCCTGCTGGACTGCTATCGCCAAGGTGCCGAGGCCTTCGGGTGGGCCCGGCGTGATCCTCGACCGGCCAGCCGTCTCGAAAACGGCCAACGCATCGGCTGGGGCATGGCCGGCGGCGTATGGGAGGCCATGCAGATGAAGGCCAGCGCCAAGGCCTGCCTGGACCTCGACGGCCACCTGACGGTCAGCAGCGCCACCACCGACATCGGCACGGGCACCTACACCGTGATGACCCAGATCGCCGCCGATGCCATGGGCCTGGCCCCCGAGCAGGTCACGTTCAAGCTGGGCGACTCCTCGCTGCCGACCGCGCCCCTGCAAGGCGGCTCGTTCACCGTCTCGTCGGTCGGTTCGGCGGTGCGCCAGGTGTGCGAAGTGCTGCGCGCCAAGCTGATTCAGGCCGTGCGCGACCAGCACCCGGAACTGAAGGCCTTCGGCGTCGAGGCGTTCGTCATCGACGGCCCGCAGGTGTGCGTGGGCGAACACCGCTTCGCCCTTACCGAGATCCTTCGACAGACGCCGGAGGACGCCCGTGAGGCGTTGATCGAGAGCGAGCCCGGCGCACGCCGTGAAAGCTTCTCCACGGCAAGCCACTCGGCCGTGTTCGTCGAGGTGCAGATCGACGAAGACCTGGGCACGATCCGCGTCACGCGGGTGGTCAGCGCCATCGCCGCCGGCCGGGTGATCAACCCCAAGACCGCTCGCAGCCAGATCCTGGGCGGGGTCGTGTGGGGGCTGGGCATGGCGTTGCAGGAGGAGACGCACACCGACCATGCGCTGGGACGGTACATGAACCACAACCTGGCCGAGTACCACATTCCGGTGAACGCCGACATCGGTGACATCGAGGTGATCTTCGTCGACGAGCCTGACGAGATCGTCAACGCGCTGGGGTCCAAGGGTGTTGGCGAAATCGGCATCGTCGGTGTCGCCGCGGCGGTGGCCAACGCCATCTGCCATGCGACCGGCAAGCGGTTGCGTGACTTCCCGCTGACCTTGGACAAAGTGCTGGAAGGGTAGCCCAACGCCCGCAGGCACGGGGGAACGCCCCCGTGCCCGGCTTCAGAACTGGTAGGCCACACCTGCGCCGGCGTACCAGGAACGCCCTGGCGCCGCCTCGTAGTAACGGCCATTGCCGTCCCCCACGATCACCGAGCCGACGTACTGACGGTCCAGCAGGTTGTCCAGGCGCACGGTCTGGTGGAAAGCCCAAGGGCCCACGTGCTGATCCAGCCGCACGCGTCCGTTGAACACCGTGTAGCCTGGCGCTGCGCGTTCGGTGTTGCTGTCTTCGACGAATACACGGCTGCGGTATTGGCCTTCCATGCCCAGGCTCATGCCAGACGCCGGCTTCCAGACCAGTTCGCCGAACAGGCTGCTGCGCGGTACCCCAGGCAGTCGATTGCCGCGCTCGATCCGGCTGCTGCCGGTGAGCACGTCGTCCTGGTACGTGGCCTGCAGCAGGGTGTAGGCCAGCCGCGCCTGCCACTGTGCGTTCAGATCGCTCTGCACGCTGAGTTCCAGGCCCCGACGCAAGGTCTTGCCGGCATTCGTGTAGCTGGTGCGTCCATCCTTCGCGCTGTCGACCACCACCTCGTCCTGGGTGCGAATCTCGAACAGTGCCGCATTGACCCGTGTAGCGCTCCCCAGACGCGCCTTGAGGCCGGCCTCGTATTGCAGGCTGGTGGCCGGTTGCAGGTCGAAGTTGAACCCCTCGACCTGGCCCGGTGCATAGGCCATCTCGGCCTGGGTCGGCGTTTCGAAGGCCGAGCCGACGCTCAGGTAACCGTGTAGGTCAGGGGTGAAGGCATACAGCGCCGACAACGAGGGGGTCGCCCGTCGATAGCGGCGCGAGCCGCTGGCATCGCCATTGGCCAGGTAGTGATCGGCCACGTCCATGTCCAGGCTGCTGTAGCGCACGCCAGCTTCCAGCGTCCAGCGCTGCCACTCCCAGTGGGCCTGCACGTAGGGGTCGAGACGGGTGGCGGTGTCCACCTCGTCACGGCGTAGCTCACCCTTGACGCCCAGGGTGCTGCCGACGAAGTTCTGGTAGCCGCGGCGGTCATCCTGGCTACGGTCGTAGTCCAGGCCGGCGGTGAGGGTCAGGGCGCCAGGCGCTGCCGCGATCGGCTGGATCCAGCGCAGCGTGCCGCCGTGGTAGGCCCGGTCGAAGTCCACGACGCCACCGCCACGTCGGTTGGCCGGCGCAGCCGACGGGATCGACAGATACTGAACCACCTGACGTCGGCCGCTGTACAGGTTGACTTGCAAGGTGGCGTCGCCGAGGTAGCGCTCGTAGTTGAGGCCCAGTTGCTGCTGGTCGATGCTTTTGCGCGTGTCGTAGCGGCGCACATTGTCGGCGACCGAACGTGGGTCGTTTCGGTAGCCGGACCAAGTCTGTCCCAGGGGGTCCTGGGTGCCGTGCTGTTCGAGACTGCTGAAGATCAGCGCCACGCGGCTGTCGGCGTCCGGCTTGAAATGCCCCTTGGCGAAGGTCTGATCACGGCGCGCGGCACTGTGGTCGCGGTAGCCATCGGTGTCCATGCGCGAGGCGTCCAGCAGGAACCCGGCCTGCTCGCTGCCACCTTCGGCCTGTACATGCTGCTTGGCGAACCCGTCGCTGCCCATCAGGGTCTCGGCACCGAGGGTGCCGGGGCCGGCGCCGTCACGGGAGAACATCTGGATCACGCCGCCTGCATTGCTGCCATACAACGTCGAGGCCGGGCCGCGCAGGACTTCGATGCGCTCGGCCACGTCCAGGTTGAGCGACGCGGCCTGCCCCTGGCCGTCGGGGGTGCTGGCCGGAATCCCGTCGCTGATCAGTTTCAGCCCGCGGATGCCGAAGGCCGAGCGCGCGCCATAGCCGCGCGAGGAGATCTGCAAATCCTGGGCGTAGTTCTGCCGGTTCTGCACCACCAGCCCCGGTACGCGCGATAGGGCTTCGGACAGGTTGACGCCCAGTTGCCCGTCGGCGAACTGGGCGCGCTCCACGGTATCGACCGAAAAGGGCAGGTCGAAGCCGCTGGCCGGCGCAGCGCTGCCGGTGACCACCAGGGGTTCCAGCTCGCTGACCGGGGCCGCCTGGGCCTGAAGACAACTCGCCAGGCTGCACAGCAGCAGGGAGGACAAGGGTGAGGCCCTGGATGAAATCGCGTCGAGTCGACGTGCTGCGCAGACCGGTGCGTTCAACCCTTGGCCGCCATCGCCGTGACTTCCACGCGCATGCCCGGCACGGCCAGCTCGGCGACGCCGACGGCGGCACGAACGGGCCAGGGCTTCTTGAAGAAGCGCTGGTACACCTCGTTGAAGGCGGCGCGATCGGCCATGTCGGTGAGGTAGATGGTCAGGTGCAGGACACGGCCCAAGGAGCTGCCGGCTTGCTCGAGGGCGTCCTTCAGGGCCTGCAAGGTGCATTCGCTCTGCGCGGTGATGCTGCCCAGCTCGAGGCTGCCATCGGCGCGGGTCGGGATCTGGGTGGTCACCAGCAGGTCGCCGAAGCCGGCCACGTCGGAGGAGATCGATTCAGGGTCGGCGTCGGGCTTGAACGTGAGGTTGGCCATGGGCATTCCTTGTGCGTGGGGAGGAAAAGACAGCGCAGCCTACGCGAGCGCAAGGACGGGGTCGAGCGGGGAAGGGCGGTGTTCGGCGCGAGGCGTGCCGCCGACAGGGTCAGTCAGAAGACGAAAGCGGCCACGGGCTGGGCCTGTGGCCTGTGCAGCGGCTCACTGGCCGTAGGTGCCCACCAAGGTCTGCGCCCCCAGTGCATGCCCGTTCAGCGCCTTCATCAGGCCATCCCGGTCCAGGCCGGAGGGTAGCTGGGTCGGCGGCAGGTCGCTGGCGATCAGGGTCAGCACGTAGTGATGCGGGTTGTCGTCCTGGGGCGGGCAGGGGCCTTTGTAGGTCTCGGCGCCGGTGGAGTTGCGCCCGACGGTCAGCCAGTTCGAGCGGAACCGCGCCGCGCCGGCATCCAGTTTGCGCATGCGTGCATCGATGTTGTAGGCCACCCAGTGCACGACCCCCAGGCCTTTGTTGCCGTCGGGGTCGACCATCACCAGCGCGACCGAGCGCGTGCCCTTGGGCAGGTCGTACCAGCGAACGGCAGGCGACCAGTCCTTGCCACCGTCGCCGCACGATGGCCCCTTGCCGACCAGTTCCAGGGGCAGTGCCTTGCCGCTGTCGAACGAGTCCGACTCGATCTTCAGCGAATCGGCGTGGACGACGGGGCTGGCGGCGAAGGTCAAGGCGATCACGCAGGCAGGCAAGAGTGATTTCATGAGGGCGACGTCTCCGATGGCGATCGTAGGGCGGATCAGGCGGCGAGCGCCTGTCCACGTTACTCATACGGTAGACAGTTTTCGCGCGGTCCGCCGTCTGCCCTGCGATATTCACCGCGCGTCCTGGCCCCACCTGCAAGCGTTCGGCCGTGAGCGAGGCGCTAGCTGACGAGGTCGGCTTGCTTGCGGCGTGTCTCGTGCTCGGCGCCGTGCAGGTCTGCAGACGCTGGCGCGTCCAGTTCGACCGGCTCGCCGTGCTCCATGGCCGCGTGCATCAGGTCTTCGGTCACCCGCAGTTCGGCGCCGGTGAACGAGGAGGTGGTCGCCGGCGTGAACGGCGACGAGGCCACGGGTGCGGGCCGCTCGGTACGGCGCCAGAGGAAGAACGCGACCATCGCCGCATTGATCGCCGCGAAGGCCCAGAACAACCCGGCCTCGCCGAACCGGTTCATGACCGAGGAGATCGCCAGCGGGCTCATCGCCGAGCCCAGCGAGTTGATCAGCAGCAGGCCCTGGATCATCGGCACCAGCTCCTCGGCCGGTGCACGGTCGGCCGCATGGCTCACGGCCACCGGGTAGATCGCGAAGATGCCACCACCGAGCAGGAACAGTGCGCCCATCAGCAGGTAAGGCGAGGACGGCATGACCAGGATCGCCAGCGACAGGACCACGCACAGGCTGCCCAGGGCAATCAGTACGGTCTGCCGGTCGCGACGATCGGACCAGCGTCCGACCGGGTATTGCAGCACCATGGCGCCCAGGATGGCACAGGCCATCATGTGCCCGACCTCGGTGATGTCCATGCCGATGCGTTGCAGGTACAGCGGCAGCAGGGTATAGACCGCCGCGATGGCCACGCCTGAGCCGAAGCAGCCGATCAGGCCGGTCGGGGTCACGCCCAGCAGCTGGCGCGGCTTGAGCGGCTCGACCTTCTCCAGCAGCGGCGAGGCGCGTGGCAGGATCACGATCGGCACCACCGAGAGCGACGCCAGCATGGCCGCGACCATGAACGGGGCGGTGTCGCCCCAGCCGGCCAGCTCGCCCAGCTTGAGCTGGCCCAGCATGCCCGAACCGTACAATGCGATCATGTACAGCGCCAGCAGGCGCCCGCGCACCTTCGGGGCCGCCGCCAGCAGCAGCCAGCTTTCGATCACCAGGAACACCCCGACCGTGGCCCAGCCGCCGATCAGGCGCAGCACGGCCCAGGCCCAGGGATCGTAGAGCAGGCTTTGCAGCAGGATGGTCACGGCGATCAGCGAGGCGAAGCTGCTGTAGGCGCGGATGTGGCCGATGCGCAGGATCAGCCGATCGTTGAACAGCGCGCCCAACGTCAGGCCGATGAAATAGGCCGACGAGACGATACCGATCATGGTGGCCGATTCACCCGCGGCATCCAGGCGCAAGGTGGTGAGGGACGACAGGAAGCCATAGCCGAGACCGACGATGAACAACCCGAGCAGCGGTGCCAGCGCCATCGCCAGCAGATGCGGAGACATACAGACCTCAAGAGAAATAGGCAGACGGACGCCCGTCCAGAAGCACCCGGCGTCTTCAGGACGAAGACCAAGAAGGGGCCGATCGAGGCTGTAGGGAGCCGCTGGAAAGGTGCGCGGATTCTAGCCAAATCGCCTCGGCAAGGGGATGGGGCGAGCGGTCTTTTTCGCACCTCCCTGGTGCGACCGGATGCCGCAGGTAGCGCCATGCCCTGCCTGATGTGCGAACCGGTTGCCGAGGCAGGTGGCCACCCCCTAGGATGAACGGTTTCCAGGAAGAGACTCTGCCATGCTGGCTTCGCTGATCGCCATTCTGTCGCCCGTGTTCATCGTCGCCGGGCTGGGCTTCGCCTGGATCCGCAGTGGGGCCGACTACCCCACGGCGTTCGTCGCCCGGCTGGTGATGAACATCGGCACGCCCTGCCTGGTGCTGTCCACCCTCAGCCGCACGCACCTCGACCCTCAGGCCTTCACCAGCATGGCATTGGCCTGTACCGCAGGGCTGGCGATCATGGGCGTGCTCGGTTGGGCGATCAGCCGCCTGACGGGCCGGCACTGGCGGGTGCTGGTGCCGGCCTTCATGTTCCCGAACACCGGCAACATGGGCTTGCCGATCAGCCTGTATGCCTTCGGCGATTCAGGCCTGGCCCTGGCCGTGGCGTTCTTTCTCACCTTGTCGACCTTCCAGTTCACCCTGGGGATCGTGCTGTCGGGCGGCGCCGCGTCGTTCAGGTCGCTGGTGCGCAACCCCATCGTGATCAGCCTGGTGCTGGCCCTGCCGGTGATCTTTTTCGATCTGCACCTGCCACGCTGGCTGGCCAACACCGTCGACCTGCTCGGCGGCATGACCATCCCGCTGATGCTGCTGACGCTGGGCGTGTCGCTGGCCAGCCTGCGGTTGCGTCAGGTCGGCAGCGGGCTGGCACTGGGCGGGCTGCGGATCGTCCTGGGCGCGGCGGTGGGGTGGGGCGTGGGGCATGCACTGGCGCTGCAACCGCTCGAACAGGCCGTGCTGGTGATGCAGTCGGCCATGCCCGTGGCGGTGTTCAACTACCTGCTGGCGATTCGCGCCAATCAGTCGCCGGAGCAGGTGGCCAACCTGGTGATGTGTTCCACCGCCCTGTCGTTCGTGCTGCTGCCGGTGATCCTGGCCTGGTTGCTGTAGCGCCTACCAGCAGCCACCGTGCCGCGCCCAGGGCCGGCTCTCCGGGGAGAACCCCTCGAAGAAGCGTTGCGCGCGCTGTCGGGGCAGATCGGCCAGGGTGGGCGGGTTCCAGTGCGGCGTGCGGTCCTTGTCCACCAGCAGAGCGCGCACCCCCTCGAGCGCATCGCCCTGCTCGAACCATTGCTCGATCAGGTGCAGCTCCAGCGCGAAGCAGGTTTCCAGCGGCAGCTCACGTCCGTAGCGGATCAGCTCGAGCGCCACTGCCATGGCCGTGGGTGAGCACGCCTCCAGGTGCCGAGCGGTCGCCAGGGCCCAGTCGTGGCTGTCGCCGATGCTGACCGCGCGCAGTTGCTCGAGCATGCTCGGCACGTCAGACAGCCCGAAATAGTGATCGATCACCGGGCGCAGCCCCTTGAGCGGTGCGTCGGGCAGGATCTGGGTACCGAAGCGGGCCAGCACGCCTTGCAGGTCTTTGAGCGGTACGGTGCCGAAGGTCAGTCGGTCCAGGCGGTCGTCCAGCGCGGCCAGCTTGCGGCTGTCCAGGTACCAGTCGGCCAACCCGCAGAACAGGGCGTCGGCCGCACCGATCGAGTGGCCGCTGACGGCCAGGTAGGTACCCAGTTCGCCCGGCAGGCGCGACAGGAAGTAGCTCGAGCCGGCATCCGGGAAGCCGCCCAGTGTCACCTCCGGCATGCCGATCCGGCTGCGTTCGGTGACGATGCGCAGGTCGGCCGCCTGGGCCAGGGCCATGCCGGCGCCCAGGGTGTAACCGTCCATGAGCACCACCACCGGTTTGCGGTAGCGGTGAAGGGCCAGGTCCAGGGCGTATTCTTCGCGAAAGAAATCACGGTGCACGCTGTCGCCGGCCGTGTAGCTGTCGCAGAGCATGCGCAGGTCGCCTCCGGCGCAGAAGCCCTTGCTGCCTGCGCCGCGCAGCATCACGGCAACGATGTCGGGGTCGTCCGCCCAGGTGTCAAGCTGGCGCCGCAGCGTGCGCACCATGCTCAGGGTCAGGGCGTTGAGCCCTTGGGGGCGGTTGAGGGTGAGGTGGCCGATGCCATTGCGAACATCGATCGATACATTGCCTGCATGCAGCGCAGAAACGGCAGCGCTCATTATTGTCTCCCTGTCGTCTGATCACGTTCCTTCTACGAGACATCCGGCGCAGGGCGCGCGGACGCTCATAAGGTCGGACAACAGCGGACGCGCTAATGCTTAGTCGATCAGCAGGTTGGCAAGGTATGTGAGAGTCAAGGGCAGCGCCGGCGGGTTTTCCGGCGAGGGGCGCCCGTCAGGTTGTATCCAGTGTCTCTCACACTTGAGGTATTCGCTCACCTCGAAACACCGACTGGGTCAGGGCGCCGAGGTCCAGGCTCCACCGCCAGCGACCTCAGCGTGCCTTGCGCCCGCTGACGAAGTGCGCGATGTCGTTGAAGCCAGGGGTCGACGCGTGCCCGGGCGTGACCAGCGAATCGATGAACGCTTCATCCTCGGCGGTAAGGGTCACCTCCAGGGCGCCGGCATAGGTGTCCCACTGCGCCTCGGTACGTGGGCCGACGATGGCCGAGCTGACCAGGCGGTTGTTCAGCACCCAGGCGATGGCGAACTCGACGATGCCCACGCCCTTGGCCTCCACGTGGGCCTGGATGCGCTGGGCGACGGTCAGCGACTCCTGGCGCCATTCGACCTCCAGGATGCGCTTGTCCTGGCGGCCTGCGCGGCTGCCGGCCTCGGGCGTGCTGCCGGGGGCGTACTTGCCGCTCAGCACGCCACGGGCCAGCGGGCTGAACGGGACGATGCCCAGCCCGTGGAAGGCGGCGGCGGTGAGTTGCTCCGGCTCGGCCTGGCGGTTGACGATGTTGTACAACGGCTGGCTGACCACCGGCTTCTCCACGCCCAGGCGCTCGGCCACGTGGCACAGCTCGGCGATGCGCCACCCACGGAAGTTGGAGACGCCCCAGTAGCGGATCTTGCCCTGGCGCAGCAGGTCGCCCATGGCGCGCACGGTTTCTTCCAGTGGCACCTGGTGGTCCTCGCGGTGCAGGTAGTAGATGTCCAGGTAATCGGTGCCCAGGCGCGACAGCGAGGCGTCGATGGCATTGAACACGTGCTTGCGCGACAGGCCGCTGGCATTGGGCCGGTCGGCAGCGCCATAGCCGACCTTGGAGGCCACCACCCAGTCGTCGCGCCTGCGTGCCACCGCCTGGCCGACGAGCGTTTCGGAGCGCCCGCCGTTGTAGACGTCGGCGGTGTCGATGAAATTCACGCCCTGGTCCCAGGCCTTGTCGATGATGCGCAGGGCCTCGTCGTCCCCCGTCTGTTCGCCGAACATCATGCTGCCCAGGGTCAGGGCGGACACCTGCAGGCCACTTTGGCCCAGTGCACGGTAGATCATGTCGAAGGTCCTTTTTCAGTGAGGGGAGGAGTGTCGAGCGGCACGCGACACGGTGCAAGCGGTTCATGGTAGCGGCGCGTACCGGCGAGTCACGGCACGTGCCGTATCGGGGGACGTCACCGTAGGGTAGCCTCAAGGGCGATTCGATGGCACCGGAACTTTCCTGCGCCCGACCACACAACTGACTGTAGCTTGCAGCTTGCAGCCTCCCACTTCCCAGCAGAGGATCGACAGTGGATTCATTGACACAAGCCGTACTCGGCGCCGCGCTCCAGGGGACGGTACTCGGGCGGATACAGGGGCGACGCTCGCTGGTCTATGGCGCCGCGCTGGGCACCTTGCCGGACCTAGACGTGATGATCCGCTACGCCGATCCTGTCTCGAGCATGACGTATCACCGTGGTTTCTCGCATTCGCTCTTCATGCTCACGGCCGTCGCGCTGCTGCTCGCCTGGCTGGTGGCCTGGCTCGGGCAGCGCTACTGGCCGGACAAACCGTATCACTGGCCCCGACTGTTCCTGGCCTTCTGGCTGGTCCTGATCACCCACCCTGTGCTCGATGCCTTCACCGTGTACGGCACGCAACTGCTGTGGCCGCTCACCGTCACGCCGCAGAGCTGGTCGGGCGTGTTCATCGTCGATCCGGTCTATACCTTGCCCATGCTGGCGGCGGTGGTCTATGCCGCGTGCAAGGGGATGACGGCGCGCAGCATGGCCTGGCTGCTGGGCACCGTGCTGTTCGGCGCGGCCTACCTGGGCGCAGGCACGGCAGCGCGGGCAGGGGCCGAGCACCGGTTCGCCGCCTCGTTGCAGCGTCAGGGCGTGGAGGTCACCGAGGTCAAGGCCATGCCGCTGGCGTTCACGTCGCTGGTGTTTCGCGTCTTGGCCAAGACGGCCGACGGTCACTACTACGAAGGGGTCGGCAGCGTGTTCGATCGCGACCCGCCCGAGCAACTGCGCCAGCCCCGCCATCTGGAACTGGCCGCCGCCCTGCAGGGGGTGCCCTTGCATGAGCGACTTCGCTGGTTCACCGGCGACTGGCTGCGCTACGACGTGATCGATGATCAACTGGTGGTGACGGACCTGCGCATGGGCATGCCAGGCCATTACACCTTCCGCTTCATCATGGCCCGGCGCGACGCACAAGGCGCCTGGCAGCCGATCGTGCCGACGCGCGCGCCCGGCGGTGGCACGCGTTCGCTGTTGCGTTCGGACGTGCTGGGGCAGGTCTGGCACCGCATCTTCGACCAGCGCCCGCCCTTGCCCCTGGCCCGCTGGGCCTCCCAGGGGCAGGAGCAGGGCGGTTGAGTGCCCGCGCCGCAGGGCTCGACCTGGTCAAGTGGGTGGCCTTGCTGAGCATGCTGTGCGATCACCTGCGCTACCTCTGGCCCGGCCTGCAAGGCCTGGCACTGCCGGGCCGCCTGGCCTTTCCGCTGTTCTGCCTGGCCATCGCCTGGCACGTCGGGCGAACGGGGCCGGGTACGTTCCGCACGGCGCGGCATGGTCGCTACCTGGCATGGATGGTGGTCTTCAGCCTCGTCTCCGAGCCGGCCTACCGCTGGCTGGACACCGGCTCGCCGACGCTCAACGTGATGCCGACGCTGACCCTGGGCGTGCTGGTGGCCTATGGCGTTCACGTCGAGGACCGCCTGGCACGACTCGGTGCAGCCCTGGCGCTGCTGATCGCCTTGCTGACCAGCTCCAGCTTGATGTACGGCCTGCCCGGCGTGCTGTTGCCTGCCGGTTGGCTGCTGGCACTGCGCTCAGGTGGGGTGGGCACGGCGGTGCCGGTTGTCCTGGTGGTCGCAGGCAACCTAACCAGCGATGGGCTGCGGGCCCATGCACTGGAGCCACAGGGGGCGCTGGTGCTGGCGGCCGCTGCCTGTTCCGTTCCGATAGGGCTGGCGTTGCTGCGTCAGGAAGGCATCAGGGTCTGGCCGGTGGGGCGCTGGGCCTATGGGTTCTACCCTGTGCACCTGGTGGCCATCCGGTGGTTGCAAGGGGTGATCTGAGGGTCGCCGCATCGACCGGGCAGGGCGCAGTGCCTGGACGGATGAGGCGGCGCATGGCCAGCTTGGCAGGGTCAGGTGCACGGCCCTGACCCTGACCGTCTCACTCCTTCTGAGCGTCGACGATCGCCAGTGCATCCGGCTCCGGCCCGGCTGGCCAGCGCGTGGACACCGTCCAGTTGGACGTGTCGATCACCGCGATCTCGTCCCCGCCACTGATGGCCACATAGGCATGCTTGCCATCGGTCGACACCGTCGCCCCGATCGGCAAGGCCTCGGCGCCCAGTTGGGTACGACGGTATTGAGCACCTTCCTTGGTCAGGCCGATGCGCTTGATCTCGCGCTGTGCTGCCACGTCCATCACCGCCAGTTCGGCCGACTTGGCACAGGTCACCAGGGCGTATTTGCCGTCCGGGGTCATCGCGATGCGGATGGGGAACACGCCGGTGCGGATTCGCTCGGTGACTTCCAGGCGCTTGGCATCGACGATGGCCACGTCGTTGCCGTCGCGGTTACTGACCCAGATCTGCGTCCCGGCCGGGTTGATGGCGATCCCTTCGGTGCCATTGCCGGTGGGCACGGTGGCGATCTTGCGCTTGGCCTGCAGGTCGACCACCGACAGCGTGCCGTTCTCGACATGGGTCACGTAGGCACGCTGGCCATCCGGGGACAGCGCGACCATGTGCGGTTTGCCGTCGCCGACGTCGATCGAGTCCAGCACCTTGCCCTGGACGACGTCCACCACCAATAGGCGCTGGCTGTCTTCGGTGGTCACCACCACACGCTGGCCGTCGGGCAGGAAGCGGATGCCATGGGGGCGTGCGTTCTCGCCCAGGTCGATGGTGCGTGCCACCTTGCGCCCTGGCCAGTCCAGCACGCTCAGGCTGTTGTTGGCCTGGTTCGGGGCGCCGTAGTTGCCCACCACGGCCAGTCGTCGGTCGCCCGACACGGCCACTTCGTGAGGCCCGGTACCGACCGGGAAGGTCAACACCGGATGACCGTCTTCGGTGTTCAAGGCCGAGACCGTGGCGCCAGCCTTGTTGCCGACCAGCAGCACGTCATCGGCGTGCGCCAGGGGGATGCCGCCAAGCAGCAGGCCTGCCAGCGCGAGCGGGCGCGCATGCAGACGCAGCAGGGGTAGTGAGAAACGCATGTCCAATCTCCTTGTAAGGCACGGGTGTCCAGTGCAGAGGCACTGACCGTGTGACTGGGCAAGGGATTTTGGAGTTCGACTGGATCGCGGGGGCGGGGTGGAGCAGGGGGACAAGCGGATGGCAGGGCATCAAGGCCGACCGAGGCGCGTCACAGGACGTGCACGCCCCTCAGGTCGGTCATCGCGCGTCGGCATGAAGGCGCCGACGCGCAGGCGTGGGCGGGCTCAGCTGCCAGCGCCGCCCGAACCGCTGCCCATGCCGGAGCCGCTGCCGCCGCTGCCGGTGCCGACACCGTCGCCGGTCGGGTTGCCGATGCCTTTGCCGCCGTCGGTCTTGCCGCCGACGCCCGAGTTCGAGCCAGGCATGGTGCCTGCGCCGCCCGAGGTGTCGGAGTCCATGCCCGCGCCGGAACCGGTGGCGCCTTCGGCACCGGTGTTGCCGGTGTCATGGCTGATGCCGCTGCCGGTCGAGCCGGTGCCGCCGTTCATGCTGCCGGAGCTGGAGTTGTCGACGCCGCCGCCGTTGCCGGCACCGGCGGCAGAACCGTTATGGCCCTGCTGGGTGGCGGGGCTGCCGGGCGTCTGAGCACCGGTGGTGGCCGCCATGGCCATGGGGGCTGCAATGCCAAGGCAGAGTGCAAGAGCGATGTGTTGTGGACGAATTCGCTTCATGGTGAGTCTCCTGGATGGGATTGACCTACTGAAGATGGGGCAACGTTCAGGCGCAGGCGTGCCCTCTAACGGACGGACGGTCGAAGGGAGGGGCGGCGGGCGCCGGTGTGCTCAGGCAGGCAAGGGTGGTGAGAGGGGAGGCGGCAGCAGGCGGGGGCAAGGAAGCGAGGGCAGATGCCGGTCCGCCAGCCGATGAACGACTGGCAGACCGACCTGCAGGGTCTTAGCGGCTGGCGACGCTTTCGTCGTGCGCCAGGATCGCCTTGGCCAGATCAGCGTCGCTGGCCTGCAGGCCAGGGTTGGACTGACGAACCTGTTGCAGGGCCGATTCGACGTAGGCACCGCGGATGGCGCCATCGCTGGCCACGAACGCGGAGAGCTCGTCCTGAGCCGGGATGATGCGTTTGTCGTCCTTGAAGGTCGAATACAGGGAAGCCGAGAGGCCTGCCGACGTCGCCACGTGACGAACGGTGTTGTCGGCCAGGGCCGTGCCGACCGGCAGGCACAGCAGCAGCGAAGGGACCAGCAATAGATGGCGCATGACGTATTCTCCGAGAGCCTGGAGCCAATGGGGGTACCACTGCCGCTTGAGATCGAAAACGCAGGGGAGTAGTTCAATCGCCGCTGCTCATCGACGCTCTGGCCGTGGCCTGAGCGGTACAGGCTGACGGGAACCAACCGCTTGGCAGGCCGCTCCACCTTGAAGGATACGGGAGACCGCCGATGATCTATCTGGGGACTGCAGGCTGGGCCTTGTCGCAGCCGCATGCCGAACGCTTCCCGCGTGACGGCAGCCAGCTCGAGCGTTACGCATCGGGCCTCAATGCCGTGGAAATCAACAGCTCGTTCTACCGCCCCCATCGCCCGACCACCTATGCGCGGTGGGCCGAGACGGTGCCCTGCGACTTTCGCTTCTGCGCCAAGCTGCCCAAGGTGATCACCCACGAGCGACGGTTGGTGGCGTGCGAAGCCGAACTGGAGGCGTTTCTCGCCGCCTGTGGCGAGCTGGGGCAACGCCTGGGCTGCCTGTTGATCCAGTTGCCGCCCTCGCTGGCGTTCGACCCGGTACTCGTCGAGCGCTTCCTGCGGGCACTGCGCCAGCGTTATCACGGCGGGCTGGCCATCGAGCCGCGTCACGCCTCCTGGCAGCAGGCACAGCCCCTGCTCGACGATCTGCAGGTTGCCCGCGTGGCAGCCGATCCGTCACGGTTCGACGGCGACGACCGGCCTTCAGGATGGCCCGGGCTGGTGTACTGGCGACTGCACGGCACACCGCGTGTGTACTACAGCGACTACACGCCCGCCTGGCTGGACGCGTTCACCCAGCGGCTGCTCGAGTCGGCGGCCGCTGGGGTCCCTACCTGGTGCATCTTCGACAACACGGCCGCTGGGGCCGCCCTGGGCAATGCGCTCGAGGTGCGCAAGCAGTTGCAGGCGCAGCCCGATCAAACTTTCGCGTCGCCACGGCCTCTGCTCTAGCACAGGCGACGATCCGTCGCGCTCATTACCGCTCAAGGAGGACACCATGCCCATCGCCAGACCCTCGAACCGCACCGTCATCGCCAGCCTGGGGTTGCTGTGCCTGGCGCTGCAAGGCTGCGCCGGACGCGACACCGCCTCGCCCGTCGACGTGCCAGGCGCGCCCAAGCAGGCCGACACGCGTGCGCTGGAGCTGGGGGCGCAGACCCTGCAAAGCCAGGCGCCCATCGATCAGCTCAACACCTACCTCGATGGCTTCCACTTCTACAACGGTCACCCGCACGTGCAGATGGAGGCGCATCACTACTGCGCCATCGTCAACGAAGAGCTCATCCAGTGCGTGATCTACGACGGCAACCAGCGTGATGCGCGCCTGATGGGGGTGGAGTACATCATCAGCAAGCGCCTGTTCGCGCAGTTGCCGGCCAAGGAAAAGGCCCTGTGGCACAGCCATGCCCACGAAGTCACCTCCGGCCAGCTGATCGCCCCGGGCGTGCCGTTGGCTGCCGAGACCCGGCTGATGGCCAAGCTGGCCGACACCTACGGCAAGACCTGGCACACCTGGCACACCGATCAGGACAAGGCGCTGCCCCTGGGCGTGCCGCAACTGATGATGGGCTTCACCGCCGACGGCCAGGCCGATGCCGAAATGGTGCGCCAGCGTGATCTGCGCATGCAGGTCGATACGCAGGAACACCGCCAGGCCCGGGCCAAGATTCGACCGGCACCGGTGGAGCGCGGCGCCGATGCCTGGCAGAACGGCAACGTGGTGCAAATTCCCGACCCGACCGGGCATGACCATGTGAAGCCACGGCCTGCCACGTCGTTAGATGAGAATGCGCGGTCGGACGGTGGGCGCTAGTTGGTTGTGAGGGAGAGTCAGGGCTCACGGTCGGGACGCTGGTCGGCGCTGCGAGCGCGAGGTGTGCCGGAAAGATCGAGGGGCGGACTTTGTGGGCCTTGCAGGCCCAATCGCGGCACAGGGGCCGCTCCTACACCCGCCGCAGTGGTACAGGCAATCGCGGTCTCATGTGGGAGTCCGCCGGCCGCCTTGGCGCCGCGCTGTCGCGCAGAGAACATGGCGATAGCTAACAGGATCCGGAGCTTCATTGCTAACCGATTTCAGGACCGCTTTGCGGCCCATCGCGGCCGGTCCGGCGCCCCGGCTGGGGCCGCTCACTCATAGCCCCATCGCGGGGTCGCAGGCTATCGCGGTCACCTGTGGGAGCGGCCCCCGTGCCGCGATTGGGCCCGCAGGGCCCATGAAATCCGCCCCGCCGAACCCTCCCGCAAAAACCCGCCCGATCAGCCCAGCCCTCGAACCGACCCTCTACCTGACAGGCTCAAACCGCTTGCTAAAGCTCACCCACCTCTCCCAAACCCCTTTCACATCAACCACATCGAAACCCCCTCGACGACATTCGAATTACCTGTCAAGCACCCACCTATGACAAGATGTTAGCCAGCTATGAACCATCTTGCGCGCAAACAGTCGACTGCCTGACCCCAGGGATGTGTGGCAGATCGCCGCGGTGTTCATCTGCATCAGCTGACCGACAGAAGTCAGCGCGTACTCCCGGTCCCTAGTGATCAGCCATAGGTGAATCCACAATGTTGTCGAAGCAAACCTCACGGAGGAAGTTTCTGCTTTCTTCGCTCATCGCGTTACCTGCCATCGGCGTGACGATCCAGGGCCTGAGCGCCGCCGATGCCGCCGAGATGATCGCGCCGCAGCTCGATGCCTACCGTCCGACCTTCTTCAGTGCCACCGAATGGGCCTTCGTCATGGCGGCCTGCGACCGCCTGATCCCCGCTGGCGGGCGTGGCCCGGGCGGTCTGGAGGCCAACGTGCCGGTGTTCCTCGACCAGCAACTGGCCGGCGACCTGGGCAGCGAACTGTACCTGGAAGGGCCGTTCGACGTGAACGCGCCGCCCACCCTGGGCTACCAGCTGCCCTACACGCCGCAGGAGATCTACCGCAAGGGCATCGCTTGCACCGACGCCTGGTGCCAGTCCACCCATGGCCGTGGCTTCACGGCACTGGACGCGGCCACCCAGACCGCCGTGCTCAAGCAGCTGCAGGCCGGGCAGGTGGACTTCACCGCCGCCGGCGAAACCGCGCTCAAATCCAAGCTGTTCTTCACCGAACTGCTGACAAACACCAAGCAGGGCTACCTGGCCGACCCGATCTACGGCGGCAACCGCGGCATGAAGGCGTGGATCGCCATCGGCTTCCCCGGTGCCCGCGCCAGCTACCTGGAATGGGTCGCCCAGCACAACGTCCCGTACCCACTCGGGCCGGTCAGCCTCAGCGGCGCGCGCGGTTGAACCCTGGACAAGCAGTAGCATTGAAGGATTGCAGAAATGGCACAGATCACCAATGACGAAGTCGACGTCGTCGTCGTCGGCCTCGGCTGGACCGGCTCGCTGATGAGCATCGAGCTGGCCCAGGCCGGCTTGAAAGTCCGCGCCCTCGAGCGCGGCGAAGACCGCACCAACGCCGAGTTCGCCTACCCCAAGCCGGCGGACCAGTACGCCTACGGGCTGCGCAACAAGATCATGGTCACGCCCAAGGCGGCGGCCCTGACCGTGCGTCACAACATGAACACCGTGGCCCTGCCCACTCGTCAGTGGGGCGCCTTCGTGCCTGGCACCGGCGTCGGCGGTTCGGGCCTGCACTGGACCGGCGTGCTGATTCGCCCGACGCCCACCGACCTCAAGCTCAAGACCTACGCCGACCAGGCCTACAAGCCCGGCCAGTTGCCCGAGAACATGGAGATCGGCGACTTCCCCTTCACCTGGGAAGAGATGGAGCCGTACCTGGACAAGTTCGACAAGATCTGCGGCTTGTCGGCCAACACCGGCAACCTCCAGGGCCGCATCATCGAAGGCGGCGACCCGTTCGAGGGCCCGCGCTCCAACCCGGCCCCGCTGCCGCCGCTGCAGGACACGCTGAACAACACGATGTTCGCCCAGGCCGCCCGCAACCTCGGCTATCACCCGTTCCCCAACCCCTCGGCCAACGTGTCGCGGGCCTGGAAGAACCCCTACGGCAACCAGATCGCCCCGTGCAACTACTGCGGCTTCTGCAGCAAGTACCCGTGCCTGAACTACTCCAAGGCCTCGCCGCAGACGGCGGTGATGGATTCGCTCAAGCGCATGGAGAACTTCTCCTACCGCACCGGCGCCAACGTGCTGCGGGTCGACCTGCACCCGGACGGCAAGACCGCCCGTGGCGTGACCTATGCCGACAACGACGGCAACGAAGTCTTCCAGCCGGCCAAGCTCGTCGTGCTGGCCGGGTTCCAGTTCGTCAACGTGCGCCTGATGCTGCTGTCGGGCATCGGCAAGCCGTATGACCCGATGACCAACGAAGGCGTGATCGGGCGCAACTATGCCTACCTCAGCGTCGGTGGCAGCACGCTGTTCTTCAAGGACAAGCGCTTCAACCCGTTCGCCACCGCCGGCGCCACGGGGCAGATGTTCAACGACATCTCGCCGGGCAACTTCGACGGCCCGGCCCTGGGCGTGATCGGCGGCGCCAAGATCCACAGCTCCCAGGCCACCGGCGCGCCCATCGGCACGGCACTGCCGGCCGGCACCCCGGACTGGGGCGATGGCTGGAAGGAAGGCCTGCAGGACTGGTACGGCCACTCCATGAAGGTCAGCATCTCCACCGGCTGCATGTCCTACCGCGAGCACTTCCTCGACCTCGATCCCAACTACAAGGATCCGTGGGGCCAGCCGCTGCTGCGCATCACCTTCGACTGGAAGCCCAACGAGCTGAAGCTGCAGCAGTACCTGCGCGGCATCGTCGGCGACATCACCAAGGAGCTGAACCCGGACAGCTTCAGCGAAAGCTACCTGACGATGGAATCGCATTGGGACATCACCCAGTACGTCTCCACCCACAACGTCGGCGGCGCGATCATGGGTGAATCGCCCAAGACCAGCGCGCTGAACCGCTACCTGCAGAGCTGGGACGTGCACAACGTCTTCGTGCCCGGGGGCAATGCCTTCCCGCAGAACTTCCAGGCCAACCCCACCGCGCTGATTGGCGCCCTGACCCTGTTCGCCGCCCAGGCGATCAAGGACCAGTACCTGAAGAACCCTGGGCCACTGGTGCAGGCATGAGGCGCGCGACGATGAAGACTCGATTCCGCTCCATCCTGCTGGTGCTGGTGATCCTCGGCCTGCTGGCGGTGCTGCTGGGCTGGGCGGTGAGCCTGCTGCTCAACCGCTCCGGCGATGCCACCGCGCAGATGACCCAGCCGGTGACGCCTGAACTGATCGACAAGGGCGCCTACCTGGCCCGTGCCGGCGACTGCGTGGCCTGCCACACCTCCCACGACGGCGGCAAGCCGTTCGCTGGCGGCCTGGGCATCGCCTCGCCGATCGGCACCATCTACTCCACCAACATCACCCCGGACAAGGCCACCGGCATCGGCGACTGGACCTACGGCGAGTTCGAGCGCGCCCTGCGCCGCGGCATCGGCCACGACGGCAGTGCGCTGTACCCGGCCATGCCGTTCCCGTCCTACGCCAAGGTCGACGACCAGGACCTCGAAGCCCTGTACGCCTACTTCATGCACGGCGTCGCGCCGGTGGCCCAGGAGAACGTCGCCAACGACATCCCCTGGCCCCTGTCGATCCGCTGGCCGCTGGCCTACTGGCGCGCGCTGTTCTCGCCGAGCGTCGACGAAGCGGCCAAGCCCTCGCCGGGCGTGGCCGACGATGCCCAGCTGGCGCGTGGCGCCTACCTGGTGCAAGGCCTTGGCCACTGCGGCTCGTGCCACACCCCGCGGGCCCTGACCATGCAGGAGAAGGGCCTGGACGACAGCGCCAGCGACTACCTCGCCGGTGCCGAACTCAACGGCTGGGCCGTCCCGGCACTGCGCGGCATGAAGCACTGGACCGACGAAGAGATCGTCGACTACCTGGGCACTGGCCGTAATGCCAAGGCTTCGGTGGCCGGCGAGATGACCGACGTGGTCGCCAACAGCACCTCGCACATGACCGACGACGACCTGCAGGCCATCGCGGCCTACCTCAAGTCGATCGACGGCGAAGGCCACCGGTACCGTCATGAGCCGGCGCGCAGCGAGGCCACCACCGCCAAGCTGACCGCCGCCAAGGACCTGACCCTGGGCCAGCGGCTGTACCTGGACAACTGCAACGCCTGCCACTTCGTCTCGGGTGAAGGCGCCTCCCAGGTGTTCCCACGCCTGGACGGCGCCACCATCATCAACGCCGAGAACGCTACTGCATTGATCCACGTGATCCTGGCCGGTGCGCAAACGCCATCGACCGAGCGTGCGCCTTCGGTGCTGCCGATGCCGGGCTTTGCCCAGCGGTTGAGCGATCAGGAGGTGGCGGAGCTGGCCAGCTTCCTGCGTCAGGGTTGGTCGAACGAAGCGTCGGTGGTGAGTGCCGAGGCCGTGGCCAAGGTGCGGGCGACGCTGGATACCCATGGGGACAAGGTGCTCAAGCCGAGTGACAAGGAGTGAGTGGCTAGTGGCTAGCTGCACGTTGCACGTAGTCAGCGGTGTGGGGTGAGCCGGGGGCTGCGAAGGGGAGGGGCGTATCGTGTGAGCGATGCGCCCCTTTTTTATGGAAGGGGAAAAGAGAGGCTGGCAGCAGTCGTACTCGAATCGCGAACTGACAATATTGACAGCTGCTTAACCGGTAAGCCCTTTGTCATGATGGGCGCAGTGAGGTGATACCTGCCGCCGCTGCAGTCATGTGCGGTGTTCGCCTGCCATGCCTATCGTCGAGATCGAGGTATGCCAATGAGCCTACTGCAATGGGCGGCCCTGGTCAGTGGGCTATCGATGTTTTTGATTCCGGTGGTGCTGAGGTGCATTCAGCGACGTCGGTCAACGTCTATAGCGCCTTTGACACACACGATCGCTAGCGTGTCCTATACGCCTTATTCGAATAGAACGTCTATCGAAAAGCGCAAGCGTGTGACGATCGAACAGATCAGGCGCGAGTTGTCTAGCTTGTGTCGGCACGTCTCGCATATCCGGACGTACTCCGTTTCGGGTGCGCAGGCCTGGGTACCTCGGATTGCCGAGTCGATGAACCTCCGGGTAAGTCTTGGCATTTGGATAGGCTCGGACGAACAGGCAAATGCCAGGGAGATCGCGCGGGCACGGGTACTGTTGCGCAAGCATAAGAACATCGTGCGCGTGATCGTCGGGAATGAAACACTGTTCAGGCATGACGTGTCGATTGATCGCCTCCAGGCGTACATCACTGAAGTCAAAGCGATGACAACGCTGCCTGTCACGACGGCGGAACTCTGGCACACATGGCTGAGCTATCCCGCGTTGGCCAAGTGCACGGATGAAATCACCCTCCACATACTGCCCTTTTGGGAAGGTGTCGACCTTACAGAGGCAGTGGATCATACCTTGAGCGCCTTGAACGAAGTGCATGTGGCGTTTCCTGAACATAAGGTCTTCGTAGGCGAAGTAGGCTGGCCGTCGAGCGGCCATGCGATCAATACCGTGCCCGCCGATGCGTATCAGCAGGCGGAATACCTCAGGTCTTTGACCACACGGTTGACGGAGAAAAACGTCGACTACAATGTTATCGAAGCCTTCGACCAACGTTGGAAGCGTTCCGAGGGCACGGTAGGCGCGTACTGGGGCCTGTTCAAACGTAATGGAACGGCCAAGTTCATACTGACAGGAGGGACGTCTATCCCCTGCACGGGCGTTCGAGTCTTTCTTTACGACTTCTTCAGAAGCACTGCAGGTAAAGCACTGATGCTCATCACTGCGATCACCCACGTTGGCATGCTTGCCGAGCAAGGATGGCATGCATTGTCTGCGTTACCTGTGTCGTTGGGAGGCTTTCTGCTCGTGGTGTGGGTAATCTGGTGCACTACGGTATTGGCAATCTCCCTACACGAGATGGTCGAGCGCTATCTCATGCCCCGGCAACCTCGGTTCTCCACGCCGAGCCAAGAGACTGAATCGACCGCCTACAAGGTGGCCATCCATGTCGCCTGCAGAAACGAACCTGCCGACATGGTCATCCACACGCTCTCGTCTTTAAGCCGTCTGGACTATGGCGACTATGAGGTTCATGTCCTCGATAACAATACGAAGCAGGCAGCGCTTTGGCGGCCGGTCCAGGCGCATTGCCAGGCACTGGGCAGCAAATTCAATTTCTGGCACGTGGATGAGCTCAGCGGTTTCAAGGGCGGCGCGCTGAATTTCTTACTCGATAAAACCTCCGATGATGTCGACCTCATTGCGGTCATCGATTCGGATTACCAGATTGAGCCAGACTGGCTCAACCTGGTTTATTTTTTCCATGACCCTCACGTGGCGGTGGTGCAATCCCCCCAGGATTATCGAGATCAAACGTCCTTGTTCAAACGGCTGTGCTATTTCGAGTACAAGAGTTTTTTCAATACGGGCATGCTCATCCGCAATAATTTCAATGCCATCATCTTGCATGGGACCATGACGCTCATCCGTGCCAGTGTGCTGAAGACGCTGCGCTGGTCGGAACGGTGCGTATGCGAAGATGCGGAGCTGGGCGTAAGAATTCTTCAGCAGGGACATAAGATGAAATACCTGCCCGTGTCTTATGGCAAGGGCCTGATGCCTGACAGTTTCAGCGACTACAAGCGACAACGCGCGCGGTGGGTGACCGGAGCCATTCAGATCCTCATCGAACATGCACGAGCGCTGTTTTTGGGCCAAGCAACGTTATCGCTTGCACAGCGTTATCAATTTGTCATGGGGTGGATGCACTGGATTGCCCAGGCCGGTGGTCTGCTGTTGACCGTAGGCCTTATCGCATGGTCGTTGCTAGCAGCAACGTCAGTGCTACCGCAATCTGAGTATCCACTGCTCGTTTCTGTCTCGCTGAGCACAGCGTGTCTGCTCACGTTGTTGATGCAGGCTGTCTTCTACGTACGCTACAGCCCCGATGGCAACCACAACGCCTGGTTGTCAGTACTTGCAAGCCAAGCGCTGAACCATGCCGTCGCCTGTGCAGTTTGGCATGCGTTGCGTTCACGGTCAGTGCGCTTCAACGTCACGCCCAAACAAACGCTGCTTCGATCGTTTCGACAGCGTTTGAGCGCAAGTACCGGAGAAGCATTGATCTTCGTAGGCTTGATGAGTTCGGCAGGTACAACCATCGTGCATGCACCCTTTACGGTATCAGCGCTGTGTTGGAGTGCGATGTTGCTGTTACGCAGTCTTCCGTATGGGCTGTCAGTCTTCATGAGCGTGCTGTCTGCTCGGCATTCACTCGGCGCTGTCGATGCGGTTGCAAACAGTTCTGGGCCAGAGCAAGGCCGTTTGCGCATCCGGTGCGCGTCAAATGTCCAGGCCACGTGCTCCACGACTCGAGACAAGGATCAGGCGATCTGACACCCCCGCATGATCGACACCAGACGAATATGCGACTTCGTCCCTAGCCCCGTCCGAAACCCTCTGTCCTATGGGTAGCAAAAAAGCTGACAGAGAAATTCAAATATAATGGCGCATTTCCAGTCTGGGTTGACGAGCCTAGCTGGCGGTTCATAGGCGCTGAGCCAATGACGTTTATGCACCAGTTTGAAGTGTCCGAAGGCAACGCCGAGGGATATGGCGGGCTCGTCAATTACGTTTTCTTCGGGAAACATTTTTTGGAAGAGGGTGGTTGGCAACTGGTTGTGAAAATCGTGCAGCAGGAGCGGGGAGAGAAAGGGGCTGTGCTGATCAACTGAGCATTTCAAGAGCCTTGCTATAGCTGGCGATCGGTTACGGCAAGCGTGGCGAGTGGCCAGAACGACATGCCGAATTCGAGCACGATACAATTGAGCGGTACGCCTCTTTTTTGTGGGTAGGCATAAACTAATTTACTTGAACAGTCAGCAATGTTCAAAGCAGAAAGTATTAGTGGTGACGCCAAAAGCGCTACTAGGATGGGTGTATGCGCTCACGGGAGGGATGTATCGGCGATCGATGAATAACAACAAGCATTGGAGGTCCTGATAGATGAGTTTAAGCAATAACATATTGTTTTTCTTTTTGCAATGCACCTGTATATAGCTTCACACTTTGTGTGGGATAAAAATGTGGAGCTCGTGTTTTGCGAAGCCTGATCTCCTGATGTAATTAGATACAATTTCGAGCTCTTCTTTCGCAGGCCAGATTGAATAAGGGTTTCCCACTGCATCGAGATTGAACGGTCCTCTTTGAATGGGATCCAACCTGTTGACACGTGCGTTTCGACACGCTCTCATAGGACGGTTTCCCACTTGACGCAGGATGCAGTGATATGTTGATGGACGCGCTGGAGTCGATGTTTTCCCAGCACAAACGGCTGTTCACCTTCGACTCGCCACTCCCGCCCGAACAGGAGCTGCAACTCCTGAGTTTCTCCGGCCGCGAAGCCATTTCCGAGCTATTCAGCTTCCAGGTGCACCTGATCTCCCAGGACGCGCGCATCGAGCTCAAGAAGCTGATCGGCAAGAAGGTCACCTTGGGCATCGCCCTGGCCGATGGCAGCACACGCTACATCAGCGCGCACGTCTCCGATTTCGTGCACACCGGGGCCGATGGCGGCATCGCCAACTACACCGCCCAGCTGGTGCCGTGGATCTGGATCCTCAGCCGACGCCGCGACTCGCGCATCTTCCAGGACAAGACCACCGAGCAGATCATCAAGGAAGTCTTCGCGTACTACCTGACCCTCGCCGAGCACGAGTTCCGCCTGAGCAAGCCGCTCAAGCCCATCAGCTACTGCACCCAGTACCAGGAATCGGACCTCAACTTCGTGCTGCGCCTGCTGGAGCAGGAAGGGCTGTTCTTCACCTTCGAGCACAGCCAGGAGGGCCACCGGATGATCATCAGCGACGACAGCAGCGAGCTGCCGCCGCTGGAGCGCCAGCCGGTGATCCGCTACCACAGCGCCTCGGTCACCGAGACCGCCGACTCCATTACGGCGTGGTCGTCCAGCCGCCGCCTGCAGCCGACCCGACTGACCCTCAAGTCCTACGACTACAAGCAGCCGCGCAACCCGCACCTGGTGCAGCTCGACTCGATCAACCAGCAAGGCGAGATCGGCCAGTACGAGATGTTCGAGTACGAAGGGCTGTACGGCTATTCCGACCTCGACGAAGGGACGCGCAAGGCCCGTCATCGCCTCGAAGCGATGGAAGTGCACGGCAAGACCTTCAGCGGCGAGAGCAACTGCCGGGCCATGGAGCCTGGGCGCCACTTCCAGCTCACCCAGCACTATGACCATGACAACGATGCCCCGGAAGATCGGGCGTTTCTGCTGTTGTCGGTCAACCACTGGGGCCGCAACAACTACTCCAATGAAGGTGAAGCCGGTTACCGTAACGCCTTCACCTGTATCCGCCGCAAGATCACCTTCCGTCCTGTCCAGCAAACCCCTCGCGGTGTCATCAGTGGCCCCCAGACCGCCATCGTCGTCGGCCCACCGGGTGAGGAGATCTACACCGACGAACTGGGCCGGGTGAAGTTGCAGTTCCACTGGGACCGCAACGGCGAGTTCAACGACCAGAGTTCGTGCTGGGTGCGGGTGGCGCAGTCTGGTGCCAGTGGCGGGTTCGGCAGCATCCTGATCCCGCGCGTTGGGGATGAGGTCGTGGTGGTGTTCCTCGATGGCAACCCGGATCGGCCGTTGATCATGGGCAGCCTGTACAACAGCAACAACACGCCGCCGTGGTCGCTGCCGGCGAACAAGACCCAGAGCGGGTTTTTGACGCGATCAATGAAAGGGGATGGCGCGACGGCCAACTTCTTTCGCTTCGAGGACAAGGCGGGCGCCGAGCAGATCATCATGCATGCCGAGCGCAACATGGACACGGAGATCGAGCTGGATGAGCGCCATGAGGTGGGTAATAACCGCACGATCAAAGTGAGCGGTCAGCATAAAGAGCAGATCCAGGGCGACACCTTGGTGAATGTCACCAAAGGCAGCTACACGCTGAAAGTCGACGAGAACCTCATTCACGTCAGCGCCCAACAGAGTATCGAACTGGTCGTGGGTACCAGCAAGATCAAGTTGACGCCGACGGAGATCACGCTTCAGGCAGACAACGTCAACGTCACTGGTAACAACCATACGTTGGTCAAGGGTGGTCGCGTTGATATCAACGAAGATTGAGGCGCTCTTCTGATGTCCAGACCCAATCTCTACGACCGGTTATACCAAAAGCGACAGGCTGCCGAAGCACTGGCGCTGCAGCAGGCCGAACAAACGCGTCTTGATGCGCAAGCGCAAGCCGCACGCGTGGCGCCTCCTCCGGTACTGACGCCTGACGTCCGTCTCAATGCGCTGTGCATTGCCGGGCTGACGCTACGCCTGCCCGGTGACATGACCTTCCAGAAAGTGGAAGCCACGCTCGAGCGGGGTTACCGTCCTGTTTCGTTTTCAGCGTACATCACGAGTGTGCCGAAAGTCGCTGAACTCGCTGAGGTCGTGGACCAGCTCAAACAGCGTTTGCATGAACGCCATCCAGGCCTGGACATGGTGCAGCAAGCGGACTACGTACTGGCTGGCCACCCCGCGATCAGCCTGGACTATGCCTTCGTGGTCGGACAACAGCGCCGCTATGGCCGCACGGTCGGCGCACTCTTGATGACGGCCGAGGATAAGGGCTGCCAATGGCTCGAGGTGTCCACGCTCATCGATCCCAACGAATCGGCATTGGCCGACTGGCTGCCCGAATTCGACGCCATGTTGGCGAACATGACGATGTATCAGCACCCATGACCTTTCACGTTTTCAAGGACGTATCGCCTATGGATTATCAGATGCACGAAGGCTCCATCACGTTGCCGACCGGCTTTCAGGACCGCACGGTCAACATGTTCGTCCAGGACAACGCCCTGCCTGCGGCGCTGAGCATCAGTGTTGGACGCGATACGATGCTGCCGGGGGAAGACCTCGACACCTACGTGGCACGCCAGGTCCAGCTCATTGGTGCTCAACTGCGCGGGTATACGGTCATCGATCAGTCGCCTGTGGCTCTATCGTCCACACAGCCTTTGACCGGGATACAGATCACGGCGCACTACCTGAAGGACGCAAAGCCTATCCATCAGCGTCAAGCAGCGGTCGAAGTCGGTCCGGAACGAGTTCTGGTGTTCTCGACGACAAGTCAAAACGCCTTTACTGCCGAGCAAGACGAGCATTGGCAGGCGCTGTTGAGCAGCTTCGTGCCTCGGCAGACAGATATTCCAGAACATTCGACCCAGGGCTGATCCAATGTTCGAAGCAGCGCGCTTGCATGATGAAATCGAGCACACCAGTGCCTTGTCAGGATTTCTGCTTGGGGCAGCCATCGGAATAGGGCTGGCACTGGTCGGCTCGTTCATGATGTGTACAGGTGGGCTGGGCGGTTTTTTGCTGGGCGCCATCATAGGCTTGACGGCCAGCGTGCCGTCGCAACTACTCGAGTCGTGGGGGGCCTCGCAAGGATCACCTGCAGGACAGATCGACAGGCCGGGCTGTTCACCGAACGTGTTCATCAACAACCGCAACGCAGCCGTCGCCGTCGACAGCACGGCCAAGTGCGAGAAACACCCGGCGACGGTAAGGGTTGCCGAAGGCTCCACCAACGTCTTCATCAATGGAAAGCCCGCCGCGCGCAAAGGTGACAAGCTGACCTGCGGCGGACGGATCTCTTCCGGCTCGAACAATGTATTCATCGGGGGCGGCACTGAACGCTATCTGCCGGTGGATGAAGAAGTCACCGACAAGATGCGGATAGGCGCCGATCTTCTGATCCTGGCCGCCTCGATGGGGCGTCCGCTTGCTGCTATGGGAAGACTGGGACTACAAGGCGGTCTCAAGGCAATGATGCCGTGCGCCTTGACGACAGGGCTTTCCATCATCACGGGTTACTTCGCCGGCATGTACGTGATCGGCCCTGCCATCGACCGGGCCCTGGGTGGGTTCATTGGCAACCCGGTGGACTTGTCCATTGGCCGCAAGGTACTGACCGACGAAATCGACTTTTCTCTGCCAGGCTTGATGCCTTTGGAGTGGACGCGCTTCTACGCCAGCGACCTGACCGTCGACAGCGTGCTGGGTAAAGGTTGGGTTTTGCCTTGGGAGCAGAGCCTGAGCCGCTGCGGCGGATTCGTCTACCTCACCGACAACCAGGGTCGGCTTGTTCCGTTCGTTGATCTTGAGCCTGGGCAAAGCATCTACAACCCCCACGAAAGCATTCATCTGGTGCGCACCCAGGGTGGGCACTACCTGCTACAAACAATGGACAACCTGTTGTTCTACTTCGGCGAAGTGCCGAACGACGACACACCTGTGCCCTTGCAGCGCATGGAAAACGTCTTTGGCCATTACCTGCACTTCATGCGCAGTGCCGATGGCCGCCTGACCGACATCGTCGCGCCCGGGCCGCACCGGGTGCACCTGCACTACGATCATCCCCTGGGCCGTCTGACCGACGTGAAGCGTGTGGTCGACAACGTGGCTGTCGAGACCTTAGTGCGGTACCGCTACGATGACCGCGGTCAACTGAACGCCGTGATCAACCGCAACGGCGACACGGTGCGGCGCTTCAGCTACACCGACGGGCTCATGACCCAGCACACCAATGCGCTGGACCTGACCTGCGACTACCGCTGGGAAGTCCTGGACGGCAAACCCCGCGTCGTCGAGCACTGGACCGGGGACGGCGAGCACTACCAGTTCCGCTATGACTTTGCCACGCGTACACGCTGGGCGACTGACGCACTGGGGCGTGAGCTGGAGGTCCAGTACAACAAGGATAATCGTGTCATTGCCAGCCGCGACTTTGGCGGCGAGCGTTACGCCATGGATTTCGATGAGTTTGGCAACCTGATCGGCATCACCCTGCCTGACGACAATCGATTGGCCTTCAAGTACGACGAGTATTCCCGCCTGGTCGAAGAAACCGATCCGCTGGGGCGCAGCATCCGCTACAAGCATCATCTGGGAACGCCTCTGGTCATCGAAACCCGCTTCCCCGACGGCAGCGTATGGAAAGCGCAGTACGACGACGAAGGCACGCTGCTGTCCGAGACCGACCCACTCGGGCAGGTCACCGAATACCTGAACAGTCCGGACGGTTTGCCGCACACCATCATCGACCCTACCCACAAATCCAAATACCTGTGGTGGAACAGCTACGCTCAGGTCGAGCGCTTCCAGGACTGCTCGGGCAAGAGCACCTGGTATCGCTATGACGAGCGCCAGCATCTGGTCGAAGTCATCGATGCGCTGCAGAACGTCACTCGCCTTGAGCGCAAGCCCGATGGTGAGGTGCTGCGGATCGCGCACCCTGATGGAAGCAAGGAAACCTTCACCTACAACGCATTGGGCCAGGTGCTCACCCACACCGACGGCAAGGGCCAGACCACCTGCCTTCAGCGCACTGCCCGCGGCCTGCCCAGCGCACGCCAGGATGCCAATGGTGAATGGGTACGCTATGAGTACGACAAGGCCCTCCGCCTGACAGCGCTGGTCAACGAAAACAATGCCAGCTACCGCTTCGCCTACGACGCCTCGGATCGCCTAAGCGAAGAGGTGCGGGTAGACGACCTGACGCGGCGTTTTGCCTATAACGTGAGCGGCCACCTTATCCGGTTGGATGAGATCGGTTATGGCGAAAATGGCGAGCGTCCGGAGCGACACACCGAATTCGAGCGCGACACGATCGGCCGGTTGATCAGCAGGACCAATACGGACGGCCAGCACTTCTACACCTACGATGACAGCGACCGCCTGCTGAGCATCGAACGTCAGCCCACAGGCCGTGCCAAGCGCACGATGGGCATCTTGCCGGAGAAGCTCGAGTACGCGTACGACATCCTGGGGCGACTGACCCGGGAGATCACGCCCGACGGCATCCTGGGCTATGAGTACGATCCGCTGGACAACCTGACCACACTGACCCTGCCCGATGGACGCAAGATCAATCACCTGTATTACGGCAGTGGTCATCTGCACCAGATCAATCTGGATGGGCAGGTCATCAGCGACATCGAGCGTGACGACCTGCACCGCGAGGTGTATCGCACCCAAGGCAAGCTCACCAGTTGCTTCGGCTACGACGCCATGGGCCGCAAGGCCTGGCAGTACGCCTCGACGCTGCCTGCCGACAAGCTGTCGCAGGTGCACAATGCGGGGATCCATACGGAGCTGTATGTGGAGCACCGCTACAACCCGATTCATCGCCGTTACGAGTACGATCCAGCGGGGGAGTTGGTGCGTACGCTGGATAAGCTGCGGGGTGAGACGCGGTATACCTATCAAGCCAATGGGCAGTTGCACAGTCGTGATACAGGTTCGATTCTCAGCAGTGAAGAGTTTCGCTACGATGCGGCAGGCAACCGACTGGATTTCAATGCACGGCAGTTTGCCAGGGTGGCGGACAACCGGATCGCCAAGTGGCGTAATTGCGAGTACCGGTACGATGCGTGGGGCAACCTGATCGAGAAGTTCGCGGGGCCTGCTACGGAGCAGCGATTTGAGTACGATTGTGAGAATCGGTTGGTCAAGGCCGAGACGTTTGTGGCGGGTAAGCTCACGGCGGCCGGGCACTATTCGTATGACAGTCTTGGGCGGCGAGTGGCCAAACGGGCCGAAGTCGATGGCCGGGTCGAGCTGAAGCGTTTTCTCTGGCAGGGCTTGAGGATGCTGCGAGAGGAAACGCCTGAGCAAACTATTTTGTATCTCTACGAGCCGGATAGCTACGCGCCGTTGGCTCGGGTCGATCAGGCTGAAGGAGAAGAACAGAAGGTTTATTACTTTCATAATGACCAGGTTGGGACGCCGCTGGAGCTAACGGACAGTAAAGGTGAAATTGTTTGGCAGGCTACGTACCGCTCGTGGGGTGAAATCGAGCGCGTTCATATTGAAAGAATTGAGCAAAACTTTCGTTTTCAAGGGCAGTACTTTGACTGCGAGACTGAACTGCATTGCAATGTTTTTAGATATTATGACCCGTGTGCTGGAAGATTTATAACGCAGGATCCTATAGGTCTGGAGGGTGATTACAATCTATATGTGTATGCACCTAATCCGCTTACGTGGATTGATCCATTTGGATGGTGTAAAAGCGCTGCTAGTGGTAAGAAGGGAACCAAAAAAGCTGAGCACGACCTTGAACAGAATGGCTATACAATTGTCGCTGAAGAACTGACTATGAAAGTAAATGGAAGTCGTATGCGAGCAGACTTTGTAGCACGTGACAAGCAAGGAAATTTACATGTATTTGAAGTCAAGCATCGTGCAGGGGCACTTACTAAAAATCAAAAGGCTGCTGGTGTTTTTGATATGAATAACCCGGCAAATACGACGCATCATTTAGGTGGGGGTGTAATAAAGCCATCGCTTGGGAGTAGAAGCAAGCTAAAAGTGGATACAAAAAGTGATCTTGGCAAAAGGCTAGGCGGTAAAGGCGCTATACACGAAGCCACATTTAATGTTCTTAAATATAGGTGACTCATGACCTCTAATAACAAACTGCACTTTGAGGCCGAATTACTTAAAGAGCTGAAAATCATTTCTTCTAAATTTGACGGCGTAGTTGCAACGAAAAACAAGCTTAAATTCAAATATAAAAAAAAATATGTGGCCGATATTTATTTTACTTACATCCGACGCTCCGATGCATACATTCTTGGAGGGGGGGTCTATGGGGGTGAACTATATGAATGCATGCTCGCTTACAGTCCTCCATATAAAAGCAATCTCTTTCAAGAAGCTTGCTTTTCTTTTATAACGTCGGGCGAGCAAGGCAGGAATTTCAGCGGAAATATGATGGGTGCTATAGAGGTGCCGTCACCCGAAAAAGCGGGGGACATATGCACCCATATTAAATCGGTGTTAGAGAAAATTTACATCCCAAAGATTTTTTCATGCATTATACCTACAGAGCAAACAGTTAATGAAGTACTATCATCTCCTGATGACTATGCATATCCTGCGGTTTTTATAAGCTGCGCAGCGCGCTTGGGTATCTCTTTTGATTATAGCAAACAAATTGAAAAAGCCATCAATTCTAAGAGGATAATTAAAAGTAAATCCTATGATATCCCTTTGCTTTCTGGCTTTTTGCAGTGAGTTTCTTGGTCGGGAAGAACATGAATACTTTATAAACTTAAATTTACTTTTTGTTCAATGCGTCAGATTCTACTTGCGAGGCAATTGGAGCCTTAGGCTTAATTTTGGGCTTTGAGATTTCTCAAAGCCTGTGGAATTACTTCGGTGGCGGATTGGGGCGTTGAGTCTCTGTGTTCGGTGAGGACATCATCCCCTCGAGCAAATTTCCGCCCAGCACGTGAACACGTTCGATCGCAATCACTTGCCGGTCGTTTTTTAACTGCAGATGCGCAAGGAGGCAAGGTGAACCATGTTCGATGAAGCGGACATACGGCAGTCTTATTCAGATGATGTGGAGACGCACGCGGGTCACTACTTTTTTCAGCTGCATTTGGCTAAAACTTTTTATGAGTATTGCTTGAAGAGCACCGCAAACGTGGACCTGCTGGTGATCTCCGAAGCGATCGTCGACAGAGCGTTCGCCATGGACGTGATCCGTCAGGCCTCGGGCGATTTCAGCCAGGGCAGGGTATCGAGGTTCGATCTGACGGCAAACCCCTATGGATTCACGCAGGCGTTGGTGCTGCCCAACACCTATCACGGCGCCTTCAAAGGTCGGTTCGACGCCAAGCGCGAACGCCTGTACCTCTGCGTGCCCATCCACCGCTGTGAATTCTCGGGTGATGAATCGGCGGATGAGTTCAGGGCCATGCTTGAGCGCACGGTATACCCGTTTCGCTGGGACAGGCCGGTGTCCCCCAAGATCAGGGTGTACTTCGACAACCCGATAACGGGCGCAGGCACGGATGAACAAGGCGTACTGATGACGTACTCCACCGTGCTGTTGGAGATCGGCAACCTGAACGGGGTCGTCAGCGGCTTTATCGAGATCACGAACTACGCGGGCGAAGTCATCGAAGTGCTGTTCCCTGGGCAGGACCAGTTCACCCTGATTCGCCATCGCAGCGAGGAAACAGCAGTGTCGTTGCCACAGTTGATAGACGCCGTGAACCGCTTCGTTTTCGACGGGCAGGCGAGGGCGCAGATGCGTTGGCGTGGAGCTGTCGCTTGATACGTATTGATGACGCGATGGCGCAATGCGTAACCGCCTGCGTGTATCCATGAAGCAGGCTAAGGTGCACGAGCCAAAGCCCGCAGAGCACACCCTTGTAAGGAATACAGCATGACGTGGACCGAATCACAGAAGCTGGAGATACTCGGCGAGTTGAAGGCGTACGAGGTCTATTTCACGCCTGCCGACCTGCCTTCAGAACTTGAGCTCCCCTCGCAATGGCGTGACTTTGGCCCTGCAGATGGCGAGAAATCTTGCGTCCCTGCCGAGTGGGTCAAGTATGCCGACCTGCTGCCCTGGGTGTGTGCCTGGATCGAGCAATGCGTGCTTGGGACCGTGGTTGCGGTAAAGGACAAGCCCTACCTCATGTATGTTTATAGGGACCACGGGTTGGTGAGTTTCTATATGGGTGGGGTGCCTTTGGGGACAGGTAACCTACAGCTCAATGAATATGCACACCTCCCAGAAAAATTGAAAGACTTCTACCGCGATCTACATGATGGTTTCGGGTTTTATATAGGATGTACCATGGGGCCTTCCCAAAGCGAAGATTTTACCCCCATAAAAGATCTGTGTGATGAAGATTATTCGGATTTTCCCGATATGGTAAGCTTCTTCTCAAGCGGCGCCGGAGATTACCTGGCGTTAGGTAGGAAAGTGTGGGAGGGTGATTTCTTTATGTGGTGGCACGAAAAGCCCGATGCCCCGGTTCGAAAAGACGACCTGTGGGGAATCATGGATACATGGATGTCGATCTTTCTGGAAGACTCCGAGATGAATGGGCTGTTAAGTGAGAGCTTTCAAAATCCATAAAAGCTTGTACGGACGACCATTGCCTGAAAAACAAGCCAGAGAGAAACTTGCTGGTGATCTCCGAAGACATCGTCGATAGAGCGTAGAAAATAATTTTTGCGGATAAGGTATCGCTTGCGATGGACACTATTAGCGACACATTGAAAGTACTGAGCGCTGTACACGCCAAACATAAAATTTCTGGACGTTTTTTAGCGTCAGATGATGCATCGACTCGCTGGCCTCCGGCGCTTCCCCGTTTCGTTGAGCTTGAGGCTCTTTACAATCAAAGCGAGCCGCATGGGGTTCAGATCGAAACCGGCCTTACGCCCTTGAAACTATTTGACATCACAGCGCTTGAAAAAGCGCAGACTGGCTACCGATGGATTAACACCACCGGCGGGCTGGTCTTGAACGATGAGTGGCCAGCTCAAGACGTAGTCATAATGGATGATATAGGTGGTGGTAAGCCAATCATAGCGGTTACTCATGTAAAAAACACCCCCGTGCTGGCGAGCTACGATTGCGTGGAGCCATTCAAGATTGCTGCCTCACTGGCTGACTTTATTTCAGCACTGACAAAGTTAATCGATATCGTCTATGACGAATTTGATATTTTCGACATTTCGAATGACGACGGCATCAGCAATACTTTCATGGCCAGAGTGAACAGCGAAATCACTCCAATTTTAGGTGATGACAATAGAAGGCTGTTCGTGGATTATTTTTACGGTTAGCTTGGGCTGATTGAATATTTTGAACTGCAAGTCATAGGGTGCTGAGGTGACCATGAAGACCTATCGCATAAGGGAAGTTCTCGAAAATCCTGACAAGATACCCGAGGCTTGGTTCTTCCTGCCCAATTCGAGCTGGACGCTGGACACACAAGGCGCTTTTTCTTTAGACAGCCGTGATTTTGAACCAGGCTCTACGGATTACCTTCCTCCTCAAGTAGCAAGTGAAGGGTGGATTGAAACCTTGGAGACTTCCATGATACAAGACGTGATTGAATATACAAATCGGCAACTCCCTGACGCTACCATCGACGACCATTTTACAGCATTCAAATACTTCATTGAAAACGACGCGTTTCTAGAATTTTAAAACCCGTTTGCCAATAGAAAAGCAATTGTCCTCAGTGTAGGTGATTTATAAATTTAACAAAAGGCTGTATTTTGAATGCCGAAATAGACAAGGAATTAAAGCTTGCGTCCTCAACGTTCGAAGGGGCCGTCGCAACGAAAAAGCTGACATTCAGATACAAAAAGCTCATGTGGCTGATTCTTGCTCAAAAGTAGATCTAAATGGCAGGTTGAATTCTGCAGGAAAGCGCAAGGGTTTTGAATAGGGCTAGATACTTAGACCTACTATAGGGTATGGGAGGTCACAGTCTTGGCTGGAGTAAAGCTATCTTTCCAAGTGCACTGGTCAAGATGAAAAGGATAGGTTTATGGAAGATAATGTCAGGTTTTGTCAAGGGGACTATTTCGCAATTCCTGTGAAGGATGGGCGATTTGCTGTAGCTCAGATACTGGTTGGGCACTGATGGCATAGGTAAGAAGTTTAGAAATATTTTTGCTTTTGCTGTGAAATCAGTAAGCAATGATTTTAGAGTTTATGAAGGCAAAGAATATTTGAGATTCAAAGATTACAACGGTGAGTTTTCAGTTATATTTACTTCTGTAGAGAGCTTGGTGTCAGGGGATTGGCCACGACTACAGAGTGGGACTATTTCAGATGAAAAATATAAAGCATTAGAGTTCAATATGGCTGGGACTCTTTATCGAAAAGGGTTTCCGGTGCGGGCTTTAGACATAAGCGGTTATAAAGATCATCTGTTAATGGGGGTGTCTGGTTATGCTTTGGTTGATAATTACTTGCAGCAACACTGATCTATGCAGCGTTAAAATTCAACTTACAGGCAATGCAATGGTTAAGTACGATGATAGTTATCGTGGAATCAATGAGTTTTAATCATTGGTGGAGTGTATGGTAATGCCAGATTGCATATTTACTAATAAGTAAATTTTGCGAGCGATATCAAAGGGCTAAGTCGCGTTTATCCAGGCTTACTTAGATGCAGCGTTAAGCACTTGATCGAAATGAACAAATTCCTGTGTCCAGAAATGTAAAGCTAGGAGCCTAGCCGCTATGAGTAAAGATGAGCAGTTTATAAGCGCAATCTCTTCCGAGTTGTTTGGGGAGCATTTTCGCCAGTACAAAGACTGGCTCACCAAACCTGCCGATAATAACATAGATCCCTACGGTTTGGCGCGCAATGCGATGGCTTTGCTGAGCGATGCTCAGAAGATGGATATCATCAATTTTATGAAGGTCGTTATCGCAGACAGCGCCTCTGCAATTTTTGGAGCTTTTGATGGCGTTCACTTTCCTAATGACCTTGATGGGGATTTCGCTTTGTTCCTCGATGGCGAGGAGATTCAGGGCGATCTACAGAGCTTATTTATCGATAAAGCCCAGCAAGAGGGGGCGTATGGATAATCCTTCATTGAAGGATAGACAATGAACCTGAGGTGTACGATTCATCACACAGGATCAGATAGGGCTAAACGACGGGTTACCCTTTATCAATACGCGCCGATTAGTAAGCCCTTGCAAGAATAGAGAGGGCTGATATATAAGCCTTCCCAAGATGTAGGAGGATCGTTTGCGGAATGTCAACTGCAAAGCATAAGTTACTCAATGATGCAAGAGGGTGGCTTGAAGTTGCCTTCTAACTATAGTTTTTGTGAGTCAGTGTTTTAACATGAAAGAAAATTTGATAGCCGCTTTGAAGGAGTCAATCTCCAATAGTCAGAGGATTAAGAGTCTCATCCTGCATAACATTAAAGCTACTGATAGAAAGGTCATTAGGTTAAACCTCGTTTACCTCACATTCGATTTTTCATCCAAAACTATTTTGTTAGAATATTTTGTTAAAGATGATGAGTATCCGAATGTTGAAATGAGCTTCTCTGATTTGGCGGTATTGCTGAAAAGCAAATAATTCACTAAGGCCGGAAGCGATATTCATCGCTTTATTCGCGAGGTGAGAGCGATTATTGTGTGCTCTAAATGTGATGTTCTTGCACTATCTTGGTGTCGTGGGTGAAAACACTAGGCGCAGCTTTGCTCGATTAAAGCTGCCGGCGACAAATGCGAATATTGCTTAAGGGGTTCGGCGGCTATATCATCCATTCGACCAAAATATCCACAGACACGCTTTCGAGCAGACTGTGGACACGCTTGACCGTAATGGTCTACTGGTCGATTTATCCAGCAACCGGTCAGCAGGGAGGCGAGGTGAACCATGTTCCATGAAGCGGACATACGGCAGTCTTATTCAGATGTAGAGACGCACGCGGGTCATTACTTCTTTCAATTACGATTGGCCGAAACATTCGATGACCATTGCCTGAAAAGCACGCCAGAGAGGGACCTGCTGGTGATCTCCGAAGCGATCGTCGACAGAGCGTTCGCCATGGACGTGATCCGTCAGGCCTCGGGCGACTTCAGTCAGGACAGGGTATCGAGGTTCGACCTGACGGCAAACCCCTATGGATTCACGCAGGCGTTGGTGCTGCCCAATACCTATCACGGCACCTTCAAAGGTCGGTTCGACGCCAAGCGCGAACGCCTGTACCTCTGCGTGCCCATCCACCGCTGCGAATTCTCGGGCGACGAATCGGCGAATGAGTTCAAGGCCATGCTCGGACGCACGGTATACCCCTTTCGCTGGAACAGGCCCGTATCTCCCAAGATCAGGGTGTACTTCGACAATCCGGCAACGGGTGCAGGTACGGATGAAGAAGGTGCGTTGATGACGTACTCCACTGTGCTGTCGGAAATCGACAACCTGAATGGGGTCGTCAGCGGTTTTATCGAGATCACGAACTACGCGGGCGAGGTCATCGAAGTGCTGTTCCCTGGGCAAGACCAGTTCACCCTGATTCGCCATCGCAGCGAGGAGACGGCAGTGTCATTGCCACAGTTGAAGGACGCCGTGAACCGCTTCGTTTTCGACGGGCAGGCGAGGGCGCAGATGCGTTGGCGTGGAGATGTCGCTTGAGATGTGTCGATGGGGCGATGCACGATGGTCTGCGTGTATCCGTGAAGCAGGTCAAGGTGCATGACCCCAGGCTTGCAGAACGTACCCTTGTAAGGAATGCAGCATGACGTGGACTGAGTCACAGAAGTCGGAAATGCTCCACGAGTTGAAAGGATACGAGGTCTATTTCACGCCTGCCGACCTGCCTTCAGGGCTTGAACCGCCCTGGCAGTGGCGTGATTTTGGTCCTGCGGATGGCGAGAAATCCTGTGTGCCTGCCGAGTGGGCCAATTATGCCGAGCAACTGCCCTGGGTGTGCGCCTGGATCGAGCAATGCGTGCTAGGGACCGTGGTGGCGGTAAAAGGCAAGCCTTATCTCATGTACGTTTATAGCAAGGAAGACGAGCTGAGCTTTTATATAGGTGGGGCGCCGCTAGGGGCAGGCAATGCGGAACTTGGTAAGTGTGCCCATCTTCCACAGCAGTTGAGAGATTTTTACCGTGACCTGCATGATGGCTTCGGATTTTATATCGGATGTGCCATGGGGCCTTCGCACCTCGAGGATTTCGTTTCCATAAAGGATCTGTGCGATGACGATTATCCTGATCTTCCGGACATGGTGAGTTTCTTCTCGAGTGGTGCTGGAGATTACCTGGCGCTGGGCGAAGGGGCTTGGGCGGGCCAGGTCTTTATCTGGTGGCATGAAAAGCCGGATGAGCCTTCTCGGGAAAGGAATGTGTGGGACATCATGGATGCGTGGATGTCGATCTTTCTGGAATGTTCTGACGGGAACGGGTTGTTCGAGGGGTGATTTCATTGCCTGGTGACTTGAAGGGCATCTGGGCGGTATTGGTCGTGCTTGTCTGAGGTTTTGAGGGGCTGATTTTGTGGGCCCTGCGGGCCCAATCGCGGCGCAGGGGCCGCTCCTACACCCGCCGCGGTGGGGTAGACGGTCGTGTTTCATGTGAGGTTCTGCGGTTTTTGCCAAGTGCAAGTGGGCCCGCAGGACCCACATCGTAGTGGCAAAAGCCGTGAAAGCGCTCACGAGGCCTTGTATAGCCCTGTATGACGGATCAGGCCAACTTGCCGCATTCACTTCATTCTCCCAGACGATACAGGCTGCCAACGCTACTTCCTTGCCCAGGCCCGTCATCAATGCCACCCAGTATCGGCAGCCCCTGTCCCCATCCGGCCGCCAACGCCTGCACATCACCGACAGGATCGGACGCCTTGGCCTGCTCATTACGCCGTCGACACAGCTCCGGGTCCGTGGCGAACAGCCCCTGTGCAAAGCGCCGACCTTGTTCCGCCAGCCGTCTGGTCTTTGGCGCGCGGATGTGCGCGAACGTCTGGAAAACCGTCTCCAGATCCCCGTTGCCATGCGCCAGGCACCGCGCCAAGTGCCACGCATCTTCCAGTGCCTGGCAGGCGCCTTGTCCCGAAGTCGGCAAGGGCGCGTGCGCAGCGTCCCCGACCAGCAGCACGTTCGCCCGGCTCCAGCTCGCCAACGGTTCCAGGTCGTGCACCGCAATCAGCCGGATGGCAGACTCGGGCGTCGCCCGAATGAGGTGCAAGACCGGCTCAGGCCACGAGGCGAACAGCGTCTCGAGCGTTTCCCTCGCTCCGGTAGCCGGCGTGGCGTCCTGCAGGGGGCGTGCCTGCGCCGCCGCCCAATACACCCGTTCGGGTCGAATCGGCACGCAACCGAAGCGCTCGCCCATCCCCCACACGTCCTGGATCACCGTGTCGTCCACCAGTGGCTGGGGCGCCTGCGCCACGCCGACCCAGTTCAGGAACCCCTGGTAGACGGGGGTGTTGTCGCCCGCGACGAAGGCACGGGCCACCGAGGCCATGCGGCCGTCGGCACCGATGAGCAGGTCTGGGCGGATGCGTGCGCCCTGGTCGAACTGGACCACGGCGCGGCCTGTCGCGTCCAGCTCGATGGCCAGCGCGCAGCGCCCGAACGCCACGTCGATCCCCGCCCGTGCCGCATGCGCCAGGAGCACGGCCTGCAACTCGCTGCGCAGCACCGTGTAGGTGGGGTACCCCATCGCCCGGTTCAGCAGGCCGATGTCGAGGCCGCCAAGTGGCTGGCCTGCGGCATCCTGGCGGCGCACGGTGGTCGGCCGGCCGGCAATGGCCTGGATGTCGTGCAGCAGGCCCAGTTCCTCCAGCACGAAGGTCGCGTTGGGCCAGAGCGTCACGCCTGCGCCCAAGGTCGCCGGCCCTGCCTGTCGCTCGTAGACCCGGGGGTGGTAACCCTGTTTGCGCAGGGCCAGCGCCAGGCTCAGGCCTGCGATGCCGCCGCCCAGTATGCCAATGTCCATGGTGGAATTCTCCTCGTGTCGATGGTGCGCACGCCTGGGTTCGACGTGTCACCTTGGGTAAAGGACAGGGTAGAGTTCGCCAAGGACGCGCACTAGCATGCAAAAATGGAACGCTTTAATGCCTCAGGCGGGATAATCAATGCGCGATGCACTCGATCTGAACGCGGTCCGTGTCTATGCGGCCGTCGTCGATGAGCAGAGTTTCACGGGCGCCTCGCGCCTTCTGTCCATGCCGTCCTCCAGCGTCAGCCGCCACGTCGCTGCCCTGGAACGCCGGCTCGGCACGCGCCTGCTGGAGCGCAGCACCCGGCACCTGCGGATGACGGAAGCCGGTCGACTGCTCTACGAGCGGGCAAAACCCTTGCTCGACACGCTGCTCTCCACGCAGGAAGAACTGGGCGCAGTGCAGCGCGAGCTGCGGGGTCGTCTGACGGTATGCATGCCCGGTGAAGCCCCCCGGCTGCTGGCGCCCATCCTCGCCGAATTCTGCAGCCTGCACCCCGGCATCGAGCTTGAATGCGATACGCGGATGACCGGGCTGGAGGTCCTGCGGGAGGACGTCGACCTGTCCATCGTCTTCCACCGCGGCCACCAGGAGGACAGTGCCTTCATCACCCGCGAACTCGCCACGCTGCCCAGCATCGTGGTGGCTGCCCCGTCGTTGCTGGCCAAGACCGGCGTGCCACGCCATCTGCGCGACCTGAAGACGCTGCCGTGCATCACCACCCTCAGTGCGCTCAAGGGCCAGCCCTGGCAGTTCCAGGACGCGGCGGGCCAGATCGTCAAGGTGCCGGTGCGCAGTCGCTACCGCGTCAACAGCGGGGAACTGGCCGTGGCCGGTGCTCGGCAGGGGCTCGGTTTCGCAATCGTGGCGGCCCATCCCTGCCGGGAAGACCTGGCGGCGGGGCGTTTGCAGGAGGTTCACCTGGACTTGCGCCCCGCGCCCCTGCAATTGCTCGGTGCCTACAGCCACCGGCATTCCGTGACGGCGCGGGTCCGGGCGTTGCTGGAGCTGATGCAGGTGCGGTTGGCCGAAGCGCTCGACGCTTCCACGGGTTCAGGGCCGTCCAGACCGATCTAGTCTCACAGGCATGTGGCGAACGCAGTGCAGCGCCCATCGGCACGCATGGCGCACTCGACATACTTTGCACGTTCTGGTGCTTGATGGAGGGTGGGTTTCAAGCCCCTAGCGCCGCATGTCCAGCACTGCCGAATCGACCGTCGCCAGCCCCAGCCATCCAGCCATTCGGTGCAGTTCGGCCTGTAGCGCCTCCATAGCCTGTTCGCCCGCCCCCGGCTCCAGGCTGGCCTGCCGCACCACCAACCGACCCTCCCGGCGTTCCGCCTTCAGGTCCACCCTCGCCACCAATGCCCCGTCGAGCAGAAACGGCAGGACGTAGTAACCATGCTCGCGCTGGTGCGCAGGCGTGTAGATCTCGAGCCGGTAGCGGAAGTCGAACAGACGTTCGGTGCGGTCGCGGTGCCAGATCAGCGGATCGAACGGCGACAGCAGCGTCGCACCGCTCAGCCGCCGGCCCGCGCGGGCGTCGCGGTGAAGGTAGGCCGGTTGGCGCCAACCCTGGACGCGAACCGGGGTCAGGGTGCCGTCCTCGACCAGCTGCGCAAGCGGCACGGGCACGTCGGCGGCGGGCAGGCGGTAGTAATCACGCAGGTCACCCGCGGTCGCCACGCCCAGGGCCTGGGCCGCCCGTGCGAGCAGGGTGCGGTGCGCCGCTTCGGCAGGGGGCGTCGGCGTCTCGAGGATCGCCCGGGGCAGCACGCGTTCGGGGAGGTCATAGACCCGCTCGAAACTGCTGCGACGGTGGGAGGCGGCCACCAGCCCGGCCCAGAACAGCCACTCCAGCGCATGCTTGGTGGCGCTCCAGGCCCACATGCCCGTGGGGCGTGGAGCGCTGGCCAGGTCCGACGCGGCAAGTGGCCCGTGCGCCGCGATGTGGGCGAGCAGGGCCTCGGCCTCGCCGCGGCGCTCGGTGGCGAAGGGCCGGAGCGGTCGCCAGATGCCCTGGCCGGCACGTGCGCGTGCCATCCGCCAGCGCAGCAGGGGGTGGCAGTCGACCGGCAGGAGCGACGCCTCGTGCCCCCAGTACTCGAAGAAGCGCTTGGGCCGCTCGACCATGAGCCGGTCCAGGTCGGCGCGTTCGTAGGCGCCCAGGCGCGCGTACAGCGGCAGGTAGTGGGCGCGGGCCAGGACGTTGACGCTGTCGATCTGCAGCAGCCCCAGGTGGCGGATGATGCGCCGCAGCCGTGCCGGGTCGGGCGCACGGTCACGGTCGCCGGCCTTGTTGAAGCCCTGGGCCGTCAGGGCGATACGCCGCGCCTCGGCCTGGGAGAGGGTGATCAGGGGCGGCCTCCCGTCAGGGTCGCAATGAAGGCGCGCAGGTCGGCCAGCAGCAAGTCGGGCTGCTCCAGTGCGGCGAAGTGGCCGCCCTTGGGCGGCGTGCTGTAGTGGACCACGGTGTAGGTCTGTTCCACGAGCGAACGCGGCCTGGGCAGGAATACAGGGTCAGGGAACGCGGCGATGCCCACCGGGGTACTCACCCGCGTGCCCGCGGCGAACTGGGTCGAGCCTTCTGCCTGCTGGCCCTGGTAGATCCACTGGGCGGTCACCACCGCGGGCGTGGTCAGGTAGAGCATGAGGTTGGTCAGCAGCGTGTCCTCGTCGAACCGCGCCCACAGATCCGGGCTGCCGTCGTCGCGCGTGGGCACGTCCGCCCACTGGCCGAACTTCTCCAGGATCCACGCCGCGGTCCCGACCGGGCTGTCGGCCAGGGCGACCCCCAGGGTCTGGGGGCGTGTGCGCTGCTCGTGGCTGTAGCCCGATTCCTGGTCGAGCAGCACCTTGCGCCGCGCCAGCAGGTCCTCTTCCTCGGGTGTGCTGGGGGCGGTGTCCTGGGCCAGGATCTCCACCATGTTCAGGTGAATGCCGAGCAGGGCGTCCGGGCGGTCGTGGGCCATCCAGCTGGCGATGTGCGCGCCCCAGTCGCCACCCTGGACGACGTAGCGCGTGGTGCCGAACAGCTGCTGCATCAACGCGTGCAGCCGCTCGCCGGCCTGGCGCGGGCCGACCAGGTCGGCGATGGGGGTGGAGAAGGCGAACCCCGGCAGCGACGGCACGACCACATCGTGGCCGTCCGCGGCGAGCGGTGCGATCAACGCTTCGAACTCGATGAACGAACCCGGCCAGCCATGCAGCAGCAACACCGGCGGTTTGCGCCCATCGCCCCGTGCATGGATGAAGTGAAGCGGCTCGCCGGCCACCTCGGTGATGAAGTGGGGCAGCGCGTTGAGTCGCCGCTCCACGGCGCGCCAGTCGAAGCGCGTCAGCCAGTGCGCCACCAGACGACGCAGGTCGGCCTTGCCCACGCCCGAGCGCCAGCCACCCGTGTCGGGCAGCCGGTCCCAGTCGAACTGGGCCGCTTTCTGCTGGATGGCGGTCAACCGCGCGTCCGGTACCGAGATCGTGAAAGGCTTCATCCTGCGCGCTCCTGTGGCCAGAACCGTTTGGAACGTCACCACGCCCGTAAAATTCCGGGCAGCGCTGCTCGATGCGTCCTCACGACCAGGCCTTTCAACGTCTTTGGAAAAAGCGCCAGGATAGCGTCGTGTTGCACCCATCGATTCACCGGCATGATGCAGGTACGCGCGGCCATCTGTGTGGGAGCGGGCTTGCCCGCGATAGCGTCCGGTGCATCACCGCCTGAATCGCGGGCAAGCCCGTTCTCATAAAACATAAGATAAATTTTTGATTTTAAAGTAATTAATTACAGATTTTTGTGGGCCCTGCGGGCCCAATCGCGGCACTGGGGCCGCCACACAGGTGATCGCGATAGCCTGCAATTCTGCGCGGTGGGGCTACGGGCGAGCGGCCCCTGCCGGGGCGCCGGACCGGCCGCGATGGGCCGCAAAGCGGCCCTAAAATCGATTAGCAGTAAAGCTCCGGACCCTGCTAACTATCGTTATGTTCTCTGCGTGACAGCGCGGCGCCAAGGCGGCGGGCGGACTCCCACACAAAGGGTGAACCGCTCTGCCAGATCAGCAATGTGGTCCACATCGTGTTAGGTAAGGACGTTGAAAGGCCTGGCCCTCGGGACGCTAGAACGTGCCGGTCAGGGGGAACTCCACGGCCAGGCGGATCTGGTCGGCGTCCAGCTCGGCCTGGGCAGCGTTGCCGCGGTGGACGTTGTGGCGCAGCGAGACGGTCAGGCCTTTGGCCTGGCCGCTCTGGACCACGTACTTGGCTTCCAGGTCGCGCTCCCAGTGCTGGCCGCCCTGACCATAGCCCAGGTACGCGTAGCCACCGCGGGGGTCGGCGTGCCGGCCATCGATGTCGAAACCGCGCACATAGGCGGCCGAGAGGCTCAGGCCCGGCACGCCGTAGGTCGCCAGGTTCAGGTCGTAACGGGCCTGCCAGGACCGCTCGTGCGGGGCGTTGAAGTCCGATAGCTGCACCGCGTTGCTCAGGTAGATCGCACCTCGGGTCACGTAATCGAACGGCGTGTCCCCATCGACCTGCTGCCAACCCAGGCTGACGGTGTGCGGCCCCTGGCTGTAGCGGGAGATCAGGCTCCAGGTGGTGTTGTCGATGCGCCCGGACAGGGCCCGGCCGGTGTCGGTGGTGCGGTACAGGTTCAGGTCCAGGCTGAGGCTGCGCTGGTCGTCGAACGCGTGCGCGAAGGTGCTGCCCAGGTAGTGCTGGTGCCAGGTGTCCTCGTAGCGCGAGGTGTACAGGCTGCCGGTGAACGTGCTCGACGGCGCCCAGACCAGCCCCATCACATCGACGCTGTCGCCTTGCCGGCCATTGGAATAGTTCACCACGAAGCCTCGGTCGTGACTGCTGGCGTTGCGGTCGGTGCTTTCGGTGAAGTGGCCCGCCACCAGCGTCACCTGTTCGATGTCCTTGCTCGTGAAGAACCAGCCGGTGGCGGTTTCGGGCAGCAGGCGGCTGTCGGACGAGCTGAACACCGGCGTCTTGACCCGCTGCTCGCCGTACGCCAGCACCGTGTCGGCCAGGCGCAGCTTGACCGCCGCGCCGCCGCGGCCGTAGCTCGATTTCGGGTGGCCTTCGTTGTCCAGGCCCAGCAGGCGAGCCTTGCCGGCGCGGCCACCGCCGCTGTCCAGGCGTACGCCCAGGTAGGCATGCGCGTCCACGCCGACACCGATCAGGCCAGGGGTGAAGCCGGACTGGAAAGTACCCATCAGTCCGTAGGCCCATTCCTCAGCCTTGCCATTGCGCGCCGCGCGCGGCTTGTAGGCGTTGCGTGCAGCGCCGTTGCGCCCGCCGTGGCGGTAATCGCGTTGGTCGAAGACTGAACGGTTCAGCACGCCCCAGCGGCTGTCTTCGAGAAAGCCATTGGCGTTCGATTGCGCGGAGTCGGCGCTGGCCAGGGGGCTGGCCAGCAGGACCAGCCCGAAGGAGCAGGTCGTCAGAGAAGTCTTCACGGAGTGTGGCCTATACGTTGAGCGGGGCGGGCGAAGGACGGGGCGAGGCGTCGGCGATGGCGCAGGCAGGCGCATTCGCCTGTGCGCCCAGGCGAATGCGCTGGTCCGAGACGGCCTCGATCAGGGCCTCGTCGTGGCTGACCAGCAGCACGGCGGTGCCCTGTTCCCGTGCGGTCTCGACCAGCAGCGTGAGCATCTCCTGTTGCGTGATCAGGTCCAGGCGCGAGCTGGGTTCGTCGGCGAAGATGAACACCGGGTCGAGCAGCAGCACGCGCAGCAGCGAGAAGCGTTGCAGCTCGCCGCCCGAGACGTTGCCCGGCAGGCGGTTCAGCAAGGCCGGCTCCAGGCGCAGCCGCGTCAGCAGCGGGCCGATGCGGTGCGGGTCGAGCCGGTGCAGCTTGACCAGGTCGTTCAGGGTGCGCGCCAGCGTCACCGTCGGCGGGAAGGCCGCGACCGGGTCCTGGAACAGCTTCTGGTAAGCAACCCGCGGGGTGCCAGGCCGGCGCTCGATACGGCCTTGCTGGGCATCCATCAGCCCGAGGATGACGTCGCCCAAGGTGGACTTGCCGCAGCCGGACGGTCCGGTGACGCCGACGATCTCGCCTGCCCGCACCTCGAAGTCGAGGTGGCTGAACAGCGTCTGCCCGCCGCGGCTGACCGCCAGGTCGCGGGCGCGCACCACCGGCTCACCGCTGAACCGCTGAGGAACCGGCGCGGGCCAGTGCGCCGGGTCGGCGTTCAGCAACCGTCGGGTGTAGGGGTGCTGGGGGTGATTCAGCACCTCGTCGGCCAGGCCGCTTTCGACGATCGTGCCCTTGAGCATGATCATCACCTTGCCGCCCAGGCGACGGGCGACGTCCATGTCGTGGGTGATGATCAGCAGCGCGCCGCCGTCCTCGAGGCCAGCCTTGAGCAGGCTGATGACCTCGCCGATGCGGGCGCTGTCCAGGCCCTTGGTCGGCTCGTCCGCCACCATCACGCGGGCGCCGCCGGCGTGGGTGGCGGCGAACGCCAGGCGCTGCGCCATGCCGCCGGAGAGCTGGAAGGGGTAGCGGTCCTGGGTGTGCGCCAGGCCCAGGCGATCGAGGTCCCGGGCGGCCTGGGTGCGGGCCTGGCCACGCGGTGTGCCGACCACGTATTCGTAGGTCTCCGCCACCTGGGCCTGGGCGCGCATGGTCGGGTCCAGGCTCAGCCAGGGTTCCTGGGGCAGCACGGCGATCTCGCGGCCCCACAGCGCCTGACGGCCGGCGCCTTCGCCGTCTTCGGCAAACCCGCTGCCGAACACAACGCGGCCTCGGGCGTGCAGGCCGGCCGGCAGGTTGCCGACCACGCCTTGGGCGAACAGGCTCTTGCCCGAGCCGGTCTCGCCGATGATGCTCAGCACCTCGCCAGGGAACAGCGCGATCGACAAGGGTTGCACCAGCTGCATATCGGCGGTGCGGATTTCCAGGGCATGGGTCTTCAGGAGCGGTTTCACGCTTTACGCCCTCCAGCGATCAACATGAGCGACAGAATGATGAGGAAGATGACCAGGATCGGCAGGGCGATGATGGACGGTGCCTCGGCGAAGTAGGGCAGCAGTTCGGTGATCATCAGGCCCAGCTCGGCGGTGGGCGGGCGCACCCCGACGCTGATGAAGCCCAGCGCGGCGATGGCCATGATCGCCGAGGCCGCGCCGAAGGCCGCAAGCGTCAGGATCACCGGGGCCAGCTCCGGCCACAGGTGGCGACGGATGATGTACGCCGGCCCGAAGCCCAGCAGCCGTGTGGCGGTGACCGCCGGCGAGGCCAGCACGGTGCGCGCCAGCGCACGGGTCATGCGGAAGTACTCGATCCACAGCACCAGGGCGACCGCACCGTACAGCGCGATGAACGAGCCTGGCAGGATGGCCACCACCAGCAGCACCAGCAGCAGCCCCGGCAGGGCCAGGAACATCTCGGCCAGCAGGCCGAGGCACTTGTCGGTCAGGCCGCCTTTCCAGGCGGCGAGGATGCCCAGCAGCACGCCGGGCAGGGCGGCGGTGACCACGCTGACCACGGCCAGCCCCAGCGACAGGCGCACGGCCGAGGCCAGGCGGGCGAGCATGTCGCGCCCCAGGTGGTCGGTGCCCAGCGGATGGGCGGCCGAGGGCAGCGAGAGGATGGCGTTGTAGTCCTGCCGGGCGATGTCCAGGCCCCAGAGCATCGGCACCAGGAGGGCCAGGGCCACCAGCAGGGCGAGCAGGGCGTAGCCGATCAGGCGCGGCAGGTGACGCGGGGATGGCGCCGCGTCGGCGATGGCGAGTTCGAGGTTCATGCGTTCTTCCTGCGCGGGTCGATGAAGTGGTTGGCCAGGTCGACGCCGGTGTTGAGCAGCACGAACATCAGGCCCATCGCCAGGGCCGTGCCCTGCACCAGGGGCAGGTCGCGCTGGACGATGGCGTGCACCAGTCCATGGCCGATGCCAGGCCAGGCGAACAGCGTCTCGACCACCACCACGCCCTCGATCAGGTACACCAGCTGCACGCCGAGGTAGGTGACCACCGGCACGCCGATGTTGCGCAGGCCGTGGCGCTGGAACACCCGCGCCGCGCCCAGGCCCTTGAGCCGGCCGAAGGCATAGAACGGCGAGGCCGCGACCTTGACCGTGGCGTCCCGCGCCACCCGCGACGACACCGCCGCCAGGCCCAGGGCCAGGGTCAGTGTCGGCAGCACGCTGTGCGCCCAGGTGCCGTGCCCGGCCGACGGCAGCAGGGCCAGCGAGACCGCGAAGACCAGCACCAGCACCACGCCCAGCACAAAGTGCGGGACGGCGCGGGTGGCCGTGCTCGACAGCAGCAGCGCCTTGTCGAGCCAGCCCCCGGGGCGCAGGCCGGCCAGCACGCCCAACGGCGGGCCGATCAGCAGGGACAGCAGCACCGCCCCCAGCGCCAGGCGCACCGAGCTGCCCAGCTCGTGGCGAACCACCTCGGCCACCGGCGTGCCCGAGACCAGCGACGTGCCCAGGTCGAAGGTCAGCACGTCGCCCATCCAGCCGACGAAGCGCCAGAGCACCGGCTGGTCGAGGTTCAGTTCGGCGCGCACGGCCTGTGCCGCCGCACCGTTGACCATGTCATAGCCGTAGCGGCCTGCGGCGATGCGGTAGGCGGCATCGCCCGGCAGCAGGCTCATCAGCAGGAAGGTGAGGGCACCGACCAGCAGCGCCACCATCAACGCCTGGAACAGGCGAAACCCCAGCAGTCGGATCATTGGGCCCACCGCATCGTGCTCAGGCCGAAGGTGCGCTCGAACGGGTCGATGGCCGCGCCTTCCACGTCCTTGGAGACCGCGATCGACTGGCGATACCAGGCCACCGGAATGAGCGGCAGCTCGCGCTGGACCTCGGCCAGCATCGTGTGGCGCAGCGCCTGCCGCTCGGCCGGTGTCCGGCTGTTCAGCAGCGCGGTCATGGCCTGGTCGAAGACCGGGTCCTTCCAGCCCAGCGGCCCCCACTCGGCGCCGCCCTGGCCGAAGTCGCCATACAGGGTCACCAGCGGGTCGGGCACCAGGGCGTAGTTGCGCGAGAACAGGGCCAGTTGCAGGCTGCCGTCATGATAGGCCGCCGGGATGGCGCTGAGGTTCTCCACGGCCACCTCGACGTCCACGCCGACGTCCTTGAGCTGGGCCTGCAGCGCAGTGGCGATCAGCGCCAGTTCAGGGCGATCGCCGAAGGTCAGCAGCTTGAGGTGCAGGCGCTCGCCGTTCTTTTCCAGGATGCCGTCGGGGCCGGGCATCCAGCCCTCGGCCGTGAGCAATGCCTTGGCCGCCGCGGGGTCATGGCGCAGCGGCGGCAGGCTGGCGTCGTGCCAGGCCGTGACGTTGGCGGCGAACATCTGCGTGGCCGCAGTGCCCGGGGCGCGCAGGACGGCCGCCGCGATGCCTTCGCGCTGCATCGCCAGGCTCAGGGCACGGCGCACCTCGACAGAAGCCGTGGCGCCGGCGCCCGAATTGACCGCCAGCATCACCACCCGAGGGACCGGGCCGGTCAGCACCTGCACGTTCTGCGCGCGGGACAGCCGGGCGATGCTGGGCGGGTCGAGCTGGAACACCAGTTCGGCGCCGCCGCTTTCGGCCATCAGCGTGCGCGTCTCGCCACGGCCAGCGCCCAGGTAGGTGGCCTTCTCGATGACCGGCCTGGCGCCCCAGTACGCCTCGAAGCGCTCGGTCTTCAGGCGTTGCGGGGGTTCGACCAGGGTGGTGCGGTAGGGGCCGGTGGCGATGATCGCCTTCACCGCGTCCTGGGCATCGTAGGCGGCCGGCGCCAGGATGCTGGTCGAGGAATGCGCCAGCAGCGACAGCAGCGGCGCGAAGGGCTGGTCGAGCTGTAGGACGACATCGTTGCCCTCGGCGGTGATGGCACGGATCGCCGCATTGCGCAGGATGCCCGGCTTGCTGCGCGCGACGTTCAAGGCATGGGCCGCAGCGGCAGCGGTCAGGGGGCTGCCGTCGTGGAACGTGACGCCCTGGCGCAGTGTCAGGTGCCAGGTCTTGCCGTCCTCGGACACGCGCCAGCGCTCGGCCAGGGCAGGGATCGGCTGGCCGTCGGCGTCCGCTTCGAGCAGGGTTTCGGTGACTTGCATGCGCTGGAAGATGAAGCCGGACACCGAGGGGTCCAGGCCGACGATCTCGAACGGCGCCACGACGTCGAAGACGCGCGCTTCGGCGGCCACGGTAGCGGACGAGACGGCAGCCCAGGCGGCGAACGAGGCCGCGAGCAGTTTCAGGCGGTGCTGGATGACCACGGGGAAGCATTCCTTCTGGTTGACGACCGGCGGCAAGGTCGGCGTCGCCCGCGAAGCCGCGCGGTAAAGGCCTTCCTTGCCCCGTGGATGAACGATCGTTCATCGAATGAAGAGGGCGGCCATGATATGTAATGTAATTATATAACGTCTATAGCTGAAACACACTGTTACATCTGCCCATGCGGCTAGCGTGCTCCCGCATCGGCAAGGCGCTGTATCGGACCGGTGAGGCAGGACATGCCCGGACAGCCGGACGAATCGGGGGAAACGCTGGCCAGCGGCCAGTGTCCATTCCAGACAAGCCACCTTTGACCTGAGAGACCCACAGATGAAGATTGCCTGCCTTGGCTGGGGCTCCCTGCTCTGGAAAACCGGCCCTCTGCGTGTGCAGGGCGACTGGCGCGCCGATGGCCCGGACGTGGCAGTGGAGTTCTGCCGCGTCGCCGATGGGGGCGAGCTGTCCACCGCCCTGTGCCTGACCGCGCCAGCGCTTCCGGTGTTCTGGAGCCTGGTCGACACCGATGACCTGGCAGACGCCTGCCGGATGCTGCGCGCACGCGAACAGATCCCGGAGCAGCGCACCGATGGCGTCGGGAGTGCGCTGGTCAGGCAGGGGCACGGCGGCCACCTCATTCCCTGGGCGGCGGCCCGAGGGCTGGACGCCGTCATCTGGACCGGCCTGCCGCCGCGGTTCGCGGGGGTGGAAAACCGCCTGCCTTCCCAGGAGGACGCCATCGGCTACCTCGACCAGCTCGAGGGCGAGGCAGGGCAGCATGCGCGTCACTACATCGAGCAGGTGCCCCGGCAACTGGACACCCCGTACCGCGCGGCGATTCGCCGTGAGCTGGGCTGGCAGTGAGCAGGGCGGCCTGACATGACCGCGCGCGTGACCCCGGCCGACCTGGGCCTGGACCTCGTTCACGGCGGTGAACCTGCACGGTTTCAGTGGCTGGTCGCCAGCTTTCTGATGGGCAAGCGCATACGCGCGACCGTGGCGATGAAGACCTTCGATTGCCTGCGTGCTGCGGGCGTGCTGGCCGACGCCCGGACCCTGCATGGGACCGAGCACCGGCAGTTGGTGAGGGTGCTGGGGCAGGGCGGCTATGCCCGCTATGACGAGTCCACGGCCCGGCGCCTGCATGCGCTCGCCCTGCGGCTCGAGCAGGTGCATGCCGGAAGCGTCAGCCAGCTGATCGACGACCCTGCATCGCTGATGCCGAAGCTGATGGCCTTCGAAGGCATCGGCGCGAAGACGGCGACCATCTTCATCGAAGGGTTGGGCGTGGGTGAACGGCCATAGCCGTATCGACTGTACGTTCACCTGCCTGATAGGCAAGGGCAGCCCATCCTGTGGGAGCAACTGTCTTCTTCTACTCGGTACATGCCCGACCGCATGGGCTGATGTGTGGGCTTACCCACGACGCAGGCGGTGCCTGACAGGGCCCTAATCGCTGGCAAGCCAGCTCCCACTCAGATCTCTGCAGTCTGTTGGTGTAGGCATGGCTGCGCGAGCAGCTTATGGGAGCGGGCTTGCCCGCGATAGCGTCCGACCCATCACCGCCTGCATCGCGGGCAAGCCCGCTCTTATAGAAAATAAAATATCTTGTTGATTTTAAAAGGAATAATTTCAGGATTTCGTGGGCCCTGCGGGCCCAATCGCGGCACAGGGGCCGCTCCTACACCCGCCGCAGTGGCACAGGCAATCGCAGTCCCATGTGGGAGCGGCCCCAGTGCCGCGATGGGCCGCAAAGCGGCCCTAAAATCGATTAGCAATGAAGCTCCGGATCCTGCCAGCTATCGTCATGTTCTTTGCGCGACAGCGCGGCGCCAAGGCGGCGGGCGGACTCCCACAGGGGGATGAATCACGCTCACGACAGGCCTCTACAGCCCCCGCCCGTCACCTCCCCCTCAAACGCCCACCATCCACCGCGTCAACCCACGCCGCCCGCTTACGCCCAGCTTGGCCGTGGCGCGCTTGAGGTAGGTTTCCACGGAGCTGCCCTTGACCTTCAAACGCTCGGCCAGCTCCGGCACGGTGACCCCCGTCAGCAGCCCCAGGCACACCTCCTGCTCGCGGGCCGACAGGGTCACCGCCTGGTGCGCCAGGCGTCCGGCAAAAGCCGAGCGCAGCGAGCCCGGGTCGACGGGGATGTCGTCGGTGCCGGCGGTCGGCGCCGGCAGGGGGGTCATCTGGGCATGCTGTTCGACCAAGGGCAGCAGGGTATCGGACAGCACCTTGAGCAGCGACAGCTCGCTCAAGCTGAACCCGCGCAATTGGGCCGAGCGGTGAAAGCCGATCACCCAGCGCAGCGGGCCGCGGCACGACACCACCGAGCAGGCATGCCCGGCGCGCGCAGACCGCGGCAGGTCCTGGGCGGCCTTGTACTGCACCAGCAGGGGCGCTTCCATGTCCAGCACGCTGTCGAGCATCGACGCGGCCAGCGCCTCGGGCGCCCGAGGTGGATGCTCGGGGGTCGCCTGGCCCAGCGTACGCGATACCCGTACCCGACGAGGGTCGGCGTGCACCGACCACTCCTGCAAGTCCAGACCCTGGATCGGTACCTGGTCGCCGACGAACGCGAACAGCTGCTCGGCGAAGGAGGCCTCGCCCGCGCTGGCGATCAGTTCGCCCAGACGCAGGTACAGCGCTGGATCGGGTTCATGGGTGCTGTGGTGGCTGAATTTCATGCCGTCATCATCCTGGATTGGTTCGTCTCTGGCATCCGTGCCGTGCATGACCGGACGGTCGGTCGGCAGTCAAGGGGCCGATTCAAGCCCGAATCCCGCCCCGTGTCTGTACCGAAAAAAGGGGACAGTTGGCCATCGGGCATCCCTGGCAGCCCAGTGGTGGCACGTTGACACCTTGACCTGGGACAGTGCCCTCCGGTGTCCGGGTTTGGGGGGACATACAGGCCGGGGGTGGGGTGCTTGAATCGCCGCCTCATTCGCCAAGAGGGACCTTGCCGCCATGTCTGTTACCGAAGTTTTGCCGCTGACCGCGGCTCAGCGTGACATCTGGCTGGATCAAATCGGGCACGGCGACTCGCCGCTCTACACCATCGGCGGCTACGTCGATCTGCAAGGTCCCTTGCGGCCCGAGCTGCTGGAGCAAGCGCTGACTCACTTGCTGAGGGCTCACGATGCACTGCGCACGGTACTGGTGCCCGCAGCGCCTGGCAGTGACACGACCGTGCCAGGGCAGCGCTTCGTCGCCGACCTGCCGCTCGACCTGCCGCTGTACGACCTGAGCCAGGCCAGCGACCCGGTGGCCGCCGCGCAGGCCCAGGTGCGCGCCGCCCTGCAGCACCACCACGCTCTGGACGGCGGCCCGCTGCTGCACTTCAGTCTGGTGCGCCTGGCCGCCGACCGGCACTGGTTGATCACCCACGCCCACCACCTGATTCTCGACGGCTGGGGCTTCGGCCAGATGCTCAAGGCTCTGGGCGAGCACTACACCGCGCTGACCCAGAACCTCCCGCTGCCGGGCGCCGCCGCCTCGTACGCTGCGTTCGTCGCGGACGACCAGCGCTACCAGGCCTCCGAGCGCTACCTGCGCGACAAGGCCTACTGGCTGGACAAGTACCGTCACCTGCCTGCGCCGTTGCTGGCACCCCGTCGCCAGTTGCGCCGCGCCAGCGACCCGTCGCCGGCCGGCAACTGCATGCAGGTGTTTCCGGCCGAGCTGCACGCGCGCATGCAGCGTTTCGCCGAGATCCAGGGCGCTTCGGCCTTCCATGTGCTGCTGGCGGCGCTGCACCTGTACGTCTGCCGCGTCTGGCAGCGCCAGGAATGGGTGGTCGGCGTGCCGATGCTCAACCGCAGCGGGCACTTCAAGTCCACCCTCGGACACTTCGCCCAGGTCAGCGCCGTGCACCTGGCCACCCCTGACGACCTGACGTTCGAGGCGCTGGTCAGGCGCGTGCGCGACACCTTGCGCCGCGACCTGCGCCATCAACGTTTCCCCCTGAGCGACCTCAACCGCCACCTGGGCCTGGCCCGCGAAGAGCGCGCCCAGCTGTTCGAGGTGTCGGTGTCCTACGAACAGGACAACCATCAGTACGCCTACGGCCAGGCCCAGGCCGACACCGTGAAGGTCTCCAACGGCCATGAAGCGACGCCCCTGGCGATCCACGTGCGCAGCAACCGCCAGACCGACAGCGCCTGGCTGCACCTGGTGCACCACCGCGGCTGGCTCGACGACGACGAGGCGCAGGCCCTGGCCGCACGCCTGCTGCAGACCCTCGACCAGGGCCTGGCCGCGCCCGACACACGCCTGTCGCAGTTCGAGCTGCTCACGCCGGCCGAACAGCGCCAACTGGACCACTGGAACCGCAGCGAACTGCCCGCCGCCGGCAGCCGCCAGGTTCATCGGCGCATCGAGCGTCAGGCGCAGCTGCGCCCGCAACAGGTGGCCGCCGTGCATGGCGAGGCCCAGCTGACCTACGCCGAACTCGACCAGCGTGCCAGCGCCCTGGCCGACCACCTGCGCGGCCAGGGCGCCGGGCCCGAGCAGCGGGTGGCCGTGCTGCTCGAGCGGGGCCTGGACCTGATGGTCGGCCTGCTGGCCATCTTCAAGGCCGGGGCCGCCTACGTGCCGATCGACCCCGCCTTGCCTGGCGAACGCATCGCCTACCTGCTCGAGGACAGCGCCCCGTGCCTGCTGCTGAGCCTGTCCAGCCTGCGCGCGCGCCGGCCGGACGGCCCGCTGCCGGTGCTGGAGCTGGACGCACTGCCACCGCTGGGCGCCGAGGATGGCCTGCCCCCCGTGAGCACCCCGAGCGAGGCCGACCTGGCCTACGTGATCTACACCTCCGGCTCCACCGGGTTGCCCAAGGGCGTGATGATCGAGCAGCGCATGCTCGCCAACCTGGTCGACTGGCACCTGCAGGCCTTCGACCTGGGGCCAGGCCACCATACCTCCTGCCTGGCCGGGTTGAGCTTCGATGCCATGGCCTGGGAAGTCTGGCCTGCGCTGTGCGCCGGGGCCACCCTGCACCTGGCGCCTGCCCAGCCCCAGGGCGAGAACATCGACGCGCTGCTGCGCTGGTGGCGTGCCCAGCCACTGGACGTGAGCTTCCTGCCGACCCCGGTCGCCGAGTACGCCTTCGGCCTGGCCGACGATCATCCGACCTTGCGCGTGCTGCTGATCGGCGGCGATCGCCTGCGCCAGCTCCCGAGCCCTCGCCGTTACCGGGTGATCAACAACTACGGGCCGACCGAAACCACGGTGGTGGCCAGCTCGGGCCAGGTCAGCGCCGACCGGGTGCTGCACATCGGCGCACCGGTGGCCAACACCCAGCTGCACGTGCTCGACGCGCAAGGGCGCAGGCTGCCGATCGGCGCGGTGGGCGAGCTGTACATCGGCGGCGTCGGGGTGGCGCGTGGCTACCTGGGCCGCCCCGACCTGACCGCCGAGCGCTTCGTCGCCGACCCGTTCAGCGACCGTCCCGAGGCGCGCCTGTACCGCAGCGGCGACCTGGTCCGCTGGCTGCCCGACGGCACCCTCGAGTACCTCGGGCGCAACGATGACCAGGTCAAGGTGCGCGGCATGCGCATCGAGCTGGGCGAGATCGAAGCGGCGCTGACCGCCCAGCCTGGGTTGCAGGACGCCGTGGTGCTGGTGCGCGACGAGCGGCTGCTGGCCTGGTACACCACCGCCGAAGGCGTCTCGCCCGACCCTCAAGCGCTGCGCCAGGCCCTGCGCCAACGGCTGCCCGCGCACATGGTGCCGGTGGCCTTCACCGCGCTGGCGCACTGGCCGCTCACCGCCAATGGCAAGCTCGACCGCCGCGCCTTGCCCGCCCCGGACCCGACGCAGATGAGCGGCCAGGCCCACGAGCCACCGCAAGGTCCGCTGGAAGTCGCCATGGCCGCACTGTGGTGCGACGTGCTGCAGGTGCCCAAGGTCGGTCGTCACGACAACTTCTTCGAGCTGGGCGGCCATTCGCTGCTGGCGGTCACGCTGGTCGACCGGCTGCGCCAGGCCGGCCTGCCCGGCAGCGTGCACCAGTTGCTCAGCCACCCGACCCTGGCCGAACTGGCCGCGCTCGAACGGCACACAGCGCCCACCGTGGAGGTACCGGCCAACCGCGTGCCGCCCGACGCCGAGCACATCACGCCGGCCATGCTCAGCCTGACCACCCTGGACCAGGCCGCCATCGACCGCATCGTCGCCACGGTGCCCGGCGGCGCGGCCAACGTGCAGGAGATCTACCCCCTGTCGCCGGTGCAGGCCGGGATCACCTACCACCACCTGCGCGCCACCCACGGCGACCCCTACCTGCTGCGCTGGCGCCTGGCGTTCGACAGCCTGGCGCGCCTGACCCGCTGGGCCACGGCGCTGCAGCAGGTCATCGACCGCCACGACATCCTGCGCAGCGCCGTCTGCCACGAAGGTCTGGCGCAGCCGCACCAGGTGGTCTGGCGCCAGGCCCCGTTGACGGTCGAGGCCGTCGAGCTGCCTGACATCACGGACGGCGACACGCCGCTGGCGCAGTTGCAGGCCCACGTGCAGGCCCACAGCGCCCGCCTGCCCTTGCACCAGGCGCCCCTGATGCGCCTGTCCCATGCCCAGGACCGGCTCACCGGCGAGACCGTGGCGATCCTGCTGTTCCATCACCTGATCCTCGACAACCAGGCCATGGTCCGGGTCGCCCAGGAGCTGGCGAGCCTGCTCGAGCAGCCCGACGTCGTCCTGCCTGAGCCGGTGCCGTACCGTCAGTACATCGCCCAGGTCGGGCGGGCCGATCAGGCCGCGCAGACGGCGTTCTTCGAGGCCATGCTCGGCGATGTCGACGAGCCGACCTTGCCATGCGGCCTGGCCGTGCGCGAGGACGACACCCCGCTGGACGAATGCCGCCGGCCCCTGTCGCCCGCCCTGAACCAGGCCCTGCGCGAGCAGGCCCGGCGCCAGGGCGTCAGCGTCGCCAGCCTGGTGCACCTGGCCTGGGCGCGGGTGGTCGGCGTGCTGGCCGGTCGCGACGATGTGGTCTTCGGCACCGTGCTGCTCGGGCGCATGCAGGGCGGCGATGCCCGCCAGGCCCTGGGGGTGTTCATCAACACGCTGCCGCTGCGCATCGACACCACACAGGACGCCCGTCAGGCCCTGCGCGACGTGCACGGCCGGCTCAACGCGCTGCTGGCCCACGAGGACGCGTCTCTGGCCCTGGCCCAGCGCTGCGCCGACCTGCCCAAGGGCGCCACGCTGTTCAGCGCCTTGCTCAACTACCGGCACAGCGCCGAGGCGCGCCCGCAGGACGGCGAGGGCGCCTGGGCCGGGGTGCGCGTGCTCGACGGCGAAGTGCGCAGCCATTACCCGCTGACCTTGAGCGTCGATGACCTGAACACCCACTTCGACCTTCAGGTACTGGCCGTGCCGACGCTGGGCGCCGCGTGCGTGACCGGGTGGGTCGAGACGGCCCTGGCGCGCCTGGTCGATGCCCTGGCCCAGGCCACGCCCGGGCGCGTCGATCGAGTGTCGATCCTGGACGATGCAGCCCAGGCGCACCTGCTGCAGCGCGGCCACGCGCCGCGGGCCTACCCGCGCGGCCTGACCGTGCACGCCTTGATCGAAGCCCAGGCGGCCCAGCGACCCTCGGCCCCGGCGCTGCGCCAGGGCGACGTGTGCCTGAGCTACGCGCAGCTCAACCAGCAGGCCAACCGCCTGGCGCACACGCTGCTGGCCCACGGCGTATGCCCCGAGGACCGCGTGGCGGTCTGCCTGGGCAACACGCCGAATCGGGTGGTGGGGCTGCTCGCGGTGCTCAAGGCCGGGGCCGGCTACGTGCCGGTCGACCCCGGCTACCCGGCCGAGCGGGTGGCCTACCTGCTCAGCGACGCCGCGCCCCGGCTGGTGCTGACCGACGACGCCACCCAGGCCCGCGTCGGCGACGGCGCGCAGCTGAACCTCGACCGTTTCGACGGCCACGGGCAGTCGGCCCAGAATCCGCGCCTGCCAGGCCTGGACGACCGGCACCTGGCCTACGTGATCTACACCTCAGGCTCCACCGGCCAGCCCAAGGGCGTGATGGTCGAACACGCCAGCCTGGTCAACCTGGTGCACTGGCACGCCGAGGCGTTCGGCCTGCAGGCCGGCAGCCAGACCGCCAGTGTCGCCGGCTTCAGCTTCGATGCCGCGGCCTGGGAGACCTGGCCGGCGCTGTGTCAGGGCGCCGTGCTGCACCTGCCACCGCGCGGGCTGGTCAGCGAGGCGCTGGAGGACCTGCTGGCCTGGTGGCAGCGCACGCCGATCGAGGTGGGCTTCCTGCCCACCCCGGTGGCCGAGCACTGGCTGCGCGGTGCGCCGCATCACCCTACCTTGCGCACCTTGCTGATCGGCGGCGACCGCCTGCGCCAGTTCGACCGCGACCCCGGCTTTGCCGTGATCAACAACTATGGCCCGACCGAAACCACGGTGGTGGCGACCTCGGGGCGGCTGCAACCGGGCGGCGCCTTGCACATCGGCGGGCCGATCGCCAATGCACGCCTCTACGTGCTTGATGCCGGTCGCCAGCCAGTGCCGGTGGGCGTGGTCGGCGAGCTGTACATCGGCGGCGAGGGCGTGGCACGCGGCTACCTGGGGCAACCGGCGCTGAGCGCCGAGCGCTTCCTGGACGATCCGTTCGTGGCCGGGCCTGACGCCGCGGGGCAGGGCGCACGGATGTACCGCAGCGGCGATCGGGTGCGCTGGCGTGAAGACGGCGCCCTGGACTACCTGGGGCGGGTCGATGCCCAGGTCAAGCTGCGCGGCATGCGCATCGAACCGGGCGAGATCGAGGCGGCGCTGCTGGCCCAGCCAGGCGTCGAAAGCGCCGTGGTGCTGGTCCGCGACGGGCGCCTGCTGGCCTGGTTCACCGGCGACGCGGCCGTCACGCCCGCGGCCCTGCGTGACGGCCTGCAACACTGCCTGCCAGGCCACATGGTGCCGTCGGCGTTCACTGCCCTGGCCGCGCTGCCGTTGACCCGCAACGGCAAGCTCGACCCGGCGGCCTTGCCCGAACCGACCTCCGACAGCCTCGTGGGGCAAGGCTTCGAAGCACCGCACGGCGCACTGGAAATGGCCATCGCCGCAGTCTGGGCCGAGGTCCTGGGCCTGGCCCGGGTCGGCCGACACGACGACTTCTTCGAACTGGGCGGCCACTCGCTGCTGGCCGTGAGCCTGGTCGAGCGCTTGCGCGAACGCGGTCTGGGCATCGACGTGCGCGTGCTGCTGGCGCGCCCTACCGTGGCCGCGCTGGCCAGTGGCATGGGCCCGGGCGACACGCGCATCACGCCGCCGAACCGTGTGCCAGACGGCTGCACGCACATCACCCCGGCACTGTTGGCCCTGGCCGACCTGGACCAGGCGAGCATCGACCGCATCGTCGCCCAGGTGCCGGGCGGCGCGGCCAACGTGCAGGAGATCTACCCGCTGGCGCCCTTGCAACAGGGCATTCTGTACCATCACTTCAGCACCCCCGAACACGATCCCTACCTGCTGCACCTGCCACTGCGCTTCGACAGCCTGGCGCGCCTGCAGCAGGTGGCCGCCGTCCTGCAGCGCAGCGTCACCCGCCATGACAGCCTGCGCACGGCGATCGTCTGGGCCGGCCTGGAAACGGCGCACCAAGTGGTGCTGCGCCAGGCGGCCCTGCGGGTCGAGCAGGTGCCGGTCGCACTGTTGGGCGAAGCCCATGCCCGCCGCCCGATGGCCCTCGACCAGGCCCCGCTGATCGAACTGTGGCACGCAGCGCCCGACGCCGAAGGCACGGTGCAGGCGATCCTGCGCTTTCACCACGTGGTGCTCGATGCCCTGGCCCTGGACGTGCTGCGCGAGGAGTGGCTCGATGATCTGGCCGGGCAGGGGACGCCGCACGCCCCAGCGGTGCCCTACCGCAACTACGTGGACCAGGCCTGTCAGGGGGCGGCCCAGGCCGACCACGAGGCGTTCTTCCGCGCGCAACTGGGCGACATCGACACGCCGACCCTGGCCTTCGACACCCCAGGCGTCGTCGCCGGGCCGGCCGAACAGGCCCGGCGCGCGCTGCCCCAGGCTCTGGTCGAGCGGCTGCGTCGCCAGGCCCAGGCCTGCGCTGTCAGCCTGGCCAGCCTGTTCCACCTGGCCTGGGCGCGGGTGCTGGGCGTGGCCTGCGACAGCGAGCGCGTGGTGTTCGGCACCGTGCTGCTCGGTCGCCTGCAAGGCGGGCAGGGCGCCGACTGTGGCATCGGCATGTTCATCAATACCCTGCCGCTGCGGGTCGAGCTGGGCGAACGCAGCGTGCACCAGGCGCTGCGCGACACCCATGCCCGCCTGCTGGCCTTGCTCGCCCACGAACAGGCACCCCTGGCCCTGGCGCAACGCTGGAGTGGCGTCCCGGCGCCGTTGCCGCTGTTCAACGCCATGCTCAACTACCGTCATGCGGCCGGACAGGCCCGGCAGGACACCCGTCAGGCTGCCTGGGAGGGCATCGACTTCGACCCGATCCAGGCGCCGGGCACCTACGCCCTCACATTGGACGTGGACGACTTCGGCAGCGCCGTGCACCTGGGCGCCAGCGCGCCTGGTTCGGTGGGCGCCGCACGCCTGGCCGGGCTGGTCGAGCAGGCCCTGGCGAGCCTCTCCGAGGCCTTGGATGCGGACCCCGAACGCCCCGTGCAACAGGTCGCGGTGCTGGACGAGGCGACCCGGCACCGGATGCTGGCGACGGCCAACGACACCGCGCAGGACCACGACCTGACGCAGACCGTGCCAGCACTGTTTGCCGACCAGGTCCGGCGTCGGCCAGAGGCCATCGCGCTGTACGCCGACGGTGTCGCGCTGCGTTATCGCGACCTGGAGGCCCAGGCCAACGCCGTGGCCCATCACCTGCTGGCGCACGGCCTGGGCCGCGACGACCGCGTGGCCCTGTGCGTCGAGCGCGGCCCGGCGATGGTGGTCGGGCTGCTGGCGATTCTCAAGGCCGGTGGCGCCTATGTGCCGCTCGACCCGAGCTACCCGGCCGAGCGCCTGCGTACGCTGCTCGACAGCAGCACCCCGCGCGCAGTGCTGGTGCACGGCGCGACCCGCGGTCGCCTGGCGCTGGCCGGGCAGGTCGTGATCGACCTGGATGCCCTTGAGCACCTGCCGACGCAGGCCGAGGCGCCAGTGTGCCGGCCGAGCGCCCATGACCTGGCCTACGTGATCCACACCTCCGGCTCCACCGGCGTGCCCAAGGGCGTGATGGTCGAGCACCGTCAGGTGGTCAACCTGGTGCAGTGGGCCCGGCGCGTCTGGCCCGAGACGCCCGAGCGCGTGGTCCTGCACAAGACCGCGATCAGCTTCGATGCCTCGGTCTGGGAGCTGCTCTGGCCGTTGTGCAGCGGCGTCCCACTGGTGCTGGCGCGCCCCGACGGGCAGCGCGACCCGGCCTACCTGACCGCGCTGATCCGTCAGCACCAGGTCAGCGTGGTGCAGTTCGTGCCGGCCTTGCTGGCGCAGTTCCTCGATGACGACGGTTGCCTGGCCTGCACCAGCCTGGTGGACATCGTCTGCGGCGGCGGCGAGCTGACCGCGGCCCTGGCCGCCCAGGTGCGCCAGCGCATGCCGTGGGCGCGCCTGCACAACGTCTACGGGCCGACCGAGACCACCGTCGATTGCAGCCTGTTCACCTTGCACCCCGAGCAGCCGGTGCCGGCCACCGCGCTGCCGATCGGCCAGCCGATCGACAATACCCGGCTCTACGTGCTCGACGCCCAGCTGCAACCGGTCCCCGAGGGCGTGCCGGGTCAGCTGTACATCGGCGGCGCGGGGGTGACCCGCGGTTACCTCAACCGCCCCGACGAGCAGGCCCAGCGCTTCATCGACAGCCCCTTCGCCCCTGGCGAGCGGCTGTATGCCAGCGGCGACCGGGTCCAGCGGCGCCTCGACGGCGAGCTGATGTTCCTCGGACGCAACGACGACCAGCTCAAGCTCAATGGCCTGCGGGTCGAGCCGGGCGACATCGAGCACAGCCTGCTGCGCGTGCCGGGCATCGAACAGGCGGTGGTGCTGGCACGGGCCGACGCCCTGGGCGCCCAGCGCCTGGTGGCCTGGTACAGCGGCACCGTGCACACCGCAGCGGCCCTGCGCGCCGCCTTGCTCGAGCAGTTGCCGGACTACCTGGTGCCGGCGCTGTTCATGCACCTGACCCATTGGCCGCTGAGCCCCAACGGCAAGCTCGACCGCCGCGCCTTGCCGACGCCGGACGCTCACGCCTTGCCAGGCCGGGCCTTCGAGGCACCGAGCGGCGAGGTCGAGGTCCTGCTGGCGCAGGTCTGGGCCGAGCTGCTGGGCGTCGAGCAGGTCGGCCGACACGACAATTTCTTCGAACTGGGCGGCCATTCGCTGCTGGCGGTGAACCTCATCGCCCGGCTTCGCCAGGAAGGCCTGGAAGCCGACGTCCGCGCCCTGTTCGAGCACCCCACGCTGGCGGGTTATGCCGCCATCACAGAGAGCATGGAGATCATCCTGTGAGCATCGATCAATTACTGGCCACCCTGACGGCCAACGCCATCCACCTCAGCCTCAAGGACGGCCAACTGGTAGTCAAGGGCAACCGCCAGGCCCTGCAGGAACAGGGGCTGGTCGAGCAGCTGCGCCAGCACAAGCCGGCACTGATCGCCTTGCTCGAGGCCGGCCAGCTGGGCAGCCCCACGCCGCAGCAGACGCCGGTCAACGCCATCCCTGCCGATTGCACGCGCATCACCCCGGCCATGCTCGACCTGGTCGCCCTGACACCGGGCGGCCAGGTGCCGGACCAGGCTGCCCTCGACCACCTGCTGCGCGACATCCCCGGCGGGCACGCCAACGTCCAGGACATCTACCCCCTGGCCCCGTTGCAGGCCGGCATCCTCTACCACCACGCCAGCGCCGGCGAGGCCGACCCGTACCTGATGCAGGTGCGTTTCGCCTTCGCCGACGCCGCGCGTCTGGAGGCCTTCATCGGGGCGTTGCGCCATGTCGTCGCCCGGCACGACATCCTGCGCACCTCGGTGCACTGGCAGGGCCTCGAGACCCCGTTGCAGGTGGTCTGGCGCACGGCCGAACTGAGCGTGACGCGTGACGCCACCGCGCTGCCGACCCGGCTGCCCCTCGACCAGGCGCCCCTGCTGCGCCTGGTCTGCCACCCGGCAGGCGCCGACGGCGCGGTGCAGGCCACCCTGCTGTTCCACCACATCGCCATGGACCACAGCGCCCTGGAGGTGATCCGCCAGGAGGTCCAGGCCTGCCTGAGCGGGCAGGCCGAGCGGCTCGGCCCCCCGGTGCCGTTTCGCAGCTACGTGGCCCAGGCCGTGCTCGGGCTGGGCGAGGCAGCCCACGAGGCGTTCTTCCGCGACATGCTCGGTGACGTGGAACGCCCGACCCTGGCCTACGCACGCCAGCGCCTGGACGACGACGAGGCGATCCTCGAACACAGCCAGCCGATGGACGCTGCGCTGGCGCAGGGGCTACGGACCCAGGCGCGCCGCCTGGGCATCAGCGTCGCCAGCCTGTTCCACCTGGGCTGGGCGCGGGTGCTGGCGAGCCTGGCCGGGGGCGAGCAGGTGGTCTTCGGCACCGTGCTGATGGGTCGGCTGCTGGGCGCCGAGGCGACCGAGCGGGCCTTGGGCATCTTCATCAACACCTTGCCGCTGCGCCTGGACATCGACCAGCGGCCGGTGCTCGACGCGGTGCGCGCCACCCAGGCACGCCTGGCCGCGCTGATGCGCCACGAGCATGCGCCGCTGGCCCTGGCCCAGCGTTGCAGTGGCGTGGCACCGCCCATGCCGCTGTTCAACAGCCTGCTCAACTACCGTCACAGTGCGCCGCCGGTCGAAGGTGCCAGCACCTGGGACGGTATCCAGGTCCTGCTGGCCGAGGAGCGCAGCAACTACCCGCTGGTGATGAGCGTGGACGACCTGGGCGAGGGCTTTGCCCTGACCGCGCAGGCCGCGCCCGGCATCGAGGCGGCACGCCTGTGCGGTTACCTGGCCCAGGCCATGGCGCAGATGCTCGACGCACTGGCCCAGGCCCCGCACACCCCCGTCGACCAGCTCGACGTGCTGCCGGCCCACGAGCGCGACCGGCTGCTGGGCGCGCTGGCCGGGCCGACCCCACGGCCAGCACCTGCCCGCCTGCTGCACGCACGCATCGCCCAGTGGGCCCAGGCCACTCCCGAGGCGACCGCGGTACGCGTCGGCGAGGCACAGCTGAGCTACGCCGACCTCGACGCCCAGGCCAACGCCCTGGCCCACCGGCTGATCGAATGCGGCGCAGGCCCCGACCAGCGCATCGCCGTGCTGGCGCGACGCGGCCTGGATACCGTGGTGGCGCTGCTGGCCGTGCTCAAGGCCGGCGCCGCCTACGTGCCCATCGACCCCGCCCACCCGGACGAGCGCATCGCCTACCTGCTGCACGACAGCGCGCCGGTGCTGGTGCTCACCCAGCAGCGCTTGCAGGCGCGCCTGACCGACACGGCAGTGCCGGTGCTGCTGATCGACCGCACCGAAACGCCTGCCCGTGCCGAGGCGCCTGAGGTGCCGGGCCTGACCCCGGACCACCTGGCCTACGTCATCTACACCTCCGGTTCCACCGGCCAGCCCAAGGGGGTGATGGTCGAGCACCGCACCTTCGACAACCTGGTGAACTGGCACTGCCAGGCCTTCGCCGTGGAAGCCGGCGGCCACACCGCCAGCGTCGCCGGCTTCGGCTTCGACGCCATGGCCTGGGAGGTATGGACGGCGCTGTGCGCCGGGGCGGTGCTGCACCTGCCGCCGGACAGCGTGGACAACCAGCAGGTCGATGCCTTGCTCGACTGGTGGCTGGCCCAGCCGCTGGAGGTCGCCTTCCTGCCCACGCCGGTGGCCGAACATGCCTTCGGCCGCGGCCTGCGCCATCCGACCTTGCGCACCTTGCTGATCGGCGGCGACCGCCTGCGCCGCTTCGACCAGGACCCAGGCTTCGCGGTGATCAACAACTACGGCCCGACCGAGACCACGGTGGTGGCCACCTCCGGCCCGGTGATCCCTGGCCAGGGCCTGGACATCGGCCGGCCGATCGGCCACACCCGCGTCTACCTGCTCGACGCCGCGCTGCGGCCGGTGCCGCTGGGCGTGGCGGGCGAGCTGCACGTGGGCGGTGCCGGTGTCGCGCGCGGCTACCTCAATCAGCCGGCGCTGAGCGCCGAACGCTTCCCGCAGGACCCGTTCAGCACGGTGCCGGGGGCGCGCTTGTACCGCACGGGCGACCTGGCGCGCTGGAACCCCGATGGCACCCTGGCGTACCTGGGGCGCAACGACGACCAAGTGAAGATCCGCGGCGTGCGCATCGAACTGGGTGAAGTCGAAAGCCAGGTGGCGCGGCTGCCCGAGATCGAGCAGGCCCTGGTGCTGGCCCTGGAGGACAGCCCCGGCCAGGCCCGCCTGGTGGCCTACTATTCGCTGCGCGACGGCGCGACGGCCACCCCTGACAGCCTGCGCGTGGCCTTGGCCACGCGCCTGCCAGGCCACCTGGTGCCCAGCGCCTGGGTCGCGCTGGCCCACTGGCCGCTGACCGCCAACGGCAAGGTCGACCGGCGCGCATTGCCCGCACCGGACCGCCAGGCACTGGGCAGCGCGCCCTTCGAAGCGCCGCGCGGCGCCTGCGAACAGGCCCTGGCCGCGCTCTGGGGCGAGCTGCTGGGGATCGACCAGGTCGGGCGTCACGACCGCTTCTTCGACCTGGGCGGGCATTCGTTGCTGGCCATGCGCATGGTCGCCCAGGTGCAGCAGCGGCTGGGTCGCGAGCTGAGCCTGGCGCGGCTGTTCGCCGACAGCGAACTGGCCGCCGTCGCCCGCAGTCTCGACGACACGGCAGGTGCGCAGAACGCTGCACTGCCGCCGATCCCGGCCTTGCCCCGTGGCAGCCGCGTGCCGCTGTCGTACGCCCAGCAACGCCTGTGGTTCCTGGCGCAGATGGAGGAGGCCAACAGCGCCTACAACATCCCGCTGGGCCTGCGGCTCGACGGGCCGCTCGACGTCGAGGCGCTGCAGCGGTCGATCCTGCGCATCGTCGAACGGCACGACAGCCTGCGCACCCGCTTCGGCCAGGATGACGGCCAACCGTGGGCCGAGGCCGCGCCGCTGGGGACCCTGCCGACCCTGAGCTGGCACGACCTGCGCGGCCAGGACGCCGAGGCCTGGCGCGCGCAGGTGATCGAGGAGGCCCACGCCGCCTTCGACCTGCGCCATGGCCTGCCCATCCGCGGCCGACTGCTGTGCCTGGACGACACCCGCCACGTGCTGCTGCTGACCGTGCACCACCTGGTGGCCGACGGTTGGTCGCTGGGCGTGCTGACCCGTGAGCTGATGGCGCTCTACCCAGCGCTGCGCGACGGTCGGGACGATCCCTTGCCGGCCTTGCCGCTGCAATTCGCCGACCACGCTGCCTGGCAGCGCGAGTGGCTGGTCGGCCCGCGCCTGACCGAGCAGGCCGACTACTGGCAACAGGCCCTGGACGGCGCGCCGGCCTTGCTGACCCTGCCGACCGACCACCCGCGTCCGGCCCGGCAGGACTACACCGGCGCCAGCCTGCCCTTGACCTTCGAGCCGGCCTTGAGTCAGGCCATTGCCCAGGCCTGTCAGGCCCGTGGCGTGACCCCGTTCATGGTCTTCATGGGCGCCTGGGCGGCGCTGCTGGCGCGCCTGGCCGGGCAACCGGAGGTGGTCATCGGCCTGCCCGTGGCCAACCGCCGACGCGCCGAGGTCGAAGGCCTGATCGGCCTGTTCGTCAACACCCTGGCGGTGCGCCTCGACATGGCGGCCGTCGAGGACGTCGACGGCCTGCTCACCCAGGTCAAGGCCCAGGTGCTGGCAGCCCAGGCCCACCAGGACATCCCCTTCGAACAGGTGGTCGAACGTGTGCGGCCACCGCGCAGCCTGGCCCACAGCCCGCTGTTCCAGGTCTCGTTGGCCTGGGACGGCAGCCAGGGCGCGCGGCTCGACCTGCCTGGTTTGCAGGCCGCGCCGCTGGACGAGCAGCCGACCTTCGCCAAGTTCGACCTCACCCTGAGCGTCAGCGAGCAGGCCGACGGCTTCGTCGGTGCCCTCGACTACGCCACCGCGCTGTTCGAGCCGGCCACCATCGAGCGTCATGGCCAGTACCTGCGCACGCTGCTCTGGGCCATGGTCGACGCGCCGCGCACGCGCCTGGCCGACGTCGAGCTGCTGTCGCAGGCGGCGCGTGCAGACCTGCTGGCCCAGGCCGAGGCCACTGCCCATGCCTTCGAACTGGACCGCCCCCTGCACGTGCTGTTCGAAGCCCAGGCCCGCCGTCAGCCGAGCGCCATTGCGGTCGCCCACGACGACGGTGAGCTGAGCTACCGGGCGCTCAACGAGGCCGCCAACCGTCTGGCGCACCACCTGATCGCCGAGGGCATCGGCAGCGACGACCGGATCGGCCTGTGCCTGGCCCGCGGCCCGGACCTGGTGATCGGGCTGCTGGCGGTGCTCAAGGCCGGTGCGGCCTACGTGCCGCTGGACCCTGGCTACCCGGACGAGCGCCTGGCCTACATGCTCGCCGACAGCGGCGCCAGCCGGGTGCTGGTCGATGCCAGCACCTGCGAGCGCTTCGGCGAGGGCGTGCCGCCCTTGGTCGCGTTGCACTGTCCGACGTGGTCCCAGGGCTGCCTCGACAACCCTCGGGTACCCGCCATCGGCGGGCATCACCTGGCCTACGTCATCTACACCTCCGGCTCCACCGGTACGCCCAAGGGCGTGATGGTCGAGCACAAAAGCGTCTGCAACCTGGTGCAGTGGAGCGCCCAGCTGTGCCCGACGGCCGCCGACACCGGGGCGGCCGTGCTGCACAAGACCCCGGTCAGCTTCGATGCCTCGGTCTGGGAGCTGTTCTGGCCCCTGTGCAGCGGCTTGCGCCTGGTGCTGGCACGGCCTGATGGCCAGCGCGACCCGGACTACCTGGCGCAGCTGATCGCCCGGCAGCAGGTCAACGTGGTGCAGTTCGTCCCGGCCCTGCTGGGGCAGTTCCTCGACAGTGCCGACCCAGCGCAGTGCGCCAGCCTGACCGACGTGGTCTGTGGCGGGGGCGAGCTGACTGCCGAGCTGGCCCGCCAGGTGCGTGCCTGCCTGCCATGGGTACGCCTGCACAACGTCTACGGCCCGACCGAAGCCACCGTCGACTGCAGCGCCTGGACCCTGGCGCCCGACCAGCCAGTGCCCGCGCAGACGCTGCCGATCGGCCATGCCATCGCCAACACCCGGCTGTACGTGCTCGACGAGCAAGACCGCCTGGTGCCCCCCGGGGTGGCGGGCCAGCTGCACATCGGCGGGGTCGGCGTGGCCCGCGGCTACCTGAACCTGCCGGCGCTGCAGGCCGAACGCTTCATCGCCAGCCCCTTCGTCGCCGGCGACCGGCTGTACCGCAGTGGCGACCTGGTGCGCCAGCGCGTCGACGGTGCGCTGGAGTTCCTCGGGCGCAACGACTTCCAGGTCAAGCTGCACGGCCTGCGCATCGAGCTGGGCGACATCGAGGCGCGCCTGGCGACGCACCCGGCGTTGCGCCAGGTGGCGGTGCTGCTGCGCGGCGAGCGCCTGGTGGCCTGGTACGCCACCCACCCCGGGCAGGACGACCCCGGCATCGAGACGCTGCGTCGCCACGTGGCCGCCGGCCTGCCGGACTACATGGTGCCCTCGGCCTATGTGGCCTTGCCGGACCTGCCGTTGACCGGTAACGGCAAGCTCGACCGCGCGGCGCTGCCCGACCCGGACGCGCGCGCGGTGCTCAGCCGCGCCTACCAGGCGCCGGAAGGCGAGCTGGAGACGCGCCTGGCCGACCTGTGGTGCGACCTGCTCGGCGTCGCCCAGGTCGGGCGGCAGGACAACTTCTTCGAGCTGGGCGGCCATTCGCTGCTGGCGGTGACCCTGGTCGCGCGCCTGCGCCGCGTGGGGCTGCACGTGGACATCCGCGTGCTGTTCGCCGAGCCGACCCTGGCCGCGCTGGCGGCCACCCTGAGCGCCGACACCCAGCCCCAGGTACCGGCCAACCGCATCCCGCCAGGGTGCACGCAGATCACCCCCGAGCTGCTGCCCCTGGTGACACTCGACGCGGCGGCGATCGAGCGGATCGTCGCGGCGGTGCCGGGCGGTGCGCCGAACGTGCAGGACATCTACCCACTGGGGCCCTTGCAGACCGGCATCCTCTACCATCACCTGGCTTCGCCGGAGGCCGACCCGTACCTGCTGGCGCCACGCTTCGCGGTCAGGGACCGCGCGCGCCTGGACGCCTTCGTCCAGGCCTTGAACGCGGCGATCGAGCGGCACGACATCCTGCGCACCGCGTTGCACTGGGAGGGCCTGCCCGCGCCTGTGCAGGTGGTCTGGCGCGAGGCGCCGCTGAGCGTGCAGGCGGTCAGCCTCGAGGCACTGGAGCGCCCGGCGCGGCTGGACCTCACTCAGGCGCCGCTGCTGCAGCTCGACTATGCGGCGCACTCCCAAGGCCAGGGGTTCCTGGCGGTGCTGCGCTTCCACCACGTCATCATGGACCACGTGGCGCTCGATGCCCTGACCGCCGAGCTGCGCGCCTCGATGCTCGGGCAGCAGGCCGCACTCGCCGCGCCGGTGCCGTACCGCACCTACATCGCCCAGGTCGGCCAGGGGCTGGACGAGGCGGCGCTGGAAGCGTTCTTCACGGCGCAACTGGGCGACATCGACGAGCCGACCTTGCCCTATGGCCTGGCACCGGGTGCAACCGATGCGTCGCTGCGCGAGGCGCAGCTGGCCCTGGAACCCGCGCTGGCCCAGGCCGTACGAGCCCAGGCGCGAACCCTGGGCGTCAGCGTCGCCAGCCTGGTGCACCTGGCCTGGGGGCAGGTGCTCGGGCAACTGGCCGGGCGCGACACGGTGGTGTTCGGCACCGTGCTGATGGGGCGGCTGCAAGGCGGCGAGGGCGCCGAACGGGCCCTGGGGGTGTTCATCAACACCTTGCCGCTGCGCCTGGACCTGCACGGGCTGTCGGTCCGCGAGGCGGTGGCGCGCACCCACCAGCGCCTGACCGGGCTGCTGGCCCATGAACAGGCGCAACTGGCCCTGGCCCAGCGCTGCAGCGGCCTGCCGGCCGGGGCGCCGCTGTTCGCCAGCCTGCTCAACTACCGCCATGGCCAGGCCGCCGCCCCGGCCGACAGCGCCTGGGACGGCATCGAGGTGCTGCACGCCGAAGAGCGCAGCCACTACCCGCTGACCGTCAGCGTCGACGACCTGGGCGAGGCCCTGGCCATCACCACCCAGAGCGTGGCCGAGATCGATCCGCAGCGTGTCTGCGCCTACCTGCGCCAGGCCCTGGCGACGATCGTCGAGGCGTTGCGCGAAGGCGAGGGGCGCCCGGCCGCCGAGGCCGGCCTGACCCTGAACCGTCTGTCGATCCTCTCGGCCGCCGAGCGCGACCAGTTGCGCGCCTTCAACGCCTCGCAACGCGACTACCCCCGCGACCGCACCCTGGCCCAGCTGTTCGAGGCCCGCGTGGCCCAGGCACCGACGGCCTGTGCCGTGGTCGATGGCCCGCGCACGCTCAGCTACGCCCAGCTCGAGGCCCAGGCCAACCGTCTGGCCCATGTCCTGGAGGCACGTGGCGTGCAGCCAGGCGCGCACGTGGTGCTGCAACTGCCGCGCTCGCTGGAACTGCTGCTGGCGCAACTGGCGGTGATCAAGTGCGCGGCGGTCTACGTGCCGCTCGACGTCCACGCGCCGCTGGAGCGGCGCCGCTTCATGGTCGAGGACTGCCAGGCCGCGCTGGTCATCGGCCAGGGCCCGGAGCTGGCCCGCCTCGGCGCCCCCAGTCTGGACCTCGATGGCCTGGACCTGGCGAGCCTGCCGGACCATCCGCTGCAGCGCGCACACGACGCCAGCGCGGTGGCCGCCGTGCTCTACACCTCCGGCTCGACCGGCGCGCCCAAGGGCGTGCAGGTGACCCACCGTGGCATCGCCCGGCTGGTGCTCAACGACGGCTACACCGACCTCGACGCCCGCGACGTGATGGCCCTGGCCGCCAACCCGGCCTTCGACGCCAGCACCCTGGAAGTCTGGGGCGCGCTGCTCAATGGCGCGCGCCTGGTGGTGATCGACCACCCGACGCTGGTCGACCCGCACCGCTACGCCAACGCGCTGGTCGAGGCGCAGGTCAGCGTGGCCTTCCTGACGACTGCGCTGTTCAACCACTATGCCCGGGTGATCGGCCCGGCACTGGGTTCGTTGCGCCTGCTGATGACCGGCGGCGAGCGGGCCGACCCGGCGACCTTCGCCCTGCTGCTGGCGCAGGCACCCGGCTTGCGCCTGGTCAACGGCTATGGGCCGACCGAGACCACCACCTTCGCCACCACCTGCGAGGTCGCCACGGTGGCGCCCGACGCCTCCTCGCTGCCCATCGGCCGGCCGATCGGCAACACCCATGTTCACGTGCTCGACACCCAGGGTCGCCTGGCGCCGCTGGGCGTGGTCGGCGAGCTGTACATCGGCGGCGACGGGGTGGCCGCCGGCTACCTGGGCCAGCCGGCCTTGACCGAGGCCCGTTTCGTGCCTGACCCGTTCGGCGACTGCCCTGGGGCGCGCTGGTACCGCACCGGCGACCTGGGGCGCTGGCGTGCCGACGGCCAGCTGGAGTGCCTGGGGCGCAACGACGACCAGGTCAAGATCCGAGGCTTTCGCATCGAGCTGGGCGAGATCGCCAGCTGCCTGCAGCAATTGCCGGGGGTCGACGAGGCCGTGGTGCTGGCGCGGGCCGACGAACCCGGGCCGTTGCGTCTGGTGGGCTACTACACCTGCCAGGCCGATGCCGCGGCCCTGACACCGGCCGAGCTGCGTGCGCAGCTGCAGCGCAGCCTGCCCGACTACATGCTGCCCTCGGCGCTGGTCGAGCTGACGGCGCTGCCGCTGACGGCCAACGGCAAGCTCGATCAGCGGGCCTTGCCCGTCCCGCCCCACGCTACCGTGGCCGGGCAGGTCTACGTGCCGCCGCAGGGCGAACTGGAAATCGCCCTGGCGCAGATCTGGAGCGAGGTGCTGCAGGTCGAGCAGGTCGGGCGACACGATCACTTCTTCGAACTGGGCGGGCACTCGCTGTCGGCCATGCGCATGGTCTCGCAGGTGCGCCAGCGCCTGGGCCTGGAGCTGCCCCTGGCCGACCTGTTCGCGCTGGGTGAGCTGGCCCGTGTGGCCGAGGTGCTGGGCGGGCTGGAACAGGCCTTGCCCGAGCACATCCCGCGCCTGGTGCGCGAGGGGCCGATGCCGTTGTCCTTCGCCCAGCAGCGGCTGTGGTTCCTGGCCCAGCTGGGCGGTGGCAACCAGGCCTACAACATCGCCCTGGCCCTGGGCCTGCGCGGTTCCTTGCAGGACGCGGCCCTGGGCCGTGCGCTGGCGCGCCTGGTCGAACGCCACGAAACCCTGCGCAGCCATTTCGTCAGCGATGAGGACCGCGTCGCGATTCGCTTCGGCGAGCCGTCGCGCCCGGTGCCGTTGCAGCGTCACGACCTGCGCGCGCACCCCGAGACCCTGGCCGTGCAGCTGGAGCAGATCGCCCTGGCACCGTTCGACCTGGCCGAAGGGCCACTGCTGCACGGGCACCTCTGGCAACTGGCCGAGGACTACCACGTGCTGGGCCTGACCGTGCACCACATCGTCGCCGATGGCTGGTCGATGGGCGTGCTGACCCGCGAGCTGCTGGCGCTGTACCAGGCCGACTGCCAGGGCATCGACGCGGCCCTGCCGGCGCTGCCGATCCAGTACGCCGACTACGCCGCCTGGCAGCGGCGCTGGCTGGTGGGCGAGCGCTTCGAGCGCCAGGCCGGTTACTGGCGCCAGGCCCTGGCCGGCGCCCCCGACCTGTCCAGCGTGCCGACCGACCACGCGCGCCCGGCGCAGCAGGATTTTGCCGGGGCAAGCCTGGCGATCCGCATCGACCCTGGGCTGGCCCTGGGTCTGCACGGCTTGGCGCAGCGCCATGGCGCAACGCTGTACATGACCCTCATGAGTGCCTGGGCCGCGCTGCTGGCCCGGCTGTCCGGCCAGGCCGACGTGGTCATCGGCAGCCCCGTGGCCGGGCGCACCCGCGCCGAGCTGGAGGGCGTGGTGGGGTTGTTCGTCAACACCCTGGCCGTGCGCATCGGCACCACCGACGTCACCGATGGCGCCGCCTTGCTGGCACGGGTTCGCGAGCAGGTGCTGGCGGCCCAGGCGCACCAGGACCTGCCGTTCGAGCAGGTGGTGGAATTGACCCGGCCCAGCCGCAGCCTGGCCCACGCGCCGCTGTTCCAGACCACCGTCAACTGGTTGCCGGGCGATGCCGGCGCGCTGACCCTGGACGGGCTGCGCATCGAGCCGCTGGAGCAGACGACCCAGGTGGCCAAGTTCGACCTGTCGCTGAACCTGGGCGAGCAGGGCGGCGCGCTGGTGGGCACCCTCGACTACGCCACCGCGTTGTTCGAGGAGGCGACCGTGCGCCGTTATGCCGGCTATTTCGAGCGGCTGTTGCAGGCCCTGGTGGCCGACGATCAGGCGCCCCTGGCCGAGGTGCCGCTGGTCGACGGCGCCGAGCGCGAGTACCTGCTGACCCGCTTGAACGGCACCGCCCTGGCGGTGCCGCGCGGGCCGACCCTGCCGGCGCTGATCCAGGCCCGCGCGGCCGCGCAGCCCGAGGCGATCGCCGTGCAGGTGGGCGAGCGCCAACTGAGCTATGCCGAACTCGAGCGGCGTGCCAACGCCCTGGCGCATCACCTGCTGACGCAGGGGGTGCGCCCGGACGACCGCATCGCGGTGTTCGCCCAGCGCAGCCCCGACACGGTAATCGGCCTGCTGGCGGTGCTCAAGGCCGGCGCGGCCTACGTGCCGATCGACCCGGCGCATCCGGCGCAGCGCATTGCCTACCTGCTGGCCGACAGCCAGCCACGGCTGCTGCTGGGGCAACAGGCGCTGCTCGAGCGCCTGCCACCGTCCAGCCTGCCCAGGGTGGCGCTGGACGACGCCTGCTGGCCGACCCATGAACAGGCGCCCGAGGTGGCCGGGCTGTGTGACCGGCACCTGGCCTACGTGATCTACACCTCCGGTTCGACCGGGCAGCCCAAGGGCGTGATGGTCGAGCACCAGACGCTGGTCAACCTGGTGCACTGGCATTGCCAGGCCTTCGAACTGGGCGCCGGCAGCCACACCGCCAGCGTCGCCGGCTTCGGTTTCGACGCCATGGCCTGGGAGCTGTGGCCGGCGCTGTGTGCCGGGGCGACCCTGCACCTGCCGCCCGCGGACCTGGGCAACGAGCAGGTCGAGCGGCTGCTCGACTGGTGGCTGGCGCAACCGCTGCAGGTGGCCTTCCTGCCGACGCCGGTGGCCGAGCACCTGCTCGCCCAGCGCCGGGCGCACCCGACCCTGCGCACCCTGCTGATCGGGGGCGATCGCCTGCGGCGTTTCGAGCACGACCCCGGTTTTGCCGTGATCAACAACTACGGGCCCACCGAAGCCACCGTCGTGGCGACCTCGGGACGGCTGTGGGCGGGCGGGGCGCTGGACATCGGTCGACCGATCGCCAACACCCGCGTCTACCTGCTCGATGCGCACCAGCACCTGGTGCCGACCGGCGCGGCGGGCGAGCTGTACGTGGCCGGCGCCGGGGTGGCGCGTGGCTACCTGAACCAGCCCGAGCTGACCGCGCAACGCTTCCTGCGCGACCCGTTCGCCGCCGACCCCCAGGCACGCATGTACCGCACCGGTGACCTGGCGCGCTGGAACGCCGACGGCACGCTGGAGTACCTGGGACGCAACGACGACCAGGTCAAGGTGCGCGGTGTGCGCATCGAACTGGGCGAGGTGGAGAGCCAGTTGGCAGCGCTGCCCGAGGTGCGTGAAGCCCTGGTGCTCGCCGAGCACGGCAGCGGCGGCGACGCCCGCCTGGTGGGGTATGTCATCCCCGCCCCAGGTGCCGCGCCATTGTCGGTCGGTGACCTGCGCGCCGCCCTGCAGGCGCGCCTGCCGGCCTACCTGGTGCCGGCGGCCTTGGTGGCGCTGGAGGCCTGGCCGCTGACCGCCAATGGCAAGGTGGACCGGCGTGCCTTGCCGGCGCCCGATGCCCAGGCCAGCGCCGGTGCCGAGTACCAGGCCCCCCAGGGCGAGCTGGAAACCTGCCTGGCGGCGCTGTGGTGCGAGCTGCTCGACCTCGACCAGGTCGGGCGACACGACCACTTCTTCGAGCGGGGCGGCCATTCGCTGCTGGCGGTGACGCTGGTCGCACGCCTGCGGCGCCTGGGCCTGGCCCTGGACGTGGGCCAGCTGTTCGCCCAGCCGACCTTGGCCGCACTGGCCCGTACCCTGGACACGTCCACGCACACGGCCGTGCCGGCCAACCGGATCGAGCCGGGCTGCACGCACATCACCCCGGCACTGTTGCCCCTGGCCAGCCTCGATCAGCCGGCGATCGACCAGATCGTCGCCTGTGTGCCGGGCGGCGTGGGCAACGTGCAGGACATCTACCCATTGGGGCCGCTGCAGAGCGGCATCTTCTTCCATCACCTGACCGCGGGGGAGGACGACCCGTACCTGTTGCAGGCGCGCTTCGGCTTTGCCGACCAGGGCCGCCTCGAAGCCTTCGCCGAAGCCTTGCAGCACGTGATCGCACGGCACGACGTGCTGCGCACGGCACTGTGCTGGGAGGGGCTGGAAGCGCCCATGCAGGTGGTCTGGCGCGAGGCCTGGCTGCCGGTGCAGGCGGTCTCGCCACAGACCTTGGCACAACCGGGCGCGCTGGACCTGCGCCAGGCGCCGCTCATGCGCCTGCTGCACACCCAGGACCCGGACAGCGGTCAGCGCATCGGGGTCTTGCAGTTCCATCACCTGATCATGGACCACATGGCCCTCGACCTGTTGGGGCAGGAATTGCAGGCCGTGCTGGCAGGCGAACACGCCCGCTTGCCGGCCCCGGTGCCCTATCGCCTGCACATCGCCCAGGCCCAGCAAGGCCCGAGCCAGGCCGAGCACGAAGCCTTCTTCGGCGCCCAGCTCGGTGATCTGGAGGAAGCGACCTTGCCCTACGGCCAGGACGTGGCCGACAGCGGCGGCTTGCCGGACGAAGCGTGCCAGCGCCTGGACGCCGACCTGAGCCGACGCCTGCGCGAACAGGCCCGTGCTGCCGGGGTCAGCGCCGCCAGCCTGATGCACCTGGCCTGGGCCCAGGTGCTGGGGCAGTTGTCCGGCCGCGAGCAGGTGGTGTTCGGCAGCGTGCTGCTGGGCCGCCTGCAGGGCGGGGACGGGGTCGAGCGCGCGCTGGGGGTGTTCATCAACACCCTGCCGCTGCGCCTGGACCTGGGCGAGCAGAGCGTGCGCCAGGGCCTGACCCAGGCCCATGCACGCCTGAGCGCCTTGCTGGTGCACGAGCATGCGCCCCTGGCCCTGGCCCAGCGCTGCAGCGGCCTGCCAAGTGGTGCGCCGCTGTTCACCGCCTTGTTCAACTACCGGCACAGCGCACAGCGCCCGCTGACCGACGAGCAGGTCACGGTCTGGGACGGGATCGACCTGTTGCAGGCCCGTGAGCGCAGCAGTTACCCGCTGACCGTGAGCGTCGATGACCTGGGCGAGGCCTTCGAGCTGACAGCACTGACCACCAACGGGCAGCCTGCCCAGCGGCTCTGCGCCTACCTGGACTGCGCCGCACGGCGCCTGGTCGAGGCCCTCGAAACGCAGCCGGACACGCCGCTCACGCAGATCAGCTGCCTGCCCGCGCACGAGCGCCAACAGGTGCTGGAGGTCTTCAACGCGCAGGGCACCGGCGCGCCGACGACGCTGACCGTGCACCAGCGCATCGAGGCGCAGGCACGACAGCGGCCTGACGCGATCGCCGTGCAGTGTGGGGTGCAGTGCCTGACCTATGCCGAGCTGAACGCCCAGGCCGAGGCGCTGGCCCGGCAGCTGGTCGTGCGTGGCGTGGGCCTCGACGACCGGGTGGCGGTGTTCGCCGAGCGCGGCGTGCAGACCGTGGTGGCCTTGCTGGCCGTGCTCAAGGCCGGTGCCGGTTACGTGCCGGTCGATCCGGGCCACCCCCCGCAGCGGGTCGACTACCTGCTGAGCGACAGCGCGCCGACCCTGGTGCTGACCCAGCAGGCGCTCGCGCCGCGCCTGGCGCACCTGGGCCTGCCGAGCCTGAGCATCGACCAACCGGACTGGCCGACCGACGTCGAGCCGGTGCGTCCGGCCGGGCTGTCGACCGCGCACCTGGCCTACGTCATCTACACCTCCGGGTCGACTGGCGAGCCGAAAGGCGTGATGGTCGAGCACGGCACCCTGAACAACCTCATCGACTGGCATTGCCGGGCCTTCGCCCTGAGCGCCGGCAGCCACACCGCCAGCGTCGCGGGCTTCGGCTTCGATGCCATGGCCTGGGAGGTCTGGCCCGCCCTGTGCGCCGGTGCAGTGCTGCACCTGCCGCCGAGCGAGCTGGATCACCAGCAGCTCGATGCCCTGCTGGCGTGGTGGCAGGCCCAGCCGCTGGAGGTGGCCTTCCTGCCGACGCCGGTGGCCGAGTTCGCCTTCAGCCGGCACCTGCGTCACCCGAGCCTGCGCACCTTGCTGATCGGCGGTGACCGCCTGCGGCAGTTCGATCACGACCCAGGCTTTGCCGTGGTCAACAATTACGGGCCGACCGAGACCACCGTGGTCGCCAGTTCCGGCACCTTGCGCGTGGGTGGGCCGCTGCACATCGGCGGGCCGGTCGACAACGCCCGGCTCTACGTGCTCGACGCCCAGCAGCGGCCCGTCCCGCTGGGTGTGCCGGGCGAGCTGTACATCGGTGGCGCGGGTGTGGCGCGGGGTTACCTGAACCGCGCGGCACTCACCGCCGAGCGCTTCCTCGACGACCCGTTCACGGTCACGCCCGCAGCGCGCATGTACCGCACCGGCGATCTGGTGCGCTGGCGCGAAGACGGCACGCTGGATTACCTGGGGCGCAACGACGACCAGGTAAAAATCCGCGGCATGCGTGTCGAACTGGGCGAAATCGAGCAGCAGCTCGCCCGCTGCCCTGGCGTCGGCGAGGCGGTAGTGCTGGCACGTGCGGCAGAGCGGGGCGAGGCGCGCCTGGTGGCCTACGTCACCCTGCGCGACCCGCAGGTGCCGCTGGGTGACTGGCGGGCCTGGCTGGCCGAGCGGTTGCCGGCGCACATGCGCCCGGCGACCTTGAGGGTGCTGGAGGCCTTGCCCTTGACCCGCAACGGCAAGGTCGATCGACGGGCCTTGCCGGCACCGGACACGTCCATTGTCGAAGCCGACGTGCAGCAGGCCCCGACCACCACGCGCGAGCGACAGTTAGCCCTGGCCTGGGCGCAGGTGCTGGACCTCGAGCAGGTCGGGCGGCACGACGACTTCTTCGAGCACGGTGGGCATTCGCTGTCGGCGATTCGCCTGGTCGGCCTGCTGCACAAGGCCGGCGTGCAGGTGACCCTGGCCGAGCTGTTCCAGCACCCCAGCGTCGCCCGCCTGGCCGCGCTGCTGGACAGCCGTGCCGGTGCAGTGGCCTGCGGCGCACAACGCCTGCGCGGCGCGCCTGGCGATACGCGCCCGGGTGTGTTCCTGATCCATGACTTTACCGGGCTGGACAGCTGGTTCCCGGTGCTGGCGCAGCACCTGCCGGGCGATTACCCGGTCCATGGGCTGGCCGGCATCGCCCTGGACGCGCCGCAGCTCGACACGATCGAGGCATTGGCCGCGCGGCTGGTGACGCAGATCCTCGACGCCCAGCCGCACGGGCCATACCGCCTGGTCGGCTGGTCGTTCGGCGGGGTGCTGGCTTATGAAGTCGCGCAACAGCTCGACGGGCTGGATCGCAGCGTGGCCTTCGTCGGGCTGCTCGACAGCTACGTGCCACGCCTGACCGATCAGGGCAAGGCGCGCTGGGACGGCGAACGGGCCTTGCACCGCCAGTTGCTGGCGCATTGCACGGCCCACTGGCAGGCGCAAGGCGATGCCGGAGCGGCGGCGCTGGAACACCTGGCGGCACTCGATCGTCACACCGACCTCGGGTTCGAGGCGCTGCTGACGGCGATCCGCGCCCAGGGCTTGCTGTACCCGGCGCTGGAAGAGGCCGAGGACGAGCAGGTGCGGCAGTACCTGGCGCGCGAGGTCGCCCACGGGCATGCCTTGGCCCACTATCACCTGGAGCCGTCCAACCTGCCGGTCTGGCTGTTGCGGGCCAGTGAACGCGGCCAGGTGCCAGCCGGCACCACCGCGACGCTCGGCTGGGCTGAAGCCTTGCCGACATTGCCGTTGCAGTGCCTCGACGTGCCAGGCGATCACCTGGGGCTGATGCGTGCACCGCACGTGCACGTGGTCGGGCAGGTGCTGGGCGAGGCGCTGGCGACAGCCGGCGAGGCCGTGCCGACCGTGGAGCGCTTCCAACCGCTGCTGACGATCCAGGCCGGCCAGCCTGGGCAGGCGCCGCTGTTCTGTGTGCCGGGGGCGGGTGACAGTGTGACCGGCTTCATCGGCCTGGCCGAGGCGCTGGGGGCGCAGTGGCCGGTGCATGGCCTGCAACCGCGCGGCCTGGACGGGCGCCGGGCGCCTCATGCCAGCCTCGAAGTGGCGGCCGAATGCCAGGCGCAGGCGATCGACGCGCTGTACCCGGAAGGGCCCTTGCACGTGCTCGGGCATTCGTTCGGGGGCTGGGGTGCCCATGCCTTGGCCGTGGCGCTGCAGGCCCGCGGGCGTGACGTGCTGTCGTTGACCTTGATCGACAGTCAAGCTCCGACCGGGCCGCTGGAGGCGCCAGCCGGCTACACCTTCAGCCGAGTGCTGGAGACCCTGGTCGAGGCATTGCAAGCGGCCAGCGGCAAGGACCTGGGCCTGAGCGGGCCGGCTTTCCTGGCGGCGGACGAGGCCGTGCAGCTGCAGCGGTTGCGCGAAGCCATGGTGCAGGCGGGGCTACTGCCCGCGCGGTTGGCCGAGACCGCCCTGGCCGGCATCGTGCGCACGTTCGGAGCAGCGCTGCGCCTGCCGTACCGTCCTGCGGTCGGCTACGACGGCCCGGTCGGGCTGGTGCAGGTGGACGACCCGGCCCAGGAGGCCGACGGCAACCGCCGTGAACAGCAGGCGATGGCCGACGGGTGGCGCCGGACGCTGCCGCAGCTGCGCTGCTGGAAAGGGCCGGGCGATCACTTCAGCGTGCTCAAGGTGCCCCAGGTGTATAGCCTGACGGCCTGGTGGTTCGAGGCCCTGGCCCACGCGACGGCGCGGGTGACGTCTTGAGTGGGACGACGGGAAGGCGCGCGGTCGATGGTGTGGCCGCGCAAGCGGGCAGGGCAGGTGCGCCTGGGCGCGCGGCCCAAGGGCCGTAGCCGTGGGCATCGAAGGGCGCGGCTGGTCGGTGAAAGCGGTGGTGGATTCACCTGCGCGATCGCCGGCAAGCCGGCTCCCACAGGGAAGAGATCGGTCATGGTGGGGTGGGCCTGCAGGGCCACGGCATCAGCCACATCTCTGCCAGGCAATCCTGCCCTGGTGGCGAGCGTGGTGTTCTGGGCCTGCAGGCCATGACATCAGCCACACCCTCTGTCAGGTAATCCTGTCCTGGCATCACCGTGTGGGAGCGGGCTTGCCCGCGATGACGGCCGCCCAGGCACCCCGGCCAGGGAGGGCCGGCGATGCGTCTTCAGGCGAAGCGGTTCAGGAAAAGCGACCCGCTGCCTTCCAGCTGGACGTCGGGACCGGTAGCCCCAGATGACGACCCGCTCGCGCTGGCAGGTCCAGCCAGCATGCCACGGGCACGGGTTGACCTGCCGCGAGCATCCGAGGCGACGGTGCCTCTTCGCCAGGCTCGAGCGCGGTGTCCGCATACAGCCAGCGCATCAGCGAGTGCCGGCCTCGAATGTTCAGCTTGACCGCTGCCCGGCGCTGGTAGCTGTCCACCGTGTTGACCGTCAGGTTCAACGCTTCGGCCTGCTGCGCGGCGGTGCGCCCGGCCAACAATCCCAGGCACACCTGGGTCTCGCGCTCGGACAAGGTCAGCCCGCTCTGTTGCAGGCGTTGGTGAAAGCGGCTTTCCAGGCTCTGTGCAGGTCGGGCGGTCTCGGCCAGTGGCAGGGCCAGGCGCTGGTGTTGGCCGAGCAAGGAGAACAGCAGTGGCGCGATGGTGTGCAGGTGGTCACGCTCATGCTCGGAAAAGGCCTGACCAGGCGCAAAGCGGCGAACCGTCAGGCGCCGCCCCGTGTCGGCCTGCGCACGCAAGTTCAGCGTGCGCCCGGAACCTGCTTCGCCAGGCCGGGAACCCAACCGTTCGGCCAGCGCGTCCGAGGCAGGCAGCGTCTCGGTCGAGTGCCAGTTGAGCTGGTCTACGGGTGCCGTGAGATGCGCTTCGACCAGTGCATGGAACGTCCGTGTGAAGTGTCGGCTGCCCAGGCTGGCGATGACCTTGCCGATGTCGGCGAATGAAGGTGGGGTCATGGTGTCCTCCGTGACTCGACGAACGCGGGGCCTGGCCGTTCAGCAGGCCCCGCCTTGATGCATTTCAAGGGTGCGCCGCGACCACGTCGACTTCCACGAGCGTGCCAGGCAGGGGCAAGGCCACCACCTGGATCGCCGTGCGGGTCGGTTTGGCGCCCAGGTCAGGATCGTCGAAGAACGCCGCATAGGCGCGCTGAAAACCGGCGAAATCCAGACGCCCGCCGTGTTCGGGGGTGCCGACCAGAAACGCCCGCAATTGCACGATATGACGCATCTGCAGGTCATGCTGAGCCAGGATCGCCTGGATCTTGCTCAGCACCGACAAGGCCTGGGTGTGCGTATCGCCGTAGGCGGCGGACGTTCCTGCGACAGCGTCGCCATCCGCGATGTCGGCCAGGATGCCGCTGACATAGACCAGCTTGGCGTCAGCAGGCAGGGCGATGGATTCGGCATAGGGCGCCTGGGGGTTGCCGGTGCGCAAGAGGGGGTTCGACATGAAACGCTGCTTCCTTGTCCAGAGAGGTGAAATGAGCGCCTGCGCTAATTCTGTAACAATCGTTCCAGAAATTGGCATAAAGATCCTGGCGAGGCGGTCTTTTTTCAAGCTGCATCATCTTGACGAAGCGTGCAAGCACCAGATTTAGACTGCTAAAAAATAAAATTTGAACCATTGACGGTGTCGTGAGTCGGGTGATAGTTTCTGTACCGTTCGTTCCATAACCGGTGCACAGATGAGATCCAGAGAATTCGATCCCGATGCCATCGCCGAGGCCGCCATGCGTGTGTTCTGGCAGCGCGGCTATGCCGGGACCAGCATCCAGGACCTGGTCGAAGGCACGGGCCTGGGACGCGGCAGCCTGTACAACGCCTTCGGCAGCAAGCAGGGCTTGTACGAGTTCGCCCTGAGCCGTTACTACGACATGACCGCCTTCAACGTCGCCCTGCTGGCCGAGGAAGGCCCGGTCAAGGAGCTGATCCGCCGCCTGCTGCACAAGATCGTCGCCGAAGAGCTGCACGACACCGAGAACCTGGGCTGCATGGTCGCCAACGCCTCGCTGGAGGTAGCCCGCCATGACAGTGGCATCGCCGAGCTGGTGGCCAAGAACTTCAGCCGCATGGAGCGGGCGTTGACCGCGCTGTTCCTGCGCGGGCAGGCCGCTGGCGAGATCGAGGCCAGCCGCCGCCCCGAGGCCCTGGCGCGGTTCGTGGTCAGCACCATCCAGGGCATCCGGGTGATCGGCAAGGGCGGTGCGCGCGAAGACCGTTCCGAGCGACTGGCCGACATCGTCGAGGTGGCCGTTGGCGCGCTGTGAGCCTGCCCAGGCGGGCCGACACGCCGTTCCTGTCTTTCATCACCGGTCAACACCGCTCGGCGCTCGCGTCGAGCCCGACCACCCAGGTTTCAACCGCGCGGCATCGCCGCGCCCCTGACACTCCGTCTTCAACGATTCACTAAAAGGATGTTCACATGACCCAGGTCGAACACGCAGACACCCGCACCATCGCCGTTCTCGGCACCGGCATCATGGGCGCGGCGATCGCCCGCAACCTGCAGAAGAACGGCTTCCAGACCCGTGCCTGGAACCGCACCTTCGAAAAGGCTTCGGCCCTGACCGACAACGGCGTGCAGGTCCATGAACTGGCTGCCGACGCCGTGCGTGGCGCCGGTATCGTGCTGACCATGCTCAAGGATGGGCCGGCCGTGCTCGATGCGATGCGCGCCGCAGTGCCGGGCCTGGCCAAGGGCACCGTGTGGATCCAGGCGAGCACCGTCGGCGTGCCGGCCACCGAAAAACTGCAGGCCTTCGCCCAGGAACACGGCCTGGCCTTCTACGACGCGCCGGTGCAGGGCACCAAGGGCCCGGCCGAGCAGGGCAAGCTGGTGATCATCGCCTCCGGCGCCGACGCCCAGCGCGACGCGGTCCAGCCGGTGTTCGACGCCATCGGCCAGCGCACCGTCTGGGTCTCGGACCAGCCCGGCGTCAGCAGCAAGCTCAAGCTCGCGCTCAACAGCTGGGTCCTGGCCCTGACCCATGGCGTGGCCGAGAGCCTGTCGATCGCCGAGGCGCTGGGCGTGGACCCTGCGCTGGTGGTCGACGTGGTCAAGGGCGGCCCGCTGGACAACCTGTACTTCCAGCTCAAGTCCGCCGCGATCATGGCCGACGACTACAGCACCACGTTCTCGGTGGCCAACGCCGCCAAGGATGCCGAGCTGGTGATCGAGGCGGCCCGTGAGGCCGGCGTCAAGGTCGACAGCGTCGAAGCGGGCCTGCAGCGCTTCAAGCGCGCCCTGGAAGCCGGGCATGCCGAGAAGGACATGGCTGCCTCGTTCCTGGCCAAGTAGTCCCCGCGCTGCGTAGAGCGTGTGTTCCCGTTCGGGGGTCGATGCTACTGCCGTCGACCTTGAGAGCCGTCATGACCGATTCACTTGGCAATCGCCTGAAGATGGGCATCATCCTGCCCTCGACCAACACCTCGATGCAGCCCGAGACCGATGCCCTGCGGCCCTATGGCGTGACCAACCACGCCAGCCGCATGCTGATCCAGGATGAATCGATGGACCAGCGCCCTGGCTTCATGAACGTCTTGAACAACATCCGGCTGTCGACCTCCGATGCCATCCATGGGCTGCTGACCTGCAAGCCCGATCGGATCATCGTCGGCGTGTCCCCGGAAAGCTACTGGGACGGCCCCGGCAGCCACGAAATGGTCACCGAATCGTTCCTCGAGATGAGCGGCGGCGTGCCGGTCACCACCAGCCCGGACGCCTACCGCGCCGCCCTGGAGGCCCTGGGCGGGATCCGTCGGATCGCCGTGCTGACGCCCTACCTGCCACTGGGCGACGAGACGGTCAGCCACTTCTTCACCGACAACGATTACCAGGTGCTCGCCGTTCGCGGCCTCGGCGCGTCCAGCCCGGCGAACATCGCGCACATCACCGAACGGCAGATCTTCGACGCCATCCGCGCCGTCGACAGCCCCGAGGTCGAAGCCATCGTCCAGGTCGGCACCAACGTGGCCATGGCCCGCGCGGCGATGATCGCCGAGGCGTGGCTGGGCAAGCCGGTGCTGTCCAACAACGTGGTGCTGTACTGGCATGCCTTGCGCGCCAGTGGCATCGCCGACCGCATCGGCGGTCATGGCAACCTGCTGGAACGACACTGACCCGGTCGCCTGACCGATCAGCCCGCGATGCCGGGCAGGCTTCGGCCCTCACGTCATCGCATCGACACAACGCCTTTTTCGCAGCCCACACCGCCTTCGCTCACCCCCTGAGTGCGGGCAGGCTGCGCCTATCGATCACACTGGAGCGCGCTCATGGATGCGGTGAGTTCAGGAACACCACGGATGTTGGCTGGTTGCACAGAGGGAGCGGGGCCGTCGACGGACGTCCCGGCGCGTACACTCATCGAGCTGTTCGCCCGCCAGGCCGAGGCATCGCCTGGTCGCATCGCCGTCAGCAGCCCGCAGGGCGTCCTGAGCTTCGCGCAGCTGCGCCGGCGCAGCCAGCAGGCCGCTTGGCGCCTGCGCGATGCCGGTGTGCAGCCGGGCCAGTGCGTGGGCCTGTTCGTCGACCCGTCCCTGGACATGATGATCGGCACCTGGGGCATCCTGGAGGCCGGCTGCGCCTACCTGCCACTGGCCCCGGAATACCCCCGCGAGCGCATCCGCTACATGATCGAGGACGCGGGCATCACGGTGATCTACACCCAGCCGGCCCTGTTGCCGAGCCTGCGTGCCCTGGCCCTGGAAGGCGTGCACCTGGTCTGCGACGACGGGGCCGCGCGCCCGGCGGCCAATGACACGCGTGCCCAGGCACCCGTGCTCGTCGACGCGCACAGCCTGGCCTACGTCATCTACACCTCGGGCACCACGGGCCAGCCGAAAGGGGTGGAGATCACCCACGCCAACCTGATCAACCAGCTCGGCTGGCTGCGCGATGCCCACGGCGTGGACGCGCGCCAGACGCTGCTGCGCAAGACGCCCATGAGCTTCGATGCCGCGCAGTGGGAGCTGCTGGCGGTGGCCAACGGCACCCACGTGGTCATCGGCGCGCCCGGCATCCATCGCGACCCCGAGGCGCTGGTCGCAGCCCTGGTCGAACACCGGATCAGCGTGTTGCAGGGCGTGCCGACCCTGCTCCAGGCCTTGGTCAACGAGCCGGGTTTCGCTGATTGCCGGACGCTGACGCACCTCTACAGTGGGGGTGAACCGTTGACCCGCAAGCTGGCCCAGGCCTGCCTGGACTGCCTGCCGCAGGTGCGTCTGGTCAACCTCTATGGCCCCACCGAGTGCACCATCAACGCCTCGTCGCGCCTGGTCGATGCGGCCTGCCTGGCGGACACCGCGCAGATCGTCTCGCTCGGCTTCCCGGCCAGCGAGACCACCCTGCACCTGTTCGACCCGGCCACCGGCGCACCCATCGAAACGCCCGAGACGCCAGGCGAGCTCTACATCGGTGGTCGCCAGCTGGCCCGCGGCTACCGGGGCCGGCCGGAGCAGACCGCCGAGCGGTTCGTCGAACGCCTGCTGCCGGGCCACGCGCACCCGGTGCGCCTCTACTGCACCGGTGACCTGGCCAGCTGGAACGCCGATGGCAGCGTGCAGTTCATTGGCCGGGCCGACAACCAGGTCAAGCTGCGCGGGCACCGCATCGAGCTGGATGAAGTGCGCGTGGCGATCGAGAACCATGCCTGGGTCAAGAGCGCCGCCGTGTTCGTCCATGCCGACGCCGAGGGTCAGCGGCAGAGCCTGGTGGCCTGTGTGGCGCTCAACCCGCGCGAGGCGATCCTGATGGACCAGGGCCAGCATGGCGCGCACCACTTGTCCAAGTCCAGCAAGGTCCAGGTCAAGGCCCAGCTCGGGCAGCTGGGCGAGCGCCAGCCCGGTCGGGACGAGGGCAGGGCGGTGCTGCGCCTGCCGGGTGCCGCGGCCAGCGACGACCAGCGGGCGCGTGCCTTTGCGCGCAAGACCTACCGCCTGTTCGAAGGCGGGCGGGTGGACCGGCAGACACTCCTCGACCTGTTGACCCGTCAGCCTGTGCAGCACCCCGGCGCGAGCGGCGCGCTGACCCTCGACACGCTCGGCGCGTTGCTGCGCAACCTCGGGCCCTTCTACAGCCAGGAGCGGTTGCTGCCCAAGTATGCCTACGCCTCGCCAGGGGCGCTCTATGCGCACCAGTTGTACCTGGAGGTCGAAGGCGTGGAAGGGCTGGCCGATGGCATCCACTATTTCGCGCCCACTGCCCACGAACTGATGCTGATCCAGGCGCGGCCGTCCACTGGGCACTCCCGTGCGCTGCTGCACCTGGTGGGCCGCGCACGCGCCATCGAGGCGGTGTACCAGACCAACGTCGATGAAGTCCTGGAAATGGAGGCAGGCCACGTGCTGGGTTTGCTCGACCAGGTGCTGCCCGAGCACGGCCTGGGGCTGGGCGCTGGCCTGCATCGCCCGGAGGTGCTTGAGCACCTGGCCGTCGATGAAGGCGACCGCTACCTGGGCAGCTACCCGCTGGTGGGCGCCGCGCACGCCGCCGAGCCCAGCCCCGTGCAGGTCTACGTGCAGGCCCACGGCGACCAGGTCGACGATTTGCCGGCCGGGCTGTATGCGCTGCGCGAACAGCGCCTGGAGCGCCTGGGCGACGCGGTGATCGAGAAGAACCAGGTGATCGCGATCAATCAGCGCTCCTATGCACAGTCCAGCTTCGCGCTGTCGCTGGTGGCCGGCCACCTGCCGGCCTGGGAGCGTTACATCGGCCTGGGCCGACGCCTGCAGGCCCTGCAGATGAACGACCTGCACCTGGGCCTGATGTCGTCGGGCTACAGTTCACGCAGCGGTCACGACCTGGCCACGGCCACGCGCCTGCGCCAGCTGCTGGGCCCTGATCGGCCGGTCGAGGCCTGCTATTTCGCGCTCGGTGGCCGTGTCAGCGACGCGCAGGTGCGCAGCGAAGGCATGAAGGAAGATGCCGTGCACATCCAGGGCCCTGCCGAACTGCTCAAGCAGGAGCTGGAAAGCCTGTTGCCCGACTACATGGTCCCGGACCAGTTCGTGGTGCTCGACGAGCTGCCGCTGACCGCCAATGGCAAGGTCGATGTGCAGACGCTCAAGGCGACGGTGCGCACGGCGCGTCAGGCCCGCGCGCTGATCGCGCCACGCACGGCGGGCGAGCAGGCCGTCGCGGCGGTCTGGTGCCAGGTGATGCAGTGCGAGGCAGTGTCGGTCACCGACGATTTCTTCGAGGCTGGCGGCAACTCGCTGCTGGCCGTGGTGCTGATCAACCGACTCAACCGTGAGCTGGGCGCGCGCCTGCCCTTGCAGGCGATCTTCAGCCACCCGAGCGTCGAGGCCCTGGCCGGCGAAGTGCAGGCGGCGTCGCGGCAGGCCCATTCGCGGCTGGTGGAACTCAACGCCGTGCGCACGCGCCAGCGCCCGATCTTCTGCTGGCCCGGCCTGGGCGGCTACCCGATGAACCTGCGCGGCCTGGCCCTGAAAAGCGACCCGGCGCGGCCGTTCTACGGGGTGCAGGCCATGGGCATCAACCCGGGCGAAGTGCCCCACGCCACGCTGGCCGAGATGGCCCGTGCCGACGTCGCCCTGCTGCGCGAGCGTCAGCCGGAGGGCCCGTACACGCTGTGGGGCTATTCCTTCGGCGCACGTGTGGCCTTCGAGGTGGCCCGTCAGCTCGAAGCGCTGGGCGAGCAGGTCGAGTCGCTGGTGCTGATCGCACCGGGCAACCCGCGCACCCGCCGCCCGGCCTATCGCCTGGCGGGTCAGCAGCGCTACGCCGGCCCGGCCTTCCTGTGCATTCTCTACTCGGTGTTCGCCGGGGTGCTGCCCACGGCCGAGGTCGAAGGCGCGCTCGAGCGCCTGCGCGACCGCGAGGATTTCGTGCGTTTCATCCAGGCGCGCTTCGACGGGCTGGACCAGGGCCTGATCGAGCGGATCACCGAGGTGGTCGAGTTGACCTACGAGTTCCGTTACAGCTTCGAGGCGTTGCTCGAGCACCGCATCCAGGCACCGGTGAGCCTGCTCAAGGCGGCAGGCGACGATTACTCGTTCATCGAGCAGGCGCTCGGGCAATTGCCCTGGACGCCAGTGGTGCTCGACAGCGTGGCCGACCATTACCAGTTGCTCAAACCGACCGGGCTCGACGAACTGCTGGCGCTGATCCGGCAGGCCGAGGCCCTTCATCGTCCAGGCCAGCAGCGCCTGGCCTGACCCTTCACCACCGCGCACCTGCCCGCGTCCCGGTCGTCGACCGGGCGTGGGTGTTTCTTGTCTCTGAAAGGACGCAGACCATGACACTTCCTTCTTCCGCCACGGCCGACCCGACCCCGCTCGAAACGGCCCCCACGACGGCCCGCCTGCCACTGGCCCAGCTGCTGGCCCTGACCCTGGCCGGGTTCATCGCCATCATGACCGAGACCTTGCCGGCAGGCCTGCTGCCACAGATCAGCGCCGGGCTGGGGATTTCCCAGTCCCTGGCCGGGCAGCTGGTCTCGGTGTACGCCCTGGGCTCGGTGCTCGCCGCCATTCCCATCGTCGCCGCCACCCGCAGCTGGTCGCGCCGACCGCTGCTGCTGCTGGCCATCGTCGCGTTGCTGGTGTTCAACGGCATCACCGCGCTGTCGTCCGACTACGCCGTGATCCTCGCCTCGCGGCTGGTGGCCGGCATGGCCGCCGGGATCGTCTGGGGCGTGCTGGCCGGTTACGCCCGGCGCCTGGTGCCCAGTGCCCAGCAGGGGCGAGCGCTGGCCGTGGTCGGGGTCGGCCAGCCGATCGCGTTGTGCCTGGGGGTGCCGCTGGGCACCTGGCTTGGCGGGCTGACCGACTGGCGCGGGGTGTTCTGGATCATGTCCGCCCTGGCCCTGGTGCTGGCGGTGTGGGTGCGCTGGGGGCTGCCGAACTTCGCCGGCCAGCCAGCCGAACGGCGGCAATCGCTGCGCGCGATCTTCCTGCTGCCGGGCATCCGCTCGGTGCTGGCGGTGATTCTGGTGTGGATCCTGGCGCACAACATGCTCTACACCTTCATCGCGCCGTACCTGGCGTCGGTCGGGTTGGGCGAGCGCGTCGACCTGGTGCTGCTGCTGTTCGGCGCATCGTCGATCCTGGGCGTGTGGGCGACCGGGCTGTGGGTCGATCGCGCCTTGCGCCGCGTGACCCTGCTCAGCCTGGCCGGCTTCGCCGTGGCGGCGCTGGTGCTGGGCCTGGCCGGTGCGCACACCGGTGTGGTGCTGGCCGGGGTGGTGCTGTGGGGCATGACCTTCGGCGGCGCCCCGACCCTGTTGCAGACGGCGATTGCCGACACGGCTGGGGAGGCGGGCGATGTGGCACAGTCGATGCTGGTGACGGTGTTCAACCTGGCGGTGGCCCTGGGCGGGATCGGCGGCGGGGTGCTGCTGCAGCAGTATGGGGCGTCGGCCCTGCCGGCGGCCTTGCTAGGGTTGGCGGTGATCGGCGCGGCAGTGGTCTGGCGAGCGGACCGGGCAGGGTTCACGCCGGGGGCGCGGTAGGGCGCATGGGCTTGAAGCGGTAAGCTGCAAGCCGTTCATGTGTGGTGGCTGCGCCGTGAACGGTCGATGGACAGGCGTGGTTGACTCCATGGACCTGCTGGGCCTATTGCGGTCCTATGGGGCTTGCCTGCGATGCGGGCGGTGACGGACCGGACGCTATCGCGGGCAAGCCCGCTCTCATAGAACATAAAATAAGTTGTTGATTTAGGAGGAATTAATTATAGAACCTTGTGGGCCCTGCGGGCCCAATCGCGGCACAGGGGCCGCTCCTACACCCGCCGCAATGGCACAGGCAATCGCGGTCCCATGTGGGAGCGGCCCCTGCCGGGGCGCCGGACCGGCCGCGATGGGCCGCAAAGCGGCCCCAGAAATCGATCAGCAATACAGCATCTGAGCACTGCCAGCTATCGCCATGTTCTCTGCGCGACAGCGCGGCGCCGGGGCGGCGGGCGAACTCCCACAGGCTCGTAATGGCCGGTCTCTACTGCCGCATCAGTGGATGACTGGCTGATCGGCCCAAGGCGCATTCCCCACACGCTTTCCCAGCCCCCTGCCCATAGCGTTGTCCCGATGACAGAAGGGTCACGTACGGAAGCGCGCCACCATCTGGTTGAGGTTGACCGCCAGTTGCGACAATTCCCCGCTGGCGATCAGGGTTTGCCGTGTGCCTTCGCTGCTTTGCAGCGCCAGGTCGCGGATGCTGACCAAGGCGCGGTCTATCTCACGGGCTACATAGGCCTGCTCTTCGGAGGCCGTCGCGATCTGCTGGTTGCGGTTGTCGATCATCTGCGCGGCGTGGGTAATCACGTGCAGCGATTGCCCGGCATCGTCTGCCGTGCCTTGGGTCGTGCTCACTTCACGCAAGCTGTCGCCCATGGCCGTGACCACGGCGGTGCTGTGAGACTGGATCGAAGCAATCATGTCCTTGATTTCGCCGGTCGAGGTTTGAGTACGGTGCGCCAGCGCGCGCACTTCATCCGCCACTACCGCGAAGCCGCGGCCTTGTTCGCCCGCACGGGCAGCCTCGATGGCGGCGTTCAGGGCCAACAGGTTGGTCTGTTCGGCGATGGCCCCGATCACACCCAATACCTTGCTGATGTCCTGGGTTTGCCCGGCCAATTGCTGCACCTGCTCGGCGGTGAGGTCGACGCGGTCTTTGAGGCTGCGCATGGCCGCCAGGGTCTGCGTCACCTTCTGGTTACCCGCTTCGGCCGCGACGGTTGAATCTTTGGCCGCTTGTGAGGTAGAGGTGGCGTTACGCGCCACTTCCTCGACCGCCGTGCTCATCTGGTTCACCGCTGTCGCGGCTTGTTCGATCTCGCTGTTCTGCTGGTGCAGCGTGCGGCTGGCGCTTTCGGTAATGGCCGTCATCTCGACCGCGGCGGCGCTCAATTGCGCCGAGGCGTCAGAAATTTCACCGATGGTGGTGCGCAAGTTGCCTTGCATGGCATTCAGCGCCGTCATCAACCGGCTGGCTTCATCGACACCTACCACTGCCACGGAGGCGCGCAGGTCGCCCTGGGCGATGTTCTCGGCCATCGACAGCGACGCGGCGAGCGGTACCACGATGCTGCGGGTGAGCAGCACCGCGAGCACGAGCGTGAGCAATAGCGCTGCGGCCACCACCACGGCAATCACGACGTTGCTATGGGTATACACGTCGGTGGCCTCTGCACCCGCCGCCGCAGCGCCCTCCACATTATGCTCGCGCAGGCGGGTAAGCTCTGCCTGGTAGGCCTCGGCATGCATCTTTTGTTCAGTGTTCGCGTACGCCACCGCCTGGTCATGGTCGGTGGCATCCAGCGCGACGATGTGCGCCAGCCCATCCAAGAAGGTGGTCATGCGTGTGGCGGCCGCTTCGAAGGTCTGGCGTTCCTGTTCGCTCGACACCAGGTGCTGGCGGTAATAGTCGGTGCGGTCGTTGAGTGCGTCGCGGGCACTGTTCAGTTGGGCGATGGCGGCTGTGCGGTCCTCCGGCCGGTTGGCAGCCAGCAGGCGGATGCTCTCCAGCCGCGCCTTCAGCACTGCGATCTGGATATCGTCAGCGGTTTGGGTACTGGCCAACCAGTTGTTTTCGATCGCCTGTTCGGTACTGCGCAGCTTGCCCAGTTGCAGGTAAGCGAACCCGCCCAAGGCAATCACCAGCAGGGTGATCAGACCAAAACACAGGGAGGCCCGAGGGGCAATGTTCAGTGAGCGAAGGTTCATCAGTGCGGTTCCGGCAGTGGCCTCGCCTGCCGAGACCATGCCGCATTATCGGCCGCTTGAAGGGGAACATGAGAGCGGGTGAAAGCATCATCCATGCAGACGCTTCGCACGCTGAGCGCCGTTCTTGCAGAGAGTCGACGTGCAAGAGAGCGGCCTGTACGCCTAGGCGAACGACAGGCCGCTCGCCGCTCGCTACCGCGCCGCGAGCGTACCGGGCGAGCCAGTGGCCACGTCCCAGCCGCCCCCCAGCGCCTTGTAGATCGCCACGACCCCCTGATACAGCTCGACTTCGCCCAGCGCCTGGGCGTCTTCGGCGGCCAGGCGTTCGCGTTCGGCGTCGAGCAGCACCAGGTAGTCGACGGTGCCTTCGCGGTACCGGATCGAGGCCAGCTCGGCGGCCTTGCGGCTGGCCTCGCTCTGGCGCATCAGGGCGCGCACGCGTTGCTGGCGCTTGCCGTAGTCGCTGAAGGCGTTCGACGACTCTTCCAGGGCCAGCAGCACCTGCTGCTCGTAGTTGGCCAGTGCGCCTTCGGCCTCGGCCTTGGCGCCGCGCAGACGCGCCCGCACGCTGCCCAGGTCGAAGGCCGGCCAGGTGATGCTCGGGGCCAGCGTCCAGGCCTGGGCCGCCGAGCTGCCGATCTGCGACCCGCGCCCGGCAGTGAAGCCCAGAAAGCCGCTGAGGCTGACCCGCGGGAACAGGTCGGCCGTTGCCACGCCGACCTCGGCCGTGGCCGCCGCCAATTGCCGTTCCGCGCTGCGGATGTCCGGGCGGCGGCGCAGCAGTTGGGCGGGATCGCCCACCGGCAGCGCCTTGGCGATCGCCGGCAGGCGCTGGGGCGACAGGTCGATGCTCAGTTGCTCCGGGCGCTGCCCGAGCAGGGTGGCGATGCGGTTGCGTGCGCGGACCTGCTCGGCCTGCAGCTGCGGCAGGCTGGCCTCGACGGCGGCCAGGCGCGCCTCGGCGCGGACCACGTCCAGCTCGTTACCGACCCCGGCGTCGCGCAGGGTCTCGGTGATCCGGCGCGAGTCCTGCTGGGTCTTGAGGTTGTCGGCGGCGATGCGCTCACGCAGCTGGGCGCCGCGCAACTGGCCGTAGGCATCCACCAGCTCGGCGATCAGGCTGACCTGCAATTGGCGCAGGTCGGCCTGGGCGGCGTCCTCGCGGGCCTGGCTGGCTTCCAGCTGGCGCTGGATGCGCCCGAACAGGTCCAGCTCCCAGGCCATGTCCAGGCCCAGGTCGTAGCGTTCGCTGTTGACCCGGCGATCGGTCTGCCCCGGGATCTGGCCCTTACCCAGCGTGCTGCTGGCGCCGCTGGTCACCACCGGCAGGTCGTCGTTGGCTACGTCCTCGCGGATGGAACGCGCGGCCTTGAGCCGGGCGAAGGCCACGCGCAGGTCGCGGTTGCCGGTCAGCGAAGCCTGCACCAGGCGATCCAGGGTCGGGTCCTCGAACTGGTGCCACCAGGCGCTTTCGAAGCGCGCCTGGTCGAACCGAGCCGTGCCCTGCGCCGCGTCCAGGCGCGCCGGCTCAGGCTGGGGCGCACGGTAGTCGGGGCCGACCGCACAGGCCGACAGGGCCAGCACCAGCAGGCTCGGAAGGAAAGGGCTGAACCGCATCATGCCTGGGTCTCCTGCAGCGGGGTGTGGGCGACCCGGCGCGCCTGGCGTCGTTCGACGTGGCGGCGGATCAGGAAGAAGAACACCGGCGTCAGGAACAGGCCGAACACCGTCACGCCGATCATCCCGGAGAACACCGCCACGCCCATCGCATGACGCATCTCGGCGCCGGCACCGGAGGAGAACACCAGCGGCACCACACCCATGATGAAGGCGATCGAGGTCATCAGGATCGGGCGCAGGCGCAGACGGCACGCCTCCAGCACCGCAGCCAGCGGGTCGAGGCCCTCGGCCTGTTTGTCCTTGGCGAACTCGACGATCAGGATGGCGTTCTTGCACGCCAGCCCGACCAGCACGATCAGGCCGATCTGGGTGAAGATGTTGTTGTCACCCCCCGTGAGGATGATCCCGGTGATTGCCGACAGCAGCGTCATCGGCACGATCAGGATCACCGCCAGCGGCAGGCTCCAGCTCTCGTACTGCGCTGCCAGCACCAGGAAGGCCAGCAGTACGCACAGCGGGAACACCAGCAGGGCGGTGTTGCCGGCCAGGATCTGCTGGTAGGTCAGCTCAGTCCACTCGAAGGTCATGCCGTTGGGCAGCTCGTCGGTCAGCAGGCGCGCCATGGCCGCCTCGGCCTGACCGGAGCTGTAGCCGGGCGCCGCTGCGCCGTTGATCTCGGCGGTGATGAAGCCGTTGTAGTGCATGACCCGGTCGGGACCTGAGGTGTCGCTGACCTTGAGGAAGGTCGCCAGCGGGATCATCTCGCCACGGTCGTTGCGCACCTTGAGCTGGCCGATCTGCTCGGCATCCAGGCGGAACTGCTGCTCGGCCTGCACGTTGACCTGGTAGGTCCGGCCGAAGCGGTTGAAGTCGTTGGTGTACAACGAGCCCAGGTAGATCTGCAGGGTGTCGAAGATGTCGTTGATCGCCACACCGTGGGTCTTGGCCTTTTCACGGTCGATGGCGGCATCGACCTGCGGCACGTTGACCTGGTAGCTGGTGAACAACCCGGCCAGTTCCGGCACCTGCTGGCTCTTGGCGATGATGTTCTGGGTTTCGTGGTACAGCGCCTCGTAGCCCAGGTTGCCCCGGTCTTCGATCTGCACGCGGAACCCGCCGATGGTGCCCAGGCCCTGCACGGGTGGTGGCGGGAAGATCGCGATGTAGGCGTCCTGGATGTCGGCGAACTGCGCGTTGAGCGCGGCGGCGATCGCCTGCGCCGACTGGCTCGGGTCCTTGCGCTGGTCGAACGGCTTGAGCGGGGTGAAGACGATGCCGCTGTTGGGGCTGTTGGTGAAGCCATTGATCGACAGGCCCGGGAAGGCCACCGAATCAGCCACCCCCGGTTGCGCCAGGGCGATCTCGCTCATGCGCTTGATCACTGCCTCGGTGCGGTCCAGGCTGGCAGCGTCGGGCAGTTGCGCGAAGGCCACCAGGTACTGCTTGTCCTGCGCCGGGACGAACCCGGTCGGGGTCGAGGCGAAGCCCAGGTAGGTCAGGCCCATGAGCCCGGCGTAGATGAACAGCGCGATGCCGCTGGAGCGGATCACCCGGCGCACGCCGCCGACGTAGCGGTGGCTGGCGCGGTCGAAGAAGCGGTTGAACGGGGCGAACAGCCAGCCGCCCAGCAGCCGCTCGAGCAGGCGCGAGAAGCGGTCCTGTGGCGCATGGTGGTCCTTGAGTAGCACGGCGGCCAGCGCCGGCGACAGGGTCAGGGAGTTGAACGCCGAGATCACCGTGGAGATTGCGATGGTCAGGGCGAACTGCTTGTAGAACTGCCCGGTCAGCCCCGAGATGAACGCCGCCGGCACGAACACCGCGCACAGCACCAGCGCCGTGGCGATGATCGGCCCGGTCACTTCGCTCATGGCCTTCTGCGTGGCGTCCAGCGGAGCCAGGCCCAGGCCGATGTTGCGCTCCACGTTCTCCACCACCACGATGGCGTCGTCGACCACGATGCCGATGGCCAGCACCAGCCCGAACAGCGACAGGGCGTTGAGCGAGAAGCCGAACAGGTGCATCACCGCGAAGGTACCGATCAACGAGACCGGCACGGCCAGCAGCGGGATGATCGAGGCGCGCCAGGTCTGCAGGAACAGGATCACCACCAGCACCACCAGCACCAGGGCTTCGAACAGGGTGTGCACCACCGCTTCGATCGAGCCGCGCACGAACACCGTCGGGTCATAGACGATGCTGTAGTCCATCCCCTCGGGGAACTCCTTCTTCAGCTCGGCCATCTTGGCGCGCACGTCGTTGGAGATGTCGATGGCGTTGGAGCCGGGGCGCTGGAAGATCGGCAGGGCCACGGCCGGCTGGTTGTTCAGCAGCGAACGCAGGGCGTACTGGCTCGACCCCAGCTCGACCCGGGCGATGTCCTTGAGGCGAGTGATCTCGCCGTCGGCGCCGGCCCGGATGATGATGTTCTCGAACTCGTCCTCGGTGACCAGACGGCCCTGGGTGTTGATCGACAGCTGGAAGCTCGAGGCGCCCGGTGCGGGCGGGGCGCCCAGCTGGCCGGCAGCGACCTGGCGGTTCTGCTCACGGATCGCCGCGACCACGTCACTGGCGGTCAGGTTGCGCGAGGCGGTCTTGTTCGGGTCGAGCCAGACACGCAGCGAGTAGTCGCCCATGCCGAACAGCTGCACGTCGCCCACGCCACCCAGGCGTGCCAGCTCATCCTTGATGTTGAGGATGGCGTAGTTGGACAGGTAGAGCATGTCGTAGCGGTTGTCCGGCGAGGTCAGGTGCACGACCATGGTCAGGTCCGGCGAGGCCTTGTCCACGGTGATGCCGATGCGCGTGACCTCTTCGGGCAGCTTGGGCTGGGTACGGGTGACGCGGTTCTGCACCTGCACCTGGGCGTTGTCCAGGTCGGTGCCCAGGGCGAAGGTGATGGTCAGCGTCAGCTTGCCGTCGGCGGTGGACTGCGAGGACATGTAGAGCATGTGCTCGACGCCGGTGATGGCCTGCTCCAGAGGCGCAGCGACGGTCTCGCCGATGACCTTGGGGTTGGCGCCAGGGAAGTTGGCGCGCACCACGACGGTGGGCGGCACGACCTCGGGGTATTCGCTGATCGGCAACTGGAACAGCGCGATGCTGCCGGCGATCAGCAGGATCAGGGAAAGCACCGCGGCGAAGATCGGCCGGGTGATGAAGAAGCGTGAGAAGTTCATGGGGTTCGATCCTTCAACCGCGCGGTGCCGGGGCACTGGCGAGTTTCACGGCGGCGGCGGGCTGCCCGGCCTGGCTGGCTTGCAGGGCCTGGCGTTGGCGGGCGAGGGCGGCCAGGGTGGCGTCGCTGGCCATCGGCGTGTCCTGGGGCGTGACCGTCGAGCCGGGGCGCACGCGCTGCAGGCCCTTGACCACGATCCGGTCGCCCTTGTGCAAGCCGTCGCGCACGATGCGCAGGCCTTCGAGCTTGGGACCCAGTTCAACGCTGCGGTAGCTGGCCTTGCCGTCGGCATCCATCACCAGCACGAATTTCTTGCCCAGGTCGGTGCCCACGGCCTCGTCGTTGATCAGCACCGCCGAATACGTGGCGCTGCCGACCAGCTTGAGGCGCGCATACAGGCCGGGGGTGAACTGGCCGTCACGGTTGTCGAACACGGCACGCCCGCGGATGGTGCCCGTGCGGGGGTTGACCTGGTTGTCGACGAAGTTCATCTGGCCCAGGTGCGGCGTACCGGTCTCGTTGGACAGGCCCAGGTAGACCGGAGTCGTCTGCCCACGCTGGCCGTCGCGGGCCAGCTGCGTGTACTTGAGGTAGACCCGCTCGTCGGCGTCGAAGTAGGCATAGACCTTGTCGGTGGAGACCACGCTGGTCAGCGGCGTGACGTCGGCGGTGACGATGTTGCCGGCGGTGAACTGGGCGCGGCTGACACGGCCACTGATCGGCGCGGTGACGCGGGTGAAGCTCAGGTTCAGGCGTGCCAGGTCCAGCTGCGCCTGGATCGCCGCCACACCCGCGCGCGCTTCGGCGGCGGCGCTGCTGCGCGATTCGGCCAGCTCGGCAGAGATGGCGTTGCTGCTGCGCAGGCGTTGGCCGCGCTGGGCTTCGTTCTCGCTGCGACTGGCCGAGGCACGGGCCTGTTGCAGTTGCGCTTCGAGCTGGCGGACCTGAGCCTGGAACGGGCGCGGATCGATCTGGAACAGCAGGTCACCCTTGGTGACCTGGGCACCCTCGGTGAAGGCGACACGGTCGATCTGCCCGGAGACGCGTGGGCGCACCTCGACAGTCTCGGGCGCTTCGAGGCGGCCGGTGAACTCGTCCCATTCGGTGATCGGTTGTTCCAGCACCTGGGCCACGCTGACCGTCGGTGCACTGGCAGGCCGAGCGGTTTCCGGCGCCTGGCCGCATGCGCTGATCACCACGGCCGCGAGAGCGGCCAGGGGATAGCGCAGGGATGTGAGTGAATGTTCCATGGAAAGATCCGCCAGAGTGAAGAAAGTGGGCGGATTCTGCGCGGCGCGCGCGGGGGGAACGAATCGAATGGGGCGAAGGTTATTATCACCGGGAGTGATGGGTTGGCGGGTGGGCATGTCCGGCAGGCATGGAACAGTCGTCGGCGCGAGGGTGAAGCTTCCATCGCCTTCGCGGGCAAGCCCGCTCCCACAGGGTGGACTGCCAGTGCAGGTTGGCCTGACACCTGAAGTGGCGGGTTCCAGCGGACCGCGAAGAACCCGCACGTTCACCCTTGCCTGAACAAGCTGGGCGTGCCCCTACGGGTATGGGAGCGAGCTTGCCCGCGATGCAGGCGGTGATGAACCGGACACTGTTGCGGGCGAGCCCGCTCCCACAAGGCCCTGTGACAGCCTGTGCCTCAGCCGCTGGACTGATCTTCCGGCGCCACCTGGCCCTCCGGCCAATCGGGCCCTTTCTTGTGCGGTGGGTCATCGGGGTGGGGGACGTAATTGCCCGGTTCCAGGTCGGTGTCATCGACGTAGGGATCCTTCGGGTAATCCTGGTCCGGTTCGGTGGGGTCTGCCATGGCTGCTCTCCATCAATGAATGGGTGGCTTGCTTGCATTAGGCTACAGTCACGTCAAGCTGTTCACTTCCGTCACGGGCACACGGAACCGTCGCCCCTGGCAGGCACTCCATTCCTGCAACCGTTCGCGCCATCGAGGCCTCATGCTCATCAACACCCTGACCTTTCTGGTATCGCTGGCCGCCATGGAAGGCATCGCCTACCTGGCGCACAAGTACCTCATGCATGGCCCTGGCTGGGGCTGGCACCGTTCGCACCACGAGCCGCGTCAGGGTTGGTTCGAGAAGAACGACCTGTTCGCGGTGGTGTTCGCCGGGCTGGCCATCGTGCTGATCGCCCTGGGCAATGCCGGCTGGAACCCGCTGGAATGGGTCGGTGCCGGGATGACCGCCTACGGGCTGCTGTACTTCGTCGCCCACGACGGCCTGGTCCACCGTCGCTGGCCGTTCCGCTACGTGCCGCGACGCGGGTACTTCAAGCGCCTCTATCAGGCCCACCTGATGCACCACGCCGTGCACGGCCGCGAGAACTGCGTGTCCTTCGGGTTCCTCTACGCGCCGCCTATCGATCGCCTGCGGGCAGAATTGCGGACGCGGCAGGGCGGTCCGTTGCGTCGCCCATCGCGGGACGCTGCCACAGATGAGGGTCGCGTGGCCTCGCCGGTCGTAACCGAGAAATGAGCGCCTGGCCCAGGCCGATGGCACAGGCGCCGAGCTTTTCCGCCTTCGAGGTGCTCAGGCGTCCGTCCCAGGCCTGCGCCCCGGTCGCCCTGACCTTCAATCCGATGCGCCGGTAGACCCGCGCCGCCGTGGCCACCGCCCACGCCGAACGCCAGGGCAGGGCGCCCATGCCGTCGCGGGCGCTGGCGTAGTACGGCTCGGCGTGCTCGACCAGACGAATCGCCACCTGCGCCAGGGCGTCCCGCTGTGCTGGCGCGGCCAGCTGTTCAGGTGCGATCCCGGCGTCATCCAGCCATTGACGAGGCAGGTAGCACCGCCCGACCTTGGCGTCCTCGACGATGTCGCGGGCGATGTTGGTCAACTGCATGCCCAGCCCCAGGTCGCAGGCATGGTCGAGCACGCGCTCGTCGCGCACGCCCATGATCCGCGCCATCATCAGGCCGACCACGCCCGCGACGTGATAGCAATAGCGCAGGGTGTCGTCGAGCGTGACGTAGGCCTGGCCCTGCACGTCCATCGCGAAGCCTTCGAGCAGGTCGAAGGCCTCGCGTCGGCGAATGCCATGGCGCCGGGCGACGTACTGGAAGGCGGCGAAGGCCGGTTCGTGCATCGGCGCCTCGCCATAAGCCGCCAGGGTCTGTTCGCGCAGGTGCACCAGGCGGCGCGCCGCCTCGGCCGGGTCGACCGGCTGCGCATCGTGCCCGGCCTCCTGGCCGTCGATCACGTCATCGCAATGGCGGCACCAGGCGTAGAGCATCACCGCGCTGCGCCGGGTCGAGGGCGCGAACAGCCGCGCCGCTGCCGCGAAGCTCTTGGAGCCGACGGCGATGCTGCGCTCGGCATGGGTCAGCAGCGCCTCGTCGCCTGTCGTCATCGATGCAGGTCCTCGATCATCAGCCCGGCAGTGGCCTTGGCCGAGGCGATCACCCCCGGTACGCCGGCGCCTGGATGGGTACCGGCGCCCACCAGGTAGAGGTTCTCGACCCGGGCGTCGCGGTTGTGCGGACGGAACCAGGCGCTCTGCTGCAGCACCGGCTCCAGCGAGAAGGCCGACCCCAGGTGCGCGTTGAGCGTGTCGCGAAAATCCAGCGGGGTGAAGATGCGGCTGGTCACCAGATCGCGGCGCAGCCCTGGCATGTAGTGGCGCTCGAGGTACTCGAAGATCCGGTCGCGGTAGGCCGGCCCTTCCACCGTCCAGTCGACCTCGGCGTTGCCCAGATGCGGCACCGGCGCCAGCACGTAGTGCGCCGAGCAGCCGGGCGGTGCCAGGCTCGGGTCGGTGGCGCACGGTGAATGCAGGTAGAGGGAGAAGTCGTCGGCCAGCGCCGGGCCGTTGAAGATCGTGTCGATCAGGCCCTTGTAGCGGGCGCCGAAGCACACCGTGTGGTGCTCGAGCTGCGGCTGCGGGCGCGACAGGCCGAAGTGGATGACGAACAGCGAGTTGCTGAAGCGCTTGCCCTGCAGGCGCTGGCCTTCGGCGCGCCCGCGTGGGTGATCGCCCAGCAGCTGCTGGTAGGTGTGCACCACGTCGGCGTTGGAGGCCACCGCGTCGGCCTGCCAGTGGCGGCCGTCGTGGGTGCGTACACCGGTCAGGCGATCGCCCTGGGTTTCCAGCGCCGCGACGTCGGCGTTGAGCGCCAGCTCGCCGCCCAGGTCCTGGAACAGCCGGACCATGCCATCGATCAGGGCCCCTGTGCCGCCCTTGGGGAACCACACGCCCCACTGGCGCTCCAGGGCGTGGATCAAGGTGTAGATCGACGAGGTGGCGAACGGGTTGCCGCCGACCAGCAGCGCGTGGAACGAGAACGCCTGGCGCAGCTTGTCGTTGCGGATGAAGCGCGACACCATGGAGTAGACGCTGCGCCAGGCCTGCAGGCGCATCAGTTGCGGGCCGGCCTGGAGCATGTCGCGCAGGGACAGGAACGGCACCGCGCCGAGTTTCACGTAGCCTTCGTCGAACACCGCGCGCGAGTAGTCCAGAAAGCGCCGGTAGCCGTCCACGTCGGCCGGCTCCAGGGCCTGGATCTGGCGCTCCAGAATGGCCTGGTCGTTGTTGTAGTTGAAGACCGTGCCGTCCTCCCAGCACAGGCGGTAGAACGGGTCGACCGGCAGCAGCTCGACGTAGTCTTCCAGGCGCTTGCCGGACACCTCGAACAAGGCCTCGATCGCGCTCGGGTCGGTGATCACGGTCGGGCCGGCATCGAAGGTGAACCCTTCGTCCTTGTACACGTAGGCCCGTCCGCCGGGCTTGTCGCGGCGCTCCAGCAGCGTGGTCCGTACGCCGGCGGCCTGCAAGCGGATGGCCAACGCCAGGCCGCCGAAGCCTGCGCCGATGACGATTGCCGATTTGCCAGGGTTCATCGATGCTCCTTGAAATGCCTTGGGGAATGTCGCCACGCGGCGACGACGGCTTCACCGACCGGAACCGGTGGCTTGCCCATGAGAATCCGACTGCGGTCGCGCCAGGTGTTGCGACCCGCGTAGAAGCGTTCGATCAGCCCGTCGGGCAGCTGGTAGAAGCGCTGCATCACCTGCCAGCGCGCTTCGGGCCGCCCGGCCAGGAACAGCATGCGGTTGAGTAGACGGTAAAAGCCCTGGGTTCGCCAGTGCTCGCGGGCATAGGCCCGCATGCCGGCCGCCAGGGCCGCGGCGTCGTCCAGAGGCTGGGCGACCAGCCAGTCGGCCAGGCGCACGGCATCGGGCAGCGAGTAGCCGGTGGTGCTGTGGTACAGCCCGGCGCGCAGGCCGCTCAGCGGTTGCCCGTCGGTGGCGTCCCAGAAGGCCTCGACGTCGCCGGCCAGGGTGATCGGCAGCACGCCGTGCTCCTCGCGCAGGCACTCGGCGATGGTCCAGCCCTGGTGCTGCGCGTACTTGGCGATGTGCGCGCGCAGCTGCTCGGCGCTGGTGCGGTGCTGGTCCACATAGTGAGTGTCCTCGATCAGCACGGTGTCGGCCGAGAACGGCAGCACGTAGACGAAGCGGTAGCCGTCGTGCTGGGCCACGCGAGCGTCCATGATGATCGGGGCGGTCAGCCCGTGAGGGCGTTCCAGGCGCACCAGCTGGCCGAGGAAGGCCTGGTAGCCCAGCACCAGGTGCGGGCTGCTCGGCGCGCCCCGGCCATCGATGACCACCTTGGCGCGCAGGTGTCGGCCATCGGCCAGGCGCACCTCGGTCGGGGTCAGCGCGTGGATCGACTGGTTCAGCTGAAGGCTGTCGCCCAGCGCATCGGTCAGGACCTGGGCGAAACGCTCGCCGGTGATGCTGGCGTAACCGCTGTGCAAGGTGCGGCTGTAGGCCGGGAAGTGCACCCGGTAACTGGGCCAGCGCCGGCTTACGAAGGGCGCGATCCACTGCTGCTGGTGCACGCTCAGGTCGGTCAGGTGGAACGACCAGGTATGGCTGCCGCCCAGCGTCTCGGCCTGCTCCAGGCACAGCACGTTCAGCTCGGGGCGGCACTGACGCAGCCGCCAGGCGATCAGGCCGTTGGCCAGGCCGGTGCCGGCGAGAATCAGGTCATAGGTCATCGACGGTTTCCAAAGGTGAAGACGTGGGCACGCCCAGGGCGGCCTCGATCAGGTCTGCGGCACGCGGCGCCCCGCCACTGGCGGCCAGGGCTTCGGCCTGCCGGGCATGGGCGTGGGTCGGCAGGGTGAGCACCTGACGCAGGGCGGCGGCGATGCGCTTGGCGCTGGCGTGGCGCGACAGGCACAGGCCCAGGCCATGGTGCGCGACCCGGGCCGCCACGCCGTGCTGGTCGAAGGCGATGGGCATGACCAGCATCGGCGTGCGTGCGACGATGGCGTCCAGCACGGTGTTCAGGCCGCCATGGGTCACCACGGCATCGGCCTGTTCCAGGATCCAGCGCTGCGGCGCGAAGTCGGTCACCCAGCTGGCGCCGCAGCGCTGCAAGGTCGCCTCCTGGGCAGGGCCGAGGCCGCCGCAATGGGCCACCAGCAACTGGACGTCCAAGGCTCGGCAGGCGCGGGCGATGCGCTGGAACTGGCGCAGCCGTCCGCCCTGCAGCGTCCCCAGGCTGGCGAACACCAGCGGCCGGGCCGGGTCGATGGGCCAGGGGCCTGGCCGGTCGGGCAGGGCGCGTCGTAGCGGCCCGACCGGGTGCAAGTGCGCTGGCGCTGCCTGGCGCGGGAAGTCCAGCGCGGCCGGTGTCTGGCTCAATTGCAGCCGCGGCGACAGGTAGCTGTGCAGGCCGCGGCGCGGGGGCACCCCCAGGCGCCGGGCACCTTGCATCAGCGCCTCGTCCACCGGCTTCATCAGCCAGTCGTAGACCTGCGTGCTGGCGTGGCAGCGGCGCAGGCTGTAAGGGTCCTGGCCAGGGGCGAACGGCATCACTGGCAGGGGCAGGCCGGCTTCGCGGTTGACCGGCAAGGCGCAGGCCAGGGAAATGAACGGCAAGCCCAGCGCCTCGGCCACCAGGCCGCCGGCGCCTTCCATCTGGTCGCAGAGCACCGCCTCGATGCGCTGGGCGGCGAACGCCGCGGGCAGGTGCTCGATGAACAATCGACTGGTGTCGGCCAGTTGGCGAATCAGTCGGTGCAGGGCCCAGGGGGTCGAGGGCGATGCGGCCAGGCGCAGCTGTGCATCCAGCGTGCCAGGCGGGTGACTGCCCAGGCCGATCGACTCGAAGCCAATGCGCCGGTCCTGCAGCCAGCGCGCCGCGTCGGCCTGGTGAAAGAAGGTGACGCGGTGACCGCGGTCGAGCAACGCGCCCGACAGCACCTCGAACGCCTGGAAATGGCTGGCATAGGCAGGCGCCACCACGGCGAAATGGGTCATGGCAGCAGGCGCGCCTGGCGCAAGGCAGCCAGGTCAGCCGACCCGGTGCAGAAACAGGCAATGCGCAATTGCTGCAGGATAACGCGGAAGTGTTCGATCACTGCCTCGGTGGAGTCCGTGGCGGCAACCAGCACGCCGGCTGCCTGGCCGACCAGGTCGGCGCCCAGGCGGATCGCCTTGGCAGCGTCCAGACCGTTGGTGATGCCGCCCGAGGCGATCAGCAGCGTGTCGGGCAGGGCGTCACGCACCTGGCGCACGCAGGTGGCCGCCGGGATGCCCCAGCCGGCGAAGGCGTCGGCCACGGCGCGGTCGCTGGCCGATACAGCACGTTCGGCTTCCACCGCCGCCCAGCTGGTGCCACCGGCGCCAGCCACATCGATCACCTGCACCCCGGCCGCCACCAGCTGGCGTGCGACCGCCGCCGAAATCCCGGCCCCGACCTCCTTGGCGATCACCGGCACCGGCAGCGCCTGGGTCAAGCGTTCCAGCTGCGCCAACACCCCCCGCCAGTCGCGGTCGCCTTCCGGCTGCACGGCTTCCTGCAAGGGGTTGAAGTGGATGATCAGGCCATTGGCCTCGAGGCTGTCGACGGCGCGCTGTGCCAGGTCCAGGCCATCGGGCTGGAGCAGCTGCGCCGCGCCCAGGTTGCCCAGCAGTGGAATGCGCGGGGCGAGCCTGCGCAGTTCGCGGGTCAGGCCGTGGTCGTGCACCGAGGTCAGGCTGACCCGCTGCGAACCGACGCCCATGGCGATGCCCAGCTCTTGCGCAGCTTCGGCCAAGTGTCGGTTGATATGGGTCGCGCGGCGCGCGCCGCCGGTCATGGAACTGATCAGCAGCGGTGCGTCCAACGGGATGCCCAGCAACTGGCTGCGCAGGTCGATCCGGGACAGGTCCAGCTCCGGCAGGGCACAGTGTTCGAAACGCACCGCCGACCAGCCGGCCTCGACAGCGACGGTCGCGCGGCGCGGGTCCAGCACGATGTCCAGGTGTTCATCCTTGCGACGGGTCAGGTCGGGTTCGCGCATGCTTGCTCCAAGTAACCAGGAATCATCGGTACGGCGTGTTGTCAGTGCACATGGGTGTTGTACAAGATCGGTAGGGCTGTACAGCTTTGAATCGCATCAAGGCTCAGGCAACGCCGCATTGCAGACGTTCCCGACAGGCCGAAAAACCTTGAGCTACGCTGAAGACGTGAGCGACAGGTCCGTTTCGACGCCGTACATTCACCACCAGGCCCGTCAGGGGCTCGATCATACGCACAGAGGGAACGATGGCCGCACACTTGTCCGCAACTATAGACACAGGGATCGACATTCACCTGCAGCAGCTGCGTGATGAATTGGAGCGTCGGCTCGACAGCCTGCTGCCAGCAGCGGGCAATGAACGCGACCTGGTGGCGCTGGCCATGCGTGAGGGCACCCTGGCACCGGGCAAACGCCTGCGTCCGCTGTTGCTGATGCTCGCTGCCGAAGGCCTGGGCGGCCCGGCACAGGCCGCACTGGACCTGGGCTGCGCCGTGGAGATGGTGCATGCCGCCTCTTTGGTGCTGGACGACCTGCCGTGCATGGACGATGCGCTGATGCGCCGTGGGCGCCCGACGGTGCACCTGACCTTCGGCCAGGACGTGGCGATCCTGGCGGCGATCGCGCTGCTGTCGCGGGCCTTCGCCGTGATCGCGGCGATCGAGGACGTCCCGGCCCTGGCACGCACCCAGCTGGTGACCCGGTTGTCCGAGGCCGTGGGCAGCCAGGGGCTGGTGCAGGGCCAGTTCCAGGACCTGCACGACGGGGCCCAGGCACGCACGGCGGCCCAGATCGCCACCACCAACCAGCTCAAGACCGGGGTGCTGTTCAGTTCCATTCTCGACATGGCGTGCATCATCAGCGATGCCTCGCCCCACTGCCGGGCGCTGCTCGGGCAGTTCGCCCAGGACCTGGGCCAGGCCTTCCAGTTGCACGATGACCTGTGCGACTGCGATCCGGCCAGTGGCAAGGACCCGGGCAAGGATGCCGGCAAGTCGACGTTGGTGGCGCTGTGTGGTGAGGCCGAGGTGCGCGAGCGGCTGCTGGAGCACCTGGCACGGGCGGATGACTGCCTGGCACAGAGCCTGGGAGGGAGTGATACCTTGGGGCGGTATGTGCAGGCGATGTTTGCCAAGATGCGGGGGTGAGGCCGGTGGCTGGCTTGGCTGAGGGAGTGTGGGTTGTCTGACACATTGATGTAGCTGATTTTGCGGGCCCTGCGGGCCCGATCGCGGCACAGGGGCCGCTCCCACAGGTGACCGCGACAGCCTGCAATCCCGCGGTGGGGCTACGGGTGTGAAAGCGGCCCCAGAAATCGATCAGGGATTAAAGCCTCTGAGCCATGCCAGCTATCGTCATGTTCTCTGCGCGACACTGCGGCGCCAAGGCAGCGGGCGGGCTCCCACGGGAACCGCAATGGTTGCAACGCTGCGGCGGGGCTACGGGTGTGGGAGCGGCCCCTGTGCCGCGATCGGGCCCGCAGGGCCCGTAAAATCAACCACGCGGTATCATTTCAAGGCGCTGCCTGCACTGTCGCCGCCACCACCGCTTCCAGTCCGCTCAGGTAATCCCCGAACCCTTCCCGCGCCCGACAATCACGCCGACTGCTGGTGGCCACGCTGTGCCGGGCCGTCCAGACGATCTGTGCGCCATGCGCTTCCAGCGCCTTGACCAGGTGCACGTCCTCGTGCGCCGCCAGCGCCGGAAACCCGCCGACCTGCCGATACGCCTCGGCCGACACACCCAGGTTGGCCCCATGCACGTGCCGGTGCCCCTCGATGGCCTGGTAACGGCTGTTGTACAACTGCCGCAACGCCACCCCCTGCCACGGCTGCCAGCGGTCGATGTGCACGGTGCCGCACACGGCGTCGGCGGCGCAGTGCACTTGCCAGGACAACCAATGGGACGGCACACGGCTGTCGGCGTCGGTGCAGGCCAGCCAGCGGGCACCGCGTTCGAGCATGAACGCAGCACCCGCGCGACGTGCCACGCCGACATTGCCGGCATCCACCTTCAAGGTGTGGACGCCATGGCGCCGGGCGATCGCTTCGCTGCCATCACTGCAACGGTCCAGCACCACTACCACTTCGACCCGATGCCCGGCCTGCTCGACATCCAGCATCGCCAGCCGCACCGCGCGCAGGCAATGCCCCAGGCGCCTGGCCTCGTTGTGCGCCGGGATGACCACACCAATCATGCGCAGGTCTCGTCGAGGTCGACCACGCTCGGCTGGCAGGACCAGTACTCGAGCAGGAAGTCCGCTTCTTCGTGGCGGAACACGGAGTACAGCGGCAAGTGCTTGGCCAGCAGGTCGTGCACCTCGCGGCCATCCTGCGGGCAGCCGGCGATCGGGTGGCGCCAGTGGCAAGCCAGCAGGCCGCCGTCGTAGGTGAGGCTGGCGACCGACTGCTCGATCACCTGCAGCCATTCGGTCGGGTTCAGGTAATACCCCACTTCACTGAGCACGATCAGGTCGAAGCTGCCGCCTGGCCAGTCCGCGGGCAGGTGACCCTGTTCGACACGGGCGTTGGCGAACCCGGCCAACCGTGCCCGCGCCAGATCGACGGCATTGGGGTCCAGGTCCTGGCAGAGCAGGGTGGCGCAACGTTCGGCGAGCAGGGCGCTGAGCTCGCCGTTGGCACAGGCCGGCTCGAAGATGCGCTCGTAGCATTGGCGAGGCAGGCTGGCCATCACCAGGTCGCGCTTGCGCCGCTCGTACCAGCGCGTACGAAAGGCCCAGGGATCGTCATTACCGGCATACAGGTCAGCGAAGTATTGCGCGTCGAGGCTCATAGAAATACCAGTTCGAAAGGTTGCAGAAGGCAGTCCAGCAACAGCGGCGGGACTACTGCAGGGCGGTCGCCATCGGGTTGAAGTTGAGTGACATGGGCTTCGATGGCCTCGCGCTTGCGTGCCAGGCGTTGCGGGTCCAGGCGCACCCGGCGCGCGCGTGACCAGGGCAGGCGTGGGTCTTCCGGCGTTGCCCAGTGCCAGGCCCAGACCGGGATCTCGCACAAGGTCGCCTGCCGGGCCACGGCCGCCTGGGCGCAGGCGCGGCCGATGGCCTCATGGTCGCAGTGACCATCGCCGCGCCAGGTGGTGATCAGCAGGTCGCCCGGTGCCAGCAGCCGGGTCAGGTGATTGACCAGGTAGGCCTCGTCGTGGGCGACGCCGCCGTCGGTCAGGTTCAGGCGCTCCCAGGTCAACGCATTCAGGTCGAGCTTGAGCCGCTGCAGGGCATGCCGGCTTTCCTGGACGCGCTGGCGACGCAGGGCAGACGGGGGCCAGTGGGCAGAGCCTGGGTGACTGCCTTCGCCATCGGTGGCAGAAATGAGGATCAGGTCCTGTTCGCGCCCCTCGAACCCCGCCATCAGGCCGCCGGCCATGAGGATCTCGTCATCCGGGTGCGGAGCCACGATCACGGTGCGGCGACCCGGTGCGCACAGGGCCTCGGGTTCGATCCAGCCGGCACGTGCCAGGTGGGCCGAGTGCTTCCAGTCGGACCAAGGTCGCCCCTGGCTGGCCTGGATCAGGTTTTCGGTCATAGTCGCCAAGCCTTCTCTGGAGTGTCGATGAGCTGCTCGCCCAGGCCCGCCAGGTCACGCTCGGCATGGCTCTGGCGCAGGTAAACCGGCAAGTCCGCGCTCAACCGCGCGAAATGGGCGTTGCGGCAGAAAGGCGTGGCGCCCAGGGCGCGACCGACGTGCTCGATGACCTGGGTTGCGGCGTGCTCGACGTGGGCGCGGGTCCGGCACACCGGGTGCCGGGCATCGGCCTCGGGTTGGGCGTCGATCCAGGCCGCGCAGTCGCGCAGCGCCGCTCGCGCCCCGAACAGGGCGGCGTCCACGGCGCCCAGGTGGGCCAGGGCATGCGGGTCGTGGCGGCGGGCCTGGCAATGGGCACGCAAGTGCTCGGCCAGCGCTTCGGCCGCCCCGTACCAGCACGCCGCGATGCCCGCGCCGCCGTGCCAGAACCCCGGGCGTGACAGATACTGCCCCGGACCGCCCACGGCGATCCCGGGGGTGTCATCGAACAGCACCTCGACGCTGGCGGTGCCGGCCATGCCCACGGCCTGCCAGCCGTCGGCGTGCAGGCGCAGGCTCGGGTCCTTGAGGTCGATGGCGACCAGCTGCGGTCGATCGTCCTCGCCCCAGGCCGTGATCAACGCCCGGTCGATCTGCTGGGCTCCAGAGCACCAGGCCTTGCGCCCCTCGAGGCGCACCTGGTCACCGTGCTGGGCAACGATGCGGGCGCGCGCATCGGGTGGCTCGGCCGCCCAGACGCCCCACAGCTCGCCCTCGACCAGGTGCGCGCCGGCACACTCGGCGAGGATCGCCAGGGCATCGGTGTGGCCTTCGTAAAGCTTCGCCAGGGCCAGGTCGCACCCAGCCACCTGCGCCAGGGTCTGCCAGCGCTGCAAGGTATGGCCCTGGCCAGGCAGCGGCAGCCGGTCGAGTTCGGCGTCACGCAGCAGCCCCATCAGTTCGGCCAGGCGCGGTTCGGGTGTGATCATGCGCAGGCGCTCGGCGAAGGCAGTGAGCAACGGGCCTAAGGCAGTGGCGGTGGGCTTCATGAGGTGGCCTGCGTCAGGGTGTTCTTCTTCCAGCCCCTGAGGTTCATGCCGCAGAGCACGAACTGCAGCACGATCAGGGCCCAGGCCTGCAGTTGCCAGCCCCACACCACCCACAGCAGGTTGCTGGCGATGAAGCAGCAGAACCCCACGCGGCGGCGGTTGGGGCGGCGTGAGCCGATGCACCAGGCCGCCAGCACCGTCAGTGCCATGGCCGGCCATTGCAGCAGGTCGATCAGTTCTTGCATCAGGTCATTCCCATTGTCTTGCGCATCTTCGCGGTGATCGATTGGCGAACGCTCCAGAACGCCGCCCATGGGTCCTGCGGCTGACGCAGGCGTTCACCGATGTTGCCCAGGTGCCAGTGGTTGGCACCCTTGAGCGTGGGGAGTTCCTCACGATCGATCGGCACCGACACCGGCAGGCCTTCCCGGGCACGCAGCGAGAACGGGCAGACCGTGGTCGCGCCACGGCCGTTGCGCAGGTAGTCGATGAAGATCCGGCCCACCCGGTTCTGCGGTCCGGCCACCCCGGACAGGCGCTCGGGGAACAGCCTGGCCAGGTGATCGACCAGGGCATGGGTGAAGTCTTTCACCTCGTCCCACCCCGCGCGGCGCGTCAGGGGCACCACCACGTGCATGCCCTTGCCGCCGCTGGTCTTGAGGAACGCCTGCAGGCCCAACTCGTCGAGCAGGGTCAGGGTCAGCTGGGTGGCTTCGACCATGGCTTTCCAGGGCAGGGCCGGGTCGGGGTCCAGGTCGAGCACGAAGCGGTCCGGTCGGTCGAAGGCCTTGTCGGTGGCGTTCCAGGTGTGCAGCTCCAGGGTGTTCATCTGCACGGCGCCGAGCAGGGCTTCGGGGCCGTCGATGATCATCACCGGCTGCCCGACCTCGGTCTTGGGATAGGTGCGCAGCGCGGGAATCTTCAAGTGCCCGGCGTTCTTCTGGAAGAACAGCTCGCCACCCAGCCCGTCCGGGGCGCGCACCAGCGCCACGGGGCGTGCCTGGAGGTGCGGCAGGATGCGCTCGGCGACCGAGGCGTAGTAATCGGCCACCTGGCGCTTGGTCAGGCCGTGACCGGGGTCGATCACCCGCTCCGGGTGCGTCAGCCGCAAGGTGCTGCGCAGTGCGGGCCGGGCGACCTCGGCCGAAGGCAGGGGGCGCTCCAGGTCGATGGCTTCGGCGGGTTTGTCGTCCCGCACGCCATGGAACACCGCGTGCCGGACCAGCCCTTCACGGGTCATCTGCGCATAGGCGACCTCCGCCAGCAGGTGCGGACGCAGCCAATGCACGCCTCGGGCCTGGGCACCGGTGGGCGGGTTGGCCAGTGGTGTACGTTCAGCGTGCAGCGGCGTCAGGCGCTGATGAAGCCCATCGAGCGTCTCGGCGGTGAACCCGGTGCCCACCCTGCCGGCATAGCGCAGGGTGTCGCTGTCCGGGTCGTGCAGTGCCAGCAGCAGTGCACCGAAGCGGCTGCGGCTGCCTTTCGGGTCGGTGTAGCCGACGATCACGAATTCTTGACGCTGCTTGCACTTGAGCTTGATCCAGTCCTGGCTGCGGCGACCGCTGTACAGGCTGTCAGCGCGCTTGCCGATCAGGCCTTCGAGTTGCAGCGAGCAGGCGCTTTCGAGCAGGGAATCGACCGGCGCGTCGAAATCCTGGGAGTACTTGAGCAAAGGGCTGTCGCTCTCGGCCAGCAACGCCTGCAGCGCCTCGCGTCGGGCGCTGAGCGGTTGCTGGCGCAGGTCCTGGCCACCGAGGTAGGGCAGGTCGAACACGTAATAGCTGATGGCCTCGCTGTGCGCCGTGTCGAAGGCGTTCTGCAGGGCCTGGAAATCCGCATGCCCTTCAGCGTCGGTGACCACCACCTCGCCGTCGAGCCAGGCCGAGTCCACGCCGAGTGCCCGGAGCGCTTTCACTTGATGAGGCAGCTTGGCGCTCCAGTCGTGACCGCTGCGGGTGAACAGGCGTACATCGTCGCCGTCGAGACGCGCCAGGATGCGATAACCGTCGAACTTGACCTCGTAGCGCCAGTCGCCTTCGGGCGGTGCGTCCACCAGCGTGGCCAGCTGGGGGTCGAGCATGTCCGGGAGCGTGCGCTTGCCCGACGCCGACGAGCGCGCGTGCGTCGTTCTAGCGGCCTTGGCCGAGCGCTTGGCAGTGGAGGAGGTGGCGGGCGATGCCTTGGGCGCGAGCGTGCGGTCACTGACCACGCTGTCCGGCAGGGCTTCGACGATACGGTAGTCCGCCTCGCTGCGCGCCTGGTCATCATGGGACTTGACCAGCATCCACTGCTCTTTCTTGCCGGCCAGGCGGGTGCGGAACAGGTTCCAGGTCCCTGAGAGTTTCTCGCCGTTCAGGCGAAAGCGCAGCTTGCCCTTGTCGTAGGCCGCCTGGGGGTCGCCTTCCGGCTCCCAGGTGCCACGGTCCCAGACGATGACGTCGCCTGCGCCGTAGTGCCCGTCGGGGATATGCCCTTCGAACGCGGCATAGTCGAGGGGATGGTCCTCGACGTGCACGGCCAGGCGCTTGACCGAAGGGTCCAGTGAGGGCCCCTTGGGTACCGCCCAGCTCTTGAGCGTGCCGTCCAGCTCCAGGCGGAAATCGTAGTGCAGATGGCTGGCGTCGTGTTTCTGGATGCAGAACTGCAAGGCGTGGCGCGTCGTGTCGCCCTGGGTGTCCCCAGACGGCTCCGGCGTGGCGGCGAAGTCGCGCTTGCGTTGGTATTCCTGCAGAGGCTTGGCCATGGTCGCGTCCCCGTGCGGTTTGCCTGTCCTCTTGGTGGGAGGCCGGCGCGTGCACCAGAGTTCCCGCTATCGGCTGGCGAGGGCAGCCGACAAAAAGTCTGAATCATTGGCCAGGGCAGGGGGTCGATTGTCATGAACCCACTTGATGGAGCGCCGACATGGCCAAGGCAGACGATTCCACGACCTGGACGCCGAGTGAGATTGACACCATCGAGGACCGGATGGGCAGCGTGCACGAACTCGACTTCAATGATCCCGACGAACATCAAGGCCGTGCAGGCGACCTGCGCGACCCTCGCGAAGTGGCCCATGAGTTTCCGGCCGAGCGCGTGGCCGAAAGCGGCATGACCGGCGGCGAAGCCCTGAGCGACACGGTTCAGGAAGATGGCGTGACCCTGGACGACATGAGCCCCAGCACATTGCTCGACGAGACCGGCGCGCGTGATCCGCACGAGCTGGGTTCCGGGCAGCCGGCCGACCAGTCATTGACCCATGTGGATGCCGACGAGATCGGCGGCGGCTTCGGCCTGGACGAGGCCGAACTGGCGCGCTCCAACCCTTTGGATGGCCAGCCGTGGACCGATGACGTTGTAGACACCGACGACGACACTGAGAGGAACTGATCATGAGCGAACAACGCTGTGCCTGCGCGCACTGCTCGTGCACCGTGGACACCACGACCGTGACCCAGGGCGACAAGGCCTACTGCTGCGAAGCGTGCGCCAATGGGCACAAGGACAACCAGCATTGCCGCATGAACGACTGCGATTGCGCGGCGGCCGTGCAGCCCAACGATGAGAAGGTCGACAACGCGCTCGACGAGACCTTCCCCGCGAGCGATCCGATTTCGCCGTGAGTCCTGGGGAAGAGCTGGCCTGGGTCGTAGGGCGCAGGTCGGCTCTGGCCGTATTGTATTTTGTCGGTCAGGGTGATTGAGCAAGGTGAAAGGAGCCCCTTTTTAGGGGTTCAGGCCGTTGTGCATGGGCGGTAGTGGGCGTGTTTTGCCTGTAGCTGCCGTGGCGCTTGCCATCGCGGGCAAGCCCGCTCCCACAGGTTCTTGCCGTCTTTACGGACATTGTGCCCTTGCCATGCGAGCACGCGCTCTTGGTGATTGGCGTGCGGGGAATCTGTATTTTTACACGCCCCATGCGCTAGCTTATTGCTGGGCTTTGTGGGCCCTGCGGGCCCAATCGCGGCGCAGGGGCCGCTCCTACAGGGGACCGCTTCTGCCTGACAGCTATGGTGGGCTGCAGTTGTAGTCTGCTCGGCTCAACACGATCCTCCTGTAGGAGCGGCCCCTGTGCCGCGATTGGGCCCGTAGGGCCCACAAAACCCGCAACCCTGTATGCCAGCCAAGCACCTTATACACGTGTATCCGCGCCTGCGAACAAGCGAGGGACACACGCCCCCGCTAATCCTTCGAACCCAACCCATCCCCCTCCCATGCCTGCACGAACGCCATGGCTTGCACGCGCGACAACGGCTCGAGCATCCGCCTTGCCAGTGCAGCCATCAGGCGCTGATGCTCGCACGCCACCACCGCCTCGACCCGTTCGTCGACGCACAACAGCACCACGGCATTCAACCCTTCCGGGTCTCCCAGGTGTTCGGCGTGGGTCCAGTGCTGCGCATGCCCCAACACTTCCAGGGTCTTGTCATGCTGGTGGGTCCAGAAGAAGGGCACCTCCGTGTAACGTCGATCCTGCCCGAGCATGTTGGCCGCGGCGATCACCCCCTGTTGCTGGGCGACGCGCCAGTGCTCGATGTGCATCCGTTCGCCGTTCAGAGGGAAGCTCACCAGGTCCCCCGCCGCCCACAGTCCGTCGGCCAGGCGCATGCCAGCATCCACCGGCAGGCAGCCGTGCTCATCGCGCAGGGCAGGGAGCAGGGCACTGGCCGGTGCGACCCCGGTGCCCAGCAATGCCATGGAGGTTGCCAGGCGCGTCCCGTCGGCCAGCACGACCGCCTCGAGGCGGTCGCTCCCTTCGAAACGCACTGGTTCGGTCGGCCCATGAAAAACCGTGCCATGCCGCACGTGCAACGCGCGCACGGCGCGGCCCAGGCGTTCGCCGAGCTGGCGTGCCAGTGGCACTTCGTGCCGCGTGACCACGTGTACCTCGGCCCCGTACCGGCGCAGGGCCGAGGCAGCTTCCAGGCCGATGAAGCTGTCGCCGATCACCACCACAGGCTGGCCCGGCTCGACCTGATCGAGCACCCGCTCGGCGTCCTCGCGCGACCGCAGCAGCAGGACGCCAGGCAGGTTCGCGCCAGGCAACGAGGGACGAATCGGCACACCGCCGGTGACCAGCAGGGCCTCGTCATAGTCGAGGGTCCGGCCCTCGGCCAGCAGGAGTTGCCGGGCCTTGACGTCGATCGCCTTGACCTTGCTCCGCACGCGCTCCACATCGGCCTCGCGGTAGAAGGCCCGCTCCAGCAAGGGGGGGACCTCGTCCGGGTTCATCTCCCCGGCGATGACGAACTTGCTCAGGGCCGTGCGATCGTAGGCCGGCGCAGCCTCGGGATCGATCCACACCAGCCGCCCGGCGAAACCCTCTGCACGCAGCGTGGCGACCGCCGCCGCCCCGGCCGCGCCCGCACCGATCACCGCGAAACAACGACCCTTGGCCCGGGCCGGCAAGGGCGACGCAGGCACCGGGCGGTCATCGACCCACACCATCCCGTCCTTCACCTGCACAGGGTAGCGTTTCAACGCACGCAGGGCAGGCGGTTGCTCCATGGCGCCACTGCCCAGGTCGAACACGGCCTTGTGCCAGGGGCACACCAGCACGCCCTCGCACAGCGCTCCTTCCTCGAGAGGCGCGCCCGCATGGGGGCAATTGGCTTCGAAGGCCTTGATCGCGTCGCCCCGGCGCACCAGCACGCATTCCTCGTCACCCACCTGAACGCGGGTCAAGGCAGGGTTGGACAGGGTGTCGAGCAGAGTCACGGCATGCAGGGTCATGGGTTAGCCTCCAAGGCAGGTCGACGACAGGGCCATGCCGATGTCGACCGTGACGAGCGCGGCAGCGGTGCACTGGCCTGACGACTGGCACGGAACGCCTGGCGCAGACACGTGCCCACGCTTGAGTGCCTTTCGATCTGGAGACGACCCCATGCCCCGTTCGCTGCTACCCGATACCGTGCTGCCCGCACCTCGCCACTGGCGCTTTGACGACGAAGGCGCGATCCCGAACAGCCCCTTGCCGGTACTCGCCTACACGGTGCCCTGGCCGGCGGGCACCGATGCAGGGGAGGCCTTCGAAGCCCTATTCGCCGCGCACGGCTGGACGCCGCTCTGGCGTGCCGGCATCTTCTCGTACCAGCACTTTCACCCCGATGCCCACGAGGCCCTGGGCGTGCTGCGTGGGTCGGCGACGGTGCTGATAGGCGGTGAACGAGGGGTGACGATGACGCTGACCACGGGCGACGTCCTGATCCTGCCGGCCGGCACCGGGCACCGTTGCCTGGACAGCCACGAGGGGTTCGCGGTAGTGGGCGCCTACCCCCAGGGGCAGGAAACGTTCAGCACCCTGAAGGCGGGCGAGGGCGATGCATCGCGCCTTCGGGCGTGCATCGCCCAGGTGCCGCTGCCGGTCGCCGACCCCGTCACCGGGGTGACGGGGCCTTTGATGACGGCCTGGCGGGCTTAGGCGCCCGTGGTCGGGCGGCGGATGGTCTTGAGCAGATCGTCCGGGCTGATGTGCCCCACTACCTGGGCCACTGCACTGCCAGGCGTCGGCAGGTCGATGATGTGCGACTTCATCTTGCCGATGATGTGCATCTCGCACGGCTTGCAGTCGAACTTCAGCGTCAGCACTTCATCGCCCTGGATCAGCTGCATCGGCGCGACCTTGGTGCGCACGCCGGTGACGCCCTTGGCCTGCTTGGGGCACAGGTTGAAGGAGAAGCGCAGGCAGTGCTTGGTGATCATCACCGGCACCTCGCCGTGCTCTTCGTGCGCCTCGTAGGCGGCGTCGATCAGTTTCACGCCATGGCGGTGGTAGAAATCGCGGGCCTTCTGGTTGTAGACGTTGGCCAGGAACGACAGGTGCGACTCGGGGTAGACCGGCGGTGGCGTGGTTTCGGCCTTGCGCCCGCCGCGCGGATGAGCGGCCATGCGGGCCGCGGTCAGGGCCTCGATGGCTTCGCGGCGCAGGGCCTTGAGCTGCGAGTTGGGGACGAAGTAGGCCTGCGGCGCCTGCAGCTCGATGGCCGTGGCGTGGTACTGGGTGGTGCCCAGTTGGCCGAGCAGGTCACGCAGCTGGTCGAGCGCCTGCTCCGGTTTGTTGGCCGCGCCGAACGGCCCGTCCAGGGCGACGCTCGCACGGATGCCTTCCTCGCTGGTGGCGGTCAGTGCCAGGCGCTGCTCGTCCAGGCACGCCTGCCACGCCAGGCCCACGCGGCGCTCGGCCGAGGTGCGTTGCAGGGCCTGCTGCCAGTTGTGGTCGAGGTTGCGGTTCAGCGGGTGGTGCGGGCGCAGGCGCTGCAGGCCGGCGGGCATCTCGTTGGGCTCGACGCGGTAGCGGTAGCGCGTCTGACCGTCCTCCTCGAACTGGCCACGGGCTTCGCAGACGTTGGCGCGGAACCCCACCACTTCACGCTTGACCAGCACGTTCAAGCCATCGCCGTTGGACAGCGGGACGTCGGTGACCACCTGCAGGTCGCGCTTGCCGACTGCCTCGACGGTGCCGACCGGCAGGCCGGTGAAGGTCGGCGAGTCGAACGCGCCGATGTCGATCTTGCGCTCGCTGACGAAGTAGTCGGTGCTGCCGCGGTGGAAGGTCTTGTCCGGGTCGGGCACGAAGAAATGCTCGGTACGGCCGCTGGAGGCACGGGCCAGGTCCGGGCGGTCTTCGAGGACCTGGTCGAGCAGTTGGCGGTAGTGGGCGGTGATGTTCTTCACGTAGCCCATGTCCTTGTAGCGCCCCTCGATCTTGAACGAGCGCACGCCGGCCTCGACCAGCGCACGCAGGTTGGCGCTCTGGTTGTTGTCCTTCATCGACAGCAGGTGCTTCTCGAAGGCCACCACGCGGCCTTGGTCGTCCTTGAGGGTGTAGGGCAGACGGCAGGCCTGGGAGCAGTCGCCACGGTTGGCGCTGCGCCCGGTCTGGGCATGGGAGATGTTGCACTGCCCGGAGAACGCCACGCACAGCGCCCCATGGATGAAGAACTCGATGGCCGCATCGGTCTGATCGGCAATCGTGCGGATCTCCTGCAGGTTCAGCTCGCGGGCCAGTACCAGCTGCGAGAAGCCGGCCTGATCGAGGAAGCGGGCGCGCTCCAGGGTACGGATGTCGGTCTGGGTACTGGCGTGCAGCTCGATCGGCGGAATGTCCAGCTCCATCACCCCCAGGTCCTGGACGATCAGCGCGTCGACCCCGGCATCGTACAGCTGGTGGATCAACCGGCGCGCCGGCTCCAGCTCGTTGTCGTGCAGGATGGTGTTGATGGTGGTGAACACCCGCGCATGGTAGCGATGGGCGAACGCCACCAGCTCAGCGATATCGCTGACCTCGTTGCAGGCGTTGTGACGGGCGCCGAAGCTCGGGCCGCCGATGTAGATGGCATCGGCACCGTGCAGGATCGCTTCGCGGGCGATGGCCACGTCACGGGCAGGGCTGAGCAGTTCCAGGTGGTTCTTCGGAAGGGACATGTCGTTATCAGAATCAGGCTCACGGTCAGGGCCGGCAGTGTACCGGTCAAACGCGGCCGGAGCACGCGCCGGTTGCCAGGCGGCAGGCCGCGCAGGTTCCAGGGGCAGGCGGATTCGACGAAACGACCGTGTGGCCTGCGCGGTCTCAGTCCTGTCACCCACTGATCGAGGAGCCTGCTCATGGACACCTACCACGTCGTCACCCACGGACAAGGCTGGGCACTGCGCCGTTCCGGCTCGGAGGCCGTGCTGGTCCAGGCCGAGACCAAGGCCGGGCTGGTCGGGCGCCTGGCCGAAGTCCTGCAGGGCAAGACGGCCTCGGTGAAGATCCACCGCGCCGACGGCACCATCGAGGAAGAACGCACCTACCCGCGTTCGGCCGACCCGCGTCGTACCGAAGGCTGACGCTTCCCATGCCGATTTCCAGAACCTTGCTGGCCGCTGTGCAGGCCGCGCGTCACACGTCTGAAGACTGCGTCCTGGCCACGGTGGTCAAGGTCGAAGGCTCGGCCTACCGACGCCCTGGTGCGCGCATGCTCATCCCGCGCATCGGGCCGCACCAGGGCACCGTGAGCGGTGGCTGCCTGGAGCGCGAGATCGCGCGCAAGGCCTGGTGGCTGACCGAAAAAGGCGCCCAGGTACAGTGCTACAGCACCGCCGAAGAAGGCGAGGCGGGCGAGGAGGCCCTGGGCTTTGGCCTGGGCTGCAACGGGCGCGTGCACGTGTTGTTCGAGCGCATCGCTGGTCAGGGGCCGTCGAGTCTGGTCGAGACCTTGGCCAGCGTCGACCGCGAAGGCGCTCCGACGGTGGTGGCCACGGTGATCGACCCTGGCCGTTCTGCGCTGGCGGTCGGCGAGCGGCTGACGCTGAGCGCGGTGCACCCGATGCCGCCCTTGTCCGACGCCCGTCTCGAGCGCCCGATCCGCGAGGCCGCCGAGGCGGTGTACCTGGCCAGGCGCTCCCGAGGCGTGGTGCTGGATGAGCGCTTCGGCGCGCCCGAGGTGTTCGTGGAGTACCTGACGGCCATGCCACGGCTGGTGGTGTTCGGCGCCGGTCACGACGCGCAGCCATTGGTGCGCATGGCGCGCCTGCTGGACTGGCACGTGACGGTGATCGACGCACGCAGTCATTTTGCCCGGCGCGAGCGTTTTCCCGAGGCGGATGAAGTGCTGGTCAGGACGCTGGATATGCAGGCCGACCTGACCCCGCGCCTGCAAGGCGCGCTGGTGGCCGTCATGTCCCACAGCCTGACCCAGGATGCTCATTGGCTGGCCTTGGCCCTGCGCGCCGAGCCGTGCTACGTCGGGCAGCTCGGGCCACGGGATCGGACCGAACGGCTGCTGGCCGATATTCAGGATGGGGCAGAGGCCTTGCCTGGGCTGCCGGTGCTGCATTACCCCATCGGCCTGGACCTGGGCGGCGACGCTCCGGAAAGCGTGGCCATGGCCATTCTGGGCGAGATGCAGGCCCATCTACATGGGCGGGGTGGAGGTTCGCTGAAGCTGCGGCCGATGCGTATTCATCAGGAAGAGGTAAGGGTGCGGTCGGTGCTACTGCCAGCAATAGAGGCACGCGAGGCCATCTGATTCAGGCGCGAAAAGGGGGCAAGGCGGTTTTCAGCAACGGACAAGCAAGCGGATGCCATAAGCGGGGGCTGCTCAATCTGTCACTCCGTTCGATCTGCAGTAGGGCCCTCGGGCAGGGGTAGCTTGTCGTTGCCGCCAATGCTGACGCTTATACCGATGACCTTGGCCAGCCCCGATACAAGGTTTTCTTTGGCACGCTTGGTGAACTCATCTTGTGTAGCGCTGGAGGCCGCGCCAAACAGGACAAGCAGCACCAGAAGGGTGGTGAACACATTGCCAACGACGCCGCCTGCGCCTCCGAACAACAACCCTTTGAAGCCTCGCCAGCCTCTTTCGGCCAAGGTTTCGGGCTGATGCCGGTTGATGAATTCCCACAGCTGGTTCTTGAAGTGTTTTTCGAGCGTGTCCTGCTTTTCCTGGGCTGCTTGAGCCAATACCTCTGCCATAACCTGGGTCGCCTTGTCCCGGTAATCATCAAGGGCTGGCAGCTCAGCGCAGTTCACATGGATACGCAACTCAGCGTCAGTGGGTCGTCTCCCATTCAGTCGCTGAAATTCGCGAAGGTATTTCTGCTTGCTTTGCTTATAAAGACAATAGGCGAGTTGGCCAACTATATCGGTATCATTGGCGACCAAGTGTTGATAGACAACATTGTAGTGAGTCTCTTGTCTGGCCTCAGGCTGACCAAGGGTGTGGGGCAGATCCTGACTTTGCCTTTGGTTACTCACTACGGCAAGACGTTGCGCTTGGCTCTGGCGAAGCGCTCGTTGATGGAGTTCGCATCTTCGGTACGGAACAATTCACGTGCGAAGCTGCCCACCGCTTTTTTCGAGCTGTAGCGGTTCAGGACCTTGGTTGCAAAATCACGCTTGTTGCTCGAACGTAACGCTTTGATGAGATCGATCATTAAGCTCTCCTTCAGTGTGGGTAGTGTACAGCGAGGATGCACAGGCGAAAGGTTGAGTTCGTAACAGCGTTATGCATTACAAACAGGAGGAGGATGAACACAGACGGCGAAAGTGCTCGTCTCTATCCATGATCATGCCGCGACCGGACACCCTACAAAATGCTCGGAACAGTTACTCTGAAGGTAACGATCAGCGCCGCACGTTGATTGATACCCACCTACACCCCCCAGTACCGTCCCTCCACGACAACGCTTCCGTGGAGTCCCCCATGACAACAAGACCTGCCCCTCCACCCCAGTGGTCCCGACGCCGTGCCGAGAAGCAGCGGCGGCTCGATCGCGTCCGGCACCTGGCCGAGGGTGTGGTCATCCCCAGCGAGCGGATCGTCGAGGCGCTGGAAGCCTTGATCGCATCCGGCGACCGGGTGGTGCTCGAGGGCAACAACCAGAAGCAGGCCGACTTTCTCTCGCGGTCGCTGGCCAAGGCCGACCCGGCGCGGCTGCACGACCTGCACATGATCATGCCCAGTGTCAGCCGCGCCGAGCACCTGGACCTGTTCGAGCAGGGCATCGCGCGCACGCTCGACTTCTCCTTCGCCGGGCCGCAGAGCCTGCGCATCGGCCAGTTGCTCGAAGACGGGTTGCTGGAGGTCGGCGCCATCCACACCTACATCGAGCTGTATTCACGGCTGCTGGTCGACCTGATCCCCAACGTGGCGCTGGTGGCCGGCTTCATGGCCGACCGCCACGGCAACATCTACACCGGGCCCAGCACCGAGGACACGCCCGCACTGGTCGAGCCTGCCGCGTTCAGCGATGGCATCGTGATCGTCCAGGTCAACCAGCTGGTCGACGAGGTCGACGACCTGCCACGGGTGGACATCCCGGCGTCCTGGGTCGACTTCGTGGTGGTGGCCGACCGGCCGTTCTACATCGAGCCGCTGTTCACCCGTGACCCCCGGCACATCAAGCCGGTCCACGTGCTCATGGCGATGATGGCGATCCGCGGGATCTACGAGCGGCACAACGTGCAGTCGCTCAACCACGGCATCGGCTTCAATACTGCGGCGATCGAGCTGATCCTGCCGACCTACGGCCAGTCGCTCGGCCTGAAGGGCAAGATCTGCCGCAACTGGACGCTCAACCCGCACCCGACCTTGATTCCGGCCATCGAGACCGGCTGGGTGCAGAGCGTGCACTGCTTCGGCACCGAGCTGGGGATGGAGGACTACATTGCCCAGCGCCCGGACGTGTTCTTCACCGGCCGCGATGGCTCGATGCGCTCGAACCGCATGATGTGCCAGCTGGCCGGTCAGTACGCGGTCGACCTGTTCATCGGGGCGACCTTGCAGGTCGACGGCGATGGGCATTCCTCCACCGTCACCCGCGGCCGCCTGGCCGGGTTCGGCGGCGCCCCGAACATGGGCCATGACCCGCGTGGCCGCCGCCATGCCACACCGGCCTGGCTGGACATGACCGAGCCGGTGACCCTGCTCGAACGCGGCCGCAAGCTGGTGGTGCAGATGGTCGAGACCTTCCAGGAGGGCGGCAAGCCCACCTTCGTCGAGACCCTGGACGCGGTCGAGGTGGCGCGCAAGACCGGCATGCCGCTGGCGCCGGTGATGATCTACGGGGATGACGTCACCCACCTGCTGACCGAAGAAGGCATCGCCTACCTGTACAAGGCCCGGACGCTCGAAGAGCGCCAGGCGATGATCGCCGCCGTCGCCGGGGTCACCGCCATCGGCCTGCGCCACGACCCGCGCGACACCGAGCGTCTGCGCCGCGAAGGGCTGATCGCGCTGCCCGAGGACCTGGGCATCCACCGCACCCAGGCGACCCGCGAGCTGCTGGCGGCCAAGAGCATCGCCGAGCTGGTGGAGTGGTCCGGTGGCCTGTACGCCCCCCCTGCACGTTTCAGGAGCTGGTGATGAACCTGTCCAGACGATCCGAACACGCGCCTTCGCTGGCGCATACCTTGGCTGACCTGGCCGTGGAGGCGCTGATCGACGAAGCCGACCTGTCGCCCAAGCCCGCCCTGGTCGACCGGCGTGGCCAGGGTGCCCACCGTGACCTGCACCTGGGGCTGATGCACGCTTCGGCGCTGTCCCTGTGGCCCTGCTTTCACGCCATGGCCGAGGCCGCGGTCGATGCCGGGGAAGTCGGTGTGCCCCTGCGCGAAGCCCTGGGCCGCCTGGGCCGCGAAGGTGAAGCGGCGATGCTGACCACCACCGGTGGCATCAACACTCACCGCGGCGCGATCTGGGCGCTGGGCCTGCTGCTGGCCGCTCGCGCGTTGGGCCCGGCGTCAGGAGGGGCGGCTGCTCTGGCCGCCCGCGCAGGTCGCCTCGCGCTGCTCGAGGATCGCTTCGCCCCCCGCAGCGTCCCTAGCCATGGCCAACAGGTGCGCCAACGCTACGGCGCGGGCGGCGCCCGCCAGGAAGCGGCGCTGGGGTTTCCGACGGTCATCCGGCACGGCCTGCCACAGCTGCATCGCGGCCGTGCCCAAGGTGCAAGCGAGCAGCATGTCCGGCTGGACGCTCTGCTGGCGATCATGGCCTGCCTGGAGGACACCTGCGTGCTCTGGCGGGCAGGCCCGGTGGGTGTGCAGGCCATGCAGCAGGGGGCCTGTGCCGTGCTCGACGCCGGCGGCAGCGCCAGCCTGGCCGGGCGCCGTGCCCTGCGTGCCCTGGACCGCCGCCTGCTCGCCCTCAACGCCTCACCCGGTGGCGCAGCCGACCTGCTGGCCGCCTGCCTGTTCCTCGATCGGCTCGGGAGCCTCTGACATGGAAACCCTTTCGTTCACTTACCCCGCCGGGCAACCGGCCAAGGGCCGCGCGCTGGTGGGCTGCGTCGGTTCCGGCGACCTGGAAGTCCTGCTCGAGCCCGCCACGAGCGGCATGCTGACGATCCAGGTGCTGACCTCGGTCAACGGCAGTGCGGCACGCTGGCGCCACGTGTTCGAGCGCTTGTTCACCGCCCGGGACTGGCCGGCCGCGCACCTGGACATCCATGATTTCGGTGCCACCCCTGGGGTCGTGCGCCTGCGCCTGGAACAGGCCTTCGAAGAGGTGGCGCCATGACCGATACCGACCGTTTGCTGCGCAGCAGCAGCTTCGTCGAGCTCAGCGCCCGGCAGCGCGCCCAGGCGTTGCTCGATGAGGGGTCCTTTCGCGAGTTGCTCGGCCCGTTCGACCGGATGATGTCGCCTTGGCTGCAGCAGCAGGGCATCGTGCCCCAGGCCGATGACGGCGTGGTCGTGGCCAAGGGCACGCTGAATGGCCGACCGCTGCTGGTCGCCGCCATCGAAGGGGCATTCCAGGGCGGCAGCATGGGCGAGGTCGGCGGTGCGAAGATCGCCGGCGCGCTGGAGCTGGCCGTCGAGGACAACCAGAAGGGGATCCCCACGGCGGCGGTGCTGCTGCTGGAGACCGGTGGCGTGCGCCTGCAGGAAGCCAACTTGGGCCTGGCCGCGATCGCCGAGATCCAGGCGGCGATCGTTGCACTGCGCCAGTACCAGCCGGTGATCGGCCTGATCGCCGGGGCCGTCGGGTGTTTCGGCGGCATGTCGATCGCCGCCGGCCTGTGCAGTCGGCTGATCGTCACCCGCGAAGCCCGTCTGGGCCTCAATGGCCCTCAGGTGATCGAGCAGGAGGCCGGGCTCGACGAATACGATTCGCGCGACCGACCCTTCATCTGGAGCCTGACCGGCGGTGCGCAACGCCATGCCAGCGGCCTGGCCGATGCCTTCGTCGCCGACGAGGTGGGCCAGGTGCGCGAGGCGCTGGTGACGCAATGGGCCGCTGGCGAACCCGCGCTGCCGCGCACCCGTCAGGCAGCGCGTTTTCTGGCCCGTCTGGCTCGCCTGGGCGACGACTGTGAACAACTGGACGCGGCCGCTGCCCGCGCCGTGCTCAAGGAGGATGTGCAATGAGTCGCGGACTGAACTGGCTGCAAGCCTTGACCCACGGTACCGCGTTGCCGGGTTATCCAGCCTCGGTGCGGGTGGTCGATGGCGAGGTGGGCAACCGCCCGGCACGCTTCCTGGCCGTGGTGCCGGACGCCCGCAACCCGTTCCCGCGTGCGCGGCAGGGGGAGGTCGGGCTGCTGGAGGGCTGGGGCCTGGCCAAGGCGGTCGATGACGCCATCGAGGCCGATCGCGGCGGCGTGCCACGGGTCCTGGTGTCGGTGGTCGACGTGCCCAGCCAGGCGTATGGCCGACGCGAGGAGGCCCTGGGCATTCACCAGGCGCTGGCCGCCGCCGTGGACGCCTACGCCCGGGCCCGGCTGGCCGGCCACCCGTCGATCGGGCTGCTGGTGGGCAAGGCCATGTCCGGTGCGTTCCTGGCCCATGGTTACCAGGCGCAGCGGTTGATCGCGCTGGACGACAGCGGGGTGATGGTCCACGCCATGGGCAAGGCCGCGGCGGCGCGCATCACCCTGCGCAGTGTCGAGGAGCTCGAGGCCTTGGCCGCCCAGGTCGCGCCCATGGCCTACGACCTGGACAGTTACGCGTCACTGGGCCTGTTGTGGGCGCGTGTGGCCGTGCAGGCCGCCGAGCGACCTGGCCCGGCCGATGTCGAGGCCGTGTGCGACGTGCTGGCCCGCGCCGTGCAGGACATCGGCACGTGCACCGGCCTGGCGTCACGCCTGGGCGCATCGAACCGGGCCTTGTCGTCCGAGGTGCGGCAGCGCCTGCGGGACCAGTGGTGAATCCTTCGCGCCCCTCAGGAGGTGGACATGGGTACGACATACCGGGCACACGATCTGCTGTGGGGCATGGCGCCGACGGACCTGCCGGCCCAGGCACCTGAGTGGGCGCGCCAGGCGCTCCAGGCCGGGCAACCCGTGGTGGTGCGCCGTGCCGTCGGTGCCCCGGGCCAGGTGGCCGTGGGCGTCCGTGGCGGGCAGCGTCACCAGCGCCTGGGGGCCTGGCTGCCCGCCAGGGCGATCAGCCGACGCTGCAGCCCTGAACAGTTGCGTCTCGACGCAGGCGCCCCCCTGAGCCGGCCGGCGCTCGCGGCCCTGGCCCGTGTGACGCCGCTGCTCGATACCCACGGCCTGGCCTGGGGGCCGACCGGCAGCGTGGGCTACCAGCTGGCGAGCGGGGTGGAGGTGCTGCAGACCGGCAGCGACCTGGACCTGGTGATCCGCGCCGCGCAGCCGATGCCGCGTGAACAGGCCCGTGCGTTGTATGCGCTGCTGAACACCGGCGACTGCCGCATCGACGCGCAACTGGAAACCCCCTGGGGCGCGGTGGCCCTGGCCGAATGGGCCGGCCCGGCACGACGCGTGCTGCTCAAGCGTGCCCACGGCGCCGGCCTGGTGGACGACCCGTGGCAACCGCAGGAGGACGCTGCGTGAGCGTGCTGTTCGCCTTCCCGGGCCAAGGCGCGCAGCGCCCAGGGATGCTGCGTCACTGGCAGGACGAGCCTGAAACCCGCGCCTGCCTGGAAGAGGCCAGCGATGCATTGGGCGAGCCGGTCGAGCAGCTGGACAGCCGTGAAGCGCTGACCGATACCCGCGCCGTGCAACTGTGCCTGCTGGTCAGCGGGGTCGCCGCTGCACGTCGCCTGATGCGCGACGCGCCGCCACCGGCATACGTGAGCGGCCTGTCGATCGGCGCCTACCCGGCGGCAGTGATTGCCGGTGCGCTGTCCTTCGCCGATGCCGTGCGCCTGGTGGCGCAGCGCGGCCGGTTGATGCAGCAGGCCTACTCCCACGGCTATGGCATGACGGCCGTGGTCGGGTTGTCGCGTTCGACGGTCGAGGACCTGATTCGGCAGGCCACCGCGCCGGTGTACCTGGCCAACCTCAACGCCGACGACCAGTTCGTCGTCGCCGGCAGCGATGCCGCGCTGGCGGCGGTCGCCGAGCGCGCTCTGAGCCTGGGCGCCCGCAGTGCCAGGCGCCTGGCCATGAGCGTGCCGTCGCACTGCCCGTTGCTCGACGCACCCGCCGCCGAGCTGGCCGTCGCCTTCGACGACGTCGCGCTGCGGCGGCCGACCTTGGGCTACCTGAGCGGGACCACGGCCCGGATCATTCACCAGGCCGACGCGCTGCGCGACGACCTGGCCTTCAACATGTGCCGCCCGGTGGACTGGCACGCCACCTTGCGTGTGGCTTACGAGCGCGGTGTGCGCCTGCTGGTCGAGCTGCCACCGGGCGCGGTGCTCAGCGGCCTGGCCCGGCCCGTGTTCAAGGAGGGCGTGGTGGTCGCCTGTCAAGGCGCCCGGCTCGACACGTTGGAGGCGCTGATGCGTCGGGAGGTGAGCGCCGAGCAGTGAGGCCGTGGGTTTTCGAACAACAACAACAAGCACATCGATCCATCACGAGGATAACCACAATGATCATCTACGGAGTGGCCCTGCTGGCCATCTGCACGCTTGCCGGTGTCGTCATCGGTGATTTGCTGGGCGCCTTGCTCGGCGTTCGGTCCAACGTCGGCGGAGTCGGCATCGCCATGATCCTGCTGATCTGCGCGCGGTTGTACATGCACCGTCACGGGGGGCTGAGCAAGGAGTGCGAGTTCGGCGTCGGCTTCTGGGGCGCCTTGTACATCCCGATCGTGGTGGCCATGGCCGCGCAGCAGAACGTGGTCACCGCGCTGCACGGCGGGCCGGTCGCCCTGCTGGCGGCCGTGGGCGCGGTGCTGGTGTGCGGCGCGACCATCGCGCTGATCAGCCGTACCCACCGTGGCGAGCCGCTGGAGCCCTTGCCGGAGACCGTGCCGGCCAAGCCGGTCGCGCTGGCCGTACCGGCAGGAGGCCGCTGAGATGATCGATCTTCTGCGCAATGCACTGGAACACAATGGCCTGGTCACCGCCTTCGCCGTGGTCGGCGCGGTGATGTGGGTGTCGGTGCTGCTGTCCAGGTACCTGACCTTCGGCCGCGTGCACGGCTCGGCCATCGCCATCGTCATCGGCCTGGTGCTGGCCTGGGTCGGCGGCAATCTGACCGGCGGACAGAAAGGCATCGCCGACCTGGCGCTGTTCTCCGGCATCGGGCTGATGGGCGGGGCGATGCTGCGCGACTTCGCCATCGTCGCCACGGCCTTCGAGGTGCAGGCGACCGAGGCGCGCAAGGCCGGCCTGATCGGCGCGGTGGCGTTGCTGCTGGGCACGGTGCTGCCGTTCATCGTCGGCGCGGCGGTGGCCTGGTCGTTCGGTTACCGGGATGCGGTCAGCATGACCACCATCGGCGCCGGTGCGGTGACCTACATCGTCGGGCCGGTCACCGGCGCGGCCTTGGGCGCCAGTTCCGACGTGATGGCGCTGTCGATCGCCACCGGGCTGATCAAGGCCATCCTGGTGATGGTCTTCACGCCGGTTTCGGCGCGCCTGCTGGCCCTGGACAATCCGCGTTCGGCGATGGTCTTCGGGGGGTTGGCCGGCACCGTCAGCGGCGTGACCGCCGGGCTGGCGGCCACCGATCGGCGCCTGGTGCCCTATGGTGCGCTGACCGCGACCTTCCACACCGGGCTGGGCTGCCTGCTGGGGCCGTCGGTGCTGTACTTCTGCGTGCGGGCGCTGGTGGGGTAGAGCGTCTGCCTCACGCCGAGTGCCGGCGGCTGTACATGCGGCACTCGGCTACCAGCGCGAGCACGTTCGGGTCGCGCTCGCGGGTCTTGAGGAACACCGCACCGATGCGCTGGCGGTGGCGGTACTGGGGGCGCAGCGCGATCAGCGTGATCTGGTTCTCGTACACCGCCGAGATGCGCCCCGGCAGCAGGGCGTAGCCGACCCCGGAGCTGACCATGCTAAGCAAGGTGAAGATGTCTTTCACCTGCATGGCCACCTTCGGCTCGAAGCCTGCCTGGCGAAACACCCGTTCGCCATCGCGGTGGGTGGCGAACCCTGGGGTGAGGGTGAGGAAGGTCGACTCGGCGAAGTCCGCCAGGTCGACCTCCCGGGCCTGGGCGAACGGCGAGTCGGTCGGCACGGCCAGGAAGATCTCGTCCTCAAAGAGCGGCAACTGCTCGCAGGCCACGTCACCGGTGCTCTCGTCGAGCGACACCAGGATCGCGTCCAGTTCGAGGTTCTTCAGCCGGTACATCAAGTCCACGTTGGAGCCGAGCGTCAGGTCGATGTTCAGCTCGCTGCGCCGCAGTTTCAGGCCCATGATCAGCTGCGGCACGGTACGCACGGTCAGCGAATACAGCGCGCCGAGCTTGAAACGCTCGGACGAGAAGCCAGCGGCTTCGCGGGTCAGGCGCACCATCTCGCTGGTGTCCTGGATCAGCTTGCGGGCCTTTTCTTCCAGCACGTAGGCGCTTTCCAAAGGCGTCAGGCTGCGGCCTTCGTGCTTGAACAGCGGGCAGCGCAGGGCGTTCTCCAGCGAGTGGATGGCCCGGTGCACGCTGACGCTGCTGGTGTCCAGCGCACTGGCTGCGCGCGCCAGGTTACCGGCGTGCATGAAGGCGAGGAAGATCTCCAGCTTCTTCAGGGTGAGTTCTTCATCGATCTGCATCGGCGGGCTCCTGAGACGGTCGGTGGGGTGACAGTGTACGGGGAAACGGCGCGCACGGGCCTTGGTCTTTGGTGCAGGGGAGAGGCTGGTGGGCGCCGGTTGACCGGTAGTCTGTCTGCCGACGATGCGGCGAAGCGGCTGCCGCCATCGCGGGCAAGCCCGCTCCCACAGGGGGGACAGTCGGTGGGCTGATGGCCGGGAGTTGTCTGGAATGAGGGCCAGTGGGAGTTCGCCCGCCGCCTTGGCGCCGCGCTGTCGCGCAGAGAACATGGCGATAGCTGGCAGGATCCAGAGCTTCATTGCTAATCGATTTTAGGGCCGCTTTGCGGCCCATCGCGGCACTGGGGCCGCTCCCACATGGGACTGCGATTGCCTGTGCCACTGCGGCGGGTGTAGGAGCGGCCCCTGTGCCGCGATTGGGCCCGCAGGGCCCACAAAATCCTGAGATTATTCCTTTTAAAATCAACAAGATATTTTATGTTCTATAAGAGCTGGCTTGCCAGCGATAGCGCCCGACCAGGCGGCGCCTGAATCGCGGGCAAGCCCGCGTTCACGGAACGGGTTGAGCCTCTGTTTTCTGGCCGGCTGGGCTGGGCTGAACAGGGCTTGTCCGCGCTGGGCTGTGCCTCCACCGGGTGCCAGCAGGTCGGTGCCTGTCTTGTGGGCAGGCCTGTCACTCCCCCTGCACGGTGCCAGCGTCACCGCTGGCTTCAATGCACCCGCTTGCGACTCTCGGTGCACTGGGCTGCTTCCAGCGTCAACTGGTCCAGCCGCGCATCGCGCTGGCGCTCGGCCTCGACCATCGCGTCTTCGCCATTGTGCTTGAGCAGGTACGCATGGATCTGCCGCACCTCGGTGGTCTGGTACAGCGGCGCGATGTCCAGGCGTCCGATCAGGGCCTGGCTGACCTTGCCAGTGCTGGTCATCAGTACCTGCGGGCCATTGGCGGCCACCACCTGCATGCCCATGGCCTCGAACCCTGGCACCTGATGCGCGAACGCCGCCAGTTCGACGCAGGCGTAGTCGGCCTGCAACTCGCCCAGCAGGGCCCGGGCGATGCCCTGGCGGCGGGCCTTTGGTGCCACGATCAGGAACGCCAGCGCACAGGTATCGTCCCGGTCTGCCGCGGGCAGGCCGAGGGCAAAGCCCAGCAGCCGGTCCGGTGCCTCGGCGTCGAGCGCCAGGGTCAGCCGCACATGCAGCCCACGGGTGCCATCGAGCGCCTCCAGGTACTGATGGACCTCCAGCCCCACGCCATATTGGTACAACGGATAAAGCGTGTTCGAGGGCGCGATGCCCACGCTGCTCACGTCCCCGACGTGGTCGATCACCAACTGACGGATCTGGCTCTGGAAGGATTCGGGGGGCATGCCGTCAAGACGGCTGAGGATGAACATCACATGACTCCAACGGGAAAGCGGTGATGAGCGGCGAGTGGCGAGCTGCAAGCATACCGCAGTGCCTGCACGCTGGTGCTCCGCCAGGGCCTTCGGCTTGCTTGCCGCTCACCCCCTGCGCCGCCCCTCAGAACCACCGATCGTTGCGCTTGCGGCCCCGCGTCAGGGCCGGGAGAATCAGGCCGGCCAACAGGCCGGCACCGGCGATGCTGCCGCCATACACCATGTAGCGCATCATCACCTGCTTGTTCTCGTCGCCCAGCCGCGCCTGGGTATCGCGCAGGTTGGACTGCGCCTGGTCGAGTTGTTCGTTCAGGTCCTTGTTGCGGGCTTCCAGCTCGGTGATCAGCGCCTTGCGTGAATCGAGGGTTTCCTGCATGCCCCGCACGCGGTTCTTCCAGGTGTCGTCGATGTTCTTGAGCTGGTCGCTCAGTTGCACCACCTGGGCGTCTAGCTGGGGCAGGCGCTCGAACTGGCCGGGCACCGCCTGCAGGTCGCTGCTGTTGATCCAGACCACGTCGCCGCTCTGGCCGCGCACCTGGCTGTAGTTGCCCTGGGTACCGATCAACGTCACCTTCTGCCCGGACTTGAGCGTGCCGACGATGCGGTGGCCATCGGTCGGTCCGCTGCGCACGTAGGTGCTGAGGCTGTCGCTGACCCAGCGGGCGTCGCTGGCAGCGTCCTCGGCATGAGCGGGCGCGGCGAGTGCCAGCATGGCGCCGATCAAGCCACCACGCAGGGCGGCGAGGGCAGTGAAGGAGCGGGAATCGGGCATTGTGAGTCTTCGCATGTACAGGACGAATGTAGGCCCATGGGCGGGCCGGCGAACGGGCCGGGTAAACGACCGTCAGCCAAAGACCTTTTTTTGATGGTTCGGTTCACTGGGGACGGTCAGAAAAGTCCGACCATAGGGTGGCTTTGGCGAGCACGGGCGCCGTAGTCATGGCCGGATCCGTCAGCGGCTTTATCGCTCGATCCCCGTGCACTCCAATCGATTCAATCGCTGCACGTCCCCCCTCGACGGCGATCCCCCACAGGGGGGTGAAGCCTTTGAAAGGAAGAGGTGCAGCTTTGAAGAGGGCAGCTTTTGAAAGGAGGTTGTGCAACCCTGGCTAATGGCAGGCTGCACGGGCCCGGGTGGGAGCGGGCTTGCCCGCGATGGGGCCCCGCAAACACCGCCCAACCGCCACCTCGTCAGATATAGATGAACAGCCCCACCAACGCCGCGACCACCACCCACTTCTCGAGGTAGTAGCGCATGCGGTTGCGCTTCTTCAGCGCCTTGCCGCGCGCCCTGATCGCGTAGATCCGAGTGAACAGCCGGTTGATGCCGCCCGTCTTGTCCTTGGCATCGTTCGGTGCAGCGGCTGCGGACATCACGTTGCGGCTGAACCAGCGGTTGAAGGCCGTCGCCCAGCGGTATTTCAAGGGCCGCTCGACGTCGCAGAACAGGATGATCCGGGTCTGCTCGGTGGTGTTGGCCGCGTAGTGGATATAGGTCTCGTCGAACATCACCGCTTCGCCGTCGCGCCAGGCGTACTGCTCGCCGTCCACCTCAATGAAACAGGCGTCATCGTTCGGGGTGTCCAGCCCCAGGTGGTACCGGTAGGAACCTGCATACGGGTCCCGGTGGCGCACCAGCTTGGCGCCGGGTGGCAAGGTGGCGAACATGGCCGCCTTGACCGAGCCGATGCCCTGCAGCAGCTCGGTGGTGCGCGGGCACAGGGTCATGGCCGAGGGGTGACTCTCGCCGTACCACTTGAGGTAGAAGCGCTTCCAGCCACTCTTGAAGAACGAGTTGAAGCCCACGTCGTCGTGGTTGTCGGACTTCTTGATCTCGCCGACCTGCAGCAGCTGTTGCGCTTCGGCACGGATCTCCTGCCAGTGATCCTTCAGCGGCTGCAGCTCGGGGAAGGCCTCGACGGGCAAGTACGGCTTGGCCGGGTGGCGCGAGCACAGGTAGAGCAGGGTGTTGATGGGCGCCAGGAAGCTCGAGTGATCGCCCAGTTGGCGGGTCAGCTTGTGGCGCACACGACCGCGCAGGTGGACATAGGCGATCGAGAAGACAAAGAGCAGTACGAGTGCGATTTTCATGGGAATACAGGTCAGCAGGTCGAGCCCAGGGCGTGAACGTGCCAGCATAAACAAATGGCCGACGGCTTTGTACAATTTGTTACGTTCGTCGGGGAACAAGGCGATCGCACCAATGTGGCGTCGGCCCTCTCCAATCGTCACCCTTCGATTGGAATCCTTCGTCATGGACACACGTGAAACCGGGCAACCCTTCAAGCGCCTGTTCATCGCCGTCGACTGCGAGGCGCCGCAGCGGCGCGACATCGCCCGGTTTCGCCATGCGCTGAACCTGCGCACGGGCAAGCCGGTGCCGCCTGGGCAGTTCCACCTGACGCTACTGTTTCTGGGGGAAGTCGACAGCCTGCAGGTGCCGGCCGTGTGCGCCGCGATCGAGCGTGTCGCCAGGCCTGTGGCGATGCGGCTGGTGCTCGATCGCCTGACGGTCTGGCAGCGTCCTGGCGTCCTGGTGCTCGAAGCGCCCGATGCCCCGCCTGCGCTACGCCGCCTGGCCTACGACCTGCACCAGGCGGTGCTGCCTTGGGTGGCGCAGCAGCCGGCGCAGGAATACCGGCCTCACCTGACCTTGATGCGCGAGTTCCGCGGGCAGGTTCCGGAGGCGGCGAGCGCGCCGGCATTCTGGTTGAAGGTGCGGCAGTTCACCTTGTTCGAGTCGTACAAGGGCCGTTACCTGCCTCTGGCCGACTGGACGCTGGCGTGATCGAGGCGGTTCACACCGAGGCGAGACGCGCCTGCTCCTGGCCGGGGCTGCAGTCGAACTGGCGCTTGTACTCGCGGCTGAACTGCGAGGTGCTCTGGTAGCCGACACGGTGCGCGACCTGGGCCACGCCCAGGCCTTCGGCAATCAGCATCTGCTGGGCCTTGAGCAGGCGCAGGCGCTTGAGGTACTGGATCGGCGCCAGCTCCGTGCAGCGTTTGAAGTGCTCGTGGAAGGTCGACACGCTCATGTTGGCGCGCTCGGCCAGCGTGTCCACGTTCAACGGCTCGGCGTAGTGCTCGCGCAGGTAGCTCAGCGCGGTGCCGATGCGTGCGAAATGCCCTTGCTGCTCGACCAGCGCGCGCAGGACCCCGGCCTGTGGCCCGCGCAGCGCCGTGTACAGCACCTCGCGCACCCGGGCCGGCCCCAGTACGCGCGCATCCACCGGGTCCTGCAGGCAGCGCAGCAACCGCTCGACGCTGTCGCGCATCGGCGCATCGAGCGCGGCCGAGGTCATCGACTGGGGCGTCTGCGCCTGCACCGGTCCGTCGAGCAGCGGGCCCATGCTCTGCACCAGTTCCCCGAGCATGGCCCGGTCGATGTCGACCGCCACCCCCAGCAGGGGCGCCTCACCGGTGGCGAAGGTCTCGCACATGAAGGGCACCGACAGGGCTTGCACCAGGTAATGGCCAGCGCCGTATTCCAAGGTGCGTGGGCCCAGGCGCGCCAGCTTGCTGCCCTGGGCGAGGATCATCAGGCTGGGTTCGTAGATCTGCGGGCTGCTGGCCACGTAGTGGTCCCAGCTCAGGACCTTGACCTGGGGCAGGGCGGTGGGAACGAAGCCGGGACGCACGGCCAGCGCTTCGATCAGCGCACAGAGCGACGTGTTGGCGTCGAGGTGACGGGTCAGCTGCATGGGTGAACCGAAAAGAGGATTGGACATGCCTATCTTCGCAGAACCAACGGAGGTTGGCAGCTGTCTCGTGAAGGTCCGGAGAATCAGGCACGAGTGCCGGAGGATCTGCGGTGGGCATGCGCGCGTTGCCGCTGCACACTGTCGTCACTTAACCGTTTCATCGAGAGGTCCATCGCATGTACACCGCAATCGGCTATGCCGCCCAGACATCCAAGAGCCCGCTGGCACCCATGACCTTCGAGCGCCGCAGCCCGCGCCCGGACGACGTGGCGATCGAGATCCTGTACTGCGGCGTCTGCCACTCTGACATCCACCAGGCACGCAACGAGTGGGGCATCGCCGTGTATCCGCTGATGCCGGGTCACGAGATCGTCGGTCGTGTGACCGCCATTGGTGACAAGGTCACTCAGCACAAGGTCGGCGACCTGGTCGGCGTCGGCTGCATGGTCGACTCCTGCCGCCAGTGCCCGGCCTGTCAGGCGAGCGAGGAACAGTATTGCCTGGAAGGTCCGACCATGACCTACGCCACCCCTGACCGGGTCGATGGCAGCAACACCATGGGCGGCTACTCCGACAGCATCGTGGTCAGCGAACACTTCGTCGTGCGCATTCCTGCCAGCCTGGATCCGGCCAGCGCAGCGCCGATCCTGTGCGCCGGCATCACCACCTACTCGCCGCTCAAGCACCACGGTGTCGGCCCTGGCCACAAGGTGGGCGTGCTGGGCATGGGTGGCCTGGGCCACATGGGGATCAAGTTGGCCAAGGCGCTGGGCGCGGAAGTCACCCTGTTCACTCGTTCGACGGCCAAGGCCGAGGAAGCCCGTCGCCAGGGCGCCGATCACGTGATCGTCTCCACCGATGCCGAGCAGATGCGCGCGGCGGCGGGGCGCTTCGATTTCCTGCTCGACACCATCCCGGTGCAGCATGACATCAACCCCTACCTCGAGACCCTGACCTTCGGTGGCGTGCACATCCTGGTCGGTCTGATCGAACCCATCGACCCGCCGGTGCATGCGGCCAACCTGGTCATGAAGCGTCGTGTCCTGGCCGGCTCGCTCATCGGCGGTATCGCCGAGACCCAGGAAGTGCTGGACTTCTGCGCCGAGCACCAGATCACCTGCGACATCGAGATGCTGGACATCCGCCACATCAACGAGGCCTACGAGCGGATGATCGCAGGGGATGTGAAGTACCGGTTCGTGATCGACATGGCGACTTTGAAGGCGGAGTGAGGGCGTAGCAGGCGCAACCGCGCGGTGGGCTGCGACATACGGGCCTTTCAGGCCCGATTGCGGCACGGGGGCCCACACAGGTGACCGCGATGGCCTGCCATGCCGCGGTGGGGCTACGGGTGAGCGGCCCCTGCCGGGGCGCCGGGCCGGCCGCGATTGGGCCTGCAGGGCCCACAGTCTCGCTTGGCAGAATCCATAGCATCTGCCGCAGCGCCCGCATTCGCGCTCGGCAGAACCCATGGAATCTCTCACAGGGAGACCGCAATGGCCTGCCGCGCGGCCATCACCTCCCTCAACGCTTGCCGCCTGCCACATGCAGCCCGTACCATGGCCGCACTTCCCATTCCAACAACAACCTGCCCGCGTCTGGTCGACCTTCGTCCAGGCGCCGGCGGGTCGTTGCGCTTTCGGAGTCCGCACCCTGCCCATGCACACGTCCACCCCCTCTCCCAACGCTGGCGGTAGCTGGCTGAGCGTCATCGCCCTGGCGCTGGCGGCGTTCATCTTCAACACCACCGAGTTCGTCCCGGTGGCGCTGCTGAGCGACATCGGGCGCAGCTTCGCCATGACCCCTGCGCAGGTCGGCCTGATGCTGACCATCTATGCCTGGGTCGTGGCACTGGCGTCGTTGCCGATGATGCTGCTGACGCGCAACGTCGAACGCCGCCGGTTGCTGACCGTGGTCTTCGCGGTGTTCATCGTCAGCCACCTGCTGTCCTGGATGGCGCAAAGCTTTGCCATGCTGCTGGTGAGCCGGATCGGCATCGCCCTGGCGCACGCGATCTTCTGGTCGATCACCGCGTCGCTGGCGGTGCGCGTGGCGCCACCGGGGCAACAGGCCAAGGCGCTGGGGCTGTTGGCCACCGGCACCACGCTGGCCATGGTCCTGGGCATTCCGCTGGGCCGGGTGGTGGGCGAGAGCCTGGGCTGGCGGGTGACGTTCCTGTGCATTGGCGGCGTGGCGCTGGCGACACTGCTGTGCCTGATGAAGTCGCTGCCCCTGCTGCCCAGCCAGAACTCCGGGTCGCTGCGCAGCCTGCCGGTGCTGTTCAAGCGCCCGGCGCTGGTGGTCGTCTACCTGCTGGTCACCCTGGTGATCACCGCGCAGTTCACCGCCTACAGCTACATCGAACCGTTCGCCCTGCACGTGGCGCAGATCAGCGGCCAGCAGACGACCGTCCTGTTGCTGTTGTTCGGCGGGGCGGGCGTGCTGGGGTCGGTGCTGTTCAGCCGTTACAGCGAACGGTTCCCCCATGGCCTGCTGCTGGGGTCGATCGGGGTGCTGGCCGCCTGCCTGCTGCTGTTGCTGCCACTCTCCAGCCACTTCCCGGTGTTCGCCGGGCTGAGCATGTGCTGGGGCATTTCCATCCTCAGCTTCAGTCTGTCCTTGCAGTCACGCACCCTGAAGCTCGCCTCGGACGCCACCGACGTGGCCATGGCCCTGTTCTCGGGCATCTACAACATCGGCATCGGTGGCGGCGCGCTGCTCGGCAGCATCGTCAGCTCGCAGGTGGGCGTGGCGAACATCGGCCTGGTCGGCGGCAGCGTGGCCCTGGTCGGCCTGGTACTGGCCGCGCTGAACACACGGCGTTTCGCCCAGGCCTTGTCAGGTCCTTCGGGGGGGCGCTGACGGCGAACGGGCGCGGTCCACGGCAGGTCACAGCCACAGCGCGGACCACGCCGATGCCAGCAGCAGGATCGCCAGCGCCTGGTTGAGGCGTTTGAGCGCCCGTGGGCTGCTCAGCCAGGACGCGCTCGCGGCGCCCAGCACCGCCCACAGGGTCATGCAGGGCACGGCGACCAGCAGGAAGGCGGCAGAGAGCCAGGCGACCGTGACGGTCGGGTCCTGGCCAGAGGGCAGGGCGAAGACCCCGATCACGGCCATCGCCATCACCCAGACCTTCGGGTTGATCACCTGCAGCGCAGCCAGGCTCGCCAGGCCGTGGCGTGGCACGGCGTCGGTCTGCAGCGGCTGCCCGGCGGCGCGCAGCATCCGCCACGCCATCAGGCTCAGCCAGGCGACCCCGAACCAGGCCATCGCCTGCTCGATCAGCGGGTGGCGCACCAGGATGGCACCCAGGCCCAGGCCGACCACCAGCACCACGGCGGCGGCCGACACGCAGGCGGCCAGTACCAGCGGCAGGGTACGGCGCGTGCCGACCCGAGCGCCTTCGGCCAGGATCAGCACGTTGCTGGGGCCAGGGCTGAGGCTGGCGACGAGGGCGAACGACAGAAACGACAACGTGACGGCGGACATGACAAGGGCTCCTGGACATCGAGCCACCAGGGTGCCGCACGTCTGGCTAGCGGTCTGGAAGGTTTGAGCAGCGTCGTCGGTAGTCCGCCGGCGTCAGGCGATACGCCCGCTGGAACCAGCGGCCCAGGTGGCTCTGATCAGCGAAGCCCACGGCGCTGGCCACCTGGGCCGGCGTGTCGCCACGGGCCAGCAGGTGACGGGCCTTGGCCAGGCGGACTTGCACCAGGTAGGCATGGGGGGGCAGGCCGAACGCGCTGCGAAACGCCCGGGTCAGCCTGAAGCGATCCACCTGGCATGCCTCGGCCAGGCTGTCGAGGCTCACGTCCTGGGCGAAGCAGGCATGGATCACTTCCTGTGCGCGGCGTGCCACGCCGGGCAGGCGCGGGTCGGGGTTCACCAGGCGTCGCCAGTGCACATGGCGTGTCAGGTGAGCGAGCAGGTCATCCAGCGCCACGTCCTGGGCCATGCGCAGCGAGCCGGCGTGCACGGCCTGGAACGCCCGCGCGATCGATCGGGCCAGGGCAGGGTCCTGGCTCAGCGTGTCGGCGAACCCGGGCAGGCACTGGGCAGGGGCCTGTTCGAACAGCGCACCCAAGGCCTTCTCGAGCCAGTCGGGCCGCAGGTAGAGCGTCGAATAGGTGAACCCGTCCTCGGTCGGCGCATGCCCATCGTGCAGCTCGCCGGGCTCGAGCAGGAACACCTGCCCCGGCGTACTGTGGTGCCGCAGGCGTCGACAGTGGAACTGCTGCACGCCCTGCTCGGTGAAGCCGATCAGGAAGCTGTCGTGCCAGTGCGGCTCGTAGGCATGGCCTTTGAAATGCGCGCGCACCGATTCGATGCCGGTGTCGGCGTGCACGGCCAGGTCGATCCAGTTGTCCATGGGCGGCCCGTGACGAGGGGAGGCCTTGAACTGTACGACAGCGTAGGCGTGGATGCTGGAAGATTTGTGCAGCGCAGGCGCGTGACTGCGCACAAGACGAGAATGTTCTAATCTATAAATAAGGTTAAGAATAGTAATTAAAAAGTTGATTTAAGAATGTTTTCTTCAAAAACCTAATGTAAGTTCTCAAGTACGCTATCGACGCGCCTGGTGTGCGGCCACCGCATGGGCCAAACATTGCTCATGATACGTCTGGCGAATCGCCATGGGCGTGAGGCGCGACGCGCTGGTGTAGGTCTGTTCGGTGATGCCGAACGCTGTCATGCGCATCCACGGTTTGGGGAATCGGCGGGTCTGCAGGCGCTTGCGTACGGCATACAAGCTGACGCCGGACAGTTTGGACTGCTGGGCCTCGGCTGCGATACGCGCGCCCCATTCACAGACATGGCGGTCGCTGGCAGTGAGCCCCCTGGCCTGTGCTGAACAGGCGGCCGCCATGAACAGGCACCCGGCCAGAACGCGTGGAAATGACATCATGAGGTTGTCCTAACCCATTGAAAAGACGCGAAGTCTGCCGTGCTTTCGAAGGGGTAGGGGCCAGTAAAATGCCGCCAATGGACGAGCGGATGACGTACCGCCTGGCCTGCCTCGGCGTGCGCGTGCCGTGGAACGGCTTCTCACGGGTCGGTGTGATCGTACAACTGCATGAGGTATCATGCGCACTGGCTTCCTCACACGAAACGTACAGGGCATGACAGAGCAGCAGGTACAGCCACGGGCCCGGCGCAAGCCTCGCAGTCTGGCGCAGGAATTGGTCACGGTGCTGACCGAGCGCATTCGCAGTGGCCAGCTCAAGCGCGGCGACAAGCTGCCCACCGAATCGCAGATCATGGTCGAGGAAGGGGTCAGCCGCACGGTGGTGCGCGAGGCCATCTCCCGGTTGCAGGCAGCCGGCCAGGTCGAGACGCGCCATGGCATCGGCACCTTCGTGCTGGATACGCCGCCGAGCAACGGCTTTCGTATCGATCCGGCCACGGTGGTGACCCTGCGTGACGTGCTGGCGGTGCTCGAGCTGCGCATTGCATTGGAGATCGAGTCCGCGGGCCTGGCGGCCGAACGCCGTGACGAGACGCACCTGGCGGCCATGCGCGCGGCTCTGGACGAGATCAACCTGGGCGCGGCGAAGGCCTCCGATGCCGTGGCGGCGGATTTCCAGTTCCACCTGCAGATCGCCCAGGCCAGCGGCAACCATTACTTCGCCGACATCCTCGGCCACCTGGGCACCAGCATCATCCCGCGTACCCGCCTGAACTCGGCGAGCCTGGCCCAGGACGACCAGGCGCACTACCTCAGCCGCCTGCGTTACGAGCATGAAGCCATCTTCGAGGCCATCGTCCGCCGCGACCCTGAAAGCGCCAAGCTGGCCATGCGCATGCACCTGTGCAACAGCCGCGAACGCTTGCGCCATGCGCATCAGCAGGCGCAGCAGTCGTCAGGCGCATGAGTAAAGACAGCTCATGACCCCGTGGGAGCGGGCTTGCCCGCGATAACGCCCGGTCCGTCACCGTCTCGTCATGAACAGTCCGATCTCAAAATAATCAATTATCTTATTGATTTAAAAGGAAATGGCTTGAAGATCTTTGTGGGCCTTGCAGGCTCCATCGCGGCCGGTCCGGCGCCCCGGTAGGGGCCGCTCCCACGGGTGACCGCGATAGCTTGCAACCCCGCAGTGGGGCTACGGGTGTAGGAGCGGCCCCCGCCGGGGCGCCGGACCGGCCGCGATGGGCCGCAAAGCGGCCCCAGAAATCAATCAGCGGCACAGCTGCCAATCATCCATGAAAAAGGCAGCCCACCCGGAGCTGCCTTGTCTGCTCGAGCCGGCGATACACCTGCCCGGCTCATGCCCTACACGCGATCAGCGTCCCAGCAGTACCTGCTGAACCCGACCCTGCGCCTCTTGCACGGTCTTGGCCTGGGCATTGAGCTCGCCCAGCAGGCCGTTCAGTTCCGCCTGAACCTTGGGGTCGGCGACGCGCACGATGGCGCCATTGACCTCGATCTGGTCCTTGTGGGCGCTGACGTAGTCGGCCACCTTCAGGCTGCTGTCCAGGGTCGCTTCCAGGTTCGGCAGCACGCCCAGGAAGGTCGTGGAAGGCAAGGTCACGGTCTTTTCGTAGGCCTTGTCGTACACCGGCTTGAGGTCGTCCGGCTGCTTCAGCGCCGCATGCGCCGCATCGGCCTTGGCCTGCTCCGCCTTGAGCGCGGTGCCCATGTCGTGCAGCCCCGTCTTGGCGCTTTCGATGTCGGCGCGTCGTGCGATCACGTCGTTGATCGAGCGCACGGCGCCTTTCTCCACCAGGCCCTTCATCGGCTTGATCGAGGCATCCATGCTGCCATTGAAGTCGGTGATCACGGCATAGTGGCTGGTGTAGTCGCCGAAGGCCTTGGATTCTTCCGGTGTCAGCTGCGGCACCCGCACGCCCGGCTTGTCGATGATCCGAGTCTGCAGGAACTGGCTGAAAGCCGCACGCTGCTCAGGTTCCTTGTCGCCACAGGCAGCCAGGGCCAGGGGAAGGGCGAGGGCGAGCAACCACTGCGGGCGGAATGAGACGTTCATGTCGGTAGGGTCCTTGAGTGAGGGAGTGGAACGGTCATGGGACATTGCCATCACTGCCCGGTTCCCCGGCGGCGCGCCACGGGCCGCGAGTCACACGCTACGCGCCACAAGCACAAGCAGACCGTGTTGCCGGAGCGCAGCGCGAGCTAAAGATCGATATCGCCTGAGCCCTCGACACACTCCGCTTGCAGCTTGCAGCTTGCAGCTCTCCAGCCTTACCCCTCCCAGGCACCGTTCACCAGCCGCCGCAGCCCGAGCGGGTTGGCGTCCTGCAACGCGGCCGGCAGCAGCGACTGCGGGTAGTTCTGGTAGCATACCGGGCGCAGGAAGCGGTCGATGGCCAGGGTGCCGACCGAGGTGCCGCGGGCGTCCGAGGTGGCTGGGTAAGGCCCGCCGTGAACCATGGCGTCGCAGACCTCGACCCCGGTGGGGTAACCGTTGAGCAGGATCCGACCGACCTTTTCTTCGAGGATCGGCACCAGCCAGGCGTAGGCTTCCAGATCGTCCGGCTCGCCGATCAGGGTGGCGGTCAGCTGACCGCGCAAGCCTTGCAGCGCGGCCTTGAGCTGCGCGTCGTCCACCACCTCCACCGCGACGGTGGCCGGGCCGAAGACCTCTTCCTGCAGCAGGGCGTCGCTGTTCACCAGCAGGTCGGCCTGGGCCTTGTACAAGCGGGCCTGGGCCTGCTGGCCTTCCTGGGGCTGGCCGGCCAGGCGTTCGATGCCGGCATGGGCATCCAGGTGCTGCAGACCGCGGGCATAACTGTCCAGCCCCCCTTGGTTGAGCAGTGTCTGCGGCGGCTGCTGCCCCAGGTGATCGCCCAGGTCGGCCAGCAACTGTTCGAACGCAGGCCCCCGCACCCCGAGCACCAGGCCGGGGTTGGTGCAGAACTGACCAGCCCCCAGGGTGACCGAACCGGCCAGCTCGCGAGCGATGGCCGCGCCGCGCTTGGCCAGTGCACTCGGCAGGATGATCACCGGGTTGATGCTGGACATCTCGGCGAACACCGGGATCGGCTGCGGGCGCTCGGCCGCCAGGCGGCACAAGGCGTCGCCCCCCTTGAGCGAGCCGGTAAAGCCCACGGCCTGGATGGCCGGATGCTTGACCAGCCATTCGCCGACGCGATGGCCATAGACCATGTTGAAGACCCCGGCGGGCATGCCGGTACGCTCGGCCGCGCGCTGGATGGCGCAGCCGACCAGGTCGGCGGTCGCCATGTGTCCGCTGTGGGCCTTGAACACCACCGGGCAGCCGGCGGCCAATGCGGCGGCGGTATCGCCACCGGCGGTGGAGAAGGCCAGCGGGAAGTTGCTGGCACCGAACACGGCGACCGGGCCGACACCGATGCGCATCTGTCGAATGTCGGGACGCGGCAGGGGCTGGCGGTCCGGCAGCGCAAGGTCGATCCGTGCGCCCAGGAAGTCGCCACGGCGCAGGACCTGGGCGAACAGGCGCATCTGCCCGCTGGTCCGGCCACGCTCGCCCTGGATGCGGGCGGCTGGCAGGGCGGTTTCACGGCAGACGATGGCGACGAACGCTTCGTCCAGCGCATCCAGTTCAGCGGCGATGGCCTCGAGGAACTCGGCCCGACGCGCGGGCGGCAGTTGACGGAAGGCGGCGAAGGCATCGGCAGCAGCGCGCGCGGCCTGATCGACTTCGGCCTCGGTCGCCTGACTGAAGGTGAAGGGCAAGGCCTCGCCGGTGCTGGCGTCGAGGCTGTGAAGGCGTTGCTCGCCAGCGGCGCTGCGCTGACCGGCGATGAAGTTGTGGCCAAGGATCTCGTGCATGGAAACTCCTTCGAAGTGAGGGGGCGAGCCTGAGTCAGGTCACCGGAGCAGGGTTGAAGAGGGTGATGTCGTTATGCAGGCGGTGCCGCTCGGCCCAGGTCTGCTGACGCCCGCTGGCGACGTCCAGGTAGTAGTGGAACAGCTCCCAGCCCAGGGTCTCGATGCTTGCCTGGCCGGTGGCGATGCGTCCTGCATCGATATCGATCAGGTCGGGCCAGCGCTGGGCCAGTTCGGTGCGGGTGCAGACCTTGATCACCGGGGCCATGGCCAGCCCGTAGGGGGTGCCGCGCCCGGTGGTGAACACGTGCAGGTTCATGCCCGCGGCCAGTTGCAACGTGCCGCAGATGAAATCGCTGGCCGGGGTGGCGCAGAACAGCAGGCCCTTGCGCGCGGCGCGCTCGCCAGGCCCCAGCACGCCCTGGATGGCGCCGCTGCCGGACTTGACGATCGAGCCCAGGGACTTCTCGACGATGTTCGACAGCCCGCCTTTCTTGTTGCCGGGCGTGGTGTTGGCGCTGCGGTCGGCGGCGCCGCGTTGCAGGTACTGGTCGTACCAGTCCATCTCCTGCACCAGCGCTTCGGCCACCGCGGGCGTCTCGGCACGCGAGGTGAGCATGTAGATCGCATCGCGCACTTCGGTGACCTCGGAGAACATCACCGTGGCCCCGGCACGCACCAGCAGGTCGGCGGCGAAGCCCAGGGCGGGGTTGGCGGTGATCCCGGAGAACGCGTCGCTGCCGCCGCACTGCATGCCCAGGATCAGTTCGCTGGCCGGCACCGTCTCGCGCCGACGCAGGTCGAGCTTGCGCAGCCGCGTCTCGGCCAGGGCCATGATCTGCTCGATCATCTCGGTGAAGCCCAGGCTGGCGTCCTGCAGCTTGTACAGCCAGGGTTCGCTGAGGTCCACCGACGGATCGCCGGCATGCATCACCTGCTCGGCCTGAAGCTTCTCGCAGCCCAGGCCGATCACCAACGCCTCGCCACCGAGGTTGGGGTTGCGCGCCAGGTTGCGCACGGTACGGATCGGGATGTAGGCATCGCGGGCGTTGATCGCCACGCCACAGCCGTAGCTGTGGGTCAGCGCCACCACGTCGTCCACGTGAGGGTAGCGCGGCAGCAGCTCCTGGCGAATGCGCTTGACTGCGTGCTCGAGCACGCCGGTCACGCATTGCACGGTGGTGGTGATGCCGAGCAGGTTGCGGGTGCCGACCGTGCCGTCGGCGTTGCGGTAGCCTTCGAAGGTGTAGCCTTCCAGCGCAGGTGCGGGCGGCGGAACGGCGTCGCACCGCGGCAGGCTGTCCAGGGACGGTGCGTCGGGCATGTCGAGTTGGCCTTCGCGCACCCAGCTGCCCTGGCGCAGGTCCTCGACGGCGTAGCCGATGATCTGCCCGTACCGGCGCACCGGCATGCCCTTGGCGATGGCGACGATGGCCACCTTGTGGCTTTGCGGCACGGCCTCGACCAGGGTCAGGCCGTCGGCGAAGCGGGCACCTTCGCCCAGGCCGCCCTCGTTGACCACCACCACCACGTTGTCGTCGGGGTGCAGGCGGACGTGGCGAGGCGATTCGGATGTTTCGATCAGTTGCATGACAAGGCCCCTCTCACGGTGCTCTCAGGCGTGTATCGTCGGCCGGTGACCTGGTCTGCAGGTCACCGGCGTGGGGTCAACGGCGCGCGTCGGCCAGGTCGCCGGCCGGCGGCCGGGCCGGTGCGTCTTCACGCGGCAGGTCGCGCAATTCGATGCGCTTGATCGGGCCGACGATCACCAGGTAGCTGAACACCGCCACCAGGGCGTTGGCCCCCACGTACACCAGCGCCCACTTGAACGAACCGGTGGCGCTGATGATGTAGCCGATGATGATCGGCGTGGTGATCGAGGCGATGTTGCCGAAGGTGTTGAACATGCCTCCGGACAGCCCGGCGATCTGCTTGGGCGAGGTGTCCGAGACCACGGCCCAGCCCAGCGCGCCCAGCCCTTTGCCGAAGAAAGCCAAGGCCATGATCGCCACCACCATCCACTCGGCGTCGACGTAGTTGCAGATGACCATGGTGGTCGACAGCAGCAGCCCGATCACGATCGGTGCCTTGCGGGCGAAGGTCAACGAGTGGCCGCGTCGCAGCAGATGGTCGGAGATCACGCCGCCGAGCACGCCGCCGATGAAGCCGCAGATCGCCGGCAGCGAGGCGATGAAGCCGGCCTTGAGGATCGACATGCCGCGGTCCTGCACCAGGTACACCGGGAACCAGGTCAGGAAGAAGTAGGTGATGGCGTTGATGCAGTACTGACCCAGGTAGATGCCGAGCATCATGCGGCTGGTGAGCAACTGGCGGATGTAGCCCCATTTGGGCCCGCCATTGCCGGCCGCGCGGGGCTTGTCCATGTCCACCAGGCCGCCGTTGCGCTCGATGTGCTCCAGCTCGCCAGCGCTGATCATCGGGTGTTCCTTGGGGTTGTGGATCAGCTTGAGCCACACCAGCGAGAACACGATGCCCAGGGCGCCCATGACGACGAACACGTGCTCCCAGCCCCACGAGTGGACGATCCAGCCCATCAGCGGGGCGAACAGCACGGTGGCGAAGTACTGGGCCGAGTTGAAGATCGCCGAGGCGGTGCCACGTTCGGCCGTGGGGAACCAGGCCGCCACGATGCGGGCGTTGCCGGGGAAGGAGGGCGCTTCGGCGAAGCCCACCAGAAAGCGCAGCATGAACAGCGCGACGATGGCGTTGGCCAGCGGCAGGTAGCCGACGAAGCCTTGCAGCACGGTGAACAGCGACCAGGTGAAGATGCTCAGGGCGTAGACCTTCTTCGAACCGAAGCGGTCGAGCAGCCAGCCCCCGGGGATCTGCCCGAGCACGTAGGCCCAGCCGAAGGCCGAGAAGATGTAGCCCAGGGTGATGGCATCGATGCCAAGGTCTTTTTGCAGGGCGGAGCCAGCGATCGAAATGGTCGCTCGATCGGCGTAGTTGATGGTGGTCACCAGGAACAGCATCAACAGAATCAGGTAACGCACATGCGTCTTCTTGGGCGCTTGCATGCGAAAGTACTCCCACTCGTTATTGTTATGCGGGGTCGATCATGTCGGGTGAGCGGGCACGGGCCCGCTCGAGGGCGGCAGGGCAGGCCGCCGGGCCAGGGTGCCTATTGTGGCCCGAGCGTGTCCATCAGGGCCGCGAGCTGTGCGTATTCGTCCTGGGTCAGCTCGGTCAGCGGCGTGCGCACCGGGCCTGCGTCGTGACCGGCGATGCGCGCGCCGGCCTTGACGATGCTCACGGCATAGCCGGCCTTGCGGTTGCGAATGTCCAGGTAAGGCAGGAAGAACGTGTCGATCAGGCGGTTCACGGTCGCGTGGTCGTCGTGGGCGATGGCGGTATAGAAGTCCATCGCGGTCCGGGGCACGAAGTTGAACACGGCCGAGGAATAGACCGGCACGCCCAGGGCCTTGTACGCCGCGGCATAGACTTCGGCAGTCGGCAGCCCGCCCAGGTAGCTGAAGCGCTCGCCCAGGCGACGGCGGATGGACACCATCAGCTCGATGTCACCCAGCCCGTCCTTGTAGCCGATCAGGTTCGGGCAGCGTTCGGCCAGGCGCTCGAGGTGGTCGGCGTTGAGGCGGCAGACGTTGCGGTTGTACACCACCACACCGATGTCGACGGCCTTGCAGACCGCCTCGACATGGGCGGCCACACCGTCCTGGCTGGCTTCGGTCAGGTAGTGCGGCAGCAGCAGCAGACCCTTGGCCCCCAGGCGTTGAGCTTCGCGGGCGTATTCGATGGCCTGACGCGTCGCGCCACCCACCCCGGCCAGAATCGGCACCGTGCCGGCACAGGTATCGACCGCGGTCTTGATCACCTGGCTGTATTCGCTGGCCGCGAGCGAGAAGAACTCGCCCGTGCCCCCGGCTGCGAACAGCGCCGTGGCGCCGTAGGGGGAGAGCCATTCGAGGCGCTTGCGATAGCCTTCGGCGTGGAAGTCACCGGCTGCGTCGAAGTCGGTCAACGGGAAGGACAGCAGGCCGTGGGAAAGGATGGAGTGCAGTTCGGTTGGCGTCATGGGGGAGGCATCCTGTGGCGCGGTTGATTGTCATTGTGGCGCTTGAGGTAAGTTATCGTACAACTGCATGGATGCCTAGAGGGGTTGCCAACATTTTTTGCGAAGGGCAGCAGGTCTTCGGGTTGAGAAAGGGCAGTATTGAGGCGCCTGGGCTGGTGGTCGAGTCTGATCCGAGCTTGGTTTGGAGGCTTCAGGCAAGGTGCCTGCGCTATCGTCAGCGCGGGCAAGCCAGCTTCCACAGGGGCCTGGGAAATCAAAACGACTGTAAGAGGTACGACAACTCGGACGGGTAAGCGTGGGTTTGTCGATCATGTCCGGACCGATACAAAGGACATGCAGGGCCAGGTCCAGATGCCTGCCATCACCGCCTGCATCGCAGGCAAGCCCGCTCCCCAAATGGACCGCAATGCTGATTTGAACTGGCTCCCGCCGCAGTGGTACAGGCAATCGCGATCCCCTGTGAGATTCTATGGTTTCTGCCAAGTGTGATGTGGGCCCGCAGGGGCCGTAAAATCAGCAACTCGACCCCTCCAAGCTCACCCCTCCCAGAAAAAACCCCTCATAGCGGGTGCGCCTCCCATATTGGGAGCAGGCTTGCTCGCGATGTGATAACGCATTCCCCCGCGATTTCCATCCACACGCCAATGCCCTGGCAAACAGCCTGCAAACGCAAAACGCCCCGATCACACAGGTGATCGGGGCGTTCGAGCAATCACATCTAGAGGCGTATCAGGCCTTCTGGATCAGGATCGCCTCATGGCTTCACGCCCGTCGCTCAGGCCATGGCCTGCCGCGGCGCGGTCTGACGCTTGCGTGCCTGCGTCCGGCACGCTTCGCCGAAGGCCTGGAACAACCGGATCGAGTCCGGGTTGCTCGCCGCCTTCCATTCCGGGTGCCATTGCACGGCGAACAGGAAGGGCGAGATCGCCGGGCCGTGCACGGCCTCGACCAGGCCATCCGGTGCCCAGGCGATCGCCTGCAGCCCGTCGCCCAGGGTGCGCAAGCCCTGGCCGTGCAAGGAGTTGACGCGGATCGTGTCGCAGCCCAGCGTGGCCTGCAACCAGCTGCCGGCCTCGACCGTGACGTCATGGACCGCCTGGTACTGTACGTCGACCGGGTCGTCCGGGTTCTCGCGGTGGTCGTTGAAGCCCGGCTCGGCATAGACCTTCTGGTAGATATCGCCGCCCAGGGCCACGTTGATTTCCTGCATGCCTCGGCACACGCCGAAGATCGGCAGGCCGCGGGCGATGGCCAGCTGCACCAGCGGGATGTCGAACAGGTCGCGCTGCTTGTCCTGGGTCTTGCCGGGGGTTTCGTTCGCCTGGCCATAGAGCGCCGGGTCGATGTTGCTGCCTGCGCCCGTCAGGTAGACGCCATCGGCCATGTCGAGGTAGGCCTCCAGGTCGTCGGTGCCGCAGCAGGTCGGCACCAGCACCGGCACGCAGCCGGCGAAGTCGACCAGGGGGGTGATGTACTTGTGCGTCATGACCTGATAGTCATGGCCTTTGCGCTCCTGCGTGCCCATGGTCATCAACACGACCGGTTTGCGCAGGGGTTGAGTCTTCTCGCCAATGTTGCTGTTGGACATAAGTCACCTTGGGACAGGGAAATGCCCTGCCGTTGTCGTGCAGGCCGGCGAGACGCGTGTGCCGTGCCTGAAGTCCCGAGCACTGCCGGCTGGCCGCAGGTGCGGCGATGGACCGGTCGGGACTCACGGTCAGCTTGCCAGAGCCGTTCGAGATGTCAAACGGGTAAAAGCGCGGTGCGGACGGCGCCCAGGCCGCGCATTCGGGCGCCGGGCCTTTGGCATCAAGGCCTTGCGAGGGGTGCGCGGTCGCATCGGTTGACGGTGCAATCGGTGGTTTGCGTCGCTGCAATGATCACAGCCCTTGCCAGCGTCTTGGTGTGCAGTCGCGTACGACCTTTGACAAGGCCAGCCGAATCGTCCGACAGTGCAGAGACCCGCGCCGCCTAGGCGTCCCGACACGGAGTTGCCCTGCCTGTGAACCCTTCAGACACCGTCCGCCTCCCACACGCCGACCTCGTCGCGCTGCTGACCCGCCTGCTGGTGCGACACGGATGCAGTGCCCCGGTGGCCGCCGTACTGGCGGACAACTGCGCCGCCGCGCAGCGCGATGGCGCCCACAGCCATGGCGTGTTTCGCGTGCCAGGCTATGTCTCGACGCTGGCCAGCGGCTGGGTCGACGGCAAGGCGCAGCCGGTGGTGTCGGACGTGGCCACCGGCCTGCTCAAGGTCGACGCGGCCGGTGGCTTCGCCCAGCCGGCCCTGGCCGCTGCACGGACGGCCCTGATGGACAAGGCACGCAGCGCCGGCATCGCCGCCCTGGCCATCCACAATTCGCACCACTTCGGCGCCCTCTGGCCGGATGTCGAGCCCTTCGCCGACGTCGGGCTGGTGGCACTGACCGTGGTCAACAGCATGACGTGCGTGGTGCCCCACGGTGCCCGACGACCCTTGTTCGGCACCAACCCCATCGCTTTCGCCGCGCCCTGCGCTGGCCACGACCCCTTGGTCTTCGACATGGCCACCAGCGCCATGGCCCACGGCGACGTCCAGATCGCCGCGCGCGAGGGTCGCCGCCTGCCGCCAGGCGTCGGCGTGGATGCCGCCGGGCAGCCGACCTGCGACCCCCAGGCGATCCTCGACGGGGGGGCGCTGCTGGCGTTCGGCGGGCACAAGGGCTCGGCCCTGTCGATGATGGTCGAGCTGCTGGCGGCCGCGCTGACCGGCGGGCATTTCTCCTGGGAGTTCGACTGGTCCACGCACCCAGGGGCCAAGACGCCGTGGACCGGGCAGGCCCTGATCGTCATCGACCCGACCCGAAGCGAGGGCCAGCGGTTCGCCGAACGGGCCGGGGAGCTGGTGGCGCAACTGCGTGCGGTGGGGCTGGAGCGCCTGCCGGGTGAGCGCCGCTACCACGAGCGGGCCGTGTCGGCACGCGAGGGGGTGGCCCTGACCCGGCACGAACTTGCCGAACTGCAGGCGCTGGCCACCGGCGACTGAGGCGCAGGCACCTGAGGAACCTGGCGAGGCGCTGCGTGCGCCCACGCCAGCGACCGTGCAACCGTGCAGGCCGTCGATGCACGGTCGATATGTCGCCATGGCGCGACAACGCGTATCCTGCACCCAGCCTTTCCCGACCCATCCTGATCCCAAGGAGCTGCACGCTGTGTTCAAACATGTCGATGCCTATGCCGGCGACCCGATCCTCTCGCTGATGGACACCTTCAAGGCCGACCCGCGCGCCGACAAGGTCAACCTGAGCATCGGCCTGTACTACGATGCCGACGGCGCCGTCCCGCAGCTGGCGGCGGTGGCTGAGGCCGAGCGGCGCCTGGCCGGTCAGGCCCATGGCGCGTCGCTGTACCTGCCCATGGAAGGTCTGGCCAGCTACCGGACCGCGATCCAGGCCCTGCTGTTCGGCGCCGAGCACCCGATGGTCAGCGCCGGACGGGTCGCCACCGTGCAGACCGTCGGTGGCTCGGGCGCGCTGAAGGTCGGCGCGGACTTCCTCAAGCGCTACTTCCCGCAGGCGCAGGTCTGGGTCAGCAACCCGACCTGGGACAACCACCGTGCCATCTTCGAAGGCGCCGGGTTCACCGTGAACACCTACCCGTACTTCGATCCGGCCACCCGTGGCCTGGATTTCGACGGGATGCTCGCGACCCTGCGTCAGCTGCCGGCCCAGAGCATCGTGCTGCTGCACCCATGCTGCCACAACCCGACGGGCGTGGACCTGGACTCGGCGCAATGGCAGCAGGTGATCGAAGTGGTCAAGGCACGCGAGCTGATCGCCTTCCTCGACATCGCCTACCAGGGCTTCGGCGAAGGCCTGGCCGAGGATGCCTACGCCATCCGCGAGATGGCCCGAGCCGGGGTGCCGTGCCTGGTGAGCAATTCGTTCTCGAAGATCTTCTCCCTGTACGGCGAGCGGGTAGGGGGGCTGTCGGTGGTCAGCGACGATGCCGACAGCGCTGCCAGCGTGCTCGGCCAGCTCAAGGCCACGGTGCGCCGCAACTACTCGAGCCCGCCTTGCCACGGCGCGCACCTGGTCGCCACGGTGCTGGCCGATCCGGCGCTGGCCGAGGACTGGGCGAACGAGGTCGAGGCCATGCGCCTGCGAATCCTCGACATGCGCCAGGGACTGGTCGATGCCCTGGCCCGACGACTGCCCGGCCAGGACTTCCAGTTCCTCCTGCGCCAGCGCGGCATGTTCAGCTACACCGGCTTCAGCGTCGAGCAGGTGCACCGTCTGCGTGACCAGTTCGGGGTGTACCTGATCGACAGTGGTCGGGTCTGCATGGCCGGCCTGCGCCCGGACAACCTGGAGCGCGTGGCCGAGGCCTTCGCCGCGGTGCAGTGACCCCCCACGGGGCGCCACGCGGCGGGCCGGCCTGACGGCCCACCGCGTCCAGCCGGTCGCACGCCGGGCAGTTTGGCTTTGCAAGTGCAGGCGTTCCAGCGCACAATCGCGCCCCTCTTTTCGGCTGAGGTGCGCGTGGCCTGCGTCGCGGCGTCTTCAGCCTGTTGCAATCGTGCGAGTGGAGTTGCATCCGGATGAACGAGCGGGCCCCCGGCGTCGAAGCACGCCTTGAAACAGACTCGGCTGCTGCAGGCAGCTGGTTACGTCAAGACACCACGTGGATGCTCGGCCTGTTCGGCACGGCCATCGGCGCCGGCACGCTGTTCCTGCCGATCAACGCCGGCCTGGGCGGCTTCTGGCCCCTGCTGGTGCTGGCCGTGCTGGCCTTCCCGATGACGTACTACGCCCACCGCGGCCTGACTCGCTTCGTGCTCTCCGGTCGCGACGGCGGCGACATCACCCAGGTGGTCGAGGAGCATTTCGGCATCAGGGCCGGTGCGCTGATCACCGTGCTGTACTTCTTCGCCATCTTCCCCATCCTGCTGATCTACAGCGTGGCCTTGACCAACACCGTCGCCAGCTTCATGGAGCACCAGCTGCACATGACGCCGCCGCCACGGGTGCTGTTGTCATTCGTGCTGATCCTGGCCCTGCTGGCGATCGTGCGCTGTGGCGAGCAGGCCACGGTCAAGGTCATGAGCCTGTTGGTCTACCCCTTCATCGTGGCGCTGGCGCTGCTGGCGCTCTACCTGATCCCGCACTGGAACGGCGGCATCCTCGACACGGCCCGCGAAGTGCCAGCGGCCGGCGCCTTCCTGCACACCCTGTGGCTGGCGATTCCGGTGATGGTGTTCTCGTTCAACCATTCGCCGATCATCTCGGCCTTCGCCGTCGACCAGAAACGCCTGCATGGCGAACGTGCCGACGCGCGCAGCGGTCAGGTGCTGGCCCGCGCGCACCTGCTGATGGTGGCGATGGTGCTGTTCTTCGTCTTCAGCTGCGTGCTGACGCTCGACAGCGCCCAGCTGGCCGACGCCAAGGCGCAGAACCTGTCGATCCTGTCCTACCTGGCCAACCACTTCGACAACCCCAGCATCGCCTTCGCCGCGCCGCTGATCGCCTTCGTGGCCATCGCCAAGTCGTTCCTGGGCCACTACATCGGTGCCAGCGAGGGCCTCAAGGGCATCATCGCCAAGACCGGCCGCAGCCCGCAGGGCAAGGGGCTCGATCGTCTGGTGGCGATCGGCATGCTGGTGGTGTGCTGGATCGTCGCGACCCTGAACCCGAGCATCCTGACGATGATCGAGTCGTTCGGCGGGCCGGTGATCGCCGCCATCCTGTTCCTCATGCCGATGTACGCCATCCGCCGCGTACCGGCCATGCAGAAGTACCGCGGTGCGTTGTCCAATGCGTTCGTGGTGGTGGTCGGCCTGGTGGCGATGTCGTCGGTGCTGTATTCGGTGATCGGTGGGTTGTTCGACTGAGTGTTCGGACAGGCCGGGGCCTCTCGTGGCCCCGGCCGGTGATCGATGCATGGCTGCCGGGCGTGATGCCCGCGCAACCGTCAGGCATCGCCTACAGACATTTTGCCGCCCAAGGCATAGGCACTCGAGCGGCTTCATGCTTAACTCGTCATCCTCTTTCATCCCTACAAGGAACCCGTTCATGGCTCAGGTCACTCTCAAAGGCAACCCGGTTCAGGTCACAGGCAGCCTGCCCGCGGTCGGCAGCCAGGCCCCGGCGTTCACCCTGGTCGGCGAAGGGCTGGCGGACAAGTCCCTGCAGGACTTCGCCGGCAAGCGCAAGGTGCTGAACATCTTCCCGAGCGTCGATACCCCGACCTGCGCGACCTCCGTGCGTAAATTCAATGCCCAGGCCAACGACCTGGCCAACACCGTGGTGCTGTGCATCTCGGCCGACCTGCCGTTCGCCCAGGCGCGCTTCTGCGGCGCCGAAGGCCTGGAAAACGTCAAGAACCTGTCCACCCTGCGTGGCCGTGAGTTCCTCGAGGCCTACGGCGTGGCCATCGCCGACGGTCCGTTGGCCGGCCTGGCCGCCCGCGCGGTGGTGGTGCTGGACGAGCACGACAAGGTCCTGCACAGCGAACTGGTCGGCGAAGTCGCCGACGAGCCGAACTACGAGCAGGCCCTCGCCGTCCTCAAGTGAGCATGACCTGGGGCCTGGCGGGCTTGCGTGCAATGCAGGCGGCGCCTGACCGGGCCCTATCGCTGGCAAGCCAGCCCCCACGGGTCCTTATTCCAGGCAACTGCCTGTCCTCAGCCTGACGACCGCACCCTGTGGGAGCGGGCTTGCCCGCGATGCAGGCTGTGCCTGACCAGGCCCTATCGCCGGCAAGCCAGCTCCCACTGGTCCTAATTCCAGGCAACTGCCTGGCCTCAGCCTGCTGAGCGGACCCTGTGGGAGCGGGCTTGCCCGCGCTGCAGGCGGCGCCTGACCAGGCCCTATCGCAGGCAAGCCTGCTCCCACCAGTTCCCGTTCCAGCAACTCCCTGGCCTCAGCCTGCTGACTGGCGATAGGGCCTGAAGGCTCCCATACGGCTTGCCCAACTGGCCAGAACGCTGCGCCTGCGAGGGTCGAGGTCCTGTTTCCTCACGGTCGCCTGCCACGCAGAACCCTGTCAATGAAGGTAAAACCCGCGTAAAGGGCCTTTGCTAAACACGTTCAAGTGCTTATCGTTCACCCTCCTCACGTCGCCACCCTCGAACAAGGTTCGTTCAACCCATGCATTCTTCTGCTCCCCGCACCTCTCGCCGCTGGCTGTTCGGCCTGCTGATCCTCGGGCTCGTCGCCGTACTGGCCTGGTGGCTGTGGCCTGCCTCGACGGCACACCAGGACACCGCTGCCGACGCGGGCAAGGGCGGGCGGCCTGGGTTCGGGGCGTCGACCGACCCTGTGCCGGTGCGGGTCGAGCCGGCCACGGTCAACGACTTCCCGCTGTACTACAAGGCCCTCGGCACCGTGACCGCCCTGAACACCGTCAACGTGCGCAGCCGGGTTTCCGGCGAGCTGGTCAAGGTGCACTTCAAGGAAGGCCAGCAGGTCAAGGCGGGCGATCTGCTGGCCGAAATCGATCCGCGCACCTACCGGATCGCCCTGCAGCAGGCCGAGGGTACGCTGGCCCAGAACCAGGCCCAGCTGAAGAACGCCCAGGTCGACTTCGCCCGCTACAAGGGCCTGTACGCCGAAGACAGCATCGCCAAGCAGACGCTGGACACCGCCGAGGCGCTGGTCGGGCAATACCGCGGCACCATCATGACCAATCAGGCGGCGGTGAACGACGCCCGCCTGAACCTGGAATTCACCCAGATCCGCGCGCCCATCAGCGGCCGCGTCGGCCTGCGTCAGCTGGACCTGGGCAACCTGGTGGCTGCCAACGACACGACGGCACTGGTGGTCATTACCCAGACCGAGCCGATCGACGTCGCCTTCACCCTGCCGGAAAGCGAGCTGACCACCGTGCTGGCACGCTACCGCAGTGGCGCGTCGCTGTCGGTCGAAGCCTGGGACCGGGGTGACACCCGCCTGCAGGCCACCGGCACCCTGGCCAGCCTCGACAACCAGATCGACATCACCACCGGCACGCTCAAGTTCAAGGCACGCTTCGAGAACAAGGACCAGGCGCTGTTCCCCAACCAGTTTGTCAACGTGCGTCTGCTGGCCGACACCTTGCGCCAGGTGGTGACCGCGCCTGCCGCGGCCATCCAGTTCGGCACCGACGGTACCTTCGCCTACGTGATCGACGCCCAGGACAAGGTCAAGATCCAGCCGGTCAAGGTCGGCCCCAGCGACGGCGAACGCAGCGTGATCCTCGAAGGCCTGGCCGCCGGCGACCGCCTGGTGCTCGAAGGCACCGACCGCCTGCGCGACGGTACCCAGGTCGAGGTGGTCCAGGACAGCGCGCAAGTCCCGGCCACGCCAGGTCAGCACCTGCAGGGCCAAGAGACCAAGGGCGCAGCCGAGGCCGGTGAAGCGGGCAAGGCGGGCGCATGAACCTGTCCCGGCTGTTCATTCTTCGCCCGGTCGCCACCACGCTGAGCATGGTGGCGATCGTCCTGGCCGGCCTGATCGCCTACTCCATGCTGCCGGTGTCGGCGCTGCCCCAGGTCGACTACCCGACCATCCGGGTCATGACCCTGTACCCCGGCGCCAGCCCGCAGGTCATGACCAGTGCGGTCACCGCGCCGCTGGAGCGCCAGTTCGGCCAGATGCCAGGGCTGAGCCAGATGGCCTCCACCAGTTCCGGTGGCGCCTCGGTGTTGACCCTGCGCTTCAACCTCGACATGAACATGGACGTCGCCGAGCAGCAGGTCCAGGCCGCGATCAACGCCGCCAGCAACCTGCTGCCCAGCGACCTGCCGGCCCCGCCGGTGTACAACAAGGTCAACCCGGCCGACACGCCCGTGCTGACCCTGGCCATCTCGTCCAAGACCATGCCGCTGCCCAAGCTCAACGACCTGGTCGACACCCGGGTGGCGCAGAAGATCGCCCAGATCAGCGGCGTGGGCATGGTCAGCATCGCCGGTGGCCAGCGCCAGGCCGTGCGCATCAAGGTCAACGTCGATGCCCTGGCCGCGGCCGGGCTCAACCTGGAAGACGTGCGCACGCTGATCGGCGCTTCCAACGTCAACCAGCCCAAGGGCAACTTCGACGGCCCGACCCGGGTGTCGATGCTCGACGCCAACGACCAGCTGCGCTCGCCCGAGGAGTACGCCAACCTCATCCTCACCTACAAGGACGGTGCGCCGCTGCGCCTGCGCGACGTGGCCGAGATCGTCGACGGCGCCGAGAACGAACGCCTCGCCGCCTGGGCCAACCAGAACCAGGCCGTGCTGTTGAACATCCAGCGCCAGCCGGGGGCCAACGTCATTCAGGTGGTCGACCTGATCAAGCAGACGCTGCCCTCGATCACCGACAACCTGCCCGCCGGCCTGGACGTGTCGGTGCTCACCGACCGCACCCAGACCATCCGGGCGGCGGTCAGGGACGTGCAGCACGAGCTGCTGATCGCCATCGTGCTGGTGGTGATGGTCACCTTCGTGTTCCTGCGCCGGGTCAGTGCCACCCTGATCCCGTCGATCGCCGTGCCGCTGTCGCTGATCGGCACCTTCGGCGTGATGTACCTGGCCGGCTTCTCCATCAACAACCTCACGCTGATGGCCCTGACCATCGCCACCGGCTTCGTGGTGGACGATGCCATCGTCATGCTCGAGAACATCTCCCGGCACATCGAGGAGGGCGAGACGCCGTTGCAGGCAGCACTCAAGGGCGCCCGGCAGATCGGCTTCACCCTGATCTCGCTGACCTTCTCGCTGATCGCGGTGCTGATCCCGCTGCTGTTCATGGCCGACGTGGTCGGCCGGCTGTTCCGCGAGTTCGCCATCACCCTGGCGGTGGCGATCCTGATCTCCCTGGTGGTCTCGCTGACCCTGACGCCGATGATGTGCGCCCGGCTGCTCAAGCGCGAGCCCGAGGCCCACGAGCAGGGCCGCTTCTACCGGGCCAGCGGGGCCTGGATCGACTGGCTGGTGCACCACTATGGCCGCGGCCTGACCTGGGTGCTGCGTCACCAGCCCCTGACGCTGCTGATCGCCATCGCCAGCCTGGTGCTCACGGTGATCCTGTACCTGGCCGTGCCCAAGGGCTTCTTCCCGGTCCAGGACACCGGCGTGATCCAGGGCATCTCCGAAGCGCCGCAGTCCACCTCGTTCACCGCCATGAGCGAGCGCCAGCAGGCCCTGGCCAAGGTCATCCTCGAGGACCCGGCGGTGCAGAGCCTGTCGTCCTACATCGGGGTCGACGGCGACAACGCGACCCTCAACAGCGGGCGCCTGCTGATCAATCTCAAGCCCCATGCCGCGCGTGCCGACACGGCCACCGAAGTGATCGCCCGCCTGCAACCGCAGCTCGAGCGCCTGGTCGGGATCCGCCTGTACATGCAGCCGGTGCAGGACTTGAGCATCGAAGACCGGGTCAGCCGCACGCAGTACCAGTTCAGCCTGTCCTCACCCGACGCCGAGCTGCTCTCGCAGTGGAGCGGCACGCTGGTCGACGCGCTGCGCCAGCGGCCCGAGCTGGCCGACGTCGCCAGCGACCTGCAGGACAAGGGCCTGCAGGTCTACCTGAACATCGACCGCGACCGGGCCAGCCGCCTGGGCATCAATGTCGCGCAGATCACCAACGCGCTGTACGACGCCTTCGGCCAGCGGCAGATCTCCACCATCTACACCCAGGCCAGCCAGTACCGCGTGGTGCTGCAGTCGCGCGACGGCGGCAGCGTCGGCCTGGAAGCGTTGGAGCAGGTCCACGTCAAGGCAGCCGACGGTGGCCAGGTGCGTCTCTCGGCCCTGGCGCGCATCGAGCAGCGCCCTGCGCAGCTGGCCATCTCGCACATCGGCCAGTTCCCGGCGGTGACCCTGTCGTTCAACCTGGGCAAGGGCGTCTCGCTGGGCGAGGCGGTCAAGGTGATCGGTGAGGTGCAACAGGCCATCGGCCTGCCGATCGGCGTGCAGACGCGCTTCCAGGGCGCTGCCGAGGCGTTCCAGGCCTCGCTGTCGAGCACCCTGTTGCTGATCCTGGCAGCCGTGGTGACCATGTACATCGTGCTGGGGGTGCTGTACGAGAGCTACATCCACCCGATCACCATCCTGTCGACCTTGCCCTCGGCCGCGGTGGGCGCCTTGCTGGCGCTGATCCTGAGCGGCAACGACCTGGGCATGATCGCCATCATCGGCATCATCCTGCTGATCGGCATCGTCAAGAAGAACGCCATCATGATGATCGACTTCGCGCTGGAGGCCGAGCGCCACCAGGGCATGGCGCCCCACGAGGCGATCTACCAGGCGGCCCTGCTGCGTTTCCGCCCGATCCTGATGACCACCCTGGCAGCGCTGTTCGGCGCCGTGCCGCTGATGCTCGCCACCGGCTCGGGCGCCGAGCTGCGCCAGCCCCTGGGCCTGGTGATGGTCGGCGGGCTGCTGGTCAGCCAGGTACTGACCCTCTTCACCACGCCCGTCATCTACCTGTACTTCGACCGCCTGGCCCGGCGCGTCGGCAAGCAGCGCACCGCGGAGCAGCCATGAGAACAGTGGCGAGCGGTGAGCGGCAGGGAGCACGCCGGCCACGCCGCAGGGCAGGGCAGCAGGCGCGCCGACAGCGCGCGCAGGCTGGCTGCTTGCCGCGTGCCATGCGCCGCTGCCTGGAGGCCCGCCCATGAACCTGTCGGCCCCCTTCATCCGTCGCCCGGTGGCGACCCTGCTGCTGAGCCTGGCGATCATGCTGCTCGGCGGCGTCAGCTTCGGGCTGCTGCCGGTGGCGCCGCTGCCGCAGATCGACTTCCCGGTGATCGTGGTGCAGGCCAACTTGCCCGGCGCCAGCCCCGAGGTCATGGCGTCCAGCGTCGCCACGCCGCTGGAGCGCAAGCTCGGCAGCATCGCCGGGGTCACCACCTTGACCAGCAGCTCCAACCAGGGCTCGACCCGGGTGATCATCGGCTTCGAGCAGGGGCGTGACGTGAACGCCGCGGCCCGCGAGGTGCAGGCGGCGATCAACGCGGCGCGCAACCTGCTGCCCAGCGGCATGCGCAGCATGCCCACCTACAAGAAGATCGACCCGTCCCAGGCACCGATCATGGTCCTGTCGCTGACCTCCGACGTGTTGCACAAGGGCCAGCTGTACGACCTGGCCGACACCATCCTGTCCCAGAGCCTGGCGCAGGTGTCCGGCGTCGGCGAGGTGCAGATCGGCGGCAGCTCGCTGCCCGCCGTGCGCATCGCCGTCGAGCCGCAGTTGCTCAACCAGTACGGCCTGGCCCTGGACGACGTGCGCGCGGCGGTGGCCAATGCCAACCAGCGTCGGCCCATGGGCTTCGTCGAGGACGCCCAGCGCAACTGGCAGGTGCGTGCCAACGATCAGCTGGAAAAGGCCGAGGACTACGAGCCGCTGGTCATTCGCCAGGAGAACGGTGCGATCCTGCGCCTGAGCGACGTGGCGACGATCACCGATGGTGTCGAGAACCGCTACAACAGCGGCTTCTTCAACGACCGGGCGGCCGTGCTGCTGGTGATCAACCGGCAGACCGGCGCCAACATCATCGAGACCGTGGCGCAGATCAAGGCGCAGCTGCCCGCGTTGCAGTCGCTGCTGCCGGCCAGCGTGCAGCTGGACGTGGCCATGGACCGCTCGCCGGTGATCCAGGCGACCCTGGCCGAGGCCGAGCACACCCTGGTGATCGCCGTGGGCCTGGTGATCCTGGTGGTCTACCTGTTCCTGGGCAACCTGCGCGCCTCGCTGATCCCCAGCCTGGCAGTGCCGGTGTCGCTGGTCGGCACCTTCGCGGTGATGTACCTGTGCGGCTTCTCGCTCAACAACCTGTCGCTGATGGCGCTGATCCTGGCCACCGGGCTGGTGGTGGACGATGCCATCGTGGTACTGGAGAACATTTCGCGACACATCGAGAAGGGCCAGACGCCGCTGCGCGCGGCGTACCTGGGCGCCCAGGAAGTGGGCTTCACCCTGCTGTCGATGAACGTCTCGCTGGTGGCGGTGTTCGTCTCGATCCTGTTCATGGGCGGCATCGTGCGCAGCCTGTTCATGGAGTTCTCGGTGACCCTGGCGGCGGCGATCCTGGTGTCGCTGCTGGTGTCGCTGACGCTCACGCCCATGCTCTGCGCGCGCTGGCTGACGGCGCAGCAGAGCCACCGCCAGACCCGCCTGCAGCGCTGGAGCGAGCGGGTCCATGCGCGCATGGTCGCCGGCTACGACCGCAGCCTCGGCTGGGCCCTGCGCCATCGGCGCCTGACCCTGCTCAGCCTGCTGGCGACCATCGTGCTCAACGTCGCGCTGTACGTGGTGGTGCCCAAGACCTTGATGCCGCAGCAGGATACCGGCCAGTTGATCGGCTTCGTGCGCGGTGACAACGGGCTGTCGTTCACCGTCATGCAGCCGAAGATGGAAGCCTACCGCCGCGCCTTGCTCGAGGACCCGGCGGTGCAGAGCGTGGCCGGTTTCATCGGCGGCAACAGCGGGACCAACAATGCCCTGGTGCTGGTGCGACTGAAGCCCATCAGGGAGCGCGCCGACTCGGCCCAGCAGGTGATCGAGCGCTTGCGCAAGACCCTGCCCAAGGTGCCCGGCGGGCGCCTGTTCCTGATGGCCGACCAGGACCTGCAACTGGGTGGCGGCGGGCGCGACAAGAGCACCTCGCAGTACCTCTATACCTTGCAGAGCGGCGACCTGGCCGCCTTGCGCGAGTGGTTCCCCAAGGTCACCGCCGCGTTCCGGGCCTTGCCGCAGGTCACCGCCATCGATGCGCGCGACAGCAGTGGTACCCAGCAGGTGACCCTGGTGGTCGACCGCGACCAGGCCAAGCGCCTGGGCATCGACATGGACATGGTCACCACGGTGCTGAACAACGCCTACAGCCAGCGGCAGATCTCGACCATCTACGACAGCCTCAACCAGTACCAGGTGGTGCTGGAGATCAACCCCAAGTACGCCTGGGACCCGAGCACCCTCGAGCAGGTGCAGGTGATCACGGCCGATGGCGCACGTGTGCCGCTGTCGGCATTTGCCCGCTACGAGAACAGCCTGGCCAACGACCGGGTCAGCCACGACGGGCAGTTCGCCTCCGAAGACATCGCCTTCGACGTCGCCGAAGGCTACAGCCCGGACCAGGCGCTGGCGGCAGTGGAGCGCGAGATCGCCAAGCTCGGCCTGCCCGAGACGGTGATCGCCAAGCTCGGCGGCACCGCCGATGCCTTCGCCAAGACCCAGCAGGGCCAGCCGCTGATGATCCTCGGTGCCTTGCTGCTGGTGTACCTGGTGCTGGGGATCCTCTACGAGAGCTACGTGCACCCGTTGACCATTCTCTCGACCCTGCCGTCGGCGGGCGTGGGTGCGTTGCTGGCGCTGTACCTCACGGGCGGGGAGTTCAGCCTGATCTCGATGCTCGGGTTGTTCCTGCTGATCGGCGTGGTGAAGAAGAACGCCATCCTGATGATCGACCTGGCGCTCCAGCTCGAGCGCCACGAGGGCCTCAGCCCGGAGCAGTCGATCCGCCAGGCCTGCCTGCAACGGCTGCGTCCGATCCTGATGACCACCCTGGCGGCCATCCTCGGCGCGCTACCGCTGCTGCTGAGCAGTGCCGAGGGCGCCGAGATGCGCCAGCCCCTGGGGTTGACCATCATCGGCGGGCTGATCCTGAGCCAGGTCCTGACGCTGTACACCACGCCCGTGGTCTATCTCTATTTCGATCGCCTGCGCCACCGCGTCAATCGCTGGCGAGGCGTGCGTACCGACGCTGCCTTGGAAACGCCGTTATGACTTTCGTCCAGCCCCCCGTCCACCGTGCGCTGCGCCAGCGCCTGCACGCACCGAGCCTGCGCCTGCTGGGCCTGGGTGCGTGCCTTGCGCTGCTCAGTGCCTGCACCCTGAGCCCGGACTATCATCGCCCCGAGGTGACCACCCACGCCGTGCAGTTCAAGCAGGCCGAGGGCTGGACACCGGCCAACCCCTCCGATGCGCTGGCACGCGGCGCCTGGTGGGAGCTGTACAACGACCCGCAGCTCAACCAGCTGATCGCCGAACTCAACCGTAACAACCAGACCGTGGCCCAGTACGAGGCCCAGTACCGTCAGGCCCAGGCCTTGGTGCGCAGCAGTCGCGGCGCGCTGTTCCCCAGCCTCGACCTGTCGGCGGGCAAGACCCGCTCGGCCCAGGGTGCCGGCAGCAGCAGTTCGAGCCTGAGCAACAACAGCAGCGGGATCCGTGACACCTACACGACCCAGCTGGGCGTGAGCTGGGAGCTGGACCTGTGGGGCAAGCTGCGCGACACCCTGGCCTCCAGCCGGGCCAGCGCCGAGGCCAGCGTTGCCGACCTGGCGGCGATCCGCCTGAGCCTGCAGTCGGAACTGACGCAGAACTACCTGCAGCTGCGGGTGATCGACGCGCAGAAGCGCCTGCTCGAGTCCACTGTCGCCACGTACGAACGGTCGTTGCGCCTGACCGAAAACCAGTACCGCGCCGGCGTCTCCGGCCCGGACGCCGTCGCCCAGGCGCGCACCCAGCTCAAGAGCACCCAGGCCGACCTGATCGACCTGGCCTGGCAGCGTGCCCAGTTCGAGAACGCCATCGCCGTGCTGCTGGGCCGGGCACCGGCCGACTTCGCCCTGGCCGCGCGCGACGACATCCCGGCGCTGCCGAGCATCCCGGTCGGCTTGCCTTCGCAACTGCTCGAGCGGCGCCCGGACATCGCCTCGGCCGAACGTCAGGTGATGGCGGCCAACGCCAACATCGGCGTGGCCCGCGCTGCGTACTTCCCGGACCTGACGCTGAGCATGAGCGGCGGCTACAGCAGCAGCAGTTTCCGCGACTGGATCAGCCTGCCGAACCGCTTCTGGTCGGTCGGGCCGCAACTGGCCATGACCTTGTTCGATGGCGGACGCCGCAGCGCCGAGGTGGACCGGACGGTGGCGGTGTACGACCAGACCGTGGCGCAATACCGCCAGACCGTGCTCGATGGGTTCAGGGAGGTCGAGAACTACCTGGCGCAACTGCGCGTCTATGCCGACGAGGCGGGGGTGCGCGACGAGGCCCTGGCAGCGGCACGCCAGTCGCTGCGCCTGACGGAGAACCAGTACAAGGCCGGGCTGATCGGGTATCTGGACGTGGTCAATGTCCAGGCGACGGCGTTGAGCAACGAGCGCAGTGTGCTGAACGTGCTCGAAGGCCGGTTGGTGGCCAGTGTGCAGCTGATCGCGGCGCTGGGGGGCGGGTGGCAGGAGCGTACGGCATTCGCGCAGGAGCCTTGAGGGGCTGAACGCGCGAGGTGGACTGAACGTGCGAATGGGCTGATTCTACGGCCCCTGCGGGCCCGATCGCGGCACAGGGGCCGCTCCCACACCCGTAGCCACACCGCGGTGAGGCAGGTCGTCGCGGTTCCCATGTGGGAGATTCTATGGTTTCTGCCAAATGCTGATGTGGATCCTGACGGACCCGATCGCGGTCGGTCCGGCGGGGGTCGCTCACCCGTAGCCACCCCGCGGTGTTGCAGACCATCGCGGTCCCCTGTGTGGGCCCCTGTGCCGCGATCGGGCCCGCAGGGGCCGTGGAATCAGCCCCGCCGGCTCTGCCTCCACACGAAAAGATCAGCCCCGGCTAACGCGCTCGATCACCCCTGACCCTTCGCCAACGCCGCCAACTCCGCATCCACCTTGCGCAACCGCGCCTCGGCCTTCGCCTTGGCCGCCGGGTCGTTGGCCCGCTGGTCCATCAGTCGCGTCAGCTTCTCGCTCACCTGGCGGCCTTCGGGCGTCTGGTTCAGCGCCTGGGCCTTGACCGGGTCGCGGGTCGAGGCCTTGATGATCTCGAATTCGGCGTCGCTGAAGTTCTTCTCGCTGTACAGCTCCAGCAGGTCCTGACGCTGGTCTTCGACCGTCAGGTTGCGGCGCAGCACCTCTTCGATCGTCGGCAACGGCACGTCGGGGTGCGTGCCGGCCAGCAGCTCGGCCATCTTGTCGATGTTGTGCTCGTAGGCGTCCTGGATCGGCAACTGCGCCAAAATCTCCTGGTCCCGACCGCTCTGCTGGTCGCAGGCTGCCAGCAGGACGAGCAGCATCAACAACGACGTCTTCTTCATGATCGGCATGCGCAGGCCCTTTGGGCGAGAGAGGAGGGCCCGAGTGTACCTCGGCCACCTGGCCAGCGACCATGCCATCGTTGCGAGTGCCAGCCGGGTACGGTAGAACCGTCCCTCCCACCCATGATGTTTCAGGTCCACATGCCCACATCCACCTGTACCCTGCACCGCGTCACGGCCGAAGCCGTCGACGAGGTACGCGCCTTCGTCGACCAGGCGCGACGCGAGCTGTTTCCCCAGCTGGCCGATGCACCGCTGCCAGCCGACCTGGCGCACTTCGAACGCACGTACGTCACCGGGCCAGGCTGCTTCCTGGTCGCGCGGGATCACGGGCAGCTGGTCGCGGCCATCGGCTATCTGCCCTACGACCATCGCTTCGCCCAGCTCGATTACCACGGTCGCTGCACCGTGGAGATCGTCCGGCTGTTCGTGTCCCCCCGTTACCGTCGCGGTGGCCTGGCTGCGCGCCTGTTCGAAGCCCTGTGTCAGCAGGCCCGTGACGCCGGGGTTGAATGCCTGTACCTGCATACCCACCCGTTCCTGCCTGGCGCCATCGCCTTTTGGGAGCGCCAGGGCTTCGAGATCGTGGACGTCGAGGACGATCCGGTCTGGCACACCACCCACATGAGCCGACCGGCCTGATCGACCATTCCGCCAGCGGCGATCAGAGCGGCCCGGACAACGGGTATTCCACCGCCAGACGGAGCTGGTCGCTGTCCAATTCGGCCTGCGCGGTGTTGCCTCGGTGCACGTCGTGCCGCAGCGAGAAAGTAGTGCCCTTGGCCTGGCCGCTCTGGATGACGTAGCGCGCCTCCAGGTCGCGCTCCCAGTGCTTACCGCCTTGGCCATAGCCGAGGTAGGCATAACCGCCGGTGGGGTCCACATGGCTGCCATCGATGCCCGAACCTCGGACGTACAGCGCCGTCAGGCTCAGGCCCGGCACCCCATAGGCGCTCATGTTCAGGTCGTAGCGCGCTTGCCAGGAGCGCTCGTGGGGCGCGTTGAAATCGGACAGCTGCACAGCATTGCCGATGAAGATGGCGCCACGGCTCACGTAGTCGAACGGGGTGTCGCCGTCGACCTGCTGGTAGCCGAGGCTGACGCTGTGCGGGCCTTGGCTGTAGCGCGAAACCAGGCTCCAGGTGGTGTTGTCGATGCGTCCCGACAGGGCCTTGCCGGTGTCGGTGGTGCGGTAGAGGTTCAGGTCCAGGCTCAGGCTGCGCTGGTCATCCAGCGCCTGGGCGAGGTTGCCGCCCAGGTACTGCTGGTTCCAGGTGTCCTCGTAGCGCGAGGTGAACAGGCTGGCGCTGAGGTTGGGCCTTGGGCTGTACACGGCACCGGCCAGGTCGAAGTGATCGCCCTGTGTGGCATTGGAATAGTTGACCGCGAACCCTTGGTCATGACTGCTGGCGTTGCGGTCGGCGTCTTCAGTGAAATGGCCGGCCACCAGCTTGAGTGCCTCGAATTCATTGCTGATCAGGAACAGCCCGGTCGCCGTTTCGGGCAGCAGGCGGCTGTCCGAGGTACTGAACACCGGCGTCTTGACCCGCTGTTCGCCGTACCAGAGCACGCTGTCCGACAGCCGCAGCTTGAGCGCGGCACCGGCACGGCCGTAGGTGTCCTTGGGGTGACCCTGGTTGTCCAGCCCCAGCAGACGCGCCTTGCCCGCGCGCCCGCCGCCGCTGTCGAGCTTGACCCCGAGGTAGGCATGGGCGTCGACACCTACGCCCACGGTCCCTTGGGTGAAGCCCGACTGCACGGTCCCCATGAGCCCGTAGCCCCATTCTTCGGCCTGGCCATTGCGCGCGGCGCGCGGCTTGTAGGCATTGCGCGCGCCGCTGTTGCGACCGCCATGGCGGTAGTCGCGCTGATCGAAGACGCTGCGGTTGAGCACGCTCCAGGTGCCGTCTTCGAGAAACCCCTTGGACTGGGACTGGGCCGTCTCGCCCCACGCCATCGGGCTGAGTCCGAACAGGGGAACCAGCACGATCAGGGAGGCGCGAACACCCTTCACGGCATCGCTTCCAGACGCTGGGCCTGAAGCGTCAGGCGTGTCTGGGCGCGTGCCGGTAATCCCGGAGGCACGGTCAGGGGCTGGGCGGACGACAGGCCGACCTCGATCAGCATGACCATGCCCATGGCCAGGTGCGGAATGCACTGGATGCCATAACGCCCTGGCACATCGAAGGTGTAGGTCAGCGGCTGGTTGATCGGGCCCTTGAAGGTGGGGGCACCGTCGGGCCAGAGATCGGGCAGGCTGGCGGCGTTGTGCCCGCTCTGGGTCGGCAGGAAGCGCACACTGTCGCCCGGCGCGATGCGCAGGTGATCGGGCTCGTAGACCATGGCGCCCTCTGCGCCACGGGTGAGCATGTGGACCTCATGCACCTCGGCCAGCGCGGTGGGCGCGAAGGCCATGGTCAGCAGGGACAGCGCAAGCGTACGCAGCAACATGAAAACGTCCAGGTCAGGGGGCGCGAAAACGCAGGATGCGCGCGCCGTCGAAAGGGTCGGTCAGATAGTGGGCATGGACACCGAAGGTGGTGCGCAGCCGCTCGGGGGTGAGCACCTCGTGCGGGACGCCCAGGGCCACCAGGCGGCCCTTGTCCAGCACCGCCAGGCGATCGCAGGTCAGGGCCTGGTTGAGGTCGTGCAGCGCGATCAGCGTGGTCACCTTCAAGGCCTGGATCTGTTGCAGCAGCCCGAGCTGGTGCTGGATGTCCAGGTGATTGGTCGGCTCGTCGAGCAGCAGTACCTGAGGCCGCTGGGCCAGTGCGCGGGCGATGTGCACTCGCTGACGTTCGCCACCCGACAGGCTGCTCCAGGTGCGCTGGCGCAGGTGCAGGGCGTCCACGTCGGCCAAGGCCTGATCGACGATCGCGGTGTCTTCGGCGGTGAAGGGCGCCAGGGCCGACAGCCAGGGCGTTCTGCCCAGCGCCACGGCATCGAAGACGTCCACGGCGTCATGGGTGTCGGCCTGCTGCTCGACCAGCGCCAGGGCCTGGGCGACCTGGCGACGGGGCTGACGGGCCAGGGCCTGCCCGAGCAGCGATACCTGGCCACTGCTCGGCGCGCGCAGGCCTGCCAGCAGCTTGAGCAAGGTCGACTTGCCCGAGCCGTTCGGGCCGACGATGCCCAGCGTCTCGCCAGGCAGCACCGCCAGGTTCACGCCATACAGCAGCTGGGTGTCGCGCACGCGGTAGCCCAGCCCGTGGCAGGCCAGGGGGAAGGTCTCGAGAAGCGGGGTCAGGGTCGTCATCGGGGGTGCCTGCGGCTGACCAGGATCAGGGCGAAGACCGGCGCGCCGATCAGCGCGGTGACGACGCCCACCGGAATCACCTGGCCGGGGATCAAGGTGCGGGACAGGATGTCGGCGGCGATCAGGAACAGGGCGCCGCCCAGGGCGCTGGCCGGGAGCAGGCGACTGTGCCCTGGCCCCAGCAGCAGGCGCAGGGCATGCGGGATGACCAGCCCGACGAAGCCGATGGCGCCGACGATGGACACCATCATCGCCGTGACCAGCGCCGCGCAGGTGATCAACAGCAGCTGCACCCGGCGCACCGGGATGCCCAGCGAGGCGGCCGAGTCCACGCCGAAGGTGAAGGCGTCCAGCGCGCGTCGGTGCCACAGGCAGATCACCAGGCCGACCACGGCCACAGGCACGGCCAGCCACACCGATGGCCAGCGCACGCCGCTGAGGTTGCCCAGCAGCCAGAACAGAATGCCGCGCGCCTGCTCGGCGCTGGCCGACTTGGTCACCAGGAAGGCCGTCAGGGCATTGAACAGCTGCGAGCCGGCGATCCCGGCCAGGATCACCTGGGCATTGGCGCCGCTGCTCGGGCCGCTGGCACGGGCCAGCAACAGCACCAGCGCGAACGCGGCCAGGGCACCGATGAAGGCCCCGCCGGACAGGGTCAGCGCACCGGCCCCCACGCCCAGCAGCGCGACCAGGACGGCACCGGTCGAGGCCCCGGCCGACAGCCCCAGCAGGTAGGGTTCGGCCAGGGGGTTGCGCAGCAGCGCCTGGAGGATCACCCCGCAGGTCGCCAGCCCGGCGCCACAGGCGGCAGCGACCAGGGTGCGGGTCAGCCGGTAGTTCCAGACGATCCCCTGGTCGATCGGGTCGACGGCATGCCCGGCCTGCCAGAGCTGGTTGGCCAGCACCTGGTAGACCACGCTGGGCGACAGGCGCGTCTCGCCGATGGCGATACCAGCGAGCAGGGCCAGGGCCAGCGCGGCGAGGGCCAAGGCCACGGCGGGCAACGAACGCATCATGGCTGGGGCGCTTCACCGCTGGCGAAGGCCTGGGCCAAGGTGTCCATGCCGCTGAACAGGCGCAGGCTGGCCTGCATGGCATGGGCGTCGAGCACGATGATGCGGCCGTGCCTGACCGCGTCCATGTTGCGGGTCACCGGGTCGCTGCGCAGGAAATCGAGCTTCTTCTGGTAGTCGTCGGCCGGGAAGCGGCGGCGGTCCATGCGCGCGATCACCAGCCAGGTCGGGTTGGCCTTGGCCAGGGTTTCCCAGCCCACCGTGGGCCATTCTTCATCGGACTGGACCACGTTGCGCACGCCCAGGGTCTGGAGCATGAAATCGGGAATGCCTTTGCGACCGGCGACGTAGGGGTCGATCTCGAGATCAGCGCTCGAGAACCAGAACAGGGCGCTGGTCCCCGACAGGTCCTTGCCTGCCAGGCGCGCCTGGGCGTTGGCCAGCTGCGCCTTGAGCGACTGGTTCAAGGCCTCGCCCCGGTCCTGGACATCGAAGATCTGCGCCAGCTGGGCGATGCTCTTGTACACCGTGTCGATCTGGAAGGGCTGCAGCCGCGTACCGTCGGCGCCGACGCGGTTGTCCTTGCCTTCGCAGTCCGAGGGCATGAGGTAGGTCGGGATGTTCAGCTCGTGGAACTGCTCGCGGGTGCCGACCACGCCTTGCTCGCCGACCATCCACGCCAGCTGCACGGCCAGCAGTTGCGGACGCTTGCCGATCACGGCCTCGAAGCTGGGGTCGTTGTCGGCCAGGCGCTCGACCTTGGCGTCCTGCGCCTGGTAGGCCGGCAGCACATCGTTGAACCACAGCGACGTGCCCACCAGCGTGTCGCCCAGCCCCAGGGCATAGAGCATCTCGGTCCCGGACTGGCCGATGGTCACCGCACGTTGGGGCGCCTGCTGGAAGGTCTGGGATACACCGCAGTTCTCCAGGGTCAGCGGGTAGTGGGTGCTGGCGGCTTGGGCCAGGCCACTCAGGCCGAGACCGGCGAGCAGCGTGAGGACGCGAGGGAACATGGGGCGATCTCCTATCGAGGACGCACCGGAAGGCGCACGGACAGGCATCGCCAGCTCCAGGCCGATGGCATGGGACCGCACCCTGGGGCAGGGCGTCGATGACCTTCCCGGACACCCCGCCGGTTGGTGAATGATGAAGGCCGGCAGGTCTCCTGACTGGTGCGTCATGGCCTGGCTCCGCCTTCCCGGGAGCGTCCCAGTGGCGTGTGGAGCAGGCTCGGCACCTACAGTTGCGGGGGCAGTTCCGTTTTCCTGCGGGGCAGGTACGGCATTCCCTATTAATTCCGTGGTGGAAACCGGCGGCCGGCATCTTAGACGCCTTGAGGGCCCGACCACAAGCACCACGCGCCCGTGCCGAACCCGACCGGGTGCCACACGGCACGACGATTCAGCCCTCTTGCGTCGCGATGACCGGCTCGAGCGGCACAAGGCATGTCGACGTTCGTACTCGACCGGTGTCGGCGTGCCGCGTTGCCGATCGCTTGGCTCCGAGCGTGTGAGACAGGTTTTGTAATAGTTTCTCGCTGTAGGACTCTGCTGACATATCTGTAGGATCAAACTCCCAAATCCACATCAGGTCCTTCATGAACACCTTTCTGGAGCCTCACAGTCGCTTGCCGTCCTGGCCTGCGCCGTCTTGTCTTCACGTCACCTCCCGTCGCACCCTTCGCTCGAGTGATCGCCCATGGAATGGATAGCCGACCCCACGGCCTGGCTAGGCCTTGCCACGCTCATCGTGCTCGAACTGGTGCTGGGTATCGACAACCTGGTGTTCATCGCGATTCTCGCCGACAAGCTGCCCCCGCATCAGCGTGATCGTGCGCGGGTGATCGGCCTGAGCCTGGCGCTGATCATGCGCCTGGGCCTGCTGGCGAGCATTTCCTGGATGGTGACGCTGACCGCGCCGCTGTTCGAGGTCATGGGCAAGAGCTTCTCGGGGCGCGACCTGATCATGCTCTTCGGGGGCGTATTCCTGCTGTTCAAGGCCACCATGGAGCTGCACGAGCGGCTGGAGGGGCATGTCGCCCAGGCCAGCGGCCCGGTGCGTCACGCCGCCTTCTGGCCCATCGTCGCGCAGATCGTCGTGCTCGACGCAGTGTTCTCGCTGGACGCGGTGATCACTGCCGTGGGCATGGTCGAGCACCTGTCGGTGATGATGATCGCGGTGGTCTTCTCGATCGGCATCATGATCATCGCCAGCAAGCCGCTGACCCGCTTCGTCAATGCGCACCCGACCGTGATCATGCTGTGCCTGGGCTTCTTGATGATGATCGGCTTCAGCCTGACCGCCGAGGGCCTGGGCTTCCACATTCCGAAAGGCTACCTGTACGCGGCCATCGGCTTCTCGCTGCTGATCGAGCTGTTCAACCAGCTGGCACGCGCCCGCCGCAAGCGCAGCGTGCAAGGCCTGCGTCCGCTGCGCGAGCGCACGGCCCATGCCGTGCTGCGGTTGATGGGTGGCCGTCGTCTGGAGACCGACCAACTGGACGAGGAGATCGCCGACCTGGTCGAAGGCGGCGAGGAACAGGTGCTGTTCGACCGTCGCGAACGGGTGATGATCAGTGGCGTGCTGAACCTGGCCGAGCGGCCGATTCGCAGCGTCATGACCGTGCGCGCCGAAGTCGACGCGATCGACCTGGCGCAGCCGAAAGAGATGATCGACACGCTGCTGATCCATTCACCGTACTCCCGGCTGCCGTTGATTCGTGGCGGTCGGATCGAAGAGCCCCTGGGGTTCGTGCACAAGAAAGAGCTGCTCAAGGCCCTGCTGGCCGGCGAGACGCCCGAGCTGGAAGCCCTGGTGCGCATGCCGCTGCACCTGCTGGAGAGCTTCAGCATCCTCAATGCCCTGGAGCAGATGCGCCAGCAGTCCACGCACATCGCGTTCGTGGTCAACGAGTTCGGCGAATTCACCGGTGTGCTGACACTGACCGACATCCTGGAGTCCATCGCCGGCGAGCTGCCGGACGCCAGCGAAGTGCAAGGCCCCGGCATCGTCGAGGAGGCGGACGGCTTCCTGGTCAATGGCGCGTTGAGCCTGGGGCAGGTGCAGGCCCGTACCGGGTTCGCCGCCCGCGCCACCGAGGACTACCAGACCGTGGCAGGGCTGGTGATGAGCCTGCTGGACCGTCTGCCACGGGTCGGTGACCAATTGACCTGGGGCGGCTGGTCGCTGACCGTGGTTGCCGTCGAGGAGCGCCGCGTGCGTCAGGTGCGCCTCACCCCACGCGGCGACGCTGACGCAGCAGGTGCCTGACCCCCTCGAGCACCAGGACCAGTACGGCGGCCCAGATCGGCAGGTAGGTCAGCCACTGGTCCGGTCCGATGGACTCGCCCAGCAGCAAGGCGACGCCGACCAGCAGCACCGGTTCGATGTAGCCGAGCAGGCCGAACAGGCTGAAGGGCAGCAGGCGGCTGGCCAGCACGTAGGCGATCAGCGCCGAGGCGCTGATCAGCCCGAGTACCGGGATCAGGCCATAGAGGGCAGGGCGCTCGACCAGGGCCTGGGTCGACGAGGGCCCCTGCATCACGAAGTACACCGCCCAAGGCAGCAACAGGCACATGTCGCACCACAACCCGCCCAGGTGGTCGGTGCGGCAGCGTCGGCGCAGCACGAAGTAGATCGGGTAGCCGATCATCACCACCAACGTTTCCCAGGCGAAACTGCCATGCAGGTACAGCTCGTGCCCGACCCCGGTCGCGGCGCAGAGCACGGCGACCTTCTGCAGCCGTGACAGGCGTTCGCGGTAGACCAGAAAGCCGGTGAGCACCATGGTCAGCGGCAGCAGGAAATAGCCCATCGACACGTCCAGGCTGCGCCCGTGCAAGGGTGCCCAGAGAAACAGCCACAGCTGGATGCCCATCAGCCACGAGGTGCCGACCATGCCCAGCAACAGCAGCGGGGTCCGGCGAACGCGACCGAACAGCTCGGGCACACGCTTCCAGTCCTTGGACACCAGCATGAACGCGGTCAGGCACGGCAGGGTGAGCAAGGTCCGCCAGCCGAAGATCTCTTCGCCATCGAGCGGGTGCATGAGAGACGTATAGAAGTACATCACGGCGAACAGGCAGGAGGCCATGACGGATGCAACGATGCCTTTTGACACGGGCGCCTCGGTAACGGAAGGACGGAAGGATCAGCCGGGCATGATCTCAGGGGGGCGGGGCGTTCGGCAACCGTGTTGCACCGTTATCGTGCATGATCGCATCGATGAAGGTCGCAACTGGCATCGGGCGTGCGTACAGGTACCCTTGCTGGAGCGTGACGCCGCTGGCGATCAGGTAATCGCGCTGCGCGACGGTCTCCACCCCTTCGGCGATCGACCCCAGGCCCAGGCGTGTCGAAAGTTCGATGATGGTATCGAGGATGTGCACCGACAGCGCATCGCCGCCGATCAGCGCGACGAAGCCGCGGTCGATCTTCAGGTAGTCCACCTGGAACTGGCGCAGGTAGGCCAGGCTCGACTGGCCGGTGCCGAAGTCGTCCAGGGCGATCGTCACGCCCAGCGCATGCAGTTGCTCGAACAATGCCCAGGTGACCGGGCTGGCGCGCAGCAGCTTGCGCTCGGTCAGCTCTAGGTTCAGGACCACGCGACCGGGCGGGAACTGCGCCAGGAATGCCTTGCAGTCGTGCACCAGGCGCAGGTCCTGGCAGTGATCGGCGGTGATGTTGATGCCGATGTGAAAGCCGTCGCTCAGGTGGTCGGCATAGGGCGCCAACTGCCGTGCCAGCGACGTCATCATGCGCTGGGTCATCTCGACGATCTGCCCGCTGTGCTCGGCGTACGGGATGAACAGCTCCGGGCCCACCAGCCCCTCGCGCGGATGCCGCCAGCGCAGCAGGACCTCGGCGCCTGCCCAGTGGCCGTCCCGTGTGTCGACCAGAGGCTGCAGGAACGGCACGAATTCGTTGGCGCTCATTGCGCGTTGCAGCTCGGCATGGGGCGAGTGCACCTTGCGCAGCTGCCAGCGGCAGACACCGCCGCACAGCGCGCCCAGCATCAGCAGCAGACCCAGGATCGGCGGGTAGTGATCGAGCATGCGCTCACCGGCCTTGCCGGCGGCAAAGCCTGCGCTCACGATGAACGGGTAACGGATCGAGTGCACCTGCACCGCAGCCACTGGCGGTGTCGGAAAGGGCCGGCCCATCACGACGCCACGCTTGTCCAGCCAGTCTCCGCCGATCCACACGGACAACTCCGTCTCGGCCCCCAGCAGGCGCAGGATCAGCGCCAGGTGCTGACCATCCAGCCCGACCAGCACGCTGCGCTCATTGGCGTCGCCGCGGTAGACCAGCAGAGGATGACTGGGCGTGACGTCGTTGCCGGGCATCAATAGCAAGCGACCATCGACGTAGCGCGAGACGTCGATCGACTCCTTGAAGTGCCCCATCAGGGAGGTGCAGTACAGGGTGTCGCGCCAGCCCAGGTTGGTCGAGCGAATGAAGGCGTGGCTGGTCACCTGCTGGCGTAGCGCCTGGCTGACCCGGTCACAGGGCTGACCGGCCAGCGGCAGGAGCGCCCGGGTGGCGTCGTCGAGCTGGTCGAGCATGGTATCGATCTCACGAGCCGCCTGGGTGGCCGTCGACTGACTCAAGGCGCGCAGTTCGGCCTGGGTCTGCCAGTGCATGACGACGCCGCCGCACAGCAATGGGGCCAGGCCGACCAACCAGGGCAACAGGGTTCGCCAGCTCCAGCGACCAGCGCGTTTGACGGTGAGGGGCATGACGCTCTACCTGTACGGTGGGTAGCGGGTTGGGAGAATAACCGTTTCAGCGTCAGAAAGCAGGACGACAAACCGCTTTACGCCAGATAGAATCAGGTTACGAATACAATAACAAGACGCGCCGTCCGGGCCCGTCCCCGTACCGAGAACCGATGCCATGGCATGCGACGGTTTCAGACTGCTCTTCGGAGACTTCCTTTCCCGCAGCGTCAGGGGCATTCCCTGCGCCCCCCCTGTGGCTCATCGCCGTGCCTGACCGCAACCCTTCCTTTGCTTGCTTGCCACCGATGAGAACACACACATGGCCGATCTATTCGACAATCCGATGGGCTTGATGGGCTTCGAGTTCATCGAGTTCGCTTCACCGACCCCTGGCGTGCTGGAGCCGGTCTTCCAGGCCATGGGTTTCAGCCTGGTCGCCACCCACCGCTCCAAGCAGGTGCACCTGTATCGCCAGGGCGGGATCAACCTGATCCTCAACAACGAACCCCAGAGCATCGCCTCCTACTTCGCCGCCGAGCATGGTCCCTCGGTCTGCGGCATGGCGTTTCGCGTGCGCAACGCCCACCAAGCGTATGCACGGGCCCTGGAGCTGGGCGCCCAGCCCGTCGAGATCGAGACCGGGCCCATGGAGCTGCGCCTGCCGGCGATCAAGGGCATCGGCGGTGCGCCGCTGTACCTGATCGACCGGTTCGAGGAGGGCAGCTCGATCTATGACATCGACTTCACCTTCCTCGACGGTGTCGATCGGCACCCGGTCGGTGCCGGTCTCAGCACTATCGACCACCTGACGCACAACGTCTATCGCGGGCGCATGGCGTACTGGGCGAACTTCTACGAGAAGCTGTTCAACTTCCGCGAGATCCGCTATTTCGACATCAAGGGCGAGTACACCGGCCTGACCTCCAAGGCCATGACCGCGCCTGACGGGCTGGTGCGTATCCCGCTGAACGAGGAATCCTCGCGCGGCGCGGGCCAGATCGAAGAGTTCCTGATGCAGTTCAACGGCGAAGGCATCCAACACGTCGCGTTTCTCACCGACGACCTGATCGCGACCTGGGATGCGCTCAAATCCCTGGGGATGCGCTTCATGACCGCGCCGCCGCAGACCTACTACGAAATGCTCGAAGGGCGCCTGCCGGGCCATGGTGAACCGGTCGACGCACTGCAGTCACGCGGCATTCTGCTCGACGGGGCCTCGGAGCAGGGCGACCGGCGCCTGCTCCTGCAGATCTTCTCCGAGACCCTGCTCGGCCCGGTGTTCTTCGAGTTCATCCAGCGCAAGGGTGACGACGGGTTTGGCGAGGGCAACTTCAAGGCGCTGTTCGAGTCCATCGAGCGGGATCAGGTACGGCGTGGCGTCCTGGATGCCGGTTAAGCGTCGTCCACTGCCGCGTCACGGGCTGGCCTCCTGTACCGCAGTTCCCGCTCTTTGCGGTACAGGCTCCAGTAGGCCATGCTGGCGGTGAACAAGCCGACCAGCAGCAGCGAAGGCAGCACGATGGGGAAGGTCATGCGTACTTCTCGACCGAGCTGTCCTGGGGGGTAGCCCACTTCGATCATGTAGCCGTGCTTGGCCGAGGTCTTGACACCTCGTTGCTCCATGACAGGCGTCCCGGCGTCACTGGTGCTGCTGCCCGAAGCCCATATCGTCGCCTCGCCGATGCGCGCGATCAGTACCAGCTGATCCTGAAAGCCCGCCAGTTCGCTGCTCAGCGAGCGCCCGTGTGCGGTGGCGATGACCCCGGCTTCCCCGGTGTCGAGCGTGTAGGTGAGTACGGAGAGCCCCGGTGAAGATTGCGAGGCGAAGATCAGGTTCAGACGCTCGCCGCGCAGTTGCTCGAGATTGATTCGGCCGACCTTGTTGCCCCGCAGGCTGCTGCACTGCGGTTCGCCGTTGCGTGTCAACACCAGCGAGCGGAGCAGCGGGTTGCCCGATGTCATTGCGTTCAGTTCAGGGAGCGCCTGGGCACATGGCTGATCGGTCAGGTACAGTGCCCTGGCGCTGGCGTCGTGCAACTCATCGATGAGCTTGTCGACCGCATAGATGGCCTCGCTGAGCGACACCCGAACGTTCTCGTTCAGCTTGGCCTCCAGCTGGAACACCATCATCAGCACGCCACAGGCGATCGGCATCATGCCGATGGTGAGGGTCAACAGCAGGTCCAGCAGAATGCGTCCGGCAGACAATCTAGGCATGGCTCGAGTCGCTCGTGGAGAAGGCGGAACGTGACAGGAATCCGTCCAAGCCTAGGGAGAGCGTGCACGGCATGCTGTAGGCCGTTGCGCCAATGCACGCGCGGGATGTGTACAACGCGCTGTAAGACCTCATGACGAGGCCCTGCAAGAAGTCGCCTGGTCCCGTCCCAGGAACAGGGTGCGGGTCTGTGCTAGCCTCCTGACTTCTTTCCGTCGAACAAGGCCTCCCCATCATGTCCTCACCCACGACCCTGGATCCCTTCCTGCAAGCGGCGATCGATGAAGCCCGAGCAGGGTTCGACGAAGGCGGCATTCCCATCGGCTCGGTGCTGGTCCACCAGGGCAGGATCATCGGCCGCGGCCACAATCGCCGTGTGCAGCAGGGCAGCGCCGTGCTGCACGGTGAAATGGACGCGCTGGAGAACGCAGGCCGGCAGCCGGCGAAGGTCTACCGAGACGCTACGCTTTATACCACCCTGTCACCGTGTGCCATGTGCAGTGGCGCCATCCTGCTCTATGGCATCACCAAGGTGATCGTGGGCGAAAACCGGACGTTCCTGGGCGAGGAGGAGCTGTTGCGCCGTCGAGGGGTCGAAGTACAGGTGGTGGACAATGACGAGTGCCGGGCCCTGATGCAGGCCTTCATCGAGCGCGAGCCTGCGCTCTGGCATGAGGACATCGGTCACTGAGGCACGGTACGCCAGGCGTGCTCACGTCTCGGGTCGGCTGGGGGAGGCGCCCGGCGCCCAGCTGCGATCACAGACCTTGCTGCACCAGGGGGTCGTCCGGGTTCAACTGCTCGAGTTGCGCCAGCAGTACCTGAACGTTCTGCAGTTGGCCGGTTTCCTTCCAGTACTGGATCAACAACACCCGGGCCTTGCGGTTGGCCGGCTGTTGATCGACGAGGGTCTCGAGCTGTTTCTGCGCCGCCTCTACCTGGTCCAGGCGATGCAGGGTCGTGGCCAGGGCATACCGATAGTCGGCGTTGCGCGGCCCCAACTCGACCGCGCGTGAGAAGGCCAGCAGCGCATATTCGGCCTGGTCGTGGCGCAGCAGCCAGCGGCCCAGCTCGTACTGCAGCACCGCAGCGTGCGGGTGGCGGACCAGGGCCTCGGCCAGCACGCGGCGTGAGGCGTCGTGCTGGCCCTGACCTTCGAGCAGTCGCACCTGCAGTATCAGCGCTTCCAGGTTTTCGGCATCCTGGGCCAGGGCACGGTCCAGTGCCTGGGCGGCTGCGTCGAACGCGCGCTCGTGCAGGTACAGGCGTGCCAGGTGGACTTGCGCGGCAGGCTGCTCGGGTTGTTGCTCGAGCACCTGCTGATACTGTTCCAGCACATCCTGCAATGGGCCGAAGTACACCCCGATGTCGTCCGGCGCGAGCCCCAGCAAGGCATCCACAGCCGCAAAGCGCACCGACTGTTCGTCGTCGTCCAGCAAGGGGCCCAGCACCAGGCTGCGCTGCGCGTCCGACAGCAACCCGCGTACGCTGAGAATCGCCGCCCGACGAACGCTGGGATACTCGTGCTCGAGGGCGTCCTGCGCAAGCTTCAAGGCCTGGGGCGAAGGGTAGTGGGGCAGCTCGGCGAGCAGGGCCACCCGGCGTTCGGGCGCGAGGTCAGGGCGCTGCAACTGCTGGTACAGCACCCGCGCCGCGCCCGGCTGCCCCTGGTGTGCCTGGCGCAGTGCCTGATGGTAGCTGTGCGGCGGCACGCTGGGGGCGGGCGCAGGCGGCTCGTGCCACAGATAACCGATCACCCCTGGCACGAGGACCAGAAATGAAACGGCGATCAGCAAACGGTAGCGCGGTGACATCGGACGACCCAGCGTGAGCGGAACGTCGAGCTTGGGCCAGAACGCATGGCGGCGCAAGCTCGACGGTGGCCAGGCGCTGATACGCGGCGCGGCTCAGTAGCTGTAGGTCACCGACATCACCGCCGTGCGGTCGTTGCCCAGCGCGACGGCCTGGGCCAGGCCACCGGCGTAGTAGGGCTGGTCGAACAGGTTCTTGACGTTCAGCGCCGTGCGCCAGTGCGGTGTGCCGTAGGCGATGCCGGCATCGACCACCGCATAGCCTGGCAGCGAATAGCCGTTGGTCTCACGCTCACCGACCGCAGTGAGGCCACCGTTGATCTCCCAGCCCAGTGGCGTGCCCTCGAAGCGATAGCGGGCGAACACGTTCGCGCTGTGGCGCGGCACGTTGGCCAGGCGATCGCCCACGGTCGAGGGCTGTTGGTCGCCGTCGTCGGTGACAATGGCCCAGGTGTAGGCATAGCCGGCCAGCAGGCTGAGCCGGTCGCTCAGGTCGGCGGTCAGTTGCAGCTCGGCGCCCTGGGTGCGTTGCTCGCCGATGGCCATGCTGAAGCCGTCATTGCGTGGGTCGTCCTGCAGCACGTTCTGCCGGCGCAGGTCGAAGGCGGCGACGGTGAGCAAGGTGCTGCCCGGCACCAGGTCGAACTTCACGCCGGCCTCCCACTGGCGGCCCTTTTCCGGCTCGAAGGTCTTGCCTGCCACGTCCGTGCCCGTGTTGGGGTAGAACGAGGTGGCGAAGCTCAGGTACGGGCGTACGTTCGGCAGCAGCTCGTACATCACCGCGACGGCGCCGGTGGTGGCGCTGGCCGGGCTGCTGGCGCGGCGGTCGGTGAGGTGGTTGTCGCCGTAGGTGTCGCTGCGGTCGTGGCGCAGGCCGGCCGTGACCAGCCAGCGCTCGTCGATCTGGTAGCTGTCGCGCAGGTAGCTGCCGACCATGCGCACCGTGGTGTCGGTCCAGGTGCGTGGCGTGTCCGGGCAGGTGATGGCCTGGCCGTAGCGCGGCGCGTAGACGTTCAGGTTGCCCACCTTGCAGGCGACGGTGCGGTTGCTTTCCCGGCTGCGCAGGTAGTCGACGCCGAACGTCAGGTCGTGGGCGCCCCAGGCCGTGTCGAAGACCCGCTGCAGGTTGTTGTCCAGGCTCAGCGTGTCCCCGTCGAAGTGCTGGGTCTGGGCGGTGCGCGCCAGAGTACGATTGTTGGCTTGCAGGCGACCGTTGGCCACCAGCTGCCCGTCCAGGCGGTAGGTCTGCCAGCGCAGGTTCTGGTTGAAGGTCCAGCCGTCGCCGAAGCGATGCGCCAGGCTGTAGCCGATACGGTTGGCGACGCCGTGATACGGGTCCTGCCCTGGCTCACCGGTGAAGCGCCGACGAGGCAGGTCGCCATTGGGGTTGGCCTGGATCGAGCCGGACAACGGCAGGCCCTGCTGGCGCAGGTACTGACGGTCCTGGTGACTGGCGAGCACGGTGAAGTCGGTGTCGGGGCCCAGGTCCAGGGTCAGGGAGGGCGCGATGTACTGGTTCTTGAACCAGACATGGTCGGTGTCGTCGTTGGACCTGGACAACAGACCGTTGACCCGCAAGGCAGCCTTGCCCGTGTCGGACAGCGGCGTGCCCACGTCGAACGTGCCCTGGCGCAGGTCATCGCTGCCATAGCTCAGGCCGAAGGTGGCGAATGGCTCCAGGCGTGGCCGCTTGCTCACCATGTTCACCACCCCGCCCGGCATCACCAGGCCATGTTCCAACGACGCCGGCCCCTTGAGCACCTCGACCTGCTCGAACCCGGCGATCTGCTCGGCCACCCGGTTGGACACGCCCGTGCGCAGGCCGTCGACGAACAGCGAGTCCGAGGCCACCTGGCCACGGATGATCAGGTCGTCCCAACCCCGTCGGCCGTACTGCCCCGCGGTGACGCCAGGCACGTTGTGCAGGGCGTCGGCCAGGCTCAGGGCCTGTTGACTGTCCAGCACGGACCGTGACACCACCTGGACGCTGCGGGGCGTCTCGGCCAGGGGCAGGGACGACTGGGCGACCTGAGCCGTGGCCGGGGTGAAGGCGTCGGCCTCGTGCTGCAGGGCGTCGGCTTGCACCGTGCTGGCCGGCAGGTCCACGACCACGGGGGCGCTTGCAGGCGGTGCGGCCTGCACCAGGGTCGGCCAGGCCAGGCTGACGCCCAAGGCATAGCACAGGGCATGAGGGACGGCGAAGGGTGTCGACGAAGAGCGGGTCATGGGGGTCTCGAACCAGAAGCGCGGAGCGCAGCGACGAGGCGCGCTAAAAAAGGTGGCGCATACTATCTGCCAACGATTCGTATTTGCAATCCGTTTATCCGGTGGCACCAGTGCTTGTCGAACGCTGTCACAGCAGCACGCCCTATCACACGCGTCATCCAGACGTTTCAACCGCAGGGAAACCTTCTTCATGCTCATCGTCGAACGCCTGTACAAATCCTTCGCCACGGCCCAGGGGGCCTTGCCGGTCCTGCGTGGCGTGGACCTGACGATGGGGGCGCGTGACAGCCTGGCGCTGATGGGGGAGTCCGGCAGCGGCAAGAGCACCTTGCTGCACCTGATCGCCGGCCTGGACCGCGCTGACCAGGGCCGCGTGCTGATCGACGGCGTTCCTCTGGACGGCCGCTCCGAGGCAGGCCTGGCGCGCTGGCGACGCGAGGACATCGGGCTGGTGTTCCAGCAGTACAACCTGCTGAGCAGCCTGGACGTGGCGGCCAACCTGGCGTTTCAGGCGCGCTTGGCCAAGCGCCATGACCCCCGCTGGACCGCACACCTGGTGCAGCGCCTGGGCCTCGGCGCACTGCTGGACCGTTACCCGGAACAGCTGTCCGGCGGTCAGCAGCAGCGCGTGGCCATCGGCCGTGCACTGGCCAGCAAGCCCCCTCTGCTGTTGGCCGACGAGCCGACCGGCAGCCTGGACGAGGCCAGCAGTGACGAGGTGCTGGCGCTGTTGCTGCAGCTGGTCGACGAGGCGGGCAGCAGCGTGCTGATGGTGACCCACAGCCAGCGCCTGGCCAGCCGTTTGCAACGCCAGTGCTGGCTGCAGGCCGGCCAGGTGTGCGACGGGACCTCCCGATGAGCACCTGGCTGATCACCCTCCAGGCCTTGCTGAGCCATTGGCACCGCCATCGCCTGCAGTGCGTGGCGATCTTCACGGGGCTGTGGCTGGCCACCGCGCTGTGGACCGGCGTGCAGGCCCTCAATGCCCAGGCCCGTAGCGACTACGCGCGTGCCAGCGCCGTGCTGAGCAGTTCGACGCAGGCGCGGTTGGTGGCGCGTGACGGGCAGCGTCTGGATCAGCCCCTGTATGTACAGCTGCGGACGCTGGGCTGGGACGTCACGCCGTTGCTGGAAGGTCGCCTGAGCGTGGCGACCCCGTCACCCCATGAATTGCGCGTGATCGGGATCGAACCGCTCAGCCAGCCGAGCGATGCGCGCGTGGCCGGCCAGCGGCTGCAGGATTTCGACCTGCAGGCCTTCATCAACGCGCCCGGGCAGACCTTGATCGCGCCGGACACCTGGCAGGCATTGGGGCTCACGGCGGGCGAGACGGCCCATGACCTGCACGGTCGGCCCCTGCCGCCGTTCAGGCTCGAACCCGACCTGGCCCCGGGTGTGCTGATCATGGACATCGGCCAGGCCCAGGCGCTGCTGAACGCTCCCGGTCAGCTCTCGCGACTGTTGATCAATGCCTCGGGTCCGCCCTTGCCAGAGGCGCTCGCCCAGCGTGTCAGCGTGCAACCAGGGGGCGATGACGGCGACCTGGGGCGGCTCACCGACAGCTTCCACCTCAACCTCACCGCGCTGGGGTTGCTGGCGTTCGTGGTCGGTCTGTTCATCGCCCATGCCGCCATCGGCCTGGCATTGGAGCAACGGCGCGCGCTGCTGCGTACCCTTCGCGCCTGCGGCGTCAGCCAGCGCGTGTTGCTGCTGGGCCTGGCCCTGGAGCTGGGCGCGTTCGCCGTGCTGGGCGGGCTCGCCGGTGTGGCCAGCGGCTATGGGCTGGCCACGCTGCTGCTGCCGGACGTGGCCACCAGCGTGCAGGGCCTATATGGCGCCCAGGTGGCCAGGCAGTTGAGCCTGCCTGCCCACTGGTGGCTGAGCGGGATCGGCGTCGCGATCCTCGGCGCGCTGCTCGCCGGTGCCAGCAGCGTGGTTCGGGCAGCCCGTTTGCCGTTGCTGGCCCTGGCACGCCCCCAGGCCTGGCGTCTGGCCCAGGTGCCCTGGCTCAAGCGCCAGGCCCTGGTCGCCGTCGGCCTGGCCGGGGTGGCGCTGGCCTGCTGGCGCTACGGCCATGGCCTGCCCAGTGCCTTTGCCATGGTCGCTGCCGTACTGCTGGCGGCGGCGCTGCTGCTGCCGCTGTTGCTTGAGGTCTGCCTGGCAGGGCTGGCCCGGCTGGTACGGCGGCCGCTGGGCCAATGGTTCATCGCCGACAGCCGCCAGCAGTTGCCAGCCCTGAGCCTGGCCTTGATGGCGCTGCTGCTGGCGCTGGGGGCGAGCGTCGGCGTCGGCAGCATGACCGAAGGCTTTCGCGGCACGTTCCTCGGCTGGCTCGACCAGCGCTTGTCTGCCGACCTGTACATCAGCCCCCGGGACACCGAACACGCCAAGCACCTGGCCGACTGGCTGACCCGGCGACCGGAGGTGACCTCGGTGGTGGCCAGCTGGCGCACCGATGTCCGGGTACAAGGCTGGCCGGTGCAGGCGCAAGGGGTCGCCGAGCCGGCTCGGCTGCGTGAGCATTGGCCCTTGCTGGCGCAAGTGCCGGACGCCTGGCGACGCGTGACGACGGGCGAGGGCGTGATGCTGAGCGAGCAGTTGGCTCGACGGCTCGACGTGACGACAGGCGATGCCGTGGCCCTGGGCGCCGAGCGTTCGTTCACCGTGGTCGGGCTCTATGCCGACTATGGCAACCCCAAGGGTCACCTGCTGCTCGAAGCCGAAGCCTTGCGCAGCCTCTGGCCCCAGGCCACGTTGAGCAGCCTGGGCGTGCAGACCTACCCAGGCCAGGCGCCGGCGCTCAAGTCTGCCGTGCAGGCAGCCTTCGCCCTGGATGACGATCACCTCATCGAGCAGGCAGCGCTCAAGCGCTGGTCCACCGAGATCTTCAGCCGTACCTTCGCAGCCACCACGGCGCTCAACGGCCTGACCCTAGGCATCGCAGGCGTGGCCCTGTTCATCAGCCTGCTGACCCTGGGGCAGACCCGGCTCGGCCAGCTGGCGCCGTTGTGGGCCCTGGGCGTACGCCGCGCGCACCTGATCTGGCTTAGCCTGGGGCAGACCGTATTGCTCGGTGGGCTGACCGTCGCCCTGGCGATCCCGTTGGGGCTGTTGCTGGCCTGGTGCCTGGTGGCGGTGGTCAACGTTCAGGCATTCGGCTGGCGCCTGCCGTTGTCGGTGTTTCCCGACCAACTGCTGCGCCTGGCCCTCATGGGCATCCTGAGCAGCGTGCTGGCCAGCGCCTGGCCGCTGTGGCAGCTGGCTCGCCGCCAACCCAACGAATTGCTGAGGGCCTTCGCCGATGAACGCTAAGACCGCCTGGCTCCTGCTGGCCCTGCTGCTTGGCGGCTGCGGGCCTGATGACGCTCCGCCTGCCTCCCACGGGTTCGCAGGCCTGGGGCAGCAGGCCGAGGCCTTCGTGCCCGTACAGCGTGGTCGGCCGCTGGTGTTCCCGCGCGACCATGGCGCCCACGATGGGTTTCGCATCGAGTGGTGGTACGTGACTGCCAACCTCCAGGATGCCCAGGGCCGCGACTGGGGCGTGCAATGGACGCTATTCCGTTCGGCACTACGCCCCGGCCCCGAGACGGGCGACTGGAACAGCCCGAACCTGTGGATGGGCAATGCCGCCTTGACGGGACCGCACGGGCACCGCTCGGCCGACACCCTGGCACGCGGTGGCATCGGCCAGGCCGGGGTCGACGCCCGACCGTTTCGCGCCTGGATCAACGATTGGGCGCTGCGCGGTGAAGGCGACATCGACCGCTTGCGCATGACGGCCGCTGGCAAGGGCTTCGCCTACGACCTGCGCTTGCAGACCGACAAGCCGCTGGTGCTGCATGGCGACCGCGGCTACAGCGAGAAATCCGGCCAGGGCCAGGCGTCGTATTACTACAGCCAGCCGTTCTATACGGTGCAAGGCCAGGTCGAACTGGACGGGCAGCGGGTCGACGTGACGGGCAAGGCGTGGCTGGACCGCGAATGGAGCAGCCAGCCACTTGCGGCAGGCCAGTCGGGGTGGGACTGGTTTTCACTGCACCTGGGCGATGGTGCGAAGCTGATGCTGTTCCGTGTGCGCGAGGCGCAGGGCGCGGCCTATCGGGCCGGCACCTGGATCGATCCGGCAGGGCATGCGTCTTCCGTGAGCGGCGAGCAGGTACACCTGGAACCCTTGGCCTGGACGCAGCAAGCCAATGGCGTTTCCGTACCGACGCGCTGGCGCGTGCGGTTGGCTGAACGGGGTGTCGACGTGGAAGTGCAGGCCATCGAGCCCCACGCCTGGATGCAGACGCGCTTCCCGTATTGGGAAGGGCCGGTGCGGGTGGTGGGTGGCGAGGGTGGTGAAGGGTATCTGGAGATGACGGGGTATGGACCCGAGGGCGGGTGATGAGCCTAGGCGAACAGCGGTCGGTCACGAGGCACGCTGAGCGGTGGCGTCGTGCTTGGCACCAGGGTCTTGATCGAGGCGACCTTACCGTCGCCATCGCCGGCAAGCCGGCTCCCACAGGTGGACTGCACGCTGGCGTCATGGTCATTACCTGCAGCGACAGCAGCCCTTGTGGAAGACTTCAGCCCCAACGGCTCCACTTTGTGGGAGCCGGCTTGCCGACGATGACGCCAGCCAGTCCACCCAGAACCTTAGCCCCAGAACGGGTATCCCTGTGGGAGTCGGCTTGCCGACGATGACGTCCGCACACCTCACCTCCAGACTTACCCAGCGAACGCATGCATCAGCGACCTTCCTGAAATACAGGCGCCAGGACCTTTTCCCGGTTCAACCGATACCGCTGCAGGTCCCGCGCCAGCACCAGTTGCCCTGCGTACTGCCGCTGCGCCTCCGCCCGCACGTCCTCGATCGACGGGCTGCGCCGTGCATCTCCCTGATACCGCGCACTGAAATGCGTCAGTACCAGGTTCGGCACCCCCACGCGCTCGGCGAAACGTGCCACCGCCGCCGCCGTGCTGTGCCCATAGGTTTCCTGGGTTCGTGCGATCACCGGTTCGGTGAAGGTCGCCTCGTGCACCAGGACATCCGCGCCTACGGCCACTTCGGCCAGCAACTCAGGCGTGTCGTTGTCGCCACAGACGATCACCCGCTGTGCGGGCCACGCTGCACGCAGGTAGGCACCAGGCGCCACCCAGGCGCCCGCATGCTCGACGCCTCGGCCTCGGGCGATCTCGCCCCACAACGGCCCGCGCGGGATGCCGTCGGCCATCAACCGCTCGATGTCCAGGCGCGGATGAGGGTCGGTCTCGGTGAACACGAAACCATGGCTGGGCACCCGGTGCGACAGGCCTACCGTGTCGACGCGAACGGTCCGGTGGTACCACGGCTCAAAGTCCTCCACCGCCCGCAGGCGCAACTCGAACGACAACCGCGACTCGCTGACGGCCAGGCTCAGGCGCACCCACTCGTGCAAGGCTCGGGGCATGACCAGGTCCAGCGGCGCGGTGCGTCCCGTGGTGCCTGCACTGGCCAGCAGGCCCGGCAGGCCGAAGCAGTGATCGCCATGCACATGGCTGATGAAGATCGCCTGCAGGTCCCGTAGCGACAGCGGCGTGCGCAGCAGCTGATGCTGCGTCGCCTCGCCACAGTCGACCAGGTACCAGTCGCTGCCGCTGGACGCGATGACGGCGGTGGCGCTGACGTTGCGGGCACGGGTCGGCAGACCGGCGCAGGTACCTAGAAACAGCAGGTCCATGACGCCTCCTTGGCCGCGGACGAGGATGAAGGGCAGGCGATGCTGCTGCACGCTGCCCCTTGATCCAGTGACAATGGATCAAGGGGCAGGGTTCGCCGGCTGATGCAGAGCCTGGACGGTCGGAAGGTGAGCGTCGGCACGGTTCACGCTAGGTGGCCTCCAGCGCCTGGATGAAAGCGCCATCCAGCGTCGTCGCCCCGAACCGGCTCATGAACGCCTCGCCGCTCTCGAACGCCTCGAAGCGCCGATCGTGCAAGAGGTAGAACCGATCGCAGTAGGTCGCGATTTCATCGATGTGGTGAGAGGACACGACGACGCTCGCCCCCTCCAGGCACGCCTGCTTCATCCCCTGCCACAGGTAGTACCTGAATTCCGGATCGACTCCGGCCGTCGGCTCGTCGAGGAGGATCAGTTCGGCGTCCAGCATGAGCATCGACAGCGTGAAGAAACTGCGCAGTTCGCCATAGCTGCACAGCGCGGGTCGTTTTTTCCAGATGTCGGCGTAGCGAGCGCCCAGACGCGGTGAAATCCGCTCGAGGCGGGCGACCAGAGCGCGCTCGGAAAGCGGCGTACGCCCATGCACATGGGCCATGAGCCCATACACATCGCGCATGCGCAGCGAGGCGGGCGCTGAGACGGTCTGCGACAGGTAGACCCTGTCGCGTGCATGAACGGTGAGGTTCATCGTCTGCGGCGTGCGCAATGCACAGAGAATGTCGAAGAACGTGGTCTTGCCCGCGCCGTTGGGCCCTACGATACCGGTGATCCGATGACGCGCGACGGTCATGCACGCCTTGTCGAACACAGGGCGGTGCGGGTAGGCGAAGGTGAGGTCTTCCAGCGAAACGAGCGTCATGCGTAGCGACTCCAGACCGGTTGTACCCTGAACAGGCAGGCCGTGGCGCAGGCGCAGACCCCGAACATCACGAGTCCCGCCATCACCACGTGCAGCTCGATCGGTGCCATGAACAACCGCGTGCAGACCATCAGCGGGTTGTACGTCAGCCCTGCACTCGCCACTGAAGCCGTCTGTTGAGCACCGACGTATCCCGAGGTCAGCATCGCGAACGACAGGATCGAAAACAGGGTGTTCGCGCCCGAGAAGGTCAGGGGCAACAGCGAGACCAGCAACCCCACGCTGGCGAACGCCAGGTAGCTGACGAAGTAGGCCGACAAGACGTGGCCATACTCGGCCCAGCCAGGGGAGCCGAAGACCGATCGCGTGATCCCGTAGAAGACGGTGGCGTAAAGCAGACTGACGACCAGGTGCGTGGTGATGTGGGCACACAGAAAGAGGCGGATCGTGTTCCGGGTGTAGATGAACGAGCGGACGAATCCGCTTTCCCTGCGCCCGATGAGGTAGAAGCTCATCCCGAAGAACGCCGTGGTTGCCGACAGATAAGCCAGGAACCATGCAGCCTTGGGAAGGTACGCCTCGAATGACAGGTCGTCGGTGGCGGTCGAGGATTGCAGCATGAGGTAGAAGGCGCAGGGTGAAACGATGGACCACAAGAGGGCGGTGGGTTCTTTCAGTTGTTCTTTCAGAAGAATGAGAGAAAGACTGCTCAGTCGTCTGAACAGGGTTATCGGACAGTTCATCTCGTAGAGGCCTGCAATAGGGTGTCAGCGTGTCTGAAAGGCGCTCAGGTGAGGCCTTCCCCCCAGAAGCTTCATGCCAGAGGGCACTGTCCAATGGTTCTTCACGCGCAGGCGCGGGTCAATCGACGCGCTGTTGGCCGTGTCGTACGTCGTGTCGGAAAGTTCTTGGGAAAGCCTTGGCCTGGTGGCAGGCATCATGGAGTTGGCGCAAGGGCTCTGTATCAAGAAGGTGTCCGCCGCTGCGCGTGACGTCTTGGCCTGAAAGAGATCGAGTCGAAACACGTGGCCTTTTCAACGCGGGGCACCTCTAGGGCAGCAGGTTCACCAACCGTGGCACCCACGGCGCCTGCGACAGATCAAGCAACGCCACCGTCACCGGCAGCTTGAACCGCCGCGGTCCCGCGCTGCCGGGGTTGATGAACAACCGCTCGCCACGCCACTGGAACAGCGGCTTGTGCGAGTGCCCTGTGATGACCAGCCGCGTCGTGTCGTTCAGCAATGCCGGCACGTCAGCGATGTCATGCACGAGCAGGGTGTCGACACCGTCGAGCGACAGCCGCAGGTGATCGGCGATGTCGCTGGCCCATGGCGCCTGCTGGTCATTGTTGCCTCGCACCACGTGCAGGGGCGCGAGCGCCGACAGTGCTGAAAGGATCTCCGGTTTGCCGATGTCGCCGGCGTGCAGGATGAGGTCGCAGCCGTCGAGTGCCGCCAGCGCTTGCGGGCGGAGCAGGCCGTGGGTGTCGGAAATGAGGCCGAGGCGCATGGAGGAGGTCCGGTTGTCCGTGGGTGTACGGTTGGACACCCGCGCTGGACGATTTGCTGACGGCGCATGTGCCGGATCGTTCCCATGCGCGCTTGCGCCGGGCGCTTCAACGCCCTAGGGTAGACGACCCTGCCCGAATGGACCCGTCATGCGCACGCTCAAGACCTGGCTCGGCGGCTTGCTGCTACCGCTGCTCACCGCCTGCGCCGGTCAGCAGACCGAACGCACCGTGGTGTATGAAAACACCGTCTACCACTGGCGTATCGAGCACGTGGTGGAGCACAACTTTCCGGCCAGCACACGCCAGTTCTACCAGGTCTACCTGCAAGGGCGCCCCCTGGTGCTCCCGGCCAAGGCCTTCAACGACCGTCGCGACATCGACCGCTTTCTCGCCGCGGGCGGCTTCGACATCGCCGACTGGCGCAACAAGTCGGTCATCGTGACGTTCGAGAACATACAGGAGCGCGAGGGCCAGACGCTGCGCCTGATCCGTTCGGTGCTGATCACGCCTGAGTTCACCGAAGGGGAGGTGGCCTTGACCGATCTCTACACCCAGCAATCGGTCGTGGTGAAGCGCGTAGAGCCCGTTGTTCCTGCCCAAGACTGAGCCAGAGGCTTCACCTGCTCGCTCGTCCACCCCATGGCGCTGTGCACTGCCCAATGGGTGGAGACGGCTATCACTCGAAGGCCAGCTGGCTCGCCTGCGGGTCGGGCTTGCGGACCTTCACCGCAATGCCGATTAAGCGAACGGCGCGGCCCGCGCGACGGCCCTGCCACAAGCGCTGCAACAACGTACGAAGCACCCGCTCATCGACCGTCGTGGCACAGGCCTCGGTGCTCGCCACGCTGAAGTCATCGAACTTCAGCTTGACCTGATTGCGCACCACCTGTTCGCCCTCGGCCAGCGTCTCGACGCGCTCGCGCAGCGCGGGCAGCAAGGCGAACAACTGGCGCGCGCATTCGACGGCGTCCGCGCAATCGTCCGGCAGCGTGCGTTCCACACCGACCGATCGGGTGTCGCCGGCAGCCTCCGTGTCGGGCTCGCGGCCTTGGCTGAGCGCCCAGAGGTGATAGCCGTGAAGGCCGAGGTGGCGCAGCAGCATCGGAATCTTGCCCTGGTCCAGGTCGCCGCAGCACCGACACCCCAAACGCTCCAGTACCCGCCAGGTCTGCGGGCCGACGCCCGGCAGCTTGCGGATGTCTAGGTCTGCCAGGAAGCGCGGCACGTCTGCGGGGCGGATGACGAACTGGCCGTTGGGCTTGTTGATCTCGGAGGCGATCTTGGCCAGGTACCGAAGCGGCGCGACCCCGGCCGATGCCGTCAACCCCAGTTCGGCCTGCACCTCGGCCCGCAGGGCGCTCGCCATGCGCGTCGCGGAGCCGCCACAATGGGGCTGGCCGGTGACCTCGAGCGACGCCTCGTCCAGCGAAAAGAACTCGACCCGATCGGTGTAGCGCTTGAACAGGCGCTCGAGCTGGCACGTGACCGCCTCATAGCGCTCGAACCTGACCGGCAGCAGCACCAGCGCCGGGCACAACCGCTGCGCGGTGGCCGTCGCCATGCCGCTCTTGATGCCGAACTGCCTGGCCAGGTAGTTGGCAGTGCTGATCACCCCACGCTCGGCGGCCGTGCCCCCTACGGCAACAGGGGCGTTGCGCAGGTGAGGCGCGTCGAGCAGTTCGACGGAGACGAAGTAGGCGTCCATGTCGAGGTGGATGAATTTTCTGGGCGCATGGCTTGAAAAGGGCATCAAGGGGGCCAGCAGTGATAGGGCTGAATCACCCAAGACCTTAATGAGCCAAGGCCATGCACTCAAGCATCGAGACAACTCGAATTCGTTCAAGGCGTGACAATGCGCTGACTTTGCAAAACCACGTTACGGAAAAGCCATGAGTATGCGCTGAGGCCTTTCCAAGAAGGTGTGATCACCGCCTCCTTCTCGATAGAAGACGGATGATCAGGCGCGCCCGCCTGGCCCGTCACCTGACGGGCCGGCAGTGTCACTGTTTACGCCATGCGAGTGCGCGTCACCCGCAACGCCACCAGGCTCCCCACCACAATCAACCCCGCCAGCGAGTACAGCGCCGCATCGGTCGATCCGGTCTGGTCCTTGATGAACCCGACCAGGTACGGGCTCAGGAAGCCTGCCATCTGGCCCACAGAGTTGATGATCGCCAGCCCTGCGACGGCCGCACTGGCGCCCAGCAGGGCGGTCGGCATCGGCCAGAACATCGGCAGGCCGGTCAATGCGCCCATGGTGGCGATCGACAGGCCAAGGATGGCGATGGTCGGGGTCTGGGCGAAGTTCACGGCGATCAGCAGGCCCAGCGCGCCCATCAACATCGGCACCACCAGGTGCCAGCGGCGTTCGTTGCGCAGGTCTGCCGAGCGGCCGACCAGGATCATGAACACGCCGGCCAGCAGGTAGGGGATCGCGCTCAGCCAGCCGATCAGCAGGGCGCTGTCGAAGCCCATGTTCTTGATGATCGAGGGCAGCCAGAAGTTGATCGCGTACACACCGCTCTGGATGCAGAAGTAGACGAAGCCGAACGTCCACACCAGCGGGTTGCGCAGCACCGCCAGCACGCCGTCGCCACGCGTGGACGGTTGGCGGGCCGCGTCGGCGGCGAGGTCCGCTTCGATCATCTGCCGCTGCGCCGGGCTCAGCCAGGCTGCGCTGCGATGACCGTCGCTGAGCAGCACGATGGCCAGCAACCCCAGCAGCACGGTAGGGACGCCCTGGATCAGGAACATCCACTGCCAGCCCGCCAGGCCGTGCTGGCCGGTGGAGAAGTGCTCGAGGATCCAGCCCGAGAAGGGGCCGCCCAGCAGGCCCGAGACCGGGATCGCCGACATGAACAGCGCCATGATCCGGCCCCGGCGCGCCGCCGGGAACCAGCGCGAGAGGTACAGCACCACACCGGGGAAGAACCCGGCCTCCGCCGCGCCGGTGAGCAGGCGCAAGGCGTAGAACTCGATTGGCGTGGTGACGAACAGTAGGCAGGTCGACAAGGTGCCCCAGGTGATCATCATCAGGGCGATCCAGCGTCGTGGCCCGAAGCGGTTGAGGGCCAGGTTGCTCGGCAGGCCGCAGGCCACGTAGCCGATGAAGAAGATCCCGGCGCCCAGGCCATAGACGGTCTCGCTGAACTTCAGTGCGTCGAGCATCTGCAGCTTGGCGAAGCCGACGTTGACGCGGTCCAGGTAGTTGAACAGGTAGCAGATGAAGATGAAGGGGATCAACCGCACGGTGATGCGCCGGTACAGCGCGTCGCGGGACGGATCGGTGCCTTGGTCGGCGGCAGGGCTGTGTGCCATGATGAGCTCTCTTTTGTTATGTAGTCGCTGCGGCGCTCGTCGACGCTCGCCCCATGAGTCTCTTGGAGTGTGTCGCGGCTGTCTTTGTGCCGCTGCACAGTGGGCGCTGCGCCGTGCTGTGCGAGCGACCAACCCAGGCGTCACATCGAGTGCCAGCCTGCATGCCCCTCCTGCATGCCCCTCCTGCAAGGACCGTATCATGTTCGAACTGGACCATGACCTGGCCCAGGACATCGTCGACCGGGCGATGGCCATTCTGCCCTGCAACGTCAACGTCATGGACAGCCAGGGGCTGATCCTGGGCAGTGGCGAGCCGGAGCGCATCAACACGCGCCACGAGGGCGCACAACTGGTGCTGGCCAACGCGCGCATCGTCGAACTCGACGTCGAGGCGGCCCGTTGCCTCAAAGGCGTGCAACCTGGTGTCAACCTGCCGCTGCTGCTCGATGGCCGGCTGGTCGGTGTGCTGGGGCTGACCGGCGAGCCGGCGACCATGCGCACCTTCGGCGAGCTGGTGCGCATGACGGCTGAAATGCTGCTTGCCCAGCGTCACCAGCAGCAGGAGCAGCAATGGCGGCGGCAACGCTGCGACGACGTGCTGGCGCTGCTGCTCGGCGGACATGGGGACACGCCCCGCCTGCTCGACGAGGCCCGTCAGCTCGGGCTCAAGCCGCACGTGCCCCGCATTCCCTGCCTGCTCGAGCTGGGCAGCGAGTCCCACGTCGAAGGCCTGAGCGGTTGGCTGCTCAGCCGCTTCCCGGACAGCTGGTGCCTGAGTACCGGGGCGCACACCCTGCTGTGGTGCCGTCTGGCAAGCGTGGCCGTGGACGACGAGCGCCTGCTCGAGCGTCTGGGCAGGCATGGCTGGACCTTGGAGCGGCTGTCGATCGGCTCGCCGGCAGACACGCTGGAGCGGCTGCGCCAGGGGCACCAGCGGGTCGGAGACTTGAGCGCCTATGGCCGGCAGGTCCGGCCGACCGAGCGTCTGCTCGAGCTGCACCGCTACCGCATCCCGGCCATGCTATGGCGACACCCGGACAGAGAAGCGCTCGACGCGGTGCTCGAGCCGCTGCGCCGCTTGAGCGCCCGTGATGCCAGCGGCCAGTTGCTCGCTACCCTGCGCGCCTGGTGCGCGCACGAGGGCCAGAGCCAGGCCTGTGCCGAAGCGCTGGGCATCCATCGCAACAGCCTCCGGTATCGCCTGGAGCGTATCGCCGAGCTGTGCGAGGTCGACCCCTTCCGGCTCGAAGGCCTGCTCGGCCTGTACCTGGCCTTGCAACTGCTGCCTCTGGCCTGAGGTCTCGTCGGCGCAGCGAATGCCCAAACAACCTGGCGAGCGATTGTGCAACCGACCGAGGTGCTGCCCGTGCCTTGCTGTCAGCATCGCTTCATCTGGATAAGGAGCCACCCATGAAGATCGTCATCGCGCCCGACTCGTTCAAGGACAGCCTCGACGCTGCCGGGGTCGCCCGGGCCATCGCTGAGGGTATCACCCAGGCCTGGCCCGAGGCCGAGTGCATCGAATGCCCCATGGCCGATGGCGGGGAGGGCACCATGGAAGCCATCCTGGCGGCCAGCCAGGGCGAGCTGCGACACCTGACGGTGCGCGGGCCTCTGGGCGAGGCGGTCGAAGCAGGCTGGGGCTGGTTGGCGCAGAGCCGCACCGCGATCATCGAGATGGCCCAGGCCAGCGGGCTGCAGTTGCTGCCGACCGGCCAACGGGACGCCTGCCGCAGCAGCACGTGGGGCACCGGTGAGCTGATCGCCGCAGCCCTGGCGGCGGGGGCACAGCGCATCGTCCTGGCGATCGGGGGCAGCGCCACCAACGATGCCGGCAGCGGCATGCTCCGCGCGCTGGGATTGCGCCTGCTGGACGCCGATGGGCAGCCGCTGGAAGAGGGCGGCCTGGCCTTGGCGAAACTGGCACGCATCGATGCCAGCGACCTCGATCCGCGGTTGGCCGAGGTCCAGGTCGAGGTGGCTGCGGACGTCGATAACCCCCTGTGCGGCCCCCACGGCGCGTCGGCGATCTTCGGCCCTCAGAAAGGGGCCAGCCCCGAACAGATGGAGGCCCTGGATCAGGCGCTCGGGCATTTCGCCGATCATTGTCGCGACCTGCTGGGCGAGGACGTGCGCGCGTTCCCCGGGTGCGGTGCGGCAGGCGGCATGGGCTTCGCCGCCAAGGCCTTCATGGCGGCGCGCTTCCGTCCAGGCGTCGAGGTGGTGGCCGAGCTGGCCTGGCTCGAAGCGCTGGTCGACGGCGCGGACCTGGTCATCACCGGGGAAGGGCGCTTCGACGCCCAGACCCTGCGCGGCAAGACCCCCCTGGGCGTGGCGCGGGTCGCCAAGCGCCACGGCGTGCCGGTGGTGGTGATCGCCGGCACGCTGGGGGAGGGGTACGAGCAGTTGTACGCCCATGGCATCGATGCAGCCTTCGCCTTGACCAGTGGCCCCATGAGCCTGGAGCAGGCCTGCACCGACGCCGAGCGCCTGCTGCGCGCGCGTGCTGGGGACATCGTGCGGCTCTGGCGCCTGGCGGCCTGCGGGGGGTAGTGATCGCGTGATCATCGAACGGCCGGCCTCGATCAAGGCTGACCGTTCTTCAGTGTGGTGACGCCGCTTTCCGGCGCCTTCGAGCCACGGGTGATCGGTAGAAAGGGGTATTTCTATACCACCCCACCAGATTCTGGGCTGAACAGGCCCTATCCCTTCTCGACCCCCACCAACGCCTGCTCCTGAAGCAACCGCGGGTCACCAGGCAGGACGGCCAGCTCGCCAAAGCTCTGCGCTGCATCGATATAACGCAGGGCCGACTTGGCGTCCTTCCAGCCGACGTAGCTCATCAAAGCCTTCAACTCCCAGCCATTGGCCGTCGCCCACGTCGCGAACCCGCGGCGCAGCGAGTGCCCGGTGTACAGCGCCGCCGGCACGTCGGCCCGTTCCAGCACACGACGCAACAGCCCGATCAGGCTGTTGCTGTTGAGCGCCTGATCGCTCAGGTTGCCCCAGCGGTCGATCTTGCGAAACACCGGCCCCCGTACCAGGCCGGCCGTCTCGATCCATCGCAGGTACGCCTGCACGGGGCACAGCGTCTTGAGCGCCGGCACGCGTTGCTGCACTCCGAGCGCCTGACGGTCGCCCTTGCTCTGGGGCAGGAACAGGGTCAGCCCGCTGCCCGCGTGCGCCTGGATGTGCTCGACCTGCAGGCGTGCCAGCTCATCGCCGCGCGCGCCGCGCCAGAACCCCAGCAGCAGCAGCGCCTGGTCGCGTCGGGCCCGCAGCAGCGTGCCCAGGTCGCCGTGCTCGCGTGCCTGCTCGGCCTCGCGCTCACAGGCTTCGGTGGCCTTGGCCAGGTGATCGAGCAGCAGCGGCGCCGCCTGCCGGGGTGGGGCAGGGTGCAGCGTGCGAATGCCGCGAAGAACCTGCTTGACCAGCGGTGCCTTGGTCGGGTCGGGAAACCCCTGGCTCTGGTGCCATTGGCTCAGGCCGGCCAGGCGTTGACGCAAGGTGCTGACCGCGAGGCGATCGGCGTGCTCGGCCAGGTAGCGGGCGATGCTCTCGGCGGTCGCTGGCAGAAAACCGCCCCACTGTACCTCGAAGTGCTCCACGGCCGCCTGGTAGCTGCGCCGGGTATTGTCGCGGGTGGCCGCTTGAACGTAGCGTTGGATATCGGTCATGGGAAGGGCGAGGTCGAGCGGAACGAGCGCACAGGATAAACAAGCCTGACCGCGCTGCCCAGCCATCGACCCGGCCGGGCAACCCGGTTGCACGCGACTGGTCTAGGCGCAAGCCAGGCGTTGCGCGCCGGCGAATGGCGGGTACTGACGCAGCTGTGCCGGGGCCAGGGGGCGGCTGAAGTGATAACCCTGAGCGACATCGCAGCCTGCCAGCTTGAGGCAGACCACCTGCTCGCGGGTTTCGACACCCTCGGCCACCACTTCCAGGCCCAGGCGCTTGGCCAGGATGATGGTCGAGGAGACGATCGGGCTGTCGTCATGGCTGTTGCACAACGGCGCGATCAGGGCCCGATCGATCTTGAGCTTGCTCAAGGGCAGCGACTGCAGGTGCGCGAACCCGGCATAGCCCCGGCCGAAGTCGTCCAGGCTGATGCCCAGGCCGGCCGCCCGCAGGCGATGCAGGTGCGCCATGGCCGTGCCTTCCGGATCCAGCACCGTGGTTTCGGTGATTTCCAGCTCCAGCTGCTCGGGCGAGACCTGCCACTGCGCCAACGTGTCGAGCAGGCGGTCGCTGAAGTCAGATTGCCACAGCTGCATGGGGGACACGTTCACCGCCAGACGCGCCGATTGCCCTTCGGCTCGCCAGTCGGCCAGCGCTTCGCACGCCAGGTGTACGACTTCCCACCCCAGGGCGACGATGAAACCGCTGCGTTCGGCGACCCCGATGAACCGATCGGGGTAGAGCAGCCCGAAGGCAGGGTGCTGCCAGCGGACCAAGGCTTCGTAGCCGGTCACCTGGAGCGTATCGAGGCGGATCTGCGGTTGAAAGTGCAGTACGAACTGCCGCTCGGCCACGGCCTGGCCAAGCGCCTGCTCGAGGGTGAAGGCCTGGATGTCGGACAGGTTCAGCGACGGGTCGAAGAACCGATACTGGGCACGGCCGGCCTGCTTGGCCGAATACATCGCGGCGTCGGCATGGCGAATCAGGCTGTCGATGTCTTGCCCATCGCGCGGGCAGATGGCGACGCCGACACTGGGGCTGGTATTGACCTCCTGCCCATCCAGCGCATAGGTCGCCGACAACTTGTCGACCAAGGCGCGCACCCACGCAGTGATCTGGTCTTCGCTGCGTTGCCCGGCCAACAGGACGACGAATTCGTCGCCGCCGAACCGCGAGGCCTCGTCGCCCGGTTCGAGCAACCGTGTGATGCGGCCAGCGACCGCCTGGAGCAGCAAGTCACCGACCTTGTGCCCTAGCGAGTCGTTGATCGACTTGAAGCGGTCCATGTCGATGAACAGGATCGCCATCAGGCGCCGCTGCCCGCGCTGGCGGACCAGCGTCTGGCTGGCCAGCTCGACGAACTGGCGACGGTTGTGCAGCCCGCTCAGGTGATCGGTCGCCGCCGCATGGCTGCTGCGTCGGTGCTCTTCCTCGAGCCGGCCGATCAGTTGCTGGTTGACCTGCTGGGCCTGTTCGAGGGCATGGAAGGCGTCCTGTCGGCGGTGCAGCAACAGCAAGGTCCAACCCAGCCCGGCCAGGATCATCACGCTGATGCCCAGGTTCGACCAGAACTGCCGGGCGTAGGCCTGGGTCGGCGCCGCGAGGATCTCGTCGTGCCGTTGGCTGACCACTACGCTCATGCCACGCTCTGGCGTGCGGCGGAACAGGCTCTGGTAGGTGCCCTCCTGGGTGTATTGCGTCAGTTGCCCGGTCGTGTCGTCGGTGATCGGCAGGTCAGGCAGCAGGTGCTGCCCTTCGGTGACCACCCCGTGGGTATCGATCCGCAACCGCTCCTGGCCATCCTCCTGCAGCAGCCGTATCAAGCCCGTCTCGCCTAGATCGACATGGCGAAACAGCCGCGCAAAATAGGCGATGTCGAGCTGCACCAGCAGCAGGGCATCGACCCGGCCTGTCGCATCGGCGAGCGGCAGCAGGAAGGGCAGGGCGGTCGATCGAAACGGGAACGATGTCGATCGCTGGTTGGGCAGCAACGGCGCGCTGCCCCGGCGTTCCAGGTGACGACGCACCTGGCCCAGCCAGGCGGCAGGCAAGTGCTCGGGCGCCCGCGTACTCTGCCCAGGCAGCCGTCGTCCCTGGCGGTCGTACAGCGCGGTCAGTTGCAGAAGCGGGTCGTGCGACAGGCCAGGGCGCACCGTGCTCGCTGTCTGTGGGATGCCGCCTGATGCATGAGCGCGCTCCAGGGTCTGCGCGAGTTGCTCGGCGACGAGGCTGGCCAGATTCAAGTGCGCTGCGGCCTTGGTCGCCAGCGCATCCTGGCGGGACAAAGCGCGTTGACTGGAGTAGGAGCCCCACAGGAACACCAGCATGACGGTGCACGACAGCAAGAGAAGAAGCGGCAGAAGACCGTTATGTAGCAGGCGACGCTGGGTCACGGCTGGAGATCCCGAAGAGATGAAGTGCCCGGACGATACGACAGGGAAATGACTGGACGATGACAGATGGCACAGTGCCTTTTATACCACCCCAGTATGAATAGATATTAAACAAGCACCATCACCTTAAAAATCACTGGTGCCACAAAAGCAGGTAATCAGAAGCAAAAGCAAAAAGGGGACCACTCAATGGTCCCCTTTGGCTACAAAAGAGCCGCATGCAACAGCGGCCTCCATCGTACCCGTCACTCGATACCGGGCTCTTTCTTCAACCGCTTGACCAGCGCCTCGGCAACCGCCGCAGAAGAGGCCGGGTTCTGCCCGCTGACCAGATGCCCATCCTCGACCACGTAGCTGGTCCAGTCGTCAGCCTTGGAGTAGTCACCACCCTTGGCCTTGAGCATGTCTTCCACCAGGAAAGGCACCACTGTGGTCAGGCCTACGGCTTCTTCTTCGCTGTTGCTGAACCCGGTGACACGCTTGCCCTTGACCACTGGGTGCCCATCGGGCGCCTTCACGTGCTTGAGCACAGCGGGGGCATGGCACACCGTGCCAATGGGTTTGTTGGAGGCATAGAACGATTCGAGCAGGGTGATCGAGTCCTTGTCCTTGGCCAGGTCCCAGAGCGGGCCATGACCGCCAGGGTAGAACACGGCATCGAAATCGTACGGGTCCACTTCACCCAATGGGAACGTGTTGGCCAGCGCCTCTTTCGCGCGGGCATCGCTCTGGAAGCGACGGGTGTGGTCGGTCTGTGCATCGGCTTCGTCGCTCTTCGGATCGAGCGGTGGTTGCCCGCCCTTGGGCGATGCCAGGGTGATCTCGGCGCCGGCATCGGCGAACGCGTAGTAGGGCGCCGCGAACTCCTCGAGCCAGAAGCCGGTCTGCTTGCCGGTATCGCCCAGTTGGTCGTGAGATGTGAGCACCATCAGGATCTTCATGTGAGCCTATCCTCCAAACATTCATGAGGCAGCGCGTCGCTCGCCCTGCATGAGTGTCAGAGGCCGGCTCACTGAAGACGTTCAGTGGCGTCACTCGATCGAGCGGTCATGCCGGCACGTGCCACGGCCCACTCAACTGCCCAGGTGCGTGCTGAACCGGCCGACCGCATCGACCACCTGACGGGCTGCCTCGCGAATGTCCACGATGACCTTGCCCGCCTGACCGGCCAGTTCCAGCCCTTGCTCGGCTTCGCGCTTGCTGTTGGACATGTCCTGAATGGTCTTCTCTACCAGCTTGCCGTTCTGCAGCACGACCGCGGCGATTTCCTCGGTCGCCGTGCTGGTGCGCCCGGCCAGTTGTCGAACCTCGTCGGCCACCACCGCGAACCCGCGGCCTTGCTCGCCGGCGCGCGCCGCTTCGATGGCCGCGTTGAGCGCGAGCAGGTTGGTCTGCTGGGCGATGCTGCCGATGGTCTGGATGATCGAGTTGATCAGCAGCGATTGACGCCCCAGTGCCTCGACGCCGGTGGACGCCAGCTGCATGTCGTCGGCGATCTTCTGCATGGTCTGCACGGTGTCGTTGACCACCACGGCGCCCTGTTGGGCGGCGACGTCGGTGTCGCGGGAGATGCCGAAGGCCGTGTTCGCCGCCTCGCTGATTTCCTGCTCGCGGGCCACCTGCTCGGTCACCACGGTGGCGAACTTGACGATCTTGCAGAGGTTGCCTTCGGTGTCGTAGACCGGGTTGTAGGTCGCCTCGAGCCAGACCACATGGCCATGGCTGTCGATCCGCTTGAAACGCCCGGCAACGAATTCACCACGCTTGAGCGTGTCCCAGAAGGCTTGATAAGCCGGCGCCCCCGACTCTTCGGGCGTGCAGAAGATCCGATGGTGCTGGCCCTTGATCTGAGCCAGGGTGTACCCCATGGCCCGGAGGAACTGCTCGTTGGCCATGACGACCTTGCCGTCGAGGTCGAACTCGATGACCGCCGTGGAGCGCAGCAGGGCGTCGATGAACGATGTGTTTTCGGACGCTTTTTCCAGTCGCCGGGTGATGTTGGTGGCATGGCAGATCATCTGCTTCACCTCGCCACTGTCGGCCAGGATCGGCTGCCAATGAGCATGCAGCCAGACCAGCGACCCATCGGCATGCAGGTAACGGTATTCGTCGGTGATCGACTGGCGAGCGCTGATGGCAGCGCGGAACTTGTGATAGCAGGGCAGCTTCGAGACGTAGGTCGGCACGATGGCGTCCATCGAGCGACCGATCAGTTCGTCCTGGCGATAGCCCAGCGCCTGGGCAAAGTGCGCGTTGCACGCCAGGATGATGAACGCCGGGTCGATGCTGACCGTCAGCATTTCACGCTGCAGGCCCTCGCGCAGCTGCCGCAACTCGGCCAGCTCGGCGGCTTGGGCGGCGATCGTATCCTTGAGTCGGGTATTGAACATGATGAGCTACCTGCTATGACATGCACGGCTTATCGGCCATGCAGCGTCGATCCTTGAGGGGTCTACCGACAAATTGGATCCGCCTGGCACGACGCAGCGCCGAACGGTAGGGCGCTACGTCGATTTCACCGGCTCATGCCACGCCATTGGGCCCGTCGAGTACCTGCCGGACCTTGCGGGCCAGGTCGTGGGGCATGCAGGGCTTGGAGATCACCTCGAACTCCGAACCCCCCAGGTCCGTACGCTCCAGCGAGTTTTCCGCATAACCGGTCGTGAGCAGGATCTTCATCTTCGGGTAGCGACGACGCACTTCCCGGGCCAGCATCACCCCGTTCATCCCACCCGGCATGATCAGGTCGGTGAACAGCAGGTCATAGTCATGCCCGGTGTCGAAGCGTTTGAGCGCTTCACGCGCGTTGAGCACCATGTCGGCACTGTAACCGTAGTCTTCCAGCACCATCTTCGCCAGCTCGGCAACGTCCGGCCGGTCCTCGACGATGAGGACCTTCTCGCTGCCCGACTTGCGGTCGACGGCGCGCACCGGGTCCTGATGGATCACGCCGGCATCGTCCACGGGGAAGTACAGCCGCAAGGTGGTGCCGACGTCCTCTTCGGTGTAGATGCGCGCCGCGCCGCCCGACTGCTTGGCGAACCCGTACACCATCGAAAGACCGAGCCCCGAGCCCTTGCCTTCTTCCTTGGTGGTGAAGAAGGGGTCCATGACCCGGTCGCGGATGTCGGCCGACATGCCGATGCCATTGTCGGTCAGCGAGATGCTCACGTAGTTGCCCGGCAGCAGGCCGTCGTAGGACACGCTGGCCAGGTCCTTGACCGCGATGTTGCGGGTTTCGATGAGGATGCGTGGCGCCTCGCGCCCGATCAGCGCGTCACGCGCATTGATCATCAGGTTCAGCAGCGCCACCTCGGCCTGGGTCGGGTCGATCCGGCAGTTGCGCAGGTTGGGCTCCAGGTCGTAGCTCACGGCCACTTCGGCGCCAAAGGTGCGCTCGATCAAGGGCTCGATGTCGGAGACCAGGTGGTTGAGGTTAAGCACCCGACCCTGCAGGCTCTGCTTGCGCGCGAAGGCCAGCAGCTGCTTGGTCAAGGTGCTGGCCCGGTCCACTGCCGAGCGGGCATGCTCGACACTGCGCTTGACCCGCGCCACGTCGATGGTGCTCTTGTCGACCGCCGAGCCGATCAGGCCCAGGTAGCCGCCCATGACCTGCAGCAGGTTGTTGAAATCGTGGGCGATGCCGCCCGTCAACTGGCCGAGCGCTTCCATCTTCTGCGCCTGGCGCAGGGCGTCTTCGGCGTCGCGGCGGCGGCTCACGTCGAGCTGGGAGGCGAAGAAGTAGATCAGGTCGCCATTGTCGTTATGGATCGGCGAGATGAACAGCGCGTTCCAGAAGCTCGATCCGTCCTTCTTGTAGTTCAGGATCTCGGTGGCGATGTCCTCCTTGTTGGCCACGGCCTCGCGTACGGCGTCGACCACCGACCGGTCCGTGTCCGGGCCCTGCAGGAACCTGCAGTTCTCGCCGAGGATTTCGTCCAAGGCGTATCCGGTCATCTCGAGAAACGCGTTGTTGGCGAAGATGATCGGATTATCCGAATGATTCGGGTCGGTCACGATCATCGGCATGCGCGTCGTTTCTACCGCTGCGAAGAACACGTCCTTGTGCGGTTGTTTGAGGTTGGCGCTGGCAGCGTTATCGACACGGACTTTATCGCTCACGTGAGCAGACTCCAGAAAAAAGTAGGGCGCATGGGCGCTTTGAACGTGCGGCGCGGCAAACGTTTAGCGTCCCCTGCGAAAATCCCCGTCCCGGTGCCGAGCCGATGTGGTTCGCAGAAGCAGGCGGTCTCGTGGCATCAGTCATCAGCCACCTTGGCTTTCGATGCCGCAGTTCCACGCCCATGTAGGCACCAGTGCCATCGCCTGACCACAGAATCCGGCCATCTCCCGTCTGATCCCTGCCAAACGTACTGACTCATACCTCTAAGACGACCCAAATCGGACTTAAGATGTGATAAGCCGTGATTATCCTTTCTCAATTCTTAAGAGAAAACGAACAAATCCATTGTCATTTTTGTACATAAATACATAATACGTACCACAATACGAAATCGTAGGAGCCGTCATGGCCAGAGGTGGCATCAACAAGGCCCTCGTGCAGCACGCCCGCCAGGCGCTGCTCGACCGAGGCGAACACCCCAGCATCGATGCCGTACGCATCGAAATGGGTAATACGGGTTCGAAAACCACGATTCATCGCTACCTGAAGGAACTCGAGGACCAGGCGTCCGCCCCGAGAGACGCTGACGCCTACCTGGGCGATCGCCTGGGCCGGCTCGTTCAGGACTTGTCGACCCAGCTCCTGCAGGAAGCGGACGCCCAGGTACGGGCCGCGCACCTGGACTTCGAGGAACGCCAGGCCACGCTGAACACCGCGCTCGAGGCCGCTCGCCTGGCGCAGGCAAGTGCCGAGCGGCAAGTGACCATCCAGGCGGAGGCGCTGGCTGCCCAAGCGCAGGAACTGGAGACCACCACCCGGGCGCTGCAAACCGAGCAGACCCGCAACGCCGGCCTCAACCAGGCCCTGGGGGAATGGCAGGTACGTCTGGCCGACAAGGCCGAGCAGGTCCGCTCGCTGGAAGACAAGCACCAGCATGCCCGTGATGCCCTGGAGCATTACCGTGCCGCCACGCGTGAGCAGCGCGAACAGGAACAACGTCGCCACGAAGCCCAGGTGCAGCAGTTGCAGATGGAGGTGCGTCAGCTGCAGCAGGCGCAGATCGTCAAGCAGGACGAGTTGACGCGGTTGCACCGGGACAACGAGCGCCTACTGGCAGACGCTCGGCAGGGCGCCAAGACGCAGGATCAGTTGCGCGACGCGCTGGAGCGCAAGGACGGCCAGATTCAAGGGTTGACTCACCAGGTGGCACAAGGTCAGGGGATCGCCGAGGAGCTGCGTCGCCAACTGGAGGCTGCCCAGGTTCAGGTTGCAACGCTTCAAGCCGAGGCGCACCGGCAGGACACGGTCCTCGTGCAGCTCGAGCGTCAGGTGGCGCAACAGCAGGAACGGCTCGACACCTGCGAGACGCGCCTGGCTGCCGAGCACGCGGCGAAGCAGGCTGCGGTGGAGCCGGGCAGATAAATCAAACTTCCTGAGCGTGGGGGTTTCTTCTGTAGACCTTCACAGGAGAACGCACATGTCCAACCACGATTCGAAAGGCCCGGCGACCGGCCACGATAAAGGCCCTCATTCCTCGCAAGACGCGGACAAAGGCAGCGACCTGGGCTTCGATCCGGACTCCCCGGATGTGGAAGATCCTCAGGTAGACCCGGAAGGCCCGGCCATTCCACCGCGTGATCACGAGAAGAAGGCCTGACCTGAAGGGGCGTGCACCAGACGTGCACGCCCCGTCTTGCCTCACGTATCGAGCTGAGTCTTGGCTTCGGCGCTCTTGGCAGCGTCTACCCCTGACGAGGACAGCTTGATCGGGTAGGTCACACTGATGTCATGGTCTTCGACGCTGACGCTGCCGGCGTGGATCAGACCCTGGTCCTGCATCGTCTTGAGCATGCCCGCGACGGCCTTTTCGCCACGGTAGTTGTCGAGGATTTCCTTGCCCAGGCCCTGGGGATGGGCGTGCAGCAAGCGGGTGAGGAGTTCGGCCTGCAGTGCGTCATTGCTCATAAATTACCTCGTGTCGATGAATGCGGCATTCGGATCACGCCTGGACGCTGATGGCTCGGTCGAGCAAAGCCTGTGTCACCTGGCGCTGTGGGACCGTGCAATGGGCGTGGCGATCGACATCGACAGCCTCCTGCACCGGGTCACCTAGGGTTGAACGCACCTGGGCGCCAAAGTTTTCATTTTTTCCGCGCGGGGCGCTCCTCGGCAATCGCGTTGAACGATCGTCCGGCGAGCAGGCTCAGAAAAACAGACGGACCTGCACAGGAGGCGCTGCATGAGCATCGAACGCACGATTCCCGAACTGGCGGCCTGGTACGCCCGGTACGATGACGTCAGTTATCGGAGCGAGTCCCCTGACGCCTATCACCGTGCGCTGGTCTGCATGGCCGAAGCCCTGCGCGACGACGGCCTCATCGACTGGGACGACTGGCTGGCGCTCAAGGCCCTGGCCGACGCTGCGCATGCCCATGCGCTCGAACGGGCGGTGCAGGCGCATGTCGACGATCCGGACACCTGAGCCCATGAAAGCGCTCACGATCGCCACCTTCAACGTCAACGGCATTCGTACGCGTCTGGAGGCGCTCTGCGCCTGGCTCGCGCGTGAGCAACCGGACATCGTGTGCCTGCAGGAGCTCAAGGCCGCCGACAGCGCCTTCCCGCGCGAAGCGCTCGAAAACAGCGGGTACGGGTGCCTGCACCATGGCCAGGCGGCCTGGAACGGCGTGGCGATCCTGGGGCGTGGGTGCGAGCCGCTGGAGATTCGCCGCGGCCTGCCGGGCATGGAGGAAGACCCGCACAGCCGCTACCTGGAGGCCGCCGTGCACGGTGTGGTGGTCGGCTGCTTGTACCTGCCCAATGGTAACCCACAGCCAGGGCCGAAATTCGACTACAAACTGGCCTGGTTCGATTGCCTGAATCGCCATGCCCGCACCTTGTGCGACAGTGAGCATCCCGTGGTGCTGGCCGGCGACTTCAACGTGGTGCCCACGGACGAGGACATCTACGACGCCACCGCCTGGCGCAAGGATGCCTTGCTGCAGCCCGAGTCACGCGAGCGCTATCGCGCCTTGCTCGAACAAGGCTGGACCGACGCGCTGCGTCAGCAGTACCCCGAGGACCGGCTCTATACGTTCTGGGATTATTTCCGCAATCACTGGAAGCGCAACGCCGGCCTGCGCATCGATCACGTGCTGCTCAACCGCGCCGCCGCGCCGTACTTGAAAGCGGCAGGGGTCGATGCCTGGGTACGCAACGAAGCCCACCCCAGTGACCATGCGCCCACCTGGATCGAGCTGGGCACCCGCAAGCGCCGCGCGGTCTAGGTGCGCCTCAAGGTGGATCATGACGACCCGTCGCCAACCCCACACGCCCCCACCTGACGACGTCGACACGTTGCTGTCGGATCCGGTGCGGTCGGCTGCGCTGTTTCGCCTGACGCTGAGCTTCATGGCAGTGGTGCTGCTGACCTTCGTCGCGGTCGAGGGCTGGCGTATCTGGCGCGATTACCGGCACGCCTTCGAGAGCGCCGAAGTGACGGTTTCCAACCTGGCGCGGGCCACGGCGCAGCATGCCGACGATGCGATCCGCCAGGTGGATGTGGTCACCGCCGCCCTGGCCGAACGCATCGAAGGCGACGGCCTGGACAAGCTCGACCGCAAGCGCCTGCATGCGGCGCTCTACCAGCAGGCGCGCATCATGCCGCAGCTGCACGGCTTGTTCGTGTACGACGCCCAGGGCCGCTGGGTGGTGACGGACAAGGACGTCATCCCCCAGGATGCCAACAATGCCGACCGGGCCTATTTCACTTACCACCGCAACCACCGTGACCGAGGCGTGCAGATCGGCTCGGTGGTCAAGAGCCGCTCCACGGGCGACCTGATCATCCCCATTTCGCGACGCCTGGAGTACCCCGACGGGCATTTCGCCGGGGTGATACTCGGCACCATCAAGGTGGACTGGTTCGTGCGTTACTACGGCGCCTTCGAGATCGACGAGCGGGGGGCGCTGGTGCTGGCCAAGCGCGATGGTACGATCCTGGTGCGTCGGCCCCTCATCGCCAGTCAGGTCGGGCGCAGCCTGGTCGACAGCGAAATCTTCCGCAACCACCTGCCCTATGCCGACGAGGGCGTCACCGAGGCCCGAGCCGTGGTCGACGGTACATGGCGGTTGTATGCCTACAAGGCGTTGAGCAGTTATCCCTTGCTGGTCGAAGCCGGGCTGTCGCGTGACACGATCATGGCGCCCTGGCGGCACGATGTGATCAAGACCGCCATCGTGCTGCTGTTGCTGGTGTCTGGTCTGGCAGCCTTCGGCTGGGTGGTGTTGCGCCAGTTGCGCGAACGGCTGGTGCTCGAAAATGCCCTGCAACAGGCCAACAAGGCCCTGGAAAACCTGGCGCTGTCCGATGGGCTGACCGGGCTCGGCAACCGGCGGCAGCTCGACATGGTGCTGGACCATGAGGTGCGACGTGCCCAACGTCAGGGGTATGCGATCGCCGCGGTCATGCTCGACATCGACCACTTCAAACTCTACAACGACCACTATGGCCACCAGGCCGGCGACGCGTGCCTGCGGCGCATCGGTGACGTCCTGCGCACGGCCGTCAAGCGGCCGGCCGACCTGGCGGTGCGCTATGGCGGTGAAGAGTTCACACTCCTGCTGCCCGACACCGACTTGGCCGGCGCGGAGCGCCTGGTCAATGACGTTCTCCAGCGGGTACGTGATCTGCACCTGGCGCATGCGGCCAGCCCTCTGGGCCAGGTAACGCTCAGCGCCGGGATCGCCGTGGCCCTGCCAGGGCAGGTGGTGGCACCGCCCGAAGCCCTGACCGGTGCGGCCGACCAAGCGCTCTATCACGCCAAGCGCCAGGGCCGTGACCGCTACTGGGTCGCCGAGGCGCCATGAGGCTAGTCACTGCTCGCCGAGGTGCACAGCTGCCACCTCACGACGCTGACGCCCGGCTCCAGGCCGATGCGGCTCACCAGCGACTCGAGGCGCGCCGGCGCCCGGGGGCTGCCGACGATCTCGGCGCGCACCTCGGTGCAGGCAGGGTCCGACCCGGTTTCGCTGTGAAGCGCCTGCAGCCGCAGGCCTGGGTCGCTCAGCCCCTGGAGCATCAGGCTGCGCACGTGAATGTCTTCCCCCCTGCGGCATACCACGCGCAGGTCGAAGCGCTGTTCCTGCTCATGGGCCGGGAGGACGTCCTGACGGTCCAGGCGCTGCGCCAGCTCGCGCAGCAGGATGTTGGCGCACAGCACCATCAGGCTGCCCAGCAGGGCTTCGGTCAGCAGGCCCAGGCTGCACAGTACGCCGATGGCCGCCGTGCACCACAGTGTGGCGGCGGTGTTCAGGCCACGCACGTTGAGGCCATCGCGCATGATCACGCCGCCGCCGAGAAAACCGATCCCCGACACCACGTAGGCCGCGACGCGCGAGGCATCACTGGGCACCATGCCCGGCACGGCCTGGGTGAACAGGACGAACAGGCAGGCGCCGGTGCTGACCAGGGCATTGGTGCGCAGGCCGGTGAGGCGCTGACGCAGTTGACGTTCGGCGCCGATCAGCGCCCCCAGGACCAGGGCCGCGCCGACGCGCAGCAGAAAGAGCTTCCACTCCATGATGGACCTCACGTGCGGGCGATCCCGCGCAGGCATCGCCGTGGACGATGCGATCGTTGATGAACGCGCGAGAGGTCGAACGCCCTCTACCGGATGAGGTGAGGGGGCAGGGTGCAAGCGTCGGCCAGGTCGGCCGATGACGCCCCCGTCTCGTTCAGACGGGTGACGGGTGGCAGGCTGGCCTGGCGGGCGGTGCGGACCTGTCGCACGCGAGGGGGGTGACTGTCCGATACGAACTGTCCAATACAGGCTCCTTGTGGCTCGATACAGAGGCGGCGCGGACGATAAAGAACGTCTGGAAATCGGTCAAGTCGTGAAACATGACAAAGATTTACCGCAACCGAAGGACGCAGGCCGAACCGGCAATGCTACCCTTGGCGTTTTCGCCGCTCATTCACGGACCGTCCATGCTGTTCAACCTCGCCGTGCTGCTGGGCACCCTCGTGGCCATGGAGGGCGTCGGCACGCTGGCCCACAAGCACGTCATGCACGGCTGGGGCTGGTGGCTGCATCGCTCGCATCACCGGCCCCAGCTGGGCATGCTCGAGCCCAATGACCTGTACCTGCTGGCCCTGGCCCTGATCGCCAGTGGCCTGATGCTACTGGGCCGGGCGGGCCATCCTGCGTTGCAGTGGGTCGGGCTGGGCGTGGCCGGGTACGGCGTGCTCTATGTCGTCTTCCACGACGGGCTGTTCCACCGGCACTGGCCGCGCCGCCTGCTGCCCCTGAACGGCTACCTGCGTCGGTTGCACCTGGCGCATCGGCTGCACCACCGTGGCCAGGTGCATGGCAAGGGCGTGTCGTTCGGCTTCTTCTACGCGCCACCGTTGGCCGTCTTGCGGCGTCATCTCAGGGAGCAGCGCCGCGCTGCGCACGCTGCAACGTCGGTGCCCGAGCGGCGGGCATCGGCAGAGCGCCTCGTGCGCTAGACCATGAACGGCCGCGTGCCCTGAAAGGACGGGCGTTGCCCGAGCGCTGTGCACAAGGCCGTCAGCCTGGGGACGGCCGGCACCCAGGCAGCATCGTCGAAACGAAACCGCACCGCCTCGAGCAGGACCACGACCACGGTCTGCAGCAGGCTGGGCGTACCGCCCTCGAACGGCGCGGGTGGTTGCGCCTCGAGACGGCGCAAAGCCTCGGCCAACCCGTCGCGTCGCCGCAGCCCTACGGGCGATTCATCGAAATCTGCCCGCGAGCGTCGGCCGATGATGAGGGAGGCAAACGCCTCCAGGGCCACGAAGGCCATGGCGGTCTGGGCCGTCTCGTTGGCCGAGACCGGCGGCAGGGCACATTCAGGGTAGGCAGATTCGAGATACTGCACGATCATCAGGCTGTGACTGATGGCGACGCCTTGGTCGATCAGCACCGGCACCTTGCAGGCCGGGTTAGCCTCACGCAGGGCCGGCGGCGGTGACCATGGGTCGACCATGATCGCTTCGTGCGCAAGCTGCTTTTCTTGCAGCAGGATGCGCACGATGCGCGCAAAAGGCGAGGTGGAGCTGATGAACAGGTGCATGGAAGGCAGGCCAGGGCATTGGAAGCGGGTCGCCATCATCCAGAGCCTGTCCCGGTGTGTAAACCCATGTCGTGCGTGCTGGGTCATCCTGTCGCACGTAGACCTTCAGGGCGCCCTCGAGGCCAGTGTTCGCAACACAAGCGCGGGAGTATCGTGGGCGCTTTCCTGACACGCGAGCCTTCCATGCCTGACGCGAAACCAGAGGTCTTCCTGCGCTACACCCGCCCACAGGCGGTGTGGCTGATCCAGTCCGTGCCTGGCAGGCCGGTGCGATGACTGGCGTGCTGATCCTGGCGCTGGTGCCGGTCGCCTTGCTGATCGCCCTGGGCGTCGCCTTGCGCCGCAGCGGCTGGATCGCCGAGGCCTTCTGGCCCCAGGCCGAAAAGCTCGGCTACTACGTGCTGCTGCCGGCGCTGCTCTTCCATGGCCTGGCCACGGCGCGGCTGGAGGCGGTGCCGGTCGAGCGCCTGATGGGCGTGCTGGTGATCGCCACCACACTGGTCGCGCTGGTGCTGTGGGCGGCGCGTCGGCGCCTGCCCTTCGACGACCCAGGCTTCACCTCCGTCTTCCAGGGCGGCGTACGCTTCAACAACTACGTCGGCGTCTCGGCCGCCGTCGGGCTGTTCGGGGCGCACGGCATCGCCCTGGCTGCGGTCGCCAACGCTGCCATCGTACCGACGGTGAACATCCTTTGCGTGCTGGTCTTCGCCCGCTATGGCGTCGGCGGGCGGGCCACCTGGCGAGGCGTGCTCAAGCAGCTGGCGCTGAACCCGCTGTTGCTCGCCTGTGCCCTGGGGGGCGCGTTCAGGCTGGTCGAGGCGCCACTGCCACCGGGCCTGGAACCGGCGCTCAAGGCACTGGGGCAGGCCTCCTTGCCGCTGGGCTTGCTGTGCATCGGCGCGGCATTGAACCTCAGTGCCGTCAGGCAATGGCTGACGCCGATCGCCGTGTCTTGCGGGTTCAAGTTCCTGCTGATGCCGGTGGTGACCGTCGTGTTGTGTCGGCTGCTCGGGCTCGAGGGCGATGCGGCGATGGCTGCACTGGTGTTCCAGGCGCTGCCCACGGCGTCCTCGGCCTACATCATGGCGCGTCAGCTCGGTGGCGATGCGCCGCTGATGGCCGGGATCATCGCCGGGCAGACGCTGCTCGCGGCACTGGCATTGCCTGCGGTGATGGCCGTTGCCTCCCGCGTGATATGAGCCCCTGTGCAGGTCGGGCGCCGCGCCGGGCGGAACGCCTCGCGCATGCGGTCGGTCCATTGCACATCCTTTCACCGTCAGGAGAGTCATCATGTCCTACCCCGAGCGCATGCGCCGCGTCGAGATCGATCACCCAGGCGGGCCGGAAGTCCTTACGCTGACCGACGCCGACACGCCCGCGCCCCAGGCGAACGAAGTGCTGATCCGCGTGCACGCCGCCGGCATCAACCGCCCGGACGTGCTGCAGCGTGCCGGCGCTTACCCGATGAAGCCTGGCATGAGCCCGTCGCCGGGGCTGGAAGTGGCTGGCGAAGTGGTCGCCGTCGGGCCTGACGCTTCGCGGTTCAAGGTCGGCGACGCGGTATGCGCGCTGACCAATGGCGGTGGCTACGCCGAGTACTGCACCGTCGTCGAGACGCAGGTACTGCCCGTACCGGCCGGCGTGAGCATGATCGAGGCCGCGGCGATCCCGGAGACCTTCTTCACCGTCTGGGCCAACCTGTTCCAGCTGGGCCAGGCCCGCAAGGGCGAGACGGTGCTGGTGCACGGCGGCACCAGCGGCATCGGCACCACTGCGCTGATGCTCTGCGACGCGCTCGGGGTGAAGGCGTTCTCCACGGCCGGCAGCGAGACCAAGTGCGAGCGCATCCGCGCGCTGGGCGCCGAGGCCATCAATTACCACGAGGTGGACTTCGCCGACGCCATCGCCACCGCGACCCAGGACAAGGGCGTGGATGCGATCCTCGACATCATGGGCGGCAGCTACTTCGAGCGTAACGTGGCCGCCTTGGCGCGGCGTGGGCGACTGGTGATCATCGGCACCCTGGGGGGCGACACGATCGACGGGTTCAAGCTGATGAAACTGCTCGACAAGCAGGCCCAGGTGACCGGCTCGATGATGCGTTCACGCAGCGCCGAGGAAAAGGCGGCCATCGCCCAGAGCCTGGAGGCGCACGTCTGGCCCTTGCTGGCCCAGGGGCGCTGTCTGCCGATCATCGATCAGGTGTTCGCCCTGGGCGAAGCGAGCCAGGCGCATGCACGCATGGAGGAAGGCTCGCATATCGGCAAGATCGTGCTCGAGGTGATCAAGGACGGCACAGGCCACGCGCAAGTCTGACCGAGGGCAGGGGGCGTACACTGTGGCTTGGATACATCGAGGACTGCCGTCACACCTGCAGTCACACCCCAGGATTACGGACCGTCGTGTCACGGGAGTCCGCCTGCCGCCCCCCGGTACTGCGCTGTCGTGCAGAGACCCTGGCGAGCGCCAGTAGGGCTCCACGGCTGTGAATCATCAGCAGGCCAAGCACTGGCCTGCTGAATTCAGGCGGATGTACCGGCCCTGTCGCGGGCAAGCCCGCTCCCACAGGGTTCGTCAGTAGGCTGATACCAAGCAGTTGCCTGAAATGAGGGGTTCGTCAGTAGGCTGATGTCAGGCAGTTGCCTGAAATGAGGGCCAGTGGGAGCGGGCTTGCCCGCGATGGCGCCCGTGCAGCCTCCGCTGCCCTCGCTGTAGGCACTAACCCCTCACACGTACGCCCCCGCACCCCTCAGAACTCATCCTTCGGCAAGTCGAACACCTGCACGTTGCCCCCTTTGACCCGGCTCAACGTCAGGGTCAGGGTGCTGTACTCAATGCCGCGTTCGGTCTTCTTCTCGGTCAACGTCATCGCCTGCGAGCGGGAGCGTTGGCCGGTGCGCAGATCCTGGTAGCGCACATCGTATCGACCCGGTTGCACGTTCTTCATGGTGAACGTGCCGTGGGCGGGTACGTAGATCTGGCGGGCCGTGCGCGGCGTGGCGCCGGCCAGCGAGACCAGTTTGACCAGCATGTCGGCATCGTTGGCACCATTGTCGATGGTGACTTGGCAATACCCGGCCGTTCGTGTCTGCGCTTCGCCCTTGAGGTAGCCGGCGCCTTGGGGCCATGGCTGACCGTTCGGCGCCCGTTGGGGCATGGTGTAGGCCGGTTGCGCCGGCAGGCCGAGCGACAGCTGGGGCGTGACGGCCGGCACCTGGACCGAATACTGATCGTTGGCGTCAGGCGCAGCCTTGGGGGTGTCGAACACCGTCGTCGCCAGGACGTAGCTGAGGGCGGCGATCCCCAGGCCCATGGCCGTGGCATGGATCGGGAACAGCGGGTTGAGGATCCGCCAGCTGTTCTTCAGCGGCGCTGCCGGGGCCGCCGGCTTCAAGGCGTCGAGAAAGGTCGTGAGCCGGATGCGCAGGTCGTCGCGCTCGTGCATCAACCCGGTCTGGCGCGACGTCGGGCGGATCTTCGCACAGAACTTCAGCGCGTCGCTGGCCACTGCATAGGCGATGTCGTGCCGGCCCTTGGTCTGGAAGTAGTTGGCCTGATAGGCCAGCAACCGGGCGTTGTCCAGCGCGGGCTGATCGCCACCGAGCATGTTCTCGAACAACGCCTGCAGCGAGTACATCGGCCCCCACGGCACCGCCCACCAGCCCAGCAGCCACGTGGTGGCCGAGGCCTTGAGCGCCAGGCGTCGGGCGCAATCGCTGCAGAAGATGCCCGCGACCGGCTTGCGCATCGTCAGCAGCAGAAAGCTCCTGACCGAACGCAGCACGACCACGCGCGGCTGCGCCGAGACCTTGGCGCAACGCGAGCAGCGCACGGGCTCGGGCCTGACCGAGCGTGGCGCCTTGGGCGCCTGCCGCTGTGGGCCACGGGCGTCGTAGGCGGCGCGGGCGACAGGGTCGGACAGGGTCGCGAAGGCGTCGTTGAGGGTCTGGAACTGAGGTGTGGTGTCTTGCCCGGGATTGCGGTCCGGGTGCAGGGCCATGGCCTGTCGGCGATACGCGGTCTTGATGTCTTGCGGTGTAGCACCCGGTTGCAACCCGAGCAGTTGGTAGTAACCCAGAGGGTCATTGGCGCTCATTCACCGTCCCATTACGCTGTGCGTCGACTGCCTATTCTACTGCAATGCGGCCAGGGCAGCGCGTACCGGCCGGCGCCTGGCCCGGTGCATCGGCGGGCCAGGGCGTCGATCCTGCGCTTACCGGACCTTGAACATCGCGACTTTTTCAGTCAGTCGATCGGCCAGTTCGGTCAATTCTTGACTGGCGGAGGCGACCTGCCGCGAACCACTGGCCGATTGCACCGTCGAGCCGTGAATCCGGTTGAGGTTCTGCGCCACGTCCTCGGCCACAGCGCTCTGCTGCACGGCAGCGCTGGCGATCTGTGCGTTCATCGCGTTCAGGGCGCCGACTTCCTGGCTGATGCGCGCCAGGGCCTGCTGCGCATCGCGGGTCTGGGTGACCGTCGAGTCCGCCAGCTCGCAGCTGCTGCGCATGGTCCGGCTGGCGGTTTCGGTGCCACTCTGCAAGGCGCTGATCATCTCGCGAATCTCTTCGGTCGATTGCTGCGTACGGTTGGCCAGCGAGCGTACCTCGTCGGCCACCACGGCGAAGCCGCGTCCGTGCTCACCGGCGCGCGCCGCTTCGATCGCCGCATTCAAGGCCAGCAGGTTGGTCTGCGAGGCGATCGAGTTGATCACGTCGATGACCGTCTCGATCCGCTCGCCCTGGCGCGAGACCTGCTCCACGGTCTCGGTGGTGTCGGCCAGCGTCGTGGCCAGTTGTTCGATGGCCGTGGTGGTGCCTGCCACCAGACGGTTGCCCTGTTCGACTTCCTGGTCTGCCTGGCGCGTCGCCTCGGCAGCCTGGGCGGCGTAGCCAGAGACTTCGTTGACCGTGGCGGCCATCTGCGCGATGGCTGTGGCCACTTGCTCGGTCTCGTGGGTCTGCAGGCCGATCTGCTCGTTGTTGGCGCTGGAGGTCTGCGACAGCTGGCCGGAGGAGCGGTTGACGTCCTGGGCGGCGAGGCGAACCTGGGCGATGGTGTCGGCCAGACGGTCCTGGGCAGTCTTGAGCACGCCCATGACGCTGTTGGGGTAACGCGTGACGAGCGGCTGGCACAGGTCACCCGCGGCCAGCCGTTCGATGGCCTGGCCGACCTCGGTCGGCTCGGCGCCCAGGGTTGCCCGGACGAAGCGCATGATCACCATCGCCAGCAGGACGCTGAGGACCAGCGCCACGCCGGTCGCCCCGAGCATCAGCCCACGGAATTGGCTGGCGGTGGCCTGCACGTCGGCCAGCTGCTGCTTGATCGATGCTTCCTCATGGTCGATCAGCGCGTTCACCCGGTCGAGCCATTCGCTGTAGTCGCCCGACGTCTCGCGCAGCAGCAAGGCCTGAGCACCCGCGATGTCGCCGGCCCGGCGCAGATCGAGCACGGCCTTGGACGAGGCGAGGGTACGCGCCTCGATCGCCTTGATGGCGTGCAGCAGCTGCTGCTCCTGGGGCGACACGCCGCGCGCGGCAAAAAGCTGGTCCATGGGGCCGGCGGACTCGGTGTAGGCGTTCTCCAAAGCGGTCATTTCGTTCAGGTGGCGCGCCAGGTCGCGGTCGTTGTCGACCAGCACGGCATCGCGGATGGCGATCGCCCGGTTGTGCACGCTGCCACGGAAGTTGATCGCGTAACGCTGGATCTTGGCCGCGTTTTCACTGACATGCTCCAGCGTCGAATCGATGAAGCCGACCCGTTGGATACCGACGGCGGTAACCAGAACGAGCAGCGAGACGATGGCGGCGAAGCCAAGGCCGATACGGGTGGCGAGGGGGAGTGATCTGTTCATGCCTGGAAAACCTGAGGGACTTTTGAAGGTGCCGGGCCGAGAAATGGCAAAAAGCCAGATAATGGCAAAGCGATAGTACTTAGTGACCATGCCGCGCGCGAATTGATCCTTCGCACTATGGCGATAAAGGAAGGCTATGTAGAGAAAGGTGAGGGGGAAAACAGGGCCTGGATCTGAAGCGGCAGTTCGCTCATGGAGGGCTGTGCAACAGCTTTGAGTGGGGCGCTATCAACACAGGCTTTTCTGATACGCGGAATCGCTGGTTTTATGGCCCCTGCGGGCCCAATCGCGGCACGGGGGCCGCTCCCACTGGTGACCGCGATAGCCTGCAACCCCGCGGTGTGACTACAGGTGAGTGGCCCCCTGCCGGGGCGCCGGACCGGCCGCGATTGGGTCTGAAAGGCCCATACAGATACTGCGCAAGCTTACCTGCGACGGAACCTGTTCAGCGCTGGTAAGCCCGCCCGTAATGCCGTTCCAACCGCGCCTGCAGCAACTCCATGGCCATCGACAGCACCCAGTAGATCACCGCGGCCGTCGTCAGCATCTCCAGGTAGCGGTAGCTCGAGCGCCCATAGGACTGCGCCAGGAACATGACTTCCCAGACGCCCATCACCGAGATCAGCGACGAGTCCTTGAGCATCGAGATGAACTGGTTGGCGGTTGGCGGGATGATCACCCGCATGGCCTGGGGCAGGGTCACGTGGCAGAAGATCTGTGCCGGTCGCAGGCCCAGGGCCAGGGCCGCCTCGCGCTGACCCTGCGCCACGCCGAGGATGCCGGCGCGGAAGATCTCGCTCAGGTAGGCGCCGTAGTTCAGCGACAAGGCAAGGATGCCGGCACTGATCGCGCCCGGCACCACGCCGACCTGCGGCAAGCCCAGGTAGATCAGCAGGATCTGGATCAGCAGTGGCGTGCCGCGGAAGAACGAGGTGTAGAAGCTGGCCACCCCCACCAGTACCGCGCTGCGCGACAGCCGTGCCAGGGCGACGGCAAAGCCCAGCAGCACCGAGGCGGCGATCGAGCACAGGCACAGGAACACCGTCAGCGCCGCGCCTTGCAGGAACCCGTTGGGACCCAGGCGCAGACCGGCCAGGTTGGGGAACTTCTCCAGGATGATCGAGAACTTCAGGTCGAAGCTCAGGAAGAACATCACGAACACCGCGAACAGCGCCAGCCAGGTCAGGCACAGCCGCGCACGGAAACCGAACAGCCACGCCGCGGACGCGGCGGGCTTGGAGGAGGGTAGACGCGCACTCATTTGCTGATGTCGGCGCCGATCCACTTCTGCGACAGCGCCGCCAAGGTGCCGTCGGCCTTGAGCGCGGCGAACACCTCGCGCAGCTTGGCATCCCATTCAGGGTCGCCTTTCTCGATGGCCACCGAGTTGGGCTCCTCGTACAGTGGAGCGCCCGCGAGCTTGAAGCGCTTGTCCTGGTTCAGGCGCGGCTGCGCGGTCACCAGATTGGTGAGCACCGCGTCCAACCGCACGCCTGCACCCAGGCCCAGGTCCTGGAAGGCCACGTTGTCGGTGTCGTAGGGGGCGGCCTGCACGACGTCGAAGGGATAGTCGAGCTGGGTGTCCTCGGCGCCCTCGATCACCAGGTTCTTGTTCAGGTAGCTTTCGTAGCTGGAGGCGCTGGTCAGGCCGACCTTGCGGCCGTTCAGGTCCTTGGCCGAGTGGATACGGTCGTCCTGGGCGTTGACCACGATCACCGCCGGCGATGCGTAGTACTGCACCGGGAAGTCGAAGACCTCGGCGCGTGCCTTGCTCGGGGTCATCGAGCAGATGCACACATCGTAGCGCCCGCTCCAGCGGCCCGCCGCGATGACGTCCCACGACGGCGTTTCCAGGCGCAGCTTGACGCCCAGTTTCTCGGCCACCGCCTTGGCCACGTCGACGTCGAAACCGTCGAGCTGGTTCTGGTCGTTGAGGAAGGAAAAGGGCGGGTAGCTTTCCATCAGGACGTTGACCATCTCCTTGCGTGACTCGACACGGTCGAGGGTCGCGCCCGCATGGGCCTGCGAGGCGACGGCGAACAAAACGAGCCCAGTGCTCAGCAAGGAAGAAAAACGCATGTAACCACCTGAAAGTTTTGGCCAAAAATGAATTTGGCTATTTAATAGTTATAAACGTACTGTACCTAGTGAATTTTATTCATAAGCACCTTCAGAGTAGTTATATGAAACAGCGAGCGATGGTCATTCTCGACGGCGGCATGGGCCGTGAACTGCAACGCAGCGGCGCGCCGTTCCGGCAGCCCGAGTGGTCGGCCCTGGCCTTGACCGAAGCCCCCGACGCGGTGGTGGGCGTGCATGCGTCCTACATCGAGGCCGGTGCCCGTGTGATCACCAGCAACAGCTACGCCGTGGTGCCGTTCCATATCGGTGAGGCGCGTTTCGCCCAGGAAGGCCGGCAATTGGCCGAGACGGCCGGTCGCCTGGCACGCACCGCAGCCGATGCCAGCCCGCACGCGGTGCAGGTCGCCGGCTCGCTGCCACCGTTGTTCGGCTCGTACCGCCCGGACCTGTTCGAGCCGGCGCGCGTCGCCGAGGTGGTGACGCCTCTGGTCGAGGGCCTGTCGCCGCATGTGGACCTGTGGCTGATGGAAACCCAGAGTGCCGTCGACGAGGTGCGCGCCCTCCATGCCCATCTGCCCGAAGATGGCAAACCGCGCTGGGTCTCGTTCACGCTTCAGGACGAAGACACCGACGAGACCCCACGCCTGCGCTCCGGCCAGCCGGTGGCCGAGGCGGTCGAAGCCGTGGCGAGCCTTGGCGTCCAGACGGTGCTGTTCAACTGCAGCCAGCCAGAGGTCATCGGTGGAGCGATCGAGGCAGCGCGTGCGGTGATCGAGCGGCTGAACGCCGACATCGCGATCGGCGCCTACGCCAATGCCTTCCCGCCACAGCCCAAGGAGGCGACGGCCAACGACGGCCTGGACGAACTGCGTGAAGACCTGGATCCGCCAGGGTACCTGACCTGGGCCCAGGCATGGCGGGCGCAGGGCGCCAGTGTGCTGGGCGGGTGCTGCGGGATCGGCCCGGAGCATATCGAACAGCTGAGTCGTGGGTTGCGTTAAGGCGTAGCACCGGTAGCGGCGCTGGCGTCTTTCTGCATTCAGACAGAGAGACGCCGGACCGGCCGCGCATCACTCAGCAAGACGCCACACCGGCGCATCCTCCTCACCTGCACCCCCAAGCAACATTTTCCTCATCAACCACCATAAAAATCATCGTTTCGCAAAGGCGGTTCGCTGAACAGAATGGGCCATCCCACTTCGTTCATACCTGAGCCCGTTGGCCTTTCGAAGGATGCACACATGCCCGTACAACAACACATCGACACGCTCGTCATAGGCGCTGGCCAGGCAGGCGTCGCCGCAAGCGAGCACCTGAGCAGTCTGGGTATCCCTCACCTCGTCCTGGAGCGTGCGCGTATCGCCGAAGCGTGGCGCACGGGGCGCTGGGACTCCCTGGTCGCCAATGGGCCCGCCTGGCACGATCGCTTCCCGGGTCTTCAGTTCGACGACCTCGCGCCAGACGCCTTCCCCTCCAAAGACCGCGTTGCCGCCTATTTCGAACGCTACGCCCAGCAGATCGACGCCCCCATCCGGACCGGTGTCGAGGTCACCCGCGTGACGCGCAACGTCGGCGCGCCGGGCTTCACCGTCGACACCTCCGAAGGCGTGATCGAGGCGACCCGCGTGATCGTCGCCACCGGCCCGTTCCAGACACCGGTCATTCCGCCGATCGCTCCCAAGGACGAACGGCTCTACCAGATTCACTCCGCCGCTTACCGTGACCCTCAGCAATTGCCCGAAGGCGCGGTTCTGGTCGTCGGGGCAGGCTCCTCGGGGGTGCAGATCGCCGACGAGCTTCAACGTGCAGGGCGCAAGGTGTACCTGTCGGTGGGGGCGCACGATCGTCCGCCCCGCGCCTACCGCGGCCGCGACTTCTGCTGGTGGCTGGGCGTCCTGGGCGAGTGGGACGCCGAGACCGTCAAGAAGGGGCGCGAGCACGTCACCATCGCCGTGAGCGGCGCGCGCGGTGGTCACACCATCGACTTCCGCGGCCTGGCGCATCAAGGCATGACCCTGGTCGGCCTGACCCGATCGTTCGACAACGGCACGGTGACCTTCCAGGACGACCTGGTCACCCACCTGGCCGCCGGGGACGCCAACTACCTGGCCCTGCTGGACGCTGCCGACGCCTATGTCGAACGCAACGGCCTGGACTTGCCGGAGGAGCCCGAGGCACGCGCCCTCTACCCAGACCCCGAGTGCGTGACGCATCCCATCCTCACGCTCGACCTGGCGCAGGCCGACATCGCCTCGATCATCTGGGCGACAGGCTATTCGGTCGACTACAGCTGGCTGAAGGTCGACGCCTTCGACGAGCACGGCAAGCCCAGGCACCAGCGCGGCATCTCCAGCGAGCCGGGCGTGTACTTCCTCGGGCTGCCCTGGCTGTCGCGTCGCGGCTCGGCCTTCATCTGGGGGGTCTGGCACGACGCCAAGCACGTTGCAGGGCACATCGCCACCCAACGCAGCTACCTGGATTACCACCAGGCGGCCGAGCGCCAACGCGCCCAGTGAGGGCGCCTTCGCCTTCGACGCATTCCACTGCAGCCCCTCCTACAGGACCCGACCTACGATGACCACGCATACCCGCATCCGCATGTTCAACACCAAGGCCACTTACCCCAACCAGACGCTGGACAATGACCTATGCCAGGCCGTCCGTGCAGGCGACACCGTGTACGTCCGGGGCCAGGTGGGCACGGACTTCGACGGCAGACTGGTCGGGCTGGGCGACCCCGCCGCGCAGGCCGAGCAGGCGATGAAGAACGTCAAGCAGCTGCTGGAAGAAGCGGGCAGCGACCTCTCCCACATCGTCAAGACCACCACCTACATCACCGACCCGCGATACCGCGAGCCGGTGTACCAGGTGGTGGGCAAGTGGCTCAAGGGCGTCTTTCCGATTTCCACGGGGTTGGTCGTCTCGGGACTGGCGCAGCCGCAGTGGTTGATGGAAATCGATGTGATCGCGGTGATTCCGCAGGAGGCGAACCCCCAGTGACCTCGTCAGGCCAGCACGCCGGGCGTCCAGCCGACGCATTGCGCACGTGCCTGGCCGATCCCGTGCCGCCTGGATCAGACGGTCACCCCCCTCACCGAATGCAAGGAACCTCACATGACGTTTTCCATCGTCGCGCGCTGCGCTGAAACCGGCCAGCTTGGTATCGCCATCAGTTCATCGAGCATCGCCGTGGGCGCACGGTGCCCTTGGCTACGTGCCGGCGTCGGCGCGGTCGCCACCCAGAACGTGACCCTGCCGGCGCTGGGGCCTGAGATCCTCGACCGGCTGGAAAGGACCGCGCAGGACCCCCAGGCCGCCCTGGCGCAAGCGCTGCAGGCCAACGGCTGGAGCCAGTACCGTCAGGTGACGGTGATCGACGGTCAGGGTCGAACCGCACTGTTCAGCGGTAGCGAAACGCTGGGCGTTCATGACGCCGTGGCCGGCGAGCACTGTGTCGCTGCCGGTAACCTGCTGACCAGTACCGAGGTGATCACTGCCTTGGTCCGGGCCTTCGAGGCCGCGCCGGGGCAACTGGCTGACCGGTTGATGGCGGCCATGCAGGCCGCCATGGCCGCCGGAGGCGAAGCCGGGCCTGTGCATTCGGCGGCCCTGAAGGTGATGGGGGACCTGGTCTGGCCCATCGTCGATCTGCGGGTGGACTGGGCGGATGACGACCCGATCGGCCAGCTGGAGGGCCTGTGGCAGGCTTACAAGCCGCAGCTGCAGGACTACCTGACCCGTGCGCTCGACCCCACCGCCGCGCCCAGCTACGGGGTGCCCGGCAATGAATGAGGCGTCCAGCCGCGACCTGTTGGCACGGCTGATCGGTTTTGCGACCGTGAGCCGCGACTCCAACCTGGCCTTGATCGAGTTCGTGCGCGCGTACCTGGCCGGCCATGGCGTAGCCTGCGAGCTGTTCTTCGACGAAACGCGCACCAAGGCCAATCTGTTCGCCACGCTCGGGCCGGACATCGGCGGCGGTGTGGTGCTGTCGGGGCATACCGATGTGGTGCCGGTGGACGGGCAGCCCTGGACGGTCGAGCCGTTTCGGATGTCCGAGTCGGCCGGGCGGTTGTACGGGCGCGGCACGGCCGACATGAAGGGCTTCATCGCCTGTGTGCTGGCCGCCGTGCCGATGTTCCTCGCCCGGTCGCTGCGCGTGCCGGTCCATCTGGCGCTCTCGTATGACGAGGAAGTGGGCTGCCTGGGGGTGCGTACGCTGCTCGCCGACCTGGCCCAGCGCCCCCGCAAGCCAGGGCTGTGCCTGATCGGCGAGCCGACCGAGCTCAAACCGGTATTGGGCCACAAGGGCAAGCTGGCCATGCGCTGCCAGGTCACCGGTGCGGCCTGCCACTCGGCCTATGCACCTTACGGCGTCAACGCCATCGAGTACGCGGCCAGGCTGATCGGGCACCTGGGCGAGCTGGGCGACGAACTGGCCCGCCCGGAGCGACACGACGCGCGTTTCGATCCACCGTTCTCGACCATCCAGACCGGCCTGATCCAGGGAGGGCGGGCATTGAACATCGTTCCGGCCGAGTGCGCTTTCGACTTCGAAGTGCGCGCCTTGCCGGATGTCGATGCCCGGCACGTGGTGCACGCGCTGGAGCGGTATGCGTCGACGCAGCTGCTGCCCCGCATGCACGCCGTCGACCCACAGACCGACATTCGGATGACGCCCCTGAGCGCCTACCCTGGGCTGGCCACCGCGCCGGACAGCGAGGCGGCGCGCATCCTGGCGCACGTCTGCGGTTCGAGCGACTTCGGCACCGTCGCGTTCGGGACCGAAGGCGGGCTGTTCGAGGCCGCCGGCATTCCCACGGTGGTGTGCGGCCCTGGCAGCATGGAGCAGGGACACAAGCCAGACGAGTTCATCACGGTCGAGCAACTCGACCACTGCGACGCGATGCTGGTCCGCCTGGCGGACTACCTGAGCCGCTGAGCGCGCGCCTGCAGCGTCGATCGACGCCGCAGGCGCGTTTCATGACACGTGGCTCATCGCCGTCAGCCGCTCGCGGCAGAAATCGACGAACAGCTGCGCGGGCTTGGTCAACTGCCCCTTGCGCAGGCGTGCGCTGACCAGGCCCGAGGCCGTCACCGGCTCGGCCACATCGACGGCCACGACCTGCTTGCCGTCGTAGGTGGAGGTCGAATGCGGACGGGTGACCAGCAACGAGAAACCAAAGCCCTGGCCCACCATGCCACGCACCATTTCGATCGACGGCGAGCCGAACACGATGTTCGGGGTCAGGCCCAGCTCATGGAACAGGCTGACGAAGTAGGTTCGGCTGGGTAGCACATCGAGCAGGATCATCGGCTCCCTGACCAGGTCGCGCAGCGACACCTGCGACTGCCCGGCATAGCGGTGGCCCGCGGGGAGCAGGGCGTAGGGTTTCTGAGGCGGCATCAGCGGTTCGGTTTCGATGGTGTTGTCCAGCTCGTGCTCGTACAGGAAGGCCACATCGAAGGTCCCTGCCGTCAGCCCCTGGACGAGTTCCTGCTGGTCACCGTCACGCAACCGGATGTGCACGCCCGGGTAGCGCACGCGAAACTCGGCGATCAACTGGGGCAGGTACAGCGGCGCGACCGTCTCGAAGCAGCCGATGTCGATCTGCCCGGCCACCATGTCGTTGTCGGCCAGTGCGTTCTGCTCGAACTCGTGGGAGACCCGCAGCAGCTCCTGGGCCTTCTGGTAAAAGCGCTTGCCGCTCGGCGTCAGCGAGACGCCCTGGGCGTGGTGCCGAATGAACAGTTGAACGCCGAAATTCTCTTCGAGGCTCTTGATGGCGGTCGAGATGGAGGGCTGCGCGATGTACAGCTGACGCGAGGCCTCGGCGACGCTTCCGGCCTCGACGGTGGTCACGAAGTACTTGAGTTGTCTCAGGGTATAGGACGCCACGGGTTCCCTCGAAGGCCAGGCCACGGGGCAAGTGTCCGTGGCGGTTAGAGTCACTGCGGGTGAGCGCTCACCTTACCTCAGCCACGCCACAGGTGGCGCCGTGCCAGGCCAGCTTTTTGATTGGACTGAAGAACATTTTTACTAATTTGCCTGCACGCGATACTGGCGCACCATCCCTCGTACCTGAATGACCCACTGAACCGTGTCGACAGTCGACGTAGGGAGCCTTGCGTGTTCGATCTCACTTACTGGCAGCAACGTGCCGCCCGCCAATCCTTCATCGTCAATGCGCTCATCGACGGCCGCCAGGTGGCGGCGGCCGATGGCGCGACCTTCGAAGCGATCAACCCCGCCACCCAGCAGCGACTGGCGCAGGTGGCAGCCTGTGGCACCGACGAGGTGAACAGTGCCGTGCGCGCGGCACGGCGCGCCTTCGAGCACGGGCCTTGGGCGCGCATGGCGCCGGCCGAGCGCAAGCGGGTGCTGCTGCGGCTGTCCGACCTGCTGCTGGCGCACCGTGAAGAGCTGGCGCTGCTGGATTCGCTGAACATGGGCAAGCCGGTCATGGATGCCTACACGATCGACGTGCCCGGCGCCGCCGGCGTGTTCGCCTGGTACGGCGAGGCACTGGACAAGGTCTACGACCAGGTGGCCCCCACGGCGGCGAATGCCCTGGCGACCATCACCCGCGAAGCGCTCGGTGTGGTGGCCGCGGTGGTGCCCTGGAACTTCCCCCTCGACATGGCCGCCTGGAAGCTGGCGCCCGCGCTGGCAGCGGGCAACAGCGTGGTGCTCAAACCGGCCGAGCAGTCCCCGTTCTCGGCCCTTCGTCTGGGTGAGCTGGCACTGGAGGCGGGCATTCCCGAAGGCGTGCTGAACGTGGTGCCGGGGCTCGGTGAGCAGGCAGGCAAGGCCCTGGGCCTGCACCCCGACGTCGATTGCCTGGTCTTCACCGGCTCGACCCAGGTGGGCAAGTACTTCATGCAGTACGCCGCGCAGTCCAACCTCAAGCAGGTCTGGCTGGAGTGCGGCGGCAAGAGCCCCAACCTGGTCTTCGACGACTGCCAGGACCTGGACCTGGCCGCCGAGAAGGCCGCGGCAGGCATCTTCTTCAACCAGGGTGAGGTCTGCTCGGCCAACTCGCGGCTGTACGTGCAGCGTTCGATCTACGAGGCGTTCGTCGAGCGGGTGATCGAAAAATCCCGCGCCTGGCTGCCGGGCGATCCCCTCGACCCGGCGAGCGCCGCCGGGGCCATCGTCGACAGCGCCCAGACCACCCGCATCCTGCAGGCAATCGATCAGGCCCGGCGCGAGGGCGCCACGCTCCTGACGGGCGGCGAGCAGATGCGCATCAACGGGTCCTCGAATTTCATCCAGCCGACGATCTTCGGCAACGTGGCCCACGACGCGTCGATCGCACGCGAGGAGATCTTCGGCCCGGTGCTGGCGATCAGCGTCTTCGACAGCGAAGCGCAGGCCGTCAGGCTGGCCAATGACAGCATCTATGGGTTGGCAGCGTCCGTCTGGAGCGATGACCTGAACCGTGCTCACCGCGTGGCACGCGCCTTGAAGGCCGGCACCGTGTCGGTCAACACCATGGATGCGCTGGACGTGACCGTGCCTTTCGGCGGCGGGAAGCAGTCCGGTTTCGGCCGTGACCTGTCGCTGCACGCGTTCGACAAGTACACCCAGCTCAAGACGACGTGGTTCCAGTTCCGCTGAGTCGGCCACGTGCCGTGCTGCAGCCCTGACAAGACCATGCCCGGGCGTCGATGACGCCCAGGCCTCGGGCCGACCGGCCCTGCTGCCTCTACACCACCATAACCACAATGAGTGAGGGCATCCCCATGCGTACCATTACCCGATCGTTGAGCACCGCGCTGCTGTGCGCCATGAGCCTTCCCGTGCTGAGCGACGAGCCCAGCCTGACCGTCATCTCGTTCGGCGGCGCGACCAAGGCGGCCCAGCAGGCCGCGTATTTCCAGCCCTTCGAGCGCAGTGGCGCGGGCCGGGTGGTCGCCGGCGAATACAACGGTGAGTTGTCCAAGGTCAAGGCCATGGTCGATGTCGGCCATGTGTCCTGGGATGTGGTCGAGGTTGAAAGCCCCGAGTTGATTAGCGGTTGCGAGGCAGGGTTGTTCGAACGGATCGACCCGGCCCTGCTCGGCGATGCCTCCGGCTATCTGCCGGGCACGGTCAGCGAATGTGGCGTGGCGAGCTATGTTTGGTCGATGGTGCTGGCCTACAACCCGCAAAAGCTCGGCACCGCGCCTGCCTCCTGGGCGGACTTCTGGGACACGCAGCGTTTTCCGGGCAAGCGCGGCCTGCGCAAGGGCGCCAAGTACACGCTGGAGGTCGCGCTGCTGGCGGACGGCGTCGCACGCGAAGACCTGTACACCGTCCTGGGCACACCAGAAGGCGTGAACCGTGCGTTCAAGAAGCTCGATCAGATCAAGTCCAGCATCCAATGGTGGGAGGCGGGCGCGCAGCCGCCGCAGTGGCTGGTGGCAGGCGACGTCGTGATGTCGGCCGCCTACAACGGTCGCATCGCCGCAGCGCAGCAGCAGGGTTCCAGGCTCGCCATCGTCTGGCCTGGCAGCCTGTACGACCCCGACCATTGGGCCATCGTGCGTGGCAGCCCGAACAAGGCACTGGCCGAGCGGTTCATCGTGTTCGCCAGCCAGGCCGACACGCAGAAGGCCTTCTCCGGCCAGATCCCCTATGGCCCCATCCGCCAGGATGCCCTGGCCCAGCTACCGGCCCAGGTGCAGGCGCAGCTGCCCACCGCACCTGACAACCTGGCCCAGGCGCGGCTGGTGGATGCCGAGTTCTGGGTGGACCATGGCGAGGAACTCGAGGAACGCTTCAACGCCTGGGCCGCGCGTTGAGCGGCCCGCACCGCTCCACGGCACGCGAGCCGACCCCTCGCCGGGCGTGCGAAGGCCCGCCCCCGGCAGGCTCCGCATTCACCCTATAGGGTGATGGTCCCCCCCAAAGGCCTATGTGATCATCCGCTCATTCCTTCACCGTCCAGGCAGTTCGCCAGACGGGCGCCTTCAGCGGATGCTCACATGGACAGCGCTCCACTCACTTCCCCCCAGTGGTTCGAGGCGATGGCCGAGGTAACGAAGGCCATCGCTTCACCGCACTTCGTGACGGCATTGCTCGACGCCCTGGCCATGCTCGGCCCGGTGAAAGCCACCACGGTCTACCTGTATCCCCGCCATGGCGTGCCGTCGGCCTGGTTCGAGTGCGATGCGGACGGGCCTTGGCTGCCGGAGGGCAACGTCAGGCGCTACCTGTCCGGCTTCTACCTGCTGGACCCGTTCTACGGTGCCTGCATCGAAACCGCACGCTCGGGCTGCTTCACCCTGAGCGATGTGGCCCCGGACCATTTCACGCGCAGTGAGTACTACCAGGCGTTCTACCAGCATTCGCACCTGGAGGATGAGATCAACTACGTGCTGCAGTTCGAGCACGGCCTGAGCCTGGCGGTGTCGCTGGCCTTCACCGATGTCCTGGACGAGGCCGTCAAGGCACGCTTCACGCTCATCGCCCCTTGGGCACTGGCCGTGCTCGGCAAGCACTTCGACGGCTACCAAGGGCGGGGCGGTCGCGTCGAGCAGGTATGGGAGCAGCGGGTCCACGCCGCCTTGAGCAACTTCGGCTCCTCCCTGCTGACCGAGCGCGAATGCCGGATCGCCCAGCTGATCCTGCGTGGCCACTCGACCAAATCCCTGGCCGAGCGCCTGAACGTCTCGGAAGACACCATCAAATCCCACCGCAAGCACGTCTACGCCAAGCTCGACATCGGCACGCAGTCGGAGCTGTTCGCCTTGTTCATCGATGCGCTGGCCAACGCCCAGGGCGTGCTCGGCAAAGACCCGCTGGAAAGTTACATGGGCAAGCCGCGCTAACGGCGGCTGCCTGGCTCCACCCTCAGACCAACAAGGACTATTCCATGAACGCCCCCTTCGTACCGAAGCGCCAGACCCGTGACTATCAGACCAGTGACGCGGCTCACCACATCCACGCCTTCCTCGACCAGAAGGCCCTCAACGCCGAAGGCCCCCGCGTGATGGTCGGTGGCGAGCGACTGCACCTGTGGGACAGCGAAGGCAACCGCTACCTGGACGGCATGTCCGGCCTGTGGTGCACGCAGCTCGGTTATGGACGCAAGGACCTGACGGCCGCCGCCGCAGCGCAGATGGATCAGCTGGCGTACTACAACATGTTCTTCCACACCACGCACCCGGCCGTCATCGAGCTGTCGGAGTTGCTGTTCAGCCTGCTGCCCAGCCACTACAGCCACGCCATCTACACCAACTCCGGTTCCGAGGCCAACGAAGTCCTGATCAGGACCGTGCGCCGTTACTGGCAAGTAGTGGGCCAGCCGAGCAAGAAGGTCATGATCGGCCGCTGGAACGGCTATCACGGCTCGACCCTGGCGGCCACGGCCCTGGGGGGGATGAAGTTCATGCATGAGATGGGCGGTCTGATCCCGGATATCGCGCACATCGATGAGCCCTACTGGTACGCCGCCGGTGGCGACCTGTCGCCTGCCGAGTTCGGCCGCCGGTGTGCGCTGCAACTGGAAGAAAAGATCCTCGAGCTGGGCGCCGAGAACGTGGCCGGCTTCATTGCCGAGCCGTTCCAGGGCGCTGGCGGCATGATCTTTCCGCCAGAGAGCTACTGGCCTGAAATTCAGCGCATCTGCCGTCAATACGATGTACTGCTGTGCGCCGACGAGGTGATCGGCGGCTTTGGCCGGACGGGCGAATGGTTCGCTCACGAGTACTTCGGCTTCCAGCCGGATACCTTGTCCATCGCCAAGGGCCTGACGTCTGGCTACGTTCCCATGGGCGGGCTGGTCTTGAGCAGACGCATCGCCGAGGCGCTGGTGGAACGAGGCGGGGTGTTCGCCCACGGGCTGACCTACTCGGGCCACCCGGTGGCGGCGGCCGTGGCGATCGCCAACCTCAAGGCGCTGCGTGACGAAGGCATCGTGCGCCAGGTGAAGGACGATACGGGGCCTTACCTGCAGCGCATCCTGCGCGAGGTCTTCACCAACCACCCGCTGATCGGCCAGGTGCAAGGGGTCGGCCTGGTGGCCGCGCTGCAGTTCGCCGAGGACAAGCCCCGGCGCAAGCGCTTCGCCAACGAGAATGACCTGGCCTGGCAGTGCCGCACGTTCGGTTTCGAAGAAGGGGTGATCATCCGTTCGACCCTGGGCCGCATGATCATGGCCCCCGCGCTGGTGGCCAACCACGGTGAGCTGGACGAACTGGTGGACAAGACGCGGATAGCCGTGGACCGTACCGCCAAGCTGCTGGGCCTGCTGTAGCGCATCAGCGACCCTTCACGAAACAGGGCGGCCTCGGCCGCCCTGTTTCGTTATTGCGTTTGCATGTCCCTGTGCTCGAAGGTCTGCAGCCCAGGCTTCACTCGGTCATCTGCAGCTCGGGCAGCTTCACACGGAATGCGCGCGTCAGCCCCATCAGCAACAGCACGCCTGCACCCATCCAGCACAGCCCGATGGTGAACGACAGGCTCGACAGGCTGGTCCACAGCCACAGGGTGCTGATGAACCCCAGTCCCGGGACCAGCCCATAGCGCAACAGGCTCTTGGGGTCGCGCAGGCCCTCATGGCCCAGGTAATGCTTGATCACCGCCAGGTTCACCGCCGAGAACGCACACAGTGCGCCGAAGCTGATCATGTTGGCGACCGTTTCCAGGCTGATCGCCAGGGCCGTCAGCGAGACCAGCCCCACCAGCAGGATCGCGCAGGCCGGGACGCGTTTCTTCGTCACCAGCTGCCCCAGCTTGCGCGGCAGCACGCCATCACGCCCCATGGCAAACAGCACGCGCGACACGCTGGCTTGCGAGACCATGGCCGACGCGAAGCAGCCCGCCACGTACGTCGCGGTGAAGGCATTGGCCAACAGTTGCCCACCGGCGCTGCGCATCACCTCGACCGGCGCCGCGTCCGGGTTGGTGAAGCTCGCCCAGTCCGGGTGCACCAACTGGGCGACGTAGGACACCACCAGAAACAGCACGCCACCGCTCAGCGACACGGCCATGATCGCACGAGGAATGCGCCGGATAGGGTCGCGGGTTTCCTCCACCAGGGTGGAGACCGCGTCGAAACCCACGAACGACAGGCACAGCACCGCCGCCCCGGCCATGATGGCCGACGGGCTGAACCCTTCGTGATAGAGCGGTGCGATCAACGAGACCGGCTGCGCCTGGCCGGCCACCGTGTGCACCGATGCCGTGATGAAGACGGCGATGAAGACCACCTGGGCGACGACCAGCAGCCAGTTGACCCGGGTGACCGACTCGATACCGATCAGGTTCAGACAGGTCACCAGCCCGATCGAGCCCAGTACCCAGATCCAGGCCGGGACGCTCGGCACCAGCTCGGACATGTAGATGCCGATCAGCAGATAGCTGAGCAAGGGCAGGAAGATGTAGTCGAGCAACAGCGTCCAGCCTGCCATGAAGCCGACGCAGGCCCCGAAGGTCCGCCGTGTGTAGGTGTAGACCGAACCGGAATAGGGGTAGGCCTGCACCATGCGGCCATAGCTGTACGCCGTCAGCAGCATGGCGCCCAGGGTGAGCGCATACGCTGCAGGCAAGTGGCCCGCCGTGGTCTGCGCGACCAGCCCATAGGCGGAGAAGACCGCCAGGGGAACCATGTAGGCGAGGCCGAACAGCACCAGCGCGGTCATGCCCATGGACTTTCGGAAGCGGCCAAAGGTGGGTGAGGGTGCTGCGCTAGGGGCAAGGGGCGGCTTTATAAGTGTTGTTGTCTGCATGGCTAGCTCCTGGAAGGACGTACAGGACGCTGCGGTCTGCGAGCAGGCTCGATCCACGCGAAGGCTTGAGGGTCGATCGAGGACCGACCTGCGCAGGTCACAGCAAGGTCAAGGTGAGCGGCATGGGTCAGGGGCGCCGACCGGCGTGGCCCTGAGGGTGGGTCATCGCGGGGTCGCGCGAAGGCGAGCGGCGATGAGACGACGGCGTGCAAGGCATGGGGTCATGATGTTGTTCTCGTTTTATCAAGACACTGAGGGAGAGCGGGGCCGCCCTGGCGGGGACCGATCCGGGCCATCGGCAGGGCTCGACGAATGCTCCCATACTGCCCCTGGGCGCAACATCACCCTATAGGGTGAAGACGCGGCATCGGCGCCCGGCCTTGGCGCGACGCGGTTCACGGCCGCACCGACAGCGTGCTCGCAAGGCATGCACCGCGGCTGTCGCGCCCCGTGTGGCAGCTGCCTGATGACAGTGCCCACATGCGCGCTGCCGCTGTCGTTGCCGAGCCCTGAGGGGCACGCTAGAGCAGGATGTAGTCGCTGTACTGGGCGATACCGCGGTGGGCGTCTTCCACCAGGTGCACATAGCGCCCACCGACGTGGTCGATCGGCAGGCAGTCGTCCACGTCCAGCACCGCATCGGTGTGCGGCTTGAACCAGCTCGACGCCATGTGCCGCTTGCCGAGTCGCTTGGCGGTGGCCTTGTCCGGGGCGACCAGCAGCACGTAGCGGTGGGCCTCGCCGAACGTGTGCGGTTCATAGCCGCCCAGGTTGAGGAAGAACAGCCGAGGCGCGCCCGGCGCTGGCGCCGCCTGACTGAAGGCCACGCGATAGCCGTCGATGCCGTCGACTTCCAGCCAGGAATCGATGTGCAGGCCCTTGGGGCTGCCGAACCAGGCGCGGCGCAGATCCGGGTAGAGCGGTACCAGGGCGCTGCCCTGGACGAAGACCACGTCGTGGACTTCGATGCTGGCGCGTGGATGACGGCCGCCGAGCATGACGATGTAGAGCATGGGAGAGTCCTCTGGGCGGGTACGGCCATGTCCTTGCAGGTCTTGGCCGAAGTCACGTGCGTGGGCAGGGCGAAAGGGTCAAGCCACCCAATTTATCTCAATCGCCGCGCAGACCCTAACCAGCCAAGGCCCCGGTGCCTGGCCACTTGGACGAACTGCACGCCAACTGCACGCCATTCGGCTTGTATGAGCAGCTACACCACGCTGCAACGCCTACGTGGCGGAGGGTGCGATGATCACGGCTGGGCTGCCAGACCGGGCGGCAGAACTCATCGAGTACCATAGACTCAATGGCCGAAACTGTCCCGGTACGCCGAAGGCGCCACGCCGACCTCTTTGCGAAACGCCACCCTGAAACTGTCGACCGAGGCGAACCCACAGCGCTCGGCGATGCGTTCGAGGTCGAGCGTACGGTGCTCGAGCAGTGCGCGTGCCTGCGCCAGGCGTGCATGCTGCAGCCAGCGTTTGGGGCTCATGCCGGTCGCCTCGTGGAAGCGGCGCAGCAACGTGCGCTCGCTCATCAAGGCCTTGGCTGCCAGGTGGCGCAGGGTCAGCGGTTCGTGCAGGCGCGTTCGCGCCCAGTCCAGCAGTGCGGCCAGGTCCTGCCGTGGCGTCTGGGCCACCGGCGCGGGGATGAACTGCGCCTGCCCGCCGGCACGCAACGGGGCCATGACCAGGCGACAAGCCACGGTGTTGGCGACCTGGGCGCCGAAGTCGCGCTCGACCAGGTGCAGGCAGGCGTCGATGCCCGCCGCACTGCCGGCTGAGGTGATCACCTGCCCGTCGCCCACGTAGAGCACGGCAGGGTCTACCACAAGGGCGGGGAAGCGCGCGGCCAGCTCTTCGCAGTAACGCCAATGCGTGGTCGCACGCTTGCCATCGAGCAGCCCGGCGGCGGCCAGCACGAATGCGCCGGAGCAGATGGACAACAGCCGGGCGCCGCGCGCATGGGCACGGCGCAGTTCGTCCAGCAGGGCCTGGGGTGGGCGCTCGGCACGGTTCCGCCAGCCAGGCACGATGATGGTGTGCGCCTCGCGCAGCGCTTCATGGCCGCCGTCGGCACTGACCGTGAAACCACCCAGCGCCCGCAGGGGGCCGGGGTCGACCGCCACCACGCAATGCCGGTACCAGGGGAAGTCGAACTCCGGTCGTGGCAGCGCGAAGATCTCGATGGCAATGCCGAATTCGAAGGTGCAGAGGCCATCGTAGGCCAGGATGGCGATCAAGCCGGGTGCGTCGTGCATTTGGCGGGAAATTCCCGATGGCTGTCGAGTTCGCCACTGTAGCGCACTCGGCAGCCCGCCTACAGTGGGCCGACCCTCACTTCGCCAGGAGCGATGCCATGCCCAGCCTGATCACCCACACCCCGCCTGCCGCTGCCGATGAAGCCTTCGCGCATTTCAGCGAGCGCCTGCGTTTCGAGACCGACTGTTCCGACGTGCACCACAGCCAGCAGGCCGGCCAGGTCGACTTCGTACTGGTCGATGTGCGCAGCGCCGAGGCCTTCGCGGCCGGTCACGTCCCTGGCGCGCTGAACATGCCCACCAGGACCCTCACGGCCGAGCGCCTGGGGGCGTTTCCTGCCGGAACCCTGTTCGTCGTCTACTGTGCAGGGCCGCACTGCAACGGCGCCCACCGCGCCGCCGCACGCCTGGCTCAGCTCGGGCATGGGGTCAAGGAAATGCTCGGGGGCATCACCGGCTGGCTCGACGAAGGGTTCGCCCTGTCGACGGGGCCCGCCTTCGGGCAGGCGCCGACGTCGGCGTCCTGCGCATGCTGAGCCTGAGAGGCGGGGTCAGATCACCGTGAACCCGTGCGTCCCGTCACGTTCGAGCTGAGCGACCAGGCCGAACTCCCAGTCCAGATAGCCCTGCATCGCCTCGCGCGGGTTGTCGGTCCCCTCGTAGGGACGTCGATAGCGGTCGCTGCGCGCGACGGCGAGGTGGGTTTCACCGCTGTCCACGGGACGGCCTGCCGCGATCCACGCCGCGGTGCCGCCGGCGAGCACGTGGACCGGCGTACGCGTCAGCGCCTGCAGGTCACGGGCAGCGAAGCGGGCCAGCAGGCTGCTGCCGCAGGTCAGCACGTAGCGCTCGGCCTGTGGCACGCGCTCCAGGGCCGCAGGCAACTGGGCACGGATCGCCCAGTGGGCACCGGGGATGTGGCGCGCGACGTAGTGGCCACTGGTGGTGAGGTCCAGCAGCACGGTGCCGTCGTCCTGCAGCCAGCGCGCCAGCTGCTCGACGTCGATCTCATCGACCTCGGGCCGCGCGGGCAAGGGAGGCTGCCAGTCGCCCTGAGCGCTGAAATCCGCCGCGGTCAGGCCGTCGAGCACGGCGACCTGCCAGCCCATCTGGGCCAGCCAGGAGGCGGTCATGTTGGCGCGCACGCCATCGTCGTCCACCAGGACCAGGCGCGCGCCGCGCACGCTGGCGACGTGGTCGGTTTCCTGCACCAGCTGCCCGCCCGGTGTCGAGCGGCTGCCGGGCAGGTGGCCGGCGTTGTACTCCTCGGGAGTACGCACATCGAACAGGTAGGTGGTGCGGCCGGTGTCGGCCTGCCAGCGCGCCAGTCCGGCACGGTCCAGGCGCAGGACGTGGGCCTGGTCGGCCACCGTGCGGGCCTGGCGAGCCGCCTGGTCCTGGGTCTGCGGGGCGACGGCGGCGAAACGGCGGTCTTGGCCGTGGGCCAGCGTCTGGCCTGCCAGGGTCCAGCCGATGGTGCCGTTGCGCAGCGCCGCCACGGGGTTGGGAATGCCCGCATTGACCAGCGACTGGGTGCCGATGATGCTGCGGGTGCGCCCGGCGCAGTTGACGATCACCTGGGTCGTCGGGTTCGGGGCCAGTTCGGCGACGCGCAGCACCAGCTCGGCGCCCGGCACGCTGATGCCGCCTGGGATGCTCATGGTCTGGTACTCGTCGAAACGGCGGGCATCGAGCACCACCACGTCGGCCTTGTCGTCGAGCAGCGCCTGGACGTGGTCGGCGGCCAGGGACGGCGTGTGCCGCACGCTTTCCACCAGTTCGCCGAAGGCCTTGCTCGGCACGTTGACGTCGCGAAACAGCTCGCCACCGGCAGCGCGCCAGCCTTCCAGCCCGGCGTCGAGCACGGCGACGTCGCGGTAGCCCAGTGCCCGCAGGCGTTGTGCGGCGACGGCCGCGAGCCCTTCGCCGTCGTCGTAGACGGTGATGGCCGTGTCACGCCGGGGGATGCGGGCATAGGCCTCCAGCTCGAGCCTGGACAAAGGCAGGTTGGCAGCGAACAGGGGATGCGCCTGGGCGAACGGGTCTTCTTCACGCACGTCGACCAGGGCCAGCTCTTCGTGGGCCAGCAAGGCGCGGCGGATGTCGTGGTACGACCGGACAAGGGGGAAGGTCATGGGGCAAGGTTCTCTTTGGACAGGTCCCAGAGGTTGGGAAGGGAGGCGTTGGAGTAGCCGGAAATGAACGGTCGGGCGCTGCCGTCGGGGGCGTACACCGCGCGCCGGACCGCGCCGATGTTGCCGCCATAGACGTGGATGCTGATCGACACCTGGTCGGTGAAGGCATTGCTCACCTGGTGAATGTCGCCGATGCAGGGGGACACGGCCTCCACTTGGCCAGGCACGAGCCGTACTGCGGCACCGTCGGGCACCAGCCCGCCGTGGTCATCGTGCACGAAGCCCTGCGAGAGCTCCGCGCCGCGGAGCATGCCGATCAGCCCCCAGACCTGGTGGTCGTGGATCGGGGTACGCTGTCCAGGCCCCCAGACGAAGCTCACCACCGAGAACCGCTGGCGCGAATCGCAATGCAGCAGGTATTGCCGGTAGCGTTCCGGGTCGGGCTGGGCAAGGTCTTCCGGCAGCCAGTCGTCGTGGCGCACGAGGTCCGCCAGCAGGCCCTGGCCGCGATCGAGCAGGGTGGTCTCGTCGGGCTGCGCGTCGAGTAACGTGGCCAGGCGATCGATGAAGTGGCGCAAGCGCTGCAAGCGCAGGGGTTCGGTCATGGTTCGGGCTCGGTGTTCGGGTGTGCCTGAACCCTAGCAAACTTCTTTATATTCTATAAATGCAAAATAATACTAAGCTAATATGCGTTTCATGCATCAATTAGCGCATCTGAAAAAGGCATCAGGTTATAACCAATGCGCATTTCACAGCCTCCTTTAAGGGCTTTAGATTATTAAAAGCCAATCAACGATTCTTTCTCGCTATAACACTACACGATGAGACCGCGCACGCGGATCGTCCTTACCGCCCACGCCTGGGCATCAGGAGACGACCGTGCGCTACCTCAAACACCTGGCTGCCACCGTGCTGGCCACCACCTTCAGCCTGGCCACCGCCGCGCAGACCCTGGTCGTCGGTGACCAAAGCTATAACGCCCGTGCCGTGATGGAAGCGGCAGGGGTGCTCGACGACCTGCCCTATACCCTGGACTGGAAGCAGTTCACCGCAGGCTCCCCGGTGGCCGAAGCGCTCAATGTGGGCAGCCTCGACATCGGCCTGCTGGGCGATGCGCCACCGCTGTTTCTCGGGGCGCTCGGTGCGCCGATCAAGGTGATCGCGGTCAGTCGCCAGAACCTCGCAGGCGTGGCCATCCTGGCCCGCAAGGAGTCGTCGATCCACAGCCTGCAGGACCTGCGCGGCAAGCGTGCGGCCATCTGGAAAGGCTCGTGGAGCCAGCAGCTGCTGTTCAGCGCCCTGGACAAGGCCGGCGTGCCTCGTGATGACCTCGAGCTGCGCTACCTCAGCGCGCTGGACGCCTCGCATGCCCTGGACGGTGGCTCGGTGGACGTGATCGCCACTTGGGAGCCCTACGTCACCCAGCAAGAGCGTCAGGGCGCCCGGGTGCTGGCAACCGCTGACGGGCTGATTCCGGCGCAGAGCTTCGTGGTGGCCAATCAGGCGTCGGCCGAGCAGAAACGTGCGCAGATCAGCGATTTTCTCGAGCGGCTCAAGAAAGCCCGTGGCTGGGCCTTGAGCGACCCGGCCCACACCGAGGCCTATGCCGATGCCTGGGCCAGGCGCACCCGGGCCGACCGTGACATCGCCCGCGCCTGGTTCGCCCGCGCGCGGACCGACCTGGCGCCGCTGACGCCCCAGGTGATCGCCGATGCCCAGAAGACCGTGGACTTCTTCGCCGGGCTCGGGTTGATCAAGGCCTATCCGGCCAAGACCCTGTTCGACACCTCCTTCGGTGCGGCCCTGGGCCACGCCGACCGCCACCCCTGAACCCACGACCGCGACGTCCAAGGAGACCCCATGCGCACACGACAGATCAAACTCGGCGCCCTGACCATGGGCTGTGGTGGCCCCGGCCGGCACAACCTGTGGCTCGACCCGGCGCTGCCGGCCGACGCCAGCGTCAACATCGACTGGTACATCGAGATCGCCCAGCAGGCCGAGCGCGCGCTGTTCGACCTGATGTTCATCGTCGACAGCCAGTTCATCACCCCGGGCTCGCCGTCCCACTACCTCAACCGCCTGGAGCCGCTGACCTTGCTGTCGGCGCTGGCCGTCACCACCCGCCACCTGGGGCTGGTCGGCACCCTGACCACCTCCTACAACGCGCCTTTCAACGTCGCGCGCCGATTGGCCTCGCTGGACCTGATCAGCAAGGGGCGCGCGGGCTGGAACGTGGTGACCAGTGGCGACGCCGGTACCGCCGGCAACTATGGGCTGGACGAGCATTACGACTACGACACGCGCTACGCCCGGGCCGAAGAGCACGTGAAAGTGGTGCAGGCGCTGTGGCACTCCTACGAGGAGGACGCCTTCCCGCGCGATCGGACCACGGGGCGTTTCCTCGACCCGACCAAGCTGCATGCCTTGCACCACAAGGGCGAGCACTTTTCGGTGACCGGCCCGTTGAACATCCAGCGCTCGCCTCAGGGCCAACCGGTGATCTTCCAGGCCGGGGATTCCGAACAGGGACGCGACCTGGGTGCGGCCACGGCCGATGTGGTATTTACCCATGCGGCAAGCCTCGAGCAGGGGCAGGCGTTCTACCGCGACATCAAGGGACGGGCCGCTCGCCTGGGGCGTGACCCCGAGCAACTGCTGGTGCTGCCGGGCGCGGAGATCTACGTCGGGGACGATGATGCGCACGCGCGCGAGATCGAGCGTCATTATCACCGGGTCGATCACAGTTTCGAGCTGGCGCTCAAGGAGTTCGGACGCAACTTCGGCTGGCATGACTTCAGTCAGTACGACCTGGATGCACCTTTCCCGCAGCAGAGCCTGGAGTCGGCGCGCAGCAGCTTCTTCACCAATGCCAAGCGCATCGCCGACCAGGCTCGGGATAAGGGCTTCAGCCTGCGCCAGGCGGTCGAGTTCAGCCGTCAGTTGCGGCCAGGGGCGTTCGTCGGCTCGGCCCGGACCGTGGCGGCCAAGATGGCCGAGTGGTTCGAGGCGCGGGCCCTGGACGGGTTCAACCTCTACATCGGGCACCCGGAGCAGTTCCGGCGCTTCACCGAGCAGGTGGTGCCGCTGCTTCAGGAGCGGGGGCTGTACCGCACGGCGTACGAGGGCACGACCCTGCGCGACAGCCTGGGGCTGGCGATTCCGGCATTCCGGCGCTAGATCGCGCTCACAGGCAAGCCAGCTCTCATAGAAAATAAAATAAATTATTGATTTAAAAGTAAATAATTACAGGATTTTGTGGGCCCTGCGGGCCCAATCGCGGTCGGTCCGGCGCTCCGGCAGGGGCCGCTTCCACATGGGGCCGCGATTCCCTATGCCACTGCGGCGGGTGTAGATACCGTCTTGATCCTCACATCGCAAGTGCGATCTGAGGGTCGAACGGTTTGTCGGATTTCACCACGCCATACACCAGGTGCAGCAGCTTGCGCATGGCCGCACAGACGATCTGTTTGTACG
>NZ_JAAMQI010000040.1 GCF_013523165.1 Pseudomonas entomophila
GGGCCCACAAAGCAGTCGTTGCGTTGACGCAGGTTCTACCAGAATGCCAGACCCACTCCGCGGGGCCGCATTGCGACCCCGCGCGCTGTCAGGACACCCGCAGACCCTGACGCCGCCTCACTCCGCCAACCGCCAGGTCGTGCCACCTTTGCCGTCTTCCAGCACCACGCCCATCGCGGTCAGCTGGTCGCGCACCCGGTCGGACTCGGCCCAGTTCTTCTGCGCGCGCGCCGCCAGGCGCGCCTGGATCAGGGCCTCGACTTCGGCCGCGTCGACCTTGCCTTCGGCGCCAGCGCGCAGGAAGTCGTCGGCCTCCAGCTGAAGCACGCCCAGCACGTCACCCAGCTCGCGCAGGCGACCTGCCAGACCGGCTGCCGCCTGAGGATCGCTGTCACGCAGGCGATTGATCTCGCGCACCAGGTCGAACAGCACCGCGCAGGCCTCAGGCGTACCGAAGTCATCGTTCATCGCCACGGCGAAGCGCTCGGCGAAGGCCTCGCCCCCTGCCGCGGGCACGCGAGGCAGGCCACGCAAGGCGTGGTAGAAGCGTTCCAGGGCACCCTTGGCGTCGCGCAGGCTGTCTTCGGAGTAGTTGATCGCGCTGCGGTAGTGGCTCGCCACCAACAGGTAGCGCACCACCTCGGGGTGGTACTTGGCGAGCACGTCGCGGATCGTGAAGAAGTTGTTCAACGACTTGGACATCTTCTCGCCGTTGATGCGGATCATGCCGCAGTGCATCCAGGCCTTGGCATACGGCTTGCCGGTGGCCGCCTCGCTCTGGGCGATCTCGTTCTCGTGGTGCGGGAACTCCAGGTCGCTGCCGCCGCCATGGATGTCGAAGCTCTCGCCCAGGCAGCAGGTGGACATCACCGAGCATTCGATGTGCCAGCCCGGACGGCCTTCGCCCCAGGGCGACGCCCAGCTCGGCTCGCCCGGCTTGGCCGCCTTCCACAGCACGAAGTCCAGCGGGTCCTGCTTGGCTTCGCCCACTTCGATACGGGCGCCGATGCGCAAGTCTTCGATCTTGCGCCGCGACAGCTTGCCGTAGCCGACGAACTTGCCGACGCGGTAGTACACGTCGCCATTGCCCGGCGCGTAGGCGTAGCCCTTGTCGATGAGGGTCTGGATCATCGCGTGCATGCCGGGGATGTGGTCGGTGGCGCGAGGCTCCTGGTCCGGCGGCAGGATGTTCAGGCGTCGTTCGTCCTCGTGCATCGCTTCGATCATGCGCGCGGTGAGCGCATCGAAGCGCTCGCCGTTGGCATTGGCACGGTGGATGATCTTGTCGTCGATGTCGGTGATGTTGCGCACGTAGGTCAGGTCGTACCCGCTCTTGCGCAGCCAACGGGTGGCCAGGTCGAAGGCCACCATGCTGCGCCCGTGGCCCAGGTGGCAGTAGTCGTACACGGTCATGCCGCAGACGTACATGCGCACCGTGTTGCCATCGAGCGGGGTGAAGACTTCCTTGGCCTTGGTCAGGGTGTTGTAGATGGTTAGCACGAAAAGTCCTCAGCTGCCCCAGGAGTCACGCAGGGTGACGGTGCGGTTGAACACCGGACGACCCGGCTGGCTGTCCTTCAGGTCGGCGCAGAAGTAGCCTTCGCGCTCGAACTGGAAGCGGTCCTCCGGCGCGGCCTGGGCCAGCGACGGTTCGGCACGGCAGCCGGTCAGCACCTGCAGCGAGTCCGGGTTGATGTTGTCCAGGAAGCTGCCGCCGTCCTCGGTCTTCTCCGGGTTCGGCGAGCGGAACAGGCGATCGTACAGGCGCACTTCGCATTCCAGGCTGCCCTCGGCCGGCACCCAGTGGATCACGCCCTTGACCTTGCGACCTTCAGGGTTCTTGCCCAGGGTGTCCGGATCGTAGGAGCAGCGCAGCTCGACGAGGTTGCCGTCGGCGTCCCTGATCGCCTCGTCGGCACGGATCACGTAGCTGCCGCGCAGGCGGACTTCACCGTTGGGCTCCAGGCGCTTGTAGCCCTTGGGCGGCGTTTCCATGTAGTCGTCGCGGTCGATGTACAGCTCGCGGGCGAACGGCAGCACGCGCACGCCCATGTCTTCCTTGGGATGGCGCGGCAGCTCGAGCTGTTCGACCTGGCCTTCAGGGTAGTTGGTGATGACCACTTTCAGCGGACGCAGCACGCACATGGCGCGTGGCGCGGTGCGGTCCAGGTCGTCACGGATGCAGAACTCGAGCATCGACATGTCGACCACGCCGTCGGAGCGGTTGGTGCCGATCATCTCGCAGAAGTTGCGGATCGACGCCGGGGTGTAGCCACGGCGACGGAAGCCCGACAGGGTCGACATGCGCGGGTCGTCCCAGGCCTCGACGTGCTGCTCGTCCACCAGTTGCTTGAGCTTGCGCTTGGAGGTGATGGTGTAGTTCAGGTTCAGCCGGCTGAACTCGTACTGACGGGGGTGCGCCGGCACCGGCAGATTGGCCAGGAACCACTCGTACAGCGGACGGTGACCCTCGAACTCGAGGGTGCAGATCGAGTGGGTGATGCCCTCGATCGCGTCGGACTGGCCGTGGGTGAAGTCGTAGTTGGGGTAGATGCACCAGGCATCGCCCGTCTGGTGGTGATGCGCGTGGCGGATCCGGTAGAGGATCGGGTCGCGCAGGTTCATGTTCGGCGACGCCATGTCGATCTTGGCGCGCAGCACGCGCTCGCCGTCCTTGAACTCGCCGGCCTTCATGCGTGCGAACAGGTCCAGGTTCTCCTCGACGCTGCGCTCGCGGTACGGGCTGTCCTTGCCCGGCTCGGTCAGGCTGCCGCGGTAGGCGCGCGCCTCGTCCGGAGTCAGGTCGCAGACGTAGGCCTTGCCGCGCTTGATCAGCTCCACTGCCCAGTCGTGCAGCTGGTCGAAATAGTTCGAGGCGTAACGCACCTCGCCGGCCCACTCGAAGCCCAGCCATTTGACGTCGCGCTGGATGGCGTCGATGTACTCCTGGTCTTCCTTGGCCGGGTTGGTGTCGTCGAACCGCAGGTGACAGGCACCGCCGAATTCCTTGGCCAGGCCGAAGTTCACGCAGATCGACTTGGCGTGGCCGATGTGCAGGTAACCATTGGGCTCTGGCGGGAAACGCGTGACGATGGTGCTGTGCTTGCCGGCGTCCAGGTCCGCCTGAATGATCGGCCGCAGGAAGTTCGCAGGGACGGCAGGAGCGCCTTTGGCAGCGGCGTTCGGAGCGTTGTCGGCAGTGGGCTTGCTCATGTGGATCCTTTGAAGACGGGTAAACGGCCATTGGGTAGGCCGACTGAATCAAAGGGCTTATCATAGCCGAAGCAGTCAAGCCGCTGACAGCCGGCCGCCGAGAATCTGCCGTGTTTTATCGCCAGGCCACGCCCCTCGCATGACGCGACGTGTGTCCTGGCCCTGGAAACGTGCGTCAGGTCTTGCGTACGCCCGTTGGCGGACCCTCTTCATGAACGTCTTGAAAAAGCGAGTTCCCGCATGTCCAAAGTCAAACTGAGCACCAACCACGGCGACATCGTTCTGCAACTGAACACCGAAAAAGCGCCACAGACCACCGCGAACTTCGTTCAGTACGTCAAGGAAGGCCACTTCGACGGCACCGTGTTCCACCGTGTGATCAAGGGCTTCATGATCCAGGGCGGTGGTTTCGAACCGGGCATGAGCCAGAAGAAGACGCGTGCCTCGATCCAGAACGAGGCCGACAACGGCCTGAAGAACACCAAGTACAGTGTCGCCATGGCCCGTACCATGGACCCGCACTCGGCCTCGGCGCAGTTCTTCATCAACGCCTCGGACAACGCCTTCCTCAACCACAGCGGCAAGAACACCCAGGGCTGGGGTTACGCAGTGTTCGGCGAAGTGATCGAAGGCCGTGACGTGGTCGATGCCATCGAAGGCGTGGCCACCGGTTCCAAGGCCGGCCATCAGGACGTGCCGAAAGACGACGTGATCATCGAGAAAGCCGAGATCGTTGAGTGATCCTGCTGATCTCCGACCTGCACCTGCAAGAAGAGCGCCCGGACATCACCCGGGCGTTTCTCGCTTTGCTCGACGGCCGTGCGCGGAGCGCCAGCGCGCTGTACATCCTGGGCGACTTCTTCGAGGCCTGGATCGGTGACGATGGCATGTCACCGTTCCAGCAGTCGATCTGCCAGGCGTTGCGTGCGGTGAGCGACCGCGGTACGGCGGTGTACCTGATGCATGGCAACCGCGACTTCCTGATCGGCCCAGGGTTCTGCGAGGCTGCCGGTTGCACACTGCTCGACGACCCCACCGTGGTGGACCTCGGGGGCGAGCGCGTCCTGTTGATGCACGGCGATAGCCTGTGCACGCGGGATGTGGGCTACATGAAGCTGCGTCGGTTGTTGCGCCATCCGCTGACCCTGTGGGTCCTGCGTCACTTGTCGCTGGCCAGCCGGCAGCGCCTGGCGCGCAAGCTGCGCAACGAGAGCAAGGCGCAGACGCGGATGAAGGCCACGGAGATCATCGACGTCACCGCCGAGGAAGTGCCTCGGGTCATGGCGGCCCATGGCGTGCGCACGCTGATCCATGGGCACACCCATCGGCCGGCGATCCACAAGCTGATGGTCGACGACGAGCCGGCGCGGCGCATCGTGCTGGGCGACTGGGACCGTCAGGGCTGGGCGTTGCAGGTGGACGACCAAGGCTTGCAGCTGGCGCCGTTCGCAATCGGGTGAGCTGGACGTCAGCACCTGCGCACCGCCAACGAACCCTGAACACCGCTTTCACGTTTTTCCGACATTCACTTGGGCACACTGATCTGGCTTCGAAACGTTCTTGACCCGCTGCCCTGGCGGGTTTTCTTTTTTCTGCGTTTCAGCCGTCTGCCCTGCCCTCGCCTGCCTTTTCCTGCCTGCCGGTGCCCACGGGCCCATGGGCGATCCGCTTGCCCGCCTGCTGCCCGACTTCCACGGCCTGACCGTCACGCTGCTTGCCATGCCGCGCCTGCCCCACCAGATGGGGAATCAGGTCGCCCTCCGGCAGATGGCGCCAGAAACGCCCCGGCATGTGCATGCGCATGGCATCGGGGTTGAGCCGTGCCGGGTTGAAGATATGCCGGTAGTAGACGCGCCACAGTTCGGCGCCCGGGTCCTCGGCGTGCTGGGCCCAGGCCTGCCAGTGCGACGGGCAGACGCGGCGATAGTCGAAGGCCGCGCCGTCGTAGTGAATGCCGTCGAGCGGTGTCGCGATCAGCCAGCGTTGACGGCCCAGCCGCTCGGCGAAATGCCCGCTGGCGCTTTCGAGGATGTCGTGCGCCGGCTCGTGGTAGGCGATCAGGTCCAGTTGCAGGCGCTCGGCGACCGCTTCGGGCAACGGCACGAAACGCAGGAACGCGTGCAGGTGATGGGCCTCGCGGTTGACCTGCTTGATGCGCCGGTGCAACTCGCTGCCCAGACGATCGCCGGGCAGCATGGCGGTACGGTCGCCATGGGCGACCCGCCAGAGCACCTCGTAGAGCAGGTTCCAGCGCTGCTCGCCGCAGTACCGCGAGGCGTGCTCCAGTTGGCCGAGCAAGGTCCCGGGAATGCGTGCGCGAAACGGCCCGAGGCCGTCGGGCAGCGGGCGCGGCACGGCCAGCAGATCGTCCATCGGCCCCTGGGCCCAGTTGACCTGGGACGGATCGATGCCGTGGCTGAGCAGGGTGCGTGCCTGGTCGCGCCAACAGGCGAAGCGTTCCTCGCAGTCGAGTGCGATCACCCCCACAACCCCATCTGCACCGGGGCCTGCGGCTCGCGCAGGCGTGCACGCAACAGGCTGCTGCGCACGTCCGCCTCTGGGGGCCGGTAGTCGCTGGTGACGATGAAGGGCCTGGCCTTTTCCAGCACGCAGCGCAGCTGGATGAGGTCGTCGTAGCGGATGCGACGCTCGCGGCGCAAGGCCACCAGCCGCTGCACGCTGCGCATGCCCACGCCAGGAATGCGCGCCAGTACGGCCGGCTCGGCGCGGTTCACGTCCACCGGGAAGACGTCGCGGTTGGACAGCGCCCAGGCCAGCTTGGGATCGATGTCCAGGTCCAGGTTGCCGGCCTTGCCCAGCAGTTCGCCGGCCTTGTAGCCATAGCCACGCATCAGGAAATCGGCCTGATACAGGCGATGCTCGCGCAGCAGCGGCGGCGCGGCCAGGGGTACGCTGTCAGGGCTGTCCGGGATGGGGCTGAACGCCGAGTAGTACACCCGCTTGAGACCGAAGCCGGTGTACAACGACTCGGCGTTGCGCAGGATGGTACGGTCGTCGGTGGTGTCGGCACCGACGATCATCTGCGTGCTCTGCCCGGACGGCGCAAAGCGGGGAGCCCGCGGCTCGCCTGCCACGTTCAGTTGGCCGCGCTGGATGGTGCCCATGGCCTGGCGGATGGTACTGGCCTGCTTTTCCGGGGCCAGCCGCTTGAGGCTGTCGTCGGTGGGCAGCTCGATGTTGACGCTCAGGCGGTCGGCCAGGCGCCCGGCTTCCTCGATCAGCAGCGGATCGGCATCCGGGATGGTCTTGAGGTGGATGTAACCACGGAAGTTGTGTTCTTCGCGCAGCAGGCGCGCGACCTGCACCATCTGCTCCATGGTGTAGTCGGCCGAGCGAATGATGCCGGAGCTGAGGAACAGCCCGCTGATGCAGTTGCGGCGGTAGAAGTCCAGCGTCAGGCGCACCACTTCCTCGGGCGTGAAGCGGGCCCGGGGCACGTTGCTGGAGCGACGGTTGATGCAGTATTGGCAGTCGTACAGGCAGAAGTTGGTGAGCAGGATCTTGAGCAGGGACACGCAGCGCCCGTCAGGCGTGAAGCTGTGACAAATGCCCATGCCATTGGTCGAGCCGATGCCGTCGCGCCCGCGCGAGCTGCGCTTGGGCGCACCGCTGCTGGCACAGGAGGCATCGTACTTGGCGGCGTCGGCGAGGATGCCGAGCTTGGCGATCAGCTGCATTGGCGCACTCTCTGGACTGAATATTCATACAGTATTTGTAGAGAGGTTCCTACGCAAGTGCTGGTGGTCGGATAGACCCCGTTCGGGCCTGGAACCCTGCCCACCTGACCGGTGGTTCAGCCCCAGCCTTCCAGGCGCATGGTGGCACGGACCAGGCGCTGTTCCTCCTGCTCGATCTCGCGCAGATGGTCGCGAACGCTGTGGATGTGATCCCGCGCGGCCCGCAGCGCCTGCTCGGGCAGTTGCGCCATGACGGCGTGGTAGAGCCGGGTGTGCTGACGGTCGATTTGACGCTTGAGGGCCGGCCGGCAGTAGAGGTTGTTCACGCAGGCGAACACCGTGCTCAAGGTCAGGTCGCTGAGGGTCTGCAGGGTGTGCACCAGCACCGGGTTGTGCGAGGCCTCGCTGATCGCGCGGTGGAAGCCATGGTCCAGGCGGGCCTGCTCGCGGGCGTCGTGCCGCTGCGGGCCCTCGTGGGCGGCGACCATCTCCTGGAACCGACGCGTGATCAACAGGCGGTCCACCTCGGTGGCGCGCAGGGCAGCGAGCCGTGCGGATTCGCCCTCGAGCAGGGCGCGCACTTCGAGCAGGTCGAACAAGGTGCGCGGCTGGGAGCTGAACAGGTGCATCAGGGGGGTGGTGTGATCCGCCCGGTCGAGATCGGCGACGTAGGAGCCACGCCCATGCTCGGTGTCGATGATGCCGCGACCGCGCAGGATGCGCAGGCCTTCGCGCAGGGCCGAGCGGGAGCATCCGAGCTTGTCCACCAGACGACGCTCGGAGGGCAGGGCCTGGCCGACCTTGAGCACACCGTCGACGATGAGCTTCTCCAGGCGCATGGCGACCTGTTCGGCAACCTGGAGCCTGGCAGGTGCCGGGGTGGACGAGCTGAGCATCGCAAAATCTCCTGAACTGGTCGGACCAGTGGCGCACGGCCATGTCGGTCTCGACACAGCGTAGTCCAGGAACCGAGGGTCCGCAGGTCATGCAGCGCCTGGTCCGACACGAACTGGTCCGACCAGTCGTCTGTGGCCTCGACAGTGGCCATGGCCCCCGGCACGCTCAGGCTGGCGAACCCGTCCTGCCCCATGGCCAGCGCCGGGCGCTGCGGCGACCACAAAAACAAGGAAGCGCCATGAACCTCCTCTACGACGAGCGCGTCGACGGTGCATTGGCCCGCGTGGACAAGGCCGAGCTGCTCCAGCGGCTGCGTGCCGAGCTGCCGGACCTCGACCTGCTGCACAGCCTGGAAGACCTGCGGCCTTACGAATGCGATGGGCTGTCCGCCTACCGGGTGGTGCCGCTGCTGGTGGCGCTACCCGTGCGGCTCGAACAGGTCCAGGCGCTGCTCCAGGTGTGCCATGCCTTGCGGGTTCCCGTGGTGGCCCGTGGCGCCGGCACCGGGCTGTCCGGCGGCGCCTTGCCGCTGGAACAGGGTGTGCTGCTGGTGATGGCGCGCTTCAATCGGATTCTCGAGGTCAACCCCGCCGGCCGCTTCGCCCGTGTGCAGCCGGGCGTGCGCAACCTGGCCATTTCCCAGGCTGCTGCCCCGCATGGCCTGTACTACGCACCGGACCCTTCGTCGCAGATCGCCTGCTCGATCGGCGGCAACGTGGCCGAGAACGCCGGGGGCGTGCATTGCCTGAAGTACGGGCTGACCGTGCACAACCTGCTGAAGGTGGAGGTCATGACCATCGAAGGCGAGCGCATGACCCTGGGCAGCGACGCGCTGGATGCACCGGGCTTCGACCTGTTGGCGCTGTTCACCGGCTCCGAAGGCCTGCTGGGCATCGTCACAGAAGTGACCGTCAAACTGCTGCCGATGCCCCAGGTCGCCCGGGTGCTGCTGGCCAGTTTCGACACCGTGGAGCAGGCCGGGCGCGCCGTGGCCGACATCATCAGTGCCGGCATCATCCCTGGCGGTCTGGAGATGATGGACAACCTGTCGATCCGCGCGGCCGAGGACTTCATTCACGCCGGTTACCCGATCGAGGCCGCGGCGATCCTGCTGTGCGAACTCGATGGCGTAGAAGCCGACGTGCACGACGACTGCCAGCGGGTCGAGGCAGTGCTGCGCGCCGCCGGCGCCACCGAGGTGCGCGTGGCGCAGGATGCAGCCGAGCGGGCGCGTTTCTGGGCCGGCCGCAAGAACGCCTTTCCGGCGGTCGGGCGGCTGTCGCCGGACTACTACTGCATGGATGGCACCATCCCACGACGTGCCTTGCCCGGCGTGCTCGAGGCCATCGCCGCGCTGTCGCGCCAGCATGGGCTGCGGGTGGCCAACGTGTTCCACGCCGGCGATGGCAACATGCACCCGTTGATCCTGTTCGACGCCAACCAACTCGGCGAGCTGGAGCGCGCCGAGGCGCTGGGCAGCCGGATCCTCGAGCTGTGCGTGGCGGTCGGGGGCAGCATCACCGGCGAGCATGGGGTAGGCCGCGAGAAGATCAACCAGATGTGCGTGCAGTTCAACGGTGACGAGCTGACCCTGTTCCATGCGGTCAAGCAGGCCTTCGACGCGCAGGGCTTGCTCAACCCGGGCAAGAACGTCCCGACCCTGCACCGCTGCGCCGAGTTCGGTGCGATGCACGTGCATCAGGGGCAACTGCCCTTCCCCGACCTGGAGCGCTTCTGATGAGCACCGATCGCGATGCCAGTGCCGCGCTGCTGGCGCAGGTCGAACAAGCCTTGGCCGAAGGCACGCCCCTGCGTATCCAGGGCAGCGGCAGCAAGGCCATGCTGGGCGAGGCCGTGCACGGCCAACTGCTCGACACCCGCGCGCACTGCGGCATCGTCAGCTACGACCCGACCGAACTGGTGCTGACCGCGCGTGCCGGCACGCCTCTGGCGGAGGTCGAGGCGGTACTCGCCGCCGCCGGCCAGCGGTTGCCGTTCGAGCCGCCGCACCTGGGCCCTGGGGCGACCCTGGGCGGCATGGTCGCCGCGGGCCTGTCCGGCCCCCGCCGTCCCTGGGCCGGCTCGGTGCGCGACCATGTCCTGGGCACCCGGTTGATCAGCGGCCACGGCACGTTGCTGCGCTTTGGCGGCGAAGTGATGAAGAACGTCGCCGGCTACGACCTGTCGCGGCTGCTGACCGGCAGCTTCGGGTGCCTGGGGGTGCTCACCGAGGTCTCGTTGAAGGTGCTGCCCGCCCCGCGGGCCTGTCGCAGCCTGCGCCTGTGCCTGAGCCGCGCCGAAGCGCTCGCGCAACTGACCGCCTGGGGTCAACAGCCCTTGCCGATCAGCGCGGCCAGCCATGACGGCCAGGCCCTGCACCTGCGCCTGGAGGGCGGTGAAGGCTCGGTGGCTTCGGCAGCGGACCGCCTGGGTGGAGAACCCTTGGCAGACCGCTACTGGACCGACCTGCGCGAGCAACGCCTGGCGTTTTTCGCCAGCCCGGCGACGCTGTGGCGCCTGGCCTTGCCAAGCGGCAGCGGCGAACTCGACCTGCCCGGCCAGCAGTTGCTCGACTGGGGCGGTGGCCAGCGCTGGCTCACGTCCGAAGCCGCGGCCGAGGACATCCGTCACGCGGTGGGCACGCTCGGCGGGCATGCCACCCGGTACCGTCAGGGCGCAGCGGGCTTCCATCCCCTGCCCGAGCCGCTGCTGCGCTATCACCGCAGCCTCAAGCGGCAACTGGACCCCAAGGGGATCTTCAATCCAGGCCGGCTGTACGCCGAGTTGTGAGGTCGTCATGCAAACCAACCTGAGCGACGAGGCCAAGCGCCTGCCGCGGGCCGACGAGGCCGAGCGGATCCTGCGCTCGTGCGTGCATTGCGGGTTCTGCACGGCGACCTGCCCGACCTATCAACTGCTCGGTGACGAGCTGGACGGGCCGCGCGGACGCATCTACCTGATCAAGCAGGTGCTCGAGGGCGAGCCGGTCACCGCCAAGACCCAGCAGCACCTGGACCGCTGCCTGACCTGCCGCAATTGCGAGACCACCTGCCCCTCGGGGGTGCGCTACCACGACCTGCTGGACATCGGTCGGGCCGAGGTCGAGCGCCAGGTGCCGCGCCCGTTCGGCGAGCGCGTGCTGCGCGAAGGTGTGCGCCTGGTGGTGCCGCGCCCGGCGCTGTTCGACGCCTTGACCCGGACTGCCAAGGCCTTTCGTCCGCTGCTGCCCTCGCCGTTGCGCGACAAGCTGCCCCGCACGCCCCAGGCGGCCAAGCCACGCCCTCAGCGCCTGCATGCCCGCCAGGTGCTGTTGCTCGAAGGCTGCGTGCAGCCGACCCTGTCGCCCAACACCAACGCCGCCGCGTCGCGCGTGCTCGACCGCCTGGGCATCGGCATCACACCTGCCCGCGAGGCCGGTTGCTGCGGCGCCGTGGACTATCACCTCAATGCCCAGGACACAGGGCGGGTACGTGCCCGCCGCAACATTGATGCCTGGTGGCCGGCGCTGGAGGCCGGCGCCGAAGCCATCGTGCAGACCGCCAGTGGCTGCGGCGCGTTCGTGCGCGACTATGGCCACCTGCTCAAGGACGACCCGGCCTATGCCGCCAAGGCGGCCCGGGTCAGCGCCTTGACCCGTGACCTGGTCGAGGTGCTGGCGCGGGAGCCCTTGGAGACCCTCGCGGTGCGCAGCGAGCGTCGGCTTGCCGTGCATTGCCCCTGCACCCTGCAGCATGCCCAACAGCTCGGCGGCGCCGTCGAAGCGTTGCTGACCCGGCTCGGCTTCAGCCTCACCCCGGTGCCTGACGGCCACCTGTGCTGCGGCTCGGCCGGCACTTACTCGCTGACCCAGCCGGCGTTGTCGCGGCAACTGCGCGACAACCGCCTCGATGCGCTGGAAAGCGGCCACCCCGACCTGATCGTCACCGCCAACGTCGGCTGCCAGGCCCATCTCGACGGCGCCGGGCGTACGCCTGTGCGTCACTGGATCGAGCTGCTGGAAGACGCCCTCACCTAGGAGCTTGTCATGCAACGCAAGGCCGTACTGGAACACACCGACATCACCCGCCTCCTGGCGGCCGCGCGTGAGGAGGCGCAGCGGCACGGCTGGGCCGTGAGCATTGCCGTGGTCGACGATGGCGGCCACCCCCTGGCGTTGGCACGGCTCGACGGCTGCGCGCCGATCGCCGCCTACATCGCCACCGAGAAAGCCCGCAGCGCGGCCCTGGGGCGGCGCGACACCAAAGGCTACGAAGACATGGTCAACAGCGGCCGGATCGCGTTCGTGAGCGCCCCGCTGTTGACTTCGCTGGAAGGCGGGTTGCCAGTGCGCGTGGACGGCCAGGTGATCGCCGCGATCGGCGTGTCCGGCGTCAAGGCCGAGCAGGATGCCCAGGTTGCGGCGGCCGGCATTGCGGCGCTGTGAACAGGGTGCCAGGACGTGCGGGAGGCGGTTTGCCGGGGACAGGGAGGGGGAATGTGGCGGCCCTATCGCCGGCAAGCCGGCTCCCACATCCGCTCTGCAAGCGGCAGCTGCAAGTGCAAGTGCAAGTGCAAGTGCAAGTGCAAGTGCAAGTGCAAGTGCAGACTGCAAGCCACAAGCCACAAGCCACAAGCCACAAGCCACAAGCCACAAGCCAAAGACTGAGAGCCCTGTGTCCTGGTGTCCAGCGTGCGACTGGGCTTTGCAGCGCGTCGCGTTGTTGTGGGAGCAGGCTTGCCTGCGATGCAGGCGCAGGACATGTCGGCCCAGAACCCGCCAGGTCGGCCTGCTTCTGTCGACATCGACCCCTGGGCGCACCTGAAAGGGCATGCCCATGGGCTTGCCAGCTTGACCTGAATCGAACGGACGGAGAGTACCCATGAGCGAACGTGTCACCTGCCACCGCCTCGGTGTGGCCAGCCCCCTCAAACGGTTCATCGACACCGAGGTGCTGCCGGGCACCGACCTCGATCCGGCAGCGTTCTGGCGCGGCTTCGACGCGCTGGTGCACGCCCTGGCACCGCGCAACCGGGCATTGCTGGCCGAGCGCGAGCGCTTGCAGGCCGAGCTGGACGCCTGGCACCGCGCCCATCCCGGCCCGGTAAAGGATCTGGACGCCTACCAGCGTCACTTGCAGGCCATCGGTTACCTGGTGCCGGTGCCCGACCAGGTGCGGGTGCGCACGGCCAACGTGGACCGCGAGATCACCGTTCAGGCCGGCCCGCAGCTGGTGGTACCGGTGATGAACGCCCGCTACGCGCTCAATGCCGCCAATGCCCGCTGGGGTTCACTGTACGATGCGCTGTACGGGACCGACGTGATCGCACGCGATCCGCAGGCGGACGTCATGCGCGGCTATGACCCGGCTCGTGGCGCCCAGGTGATCGCTTTCGCCCGTGCGTTTCTCGACCGCACCTTCCCGCTCGACGCGGCGTCCCATGCCGAGGCCACCGCCTACGCGGTCGTGCAGGGGCAGTTGCAGGTCACGCTGAGCGACGGGCGCCAGGTCGGGCTGAGCGACTCGGCGCAGTTCGTCGGCCATCAAGGCGAGGCCGCGGCGCCCCATGCCGTGCTGCTCGTTCATCACGACCTGCACGTGGAGATCCAGATCGATCGTGACAGCACCATCGGCGCCAGTGACCGGGCCGGGGTCAAGGACCTGCTGCTGGAAGCGGCGCTGACCACCATCATGGACTGCGAGGATTCGGTGGCCGCCGTGGACGCCGACGACAAGGTGCTCGTCTACCGCAACTGGTTAGGGTTGATGAAAGGCGACTTGTCCGAGCCGGTCAGCAAGGGGGGCCAGTTCTTCACCCGCACCCTGGCAGCCGATCGGCACTATCAGGGCCGCGAGGGCGCGCCGCTGACCCTGCCGGGGCGCTCGCTGCTGTTCGTGCGCAACGTCGGCCACCTGATGAGCACGTCGGCCATCGTCGATGAGCAGGGCCAGCCGATCCCGGAAGGGCTGCTCGACACGGTGGTCACCAGCCTGGCGGCGCTGCACGACCTGCGCCGCCGTGGCAACTCGCGCACCGGCAGCGTCTACATCGTCAAGCCGAAGATGCACGGACCGGCCGAAGTGGCCTTCGCCGCCGAGCTGTTCGACCGTGTCGAAGACCTGCTGGGGCTGCCTCGGCATACCGTGAAGATGGGCATCATGGACGAGGAACGACGGACCAGCGTCAACCTCAAGGCGTGCATCGCCGAGGCGATCGACCGGGTGGTGTTCATCAACACCGGCTTTCTCGACCGCACCGGTGACGAAATGCACACGGCGATGGAAGCCGGGGCGATGCTGCGCAAGGGCGACATGAAAGGCACGGCGTGGATCCAGGCCTACGAGCGCAACAACGTCAGCGTGGGCCTGAGTTGCGGGCTGCGGGGGCATGCGCAGATCGGCAAGGGCATGTGGGCGATGCCGGACCTGATGGCGGCCATGCTCGAGCAGAAGATCGCCCATCCCCAGGCCGGTGCCAGCACGGCCTGGGTGCCCTCGCCCACGGCAGCGACCCTGCATGCCTTGCATTATCATCAGGTGGACGTGCGCCAGGTGCAGTGCGCGCTGGAACGCGAGCCGTTCGCTGCACAGCGCGATGTGCTGTTGCGTGACCTGCTGAACGTGCCGGTCAGCCCTTCGCCGACATGGAGCGCCGAAGAGGTCCAGGCCGAACTGGACAACAATTGCCAGGGCATCCTCGGCTACGTGGTGCGCTGGGTCGAGCATGGTGTGGGCTGCTCGAAGGTGCCGGACATCCATGACATGGGCCTGATGGAAGACCGGGCCACCCTGCGCATCTCGGCGCAGCACATCGCCAACTGGCTGCACCATGGCGTGGTCAGCGTCGAGCAGGTGCAGGCGACGCTCGAGCGCATGGCGCGGGTGGTGGATGGGCAGAACGCCGGGGATGCCAGCTACCGCCCGATGGCGAGCGCTTTCGAGACCTCTCACGCGTTCCGGGCAGCGTGCGATCTGGTGTTCAAGGGGCGCGAGCAGCCTAGCGGGTACACCGAGCCGTTGTTGCATGCGTGGCGCGTGAGGTTCAAGCGGGAGGCGTGAAGGGTTCTGCCCTTGCGCCCCTGTAAAACCGCTGGCCCTGTCGCGGCCCGGCAAGGCCGCACAGTTTGGACGCCATGGTAGGTCTGACAGACCAGGGCCATGCCCATAGGAGGGCTTGTCTGCGATGCAGGCGGTG
>NZ_JAAMQI010000041.1 GCF_013523165.1 Pseudomonas entomophila
CAGGACTGATGCCGTTAGTCAGGCGATGCATGAAAGTTGAAGGCGTTGGTTTTCTCACCGCTGCGCGTTTGGTCGCCACCTACCAGCGAGGTGAGTTCAAGAGTGCTGATGCCTTCATCGCTTTTCTAGGAATGGACTTGCGGGTGGCTCAGTCGGGCAAGAAAAAAGAACGCTCGACGCTGACCAAGCGGGGTGATCCAGAGGTCCGTCGTTTGCTGCACAATGCGGCGATGTCAGCAGGCAGGACAACTGCCTGGAAAACGTTTTACGAGGACAAGCAAAGCTGCGGTTTTAAAAAGACTCAAGTCCTGGTCATGCTGGCCCGTAAGCTGGCTCGGGTGGTCTTTGCCCTGATCAGAAGCGGAGAGGAATATCGTCCAAAAGCCGCTTGAGTCCTTGGCAATTACCATAGAATCTCCCACAGGTGACCGCAATAACCTGCAATTCCGCGCGGTGAAGCTACGGGTGTAGGAGCGGCCCCTGTGCCGCGATGGGCCCCAACATACACAGCATCAACAGAGGATCCTGACCTTTTCAAAAATCCTCACCCAATGCCCTCGCCACTCACCCCCTGCGCCCCGTCAGAATCGCCTGCGCGATCAACCCCGCGACGATCCCCCAGAACGCCGACCCCACCGAGAACAACGTCAGCCCCGAAGCCGTGACCATGAAGGTAATCAGCGCCGCCTCACGCTCGCGGGCCTCGGCCATGGCCACGCTCAGCCCATTCATGATTGAACCGAACAGCGCCAGGGCGGCGATCGACAGCACCAGCTCCTTGGGCAGCGCCGCGAACAAGGCCGCCAGTGTCGCGCCGAACACGCCGGCCACGGCGTACAGCAGCCCGCACCAGACCGCCGCGACATACCGCCTGGACGGATCTTCATGGGCATGCGGCCCGGTGCAGATCGCCGCGCTGATGGCCGCCAGGTTGACCCCATGGGCGCCGAACGGCGCGATCAGCAGCGACATCAGGCCGGTGGCGCTGATCAACGGCGACGCTGGTACCGTGTAGCCATCGGCGCGCAGCACCGCCATGCCTGGCATGTTCTGGGAGGTCATCGCCACCACGAACAGCGGCAGGGCAATGCTGATCGTCGCGGCCAGGGAGAAGGTCGGTGTGGTCCACACCGGCTGGGCCAGCTCCAGCGTGAAGCCACTGAAGTCGAGCAGGCCGAGCGCGCCGGACAAGGCGGTCCCGACCACCAGCGCCGCCAGCACGCAGTAGCGCGGCGATAGCCGCTTGACCAGCAGGTAGCTGAAGAACATGCCCAGTACCAGCAGGGTGCGATGCTCGGCCGCCACGAACAGCTCGCTGCCGATCTTGAACAGGATCCCGGCCAGCAGGGCAGACGCCAGCGACGCTGGAATGCGCCGCACCAGCCGCTCGAAACTGCCGGTCAGCCCGCACACCAGCACCAGCAGGGCGCAGACGATGTAAGCGCCGATCGCCTCGCTGTAGGCGATACCGCCCAGGCTGGTGATCAGCAGCGCCGCGCCGGGGGTCGACCAGGCCACGGTGATGGGCATGCGGTAGCGCAGCGACAACCCGACGCTGCACACCGCCATGCCGATCGACAACGCCCAGATCCAGGACGAGATCTGCGCGCTGCTCAAGCCTGCGGCCTGGCCGGCCTGGAACATCAGCACCAACGAACTGGTGTAGGCGGTGAGCATGGCGATGAAGCCCGCGACCAGGGCCGAGGGCGAGGTGTCGGCGAGCAGGTGACGGGAGGCGGGGGTGACACTGGGCATGAGGGTAGATCCTTTACGCGGCGAACAGGAAGCGAGCGACGGGCAGGGCGCTGTCGTCAGCCCCCGTCCCGCCGCGATCACCTTCAAAGCCTAGCGCGCCCTCAGGCCGGCCTTGCCATACAGCCAGGGCTGCAATCGACCGTACAGTCGGTCGATTCACCCGCCTTATTGCATGGCGGGCAGCCGGGCCTCGTTGCGCACCTCGTTGCGCGCGACCGCTTCGGTCGGCAGCACGATCCGCTGTTTGCTCAGCAGATCGCCCATGGTCGCCAGGACGCGGTACTTGGAGTACTCGCCGGTGTAGCGGACTTCGTTCAGGCGCAAGGCGGCGGTGTACAACTCGTTCTCGCTGTCCAGCACGTCGAGCAGGGTCCGCTGGCCGATGCCGAACTGCTCCTGGTAGGCCAGGCGCACACGGGTGGTGGTCTCGGCGTATTCGCGGGCCTTGGGCAACTGCTTGATCGCGTTGTTCATGGCGTTCCACGACAGGCTCAGGTTCTCGTTGAGCTGACGCAGGGCGTTGTTGCGAATGTCCAGCGCCTGGTTGACCTTGTAGGCGTCCGACTGAATGCGGGCCCGGTCGCTGCCACCGCGGGAGATGTTGTAGTTCAGCTCGACGCCGGCCTGCCAGTCGTTGCTGTTGGTACCACGCTGACCGCCCAGGTTGTCGTTGGTGCCGGTGGCCAGCACGGCATCGAGGCGTGGGTAGAGGCCCGACCTGGCGACCTGGTACTGCTTCTCGGCCGCGTTGACGTCGGCCTGCGCCGACTTCAGGTACGGGTTGTTCTCCTGCAGTTCCTGACGGGCCTCGTCCAGGGTAGCCGGCAGCTGCGGCTGAATGTCGATGGGCGTTTCCAGCTCGTCGGGCATGCGGCCGACGGCGCTGAAGAAGTTGGCCTCGGCATCGGCCAGGTCGACCTCGGCGGTGTCCAGGTTGGTCTGGGCCAGGGCCAGACGCGCACGGGACTGGTCCAGGTCGGCAGTGCTGCCCACGCCGCGCTCGCTGCGCAGGCCGATCTGGTCGTTGACCCGCAGGTGCGCCTGCAGGTTGTTCTTGGCCAGGGTCACCGCTTCACGGCGACGCAGGACTTCCAGATACACCTCGATGGCGCGCAAGGCGACGTCCTGGGCGATGGCCTGGGTGTAGTACGCGCGCGAGTCGACCACCGCTTCGGTGCGGCCGACTTCGTTGGAAGTGGCGAAACCGTCGAAGATCAGCTGCCGCAGGCGCAGGTCGATCTGGTTGTAGGTGAGCGTTTCCTTGCCACGGCTGGTGGTGCCGTCGGTGTTGAGACGGCGCGTGTTGGCGTTGTCGGAGCGCTGACGGCCATAGCCACCGACCAGGTCGACCGAAGGGTAGAAGCCCCCTTTGGCGAACTTCACGTCTTCATCGGCGGACAAGCGATTGTTGCGGTTGGAGCTGACCTCCGGATGTTGGTCGACCGCGGTCTGGATGGCCTCGGTGATCGACATCGCCTGAGCGTGCGTACACAGGCTGGCCAGCAGCACGGCGCTGGCGATGGGGGTCAAGACACGCATGGGGTTGCTTCTCCCTGGAATAAGTGACGTTCTTCAGTCGCCAAAAAATTGGCGAGCAGGCGGATCAATACAGTTCTGGATCGAAAGGCTGTCCAAGACCACCCGCCGCACCCAGGGGGCACTACACGGTAAGCACTGTTGGAGAGCCTCCCGACAAGGGTCTCCTGATCGAGTGCCACACTGCGATGTGCCGACGATATGGAAAGTTCCGCGTTTAGTTGTTGTTGGCAAGGTAGTGTAGTGTTACCTAGCTGATACATTACGACAAAATTTTGTCGGGCGAATAATGGCTTTTTTCTATCATCTTGTACAAATACATCCGAAGCCTGACGGCACGAGCTGACAAACGGCCAGCACGTGCTTCATTGACCGTTCGACGACCGCTCGCCACGAATCAGCGTCCGCAGGGCGAATCGGTTCGGATGGCAGGCCTGCGCGACGTCGCGCGGCACTGGAAGCGGCTCTCCCGTCACCCAGGCGGCGACCAGTTCCCCACACAGTGGCGCCGTGATCAAACCCCGGGAACCGTGCCCGCTGTTCACGTACAGGCCTTCGAGCCAGGGGCAGGGCTGGTCGGGCCAGTGGCGGGCGTCCTTGCGCAAGGCGCCGTAGCGGTCGTCGAACGCAGCCCGCTCGGCCAGCGGGCCCACGATCGGCAGGTAGTCGGGGCTGGTGCAGCGGAAAGCCGCGCGGCCCTGCAGGCTGTCGGGCGAGGGGTCGTCCTGGGTCAGGCGTTCGTGCAGGTCCTCGGAAATCTCACGCAGCAGGTCCAGGTTGCCCCGGTGTTCCCCGGCTGTCGGCGTGAGGTCCTGGCTGTGGAAGTCGAAGCTCGCGCCGAGGGTATGCTCGCCCGCACGGGGTGGCGCTACATAGCCGTGGGCGCACAGCACCGTGCCCAGTACCTGGCTGGCGTCGGTGGCCGGCAGCCGGGTGATCTGCCCACGGATGCGCTTGAGCGGCAGTTCGGTGCAGCCCTCGAAGCGGCGCACCTCTGCAGCGCCGGCCAGCACCACCACCGGCGCGCTGGCGAGCAGATGCGCCCCGTCCCAGGCCTGCCACAGGCCGTCGACCCGCACCAGGCGCACTACCTCGCGGTGCGTACGGACCTCGATGCGCGGGTGCGTCAGCTGCGCCTGGCACAGCGCCGGTGGATGCACCCAGCCACCTTCAGGGTAGAACAGACCGCCTGCCGGCAGCGCCACCCCGGCGATCGTCTCGGCCTGCGTGCGCGACACCGTGGCCAGAAGGCTGGGGTCGAAGGCGTCGGCCAGCTTGGCCTGGCGTGCGGCCTCCTGGGGGTCGAACGCCAGTTGCAGCACACCGCAGGCGTCCCAGTCCTGCCCACGCTGCAGGTGCGTCAGCCAGCGTCGGGTGTAGCCGAACCCGGCCAGGATCAACCGGGACAGCGCCGTGCCATGGGCCGAGAGCTTGAGGTACAGCACACCCTGCGGGTTGCCGGAGGCCTCCTGGGCCACGTTCGGATGGCGCTCCAGCACCTCGACCTGCCAGCCTCGGTCGGCCAGGCTGCGAGCCGTGGCGCTGCCCGCCAGCCCGGCGCCGATCACCAGCGCCTGGCGCGGTCCCTGCGGCACCGGAGGGCGGCGGTACCACGGCGCCACGGGGTCGGCCGGCGCCTCGTCGGCCAACGGGCCGGTGAACGTTCCGCCCATGATCTCCCACTTCTTGCCCAGCCCCGGCACCTTGCGCAACGTGAAGCCGGCGGCCATCAGCGCGCGCCGCACCCAGCCGGTGGTGGTGAACGTGCCCAGCGTGGTGCCGGGCGCCGAGAGGCGGGCCATCTGGTCGAACAGCGCAGGCGTCCACATGTCCGGGTTCTTGGCCGGCGCGAAACCGTCCAGGAACCAGGCATCGATCCGCGCGTCGAGGGTCGGCAGCTGCTCGAGCACATCACCGACCAGCAACGTCAGGGTGACGCGCCCGCCGTCGAAGCGGAACTGCTGGAACCCGGGGTGCACCGCGACGTACTTTGCCAGCAGCGGTTCGGAAAACGCCGCCAGGCCGGGCCAGAGACGCGCGGCCCGCTCCAGGTCGACACGGGTGAGCGGAAACTTCTCCACACTGATCAGGTGCAGCCGTGCCTCGGCCGGGGCATGCTCGGCGAAGCAGTGCCAGGCACAGTAGAAATTCAGGCCCGTGCCGAAGCCGGTCTCACCGATCGTCAGGCATTCGTGGGGCGCCAGGGCCGCGAAGCGCTCGTGCAGGCGGTTCTGCTCGAGAAACACGTAGTGCGTTTCCTCGATGCCCTGCTCGCGGGAGAAATAGACGTCATCGTAGTGACGCGAATGGGGCAGGCCCTGGTCGTCCCAGTCGATCTGGGCGTGGAGCGGGGCGGGGGAAGCGGGAGAGTCTGACATGATCGGCTCGGCGACAGCGAAGCGATCATTTTAGGGGGCTTCGCGCCTGAATTCACGCAAGGCGATCTAACAACCGACGCGATTGGCGTGTCCAACCGCCAACGACCCAGGCCGAGGCGTCGGCCCTGTCCACCATCGAAGGAGCCAGACATGTTCGAATCCGCGGAAATCGGCCACAGCATCGACAAGGAGGTGTTCGACGCCGAAGAGCCGGCCCTGCGCGAAGCCTTGCTCGAGGCGCAGTATGAACTCAAGGCGCGGGCCCGCTTCCCGCTGATCATCCTGATCAACGGCATCGAAGGCGCCGGCAAGGGCGAGACGGTGAAGCTGCTCAACGAGTGGATGGACCCGCGCCTGATCGAGGTGCGCACCTTCGACGAGCAGACCGACGAAGAGCTGGCCCGTCCGCCGGCCTGGCGCTACTGGCGCGCCTTGCCGCCCAAGGGGCGTACCGGAGTATTCTTTGGCAACTGGTACAGCCAGATGCTGCAAGGGCGTGTGCAGGGCGACTTCAAGAACGCCGTGCTGGACCAGGCGATCGCGGGCGCCGAGCGGCTGGAGCAGATGCTCTGCGACGAAGGCGCGTTGATCATCAAGTTCTGGTTCCACCTGTCCAAGCAGCAGATGAAGGCCAGGCTCAAGGCGCTCGCGGACGACCCCCTGCACAGCTGGCGCATCAGCCCGCTGGACTGGCAGCAGTCGCGCACCTACGACCGCTTCGTGCGGTATGGCGAGCGCGTGCTGCGCCGTACCAGCCGCGATTATGCGCCCTGGCACATCATCGAAGGGGTGGACCCGTGCTACCGCAGCCTGACGGTCGGGCGCATCATCCTCGAAGCCCTGCAGAACGCATTGGCCAAGGACACCCCACCCGCCTCGGCGAGTCACAGTGTTTCCCCGAGACGCAGCCTCGACCAGCGCAGCCTGCTGAGCAGCCTGGACCTGACCCTGCAGCTGGACAAGGAGGACTATCAACGCCAGCTGGTCGCCGAACAGGCGCGGCTGTCCGGGTTGCTGCGGCACAAGAAGATGCGCCGGCATGCTCTGGTGGCCGTGTTCGAGGGCAACGATGCCGCTGGCAAGGGCGGTGCCATCCGCCGTGTGGCGGCCGCGCTGGACCCGCGCCAGTACCGCATCGTGCCGATCGCGGTGCCCACCGAAGAGGAGCGCGCACAGCCTTACCTGTGGCGGTTCTGGCGGCACATTCCGGCGCGCGGCAAGTTCACCGTCTTCGACCGCTCCTGGTACGGACGGGTGCTGGTGGAGCGGGTGGAGGGCTTCTGCCCGCCGAGCGACTGGAAGCGGGCCTACGGCGAGATCAACGACTTCGAAGAGCAACTGCATAACGCCGGGGTCGTGGTGGTCAAGTTCTGGCTGTCCATCGACCAGCAGACCCAGCTGGAGCGCTTCCAGGCGCGCGAAGCGGTGCCGTTCAAGCGCTTCAAGATCACCGAGGAGGACTGGCGCAACCGTGAGAAGTGGGACCAGTACGCCGAGGCAGTGGGTGACATGGTCGACCGTACCAGCACGACGATCGCGCCGTGGACCTTAGTGGAGGCCAACGACAAGCGCTGGGCCAGGGTCAAGGTGCTGCGTACCATCAACGAGGCGCTGGAGGCAGCGTTCGAGGCGTAGGTGAAGGCGTCACACGCTGCAAGCTGCACGGGGCGAGCAGCGTGCGCTTGGGGGCTGGGCCGCCAGGGGTGTCCTGCGACCCTCGGGATCGCGAAGGCAGCGGGCCGCTTTCCTGCCGTGCAAGGCTGAACTTCTGTGTCCAAAGGCGCTCTGATCCCGGTAGCCATTGGTGATGACCGCCTGCTAAGCTCGCGGCTTTACCCTGATTGCCCTTATGGCGCATGAACAAGGATCTAGCATGAAACAGCATCGTTTGGCGGCCGCGGTTGCCTTGGTCAGCCTGGTTCTCGCCGGCTGCGACAAGCAGGCCAGCGACGTCGAGCTCAAGACGCCCTCCCAGAAAGCTTCCTACGGCATCGGCCTGAACATGGGCAAGAGCTTGGCGCAGGAAGGCATGGACGATCTGGATTCCAAGGCCGTGGCACTCGGCATCGAAGACGCGGTCGGCAAGAAAGACCAGCGCCTGAAGGACGAAGAGCTGGTCGCTGCCTTCAGCGATCTGCAGAAGCGCGCCGAGGAGCGTCAGGCCAAGGCCAGCGAAGAAGCCTCCGCTGCCGGCAAGAAGTTCCTCGAGGAAAACGGCAAGAAGGATGGCGTGGTCACCACCGCGTCCGGCTTGCAGTACCAGGTCATCAAGAAGGCCGACGGCCCGCAGCCCAAGCCGACCGATGTCGTGACCGTGCATTACGAAGGCAAGCTGATCGATGGCAAGGTGTTCGACAGCTCCGTCGAGCGCGGCAGCCCGATCGACCTGCCGGTCAGCGGCGTGATCCCGGGTTGGGTCGAAGGCCTGCAGCTGATGCACGTCGGTGAGAAGTACAAGCTGTTCATCCCGGCCGAACTGGCCTACGGCGCCCAGAGCCCGAGCCCGCTGATCCCGGCGAACTCGGTCCTGGTGTTCGACCTCGAACTGCTGGGCATCAAGGACCAGAGCCAAGCCCCGGTCGATCCGACCCAGGCACCGGCCGAAGCCCCTGCCGACGCCCCGGCCGAGACGCCTGCTCAGTAAGCGGCCAGACGCGCTCTGCCTGAAGACGCCCCGTTTCGACGGGGCGTTTTCGTTTCCTGGTCCACGACATCCGAGCGAAGGCGTGCACGCGCGTGCCTTCTCGCAGCCCGCGACGCCTGGCACATCCCAGTGTGGCTCGATGCGATACAGCGCAGCGCGACGTCAAGACCTGCATCGACCCGGTGGGAGCCGGCTTGCCGGCGATGACGGCAGTGCAGCCACGTCCGCTATCGCCGACAAGCCGGCTCTCACAGGCTGCCCTTGCAGGGCATGAGGGGCGAGCGCTACCGTGCAAGGCAGGCGCCCGACAGTCAGGGCGAACCCCGGCCACCTTCCAGGGTCGGACATAGGGTCGGCACAGCGACCTCGACCCGTCACGCACCTTGCCTGGCGCTGAAACAAGTGTGTAAAAAACGCCCGATTCGAGTGCGGCCCTTGCCGTACAGGGTCCAAACCGTGGAAACGCCCCCCTGTTCACAAGGTTATCCACAGTAAATGTGGATAACCTGCCCGTTCCTGCTGGAGGTTCAATGAACGCACCGTGGAATTTCAGTCGCTTCCTTCCCCTGGCCGAGCGCCTGCTCAGCCGTGGCCGTCTGCCGGCCCTGTTGTTCGCCGTGGCACGCAAGGGGCCGAAGCTCGGCCAGCTGCGTCATGACGTCAAGCTCATGCAGTCGCTCTGCCTGGCCTGGTGGCGCGGTGAATACCGTGACGTCAGCAGGAAGTCCATCATCACCATCGTGGCCGGCCTGCTGTATTTCGTCAGCCCGCTCGATGCCATCCCCGACTGGCTGCTGGGCGTGGGCTTTCTCGACGACATCGCCGTGCTGGGCTGGGTGATCAAGACCGTGGGCGATGAGCTGGCCAAGTTCAAGGCCTGGCGCGATGCGCAGGCGCCCGAGAAGCTGCGCGTGGTCGAACGCCTGCCCGATACGCCCGAAGCGCTGCGCCTGGAGCGTGGCCAGCCGTAAGGCATTCGCCTGGGCTGATATACTGGTCACCCAGTCGTACCGAAGCGCCACACGCCGTGGCGCGCGGAGAAAAGGGGTTTTCGTCATGGATGTACAGGTCATCATTCACGAAGGCAAACCGCAGTACGCGGTGTTGCCTTGGGAGCACTACCAGGCCTTGCTCAAGGCCGCCGGGCATGTCACCGAACAAGAGGCCGCCAGCGCCGCACCGGTCGATTCGCCGGCAGAGACCGTCGAGCCGGTGCTCCAGCCCCTGACCGAGCTGCCGCGCCTGCGTGAAGCCAAGGGGCTGGCCCGTGAAGCACTGGCGCGCAGCGTCGGCATCAGCCCGGCCTACCTGGCGATGATCGAATCCGGCGAGCGCCAGCCGGATGCCGCCATCCGCCGCAGCCTGGCCTGGGAGCTGGGGCTGCCGGGATGGAGCGATCCCTCTTGAGCCAGGTCAGGATCAGCCGTCAGCACTGGCAGAGCCTGCTGGACGCGCTTGACCTGGCCCGCCGTCAACGTCACCTGCTGACCTACCGCGCACTGATCGAGCGCCTGCAACTGCCCACGCCTGCCATGCAGACGCTCGCTGCCGCGCTGGAGCACCTGGCGCTGATCGATGCCCGCGCCGATCAACCCTTGCGCAGCGCGCTGGTGATCAGCCAGGGTGCAAGCCGCCTGCCACGGCCCGGGTTCTTCGAGTGCGCCGAACGGCTCGGGCGTTTTTCCGGGCCGGCGGACGGGCTGGAAGCCGCTGCCTGGCATGCCTCGGAAGTGGTGCGCGTGTTCGAGCACGCCTACCCGGACGAGCCGTGAACCGTACGGGTCGATGACCTGACTGAGGCGAGTGCCGCAGACGGCGAGGGCGGTGAGCCCCGCGTACGTCAACGCGCCACGCATCCATGAACCCACGAAAAAGGGGCCGCAGAAGCGGCCCCTTGGGTCAAGCACGCGCGCTCGGCGCTCAGCGGCTCTTGCTCAGGCTCAAGTAGTCCAGCAGGATCCGCCCGGTCTCCGACAGGTAGGCGTCGTCTTCCGGCTTGGTGTCTTCCGGCTCGCTCGGCAAGGCATCCTCGTCTTCCTTCTTCAGCTCCTTGAGCGGCTCTTCGCCCTTGGCCTTGCGACGCACGTTCTCCAGGGCCAGCTGCTTGGCGTCGATCTCGTCGTGACGGGTACGGCGCTCTTGCTCGTTGAGGCTGACGGTCTTCTCGTTCATCAGCTGCTGGGTCAGCGCCAGGCGATCACGGATGTAGGCGAACTCCGGGTCCTTCAGGCTGCGTGCCTCGTGACGTGCCTTGAGCTGCGCCAGGTACGGTTTGAAGGGATCCGACGCCGGTTTGACCACCGGGCGAATCGTGTCCCAGGGCATGGCCTGGGGCAGGGCGCTTTCGCCGATCTCCTTGGTGTCGATGATCGACGGGTAGGCGATGTCCGGCAGCACGCCCTGATGCTGGGTGCTCTGCCCGGAAACCCGGTAGAACTTGGCCAGCGTCAGCTTGAGTTCGCCATGGTTCAGCGGCTGGATGGTCTGCACGGTACCCTTGCCGAAGGTCTGGCCACCGATGATCAGCGCGCGGTGGTAGTCCTGCATGGCGCCTGCGAAGATCTCCGACGCCGAGGCGGACAAGCGGTTGACCAGCAGCGTCAGCGGGCCCTTGTAGAACGCGCCCTTGTGTTCGTCTTCCAGCACGTCGACGCGGCCGTCGCTGTTGCGCACCAGCACCGTCGGGCCTTTGTCGATGAACAGGCTGGTCAGCTCGGTCGCTTCCTGGAGCGAGCCGCCGCCGTTGTTGCGCAGGTCGATGACCACACCGTCGACTTTCTCTTTCTGCAGCTCGGTGAGCAGTTTCTTCACATCGCGCGTCGTGCTCTTGTACTCCGGATCCCCGGCACGGTAGGCCTTGAAGTCCAGGTAGAAGGCCGGGATCTCGATGATGCCCAGCTTGTAGTCGCGCCCGTCCTGCTTGAGGTTGAGGATCGACTTCTTGGCTGCCTGCTCCTCGAGCTTGACCGCCTCGCGGGTGATCGACACCACCTTGCTGGTCTGGTCGTTCGGCGCGTTGCTGGCCGGGATGATGTCCAGGCGTACCACCGAGCCCTTGGGCCCGCGAATCAGCTTGACCACTTCGTCCAGGCGCCAGCCGACCACGTCGACCATTTCCTTGTCGCCCTGGGCGACGCCGATGATCTTGTCCGCCGGCGACACCTGCTTGGTCTTGGCCGCAGGGCCTGCCGGCACCAGGCGAACGATCTTCACCTGGTCGTTGTCGCTTTGCAGCACCGCGCCGATGCCTTCCAGCGACAGGCTCATGTTGATGTCGAAGTTTTCGGCGTTGTCCGGCGACAGGTAGTTGGTGTGCGGGTCGTAGGATTGCGCGAAGGTGTTGATGTAGGCCTGGAAGATGTCTTCGGCGCGGGTCTGGTCCAGACGCGCCAGCTGGTTCTTGTAGCGCTTGGTCAGGGTTTCCTGGATCTGCTTGAGGTCCTTGCCGGCGATCTTCTGGCGCAGCACCTCGTCCTTGACGCGCTTGCGCCACAGGTCGTCGAGCTCGGCGGTGTTCTTCAGCCAGGGCGCGTCCTTGCGGTCGACCAGCAGTTGCTCGTGGGCGGTGAAGTCGATCTTGTCGACGCCCTTGTCGAGTTCGGCCAGGGCGAAGTCCAGACGCGCCTTGACGCGATCGAGGTAGCGCTTGTAGATGGTGAAGCCCGGTTGCAGCTCGCCCTTCTTCAGGAAGTCGTCGAACTGGGTCTTCCACTTGTCGAATTCGGCGATGTCGCTCGCGGTGAAGTAGCTGCGCGAGGGGTCGAGCAACTTGAGGTAGCTGTCGTAGATGATGACCGAGCGGGCATCGTCCAGTGGCGGCTTGCTGTAGTGGTGGCGCTTGAGCAGCTCGACCACGTTCAGACTGGCGACGATCTCGTCGCGGTCAGGTTGCAGGCCATCCCATTTGTTGGCGGCCGTTGCGTTGCCGGAGAGCGACAGGCTGCCGAGGCCGAGCATCATGGCAAGGGCAGTGCCGGGCAGAAAGTGCTTCATGCTGATTCGACTCTGGGGCAATTGATCACGCATAGTAGGCCGTCTTTTCCTTTGGCCGGTTCCATCTGACCGGTCGCATACTGCAAAAAAAGCCTGGTGCAAACGTGCCCAGGCTCATTCATCGGTCAACTATGGAGGCACTGTGAAGGCATTGCAAGGCGTTGAGGGGCAACTGGGCTGGGTCGAGGTACAGGCCCCGGAATGCGACGCAGGCCAGGTCCGCATCCGCGTGACGGCGGCCGGGTTGAACCGTGCCGACCTGTTGCAGATCGCCGGCGCCTACCCGCCCCCTCCGGGTGCCAGCCCCTACCTGGGCCTGGAATGCGCAGGGGTGATCACCGAAGTCGGCGCTGGTGCCGACTGGCGTGTGGGCGATCGTGTGTGTGCGCTGCTCGCCGGGGGTGGCATGGCCGACGAGGTGGTGGTCGATGCCCGTCATGTGCTGCCCGTGCCCGAAGGCCTCACGCTCGAGGAGGCCGCTGCGATTCCCGAAGTCTATGCCACCGCCTGGCTCAACCTGTTCCAGCTGGGCGACCTGAAGGCGGGCGAGAAGGTGCTGGTACACGCCGGGGCCAGTGGCGTCGGCTCGGCGGCGATCCAGTTGTGCAAGGCGTTTGGCAACCCGATCTGGGTCAGCGTGGGCTCGGCCGAACGTCTGGCCTACTGTCAGGATTTAGGCGCCGCAGGTGGTGTGCTGCGCGGTGAAGACCTCCAGGCGCTCGAGGCCCATGGGCCGTTCGACGTCGTGCTCGATCCGGTCGGTGCCAGCTACACGGCGCTCAACCTCAAGCTGCTCGCCCGTGATGGGCGCTGGGTGATCATCGGCTTGATGGGCGGACGCACGACCGAACTCGACCTGGCGCAGGTCCTGGCCAAGCGTGTGCAACTGACGGGCTCGACCCTGCGCAACCGTGATGACGGGTTCAAGGCGCAGCTGTTGCAGGCCTTGCACGAACAGGTATGGCCATTGTTCGCCGAAGGGCGGGTGAAGCCGCAGCTGGTGCGGGCCTATCCTGCGGCAGAGGCCGAGGCGGCCTATGCCGAGTTGGCGGGGAATCAGGTGTCGGGCAAGTTGGTGGTGGTGTTGAGGGAAGGGGAAGGTAGCAAGCCGTAGGCTGCAAGCGGCAGGCAGGTGGCTGATCGTTCGAGAACGTCTGTGAAGACGTGAGGGCTGATTTTACGGCCTCTGGCGAGGCCGATCGCGGCACGGGGGCCGCTCCTACAGGGGATCGCGGCGCTGATTTGCCAGGACACCGCCGTTCTCGTGAACGGCCCCTGCCGGGGAGCCGGACCGGCCGCGATCGGCCTCGCCAGAGGCCGTAAAACCAGCGACACCTTGCAATCAGGATATACCTGGACGAGCAGCCCTCGCTTGCCCTTCACCGCACCTATCACATTAGGGCAGTGGCATACTGACAAATCAGCGCTGCGATCCCCTTGTGGGAGTCCGCCCGCCGCCTTGGCGCCGCGCTGTCGCGCAGAGAACATGACGATAGTTAGCAGGGTCCGGGGCTTTACTGCTAATCGATTTTAGGGCCGCTTTGCGGCCCATTGCGGCCGGTCCGGCGCCCCGGCAGGGGCCGCTCACCCGTAGCCCCACCGCGCGGAATTGCAGGCTATCGCGGTCACCTGTGGGAGATTCTATGGTAATTGCCAAGGACTCAAGCGGCTTTTGGACGATATTCCTCTCCGCTTCTGATCAGGGCAAAGACCACCCGAGCCAGCTTGCGGGCCAGCATGACCAGGACTTGAGTCTTTTTAAAACCGTGGCTCTGCTTGTCTTCATAAAATGTTTTCCAAGCAGTTGTCCTGCCTGCTGACATCGCCGCATTGTGCAGCAGACGACGGACCTCTGGATCACCCCGCTTGGTCAGCGTCGAGCGTTCTTTTTTCTTGCCCGACTGAGCCACCCGCAAGTCCATTCCCAGAAAAGCGATGAAGGCATCAGCACTCTTGAACTCACCTCGCTGGTAGGTGGCGACCAAACGCGCAGCGGTGAGAAAACCAACGCCTTCAACTTTCATGCATCGCCTGACTAACGGCATCAGTCCTG
>NZ_JAAMQI010000042.1 GCF_013523165.1 Pseudomonas entomophila
GCCCACCCCTACCCCGCAGGAAACGCTGCTCACGGAAATCCGCGACCTGCTCAAGACGCAGAACCAGAACCGCCTGCCCTGAACGACGGGCGCCTGGCCCATGCCCAGAGGCGGGCCAGGCCTTACCAGTAGGTCTCGACGGCGACCTGGCCAGGCCGACGACTCAGCGCCAGCTGCAAGTCGCGCGCCTTGAGCGCCTGGCGTGTGTCATCGATCATCTGCGGGTTGCCGCACAGCATGATCCGCGAGTGTTCCGGGCTCAGCGCCACACCGGCCGCTGCCTCCAGTTCGCCCGTCTCGATCAGCGTGGTGATGCGCGAACTCAGTGCACCGGGGTGGGCTTCGCGCGTCACGACCGGGATGAACTGCAGCTTGCCAGCGTGCTCGACCAGGTAGTCGCGTGCCTCGAGCCCGTCGATGAGCGCCTGGTAGGCCAGCTCCTGCGCTTCGCGCACCGAATACACCAGCTTGATCGACTCGAACCGCTCCCAGGCTTCGAAGTCCTGCAGGATCGAGACGAACGGCGCAATCCCCGTGCCGGTGGCGAGCAACCACAGGTCACGGCCGCCGGTGAAGCGATCCAACGTGAGGTAACCGAACGCCTGACGGTCGACCAGGACCGTATCGCCGACCCCGAGGCGGCTCAGTTCGCTGGTGAATTCGCCGCCTGGCACGACAATTGAAAAGAAATCCAGAAATTCGTCATGAGGCGCCGATACCATCGAATAGGCTCGCCAGACGACGCTGCCGTCAGCCTTGGTCACACCCAGGCGCGCGAATTGCCCGGCACGAAACCGGAAGCCTGGGTCGCGCGTCATTCGCAGGCTGAAGAGGCTGGGCGTCAACGTCTGCACGTCGAGCAGCGTCTGGCATGTGAATTTGTCGGCACTGGCAGTCATGGGGCTCTCCATCGGTCGGGGAGACAGTGTCGCGTAATCGGTGCGCAATGAACACCGATGCTGGAGCACCTGACACATGACGGAATTAAAAAGCCTAACGTAATCGCAAAATTTTCCTGCCAAAGCGATAGTCTTTTCCTACACTGGCAACACCCTTTGTACAACTTGGATCCGAATTGGACACGTGGAGGGAGCCTCACCATGCAGCATTGGAGCACGGAACAGATACGGTGCCTGCTCGAGGAGCGCGAACCGGCCCGCTTGTTCAAGCAGGCCGTCGGCCTGTCTCGTTCGCTGGGCATGCCCTACATCAGTTGGACATTCTTTTCCAACACCCCGGGTACCAAGCAGCAGGTCACCTTCTACAACAACTTCCCGGAGGCCTGGGGCCTGCTCTACGAAAAGAAGTTCCTGGCGACCGACCCGGTCGCCCATGCCTGCCGTCACACGACCAGCGCCGTGCTCTGGGACGACTCGCTGTTCGAAGGCGTACCCGACCTGCGCGAGCAGGCCAGCGCCCATGGTCTGCGCCATGGCTGGACGCAGGCGATCCACGACCTGCACCACAATGAAAGCCAGATCAGCGTCGCCCGACCTGAACGCAAGATCTCGATCACCGAATTCTACGACAAGAGCGTGCAGATCGGCTGGCTGGGCACCACCTTGCACCGCGCGCTCACCGAGCACCTGCTCGCCCAGCGCCAGCCGCTACCCAGGCTGAGCAACCGTGAACTGGAAGTGCTGCGCTGGTCGGCGGCCGGCAAGACGGCCGCCGATATCGCCATGATCCTGTCGCTGTCGCTCAGCACCGTCAACTTTCACATCCGCAGCATCATCGGCAAGACCAACGCCTCCAACAAAGCCGCTGCCATCGCCATCGGCGTCACCTATGGTCTGATCTGACGCACGCGCCGCGCCCTTGGGCAAACCTCTGTAGAATCGCGCACCATGACCGGTCCCATGCGGGGCCAGGCGCCCTTGCACCAGAGTGTATTGCCATGCCCTTGCTGAACAGCCCCTTCGCCGAACTCGACCTGATCCGCCAACCGGAGCAGGCTAACGATCCCCTTCAAGCCTTCGACGCCGCCGACCAGTACCTGCTCGAGCAGCTTGCCCAGCAGCGGCCGGACAGCGCCTGTCGTGTACTGGTGCTCAACGACAGCTTCGGCGCACTGGCCGTCAGCCTGGCCGGCCATGTGCAGGTGACCAGCAGCGGCGACTCTCACCTGGGCCGACTGGCACTGGAGAAGAACCTGGTGCGCCATGGCCAGGCCTTCGACAGCGTGCCTTTCGTGGCGGCCAACGAACCGTGGCACGGCCTGTTCGACCGCGTGCTGATCCGCGTCCCCAAGACCCTCGCCCTGCTGGAGGAGCAACTGATCCGGCTGCACGGGCACCTGGCGCCAGGCGCCCAGGTCATCGCCGGTGCCATGATCAAGCACCTGCCGCGGGCGGCAGGCGATCTGCTGGAGCGCTACATCGGCCCGGTGCAGGCTTCGCTGGCCTCGCGCAAGGCACGGCTGTTGACGGCCACGCCTGCCGAGCGACCGCTGGCCGTCTCGCCCTACCCGTCGCGCTATCGCCTGGACGCGCCTGTCCTGGAGTTGCTCAATCACGCCAACGTGTTCTGCCGTGAAGGCCTGGATATCGGGACGCGGGCGTTCCTGCCGCACCTGCCGGGCGACCTGGGCATGGCACGGGTCGCTGACCTGGGGTGCGGCAACGGCGTGCTGGCGATCGCCAGCGCCCTGGCCAACCCCCAAGCGCATTACACCCTGGTAGACGAGTCGTACATGGCCGTGCAGTCCGCGCGGGAAAACTGGCAGGCTGCGCTGGGTGACCGCCCGGCGATCATCGAAGCCGCCGATGGCCTGGACGCACTCGAGCGGCAGTCACTGGACGTGGTGCTGTGCAACCCGCCCTTCCACCAGCAGCAGGTGGTCGGCGACTTTCTGGCCTGGCGCATGTTCCAGCAGGCTCGCGAAGCGCTGGTGGTCGGTGGTGCCCTGTACATGGTCGGCAACCGTCACCTGGGCTACCACAGCAAGTTGGCCCGCCTGTTCCGTGGCGTCGAGCAGGTCGCGGCAACGCCGAAGTTCGTGGTGCTCAAGGCCCGCAAGTAGAGGCGTCAGTGCGTGGTCAGCCCGGCTGCGCTCATGAACAGGCGCATGCCGTAGGCGGCCACCCCCAAAGCCGCCACGCTCAGCGTCCAGATCAGCGCCAGCCACCCCAGACGCTGCCAGAGTGGCGACGTTTCGCGCTCGTGCTCGTGCCTGTCCATCCGGGCCTCCTTCGGGTCAGTGGTAGCCATCTTCGTGGGTCACCTTGCCGCGGAACACGTAGTAGCTCCAGAAGGTGTAGCCCAGGATCAGCGGGATGATGAACAGCGTTCCCACCAGCATGAAGCTCTGGCTCTGCGGCGGCGCCGCCGCCTCCCAGATCGACACCGATGGCGGGATGATGTTCGGCCACAGGCTGATGCCCAGGCCGCTGTAGCCCAGGAAGATCAGCATCAGCGTCAGCAGGAACGGTGCATAGTGCGCTTCCCGGGCCACGGCACGGATCAGTCCGTACAAGGTGGCCAGCACCAGCAGCGGCACCGGTAGGAACCACAGCAGGTTGGGCATCGCGAACCAGCGACCGGCGATCTGGGGATAGGCCAGCGGTGTCCACAGGCTGACCAGGGCAATGACCGCGAGCAACGCAAGGGCCAACGGCCGGGCCAGCACGTGCATCTGCCGTTGCAGCGGGCCTTCGGTCTTCATGATCAGCCAGGTGCACCCCAACAGGGCGTAGGCGACGATCAACCCGGCGCCGCAGAACAGGCTGAACGGCGTCAACCAGTCCAGCGAGCCGCCGGCATAGCTGCGGTCGACCACCTTGAACCCTTCGATGAACGCGCCGAGTGCGACGCCCTGGAAGAACGTCGCCAGCAGCGAGCCGCCGATGAAGGCCTTGTCCCAGACATGACGCTTGTCGGCCTTGGCCTTGAAGCGGAACTCGAAGGCCACGCCGCGGAAGATCAGCCCGACCAGCATCAGCATCAGGGGCAGGTAGAGGGCCGACAGCACCACGGAGTAGGCCATCGGGAAGGCGCCGAACAGCCCTGCGCCGCCCAGCACCAGCCAGGTTTCGTTGCCGTCCCAGACCGGGGCGACCGTGTTCATCATCACGTCGCGGTCATGCTCGGCCTTGACGAACGGGAAGAGCATGCCGATGCCGAGGTCGAAGCCGTCCATCACCACGTACATCATGATGCCGAAGATGATGATGACGGCCCAGATCAGGGGAAGGTCGATGTCCATGGCTCAGTTCCTCTCGGTCGGGGTGGCGGACGTACCGTCCTGGCCTTCGACGGCGGCGGACAATGGCCGCGCCGGGGTCCGCGGGCGACCGGGGCCACCTGGCTTGCGCTCGTGCCCTTCGCCGCTGTGCGGCCCCTTGCGGACCAGGCGCATCATGTAGGCGAAGCCGACCCCGAACACGGCGAAGTACACCAGCACGAACATCACCAGGGTGAACCCCAGCTGGGCGTAGCTGTGGTTGGAGACGCCGTCGGCGGTGCGCATCAGGCCGTAGACCACCCACGGCTGTCGACCGATCTCGGTGGTGAACCAACCCGCGAGGATCGCGATCAACCCGGCCGGTCCCATCCACAGTGCCAGGTGCAGGAACGGCCGCGAGCTGTACAGCGTGCCGCGCTTGCGCAGCCACAGGCTCCACAGGCCCGTGGCGATCATCAGCATGCCAAGCCCGACCATGACCCGGAACGACCAGAAGATGATGGTCGAATTGGGCCGGTCCTCGGGTGGAAAGTCCTTCAGCGCGGGCACTTGCTTGTCCAGGCTGTGGGTCAGGATCAGGCTGCCGAGCACCGGGATCTCGAGCGCATACCGTGTGGTCTCGGCCTGCATGTCGGGCAAGCCGAAGAGGATCAGCGGCGTCGGCTCGCCAGGCGGGTTCTCCCAGTGGCCTTCGATGGCGGCGATCTTCGCCGGCTGGTGCTCGAGGGTGTTGAGGCCGTGGAAGTCGCCGATCACGGCCTGGACGGGGGCCACGATCAAGGCCATCCACATGGCCATCGACAGCATCGTGCGCACTGCCGGGTTGTCACGCCCGCGCAACAGGTGCCAGGCCGCCGAGGCCCCGACGAAGAAGGCGGTGGCGACGAAGGCCGCGACGGCCATGTGCATCAGGCGGAACGGGAACGAGGGGTTGAAGATCACCGCCAGCCAGTCCATCGGGATCACCCGGCCATCGACGATGGCGTGGCCCTGCGGGGTGTGCATCCAGCTGTTGGAGGCCAGGATCCAGAACGTCGAGACCAGGGTACCCAGGGCCACCATGAGCGTGGCGAAGAAGTGCAGGCCACGCCCGACACGGTTCCAGCCGAACAGCATGACGCCCAGGAAGCCGGCCTCGAGGAAGAAGGCGGTCAGCACCTCGTAGGTCAGCAAGGGGCCGGTGATGGCGCCGGCGAAGTCCGAGAAGCGGCTCCAGTTGGTGCCGAACTGATAGGCCATGACCAGGCCGGAGACCACGCCCATGCCGAAGTTGACCGCGAAGATCTTCGACCAGAAGGTATAGAGGTCGCGGTACACCTGGCGGTCGGTCTTCAACCAGAGGCCTTCGAGCACCGCTAGGTAGCTGGCCAGGCCAATGGTGATGGCCGGGAACAGGATATGGAACGAGACGGTGAAGGCGAACTGGATACGGGCCAGGTCGAGTGCTTCGAGACCGAACATGCTGCCTCCTGACGGATGAACCTCGGCGCGGGCGTGTGCCCTGCCGTCCATGTCTATCGAGTGCGCACCCTGCGGATTGTTCGATCGAGCTTCGTCGCCGTGGCCCGATGACCCGATTTCGCGGGTACATGCCTTGATACACGTCAATGCTTGCCAAAGCATAGCCCCATACGCAGCCCGTATTGATGCGGTGCATTGCCACAGGTCGGTTGCTCTTCTCGCAACCCGTGTCGAACCCGGGCATTTGTAATCCTTTGTTACACTCCAGCCATCTTCGTCACCTGTGCCTTTTCTCGGGATTTCAGCCTCATGCCTGCTTCCACGCCCCACCTGCTGCGACACCAGCGCTCGTTCGTCGCGTTCTGGTTCGCGCGCGTCTTCACCGCCAGCGCTTTCCAGATGCTGACCGTGGCCATTGGCTGGCACCTCTACCAGTTGACCGGCAGTGTGCTCGACCTGGGCCTGGTCGGCCTGGTCGAGTTCGCGCCCCGGGTACTGTTCATGCTGCACACCGGCCATGTCGCCGACCGTTACGACCGCCGTCGCGTCGCGGCGCTGTGCCAGGGCCTGCAAGGGGTGATCGCCCTGTCGCTGGCGGTGGCCAGTGCGAATGACAGTGTCAGCCGCGAGCTGATCTTCCTCCTCGCCTTCATGCTGGGCGCGACCCGCTCGTTCGAAATGCCGGCCACCCAGGCGCTGCTGCCCAACGTGGTGCCGCCCGGGCTGTTTCCGCGTGCGGTGGCGGCGTCGGCGTCGGCCACCCAGTCGGCGACCATCGTCGCACCTGCCGTCGGGGGCCTGCTCTATGCCTTCGGCAGCCTGTGGGTCTACGGCCCTACCGTCGTGCTCTACACCCTCGCCTGTGCGCTGACCCTGAGCCTGGACGCTCGCCAGCACGTCGCCCAGCGCGGGCGTGCCACCCTGGAATCGCTGCTGGCGGGCGTGCGCTTCATCCGCAGCCGCCAGGACATCCTCGGCGCGATCTCGCTGGACCTGTTCGCGGTCCTGCTGGGCGGCGCCACGGCGCTGCTGCCGGTATTCGCCAAGGACATCCTGCTCACTGGCCCCTGGGGCCTGGGCCTGCTGCGCTCGGCACCCGCGGTCGGGGCCTTGCTGATGTCGGTGTGGCTCGCGCGCTTCCCGGTGGAGCGCAAGGTCGGGCGGGTGATGTTCACCGCCGTTGGCGTGTTCGGCGTGGCGACCATCGGTTTCGGCCTGTCGACCTCGTTCTGGTTCTCGCTGGCCGTGCTGGTGGTCCTGGGCGCTGCCGACATGATCAGCATGGTCATCCGCAGCGCCTTCGTGCAGCTGGAGACCCCTGACGAGATGCGCGGTCGAGTGAGCGCGGTCAATGGTCTGTTCATCGGGGCCTCGAACCAGCTCGGGGAGTTCGAGTCGGGCATCACCGCGCACTGGTTCGGCACGGTACCAGCAGTGGTGCTGGGCGGGGTCGGCACGCTAGTGGTGACCGGGGTCTGGATCCGGCTGTTCCCGACCCTGGCGGGCCGCGATCACATGCACAGCACGCGCGCGGACACCTGACCTAGGCCCCTAGAGCGGCAGCGTCATCGCCCACTCGCGGTGGACACGGGCCCGGTACCCGTCCCCACTGCGCGACCAGCCGCTGGCCTGGTACAGGCCGATGGCTGCCTGGTTGTCCGGATCGACCGACAGCTGCAGCGCTCGGGCCTGCGGCCACAGGGCACGCACCAGAGGGGGCAGCGCGCCCATGCAGAAGCGTCCCAGGCCCTGCCCCTGGCATCGCCAGTCGACCTGCAAGGCGTTGAGCGTCACGGCGTCAGGCTCGGCCCAGGTCGGCAGGTGCGCCCCGCGCTCGATCAGCATGAACGCCTTGGGTACATCCTCCACCAGCAAGACGAGGCCGCGCCGATCGTCGCTGTCCACGCTGAGCAGGATGTACAGCGCGTTGGCAATGTCGCCGGCAAAGCGCACCTGCCCAGGATGTACCCGAAGGTCGTTCAGCTGCTCGCGCTGAGCCTGCGACAGCTGGTGGTAATCGATCAATTGCATGGGACGCGTTCAGTGAGGGGCGCGGCGCAAGCGGCGCAGGAAGCCGGGAATCGATCAAGTGTACTGCAACACGCGTTACCGCCTGGCGACCATGCTGGTATGATGCGCGGCTTTTTTCACCCCGGATAAAACCACGGGCCTTGATAGGGGCTGTGCTTTGCTGATGGGGTCGACACATTTTCAAGGCGCTGGAGCGTCCTGAGGAGCAGGCATGCTGGAACGGCTGTTTCAACTGAGAGCACACAACACCAACGTGCGCACCGAGATACTCGCGGGCATCACGACCTTCCTGGCCATGGCCTACATCCTGTTCGTCAACCCGAGCATCCTCGGCGAAACCGGCATGGACAAGGGCGCGCTGTTCGTCGCCACCTGCCTGGCCGCAGCCATCGGTTCGGTGACCATGGGCCTGATCGCCAACTACCCGATCGCCCTGGCGCCGGGCATGGGCCTGAACGCCTTCTTCACCTACACCGTGGTCCTGCACATGGGCCATACCTGGCAGGTGGCGCTGGGGGCGGTGTTCATCTCGGCGGTGCTGTTCTTCCTGCTGTCGATCCTGCGGGTGCGCGAATGGATCGTCAACAGCATCCCCTTGCCGCTGCGCTCGGCCATCGCCGCCGGCATCGGGCTGTTCCTGGCCCTGATCGCCCTGCACAACGCCGGCATCGTGGTCGACAACCCGGCCACCCTGGTGGGCCTCGGCGACCTGCGCGAGCCGGCGCCGATCCTGGCGACCCTGGGCTTCTTCCTGATCGTCGGCCTGGAAGCGCTCAAGGTCCGAGGCGCCGTGCTGATCGGCATCATGGCCGTGACCGTGGTGGCGATCCTGCTGGGCGTGACGCCCTTCGCCGGGGTGGTCTCGATGCCGCCTTCGCTGGCACCGACCTTCCTGCAACTGGACATCCGAGGCGCCCTGGACGTCGGCCTGGTCAGCGTGATCTTCGCCTTCCTGTTCGTCGACCTGTTCGACAACTCCGGCACGCTGATCGGCGTGGCCAAGCGAGCGGGCCTGATGGACAAGGACGGGCACATGCCGAAGATGGGCCGTGCCCTGATCGCCGACAGCACCGCCGCCATGGCCGGCTCGCTGCTGGGCACCTCCACCACCACCAGCTACATCGAGTCGGCCGCCGGGGTCAGTGCCGGTGGCCGCACCGGCCTGACCGCCATCGTGGTGGCCGTGCTGTTCCTGCTGGCGCTGTTCTTCGCCCCCCTGGCCGGTAGTGTGCCGGCCTTCGCCACGGCCCCGGCGCTGCTGTTCGTCGCCGTGCTGATGGCCTCGGGCCTGGCCGAGATCAACTGGGACGACGTGACCGAGGCCGCGCCGGTGGTCATCACCGCCCTGGCCATGCCGCTGACCTACTCGATCGCCAACGGCATCGCCTTCGGTTTCATTTCCTGGACTGCCATCAAGCTGATTTCCGGTCGTCATCGCGACCTGAACGCCGCCTTGGTGATCCTGTCCATCCTGTTCGTGATCAAGCTGGGGTGGCTGCAAGCATGACGACCGTTCTGGACACCGCATCCTACGACGCGCAGCTGGACGCCAAGGTCCAGCGCCTGAACGCGCTGCTGGCCCCGTTCGAGGCGCCGGCACCTGCCGTGTTCGACTCGCCACGCGAGCACTACCGGCTGCGCGCGGAATTTCGCCTGTGGCGCGAGGACGGCCAGCGGCACTACGCGATGTTCGCGCCGGGCGAAAAGCACACGCCGATCCTGATCGACGACTTCCCCATCGCCAGCCTGCGCATCAATGCGCTGATGCCACGCCTGAAGGCCGCCTGGCAGGCCAGCGAAGCCCTGGGCCACAAGCTGTTCCAGGTGGAATTCCTGACCACGCTGGCCGGCGATGCCATGATCACCCTGTGCTATCACCGCCCGCTGGACGAGGCCTGGGAGGCCGCGGCGCGGCAGTTGAGCGCCGACCTCGACGTCAGCGTGATCGGCCGCTCCAAGGGCAAGCGGTCGGTGATCGGCCGCGACCATGCGCAGGAGCGCCTCGAGGTCGCCGGGCGCACCTTCAGCTACCGCCAGCCGGAAGGCGCCTTCACCCAGCCCAACGGCACCGTCAACCAGAAGATGCTGAGCTGGGCCTACGACGCGCTCGGCCAGCGTGACGACGATCTGCTCGAGCTGTATTGCGGCAACGGCAACTTCACCCTGCCCCTGGCCACCCGTGTGCGCCAGGTACTGGCCACCGAGATCAGCAAGACCTCGGTGAACGCGGCCCTGAGCAACCTGGACGAGAACGGTGTGGACAACGTGCGCCTGGTGCGCCTGTCGGCCGAAGAGCTCACCCAGGCGCTGAACGAGGTCCGCCCGTTCCGCCGTCTGGAAGGCATCGACCTGAAACGCTACGACTTCGGTACCGTGTTCGTCGACCCGCCGCGGGCCGGCATGGACCCGGACACCTGCGAGCTGACACGGCGGTTCGAGCGCATCCTGTACATCTCGTGCAACCCCGAGACCTTGGCGGCGAACATCGCCCAGTTGCACGACACGCACCGCATCGAGCGCTGCGCGGTATTTGACCAGTTCCCCTATACGCACCACATGGAAAGCGGCGTGCTGCTGGTCCGGCGCTGAGTACGTCCGGCCGGGTGCCAGGGCGCCCGGCCGGATCGGTTCGAGGTCGCTGGTGTTTTGTGCCTGTCCCGATGGATAGTCACAACCGTTCGGTTGTCCATCACTACAGTGTTATGCCCACGGGCAGTCCACACAGACCTATGGTCCTTGAACTACCTTCCTCGATACGATCGAAACGCCCTGGAGAACCGACATGGATTGGCGAAAAGGCCGACGCAGTGACAACGTGGTGGACGCACGCGGCAGCGGCGGTGGTGGTGGCATGCGCTTCGGAGGCGGCAAGGGCCTCGGGCTCGGCGCCATCCTGCTGATCGTGGGGATCGGCTGGCTCACGGGCCAGGACCCCTTGCGCCTGCTCAGCCAGCTGACCGGACAAGGCAGCCAGGCGCCGGTCGCGACGCAGGGCGGCACCAAGGCCCCTCCGGCCAACGATCAACAGGCCGCGTTCGTCAGCTCCATCCTCGGCGACACCGAAGACACCTGGAAAGCGCTGTTCGCCCAGAATGGCAGCCAGTACCGTGAGCCCAAGCTGGTGCTGTTCAACGGTCAGATCCAGTCGGCCTGCGGCTTCGCCTCCTCGGCGGTCGGCCCGTTCTACTGCCCGGCCGACCAGCGCGTCTACCTGGACACCAGCTTCTTCCGCGAGATGGAAACCCGCTTCGCCGCCGCCGGCGATTTCGCTCAGGCCTATGTGATCGCTCACGAGATCGGCCACCACGTGCAGACCCTGATGGGCATTTCGGATCAGGTCGATGCCGCACGCCAGCGTGGACAGAAGCTCGAAGGCGCCAACGGGCTGCTGGTTCGCCAGGAACTCCAGGCCGACTGCTTCGCCGGCGTCTGGGCCTATCAGGCGCAGAAGCGCCTGAACTGGCTGGAACCGGGTGACGTGGAGGAAGCCCTCAACGCGGCCAACGCCATCGGTGACGACCGCCTGCAGCAGCAAGGTCAAGGCCGCGTCGTACCCGACTCGTTCACCCACGGCACCTCCGCGCAGCGCGTGCGCTGGTTCAAGGCCGGTTTTGAAAACGGCGAAATGGAGCGCTGCGACACCTTCAACACGCGGCAGCTGTAATACCCTCCGCCCCCTTCGTCGGCCAGGGCGGCCCGAGCGAGATCACGCTGAAAAAGCGTTTCAGCTCTGGCCCACCTGGCCGATACAGCCTGCACGAACGGCGGGTGACCAAGCAAAAGAACAAAACCCGTGGATTTTCACCCCCAAAGGGATCACTCGGGAGCGCGTGCATGAACGCTTGGTTTGCCAACATCGGCATCAACCTCAAACTGGGACTGGGCTTCGGCCTGGTGCTTCTACTGACGGGCCTGCTGGCCCTGACCGGCTGGATGAGCTTGTCCGGCCTGATCGACCGCAGCAACTGGATGAGCGACATCACCCAGCTCAACAGCGACCTGACCAACCTGCGGGTCGTGCGCCTGCAATACATGCTGACCAATGGCGATGACGCTGCCGCTCAGGCCATCGTGCCCAAGCTTGACGCCTTCAGTGCGCAGCAGCAGAAACTGCTGTCGACCTTCAAGAGCCCGGAAAATGTCGCGCTGCTGCGTGAGCAGGCGCGGTCGATCAGCGACTACCGTGTCTCGCTGGACAAGATGCGTACAGGCTACAAGCAGGCCACGACCGCGCGCGCAGACATGATTCGCACTATCGGCCAGGCCCGTGACACTCTGGAAGCGATGCGCACCCAAGTCCTGGCCCGTGCCGTGGACGACGGCACACGCCTGGGGTACTACCAGGCCGTCAGCACCACCGAACAGCAACTGTTGCAATCGCAAGTCGATACCCGAGGTTATGTGTCTAACCCCACCGACGCCAGCGAACAGACCGCGCTGCGTCAGATAGAGGCTTTGTTGGCGCAGGTCGACAGCCTGGGCGCGCGCGTGCCCGGCGAAGCGACCCGCGTCCAGACGCTGGAAACCGCGGCATCGGCCTACCGCGAGGCGGTCCGTCAGTGGCGCGATGCCATGGCTCAGGTCAAGGAAGCCCGCCAGGAAATGACCGTGCAAGGCTCGGACATCGTCAAAAGCAGCGAGGCGCTGTACCAGATCCAGCTCGACCGCCGGGATATCGAAAGCACCACCGCACGCACCTGGCAGATCACCGCCACCTTGCTGGCGCTGCTGGTCGGCATTGCCGCGGCCGTGATCATCACCCGCCAGATCACCCGCCCGCTGCGCGAGACCTTGCACGTGGTCGAACGCATCGCTCAAGGCGACCTGACCCACGACGTGCGGATCACCCGTCGCGATGAGCTGGGCGAATTGCAGCAAGGCATCGCGCGCATGGGCACGACGCTGCGCGAACTGATCGGGGGTATCCGTGAAGGTGTTTCCCAGCTGACCAGCGCGGCAGAAGAATTGTCGGCCGTGACCGAGCAGACCAGCAGCGGCGCCAACAGTCAGAAAATCGAAACCGACCAGGTGGCCACTGCCATGCATGAAATGGCAGCCACCGTGCAGGAAGTCGCGCGCAATGCCGAAGCCGCCTCGCGGGCGGCGACCCAGGCCGATGACGAGGCCAAGAGCGGCGATCGCGTGGTCAACGAGGCCATCGCCCAGATCGAGCGCCTGGCCGAGGAAGTGCACCGCTCCAGCGCGGCCATGGGCAGCCTGCAGCAGGAAAGCCAGCGCATCGGCAGCGTGATGGACGTGATCAAGTCGGTGGCCCAGCAGACCAACCTGCTGGCGCTCAACGCAGCCATCGAGGCGGCGCGTGCAGGCGAAGCCGGGCGCGGTTTCGCGGTGGTCGCCGACGAAGTCCGCGCGCTGGCCCAGCGTACCCAGCAATCGACCGAAGAAATCGAGGCGCTGATCGCCAGCCTGCAGGGCGGTACGCAAGACGTCGCCACGGTGATGCTCGACAGCACGCGCTTGACCGACAGCAGCGTCGAACTGGCACGCAAGGCCGGTGTGTCGCTGAGCAGCATCACCGGCACCGTGGCCAGCATCCAGGCGATGAACCAGCAGATCGCTGCCGCCGCCGAGCAGCAGGGTGTGGTGGCGGAAGAGATCAGCCGCAGTGTGCTGAACGTACGCGACGTGTCGGAACAGACCGCCACGGCCAGCAACGAAACGGCCGCCTCGAGCATCGAGCTGGCCCGCCTGGGCGCGCGGTTGCAGACGTTGGTCAGCGAGTTCCGGGTCTAGTCACCCCCGGCTGGGCCGGTGCCGCCGCCATCGCCGGCAAGCCGGCTCCCACGAGAGTAGCGGTGGCCTGGCAGGTCGACGGTGCTGGTCATACGGGCCCTACGGGCCCGATCGCGGCACGGGGGCCGCTTGTATGGTAGGACTTGAAGGGAGGAGGAGGGACTAGATCCGCTTCTGACTGTTCGCGCAGTACAGACCGTGGGAGATTTCGCCCCTCCTCCCTTCACCC
>NZ_JAAMQI010000043.1 GCF_013523165.1 Pseudomonas entomophila
ATGCGGGCTCGATGCCCTAGGAGCGGCTCTGCTTCATGGCCTTCCCTCGATGATCAGTCGAGAACTTTGGCCTGCAAGGAGGCAAAAGTCGAGATACAAGGAGCGGCCCCTGTGCCGCGATTGGGCCTGAAAGGCCCACAAAACAGCCATTGCGTTGTAGCAGAAAAAGACAGCTGCGCTTCCAAACCCATCACGGCCAGTCTCACCCAGCAGCGATCATGAGCCAGCGCGCCTTCTGCCTGATGAACTGGCAGCAGTCTCAGTACACCTTGTCCAGTTCGATCGCCTCGTCCAGCGTCGCCAGCAGCACCTTACGCACCTTGAGCTTGGTCTCGCGGTGCGCACGCATGTTCAGCTTCTTCAGCGCCTGGGCCGCGGCCAGGGCGGTCTCATGAAGTTGCTCCGGCGACACCACCTTGTCGAGGAAGCCTGCCTCACAGGCTCCCTGCGGATCGAACACCTCAGCATTGATCACCGCGCGCTGGAACGCCGCCGGTTGCAGACGATCACGCGCCAGGGTGATGCCAGCATGGTGCATGGTCATGCCGATCTGCACTTCGTTCAGGCAGATCTTGTAGGGCCCTTCGACGCCGATTCGGTAGTCGCTCGACAGCAACAGGAAAGCACCCTTGGCCACGGCGTTGCCGGGGCAGGCGGCGATCACCGGGAAGGGGTGGGCGAGCAGGCGACGCGACAGCGTAGACCCGGCACTGACCAGATCGATCGCCGCCTGGGGGCCGCTGGTCATCACCTTGAGGTCGTAGCCGCCGGAGAGAATGCCCGGCTGGCCGGTGATCACCACCACCGCACGGTCCTGCTCGGCACGGTCCAGCGCGGCGTTAAAGGCCTCGACGACCGCAGGCGAAATGGCGTTGACCTTGCCGTTGTTCAGCGTCAGCAGGGCAATACCGTCTTCGCAGTGGTAGGTGATCAGCTCGGTCATGACAGCGTCCTTTCGATGGAGGTGCCGCCGACGTTACCCAGCGCCGTGCGTCAGGTAAAGCAGCAATGCTGACTGGCCAGTCAGCCGAAACGTCGGCAGGCGCGCAGGGAAATGCGTCATGTGCAGGCGCTGTCGAACCCCGCATTCGCCGGCTCGGACGGGCCGGCCGCCGCAGGTCTGCGGCCACCAGGCTTAAGCGCATGAAAATTCTGAAAAAAAGCTTGCCATCATTCGAGGCTTCGACTAAATTAGCGCGCCTCGACAGGCTGAACAGCTTGAAGAGAAACGGTGAAGTGTCCGAGTGGTCGAAGGAGCACGCCTGGAAAGTGTGTATACGGGAAACCGTATCAAGGGTTCAAATCCCTTCTTCACCGCCACATTCAGAAAGCCCCCGAAGGTGAACGCCTTCGGGGGTTTTTCGTTTCTGGTGCCCTGCCAGGCCCCGCCGCACGGCCCTGCGCGATGGGCGACAGGGCGGGGCGCTGGGCCTAGAAGTCCACCGACGCCGACAACCGCGCCGTGCGTGGCGCGCCCTGGAACAGGTAGGCATCCCCCAGGTAATCGCCCACGTCACGCCAGTAGCGCTTGTCGAGCAGGTTGTCCACGGTCAGCCGCAGTGTCGTGTCGTAGCCGCCGACGCGGGTGCGATAGCGTCCGCCCACATCCACCACGGTGTAGCCACCCACGGCGACCTCGCCGGTGCGGTCGGCGTACTTGCTGGCGCTGTAGCGCGCACCCCCCAGCAGCGCCAGGCCCGGCACCGGCAGGCTGTACTCGGCCTGCACCGCCAGGCGCAGATTCGGCACGTTCAGCGCCTGGTGGCCCTCGTAGGCCGAGGTACCGCTGCCTTCGATCCGTGCGCGCAATGCGGCGGCACTGGCCTGGAGGCGCAGGTTGTCGGTCAGCGCGCCGCTGGCCCCCAGCTCCAGCCCGAGGTTTTTCTGTTGCCCCTGCTGCACGTAGGTGAACCCGCCGTCTTCCGGCCGTGCGTACTGGTAGGCCTGGCGGATCTGGAACAGCGCCGCGCTCAGGCTCATGCCGCGCCAGTCGTGCTTGACGCCCAGCTCGAGCTGCCGCGAGACGGTCGGTGCCAGGATCTGTGCGGCATTGCGGGCGAACCAGGGCGCCGTGCCGCCGTCCGACAGGCCCTTGGCATAGCTCAGGTACAGCGTGGTGTCGGTCTGGGGCTTGTAGAGCAGGGCGGCGTTGGGCAGCAGTTCGTAGCCCTGGGTGTGCCGGTCGAGGGTCGCGTCCTCGGCCCAGGCGCGCTCGTCCAGGCGCACCTGGCGCGCGCCGACCACCACCTGCCAGCGTTCACTGAGCGTGATGCGGTCGCTGAAGAACACACCGTACTGACGGCTGTCCAGACGCCGCACGCTGGCGCCGACCGCACGCGTCGACGGCTCGACCCAGGGCGCATCGGTGCCGATCTGGCCGCTGCCGACCCATTCGTTGTAATAGGGGCGCTGGTCGAGGGTGCGACGGCGGACGCTGCTGCCCAGGGTCACGGCGTGCTCCAGGCCGAAGGCCGTGAAGCGCCCGCCAAGCGTGGCCTGCAGCTCGTCGGTGCGGCGCGTGTCGTCGGGGCTGCGGTAGTCGTAGATGTCGTACTCGCCCTCGTAGCTGAAGTGGTTCGGCACGGCCAGGTCCGCGCAGCTCGAGGCGCCATAGCAACCCCAGGCGAACGCACTGTAGTCGTCGATCACCACGCGGCTGTGCGAGGCGCTCAAGGTGCCGGTCCAGTCATCGTCGAAGCGATACGCGAAGCGTCCACCGAGGTTCAGCGCATCGCTCTGCACCGGCTTGGCCCAGGGCTGATAGGCCAGCCGGTCGCTCGGGTCCACGGCGTGGGGCAGGCGATCGCCGCCGAGCAACTGGTAGCCGGGCACCGAGCGCTGCTCGCGGTGCTGATAGTCGGCGTCGAGCTGCAGGGTAGCGTCCGGGGTGATCTGCCAGTCGAACGCCAGCGAAGCGAAGTCGCGTCTGCCATCGGCATGGTCGACGTAGCTGCGGATGTCCTCGTGGGCCAGGTTGGCGCGCAGGCCGAACTGCCGCTCGCCGCCGAACCAGCCGCCCAGGTCGGTCGCCAGGTAGCGTTCGCCCTGATCGTTGGTCGACAGGGTCACGCGGCGCACGTCTTCGGGGCGCTTGGTCACGTAGTCGACCAGCCCGCCCGGCTCGGACACACCGCTCTGCAGCCCCGACAACCCCTTGAGCAGCTCGACCCGCTCCTTGTTCTCGAGCGCCACGTTCTGCTCGCCGACGACGGTCTGGCCGTTGATCTGGTAGCTGCTGGCGGCATCGAGGGTGAAGCCGCGGACGTTGAAGTTCTCGTAATAGCCGATCGGGGCATAGCTTTCGCCGACCGAGGCCTCGCCGTGCAGCACCTCGCTCAATTGCCGCACCTGGCGGTCTTCCAGCTGCGCACGGTCGAACACGCGGATCGCGGCCGGGGTGTCGAGCACCGGGGTGGTCTGGAACTGCCCGACGCTGGCTTGAGGGGGCTGCTCGCTGTCGGCGTCGTAGGTGTCGGAGACACGCAAGGCGTCGAGTTCGATGCCGGTCTCGGCCAGCACGGGTGCGCCGTACAGGGCCAGGCTCAGGCTGAGCAGGCCCAGCGGCAGTGGGGGGCGGGGCAGGGGCATGCAGGGCTCCTCGAGGGCCGGGCGCGGGCGATCGTCGCGGGGTGCCGGCGTGCTGGGCGAAAAATCGCGCGCATGGTAGCAGGGGCGCCGGTCGACGGCGCCGTTTGTTTCGTGCGGGCTGACTGCCCTGGGGGCAGCCAGGCCCTAGCGAGGCGTGACCACGGCCCGCGCGTCACGTCGCCGTGCATGCTCCGCCCAGGCCCACACCAGCAAGGCCAGCGTGCTGATGGCCACGCCGGCCCAGACGATGCCCATCCAGCCGGCCCGCTCGAACAGCTGCGTGCCCAGCAGCGAGCCCAGGGCGCCGCCGATGAAATAGCAGGTGATGTAGACGGCGTTCAGCCGCGTGCGCGCGTTCGGACGCAGGGCGATCACCGCATTCTGGTTGCTGACGTGCACCAGCTGCACGGCCAGGTCCAGCAGCAGGACGCCTGCCAACAGGGCAGGCAACGACGTCTCGGCCAGGCCCAGGGGCAGCCAGGCGGCCAGCAGTGCCAGCAGGCCCACGGTGGTGCCCAAGGCCCCGCGGCCACGGTCGGCCAGACGACCGGCCCAGTTCGCCGCCAGCGCACCGGCCGCGCCAGCCAGCCCGAACAGGCCGATGGTGGCGTCGGAGTAGTGGTAGGGCTCGCGGGCCAGCAGGAAGGCCAGCGGTGTCCAGAACAGCGCGAACAGGCTGAACGACAGCAGCCCCAGCAGGCCGCGCAGGCGCAGCACGGGCTCTTCGCGGAACAGCGTGAACAGCGAGCCGAGCAGGGCGGGGTAGCTCAGGCCGGCGTGGCTGCGGTGCACGGGCAGGCTGCGTTGCAAGGCGATCGCGCACACCGCCATCAGCACCGCCGCCAGGCAGTAGATGGCGCGCCAGCCGCCCAGCTCGGCGGTGAAGCCGGCGGCGGTGCGTGCCAGCAGGATGCCGAGCAGCAGCCCGCTCATCAGGGTGCCCACGGCGCGTCCGCGCTCGGCCGGCGAACTCAGGGCCGCGGCCATCGGCACCAGCACCTGGGCCACCACCGAGAACAGCCCGGTCAGCGCCGTGCCGACGATCAGCCACGGCAGGCTGGTGGCGCTGGCGCTGATCAGCAAGCCCAGTACCGCCACGCCCATCATCACCACGATCAGCCGCCGCTGCTCGAACAGGTCACCCAGCGGTGCCAGCAACACCAGGCCGGCGCCGTAGCTCAGTTGCGCGGCGATGACGATGCTGCCGGCGCTGACGGTGCTCAGGCCGAAGTACGCGGCGATGCTGTGCAGCAAGGGTTGGGCGTAGTAGTTGCTGGCCACGGCCAGGCCGGTGGCCGTGGCCATCAGCAGGATCAGGGCACGGCTCAGGGGCGGGGTATCCATCGGGACCTCTCGGGGCGAAGGCTGGGCGTCACCTCAGGTGACAGGGTAGTGATCGGACAGCGGTGCGGCGGCTCACGTCACCTCGACGATCAACAGGCACTGCTCGGAGGCGCCGATCGACAGGCGGACCTCGTCGTCCACCCGCTTGCCGAGCAGCTGCTGGCCCAGTGGCGAGCGAGGCGTGATGACCGTGACCTGACGGCCTGCCAGGGCGATGTTCAGGCCGGCGCCTTCGGGGCCGAGAAACACCTGGCGCGTCGCGCCGTCGGCCTCCTCCAGCTCGACCAGGTGGCTGACCTGGATGCCTCGGGCCGGGTCGTAGTCGCGCAGGGCCAGCTGCCGGAACGCGAGCAGCGCCTGGCGGATCTCGGCGGTACGTCGGGCCTGGCCGGTGGCCAGGTAGGAGGCTTCCAGGCTGAGGGTGTCGTACTTGTTCTCGGCGATGTTCTCTTCGGCGGTGGCGGCCTCATAGGCAGCTTGCGCTGCCCGCTCGAGGGTACGGACGTTTTCTTCCAGGGTGGCGACGATCGCCTGGCGCAGGGCGTGCTTGTCCATGTCAGCGGCACAACGCCTGGACTTGGGCCTGGCTCTTGTCCGTCGGCGCGTTGCGGTGCTGCTCCAGCCAGAACTGGCAGCGTGGGTTGTCGAGGTTGCGCGGGTCGGCCTGGGCGGCGTCCACGGCCTGACGCGCCTGCTCGCGCTGCAAGGTCTGCTGGTAGCGCTCGAACATCTGTTGCTGCGCCTCGCTCGTGCCCGGCGGTGGCGCGGGGCGAGCGGGGACCTCGGCGCTGGCTGGGGCCGTCGGCAATACGCGCTCGACCTGGCTCGGCCACACCTGCCAGACCAGCCACAGGCTGGCCGCGATGGCGACCGTGCCCAGCCAGAGGCCCAGGGCGATGCACAGGATCAGTTGAAGCGGCGTGAGACTGCGGCGATGGGAGTCTGACATGGTGGCGCCTGCGGAATGAGAGGAACGTGGGCCATTGTCGCATGGTGGCCGGCGAGCGTCAGGCCCGCGAGCGCTCGACGGGGCGCGTGGGCGACCTTGAGGGTGTGGCACGGGAGTGGGCTGGCATGCCACCTCGACGCCTCTGCACCGCTGCCAGGGCCACGAGGCTTTCCTCCGTCCGCGTTTGCTCGCACAATCGCCCGCTTCATGGGCCCCTACACGAGGAGCGGGCGTGAGCGCCACCTGGGACATCTTCTGCAAGGTCGTGGACAACTTCGGCGACATCGGCGTGACCTGGCGCCTGGCCCGGCAACTGGCCGACGAACATGCGCTGACGGTACGCCTGTGGGTCGACGACCCTAGCGCCTTCGTGCGCCTGTGCCCACAGGCCGACGTCACCGCCAACGTCCAGCGCCTCGACGGCGTGACCGTGTGTCGGTGGAGCGACCCCTGGCCGGCGATCGACACGGCCGATGTGGTCATCGCCGCCTTTGGCTGCCGTTTGCCAGCGGCGTACCTGGAGGCCTTGAGCACGCGCGCGGTACCGTCGCTGCTGATCAACCTCGAGTACCTCAGTGCCGAACCCTGGGTCGAAGGGTGCCATGGGCTGTGGTCGCCCCAGGGCAACGGCCTGCGCATGCTGTTCTTCTTCCCGGGCTTCACGGCCGGCACGGGCGGGCTGCTGCGCGAGCGCACCCTGTTCGCCCAGCGCCAGGCCGCGCAGGACGACGCGTCTGCCCGGGAGGCGTTCCTGGCCAGGCTCGGCATCCGACCGGCGCCGGGTGCGCGGTTGCTGTCGCTGTTCGCCTATGAGAACCCCCAGGTGGGCAGCTGGCTGACGGCCCTGGCCGACGCGGCGCAGCCCTACCACCTGCTGGTGCCGGAAGGGCGCGTGCTGGGCGACGTGCAGGCCTGGCTGGGCGCGTCGGCGCCTGCGCCTGGGCAGCGCCTGGTGCTGGGCAGCCTGACCCTGCAGGTGCTGCCGTTCCTGAGCCAGGCCGACTACGATCGGCTGCTGTGGAGCTGCGACTTCAACGCCGTGCGTGGCGAGGACTCGTTCGTCCGCGCCCAGTGGGCGGCCCAGCCTTTGCTCTGGCATATCTACGTGCAAGAGGAACAGGCCCACCTGGACAAGCTCGAGGCGTTTCTCGCGCAGTACCTGCAGGGCGTCCCCGCGCCGGTCGCCGAGGCCGTGGCGAACCTGTGGCGCGCCTGGAACCTGGATCAGGACATGGGGCAGGCCTGGCGCCAGGTGCTGCCGCATTGGGAGGCCTGGCAAGCTCACGCCCGGCACTGGAGCGCCACGCAGGCCGCTCGGCCGGACCTCGCCATGGCGCTGGTACAGTTTTACCGAAATTGGCTATGATACGCGGCCTCGATTTTTTATAAATCCATCCAGATTCGGATACTCGTAATGAAAACTGGTAAAGAACTGAAACCCGGCACCGTCCTGCGGATCGACAACGACCCATGGCTGGTACAGAAAGCCGAGTTCACCAAGTCCGGTCGCAACAGCGCGATCATGAAGACCAAGCTGAAGAACCTGCTGACCGGCTACAAGACTGAAACCGTCTACTTCGCCGACGACAAGCTGGACGACGTGATCCTGGACCGCAAGGAAGCGACCCTGTCCTTCATCAGCGGTGACTCGTACACGTTCATGGACACCACCGACTACACCATGTACGAGTTGAACGCCGAGGACATCGAAGCCGTTCTGCCGTACATCGAAGAAGGCATGACCGACATCTGCGAAGCCGTGTTCTTCGAAGACCGTCTGGTGTCGGTCGAACTGCCGACCACCATCAGCCGTCGCGTCGACTACACCGAAGGCTCTGCCCGTGGCGATACCTCCGGCAAGGTCATGAAGCCTGCCAAGCTGGCCAACGGCACCGAAATTCAGGTTGCCGACTTCATCGAGATCGACGAAATGATCGACATCGATACCCGCGACGGCACCTTCAAGGGCCGCAGCAAGAAGTAAGCGGTCCCCGCAGTGCGAAAAACCCGGCCTTGGCCGGGTTTTTTCGTTTGCGGTGCGACATGAGCGACGGGCTTCACGGTGGGCCTTTCAACGTCTTTGCCCAACACGATGTGGGCCCTGTCGCTGATCTGGCAGAGCGGTTCACCCCCCTGTGGGAGCGGGCTTGCCCGCGATGCAGGCGGCGATGGGCCGGACGCTATCGCGGGCAACCCCGCTCCCATAGAGCATAAGATAACTTTTTGATTTTAAAGTAATTAATTAAAGAGCTTTATGGGCCCTGCGGGCCCAATCGCGGTCGGTCCGGCGCCCCGGCAGGGGCCGCTTGTATGGTAGGACTTGAAGGGAGGAGGAGGGACTAGATCCGCTTCTGACTGTTCGCGCAGTACAGACCGTGGGAGATTTCGCCCCTCCTCCCTTCACCCAAGCGCCGATAAGGAAT
>NZ_JAAMQI010000044.1 GCF_013523165.1 Pseudomonas entomophila
GTCCAGCACCATTTCAGCAGCTTGAACTTTGTGTTCTTTCGAATAAGAATTGCGCACTGATTTTGCCTCCAATTGGACGCCATTATAGCGTCCGAAGAAGGTGTCCAAAATCATTAAGCCAGTTCAGACCGGCCGCGATTGGGCCCGCAGGGCCCACAAAATACTGAAATTATTTACTTTTAAATCAACAATTTATTTTATGTTCTACGAGGGCAGGCTTGCCCGCGATGCAGGCGGTGATTGATCGAAGGCTACCGCTGACAAGCCCACTCAGGCCAATGCAGCCTGCCAAGAAGCCTGTGCGGCTCCTTTCGGAATGGGCAGACCGAATACACCTGGCCCACCCAGTCCAGCCATCACCCCTTGGCCCCCGGCGCCAGCATCTGCTCGGGCCTGACCCACTCGTCGAACTGCTCGTTGGTCAGGTACCCCAGCGCCAGGGCCGCCTCGCGCAAGGTCAGCCCCTCGCCATAGGCCTTCTTGGCGATCTCGGCCGACTTGTCGTAACCGATGTGCGGGTTCAGTGCCGTCACCAGCATCAACCCACGCTCCAGGTGCTCGGCCATCTTCTCGGCATCCGGCTCGATCCCCACCACGCAATGCTCGGTGAAGTTGCGGCAGCCATCGGACAGCAGCTCGATCGACTGCAGCAGGTTGTGGATGATCACCGGCTTGAACACGTTGAGCTGCAGGTGTCCCTGGCTGGCGGCAAAGCCGATCGTCGCGTCGTTGCCCAGCACCTGGCAAGCCAGCATCGACAGGGCCTCGCACTGGGTCGGGTTGACCTTGCCCGGCATGATCGAGCTGCCTGGCTCGTTGGCCGGCAGGCGCACTTCGGCCAACCCGGCACGGGGCCCGGAGCCGAGCAGGCGCAGGTCGTTGGCGATCTTCATCAGCGCCACCGCCAGGGTCTTCAGGCCCCCGGCCAGGCTGGTCAGCGGCTCGTGCCCGGCCAGGGCCGCGAACTTGTTCGGCGCGGTGACGAACGGCAAGCCCGACAAGGCCGCCAGTTCGGCGGCCACGGCCTCGGCGAAGCCCTGGGGTGCATTCAGCCCGGTGCCGACGGCCGTGCCGCCCTGGGCCAGCTCGTACACCGCCGGCAAGCTGGCACGAAGGGCGCGCTGGGCATAGTCGAGCTGGGCGACGAACGCCGATACTTCCTGGCCGAAGGTGATCGGCGTCGCATCCATCATGTGGGTACGGCCCGTCTTGACCAGGTGCTGATGCCGCGCGCCCAGCTCGGCCAGGCCTGCGGACAGCTCGGCGACCGCCGGCAGCAGCCGCTCGTGCACGGCCTTGGCGACGGCGATGTGCATGGCGGTGGGGAAGCAGTCGTTGGAGCTCTGCGAGCGGTTGACGTGATCGTTCGGGTGCACCGGCGTCTTGCCGCCCCGGCCTTGCCCGGCCAGCTCGTTGGCGCGCCCGGCGATCACCTCGTTGACGTTCATGTTGCTCTGGGTGCCGCTGCCGGTCTGCCAGACCACCAGCGGGAACTGCGTGTCGTGGTCACCGGCCAGGACCTCGTCCGCCGCCTGCTCGATCAGCCGGGCCAGGTCGGCGGCCAGGTCGCCGTTGCGATCATTGACCCGTGCAGCGGCCTTCTTGATCAGCGCCAGGGCGTGCACCACCTCGATCGGCATGCGCTGCTGGCCGATGGCGAAGTTGATCAGCGAGCGTTGCGTCTGCGCGCCCCAGTAGGCCTCTTCAGGAACTTCGACCGGTCCCAGGCTGTCAGTTTCGGTACGGCTCATGCTGTGCTCACTCCTTTGTGGTGTGTGTCCGCAGTTTTAGGCCCTGATCCACCCGAGCGGTTCCATCGCTCGTCACCCGCTTGAGCCTGATGCCTGCAAAGGCGCAGAATGCTCTACCCCGAGGTGCTACCTCGCCTGTCAGATGAAGGAAGTGCAATGACCCGTCTTCGTGCCCTCTGCGCCGCCGTGGCGCTGGCCTGTGCCAGCGGCCAGGTACTCGCCGACACAGCCAGCCACAACGCCAGCGCCGAGAAATTCCTCGCCCTGGCCAATGCCGACAAGCTGGGCACCCCGGTGTACATGCAGGTTCAGCAGATGTTCGCCCAGCGCTTCGAACAGACCAAGGCGCCTGCCTCGAAGAAAGCCGTGCTCGACCGCTACCAGGCCAAGGCCAACGCCGCCCTGGAAAGCGCCATCGGCTGGAAGAAACTCAAGCCCGACATGGTCAAGCTCTACACCACCAGCTTCACCGAAGACGAGCTCAAGGAGCTGGTCAAGTTCTACGAGTCGCCGGTCGGTCGCAAGGTGATGCGTGAAATGCCCAAGGTCACCCAGCAGTCCGCCCAGCTGACCCAGTCCAAGCTGGAGCCTGCCGTGCCGGTGGTCAACAAGCTGCTCGAGGACATGACCAAGGAACTCGACCCGAACGCTGGCAAGGCTGCCGCGCCGGCGAAGAAGTGAGCCACGCACGATGACCATGCAGCAACGCATCGAACACAGCCTGGCCCTGCTGACGCCCGAGCACCTCGAGGTGCTCGACGAGAGCCACATGCACAGCCGTGGCCAGCAGACGCACTACAAGGCGATCATCGTCAGTGCGCAGTTCGCCGGCCTGAACAGCGTCAAGCGTCACCAGAAGGTCTACGCCATCCTGGGTGCGCTGATGGGCGAGTTCCATGCCCTGGCGCTGCACACCTACACCCCGGAAGAATGGGCACAGGTCGGTGCCGCGCCGGCCTCGCCCGTCTGCGCAGGCGGCAGCCGGCACTGATTCGCTCGCCGGAATTTGCTAGACTTCGAAACGCGCCGCCTGTCGGCGCGTTTTTCGTTCGTCATCCGGTCCGCCCCTTACGCGGGTGACCACCTGGAGAATCCCTGCATGTCCCAACCGATCGTCGTCGCGGCGCTGTACAAGTTCGTCACCCTGAAAGACTACGAGGCCCTGCGCGAGCCCCTGCACCAGGCCATGCTGGCCAACGATGTCAAAGGCACGCTGCTGCTGGCCGAAGAAGGCATCAACGGCACGGTCTCGGGCACCCGCCAAGGCATCGATGCCCTGCTCGCGTGGCTGCGCAACGACCCACGCCTGGTCGACATCGACCACAAAGAATCCCTCTGCGACGACCAGCCGTTCTACCGCACCAAGGTCAAGCTCAAGAAAGAGATCGTCACCCTGGGCGTGCCGGGCGTCGACCCCAACCGGGCGGTCGGCACCTACGTCGAGCCCAAGGACTGGAACGCGCTGATCAGCGACCCCGAGGTGCTGCTGATCGACACCCGCAACGACTACGAAGTGGCCATCGGCACCTTCAAGGACGCCATCGACCCCAAGACCACCAGCTTTCGCGAGTTCCCCGAGTACATCAAGGAACACTTCGACCCGAGCCGGCACAAGAAGGTCGCCATGTTCTGCACCGGCGGCATCCGCTGCGAGAAAGCCTCCAGCTACATGCTCGGCGAAGGCTTCGAGGCGGTCTACCACCTCAAGGGCGGCATTCTGAAGTACTTCGAGGAGGTGCCCCAGGAAGAGAGCCTGTGGGAGGGCGATTGCTTCGTCTTCGACAACCGCGTCACCGTGCGCCATGACCTTTCCGAAGGCGACTACGACCAGTGCCACGCCTGCCGTCACCCGGTCAGCGTCGAGGACCGTGCCTCCGAGCACTACGCGCCGGGCATCAGTTGCCCGCACTGCTGGGACAGCCTGAGCGAGAAGACGCGCCGCAGCGCCATCGACCGGCAGAAGCAGATCGAACTGGCCAAGGCCCGCAACCTGCCGCACCCGATCGGGCACAACTACCGCAAGGCCGAGGCCTGATCGATGCGCGCGCGCCTGCTCTATGTGATGGACCCGATGTGTTCCTGGTGCTGGGGCTTCGCGCCGGTGGCACAGGCCCTGATCGAGCAGGCGGCGCAGGCGGGCGTCGAGACCTGCCTGGTGGTCGGCGGCCTGCGCCGGGGCAGCAGTGCCTTGGACGCCTCGACCCGGCGCTACATCCTCAACCACTGGCAGGCCGTGAACGAGGCGACCGGGCAGCCGTTCGACCTCGACAGCGCCTTGCCGGACGGTTTCGTCTACGACACCGAGCCGGCCTGCCGGGCCCTGGTGACCGCGCGTGAGCTGGACCCTGCACGGGTCTGGCCGCTGCTGGCGCTGATCCAGCAGGCGTTCTACCAGGCGGGCACGGACGTCACCCGCGTGCCGCACCTGGTGGAGCTGGCCGAACAGGCCGGGTTCGACCGCGAGCGCTTCCGCACCGCGTTCGACCAGGCCGACACCCGCGCCGCCACCGAAGCCGACTTCGCCTGGGCACAGCGCCTGGGCATCGCCGGGTTCCCGACCTTGCTGGCCGAGCGCAACGGCCAGCTGGCCCTGCTGACCAATGGTTACCAACCCCTGGAGCGCTTGCAGCCCTTGCTGGCCCGCTGGCTGGAGCAGGCGACCTGTGCTTGACCTGCCCGGCTCGTCCGAGCCGCCACCGGGGGCATCGCCCCAGGCACCCGACCGCCTGAGCTGGGCGGAGATCCGCCGCCTGGCGCTGCACCACCGCAAGGCCCTGTGGGCCGCCAACCTGATCGCGGTGTTCGGGGCCTTGTGCAGCGTACCCATCCCGCTGCTGCTGCCGCTGTTGGTCGACGAAGTGCTGCTGGGCAACGGCGATCGGGCCTTGCAGTGGATGAACCGCCTGTTGCCTGCCGATTGGCAGGTGCCGGTCGGTTACATCGGCCTGATGCTGGGCGTGACCTTCTGCCTGCGCCTGGCAGCCCTGGCGTTCAACGTCGCCCAGGCGCGGCTGTTCGCCGGCCTGGCCAAGGACATCGTCTACCGCCTGCGCATCCGGCTGATCGAACGGCTCAAGCGGATCTCGCTCAAGGAATACGAAAACCTGGGCAGCGGCACCGTCGCCACCCACCTGGTCACCGACCTGGACACCCTCGACAAGTTCGTCGGCGAGACCTTGAGCCGGTTCCTGGTGGCCATGCTCACCCTCACCGGCACCGCGGCCATCCTGCTCTGGATGCACTGGAAGCTGGCGCTGCTGATCCTGCTGTTCAACCCGCTGGTGATCTACTGCACCGTGCAGCTGGGCAAGCGGGTCAAGCACCTCAAGAAGCTGGAGAACGACAGCACCGCGCGGTTCACCCAGGCGTTGACCGAGACCCTGGATGCCGTGCAGGAGATCCGCGCCAGCAACCGCCAGGGGTACTTCCTCGGTCGCCTGGGCGTGCGTGCCCGCGAGGTGCGTGACCGGGCCGTCGCCTCGCAGTGGAAGAGCGACGCCAGCAGTCGCGCCAGCGGGCTGCTGTTCCAGTTCGGCATCGACCTGTTCCGCGCCGCGGCCATGCTCACCGTGCTGTTTTCCGACCTGTCGATCGGGCAGATGCTGGCGGTGTTCAGCTACCTGTGGTTCATGATCGGGCCGGTGGAGCAGCTGCTCAACCTGCAATACGCCTACTACGCCGCCGGTGGCGCCCTGGGGCGGCTCAACGAGTTGCTGTCACGCGAGGACGAACCGCGCTTCGCCGCCGCCACCGACCCCTTCGCCGGGCGCGCCACGGTGGGGATCGACGTGCGCGACCTGCGCTTCGCCTACGCCGACGAGCCGGTGCTGGACCAACTGAACCTGTCGATCGCGCCTGGCGAAAAGGTCGCGATCGTCGGCGCCAGCGGAGGCGGCAAGAGCACCCTGGTGCAATTGCTGCTCGGGCTGTACAGCGCCCAGGCCGGGACCATCCGCTTCGGGGGCGCCAGCCTGCAGGAGATCGGCCTGGAGACGCTGCGCGAGCAGGTGGCCGTGGTGCTGCAGCACCCGGCGCTGTTCAACGACAGCGTACGCGCCAACCTGGCCATGGGCCGCGACTGCACGGACGAAGCCTGCTGGGAGGCCTTGCGCATCGCCCAGCTCGAGCCGGTCATCGCGGCCCTGCCACACGGCCTGGACAGCATGGTCGGCCGCTCCGGCGTGCGCTTGTCCGGTGGGCAGCGGCAACGCCTGGCCATCGCCCGCATGATCCTGGCCGAGCCCAAGGTGGTGATCCTCGACGAAGCCACCTCCGCGCTGGACGCCGCCACCGAATACAACCTGCACCAGGCGCTGGCCCGCTTCCTCAGCGGCCGCACCACCCTGATCATCGCCCACCGTTTGTCGGCGGTGAAACAGGCCGACCGTGTGCTGGTGTTCGATGGCGGGCAAGTGGCCGAGGATGGCGATCACCAGCAGCTCATCGCCGAGGGTGGGCTGTATGCCAAGCTGTATGGGCATTTGCAGCAGAGTTGAGGGGGAGGAGGCGTGCCTGTGGCGCAGGGAGCGCTGGTTTTACGGGTCCTTCGGACCCGATCGCGGCACTGGGGCCGCTCCTACAGGGATCTCGACAACCTGTGGCAATACGGTGGGGCTACGGATGTAGGAGCGGCCCCTGTGCCGCGATCGAGCCCAACGGGCCCGTAATCCCGCCACACCCTCTACCCGATACCCTGCCTCAGGCGCAGACTCCTTTTCGCTCTTTGACCCCCAATCACGCCCCGCACTGGTTTTACGGGTCCTCCGGACCCGATCGCGGCACTAGGGCCGCTCCAGGGATCGCGACAACCTGTGGCAATACGGTGGGGCTACGGGTGTAGGAGCGGCCCCTGTGCCGCGATCGGGCCTGAAAGGCCCGCAGATCAGCCACTCCCTTCATCAGGCACCCCACACAAGGCCCAGAATCCTTCACCACTTTCCCCTCAATCACGCCCCCCACCCCACAACC
>NZ_JAAMQI010000045.1 GCF_013523165.1 Pseudomonas entomophila
ACGGCTCGGTGATTACCGTCGCAGCAGGCCAGACCGTAGGCAGCATCACGGTTGCAGCTCCAGGCGACGATCCGTACATCGACGCAGGCTCGGTCAACGCAACCATTACCAATGCCACCGGTGGCAACTTCGAGAACCTGGCGGTCAACGGTACGCCAGCAATCACCGCTGTCACTGACACGATCGATACGTCGACTGTAACCCTGACGGCAACTCCGTCGGTCACCGAAGGTGGTGTGATTACCTACACCGCCAGCGTCACCGCCCCAGTTACCGAGGCCCCGCTGGTCGTGACCCTGGCCAACGGCCAGACCATCACGATCCCGGTGGGCTCGAGCTCGGGTTCGGTGAACTTCACCGCCCCAGACAACGTGTATGCCACCAATCCGCCTGTGACCAACAGCATCACTGACGTTAGCGGCGGTAACTACGAGAACCTAGTGACTGCCGGTGCGCCAAGCACCACCGTGACCGATGGCCCAGGTACCAGCACCACCACGACTGTGGCACTGACTGCTACGCCGACCGTGGCCGAAGGTGGTCAGATCGTTTACACCGCGACCTTGACCAATGCTGCGCAAACGCCAGTCAGTGTGACCTTGAGCAATGGCTCGGTCATCACTATTGCCGCAGGCCAGACTTCCGGCTCGGTGAATGTCGCTGCGCCTGGTGATGACCCGTACATCGACGCGGGTTCGGTTAACGCAACCATCACCAATGCTACCGGCGGTAACTTCGAAAACCTGGCAGTCAACGGCACCCCAGCAGTCACTGCCGTCACTGATACCATCGATACGTCGACCGTGACTCTGACTGCCACGCCTTCGGTTACCGAGGGCGGGGTCATCACCTACACCGCCAGCGTTACTGCCCCAGTTACCGAGGCCCCGCTGGTCGTGACTCTGGCCAACGGCCAGACCATCACGATTCCGGTAGGCTCGAGCTCGGGCTCGGTGAACTTCACCGCCCCAGACAACGTGTACGCCACCAATCCGCCAGTGACCAACAGCATCACGGCTACCAGCGGCGGTAACTACGAAAACCTGGCCACCGCGGGCACGCCGAGCACCACCGTGACCGATGGCCCAGGTACCAGCACCACCACGACTGTGGCACTGACTGCTACGCCGACCGTGGCCGAGGGTGGCCAGATCGTTTACACCGCGACCCTGACCAACGCTGCGCAGACGCCAGTGACGGTCACCTTGAGCAACGGCTCGGTGATCACCGTCGCGGCAGGCCAAACCGTAGGCAGCATCACGGTTGCAGCTCCAGGCGACGACCCGTACATCGATGCCGGTTCGGTCAGCACGACGATTACTGGCGCCACCGGCGGCAACTTCGAAAATCTGGCTGTCAATGGGACGCCAGCGGTGACCGCTGTTACCGACACCATCGACACCAGCACCGTTACCCTGACCGCGACTCCGTCGGTCACCGAAGGCGGCGTCATCACCTACACCGCCAGCGTTACTGCCCCGGTTACCGAGGCCCCGCTGGTCGTGACCCTGGCCAACGGCCAGACCATCACGATTCCAGTCGGTGCCAGCACGGGTTCGGTGAACTTCACCGCCCCAGATAACGTGTACGCCACCAATCCGCCTGTGACCAACAGCATTACGGCCACCAGTGGCGGTAACTACGAGAACCTGGTGACTGCCGGCGCGCCGAGCACCACTGTCACCGATGGCCCAGGCACCAGCACCACCACGACTGTGGCCCTGAGCGCGACGCCGACCGTGGCCGAAGGTGGTCAGATCGTCTACACCGCGACCTTGACCAACGCTGCGCAGACGCCGGTGACTGTAACGCTGAGCAACGGCTCTGTGATTACCATTGCGGCGGGCCAGACTTCCGGCTCGGTGAACGTCGCTGCGCCTGGTGACGACCCGTACATCGACGCGGGCTCGGTCAACGCAACCATCACCAATGCTACCGGCGGTAACTTCGAAAACCTGGCGGTCAACGGCGCCCCGGCGGTGACTGCTGTTACCGACACCATCGACACCAGCACCGTTACCCTGACCGCGACTCCATCGGTTACCGAAGGCGGCGTCATTACCTACACCGCCAGCGTCACCGCGCCGGTTACCGAGGCTCCGCTGGTCGTAACTCTGGCCAACGGCCAGACCATCACGATTCCGGTAGGTGCCAGCACGGGTTCGGTGAACTTCACCGCGCCAGACAACGTGTATGCCACCAACCCGCCAGTGACCAACAGCATCACTGGCGTTAGCGGCGGCAACTACGAGAAGCTGGTCGCTGCCGGTACCCCAAGCAGCACCGTAACCGATGGCCCGGGCACCAACGACACCACGACCGTTGCCCTGAGCGCGACACCGACCGTGGCCGAAGGTGGTCAGATCGTTTACACCGCGACCCTGACCAATGCTGCGCAGACGCCAGTGACGGTCACCTTGAGCAACGGCTCGGTGATCACTATCGCTGCAGGCCAGACCTCCGGTTCGGTGAATGTCGCTGCGCCTGGTGACGATCCGTACATCGACGCAGGTTCGGTCAACGCAGCTATCACCAATGCTACCGGTGGCAACTTCGAGAACCTGGCGGTCAACGGTACGCCAGCGGTGACTGCTGTCACTGACACCATCGATACGTCGACCGTAACCCTGACGGCCACTCCGTCGGTCACCGAAGGCGGCGTCATCACCTACACCGCCAGCGTTACCGCGCCGGTTACCGAAGCACCGCTGGTCGTGACCCTGGCCAACGGCCAGACCATTACGATTCCGGTAGGTGCCAGCACGGGCTCGGTGAACTTCACCGCCCCAGACAATGTGTATGCCACTAACCCGCCTGTGACCAACAGCATCACTAACGTTAGCGGTGGCAATTACGAGAATCTGGTCACGTCGGGTACGCCGAGCACTACCGTGACCGATGGCCCAGGCACCAGCGCTACCACGACCGTGGCACTGACTGCTACGCCGACCGTGGCCGAGGGTGGTCAGATCGTCTACACCGCGACCCTGACCAATGCTGCGCAAACGCCAGTGACGGTCACCTTGAGCAACGGCTCGGTGATTACCGTCGCAGCAGGCCAGACCGTAGGCAGCATCACGGTTGCAGCTCCAGGCGACGACCCTTACATCGATGCCGGTTCGGTTAGCACGACGATTACTGGCGCTACTGGTGGCAACTTCGAGAACCTGGCGGTCAATGGTACGCCAGCAATCACCGCTGTCACTGACACGATCGATACGTCGACAGTCACGCTGACGGCTACGCCTTCGGTTGCCGAAGGCGGCGTCATCACCTACACCGCCAGCGTGACTGCCCCGGTTACCGAAGCGCCGCTGGTCGTAACTCTGGCCAATGGTCAAACCATCACGATTCCGGTAGGTGCCAGCACGGGTTCGGTGAACTTCACCGCGCCAGACAACGTGTACGCCACCAACCCGCCAGTGACCAACAGCATCACTGACGTTAGCGGCGGCAATTACGAGAAGCTGGTCGCTGCCGGTACCCCAAGCACTACCGTGACCGATGGCCCAGGCACCAACGACACCACGACCGTGGCACTGACTGCTACGCCGACCGTGGCCGAAGGTGGTCAGATCGTCTACACCGCGACCCTGACCAACGCTGCGCAGACGCCGGTCAGCGTGACCTTGAGCAACGGCTCGGTGATCACCATCGCGGCAGGCCAGACTTCCGGCTCGGTGAACGTCGCCGCGCCTGGTGACGATCCCTACATCGATGCGGGCTCGGTCAGCGCGACCATCACCACTGCTACTGGTGGCAACTTCGAGAACCTGGCGGTCAATGGTACGCCAGCAATCACCGCTGTCACTGACACGATCGATACGTCGACAGTCACGCTGACGGCTACGCCTTCGGTTGCCGAAGGCGGCGTCATTACCTACACCGCCAGCATCACGGCGCCTGTGACTGAATCGCCTTTGGTCGTGACGCTTACCAATGGCCAGACCATCACCATCCCGGTCGGCTCCAGTTCGGCCTCGGTGGACTACACCGCTCCGAACAACGTCTACACCGAAAACCCGGTAGTCACCACCAGCATCGCTGGCACTTCCGGCGGCAACTTCGAAAGCGTGGTGCCAGACAAAACGCCTGTCACCACGACGGTCAATGACCGTGTCGATACGGTGACCGTTTCCATCGTCAGCAATGGCGATGTCACCGAGGATCAGCAACCGACCTTCACCGTACGTGTGAACCAGGCTTTGGATCGTGATCTCACCGTGACCCTGAGCAATGGGGACAAGGTGGTCATTGGCGCTGGCAAGACCGAAGCGGTATACCGCGTCGATGCCCAGGGTGATGACGTCTTCAAAGATGCTGGATCGGTGACCATAGGTGTCACGGATGCGGCTGTGGACGGGCGCACCTTCGAAGACCTGCAGCTCAACGGGCCTGCCACCGTGCAGATCTCCGATACGATTAGTGAAGTTGTGGCGACGCTGACGGCTGACAAGACCACCGTCACCGAAGGTGGCCAGGTCACCTATACCGTGACCCTGACCAACGCCCAAGGTCTGCCAGTGGGCGGCCACAACGGCCTGAGCTTCACCTTGACCGATGGCACCGTGGTCAAGGTCCCGGCTGGCAGCACCACCGGCACCGCGACCATCGTGGTGAAAGATGACGCCTACGTTGGCGGCCAAGCGGACATCGTCAACAAGCTGGTCTCGGTCAGTGGCGGCGATAACTTCGAGAAACTCACCCTCGGTGATGAGACGCGTACTACCACCGTCACCGACGAGCCAGGCACCCCAGGTAACCCAGGTACGCCAGGTGGTACCAACGGCGGCGACCTGCTGACCGTCGGCATCACGGCTGACCAGACCAGCGTCACCGAGAATCAGCCGGCGACCTTCACCGTCACTACTAACCGTGTGCTGGAGCGTGACCTCAATGTCACTCTCAGCAACGGCGATACCGTGACTGTGAAAGCCGGCTCGACCACGGCTACCTACACCCTGGCAGCCCAAGGTGACGACGTCTTCAAAGACGGCGAGACCGTGAACCTGAGCGTGCAGAGCGCAGTCGATGCCGGTGGCAAAGGCTTCGAGAACCTGCAGCTGAGCACCACCCCAGCAACGTTGCAGATCACCGACACCACCAGCGAAGTCGTGGCAACACTGACCGCGGACAAGACCACTGTCACCGAAGGCGGTCAGGTCACCTACACCGTGACCCTGACCAATGCCCAAGGTCTGCCAGTTGGCGGCCACAACGGCCTGAGCTTCACCCTGACCGACGGCACCGTGGTCAAAGTCGCGGCTGGCAGCACCACCGGCACCGCGACCATCGTGGTGAAAGATGACGCCTACGTTGGCGGCCAAGCGGACATCGTCAACAAGCTGGTCTCGGTCAGCGGCGGCGATAACTTCGAGAAACTCACCCTCGGTGATGAGACGCGTACTACCACTGTCACCGATGAGCCAGGTACTCCAGGTAACCCAGGTACGCCGGGCGGTAACAACGGCGGCGACCTGCTGACCGTCGGCATCACGGCTGACCAGAGCAGCGTCAACGAGAACCAGCCAGCGACCTTCACCGTCACTACTAACCGTGTGCTGGAGCGTGATCTGAACGTCACCCTCAGCAACGGCGATACCGTGACTGTGAAAGCGGGCTCGACCACGGCTACCTACATCCTGGCAGCCCAGGGCGACGACGTCTTCAAGGACGGCGAGACCGTGAAGCTGGGCGTGCAGAGCGCAGTCGATGCCGGCGGCAAGGGCTTCGAGAACCTGCAGCTGAGCACCACTCCAGCAACGCTGCAGATCACCGATACCACCAGCGAAGTCGTGGCAACGCTGACCGCTGACAAGACCACTGTCACCGAAGGCGGCCAGGTCACTTACACCGTGACCCTGACCAATGCCCAAGGCCTGCCAGTTGGCGGCCACAACGGCCTGAGCTTCACCTTGACCGATGGCACCGTGGTCAAGGTCCCGGCTGGCAGCACCACCGGCACTGCGACCATCGTGGTGAAAGATGATGCTTACGTCGGCGGCCAAGCGGACATCGTCAACAAGCTGGTCTCGGTCAGTGGCGGCGATAACTTCGAGAAACTCACCCTCGGTGATGAGACGCGTACTACCACCGTCACCGATGAGCCAGGTACTCCAGGCAACCCAGGTACGCCAGGCGGTACCAACGGTGGCGATCTGCTGACCGTTGGCATCACGGCTGACCAGAGCAGCGTCAACGAGAACCAGCCAGCGACCTTCACCGTCACCACTAACCGCGTGCTTGAGCGTGATCTGAACGTCACCCTCAGCAACGGCGATACCGTGACTGTGAAAGCAGGCTCGACCACGGCCACTTACACTCTGGCAGCCCAAGGTGACGACGTCTTCAAAGACGGCGAGACCGTGAACCTGAGCGTGCAGAGCGCAGTCGATGCCGGTGGCAAGGACTTCGAAAACCTGCAACTGAGCACCACTCCAGCAACGCTGCAGATCACCGATACCACCAGCGAAGTCGTGGCAACACTGACCGCTGACAAGACTACCGTCACCGAAGGCGGCCAGGTTACCTACACCGTGACCCTGACCAATGCCCAAGGTCTGCCAGTGGCTGGCCACAATGGCCTGA
>NZ_JAAMQI010000046.1 GCF_013523165.1 Pseudomonas entomophila
CCGCCAACCCCACCCGCCAATCCGCCCCACTGGGCTGCTGATACACCCCCAGCCCAAACTCCGGCAGCACCGCCAGCAGGTAGTCGAAGATATCCCCCTGAATCCGCTCGTACTCCGCCCACACCGTGGTCGAGGTGAAGCAGTAGATCTCCAGCGGTACCCCCTGCGCGGTCGGCTCCATCTGCCGGACCATGCAGGTCATGTCCTGGCGTACCTCGGGGTGATGCCGCAGGTAGGCCAGCGCGAAGGCGCGGAAGGTGCCCAGGTTGGTCAGTTGCCGCCGGTTCGCCGCCAGCTCGCCGGCCGGCCCCAGGGCCTCGTTCCAGGCGCTCAGCTCGTGCCGCTTGCCGACCAGGTAATCGCCCAGCAGGCGCACCTGGCTCAGCGTGTGTTCTTCGTCCGGGGTGAGGAAGCGAATGCCGGTCGCGTCGATGAACAGGCTGCGCTTGATCCGCCGCCCACCTGCCTGCTGCATGCCGCGGTAGTTGCGGAACGACTCGCTCATCAGCCGCCAGGTGGGGATGGAGACGAGGGTCTTGTCGAAATTCTGTACCTTGACCGTGTGCAAGGTGATGTCCACCACGTCGCCATCCGCGCCGACCTGTGGCATCTCGATCCAGTCGCCGACGTGGAGCATGTCGTTGCTGGTGAGCTGCACGCTGGCGACGAACGACAGCAGGGTGTCCTTGTAGACCAACAGCAGTACCGCCGACATGGCGCCCAGACCCGAGAGCAACAGCAGCGGCGAGCGGTCGATCAGGGTGGCGACGATGATGATGGCGCTGAACACCCACAGGACCATCTTCGCCAGTTGCACGTAGCCCTTGATCGAGCGGGTGCGGGCGTGTTCGGTGCGGGCGTAGATGTCGAGCAGGGCGTCGAGCAGGCTGGCCAGGGCCAAGGTCATGAACAGCAGCGTGAAGGCCAGCGCCAGGTTGTCGAGAAAGTGCAGGGTGACCGCGCTCAGGCCCGGCACCAGCTTGAGGCCGAACTGGATCACCAGCGACGGCGTGGTCTGGGCCAGACGGTGGAAGACCTTGTTGTGGCGCAGGTCATCGAGCCAGCGCAGGGCCGGTTGGCGGGCCAGCAGGCGGCTGCCGTGCAGCACCAGGAAGCGGGCCAGGCGGCCCAGGACCAGCGAGACGCCGAAGAGCACGGCCAGGCCAAGGCTGGCGTGCAGCAGCGGGTGTTGATCGAGGGTGCCCCAGAGGTCGAGGGCGTCGAGCCAGAGTTGTCGGATATCCATGGGTAAGCGGGTAGTCATCGTTGCGAAATCAGGCGCTATTAGACCGCGTAACGACCGGCGGTTGGAGAAAAGAAACTCGGCTATGGGCACGGAAAACGTTACCCTATGCAACTGAATTTCCGCACATGCCCGAGGTTACATCCCGTGTTTTCCCAATTCGCCCTGCATGAACGCCTGCTCAAAGCCGTGGCCGAGCTGAACTTTGTCGAGCCGACCCCGGTACAGGCAGCGGCCATCCCCCTGGCCTTGCAAGGGCGAGACCTGCGAGTCACGGCGCAAACCGGCAGCGGCAAGACCGCAGCGTTCGTGCTGCCGCTGCTCAACCGCCTGGTCGACCTGCGCGAGCGTCGCGTGGAGATCCGCGCGCTGATCCTGCTGCCGACCCGCGAGCTGGCGCAGCAGACCCTCAAGCAGGTGCAGCTGTTCTCGCAGTTCACCTACATCAAGTCGGGCCTGGTCACCGGTGGCGAAGACTTCAAGGAGCAGGCCGCCATGCTGCGCAAGGTGCCGGACGTGCTGATCGGCACGCCGGGTCGCCTGCTCGAGCAGCTCAATGCCGGCAACCTCGACCTGTCCCACGTGCAGGTGCTGATCCTCGATGAAGCCGACCGCATGCTGGACATGGGCTTCGCCGAAGACATGGAGCGGCTGTGCCTGGAGTGCGCCAACCGCGAGCAGACCCTGCTGTTCTCCGCCACCACCGGCGGTGCGGCCTTGCGCGAGGTGATCGGCAAGGTGCTCAAGGACCCGGAACACCTGATGCTCAACAGCGTCTCGCAGCTGGCCGAAGGCACCCGCCAGCAGGTCATCACTGCCGATCATGACCAGCACAAGGAAAAGATCGTCCAGTGGTTGCTGCAGAACGAGACCTACCAGAAGGCGATCATCTTCACCAACACCCGGGCCTGGGCCGACCGTCTGTACGGGCACCTGGTGGCGCAGGACGTCAAGGTGTTCGTGCTGCACGGCGAGAAGGACTCCAAGGACCGCAAGCTGGCGATCGAGCGCTTCAAGCAGGGCAGCTCCAAGGTGCTGGTGGCCACCGACGTGGCGGCGCGCGGGTTGGACATCGAGGGCCTGGACCTGGTGATCAACTTCGACATGCCGCGCAGTGGCGACGAGTACGTGCACCGGGTCGGCCGTACCGGGCGTGCCGGTGCCGAAGGCCTGGCGATCTCGTTGGTGTGCCATAACGACTGGAACCTGATGTCGAGCATCGAGCGCTACCTCAAGCAGCAGTTCGAGCGCCGGGTGATCAAGGAGGTCAAGGGCACCTACAACGGGCCGAAGAAGGTCAAGGCGTCGGGCAAGGCCGCGGGCAGCAAGAAGAAAAAGGTCGAGAAGAAGACCGACAAGAAGACCGCCGCCAAGCGCAAGCCGGCCGCCCGGCCGAAGGCCAAGCCCCTGGCCAGCGCCGATGGGATGGCACCGTTGAAGAAGCGTACGCCGGCGGCGGAGTGAGGGCAGGGCAGGGCGCCCGACGCTGTGAGGGCAGCTGTTTGCCTGATGCGGCGAGTGGCTGGTTTGGTGGGTCCGCAGGACCCACCTGCCCAGGCAATGACTGATCGAATGCTATCGCTGACAACCCGGCCCCCACGGGCTGCTTTTCGGACACCTGTCCGCTCGATAACTGTCACCACCCTGTGGGGCTTGCCCGCGATGATCAACCCCATTACGCCTACAACCACCCCGACCGCTTGAAGCTGACGAATAGCCCCGTGCACCCCGTCGCGATCACCCCCAGCACCATGAAGTAGCCGTAGTGCCAGCTCAGCTCGGGCATGTTCTGGAAGTTCATCCCGTAGATCCCGGCGATGGCCGTGGGGAAGGCCAGGATCGCGGCCCAGGCGGCGAACTTGCGCTGTACCGCGCTCTGGCGTGCCGAGTCCAGCAGCAGGCCGACTTCGATGGTCTGGCTGGCGATCTCGTGGACGGTCGAGAGGTCTTCCATCTGCCGTTTGACATGGATCTGCACGTCGCGAAAGTACGGTCGCATGTTCTTGTCGATGAAGGGAAACTTCAGCCGCTGCAGCTCCTCGCTGATCTCCACCATCGGTGCCACGTAGCGCTTCATGCGCAGGACGTCGCGGCGCAGGCGGTGCAGGTGCTTGATGTCCTCTTCGACCAGGGTACCGGCCAGCACCCGCTGCTCCAGCGACTGGATCTCTTCGTGGATCGCCTCACTGACCGGCTGGTAGTTCTCGGTGACGAAGTCCAGCAGCGCGTACAGCACGAAGTCCTCGCCATGCTCGAGCAGCAGCGGCCGCGCCTCGCAGCGCTGGCGCACCTGAGCGTAGGAGGTGGAGTGGCCGTTACGACAGGTGATGACGTAGCCCTTGCCGGCGAAGATGTGCGTCTCGATGAACTGCAACTGCCCGTTCTGGCGCACGGGCGAGTAGGTGACGATGAACAGCGCATCGCCGAAGGTCTCGAGCTTGGAGCGGCTGTGCTTTTCCAGCGCGTCCTCGATAGACAGTTCGTGCAGGTCGAACTGGCGCTGCAGGATCTCCAGTTCCTGCGCGCGGGGCTCTTCCAGGCCTATCCAGACGAAGTGCCCGGGCTTGGCGGCCCATTCGCCGCCTTGATCGATACCGATGTTGGTGACCTTGCGCCCACCACTGTATACCGCTGCCGCCACGACACGTCCCATGATGACCTGCTCTCTCGATCCGATGCGGCCTAGCTTGGGGCCGGCCGCGTCGGCGGGCAAGGGGCATGTCAGTGGGGGCGGGCGTCGTTTCGGCGTTCCTGCTCCAGACGGTCGATGCCCTGTTGCATCTGGGTGCGGCACTGCTCGATCAGCGCAGGGATGTCCTGCTTGCTCAGGCCGGCGGTGGCGATCGGTGGCAACGAGCGCACGACCACGGTGCGCCGACGCCAGGCGTTGAGGTTCAGGTCATGGGCATAACGGCTGACGCACACCGGCACGATCGGCACCCCGGCCTCGATGGCCATGTGGAAGGCGCCCTTCTTGAAGTCCAGCAGCCGCTCGCCACGGTTGCGCGTGCCCTCGGGGAAGATGAAGATCGACGCGCCGTTCTGCAGCTTGCGGGTGGTCAGGTGCATGGCCTTGCGCGCCTGGTAGGCATTGCCGCGGTCGACCAGCACGTTGCCGCCCAGCCACAGCAGTTGGCCGAACAATGGGATCAGCCCCAGGCTCTTCTTGCCCACGGCCACCGTGCAGCGCGGGATGACCTGGCCAAGGATGAACAGATCGTAGTTGGACTGATGGTTGGCGATGATCACGCAGCCCGGTGGCTGGTCGGCCAGAGGGCCGGTTTCATCTTTCAGGCGCAGGCCCATGATGCGCGTTGCGGGAATGCCATAAAGACGCGCGAAGAGGCGGCTGTTGTCCGGGTTGAAGGGGCGGCACAGACCGATCACCAGCCCCGCCAGGCTGGCCAGAACGACGTGCAGACCAAGAAGCAGCATGCGCAGGAGAGAAAGCATCGAAAGGCTCGCAACCAGATGTTCGCGGTGCAGTGTACGACCGTGCACTGAAAGGCTGCAAGGGGAGGGTGGCTGCAAGCGGCCCTTGGCCAGCCGTGGATCTGGCTCACTCCAGCACTGCGGTCGAGGTGTGGGAGTGGGCTTGTCGGCGATGGCTTTGTGGACCCTGCGGGCCCAGTCGCGGCACGGGGCCGCTCCTACACCCACTGCGGTAGGGCAGGCGGTCCACGGTCCATGTAGATACCGTCTTGATCCTCACATCGCAAGTGCGATCTGAGGGTCGAACGGTTTGTCGGATTTCACCACGCCATACACCAGGTGCAGCAGCTTGCGCATGGCCGCACAGACGATCTGTTTGTACG
>NZ_JAAMQI010000047.1 GCF_013523165.1 Pseudomonas entomophila
AGCCCACCCCGCCCAAGCCCACGCCCGAGCCTGCCGCGCCCGAATTCGACAGCTCGCAGCTGTCCAGCCAGATCGCCAGCCTGGAGGCGGAGCTGTCCCACGAACAGCAGCTGTACGCCAAGCGGCCCCGTATCCACCGGCTCAACGCCGCCTCGACCATGCGCGACAAGGGCGCCTGGTACAAGGAGGAATGGCGCAAGAAGGTCGAGCGCATCGGCAACCTGAACTACCCCGACGAAGCGCGTCGCCAGCAGATCTATGGCAGCCTGCGGATGATGGTGTCGATCAACCGGGACGGCTCGCTGTACGAGGTGCTGGTGCTCGAGTCGTCCGGCCAGCCCCTGCTGGATCAGGCGGCCCAGCGGATCGTCAGGCTGGCGGCGCCGTTCGCGCCGTTCACCGGCGACCTGGCAGAGTTCGACCGCCTGGAGATCATCCGCACCTGGCGTTTTGCGCGGGGGGATCGGTTGTCCAGCAATTGAAGGGCAAGTGGCGTTGGGCAGGGGTTCGTCAAAACGTTCAAGGTCTGGTATCGAATGTGCGAATTTACGGCCCCTACGGGGCCGCTCCCACAGTGACCGCGATAGCCTGCAACTCTGCGGTGGGACTACGGGTGTAGGAGCGGCCCCTGTGCCGCGATCGGCCCCGCAGGGGCCGTACACCCCGCCATGCCTGCCCCGCAGTCAAGCGCCCCAGTATCAGCCATGACCTAGCTTTTAAGCTTGTAGCTCGCAACTTGCAGCTCACAGCTCGCCATTCACCCCTTGTAACGCCCCACCCCACAGCCCACCTTGCGGCCTGCCCCACCTGGCGCCACACTATCAAGTATGAAAAACCATACCCCCAGCTACCTCAAGCATCAGTTCCTGATCGCCATGCCCCACATGAGCGACCCGAACTTCGCCCATACGCTGACCTACATCGTCGAGCACAATGCCAACGGTGCGATGGGGTTGGTGGTCAATCGTCCGCAGGAGCTGAGCCTGGCCGACATCCTCGAGCAACTGCGCCCGGACGAGGAGCCTTCGCCAGGTTGCCTGCATGTGCCTATCTACCAGGGCGGCCCGGTGCAGACCGAGCGGGGCTTCGTGCTGCACAGCCAGGACGCCGGCTACGAAGGCACCGTCGAGCTGCAAGGCGTTTCGCTGTCGACGTCCCAGGACGTGCTGTTCGCCATCGCCGAGGGCACTGGCCCCCGACAGAGCCTGATCACCCTGGGGTACGCCGGCTGGGAAGCCGGCCAACTGGAGGCCGAGCTGGCCGACAATGCCTGGCTGAACTGCCCGTTCGACCCGCGCATCCTCTTCGACACCCGCAGCGACGAGCGCCTGGCCGCCGCGGCCCATAGCCTGGGGATCGACCTGAACCTGCTGACCCACCAGGCGGGGCACGCCTGATGGCTGAGGTGCGTCTCTTGCTGGGCTTCGATTACGGCACCAAGCAGATCGGCGTGGCGGTGGGCCAGGTGGTCACCGGGCACGCCCGCGAACTCTGCACCCTGAAGGCCCAGAACGGGGTCCCGGACTGGGCCCAGGTCGAGCGCCTGGTCGCCGAATGGAAACCCGACGCGATCGTGGTGGGGCTGCCCCTGAACATGGACGGCACGCCCAGCGACATGAGCGCGCGTGCCGAAAAGTTCGCCCGCCGCCTCAATGGCCGCTTCAACCTGCCGGTGCACACCCACGACGAGCGCCTGACCACCTTCGAGGCCAAGGGCGAGCGCCTGGCCCGGGGCGGCCAGCGCGGCAGCTACCGCGACAACCCCGTGGACGCCATCGCCGCGGCCTTGCTGCTGCAAGGCTGGCTGGACGCCAACGCCGGACAATGATTCGACATCGGTTTAAGGCCGGGCCCACCCGGCTTCTTGAGGAGCAAGCATGAGCCTACCCAATCCCGCCGAGCTGATTCGGCAGATGGCCGTGGACCTGCGCGCGCACCTGACGCGCCGCGCCATCGACACGCCTCGCTTCATCGGCATCCGCACCGGCGGTGTCTGGGTCGCCCAGGCCCTGCTGGCCGAACTGGGCGATGACAGCCCCCTGGGCACGCTCGACGTGTCGTTCTACCGCGACGACTTCAGCCAGAACGGCCTGCACCCCCAGGTACGCCCTTCGGAACTGCCGTTCGAGATCGAAGGCCAGCACCTGGTGCTGGTGGACGACGTGCTGATGAGCGGGCGCACCATCCGCGCCGCGCTCAACGAACTGTTCGATTACGGTCGCCCTGCCAGCGTCACCCTGGTCTGCCTGCTCGACCTCGATGCCGGCGAACTGCCGATCCGCCCCAACGTGCTCGGCGCCACGCTGTCGCTGGATGCCCACGAGCGGGTAAAATTGTCCGGCCCCACGCCGCTCGCCCTCGAGCGCCAGGACCTTGCCCCTGCCACCGCCCCTTGAGAACCCTCGCGATGACGCCACTCGACGCCAAGCGCCCGCTGCAGCTCACCGATCAGGGCCAGCTGCGCCACTTTCTTTCGCTCGACGGCCTGCCGCGTGAGCTGCTGACCGAAATCCTCGACACCGCCGACTCCTTCCTCGAGGTCGGCGCGCGTGCCGTCAAGAAGGTCCCGCTGCTGCGCGGCAAGACGGTCTGCAACGTGTTCTTCGAGAACTCCACGCGCACCCGCACCACCTTCGAGCTGGCCGCCCAGCGACTGTCGGCCGACGTGATCAGCCTGAACGTCTCGACCTCCTCGACCAGCAAGGGCGAGACGCTGTTCGACACCCTGCGCAACCTCGAGGCCATGGCCGCCGACATGTTCGTGGTGCGGCACTCCGATTCGGGCGCGGCGCACTTCATCGCCGAGCACGTGTGCCCGGACGTGGCGGTGATCAACGGCGGTGACGGCCGTCACGCGCACCCGACCCAGGGCATGCTCGACATGCTCACCATTCGCCGCCACAAAGGCAACTTCGAGCACCTCTCGGTGGCCATCGTCGGCGATATCCTGCATTCGCGCGTCGCGCGTTCGAACATGCTGGCGCTCAAGGCGCTGGGCTGTCCGGACATCCGCGTGATCGGCCCCAAGACCCTGCTGCCGATCGGCATCGAGCAGTATGGCGTCAAGGTCTACACGGACTTGTCCGAGGGGCTGAAGGATGTCGACGTGGTGATCATGCTGCGCCTGCAGCGCGAGCGCATGGCCGGTGGCCTGCTGCCCAGCGAGGGTGAATTCTACCGCCTGTTCGGCCTGACCACCGCGCGCCTGGCCGCGGCCAAGCCGGACGCCATCGTCATGCACCCAGGGCCGATCAACCGAGGCGTGGAAATCGAGTCGGCGGTGGCTGACGGGGCGCACTCGGTCATTCTCAACCAGGTCACCTACGGCATCGCCGTGCGCATGGCGGTGCTGTCCATGGCCATGAGCGGGCAGACCGCGCAACGTCAATTCGCTCAGGAGAACGCCCTGTGAGCATCAGCATTCTTGGCGCGCGGGTCATCGACCCCAGCAGCGGGCTGGACGCGGTCGCCGACCTGCACCTGGACCAGGGCAAGGTCCTGGCGATCGGCCAGGCGCCTGCCGGCTTCGATGCGCAACGCGTCATCCAGGCCCAGGGCCTGGTGGCCGCCCCCGGCCTGGTCGACCTCGACGTGGCCCTGCGCGAGCCGGGCTACAGCCGCAAGGGCAGCATCGCCAGCGAAACCCGTGCCGCGATCGCCGGCGGCGTCACCAGCCTGTGCTGCCCACCGCAGACCAAGCCGGTGCTGGACACCTCGGCCGTGACCGAGCTGATCCTGGACCGGGCACGGGACGCCGGCCACAGCAAGGTCTTCCCGATCGGCGCGCTGACCAAGGGCCTGGAAGGCGAACAGCTGGCCGAGCTGGTCGCCCTGCGCGATGCCGGTTGTGTGGCCTTCGGCAATGGCCTGACCAGCATCGGCAACAACCGGACCCTGGCGCGCGCGCTGGAGTACGCCGCGACCTTCGACCTGACGGTGATCTTCCACTCCCAGGACCGCGACCTGGCCCAGGGCGGGCTGGCCCACGAAGGGCCGATGGCCAGCTTCCTCGGCTTGCCGGGGATTCCTGAAACGGCCGAGACCGTGGCCCTGGCGCGCAACCTGCTGCTGGTCGAGCAGACCGGCGTGCGGGCGCACTTCACGCAGATCACCAGCGCCCGCGGCGCGCGGCTGATCGCGCAGGCCCAGGCCCTCGGCCTGCCGGTGACCGCCGACGTGGCGTTGTACCAGCTGATCCTGACCGACGAGGCCCTGCGCGACTTCTCCAGCCTGTACCACGTCCAGCCACCACTGCGTACCGCCGCCGACCGCGACGGCCTGCGCGAGGCGGTGAAGTCGGGGGTGATCCAGGCGATCTCCAGCCATCACCAGCCCCACGAACGCGATGCCAAGCTGGCCCCTTTCGGCGCCACCGAACCGGGCATCAGCAGCGTCGACATCCTGTTGCCGCTGGCCATGACGCTGGTCGAAGACGGCCTGCTGGACCTGCCGACGCTGCTGGCGCGCCTGACCCGAGGCCCGGCCGAGGCCCTGCGCCTGCCGGCGGGTGCATTGAAAGCAGGCGCGGCGGCCGACCTGGTGCTCTTCGATCCCAAGGCATCTACCGTCGCTGGCGAGCAATGGCATTCGAAAGGGCAGAACTGCCCGTTCATCGGCCATTGTCTGCCGGGTGCGGTTCGCTACACGCTGGTCGATGGGCGGGTGTGTCACGAGGGATGAGCGGGTGTTGGGCCGAGGTGTTGTGAAAGGCTCGGGGGCAGTGGCGACGTTGCGAATCTGGGGCCGCTTTGCGGCCCATCGCGGCACGGGGGTGAACTGGCTTAATGATTTTGGACACCTTCTTCGGACGCTATAATGGCGTCCAATTGGAGGCAAAATCAGTGCGCAATTCTTATTCGAAAGAACACAAAGTTCAAGCTGCTG
>NZ_JAAMQI010000048.1 GCF_013523165.1 Pseudomonas entomophila
ACAAACAGATCGTCTGTGCGGCCATGCGCAAGCTGCTGCACCTGGTGTATGGCGTGGTGAAATCCGACAAACCGTTCGACCCTCAGATCGCACTTGCGATGTGAGGATCAAGACGGTATCTACAGGGGATCGTGCAATCTGACACATTAGCGCTGCGGTCCCTGCCGGGGCGCGGGGCCAGCCGCGATTGGGTCTGCAGGGTCTGGATTCGATGAAATGACCGGGGTGTCTGGTAGAGTGGTCCTTTAAGGAACCGCAGCCTCGCTGATCCTGTGGGAGCCGGCTTGCCGGCGATGGCGGTGGCACAGACGCCCTCACCTTCGCCGCCACGGCGCTCGGCAGGCAAGCGACGCCTGGCGCCGACGAGGCCTGGCACCTCTACCCTTCCCGACCCGGAGACCCCAACCATGTTCGACTACACCGCCCGCCCCGACCTGCTCGCCGGCCGCATCATCCTGGTGACCGGTGCCGGTCGCGGCATCGGCGCCGCAGCGGCCAGGGCCTATGCGGCCCATGGCGCCACGGTCCTGCTGCTGGGCAAGACCGAAGCCAACCTCACCGAGGTCTATGACCAGATCGAAGCCGCAGGCCACCCGCAACCGGTGGTGATCCCGTTCAACCTGGAAACCGCCGAGCCGCACCACTACGACGAACTCGCCGCCCTGATCGAGAACCAGTTCGGCCGCCTGGACGGGCTGCTCAACAATGCCTCGATCATCGGCCCACGCACGCCGCTGGACCAGCTCTCCGGCGAGCACTTCATGCGTGTGATGCACATCAACGTCAACGCCACGTTCCTGCTCACCAGCACCCTGCTGCCGCTGCTCAGGCTGTCGAGCGACGCGTCGATCGCCTTCACTTCCAGCAGCGTCGGGCGCAAGGGTCGGGCGCACTGGGGGGCCTATGGGGTCTCGAAGTTCGCCACCGAGGGCCTGATGCAGACGTTGGCCGACGAACTCGAAGGCGTGGCCCCGGTGCGCGCCAACAGCATCAACCCCGGTGCCACGCGCACGGCGATGCGTGCGCTGGCCTACCCGGCCGAGAACCCTCAGGACAACCCGGCACCTGAAGACATCATGCCGGTGTACCTCTACCTGATGGGCCCGGACAGCGCCGGGGTCAACGGTCAGGCTTTCAACGCCCAATAGCCTCGGCGACCGCCAGGGCGGGCCGTGCGTGCTGGTCCTGGCCCAGCTCCATCTGCATGCAGCGCTCCAGGAACACGAACATGCAGTCGTAGCTCTTGCAGATCGCCTTGCGCAGCGCGGTGCACAGCGCCGGGTCCGGGTGCTCGCCGGCCAGCGTGCAGATGATCTCCAGCGCCTCCCACGGGTGGGTGTCGTCGTAATGGGCGTGCATCTTCAACCACTTCATGGCGCGCTTGCGGCCTTCGGCGGGGAAGCCCTGGGCGTAGGTGTCGGTCGAGCACACCAGCGCCGACCATTCGCCCGTCGCCCCTTCGATGGCATAGTTGGTCGCCGCGATCGCCACCACCAGTGGCTCGGTGGTGCAGACGCGCCAGCACCAGTCGTTCAGGGCGTTGAGTTCCAGCGGCACGTCCTGGGCCTGCAGGTCCGCCAGGCTGACGCCGTGGGCCTGGGACCAGTGCAGCCAGTAGTCGGCATGGTTGAGCTCGACACGGATGTTGCGCATCAGCCAGCGACGCGCCATGTCTTCCCCGGGATGACGGGCGAAGCGCGTACGGGTCAGGTTGTGGGCCATGTACAGCGAAAACTGTTCGACCACCGGCCAGCCACCGATCAGGTACTGCTGGATGGTCGCCGGCGTGATCCGGTCGTCGCGCAGGCGCTGGTAGAATTCATGTTCGACCACGCGGCGCTTGCTCTCATGGCAGTCGCGCAACAATTGCTGAGCCCAGGCAGGGTAGCTGGCAGGGTCCATGAGGGGTCCGACTCGAACGAATGCATCTTTCACGATCAACTCCTTGATTCCTTGTGATGTACAACGTTTTTCAGCGAAAAGCGCCCGGCACCGACTGACGGACTACCGTCGCGGTCGGACGACGAGGATACAGGCTGGCGCACTCGAACGCCTTAGGACGTTCTACCAGGTAGCCTTGGGCGTAATCCACGCCAATGTCCCGCAAGGCACTTTCGATCACGGGCGTTTCGACGAACTCGGCGATGGTGCGTTTGCCCATGACGTGACCGATGTGGTTGATGACCTCGACCATGGCCCGGTTGATGGGGTCGTCGAGCATGTCCTTGACGAAGCTGCCGTCGATCTTCAGGTAGTCCACCGGCAGGTGTTTCAGGTAGGCGAACGACGACATGCCGGCGCAGAAATCGTCCAGCGAAAACTTGCAGCCCAGGTTCTTGAGCTGGTTGATGAAGCGGATGGCGCTGCCCAGGTTGGAAATGGCGCTGGTCTCGGTGATCTCGAAACAGATCATCTGCGCCGGGATGCGGAACTCGCTGAACTGGCGCTCGAGGTACTCGAGGAACTTGTCGTCCCCGATGCTGGTGCCCGAGAGGTTGATGGCGCACATGGCCAGCGGGCCTTCGTGCCCGGCGTCCAGGCACTGGCGGATGGTCTGGAACACGCTGCGCACCACCCAGCGATCGAGCGCGCTCATCAGCCCGTAGCGCTCGGCGGCCGGAATAAAGTTCTCTGGCAGAATGGTCCGTCCGCTCTCGTCGTGCAGGCGCAGCAGGATTTCGATGTGGCTGTCACCCTGCCCGTCCAGCGGCACGATAGCCTGGGCGTATAGGCAGAAACGGTTTTCCTCGAGGGCGACGTGCAACCGCTGGATCCAGGCCATCTCGCCGAAGCGCGTGGACAGCTCGCTGTCGTCGGCATGGTAGACCTGCACGCGGTTGCGGCCTTTTTCCTTGGCCATGTAGCAAGCCATGTCGGCGGCGCGCAGTGAGGCTTCCAGGGTGGTCGGGCACTGGGCGATGTGCACCAGGCCGATGCTCACGGTGGTGACGAAGGGCCGCTCCTTCCAGACGAAGTGCAGGCTTTGCACCAGCTGGCGCAGGTGTTCGGCGATGCGTTCGGCCTGGTCGGCCGGGCAGTTCTTCAGCAGCACGCCGAATTCGTCGCCGCCCAGTCGCGCCAGGGTGTCGCCCTCGCGCAGGCCGGACTGCAGCACGGCGCAGATGTGCCGCAACAGTTCGTCACCGGCTGCATGGCCGCAGGTGTCGTTGACCAGCTTGAACTGGTCCAGGTCAAGGAACATCAGGGCGTGCCGGGCAGGCTGGCGGGCCAGCTCGTTCAGCGCCTGTTCCAGCCGGTATTCGAACTCGCGGCGGTTGGCCAGGCCGGTCAGCGCGTCGTGGGTGGCCTGCCAGGACAGGTTGGCGATGTACTGCCGCTCCTGGGTCATGTCGTGCAGCACCAGCACGGTGCCGCTGGTCACGCCGTCGGTGAGGATCGGCGAGCCGACCAGGTTGACCGACACGGTGCTGCCATCCAGACGCTGGATGTAGCGCGTGTGCTCGGTGCCGCCGCGCAGGTTGCCGGACAGCACCTGCTCGACCAGGTTGTGGCTCTCCTGCTCGGCCTGTTCGTCGAGCAGGCTGAACAGCGCGGCCATGGGCAGGCCATGCGCGTGTTCGGCGTTCCAGTGGGTGAGCTGCTCGGCGGCGGGGTTCATGTAGGTGATGCTGCCTTCGACATCGGTGGTGATCACCGCATCACCGATCGAGGCCAGGGTGATCTGCGCACGCTCCTTTTCCACCTGCAGGGCGTTGGCGAACGCCTGGCGCTGCGTCAGCAGCCTGGCCGAGCGTCGCCAGGCCAGGGCGATCAGGAACAGCGCAGTGGCCAGGTTGGTCAGCAACAGGACCTTGAGCAGCGTGCGCGAGCCGGCGCCCAGGGCGTCGCTGAACGCCACGGCCGCCGGGGTGACATTGTCGTTGATGGCCGCGATCCGGGCTTTCCAGTCGGCGATGCGGGCGGCATCGACCGGTCCTTCGGCGAACGCCTGACGCATCTGCCCGGCCAGCTGGTTCAGCGCCATGAGGTAGCTGTCGCCCACTTCCCAGTTGTCGATGGCCTGGTCCATGTAGCTGACGTCACGGAAATACCGGTAGAACCAGATCACCCGGGTGACGTCGGCCGGGTGATTGCCGCCAAGCAGGATGCCCTCACGCGCGGCGTCGAGGTCCGGCTCGGGCTGGTCCATGGCCTTGCGCAGCTGGTAGCCGCCCAGGGGGATGGCGATGGCGCGCTGGTAGCTCTGGAAGATCCGGTCGTCGTGGGTGTCGGCGTAGAGGCTCAGGTAATAGATGGCGTCTTTCTGGCCTTTCGACCACAGGCTTTCACCGGCCACGTAGGCACGCACGGCCGACAGCGCGTAGAGGCTCAGGCTGCCGAGCAGCACCTGAAACGCGACCACGGCGATGAACGGCCAGATGATGCCGAGCAGCCTTGGTGTGTCGAGCGTCCGATGTTCCTTCATGGGGTCCTTGTGTGCGACGTTTACGGCCTGGATAACGCCTGACCCAGCACAGACTAGGCGATGTGCCATGACTGTGGCAGTTTTTTTGCGACCCGCAAAGCCCCGGTCGGCGGGGGACGACGGGGGTTGTGGGGTGG
>NZ_JAAMQI010000049.1 GCF_013523165.1 Pseudomonas entomophila
GCCCGAGCATATCTACAATGCGGGCTCGATGCCCTAGGAGCGGCTCTGCTTCATGGCCTTCCCTCGATGATCAGTCGAGAACTTTGGCCTGCAAGGAGGCAAAAGTCGAGATACAAGGAGCGGCCCCAGTGCCGCGATTGGGCCCGCAGGGCCCACAAGATCAGCCATTGCAATGCAGCATGGATCTTCAGGACAGGACAGCCACCCTTGGGTAATCGCACTGGCTTGCCAGCTTGCCAGCGATCACCTCACCCCCTCAGCACCCACACAACGCCCCATCAATGATCCGACGCAGATCCTGCGGCCGATCCACCACCACATCCGCTCCCCAGTGATCGGGGTTGTCCTGCGGATGGATGTACCCGTACCGCACCGCCGCCGTCCGCGTCCCGGCATCGCGGCCCGACTGGATGTCGCGCAGATCGTCCCCGACGAACAGCACGCTGCCCGGATCCAGGTTCAGGGTCTTGCAGGCCAGCGCCACCGGCTCAGGGTCCGGCTTGCTGTGGGTGACGTGGTCGGGGCAGATCAGCACCGCCGAACGCTCGGCCAACCCCAGCCGCTGCATGATCGGCTCGGCGAAGCGAACCGGCTTGTTGGTCACCACGCCCCACAGCAGCTTGCCGTGCTCGAGGTCGGCCAGCAGCTGCTCCATGCCATCGAACAGCCGGCTGTGCACCGCGCAGTCACGCAGGTAGCGCTCGAGGAACTCCAGGCGCAAGGCTTCGAATGCCGGCGCCTCTGGGTCCAGGCCGAAGGTGGCCGCGACCATCGCCCGCGCGCCGCCGGAGATCTCGTCGCGAATGCGCGCGTCCTCGACCGGGGGCAGGCCGCGGTCGGCGAGCATGCCCTGGCAGATGGCGATGAAGTCCGGCGCCGTGTCGAGCAGGGTGCCGTCCATGTCGAAAAGTACCGCTCGCAAACGCATGCTCATTCCTCGCGCAAAGTCTGGATCATGTAGTTGACGTCGACGTCGTTGCTGAGCTTGTAGTGCTTGGTCAGCGGGTTGTAGGTCAGGCCCACGATGTCCTTGACCGTCAGGCCGGCCGTGCGGCTCCACACGCCCAGCTCGGACGGGCGGATGAATTTCTTGAAGTCGTGCGTGCCGCGCGGCAGCAGCTTCATGATGTACTCGGCGCCGATGATGGCGAACAGGTAGGCCTTCGGGTTGCGGTTGATGGTCGAGAAGAACACCTGACCGCCGGGCTTGACCAGGCGATGGCAGGCGCGGATCACCGAGGACGGGTCCGGCACGTGCTCGAGCATCTCCAGGCAGGTGACCACGTCGAACTGGCCTGGCATTTCCTCGGCCATGGCTTCGGCGGTGATCTGCCGGTAGTCGACCTCGACGCCGGACTCCAGCTGGTGCAGGCGGGCCACCGCCAGCGGCGCCTCGCCCATGTCGATGCCGGTGACCGTGGCGCCGCGCAGGGCCATCGCTTCGCTGAGGATGCCGCCGCCGCAACCGACGTCCAGCACCCGCTTGCCGGCCAGGCCGACGCGCTCGTCGACCCAGTTGACCCGCAGCGGGTTGATGTCGTGCAGGGGCTTGAACTCGCTTTCGCGGTCCCACCAGCGGTGGGCCAGGGCCTCGAACTTGGCGATTTCGGCGTGGTCGACGTTGCTCATGGAACGGTCCTCTGAAACTTCGATGTCAAGGGGTCGGGCGGCGGCAGCCAGCGCTGCCGGCCGCTCAATGAAGGTGTTCGCCGATGCGCTCGCCCCAGGCGCGCGCGGTCTGGATCAAGGCGGCTTCGTCCATGCGCAGCAGACGACGGTCGTCCAGCAACTGCCGGCCGGCGACCCAGACGTGCCGGACGCAGTCCCGGCCGGTGGCGTAGATCAGCTGCGAGACCGGGTCGTGCACCGGTTGCTGCGCCAGCCCGGACAGGTCGAAGGCCACGAGGTCCGCCGCCTTGCCGACCTCCAGCGAACCGATGACCGCCTCCAGGCCCAGCGCCCGGGCGCCGTTGAGGGTCGCCATGCGCAGGGCGCGGTGGGCGTCCAGCGCCGTCGCCGAGCCGGCCACGGCCTTGGCCAGCAGCGCGGCGGTACGGGTTTCGCCGAGCAGGTCCAGGTCGTTGTTGCTGGCTGCGCCGTCAGTGCCGATGGCCACGTTGACCCCGGCCTGCCAGAGCCGCTCCACCGGGCAGAAGCCGCTGGCCAGCTTGAGGTTGGACTCCGGGCAATGCACCACGCTGGTGTTGCTCTCCACCAGCAGGGCCAGGTCCTCGTCGCTGACCTGGGTCACGTGCACGGCCTGCAGGCGCGGGCCCAGCAGGCCGAGACGGGCCAGCCGCGCCAGCGGGCGTTCACCGTGCTGGGCCAGGGCGCGCTCGACCTCGTCGGCGGTCTCGTGCAGGTGCATCTGGATGGGGGCGTCGAGTTCGTCGGCGATGACCCGGACCTTCTCCAGTGTCTGGTCACTGACCGTGTACGGGGCGTGCGGGCCCAGGGCGATGCTGATGCGCGGGTGGTGGCGCAGCTCGCTGTACAGCTCGACCGCCGCGTGCAGGCCCTCGTCGGGCGTCGCCGCGCCAGGGATCGGGAAGTCGAGCAGCGGGGCGGCGATCTGCGCCCGGATGCCGCTGCGGTGTACCCGTTCGCAGGCTTCGCGGGGGAAGAAGTACATGTCGGCGAAGCAGGTGATGCCACCCTTGAGCTGCTCGGCGATGGCCAGGTCGGTGCCGTCGCGCACGAAGGCCTCGTCGACCCAGCGCGCCTCGGCCGGCCAGATGTGGTCCTGCAGCCAGGTCATCAGCGGTAGGTCATCGGCCAGGCCGCGGAACAGGCTCATCGCCGCATGCCCGTGCGCGTTGACCAGGCCTGGCGTCAGCACGCAGCCTGGCAGCTCGCGCGTGGTGTGCGCGACCGGTGCCTGCTCGCGGGGGCCGACCCAGGCGATCAGGCCGTCGCGAATCCCCAGCCCCTGGCCCCGCAAGACCACCCCGGCTGGTTCGACGGGCACCAGCCAGTCGGGCAACAGCAGCAGGTCGAGGGGCAGGGCGGCGTTGGGCATGCGTAGGGTACCTGGGGCGATTTGACGTGAGCCGCAGTATACCCGAGCGCCCATCGCCCAGGGTCGCTATAATCGTCGGCTTTTGATGTTCGAACGACGGGGAGAGGCAATGCGCGAGCGACTGTTGGCGGCGGAAAAGGTGCAGGCGCTCGAGTGGCGAGACGGCGCCTTGCACCTGCTCGACCAGCGCCTGTTGCCAGCCCGCGAGAGCTGGCTGACCTGCACCGACATCGACAGCGTGGCCGAGGCGATCCGTGGCATGGCCGTACGCGGCGCACCCGCCATCGGCATCAGCGCCGCCTACGGGCTGCTGCTGGCGCTGCGCCAGCGCCTGGCCGAGGGCGGCGACTGGGAGATGGCGCTGGAGGAGGACTTCCAGCAGCTGGCCGAGGCCCGGCCCACGGCCGCCAACTTGTTCTGGGCCCTGAACCGCATGCGCGAGCGGTTGCTGCGCCGGCGTGACGGCGACGACGTGCTGGCGATCATGGAGGCCGAAGCCATCGCCATTCACCAGAGCGACCGCGAAGCCAACCTGACCATGGCCCAGCACGGCGTCGACCTGATCCGTCGGCACCAGGGCAACGAGCAGGTGGTGCTGACCCATGGCAACGCCGGGGCCTTGGCCACCGGCGGCTTCGGTACCGCGCTGGGGGTGATCCGTGCGGCCTATCTGGAAGGCATGATCGAGCGTGTGTTCGCCAGCGAGACCCGGCCCTGGTTGCAGGGCTCGCGGCTGACGGCCTGGGAGCTGGCGGGCGAGCAGGTCCCGGTGGTGGTCAGCGCCGACTCCGCCGCTGCCCACCTGATGAAGACCAAGGGCCTGACCTGGGTGATCGTCGGCGCCGACTGCATCGCCGCCAATGGCGATGTGGCCAGCAAGATCGGCACCTACCAGCTGGCGGTCCTGGCGATGCACCACGGCGTGCGCTTCATGGTGGTGGCGCCCAGCTCCACCCTCGACCTGAACCTGGAAAGCGGCGAAGACATCGAGCTCGAGGAGCGTGCCCAGAGCGAGCTGCTGGATGTGGCCGGCACGCGCGTGGCGGCGCAGGTCGAGGCCTTCAACCCGGTGTTCGACATCACCCCGGCGGACCTGATCGACGTGATCGTGACCGAGAAGGGCATCGTCGAGCGGCCGGATGCGGCCAAATTGGCCCAGTTGATGTGTCGCAAGCGGTTGCATTGAGGGGGGGTGGGGCTGTGCTCTTGCGGGCAGCCTGAAAGGGCGAAGTAGCTGGTTTTGCGGGCTTTGCAGGCCCGATCGCGGCACAGGGGCCGCTCCTGCAGGGGACTGCGGCGCCTCTTTGTCAGCGTACGGGTACTTTGGCAAGAGCTCCCTAGCCGCACTCGGATAAAGCAGGCAAGCGCGGTCCCTGTAGGAGCGGCCCCTGTGCCGCGATTGGGCCCGCAGGGCCCATAAAACCCGCCCCGCCGTGCCTTTTACCCTGCGCCATTTCAGCAGCCCAGCCCCTCCCTCGCTGGCCCAGGAAGCCCCACCTCGCAGAACA
>NZ_JAAMQI010000004.1 GCF_013523165.1 Pseudomonas entomophila
ACACTGACCGCGGACAAGACCACTGTCACCGAAGGCGGCCAGGTTACCTACACCGTGACCCTGACCAACGCCCAAGGCTTGCCGGTCAGCGGCCATAACGGCCTGAGCTTCACCTTGACCGACGGCACCGTGGTCAAGGTCCCGGCTGGCACCACCACCGGCACCGCGACCATCGTGGTGAAAGACGACGCCTATGTTGGCGGCCAAGCGGACATCGTCAACAAGCTGGTCTCGGTCAGCGGTGGCGACAACTTCGAGAAATTGACGCTGGGCGGCGAAACCCGCACCACGACCGTCACCGACGAGCCAGGCACCCCTGGCAATCCAGGCGGTACTGGCACCTTGAATGGCGGCGACCTGGTCACCGTCGGCATCACCGCCGACCAGACCAGCGTCACCGAGAACCAGTCGGCGACCTTCACCGTCACTACTAACCGTGTGCTGGAGCGTGACCTCAACGTTACCCTCAGCAACGGCGCTACCGTGACTGTGAAAGCGGGCTCGACCACGGCCACTTACACCCTGGCAGCCCAGGGCGACGACGTCTTCAAAGACGGCGAAACCGTTAAGCTGGGTGTTCAGAGCGCAGTCGATGCCGGTGGCAAAGGCTTCGAGAACCTGCAGCTGAGCACCACCCCAGCAACGTTGCAGATCACCGACACCATCAACGAAGTTGTTGCGACGCTCACCGCCGACAAGACCACCGTCACCGAAGGCGGCCAGGTCACCTACACCGTGACCCTGACCAACGCCCAAGGCTTGCCGGTCACCGGCCATAACGGCCTGAGCTTCACCTTGACCGACGGCACCGTGGTCAAAGTCCCGGCTGGCAGCACCACTGGCACCGCGACCCTGGTGGCGAAGGACGACGTCTACACCGGTGGCCAGGCGGACATCGTCAACAAGCTGGTCTCGGTCAGCGGCGGCGACAACTTCGAGAAGTTGACCCTGGGCGGCGAAACCCGGACCACGACCGTCACTGACGAGCCAGGCTCGGGCACGACAGGCTCCACAAACCAGGGCGACAAGGTACTGATCACCATCACCAGCAACGGCGATGTGGACGAGTCGCAGCCGCCTGCCTTCACCGTCAAGGTGAGCCAGGCCCTGGATCGCGACCTCACCGTCACCCTGACCAACGGCGCCAGTGTCGTCATCGCCGCCGGCCAGACCCAGGTCCAGTACAAGGCGCCTATCCAAGGCGAGGACGTCTTCAAGGACGCCGGCTCGCTGACCGTTGGCATCAAGGACGCTGCAGTCGTCGGCAAGACGTTCGAGAACCTGCAACTGGGCGATGCGGCCACCGTGCAGATCAGCGACACGGTCAGCGAAGTGATCGCGACCCTGACGGTCGACAAGACGTCGGTGATCGAAGGCAATACGTTCAACTACACCGTGACCCTGACCAACGCTCAAGGGCTGCCGGTCAGCGGCCACAGTGGCCTGACCTTCACCCTGTCCGACGGCACCAAGGTGTTCCTGGCTGCCGGCAGCGCGACGGGCAGTACGCAGGTCACCGCGCCGGACGATGTCTTCATCGGCGGCCACGCCACCATCGTCAACAAGCTGGTCACCGTGGCAGGTGGCGACATCTTCGAAAAACTGACCATGAGCCAGGACGAAGTCTTCACTTCGGTGAAGGACGAGCCAGGCAGCGGTACGACGGGCTCCACCAACCAGGGCGACAAGGTCTCGGTGACCATCGTCAGCAATGGCGACGTCACCGAAGCCGAACAGCCGTCGTTCACCATCCAGGTCAGCCAGAAGCTCGACCAGCCGCTCACCGTGACGCTCAGCAACGGTGCGCAGGTCGTCATCGACGCCGGCCAGACCCAGGCGATCTACAAGGCGCCTGTCCAGGGCGAGGACGTGTTCAAGGATGCAGGTGCGTTGACCCTGAGCGTCAAGGACGCTGCCGTGGTCGGCAAGTCGTTCGAGAACCTCGACATCAACAGCAGCGCCACCGTGCAGATCAGCGACACGATCAACGAGGTCGTGGCGACCCTGACCGCCGACAAGACCACCGTCACCGAAGGCGGCCAGGTCACCTACACCGTGACTCTGAGCAACGCTCAAGGCTTGCCTGTAGGCGGCCACAACGGTCTGACCTTCACCCTCACCGACGGTACCCTGCTCAAGGTCGCCGCCGGCAGCACCACGGGCACCGTGACCATCGTCGCCAAGGACGACGCCTACGTGGGTGGGCAGGCAGACATCGTCAACAAGCTGGCCTCGGTCAGCGGTGGCGATAACTTCGAGAAGCTCACGCTGGGCGGCGAGACCCGTACCACCACGGTCACCGACGAGCCGGCCGGCCAGGGCGACCTGACCAGCCTGACCCTCAGCGGCGATGCCTCGGTGATCGAAGGTGGGACAGCGCACTACACGCTGGCCCTGAGCAACCCGTCGAAGAGCGACGTCACGGTCACGCTGACCTACAGTGGCACCGCCACCAACGGCCAGGACTACACCGGTGTCACCACCGTGAAGATCCCGGCCAACGCCAGCAGCGTGGGCTTCGACATCAAGACCATCGACGACCAGTTGGTCGAAGGTGCGGAGAACTTCGTCGTCAAGGTCGCCAGCGCAACCGGTGGTGGCTTCGAGAACCTGGCGATCGACGCCAGCAAGTCCAGCGTCACCACGACGATCATCGACAACGACAACGCACCAGTGTCCACCGGCGGCGCGGTCACGGGTATCGAGGACACCGACTACGTCTTCGCCTGGGACAACTTCAAGGTCACGGACGCCGATGGCAACACCGGCCTGAGCGTGAGCATCACCAAGCTGCCGGACCTGGGTGCGTTGAAGTTCTTCAACGGCACGGCATGGGTGGACGTCACGCTGAACCAGACGGTCAGCCAGGCGGACATCGGCAAGGGCTACCTGAAGTTCGTGCCGCTGGCCAACCAGTCGGGCGTCGACGGTTATGGCGGCTCGGGTGTCGGCAACAAGCAGGCCGACTACGCGCAGGTCAAGTTCAAGCCGTTCGACGGGACCAACGTCGGTACCGAAGCGACGATGAAGATCGACATCGCACCGGTGGCGGACAAGCCGACCCTGAGCATCGCCAGCAACAACGTCAACTCGCTGGGCCTGACCAAAGAGTCCTGGACCACCCTCAAGGGCCTCGGGAGTGACGGCAACGGCATCACTGGCGAAGCGCTCAAGACCGTGTTCGCCAACTCCGGCACTGCCAACCGCAGCGAAACCACGACGAACGTGCAGTCCGACAGCAGCGTGACGGCCCAGACCGGCTCTAAGACGTCGGGCTTGCTGTACCTGGAAGCAGGCAAGGTGTACACCTTCAGCGGCGTGGCGGACGACAGCCTGTACGTCACCATCGGTGGCAAGGGCGTGGTCAACGCGACCTGGGGCGGCGGCGGCAGCATTTCGGGCAGCTTCACCCCGACTACCAGCGGCTACTACCCGATCGAGGTCTACCACGCCAACCAGTCGGGCCCCGGCAGCTATGACCTGAACATCAAGGTCGGTAGCGGTGGGGTCACCGACCTGAGCAGCACCAACATCCCGATGTACCAAAGTGTCGCCGACATGGCCGGCGCGGGCCTGAGCACGTCGGACCTGCACACCAACGCCAGCGGCCAGACCTATTACGATGGCTACAAGCTCAACGAAGGGCCTGAAAACGGCAGCGTCAAACTGGTGGGCATCAGTACGGCACTGACCGACACTGATGGCTCCGAGAGCCTGAGCGTCAAGCTCAGCGGTATTCCAGCGGGCGCCGTGGTCAGCGACAACGCCGGTCACAGCGTCACGGTCGGCGCTACGGCCGTCGATGTGACAGGCTGGAGCCTGTCCAACCTGACCATCAAGCCGCCGGCTTACTACTCGGGTCAGTTCGACGTGAAGGTCACCTCGGTGTCCTCCGAAAGCGTTGGCGGCAGTACGGCCACGACTGAAGGTACGCTCAAGGTCACCGTTTATGCGGACAGCTACACCGCGACCAACCTGACGACCGACAACGATAACTACACGGGCAGTACGGGCAGCGACATCGTCGTGGGTGACGTCACGGGTCTGCATGTCGTGGCGGGCAAGGACTACAACATCGCCTTCATCGTCGATACCTCGGGCAGCATGGGACAGTCGGGTGTGGATGCGGCGAAAAGTTCGCTGGAATCGGTGTTCAAGACGCTGACGGACAGTGTGAAAGGTTCGATGTCCGGAACGGTGAATATCCTGCTGGTAGACTTTGCCACCCAGGTCAAGAGCAATGTTTCGGTGACACTCAATGACGCCGGCCTGACCACGTTGAAGAATGCGCTGGCCAACATGACGTCAGGTGGCGGTACCAACTACGAAGATGCGTTCAAGACTACGGCCAACTGGTTCCAGAGCCTCAAGAATGCCGGCAACACGGGCAGTAACCAGACCTACTTCATAACCGATGGGAAGCCGACGTTCTATCAGACCAACGAAAATACCAATCCCACGTTGGGTTCTTCGGGTGTTGCCATGGATACCTATCTGAGCGGCAATGGGTATCAATCGGGTGGCTCCATCGCCGGCCGATACCTGGACAACAACACGTACGTCAGCGTCGACAGTGGTGTGCTGACGGTGGCCTCTAGGGCGTACACGCTCTTTGGCTCTTACATGAAAACGGTGCTGACTGGCGAGCTTCATGCCGAAGGTAATGGTGGATATGAACTGTCGGGTCGTGCGGGAACTGGCAGCACCACCGATGACGCGACACTGAGCAACTCGCAGAGCACGTTCAAGTTGCTATCGGGGCTGTCCAACGTCGAAGCGATCGGTCTGAATAACGAGGTCAGCGTCAGCGATCTGAAACCCTACGACTCGGACCAAAAGCCGCAGACCAACATAGACCCGAGCAAGTTGGCCGATGCCATTCTCGGTCACACCGAAACCACCGTGCCTGGCAATGACACGATCAACGGCGGCGATGGCAACGACATCCTGTTCGGCGACTTGGTCACCTTCAACTCGGTGGCGGGTACCGGGGTCGAGGCCATTCAGGGCTATGTGGCCAACAAACTGGGCGTGGACAGCGGCGACGTGACTGCGCAGCTCATGCACAAGTACGTATCTGAGCACTACAGTGAGTTCGACCTGTCCGGGACCAACGACGGGGGTGACATCCTTAACGGCGGCAACGGCAACGACATCCTGTTCGGCCAGGGCGGTGACGACAAACTGTATGGCGGCAAAGGCAACGACATCCTGCTGGGCGGTAATGGCAACGACCTGCTGGACGGCGGTGACGGCGACGACATCCTCATCGGCGGCAAGGGTAACGACACCTTGATCGGCGGTGCGGGTGCCGACACCTTCATCTGGAGGGCAGGTGACACAGGCAACGACGTGATCAAGGACTTCAAGGCCAGTGAAGGCGACCGTATCGACCTGCGTGACCTGTTGCAGGGCGAGAAGGCCAGCACCATCGACAACTTCCTGAAGATCAGCACGGTCGATGGCAGCTCGACCTTGCAGGTCAGCAGCGAGGGCAAGCTCAACGCAGCGGGTGGCCTGGCCAACGCCGACGTGTCGATCAAGCTCGAAGGCGTCAACTGGTCGACCTCCAGCATCAACTCGTTGATCAGCGGTGCCGACCCGACCATCAAGATCGATAACTCCAACAGCTGATCCACGCCTTCACGGTGGCCTTGTCCGGCCACCGTGAAGTGCAGGGTTTGCCTCTCGCCGCCCGCAGCGCATACTCGCGCCTCGGGCCGGCGAAGTGGGTGAACTTTGCCTATGCTGCGATCTACCAAGAAGCATCATCGTGATGAGGGAACACCCCATGTTCTACGTGCAACGCGACGCCGGAGGTCGGCTGCTGCGTGTGGAAGCTGCGCCGTACGCCGAGTCCACCGAAACACTGCCGCCCGACCATGCCGAGATTCAGGACTGGTTCGCCGACGACGTCGTGGAGAACAGCCTCAAGCAGCTCAAGCAGAGCGACCTGGACATGATCCGGGTGCTGGAGGACCTGATCGAGGTCCTGACGGCCAAAGGCGTCTTCAGCATCACCGATCTGCCGCCGGGGGCGCAGGCCAAGCTGCTCAGCCGTTCGCACGCGCGCAGGGCACTGGGGAGCCTGACCACCCTGATCAAGGAAGACGAGGAAGAAGGCCTGATCTGAGCGGTTGCCGAGTTCAGGAGCTCCATCACGTCGCTCGAACAGTGTCGCCTCGGCGCCACTGCACCCTGCGCTGCCCGTCGTTTGAAGCAGACCTTGCTGTCAGGCGATACTCTCTGGCCCTTTTTCCAGGATGACCTTGTCCATGCGTATCTGGATCGACGCCGATGCCTGCCCGAAAGCCGCCAAGGACTTGGTGATCAAGTTCGCCCTCAAGCGCAAGCTGGAGGTGGTGATGGTCGCTGGCCAGGCCCTGGCCAAGCCCACACTGACCTGCGTGCGCCTGATCGTCGTGCCCAGTGGCATGGATGCCGCGGACGATTACCTGGTCGACAACGCCTTGCCCGGCGAGCTGGCGATCTGCAGCGATGTACCCCTGGCCGATCGGTTGATCAAGAAGGGCGTCGCTGCCCTGGACCCGCGTGGCCGAGAGTTCGATGAGCGGAACATGGGCGACCGCCTGGCCGTGCGCAATCTGTTCACCGAGTTGCGCGAGCAAGGCCAGGTCGGAGGAGGGCAGGCGCCCTATGGCGAGCGGGAGAAGCAGGCGTTCGCCAATGCGCTGGATCGCATCCTGACGCGGCTGCTGCGTCAGGCGGGTGCCTGACGCCAGCCCATTTCCGGGGCCTCCAGCAAGCTGCCGGTGGTCTTCACCAGTCAGCGTGGGTCAGGTCCAGTACCCGGTCGACCAGCTTGTAGATGCCCGCCGCCGCTTCGCTGATCGACTGGGCGCGCATGTAGGCGGGGGTGGTGACCAACTTCCGCTCGGTGTCCTCGACGATGTCGTGCACGTCGCATTCTTCGTGCGTGGCGCCCATCTTCACCAAGGCGGCAAGGGTCTCGGCGTCGTTGCCGATCGTGCACACGACGCCTTCACCATAGATCTTCGCCGCGAAAGCCGGCGCAATGCACATCAGGCCCACCGGCTTGCGCTGCTCTGCAAAGGCCTTGATGAAGGCCAGTACCTCGGGCTGCACGCTGCAGTCGGCGCCTTTCTCCGCGAAATCGGACAGGTTCTTGGCGGCCCCGAAGCCACCTGGCACGATCAGGCCGTCGAACTCATCGGCCTTGGCTTCGCGCAGGTCCTTGACCTGGCCACGCGCGATGCGTGCCGACTCCACCAATACGTTGCGCGCGCCTGGGGTTTGTTCGCCGGTCAGGTGGTTGATGACGTGCTTCTGGTCGATATCGGGTGCGAAACACTGGACCTGTGCGCCGCGCTGATCGAGGCGTAGCAGGGTAATGACGCTTTCGTGGATTTCAGCGCCGTCGTAGACGCCACAACCCGACAAGATCACCGCGATCTTCTTCTGCATGCTCGTTTCTCCAAGGTCGAGGCATCGATGACGACAGTGTGGCAGATACGCACGCTCAAGGCATGCCACCGTGTGTGCCACGGATGTCTTCGTGCCAAGGGCCTGAAAGAGAACGGCGGCCGGTTCTCAGGCGAGCGTCAGCAGAGAGGGCGTGCTCAAGGGCGCTGTTCGGGTGGCTCGTCCTGAGGCGTGACCGCCTGCGCGGCCTTGGCCTCGGCCGCCGCCTTGCGCTCGGCGCGCACGGTACGGAAGCGCCGACGGATCCACAGCAGGATACCGATCAGCAGCAACCCGCCCAGCACCCACAGCTCGTACTTCTTCACGCTGCCCAGCAAGCCTTCGAGAATGGCGCCGAAGTGATAGGCCGCCGCCCCCAGGGCAATGGCCCAGACCGCCGCGCCAATCCCGTTGAGCAGCAGGTATCGACGGGGAGGGTAGCCCGACAGGCCGATGGCCACTGGCATGACGGTGCGCAGGCCGTAGACGAAGCGAAAGCTCAGCACCCAGATGTCCGGGTGACGCCGGATGTGCTCCAGCGCACGATCGCCCGCCGCCTGCCAGCTCGGCTTGCGTGCCAGCAGGCTGCGGCCACGGCTGCGGCCGAGGAAATACCACAGCTGGTCGCCGGCATAGCTGCCGAAGAAGGCCGTCAGCACCACCAGGTTGATGTCCATGTATCCGCGGAACGCAAGGAAGCCTGCGAGGACCAAAATGGTCTCGCCTTCGAAGAACGTGCCGAGGAACAGGGCAAAATAGCCAAAATCCTGCAGGAATTGTTGAAGCATGGCGTAGGTGCTGGCGAAATGAACGCGCAGCCTACCCCTTCGCAGGCATTCGTGAAAGTGTCCAAATGTGTCTCGACGTGAACGACTTCCGTGGGACAATCCCTGCGTCCATGGGTCGCAAGGTTGATCAGATCTGTAACGCAGGCGTCATAATGGACGCCTATAACTGTCGCGCTAGCCCGCCTGCGCGGGCTCAGGAGTTTGCCGTGAGCTTTACCCCCGCCAACCGTCTGTTCCCTGCCACTCGCCTGCGTCGCAATCGCCGGGACGACTTTTCCCGTCGCCTGATGCGCGAGAACGTGCTGACGGTCGATGACCTCATCCTGCCGGTGTTCGTGCTCGATGGCGAAGGTCGCCGTGAAGAGGTCGCTTCCATGCCCGGCGTCGAACGCCTGTCGATCGACCTGCTGCTCGAGGCGGCCGAAGAATGGGTTGCGCTGGGGATCCCCGCGCTGGCGCTGTTCCCGGTCACCCCGCTGGAGAAGAAGACCCTCGACGGCGCCGAAGCCTGGAACCCCGACGGTATCGCCCAGCGAGCCACCCGTGCCCTGCGTGCGCGCTTCCCTGAACTGGGCGTGATCACCGACGTCGCGCTCGACCCCTTCACTACGCACGGCCAGGACGGCATCCTCGACGACGAGGGTTACGTGCAGAACGACATCACCGTCGACGCACTGGTCCGCCAAGCCTTGTCCCACGCCGACGCCGGTGCGCAGATGGTCGCACCGTCGGACATGATGGACGGCCGCCTGCAAGCCATCCGCGAAGCCCTGGAGCTGGCCGGCCACGTGAACGTGCGCATCATGGCCTACTCGGCCAAGTACGCCAGTGCCTACTACGGTCCTTTCCGCGACGCGGTGGGGTCGGCTGCCAACCTGGGCAAGGCCAACAAGGCGTCGTACCAGATGGACCCGGCCAACAGCGACGAAGCCCTGCACGAGGTCGCGACCGACCTGGCCGAGGGCGCCGACATGGTCATGGTCAAGCCAGGCATGCCGTACCTGGACATCGTCCATCGGGTCAAGACCGAGTTCCGCGTGCCGGTGTTCGCCTACCAGGTCAGCGGTGAATACGCCATGCACATGGCCGCCATCCAGAATGGCTGGCTGAGCGAGGCGGTCATTCTCGAGTCGCTGACCGCTTTCAAGCGGGCCGGTGCCGATGGCATTCTCACCTACTTCGCCGTGCGTGCCGCTCAACTGTTGAAAGGGCAGTAAGGCCCTACAGGAACGACTGATGAATAACGAAGTGCCGACACCGTTCGACCCCAAGGAAGCCCGCGCGGTGCCTACCGAGCTGGTGGAGACGCCTCCAGACCTGCCCGTTTCCGAAGCCCCTCTGGACACCGCAGTGCCGCCTCCGGCGCCTGCACCGGCCATCGCCATTCCGGGGCTCGACGACAGCAGTCTGTACATTCATCGCGAGCTGTCGCAGCTGCAGTTCAACATCCGCGTGCTCGAACAGGCGCTGGACGAGTCGTATCCGCTGCTCGAGCGCTTGAAGTTCCTGCTGATCTTTTCCAGCAACCTGGACGAGTTCTTCGAAATCCGTGTCGCGGGCCTGAAGAAGCAGATCGCCTTCGCCCGCGAGCAGGCCGGTGCCGACGGCCTGCAACCCCATCAGGCCATGGCGCGGATCAGCGAACTGGTGCACTTTGAGGTCGATCGGCAGTACGCGATCCTCAACGACGTGCTGCTGCCCGAGCTGGAAAAGCATCAGATCCGCTTCATCCGTCGGCGCTACTGGACACCCAAGCTCAAGACCTGGGTGCGCCGCTATTTCCGCGACGAGATCGCGCCGATCATCACCCCGATCGGCCTCGACCCGACGCACCCGTTCCCCTTGCTGGTCAACAAGAGCCTGAACTTCATCGTCGAACTGGAAGGCGTCGACGCTTTCGGGCGCGACTCGGGCCTGGCCATCATCCCGGCGCCACGGCTGTTGCCCCGCGTGATCCGCGTACCGGAAGAGGTCGGTGGGCCAGGCGCCAACCACGTGTTCCTGTCGTCGATGATCCATGCGCACGCCGACGACCTGTTCCAGGGCATGAAGGTCAAGGGCTGCTACCAGTTCCGACTGACCCGTAACGCCGACCTGGCGCTGGACTCCGAGGACGTCGAGGACCTGGCCCGCGCGTTGCGCGGTGAGCTGTTCTCGCGCCGCTACGGCGATGCCGTGCGCCTGGAAGTCGCCGATACCTGCCCCAAGCACTTGTCCGACTACCTGCTCAAGCAGTTCAACCTGAGCGAGAGCGAGCTGTACCAGGTCAACGGCCCGGTCAACCTGACGCGCCTGTTCAGCATCACTGGCCTGGACAGCCATCCTGAACTGCAATACATGCCGTTCACGCCGGCCATCCCGAAACTGCTGCAGAACGCCGACAACATCTTCAGCGTCATCAGCAAGCAGGACGTGCTGCTGATGCACCCCTTCGAGTCGTTCACGCCGGTGGTCGACCTGCTGCGCCAGGCTGCCAAGGACCCTCACGTGCTGGCGGTACGCCAGACCTTGTACCGCAGTGGTGCCAACTCGGAAATCGTCGATGCCCTGGTCGACGCCGCGCGTAACGGCAAGGAAGTGACCGCAGTCATCGAGCTGCGCGCACGCTTCGACGAGGAGTCCAACCTGCAGATGGCCAGCCGCCTGCAAGCGGCGGGCGCGGTGGTGATCTACGGCGTGGTCGGTTTCAAGACGCACGCCAAGATGATGCTGATCCTGCGCCGCGAGGCAGGCGACATCGTGCGCTACGCCCACCTGGGCACCGGCAACTACCACGCCGGCAACGCACGCCTCTACACCGACTACAGCCTGCTGACGTCCGACGATGCGCTGTGCGAGGACGTGGGCAAGCTGTTCAGCCAGCTGATCGGCATGGGCAAGACCCTGCGCATGAAGAAGCTGCTGCACGCGCCGTTCACCCTGAAGAAGGGCATGCTCGACATGATCGCGCGCGAGACCCAGTTCGCGGTGGACGGCAAGCCGGCGCACATCATCGCCAAGTTCAACTCGCTGACCGATGCCAAGATCATCCGCGCCCTGTACAAGGCCAGTCAGGCCGGCGTGCGCATCGACCTGGTGGTGCGTGGCATGTGCTGCCTGCGGCCGGGGGTCGCGGGCGTGTCGCACAACATCCAGGTGCGCTCGATCGTCGGCCGCTTCCTGGAGCACACACGGGTGTTCTACTTCCTCAATGGCGGTGAGGAGCAGATGTTCCTGTCCAGTGCCGACTGGATGGAGCGCAACCTCGACAAGCGTGTCGAGACCTGCTTCCCGGTCGAGGGCAAGAAGCTGATCATGCGCGTCAAGAAGGAGCTGGAGAGCTACCTGACCGACAACACCCACGCCTGGATCCTGCAGCCCGACGGTCGCTACGTACGCAGCACCCCCACCGGCAACCAGAACCCGCGCAATGCCCAGGCCACCCTGCTCGAGCGCCTGAGCAACCCGGTGCTCAGCGTACGTTGAGCACGAAACCGACCCGGGCCAGCCACTGCGCCTCGTTGGCGAAGTCGGCCTGGGTCAGTTGGTTCTGCTCCAGCCAGCCGTCCGGGAACACCACGTCCAGCTGATCATGCCCAGGGTGCAGTTCGACCGTGGGCATCTGCTGGGTCCCACGGATGTGGTGGAAGAGGATGGCGAAACGCAGCAGCACGCACAGACGGATCAGGGTCGCGCCTTCCTCGCCGAACTCGGCGAAACGGTCCTTGGGGATGTTGCGTCGATGGCCTCGCACCAGCAGCGCGAGCATCTGCTGGTCCTCGCGCGAGAACCCGGCCAGGTCGGAGTGCTCGATCAGGTAGGCGCCGTGCTTGTGGTAGTGGTAGTGCGCGATGTCCAGCCCGATCTCGTGCACCTTGGCTGCCCAGCTCAGCAGGTCGCGCCAGTTGCCTTCCTCCAGGCCCCAGGCCGCGGCGACCTGGTCGAACGCATGCAGGGCCTTGCGCTCGACGCGTTCAGCTTGCTGCTGGTCGGCATGGTAGCGCTCCATCAGGGAGCTGAGGGTGCGCTCACGCACGTCCTCATGGTGGTGGCGGCCGAGCAGGTCGTACAGCACGCCCTCGCGCAGCGCGCCGTCGCAGTGGGTCATCTGCTGCAACTCCAGCGCATCGAAGATGGCTTCGAGAATCGCCAGCCCGGCCGGGAAGATCGCGCGGCGGTCCGGCTTGACCCCATCGAAGTCGATCTTGTCGGTCTCGCCGAGCTTGAACAGCTTGCGTTTGAGCCAGGCCAGGCCCGGTGCGTTGACTTCGCCCGCACCCTGACCACCGGCCTTGATGGCCGCACCGATGGCGCGAATGGTGCCGGACGACCCGATGGCCTCGTCCCAGCCCAGCCGGTGCAGGCCGTGCTCGATGCTCATCAGCTCCAGACGCGCGGCGGTGTAGGCCTGGGCGTAGCGCGCCGGGGTGATCTTGCCATCGCGGAAATAACGCTGCGTGAAGCTCACGCAGCCCATCTGCAGGCTCTCGCGCAGCAAGGGCTCGAACCGTTGGCCAATGATGAATTCGGTGCTGCCGCCGCCGATGTCGGCGACCAGGCGCTTGCCGGGGGTATCGGCGAGGGTATGCGAGACGCCCAGATAGATCAGGCGCGCCTCTTCACGGCCGGAGATGACCTCGACCGGGTGGCCGAGGATGGCTTCGGCGCGGTGAATGAATTCGGCCCGGTTGCGGGCCTCGCGCAGGGCGTTGGTGCCGACGATCCTGACGGCGCCATCGGGCAGGCCATTGATCAGTTGGGCGAACCGCTTCAGGCAGTCGAGGCCGCGTTGCATGGCCTCTTCGCTGAGCAGGCGGTCCTCGCCGATGCCGGCGGCCAGCTGAACCTTCTCGCCCTGTCGCTCGAGAATGCGGATCTCGGTGAGGTGGGCCTTGGCCACGACCATGTGGAAGCTGTTGGAGCCAAGGTCGATGGCGGCGATCAGGGACAGGTTCTTCGCTTTGGTATGCGGCATGATCTCGAGGTTCTCGGTCGATTACCCGACAATCGTGCCACGATCCACGCCGCGCGCCAACGCGCGACGTGATCTGCGTTGATGGGAGGCAACGTCATGCGCCCCGGCGACGCCTGGCAGTCGGCACCGATTGACGGGATCAAGCGCTTCCATAGTGACAGCCAATCGCCCGCAGCTTCCTGTAGCGCGCCGGTGCGGCTATGATGGGTCACGTTTTTTCTTGCCTATGATATGGAGATATCCATGAGCGATCTGATCAAATACGTCACCGATGCCACCTTCGAGTCCGAAGTGCTGAAGGCCGAAGGTCCGGTACTGGTCGACTACTGGGCCGAATGGTGCGGCCCCTGCAAGATGATCGCCCCCGTGCTGGACGACATCGCCTCCACCTACCAAGGCAAGCTGACCGTCGCCAAGCTGAACATCGACGAAAACCAGGAAACCCCTGCCAAGCACGGTGTGCGCGGCATCCCGACGCTGATGCTGTTCAAGAACGGCAACGTCGAAGCCACCAAAGTGGGTGCCCTGTCCAAGTCGCAACTGGCAGCGTTCCTCGACGCCCACCTGTAAGGCAGGCGCGAGCGATGAAAAAGCCCCGGAATTTCCGGGGCTTTTCTTTTGCAAATCACTAGACGTCGAAAAAAGCAAGTGATACATTCGGCCTCGCACTGTTTCTCCAGTGCCCTCTGCACGCCGTCGCCGATGCACCCCCAATTCGAATCAGTACGCGATCCTGTCGCCTTCTTGCGGCGCGGCTTCATTAAGCCAGAAGCTTAATCCTCCCTTCTTACATGATTACGTCACTCCCCTTATGAACCTGACTGAACTCAAGCAAAAGCCGATTACCGATCTGCTGGAAATGGCCGAACAGATGGGCATCGAAAACATGGCCCGTTCGCGCAAGCAGGACGTGATTTTCTCCCTGCTGAAAAAACACGCGAAGAGCGGCGAAGAGATCTCGGGTGACGGCGTGCTGGAGATTCTCCAGGATGGTTTCGGTTTCCTGCGTTCCGCCGATGCGTCTTACCTGGCCGGCCCGGACGACATCTATGTCTCGCCCAGCCAGATCCGCCGCTTCAACCTGCGTACCGGCGACACCATCGTGGGCAAGATCCGCCCACCGAAAGAAGGCGAGCGCTACTTCGCGCTGCTGAAGGTCGACACCATCAACTTCGACCGTCCGGAAAACGCCAAGAACAAGATTCTCTTCGAGAACCTGACCCCCCTGTTCCCGAACAAGCGTCTGAAGATGGAAGCCGGCAACGGTTCCACCGAAGACCTCACCGGTCGCGTGATCGACCTGTGTGCACCGATCGGCAAGGGCCAGCGTGGTCTGATCGTCGCGCCGCCGAAGGCGGGCAAGACCATCATGCTGCAGAACATCGCGGCCAACATCACGCGTAACAACCCCGAGTGCCACCTGATCGTCCTGCTGATCGACGAGCGCCCGGAAGAAGTGACCGAGATGCAGCGTACCGTGCGCGGCGAAGTGGTCGCCTCGACCTTCGACGAGCCGCCGACCCGCCACGTGCAAGTCGCCGAGATGGTGATCGAGAAGGCCAAGCGCCTGGTCGAGCACAAGAAGGACGTGGTCATCCTGCTCGACTCCATTACCCGTCTGGCACGCGCCTACAACACCGTCATTCCGAGCTCGGGCAAGGTGCTGACCGGTGGTGTGGACGCCCATGCCCTGGAGAAGCCGAAGCGCTTCTTCGGTGCTGCGCGTAACATCGAGGAGGGCGGCTCGCTGACCATCATCGCCACCGCGCTGGTCGAGACCGGCTCGAAGATGGACGAGGTGATCTACGAGGAGTTCAAGGGCACGGGCAACATGGAGCTGCCACTGGATCGCCGCATTGCCGAGAAGCGCGTGTTCCCGGCCATCAACATCAACCGCTCCGGTACCCGTCGCGAAGAGCTGCTGACCGCCGACGACGAACTGCAGCGCATGTGGATCCTGCGCAAGCTGCTGCACCCGATGGACGAGATCGCCGCCGTCGAGTTCCTGGTCGACAAGCTCAAGCAGACCAAGACCAACGACGAGTTCTTCCTGTCGATGAAGCGCAAGTAACAGGCGCTTCGAATAGAAACGGCGCCTTCGGGCGCCGTTTCTGTTTGTCTGCCTGAAAAGCCTGCGTCGCTGTCAGATATCGATGGCATAACCGAAGTCGATTTCGCACGCGGGTATGCCGCCGCGCATTCCCCAGTTTTCGCCCTCACGCTCATCGAGCAGGATCAGCACAGCCTCTATCGGCAGATGGAGCTGCTCCGACAACGCCTGGCTTATGGCCTGGTACAGCCGACGCTTGGTGTTGAGCGTGCGCCCTTTGAAGACGGTGATCTCGACCTGCAGGAAGGCGTCGCAGTCCCCTGGGCTGCGGAAATCGTGTGGGGCGTAGGTGTGATAACGCGCTTGCAACTCCTCGTCACTGACCTTGAATACATGGCGCAGGCAGCGGTAAACCGTTTCGATGATCGCCTGACGTGTTTCAGGCGTCCGGTGCACGGGGTCTTCTATACGTACGATGGGCATGGTCAAGCCTCGATGGGATGCAAGGGGGCGGTGGTCAACAGCTCGGTCAGCAGGTCACGGTGCTCGTCGAGGCTCTGGGACAGCAGATGGTTCAGCGCGGCCGAGGCATCGGGGGCGGTCTTGTCCTGGGACAGCTTGAAACGCCCCTCCACGCAGATCGGGTGAATGCTCAGGCCGCGTATGTGCGGCAGGTTCTTGAGGACCCTGGGGTCGGCAGGATCGACGTGATAGCTCCGATCGCCGGTGGCCAGTCGCTGGGCCGTTTGCTGCAGGATCTCGAGGTTCTGAGGAGCGTTCTCGGACACGCGGACGATGGCCTGCATGTGCACGGCGAGGTAATTCCAGGTCGGTAGCTGAGAAGAGACGTACGCCTCAGGCGGAATATAGGCGGACGGTCCTGTGAAGATGATCTGGCAACGGATTTCACCCTGGCCGCGAAACTGGGGGTTGGCGCCGTCCACATGGCCGAACAGCGAGCCGTCTGCCTGGCGCAAGAGGGGAATGTGGCTGGAAAAGAAACGGCCTTCTTCATGCGATGTGAGAATCGCCAGCGGAAACGCGTCGATGAAGCGATCGATCAATTCGGGCGAGGTGGCGCGGTATTGTGAATAATGAAAGGGACAAGCACTCATGGTGGGCTCTCGTGCAGAAAAGGGACTCAGGACGCCAGTAAGGTGCGGCGTTGTCGGTAACGGTCTTGTGCGATGACGACTTGTGCCAGCCAGGCCAGCACATTGCCCGTCCGCCAGCCCGGCCCAGTCCGCGGTATGCACGGCCCGGCCAGCCCGCACAGCTGATCCATCAGGGTTCGACCCATCATCAGCGAAAGAGCGATACCGCGCCCATTGCAGCCACTCCAGCTGAGGATTCGCCTGTCGCCGTCGTGAACCTTGGGCAGGCCGTTGGGCGTCAAGCCCACCCAGCCAGCCCAGTGTTGAAGCGGCGCAGCGGGCCGGTGGCCATACAGGCCATCGAGGCGGCCCTGTAACAGATCACTGCAGGCTTGGGTCGAGCGTTGCCAGGGAAGGGCGAAGCAACCGGTCAGGACCGTGCGGGCGTCGAGCCAGCGTGCAAACCACATGTCCTTGTGCGTGTCGGAAAAAGGCAGCGGGCTGGACGCAGCAGGGCGGGGCATGGCGAAGGTGGCCAAGGTGAGCGGGAGTGGCCCTATAGCGCGACGAGTCGCCTGACTGGCCCCCGTACCGTAGGCATTACCGGCGATGAAGACACGACTTGCCTTCAAGCGGCCTGTCGGGGTTTCCAGAACGATCCCGCAGCCTGTGGGGGTGATCCGCACGACCGGGCAGTGCTCGATGATCGATCCGCCCCGCTGGTAGATCGCATTGGCCAGCTGTTGCAGCAAGGTTAGAGGGTCGATGGCGCCCCCGCCCGGAAAGTGCAAGGCCGTCGTGTAGCGAGGCGTGCCGATCGCGTGCACGAGCGCCTCGCCTTCGAGCATGCCGACATCCACGCCCAAGGCCCGCCAACCGGCGGCCAGTGCCTGGGCGTTGGCGGACAGGGCCGGCGTGAACGGTTGCAACCAGCCACGTTGGCCTTCGCTCGGAATCTGCTCGAACACACCTTGGACGGCCTCTTGAAGCGCCGCCATCAACGCGCGGGTGCCACTGCCCACGCATCGACGAAGCGAGTCTGGCGTGTGACGAGCCGGTACGGGCACCACGAACCCCGAGTTTCGCCCGCTGCCGCCGCTGCCTACCTGGTTCGCCTCCAGTACCGTAACGGACAGCCCGGCCTCGAGCGCCCGTTGCGCGGCGGCCAGACCGCCGAGGCCGGCACCGATGATGGCGACATCGGTCTCCAGCGGCAAAGGCGCGGCATGGACCTGACGACAGGCCAATCGAGCCTGCCAGCACGAAGGCGCCGTCAGCAGCTCATGCAAGCCATGGCTATGCATGAGCTGCAGGCTCTGGAGTCGTCAGGGCCGTGGTCAGCGACTCGACGATGGACTGGGCGCGCAGCGCCAGCAAGCTGAAGGAGCCGGCATCGCCCATCCCGTGCGTGGACTCGCACAGACCATTCAGGTAGATCGGTAGCGCGTTGCCCAGGTCGATACGGTAGTCACGTTGGACCGACAGCCCCGCGTGCGCGTGCTCGTCGATCAATGTCGCCAGCAGCGGCGGCACAGGCTCCTGACGTTCGCCTTGCCCCAGGTCGAGAAAACCGGTGGCCAGGATGACCAGGTCGAATCCCTGACGATGATGCTCCCCCTGCAGGGCATGCCGGCTCTCTATCTCCACCTGCCCGGCCGAAGGGCGGCACGCCTGGATCTCCTCGCACGTGCGCAATTGCAGCCGGTCTTCTCCGCGCAAGGATTGCTCATAGCGACGCACGTACAACTGATTGAGAACGTCGATATCGGCTGCCGAATAGTTGGTGTGCACCAGCTCGCGACGCAGCCGCGCCTTCTGGTCGGGGGTCGCCTGGTAGAACGTGTCGACGAAGGCCGGAAAGTAGACCTCATCGGAAAACGGGCTGGTGTCTTTTTGCCGGTAACCGAAATTGCGCGTGAAACCCACCACGTCCCGCACGCCTGACTGCTCACTGGCATGGAGCAGGATTTCCACGGCGCTCTGGCTGCCGCCGATGACTGCCACCCGAGACTGGCCCCCCGTCGCCGCGATGCTTTCGGCCAGCGCAGGCAGGTAGTCGTTCAGGTGGCGAATACGGGCGTCGGTGATCCCGGCAAACGGTGCCGGTATATGAGGGGTACGCCCAGGTGCCAGGACCAGTGCGCGCGCACGCACGGTACGCCCGTTGGTACAGGTCACCTGATAGTGGCGCTCGCCTCCGGGCTCATCGACCAACGTCACGGTCTGTGCTTCGCAGCCATACTGCACACGGTCAGCGAAGAAGCCGGCGGCCCACGTGACGTACTGTGCGTACTCTTCGCGCAGGGGGTAATGAAGCGGCAGGTTCAGGTGTTCGTAGAGACGGCCTTGCTCGAAGAGAAAGTTGGTGAAGCCATAGCGGCTGCGCGGGTTTCGGGGCGTCACCAGGTCGCGCAGCGGATGGTTCTGGATATCCGAACCAGGCAGCAGCATGTTGGGTTGCCAGAACGGCCCCAGGCGCCGCTCCAGAAACGCCACGTTCAGGTGAGGTGCCAGCTCTTCGAGCGCGATGGCCAGCGCCAGGTTGGCCGGGCCGAAACCGATGCCCAGCAGGTCGACGATAGGCGAGGGACGGTTCATGCTTGCGCCTCCAGTGTGTTCGCCACATGGGACGAGTGAGCCAATGTGCGTTGCAGCGCACGCCCGAGGCGCTGCAGGATCTGCTCCACTTGTGCGGGCGTGATCACCAGTGGTGGCAGGAACCGCAGCACGGCGCCATGCCGCCCGCCTGTTTCAATGAGCAGGCCTTCGTCCAGGCAGGCGCGTTTCACGCGTGTGGCCAAGTCGCCGGCAGCCAGGCGATGGCCTTGGGCATCCAGGGCGCCCTGTGGATCGACCAGTTCCATGCCCACCATCAAGCCCCGCCCTCGTACGTCACCGATGCAGGCATGCTGCTGCTGGAGTCGCAGCAAACCTTCACGCAGTTGATCGCCTACCTGGCGTACATGCTCGAGCACGCCCTCCTGGCGAATGTATTCCAAGGTGGCGGCGCCGCTGACCAGCGCAATCTGGTTGCCTCGGAAGGTGCCGGCATGCGCGCCGGGTTTCCACAGGTCGTACTGGTTCAGATAGACCAGTACGGACAGGGGATAACCCCCGCCGATGGCTTTGGAGAGCAGAATGGCGTCGGGGGTGATACCGGCCTGCTCGAAGGCGAACATGTCGCCGCTGCGGCCAATGCCACTCTGAATCTCGTCGATCACCAGTGGGACCTGATGCCGTGTGGTGATGTCGCGTACCTGGCGTAGCCAGTGAGCACTGGCGGGAATGCAGCCGCCTTCGCCCTGGATGGCTTCGAGCAGCACCATGGCGGGCTTGCCCACGCCGCTTTCGGGGTCGCTGAGCAGGTTGTCCAGGCACGCCAGGCTCAGCGCATCGGTGTCATCGGCACGCATGCCTGCGCCGAAGGGGCTGCGGAAGGCATAGGGGTACGGCGCGAAATGCACTTCGCCAGGCAGCCCGCTGATCGCGTGCTTGGGCGCCAGATTGCCCATCATGCCCAGCGTGCCGTGGGTCATTCCATGGTAGGCGCCCTGGAACACGATGACCGGACGCCGCCCGGTGGCGGTTTTGAACAGCTTGAGTGCCGCTTCGGCGGCATCCGCACCTGTAGGGCCGCAGAGCTGGAAGCGCGCATGGGCGGCAAATTCGGCGGGAAGCGCCCGGTACAGTTCCTCGACGAAATCGACTTTCGCAGGGGTGGCGATATCCAGCGCCTGTTGCAGCTGTCCGGACTGAAGAAAGGCGATCACCCGGTCACGGACGAACGGGTGGTTATGGCCCAGGGGCAGTGCGCCTGCACAGGCCAGGCAGTCCAGGTAATGACGGCCTTCGCTGTCGATCACCTCGGCGCCCTGGCCATGGCTCAGGACCTTGGGAATGTTCCTGGCATACGTGCGGGCATTGGATTCCCGTGCGGCCAGCATCTGCAAAGCATTCGGGTTCATGAGACAGTCCTTGTCAAAGGGAAACCGTGGCGATGGTGTGGTGCTGCTTATGGCCGAGCGCTTGCTGGCCCAAGGCGTGGATCCAGCGGCGGTACTCGAGGCCCATGCGATCGCTCACCACGTGCATTTCCGCGCGTGGGTCCAGCGGCAGTCGGGCAGGCCGCTGCGATTCGACGATGCGCCGGTCCTGCTCGAACACGGTGTTCTGGCGGGCGAGGATCTGCTCAAGGGTCAACTCCGGGCCGAAGTTGATGGCCACGATCAGCCAGATGATGCACTCGGCTTCATCCACCGGCGTGGCATTGAAGAACGTGCAGAAACGCTCGGTTTCGCCGGTTTTCTTCATGAAGTACGCCGTGGTGGGGTTGAGCACCGAGTAGGTATAGCGAGCGTTGACCGGTATGCCGCGGTGATCGCCGAACGGCTGGAACACGGTGATCTCCGAAGAGTGCAGGCCACGCTCGTCCTCGTGCACGCTGTACTTTTTCAGCGGTTCCGGTGCGTCCGGCAGGCCGTTGAGGTGAGCGTGGACGAAAGGGAAATGCGAAGCGTCGATGAAGTTTTCCAGCGACCGCAAGGCGTTGGCCTTGTAGTGGTACGGGCCGGCGTAGACCTTCCGGTAACTGTCATCCTCCCATTGTGGCAGCTCGGGCAGGGGGCGCTGGGGTGCTTCCAGGCTGACCCACACGTAGCCATAGCGCTCTTGCGCGTAATGCCGGTACACCAGGCGGTGCGAGGCCGGCCCGCTGCGCTCCGGGTGGGCAGGCACCCGTGTGCACTGCCCTTGGGCGTTGTAGCGCCAGCCATGGTAAGGGCACTCGATTTCGCCCTGCTTGACGCAGCCCAGCGACAGACGCGCCCCCCGGTGGCCGCAGTAGTCTTTCCACGCATGGACCTGGCCCGCTTCGTCTCGCCACAGCACCAGGTCTTCGCCCAGCAGCTTGGCGGCCAGGGGCTGATGCGCCCCGACGTCCTCGCTGCGGCACAGCACATGCCATTGCCCCGCCAGCGCCTTGTAGTCGACTTCGTCACGATTCCATTCACCGGTGTAAAACATCGGGATCTCCTGTTTTCAGGCAAAGAAAGGCCGTCGATGCCCAGGGGCATCGTTTTTTCAACGCTCAGAGGTCAGCGGATTTCGGGGTATCGTGGCTCGAACCGCCAGCCAGGGGATGCCCAGCCGGTCTCGTCGTAGTCACCGAGGCACTGGTCGACCAGGGAGGTGCATTGGTCCATCACGCCGGCAGTCTCGCAGTGGCGCAGCATGTCCAGGCGAACCTGTTCGTTGTTGCCGGCGTAATTGTTCTCGTAGAGTTCATGACGACCGGCGAACTCACTGCCCAGCGCGTCCCAGAGCAGCTTGATCAGCTTCATGCGCTCGGAGGCCGTCTGGTTCGTGCCCTGGTAGTAGTCATCGATCAGCGGGCGGGTCTGGGGGTCGGCCATGTCCAGCCAGCTGGACACCTGCATGATCGGCGAGCCGCCAAGGATCGTGTTGAAGACTGGTTTGAGCTGGCTCATCATCTGGGTGCCGAAGTAGCGCACGGTGGCTGCGGCCTCAAGCCGTGGAACGACCGAGCCGTCCTGACGGACCTCGGGCGACTGGCACAGGTTCTCGGTCAGCGTCCAGAGCATGTTGCGCAAGGCCACGATGTCTGCCAGGCGCGTACGCACACCACGGAACTCCGACGAACCGTTGGAGGCCAGGACCTTGGCCAGCAGGCCGCAGATGAAGTCCATCTTGACGGCCAGGCGAGTCCCGGACTGCAACGGATAGCGGTTCAGGAACCCCGAGGCGGCATAGAAGCTGCGCGCTCGCTCGACGTCTCGGTAGATCAGGACGTTTTCCCACGGCACCAGCACGCCATCGAAGATCAGGACTGAGTCGTTCTCGTCGAAGCGGCTGGACAACGGGTTGTCGAACGGGCTCAGGGCAGCGGCTTCATAGGAGCGGCGACACATGATCTTCAGGTTGGGCGCGTTCATCGGCAGGATGAAGCACAAGGCGAAGTCTTCTTCGGCGCCTGCCCGGTACTGCGTGGCGCTGTTCTGCGCCACGAAGGTGGCATTGGACAAGGCAGCGCTGGTGGCCACCATCTTCACACCGCGCACGATGATGCCAGCGTCCGTCTCTTTTTCCACGTGCAGGTAGATGTCGCGCATTTCCGCCACGCTGCGAGCCCGCCCAATGGGTGGGTTGACCAGCACGTGGTTGAGGAACATCACTTGGCGAGCGCTTTTCCGGTACCACGCCAGGGCGTTGTCGTGAAACGGCGCATACAGGTGCGGATCGGAGCGTAGGGTGGCGGTAAAGCCGGCCTTGTAGTCCGGTGTACGGCCCATGAACCCATAGGACAGGCGCGACCAGTGGGCAATGGCGTCACGGGCCTTGAGCAGGTCAGCGGACGAACGCGACGGCATGAAGTAGCGGTGCGTTCGATAGCCGTCCGGATCGACGTCGGTCATCAGCGTTTGCGTGGCCGGGTCATGCAAGGCGTCGTACAGGCGCGACAGCGAGTAGGCGCTGTTGCGGAAGGCCGGGTGCTCGCAGACGTTCCTCACCCGCTCACCATAGATATGCACCTCGCGTCCATCGTCGAGGCTGTCCAGGAACTGGGCCCCTGTCATCATTTCGTTATGCGCACCAGCGTCCATCAGAACTTCCTTGTTGTTGTGGGGAAAGCGGTGGTCCGATGCGGCCTCACGAGGAGGCCGGCAGGTCAAACGTAATAACGTGCGATCAGGGCGATGCCGGAGACGAGCACCACGATGTTGATCACCTTGAGGAATTGTTCTCGCGACATGTTCAGCGTGATGCGGCGTCCGACGGTGACGCCGATCAACATGCCGGGGGCGAGAAAGAGCGCCAGCCACAGCAGGCTGATGTCGAGGTACACCCCGGCCAGCGCGAACAGCACCACGCGGGTCAGCGTACTCAGCCCGATGAGCGTGGTCTGGGTGATGCGCATGGCCTCCTTGGAGGGGATTCGGCCGCTGAGGTAGATCGCGTAGATGAAGCCACCGCTGCCGAACAAGGCGCTGAAGACACCCCCGACCGAGCCGAACGGGTAGGCCGCCGCTGCGCTGAAGTGGCGCTGAGGCTTGAGCCCGCTCAGCGAATACAGCGCGTAACCGATGACGAAGACGCCCAGGGCCGGAAGCAGGTACTCGGGACGCGTGGCCAGGAGAATGGCCGCCCCGATCAGGCTGCCGAGGATCATCATCGGGACCAGGCGGCGCAGTTCGCTCCAGTCGGCCTTGCGGCCATCGCGGCTCACGTTGACCATCGCGGCGAACAGGTCCATCAGCGCCAGGAGCGGAACGATCTTGGCCACCGGCAGAAACAGCGCCAGCACAGGGCTGGCCACCAGGGCAGTCCCGAACCCGGCGATGCCGAAGATCACGTAGGCACACAGCAGGGTGGCAAACATCAGGGCGTAGGGAGCCCATCCAATGGTCAGCCCATCGATCATCACACGAATCCCTTCTTGTTATGTGGGTAACTCGTTTTGGATCCTAAATCAGCCTCTGGTCAGGCGCAACACCGATTGGATCCATCTTTAGTCGCACACCGTTGCCGGCCTGCTCGCAGCCTCCGGCAAGACGGAATGTGTATCGCGCAATTGGCTCACGCGGCTGCGTGTACGTGCCAGATCACCGGCCTCGCAGGCATCCATCATCTGATCGAAAGACCACTCACTGATCAGAAACAGCGTGGCGCGTCTGTCGTACAGCACGTCGATGACGTTCAGGAAGCGTTGCTGACCGGCGGCACTGGCCACCGACAACCTGGGCACGGCATCGAGCACCCAGCGCGCGTACCGATCGGCCAGGGCCAGGTAGTCGATGGTCGCCGAATCTGCTTCGCACAGGTCCGCGAACCGGAAGTACACCGTGTCTTTGTCCAGCTCCAGGCCCTTGAGCACACGGTGATTGACGGTCAATGACGTCGACGTCGGCAGCTCGGCCGGCAAACCGAGGTGTTGCCTTTGTCGTGCGGTTCCGGGAGACACGAAGGCGCCCTGGTTGAAGGCATCTGCCGAGGCGTCGCTGGAGGCACGATAATCCAGGTCGCCTGCCACGGACTGGACGTCCATGTGCTGTTCGATCAGGTGGATGGTCGGCAGGAAACGCTCGTGGTACAGCGGGTTCGGTAGCAAGCCCTGGGGCGGATAGTTGGAGGTCACGACCATCACGCAACGGCGGTTGAGCAACGCCTTGAACAGGCGACTGACCAGCATGGCATCGCCGATGTCATGCAGGTGGAACTCGTCGAAGCACAGCAGGCGACAATCGCCGAGCAGGCTGTCCAGCGCCGTTTCGATGGCGTTCGGGGTGGCCGCGTGCTCGAACATTCGCTGGTGAAACTCGCGAAAGAACGCATGGAAATGAATGCGGCGCTTTTGCGGCAAAGGCACGGCCGCAAAGAACGTGTCCAGCACGAAGCTCTTGCCGCGGCCGACCGGGCCCCATAGGTAAAGGCCACGTGGCATCCGATGCCCAAGCCGCATCAGCAGCGTAGGGTTGAGCAGCTTCTGGGTCAGCACGCCCAGGCGCTGGGCGGCGGCCACCTGGTAGGTATCGAGGGTATAGCCCTTGGCGTGGGCGGCCTGTTCGATGGCGTCGACCACCTCGTTTCCCACGTTAGCGTGTGTCATCTCAAACCCTACCAAGGAGCGATGCCGGATAGTAGCCATAGTCACTGCACTGCGATAGACATTGGATCCGAACGTGACGGTGCCGTTTCAACCTTTTTCCAGGGCCAGGTAGCGCTGAGTGCGCACGATCGCCTCGCGCTCCGCGAAGCTGGTGAGCTGGTCGGCCATCGCGGCGCTGTCGCCGCTGCGCATGATCTGCGCCAAGGTATGCTGCATGGCATGAATCGCCGCGCGCTGCAGGTCCGACGGGATGATCACCAGCTGATAACCCAGCGCTGCCAACGTCTCGACCGGTACCATCGGGGTCTTGCCGCCATGGAACATGTTCATCAGTTTCGGACCAGGCAGACGGTGGGCGATCGCTTCGATCTGCGCCAGGGTCTCTGGAGCCTCCACGAAAATCATGTCGGCCCCTGCTTCGATGTAAGCTTCCGCTCGGTCCAGTGCAGCGTCGAAACCTTCGACGGCAATCGCATCGGTGCGGGCGATCAGGACGAAGTCCGGGTCCTGCAGGGCGTGACGTGCAATCCGGATCTTGGTGCACATCTCGGACGCGGCGATCAGGGTCTTGTCGTCGAGGTGCCCGCAGCGCTTGGGAAAGACTTGATCCTCCAGGTGCAAGGCGGCCACGCCGATACGTTCGAACGCCCGCACGGTTCGCTCGACATTGGGCCCACCCCCGAAACCGGTATCGGCGTCCGCGATCACGGGCAACGCGGTGGCGTCGACGATCTTCTCGATGCGCTCGAGCACTTCGCTGAAGCTCAACAAGCCGATGTCCGGCAACGCCGTGGAGCGCGCGATGGCACCGCCGCTGGCATAGACGGCCTGGAATCCGGCCAGCTCGACCAGGCGCGAGGACAGGCCATCGTAGGCACCTGGGGCGATCAGGCTGGTGCCGCTGGCGAGGTGTGTGCGCAGTTGTGCGGTAACGGTCATGGCGTCCTCTGCCTCGGGTCATGGGAAGGAGCGAAAAGCTTGGCGGCCCTTGTCGAGGATGTCTAATATTTAAAAAATCCCCAACCAGGATGTTAAACGTTCCATGGAGCTACGCCATCTGCGTTACTTCGTCGCCACGGCCCAGGCCCAGAGCTTCACCAAGGCCGCGCAGGCGCTGCACATCGCCCAGCCGCCGCTAGGGCAGCAGATACGTGCCCTCGAGCAGGAGGTCGGTACGCCCTTGTTCTTGCGCCAGGGGCGCGGCGTGGTACTGAGCGATGCCGGGGCCGTCTTCCTCACGTCGGCGCTGGATATTCTGGCGCGCGTCGAGCAGGCGAAAAAAGAGGCGGTGAGGGCCGCCAATGGCGAGCTGGGTACGCTGGTCCTGGGGTTCACCGAGTCGGCCTCGTTCAACGAGGCCGTCACTCGACTGATCAGCCGCTATCAGCAGACCTATCCCGATGTCGGCCTCACGCTGCTCGAGGATGACAGCGAAGCGCTGATCAGGCGGCTGAGCCAGGGGGAGCTGGATGCCGCGATCGTGCGCCCCCCGTTCGCCACCACGGGCGAGCTGGCCTTTCAGGTCCTCAGCGAGGAGCCGCTCATGGTCGTGTTGCCCAGCAGCCATGCCCTCGCTCGGCGCGAGCGCGTATGCCTGGAAGCGCTTCGTCATGAACGCTTCGTGCTCTATGCCCGCCAGTCAGGGTATGGATTGAGCGCCGACATCGTGGCCGCATGCCGTGCCCAGGGGTTCAACCCCCTGATCCACCAGCAGGCCCCGCAGGTGTCCTCGGCGGTCAACCTGGTGTCCGCCGGTCTGGGCGTGGCGATCGTCCCGGCGTCCATGCAGCGCATGCAGCGGCCCGGGCTGGCCTTCCGCACCCTGGCACTGGAGCACCCACGGGCCGTGCTCGGGCTGGCCACCCGGGCACATCAGCCGCGTACCGTGGTGCAGCGCCTGGTCGCGTGTGCCGAGGGGTTGCGCACAGACAAGGGATAGCAGGTAAGCTAGGCGCCTCTTTTGTAGTGTGACCTGGGCGATGGAATTCAAGGATCTGCGGGACTTCGTGCGACAGCTAGAGCAGCGCGGCGAGCTGAAGCGCATTGCGGTGCCGGTATCGCCGGTACTGGAAATGACCGAAATCTGCGACCGGACCTTGCGCAAGCAGGGCCCGGCGCTGCTGTTCGAGAACCCTGTCGGTTTCGACATGCCGGTGCTCGGCAACCTGTTCGGCACGCCTGGGCGCGTAGCCCTGGGCATGGGCGCCGACTCGGTGAGCGAGCTGCGGGAAATCGGCAAGCTGCTGGCCTTCCTCAAGGAGCCCGAGCCGCCCAAGGGCCTCAAGGACGCCTGGTCCAAGTTGCCGATCTTCAAGAAGATCATTTCCATGGCGCCCAAGGTGCTCAAGGACGCGCCGTGCCAGGAGATCGTGGTCGAAGGCGACGACGTCGACCTGAGCACGCTGCCCGTCCAGCACTGCTGGCCAGGCGATGTCGCGCCGCTGATCACCTGGGGCCTGACCGTGACCCGCGGCCCCAACAAGGAGCGGCAGAACCTGGGTATCTATCGGCAGCAGGTAATTGCCCGCAACAAGGTCATCATGCGCTGGTTGAGTCACCGGGGCGGTGCGCTGGACTACCGCGAGTGGTGCGAAAAGCATCCCGGCGAGCCCTTCCCGGTGGCCGTGGCCCTGGGCGCCGACCCGGCGACCATTCTGGGTGCGGTAACGCCGGTGCCCGACAGCCTGTCGGAGTACGCCTTCGCAGGCCTGCTGCGTGGCCATCGCACCGAGCTGGTGAAGTGCCGCGGCAACACCCTGCAGGTGCCGGCCAGTGCGGAAATCGTGCTCGAAGGGGTGATCCATCCTGGCGAAATGGCCGACGAGGGGCCGTACGGCGACCACACCGGCTACTACAACGAAGTGGACCGCTTCCCGGTGTTCACGGTCGAGCGCATCACCCACCGCATTCGCCCGATCTACCACAGCACCTATACCGGCCGGCCGCCTGACGAGCCGGCGATTCTCGGTGTGGCCCTGAACGAAGTGTTCGTGCCGATCCTGCAGAAGCAGTTCCCGGAAATCGTCGATTTCTACCTGCCGCCCGAAGGTTGCTCGTACCGCATGGCGGTGGTGACCATCAAGAAGCAGTACCCTGGCCATGCCAAGCGGGTCATGCTGGGGGTCTGGTCGTTCCTGCGTCAGTTCATGTACACCAAGTTCGTCATCGTGACCGACGACGACATCAACGCCCGCGACTGGAACGACGTGATCTGGGCCGTCACCACCCGCATGGATCCCAAGCGTGATACCGTGCTGATCGACAACACGCCCATCGATTACCTCGACTTCGCGTCGCCGGTATCGGGCCTGGGGTCGAAGATGGGCCTGGACGCGACCCACAAGTGGCCAGGCGAAACCACGCGCGAGTGGGGCAGGGTCATCGTCAAGGATGACGCCGTCACTCGCCGTATCGACGAGCTGTGGGATCAGTTGGGAATCGATTGAATGCAGGTAACCTTGCAGCCGTCCGGCGCAGTGCTGGCGGTGGAACCGGGAGAACGGATTCTGGAGGCCGCGCGGCGCCTGGGCTATGACTGCCCGCAGAGCTGCCGCAATGGTAATTGTCACGTCTGCGCGGCCTTGTTGGTCGAAGGCCGCGTCCGACAGGAGGGCGAGGTGCGTGATCATGGCGAGCTATACACCTGCATCGCCGAGCCCCTGGAGGACTGCATACTGCTGTGGGACGGCGTGCTGGCGCTGGGCGAGCTGCCGGTACGCACGCTGGCCTGTACCTTGAGCGAGTGTCGCGACATCGGCGGCGACGTCTGGCGTGTTCGCCTGCTCGCCCCGGCCGGCAAGCCACCGCGCTACCACGCGGGCCAGTACCTGATGATCGAGCGCGAGGGCGCGAGCAAGGCTGCCTTCTCGCTGGCCTCGGCACCGCACTGCGGGCGTGAGCTGGAGCTTCACGTGCTGGCGCGCGAAGACAGCACGCGCCAACTGATCGCCCAGTTGCAGCGCGACCGGATGGCACGCATCGAGATGCCTTTCGGCGACACTCACCTGGCCGAACTGCCTGACGGGCCGCTGGTGCTGATCGCCGCCGGTACCGGCATGGCCCAGATGCACAGCCTGATCGAGCACTGCCGCGCCAGGGGGTTCGAACACCCCGTGCACCTGTACTGGGGCGTACGCCGCCCGGACGATTTCTATACCCTCGAGCACTGGGCCGAATGGGAAAGCCTGCCCAACCTGCACCTGCACAAAGTCGTCAGTGACCTGTGTGGCTGGGAAGGGCGCTGCGGCATGTTGCATGAAGCCGTATGCGAAGACATCGCCGACCTCAACCAGGTCCACGTCTACGCCAGCGGCTCGCCCAACATGGTCTACGCCACCCTCGATGCACTGGTCGAAGCCGGGATGGATGCGCACCGCATGCGGGCGGACGTGTTTGCATACGCACCGCGGGGTTGAACGCAGCCGTCAGTGTTCAGCCGGGCCATAGACCTTGTCCGGCGCCCACGGTGGGGCCTGCTGAACGTTGAGCAGGCGGCAGGGCGTACCGGCAGAGGGCGCCGTGCCTTCCGCCGAGGGCGGTGTTCGATATGTAGGCCTGTACAAGGTGCGCCTTCGAAGCGTCTGGCGTGTTGGCGGTATTGCCGTCTATTCAGATGAAGAGATCCGGGAGACCCGTCGAGAGGGTGGCTGTGTCTCGAATCACCAAGGATGGCGCAATGCCGATACCTGCGTTACTGCAACCTACGCGCGTAGAAGGGTACAGCGGCGCGTCCTTCCATTGGCAGACGAACGGTTTTTCACCACGCCAGGCGGTTGTGACTTGCAGTGCTCTGTCGAAGGAACGTGCGAAAGAGTTTTGAGGATGTACAGACAGTAGAGTAAGGAGAGCACTAGCCTCAAGGAGGCGCTGAGGCTGATCAGCGTCAACTACACCAGAATCGGCTCGAAAGTGTTGCCGTATAGAATGATGATAGGCAGCACCGGTCGTCATGGAAGATTCTTCGTTGCGCACGCTCAGCGCCTGGCGGGGGGCGATGAGCAGCATTCCCGCAGGGATGTGCACGAAAAATGGGGAGCCAACTAACGTACTGCTATTGGGCGCCTACTTAAAATTTCGTGGGAAGTTCCTCTAGAGGCAATGGCATGAGCGTCTTGAAGTTAACCCGATGGAAGTGCCGAAGTCTCTAGCCTTTAGAAAATAAACATTGGACTAGCCTACGTGCACCCATAGCCTCTGATATTTTGGCGCTATCGATATAAGCAATTAGCTTATCCAGTCGGACACCTTTTCTACCTGCCGTCGGATTTTTTGGTTATAACTTGGAACCACGACGACCCCTTCAGGTAGATTACGACCCTTCCACGGTCCCGGAGAAAGGACGAGCGCCCCGATGTCATCGACTCACGCCTCCAACTGGCAACCGACGTATCCCCCCTCGCTCGATTTCGGTCTGCAACATACCCCTGAACAGCTCGCGGCCTCGATGAAGAGCACCATGGCCTTGCACCGTGGCGGCCCGGTCTGGCTCTTTGCCTATGGCTCGCTCATCTGGCGACCGGAGTGCAAGTCCCTCGAACGCCAGCGCGCACGGGTGCACGGCTATCACCGTGGGCTGTACCTCTGGTCCCATGCGCACCGGGGTACGCCCGAGCAACCGGGTCTGGTCTTCGGCCTGGACCGCGGCGGCTCGTGCAGTGGCGTCGCCTACCGGTTGGACGAGGCCGATCTGGAGGCCGCCTTGCTGGCTCTGTGGCAGCGCGAGATGCCTTACCCGGCCTATCGCCCGCACTGGCTGAACTGCCGGCTGGCGGATGGCACGCGTATCCAGGCGCTGGGGTTCGTGCTGGAGCGGCACTTGCCCTGCTACGCTGGAAACCTGCCCGACACATTGCTGAGCCAGATCCTGGCCACCGCCAAAGGCCACTACGGCACGACCCGCGAGTACGTGGAGCAGACGCTCGATGCCTTGCGCGTGCACCAGATGCCCGACCGCGGTCTCGAAGCGCGTTTTCGCCGCTGCCACGGCTTGCTGCAGGCCTGACCGGCCGTCGACCTCCTGCTTTGCCGGTTGCCGCCGATAACAGGGCAGGTCAGCGTGTCTCGGGTATGCTGACGTCATTTGCATGAGGAGCGAACGTGAACGCGCGGATCTTGTTGGTACTGGCCCTGTTGCTGCCAGGTATGGCCTTGGCGGCCGAGGAAGAGAAAGAAGGCGCACCCAAGGTCGCCTACATCACCCTGACGCCACCGCTGGTGGGCAACTATGCACTCGACGGTGGCCCGCGCCTGCGTGTCTACAAGGCCGACGTGGCCCTGCGCGTGACCGGGGATGCGGCTGCGGCGGCGGTCAAGCACCACGAGCCATTGATTCGCAACCAGCTGGTCGGCCTGTTCGCTCAGCAGGGCGTGGATGACATGAGTTCGGTCGACGCGAAGGAAAAGCTTCGCCAGGAAGCGCTCAAGCAGGTCCAGCAAGTGCTGGAGACCGAAGAGGGCAAGCCGATCGTCGAGGACGTGCTGTTCAACAACCTGATCGTGCAGTGATCAGGTCGCGAGCGCCAGGATCGCCTGCCACTGTTCGGCGGTGACGGGCATCACCGACAGACGGCTGCCTTTCTGCACCAGCGGCAATGCCGCCAACGCGGCCTGCTGTTTCAGCAACCCCAAGGGCAGCACGTGCGCGAAGGTGCGCACATGGCAGACGTCCACGGCGCTCCAGGGGTTCTTTTCCGCGCTGGCCTTGGGGTCGAAGTAAGGGCTGTCAGGCAGCAGGGCGGCCGGGTCGGGGTACGCCAGCGTGGTCACCTTGGCAATGCCAGCGATACCTGGCTGCGGGCAGCTGGCATGGTAGAAGAAGCACTCATCGCCCACGGCCATCGCGCGCAGGAAGTTGCGTGCCTGGTAGTTGCGCACGCCATCCCAGCGCGCGTCGTCCAGGCGGGCCAAAGCCTGGATGGAAAGCTCATCGGGCTCCGATTTCATCAACCAGTAAGTCATTGCGCGGTCCTGACATTATTTGAAATAAATCGTTGCACCTAACCGACAGTCGGTTGGCGCCAGCATTTGATTGTCGACTCGGGTTGGCGGAGAATGCGCCGGTTTTCAGGGCTACGCACCTGCGGCCATTGTGGTCGTGGGGCGAATCAGTTTGCCCGAGGGGGGCAATCGATGAACCGACGCAAGACGGATCCGCTGTGGATCCTGGTGCTGATCTTTGGTCTGGGTGTGGTCACCACGGGCTATGCGCAAAGCTTTCTGGAGCGCAAGGTAGACGCCTCCTATCAGGCATCCGTCGTTCAAGATCAGTCCGTGCGTTGAGTCGCTCCCCACGCGCCGGTCATGCCGGCGCCAGGTACCATTCGCGGTCCGAGACCGTGCCCTCCAGTGGTACATCCCAGCTGGCCTGAGCCAGCCGCTCGACCTTCTGGCACTCATGGGCCAGCCCCAGCAGCCTGGGCTTCTTCCACGTCGTGCGACGTTGCTGATAGGCCAGGCTGCGATCGTAGAAACCACCCCCCATCCCCAGGCGTCCGCCGTGTTCATCGAAGCCCACCAACGGCAGCAGGATCAGGTCGAGTGCCCAGATCGGGCGCTGGCGCCTGCGGTTGACCACGGGCTCTGGAATGCGAAACCGGTTGCGGCGCAACGGCTCGCCCCGTTCGAAGCGCTGGAACACCATGCGCGTACGCGGCCAGGCATGCAGCACCGGCAGGTAGACCTGCTTGCCACGGCGATGGGCCTCGCGCAAAAGCGGGCGCGGGTCGATCTCGCCATCATTGGGCAGGTACAGGGCGATGTGTCGAGCGCGTCTGAACAGCGGGTGCTGGGCCAGCTGGCGGTACAGCCCGGTCGAGGCCTGGCGCTGTTCGGCGGGTGTCAGCGCGCGGCGTGCAGTGCGTAGCAGGCGGCGAAGCTGGGGGCGGGTGAGCGGCGCGGTGTCGGTCATGGCACGGGCGTCTCGGGAGGGCAGTGCTGGCGCAGCCTGCGCCAGATGACAAGATGCCCGCCACTGAGGGCGGGCATCGGCGTATTCAGGCTCCCCGGTAAAACCGCTGTCGGTGTAGCCCTTGAACCCGAAAGTTCAAGGTGGAGGTTGCCGGACGCTTTAAGGCTTTCCGTCGAGCGGACATGCACACCAGCACCACGTGCAACCCCCGTGGTTGTGCGTATCGGCTCAGGGACATAACCGACTGGCGCATCCACCAGGGAGTGTGGCCAGTATACGCAGATTCAAACGTTTTTTGCATCCGGGTCGTCGGTCAGCGCCTGATCGACCCGCTCCAGCAGGTCACGGACCTGCTCACGCGAAGTGCCCGTGGCGGCGATGTCCGGACGGTCCTGCTTGTGCAGCAGGTCGTGGGTAATGTTCAGCGCAGCCATCACCGCGATGCGGTCGGCACCGATCACCTTGCCGCTGCTGCGGATCTCGCGCATCTTGGCGTCCAGGTAGCGGGCGGCGCTGACCAGGTTGTTGCGCTCCTCGGGAGGACAGATGATGGAATAGTCCTTGTCGAGGATCTGCACGGTGACGTTGTTGCTTGAACTCATGAGTCTTGCTCCAGGGCCCTGAGACGCACGATCATCGATTCGACCTTGCGCCGGGCGGTCTCGTTCTTTTCGATGAGATGGGCGCGCTCTTCGCGCCAGGATCGTTCCTGCGCTACTAGGAGTGCATTACGCCGTTTTAGTTGCTCCACACGCTCGATCAGCAGCTCGAATCGGCTCATCAGCGCTTGCAGCTCGTTCTCTTGCATGGATGGCACTCGCTTCGCTCCGTCGTCACGTCCCCGGCGATGATGCCCCGGATCGCGCGCTCCCGGCCAGTGCCGATAGTGTGCTGCGCGTGCCGGTGCTAGGATACGAGACCTTCATTCTAGTCATTGCGCCGCCTGGCGCCTAGTTGCCCATGCCCAATACCCAATCGCCGTACACCGCCTTCGCCGCCCTGCTCAGCAGCAATGGGCATCCCGTTTCCCCCGCCGAACTGCACGGCCTGCTGCTCGGTCGCAGTTGCGCCGGGGCCGGCTTCGACGCCGAGGCTTGGCTGGCCGATGCCGCCGCCCTACTCGAGGTCGAGCCTCAGGACACCGTGCGCAACGCGCTGGTCGGCCTGCAGGAAATGGTCAAGGCCGAACTGACCGGCGACGACATCGCCATCGTGCTCCTGCTACCGGGCGATGACGCGCCGCTGAGCGAGCGCGCCATGGCCCTGGGCCAGTGGTGCCAAGGGTTCGCAGCCGGCTTCGGGCTCAACGCCGGGGGCAAGGAGCTCAGCGAAGAGGCCCGCGAGGTTCTTCAGGACCTGGTGGCCATTTCCCAGGTCCAGGATGCGCTGGAAGAGTCCGAGGACGGCGAGAGCGACTACATGGAAGTCATGGAGTACCTGCGTGTGGCGCCGCTGCTGCTGTTCTCGGAATTCGCCAAGCCCGCCGAGGCTGCCGAGCCTGCCGCCAAGCCGTCGTTGCACTGAAACCCGAGGGGGCGTTCCAGCCATGAGCCGAATTCCGAAGGCCGAGTATGTCCGTCGTCGCAAGGCGCTGATGGCGCAGATGGTCCCTAACAGCATCGCCATCCTGCCGGCGGCGGCCGTCGCCATCCGCAACCGCGACGTCGAGCACGTCTACCGGCAGGACAGCGACTTCCAGTACCTCAGCGGCTTTCCCGAGCCCGAGGCGGTGATCGCACTGATTCCGGGCCGGGAACACGGCGAATACGTGCTGTTCTGCCGCGAACGCAACCCCGAGCGTGAGCAATGGGACGGCCTGCGTGCCGGCCAGGAAGGCGCCGTGCGTGATCACGGCGCGGATGACGCGTTTCCGATCGCCGACATCGACGAAATCCTGCCAGGCTTGATCGAAGGCCGCGAACGCGTCTACAGCGCGATGGGCAGCAACCCCGAGTTCGACCGGCGGCTGATGGACTGGATCAACGTGATCCGCTCCAAGGCCCGGCTGGGCGCCCAGCCGCCGAACGAGTTCGTCGCCCTGGATCACCTGCTGCACGACATGCGGCTGTACAAGTCGGCAGCCGAAGTGAAGGTGATGCGCGAGGCGGCCGCCGTGTCGGCCCGTGCACACGTCCGCGCCATGCAGGCCTGCCGCGCCGGGTTGCATGAATACAGCCTCGAAGCCGAACTGGACTACGAATTTCGCAAGGGCGGGGCGAAGATGCCGGCCTACGGATCGATCGTCGCGGCCGGGCGCAACGCCTGCATTCTGCATTACCAGCAGAACGACGCCGTGCTCAAGGACGGTGACCTGGTGCTGATCGATGCCGGGTGCGAACTCGACTCCTACGCCAGTGACATCACCCGCACCTTCCCGGTCAGCGGGCGCTTTTCCCCAGAGCAGAAGGCGATCTACGAGCTGGTGCTCGAGGCACAGGCCGCCGCCTTCCAACAGGTCGCGCCCGGCCGGCACTGGAACGAGGCACACGAAGCCACCGTGCGCGTGATCACCGAAGGGCTGGTGCGCCTCGGCATCCTCAAGGGCGAGGTGCAGACGCTGATCGATAACGAGGCGCATCGCGCCTTCTACATGCACCGCGCCGGCCATTGGCTGGGCATGGACGTGCACGATGTGGGCGACTACAAGATCGGCGGCCAGTGGCGGGTACTCGAGCCCGGCATGGCGCTCACGGTCGAGCCGGGGATCTACATCGCCCCGGACAACCAGGCCGTGGCCAAGAAGTGGCGCGGTATCGGCATCCGCATCGAGGATGACGTAGTGGTGACCAAGCAAGGCTGCGAGATCCTGACCACGAGTGTGCCCAAGACGGTGGCCGAGATCGAGGCCCTGATGGGCGCCGCGCGGGGAGTGGCCGCATGAGCCGGTTCAGCCTGGCGATCATCGGTGGGGGGCTGGTCGGGGCCAGCCTGGCCGTGGCCTTGCAGGCCGGCGCCAAGGCCCGAGGCTGGTCGATCGTCTTGATCGAGCCCTTTGCCCCGGGCGACAGCTACCAGCCCAGCTATGACGCGCGCTCCTCGGCCCTGTCGTTCGGCACCCGGCAGATCTACGAGCGGCTCGGCCTGTGGCAGACCATCAGCCACCGCGCCGAGCCGATCCGGCAGATCCAGGTCTCCGACCGTGGCCGCTTCGGCGCTACCCGGCTCGACGCGCTCGAAGAGGGCGTCCCGGCCCTGGGCTACGTGGTCGAGAACGCTTGGCTCGGGCAGTCGTTGTGGAAGGCCCTGGACCCCGAGGTGGTCAGCTGGCGCTGTCCGGCCGAGGTCACCCGGATGAGCGCGATCGAGGGCGGCTATCGCCTGCAACTGAACGACGACACGCACCTCGACTGCGACCTGACCGTGCTGGCCGACGGTGGCCGCTCGACCCTGCGCGAGCAGCTGGGCATCCATGTGCACCAGCGGCCTTACGACCAGAGCGCCTTGATCGCCAACATCACCCCAGGCGAAGCCCATGGCGGGCAGGCCTTCGAGCGCTTCACCGAGCAAGGTCCGATGGCCTTGCTGCCCCTGCCCGACAACCGCTGCGCCCTGATCTGGACCCGTGCCGGCAATGACACGGCGCGCCTGCTGGCGGTCGACGATCGCGCGTTCCTGGACGAGCTGCAGGGCGTCTTCGGCTACCGCCTGGGCAAGCTGCAACAGGTCGGTGCGCGCCATGTCTATCCGCTGGCCCTGATCGAGTCGGATGAGCAGGTCCGCCCGCACCTGGTCGTGCTGGGCAACGCAGCGCACAGCCTGCACCCGATCGCCGGACAAGGGTTCAACCTGTCTTTGCGCGATGTGCAGTCGCTGGCCGATGCACTGCTGGCCGGGCCTGCGGTCCCTGGGGATCTGTCGACCTTGCAGGGCTACCGCCAGCGCCAGACCCAGGACCAGGCGTTGACCATCGGCTTCTCGGACCAGGTCACGCGCCTGTTCGGGACCGATCGACCACTGCTCGCCACCGGTCGCAACCTGGGGCTGCTGGCGCTCGACCTGCTGCCACCGGCCAAGCGCTGGTTCGCGCGTCAGGCGATGGGGCTGGGCACGCGTCCCGACCCGCGAGGCGGTCGATGACCGAACCGCGCCAGCGGGTCTGGCGTGCGCGCCTGATGCGCTGGTTGATCAACCTCTACCCACCGTACTTGGGCGCAGGCATCCATGTGCAGTCCCTCGGGGCCGACCTGCGCAGCGCCAAGGTGCGGATGAAGCTGACGTTCTGGAACCGCAACTATGTCGGCACCCAGTTCGGTGGCAGCCTCTATTCGATGGTCGATCCGTTCTACATGCTGCTGCTGATCGAACAGCTCGGGCGTGACTACATCGTCTGGGACAAGGCGGCCAGCATCGACTTCATCGCCCCGGGCAAGGGGCCGGTCTTCGCCGAATTCCACGTCGACGACGCCCTGCTCGACGATATCCGCCAGCAGACCGCAGGCGGCAAGAAATACCTGCCGCGGTTGCAGGTCGACATTCGTGACGCATCGGGCGAGCTGGTCGCCCGCGTCGACAAAACCCTCTACGTGCGGCTCAAGCCGCGAGCAAGGCAGGCATAAGGCATGGAAACGCGCGCGGATCTGGTAATCGTCGGGGCGGGCATGGTCGGCAGTGCGCTGGCCCTGGCCTTGCATCGCAGTGGGCTCGAGGTGCTGTTGATCGACGGCGGGCCCTTGTCGGTCACGGCGTATGACGCGTCGGGGCCCTTCGAGCCGCGCGTCAGTGCGTTGTCGGTGGCCAGCCAGCGCATCCTCCAGCGCCTGGGCGCCTGGGAGGGCATCGAGCGTCGACGCAGCTGCCCTTACACCGACATGCAGGTGTGGGACGGCAGCGGCACCGGGCAGATTCATTTCTCCGCCGCCAGCGTGCATGCCGAGGTGCTCGGCCATATCGTCGAGAACCGCGTGGTGCAGGATGCCTTGCTCGAGCGCCTGCTGGACAGTGACGTCGGCCTGTTACCGGGCGCGCGCCTGGAGCAGTTGCGTCACTCGGGTGACGACTGGCTGCTGACGCTGGCGGGCGGACGCCAGGTGCGCACGCCGCTGGTGGTGGCCGCTGACGGCGCACGCTCGGCCGTAAGGCTGCTGGCCGGGTGCGAGACGCGCGAGTGGGATTACCTGCACGACGCCATCGTGACCAGCGTCCGGTGCAGTCAGCCGCACCAGGCCACGGCCTGGCAACGCTTCACCGACGACGGCCCGTTGGCATTTCTGCCCCTGTCGCGCGAGGCGAGCGAGGGCTGGTGCTCGATCGTCTGGTCGACCACGCCCGAGCAGGCCCGAGCGGCCATGGCCCTGGACGATGCCGGTTTCTGCCACGCCTTGGAGCAGGCCTTCGAGGGGCGCCTGGGCCAGGTGCTGCAGACCGAGGCCCGGCTCTGCGTGCCGCTGCGTCAACGTCACGCCAAGCGTTACGTGGACAACGGCCTGGTCCTGATTGGGGATGCCGCGCACACCATCCACCCGCTGGCAGGCCAGGGCGTCAACCTGGGGCTGCTGGATGCGGCCGTGCTGGCCGAGGAACTGCAGCGCGCGCAGGCCCGCGGCGAGCGCCTGGCGGACGAGCGTGTGCTCAGCCGTTACGAGCGTCGACGCATGCCGCACAACCTGGCGCTGATGGCCGCAATGGAAGGGTTCGAGCGGTTGTTCCAGGCAGACCCGCTGCCGTTGCGCTGGTTGCGCAACACCGGGCTGAAGTGGGTGGATCAGCGCCCCGAAGCCAAGGCCCTGTTCGTGCGCCAGGCTTTGGGCCTGAGCGGGGACCTGCCTGAACTGGCACGCCCCTAGCGGCGGTATCGCAACATCCCGTAACGGCTTGCCGAGACAGGACGCTTTGTGTGGCAAATGGGATTGACTACGATTTGCGCCTCTGTGAATCGATGAGGAATCGCCATGCTGTCGCGCAAGTCCCTCCTGGCCGCTCTGGCCGTGACGCTCTGGGGCGGCCATGTCCAGGCCGCCGATGAAATCGTGGTGTATTCCTCGCGCATCGACGAGCTGATCAAGCCGGTGTTCGACGCCTATACCGCCGAGACCGGCGTGCCGATCACCTTCATCACCGACAAGGAAGCGCCCTTGATGCAGCGCATCAAGGCCGAGGGCCAGAACGGCGTGGCCGACCTGTTGCTGACCGTCGATGCCGGCAACCTCTGGCAAGCCGAACGGATGGGCATCCTGCAACCCATCGAATCGCCGGTGATCGAGCAGAACATTCCTGCCCAGTACCGGGCGGCCTCCCATGCCTGGACGGGCCTGAGCCTTCGGGCGCGGACCATCGCCTATTCCACCGAGCGTGTCGATCCGGCGTCATTGAGCACGTACGAAGCCTTGGCCGACAAGGCCTGGGAAGGGCGGTTGTGCCTACGGACCGCCAAGAAAGTCTACAACCAGTCGCTGACCGCCACGCTGATCGAGAACCATGGCGAGCAGCAGGCCGAGCAGATCGTCAAAGGCTGGGTGAACAACCTGTCCACCGACGTGTTCTCCGACGACACCGCCGTCCTGCAGGCCATCGCGGCCGGGCAATGCGACGTGGGCGTGGTCAACACCTATTACTACGGGCGCCTGCACAAGCAGCAGCCGGACCTGCCGATCAAGCTGTTCTGGCCCAACCAGAACGACCGTGGCGTGCACGTGAACCTGTCGGGCATCGGCCTGACCCGGCATGCACCGCACCCGGAGGCAGCCACCCGGCTGGTCGAGTGGATGACGGGTGCCCAGGCGCAGAAGCTGTTCGCCGACATCAACCAGGAGTTCCCGGCCAACCCCAAGGTCGAGCCATCGGCCGAAGTGGCCGCCTGGGGGGCGTTCAAGGCCGACGACATCCCGGTCGAGGTGGCCGGCAAGCGCCAGGCCGAGGCGATCAGGCTGATGGACCGGGCGGGCTGGCGCTGAGTCATGCCCGTCTGCCGCGACGCGCGTGCTGCTACGAGTGTGGGAGCAACTGCCTGTTTTCTACTCGGTACATGCCCGATCCTATGGGCTGATGTGTGGGCCTACCTGCGATGCAGGCGGCGCCTGACCGGACGCTATCGCGGGCAAGCCAGCTCCCACCCAGACCTCTGCAGCCGTCGGTGTAGCCATGGCTGCGCAAGCAGCTTGTGGGAGCGGGCTTGCCCGCGATTGCCGCAATGAGGGGCGTATGCCCACCGCTGCCAGGACAGCACCCGCTCTGCGCCACGCTGCCTTTCCATCACTGAGGTTCACCCTTGCCATCTTCACCTCATCGCCGCTGGTACCTGCCCGTCGCGCTCACCGCCAGCCTGGTGCTGCTGCCGCTGAGCGTTCTGCTGTTGTCCTGGCAGACCCTCGACCTGGACATCTGGTCGCACCTGCTCGAAACGCAGATGGCCCGCCTGCTGGGCAATACGCTGGTCTTGGTGCTGGGCGTCGGTACCGGTGTCACGCTGCTGGGCGTGAGCCTCGCCTGGCTCACCAGCCTGTGTGAGTTCCCCGGACGGCGCTGGCTGGACTGGGCGTTGATGCTGCCGTTCGCCATCCCGGCCTACGTGCTGGCCTTCGTCTTCGTCGGCCTGCTGGACTTCGCCGGCCCCATACAGAGTGCGCTGCGCGAGGTATTCGGGCCCCTGCGCCTGCCACGGGTACGCTCGACGGGCGGCGTCATCACCGTACTGGTGCTGGTGTTCTACCCCTATGTGTACCTGCTGGCGCGCAGCGCCTTCCTGGCACAGGGCAAGGGGCTGATGGAAGCGGCGAGGGTGCTGGGGCTGTCGCCCTGGCAGGCGTTCTGGCGCGTGGCGCTGCCCATGGCGCGGCCGGCGATCGCCGCCGGGATCGCCTTGGCGCTGATGGAAACGCTGGCCGATTTCGGCGCCGTGGCCGTGTTCAATTTCGACACCTTCACCACGGCCATCTACAAGACCTGGTATGGCTTTTTCAGCCTCTCCAGTGCGACGCAGCTGGCCAGCCTGCTGCTATTGCTGGTCGCCTTGCTGCTCTATGGCGAGCGGCGAGCACGGGGGCCGGTGCATGCCGCTCAGGAGCGCCCTCGGGGTCAGGCCCTGTACCGCCTGCGGGGCCTCAAGGCCTTCATGGCCAGCGCCTGGTGCCTGCTGGTGTTCGCCTGCGCGTTCGTCATCCCGATGCTGCAACTGCTGGCCTGGTTGTACGCCCGAGGCCGGCACGACCTCGACGAGCGCTACCTGGGCCTGGTCCTGCATACCCTCTACCTGGGCGCCCTGGCAGCGTTGATCACCGTGTCCGTGGCAGTGCTGCTGGCCTTCGCCAGGCGCCAGGCACCGACACGTGGCATCCGGGCGGGCGTCGGCCTGGCCACTTTGGGCTATGCCTTGCCGGGGTCGGTCCTGGCCGTGGCGATCATGCTGGCTTTCAGCTACCTGGACAATCAGCTGATGATTCCGCTCTCTCGCTGGCTGGGTGGCGCTGCCCAGCCGGTCCTGCTGGGCAGCCTCTCGGCCCTGTTGCTGGCTTACCTGATCCGCTTCATTGCTGTGGCCCATGCGCCGCTCGAGAGCAGCCTGGCACGCATCCGGCCCTCATTGCCCCAGGCCGCCCGCAGCCTGGGCGTCGCGGGCCCCCGTCTGTTTTTCAAGGTTTATCTTCCGTTGCTGCTGCCCGGTGCGTTCAGCGCGGCCTTGCTGGTCTTCGTCGACGTGCTCAAGGAAATGCCGGCTACCCTGCTGATGCGACCGTTCGGCTGGGACACCCTGGCGGTGCGGGTCTTCGAGATGACCAGCGAAGGGGAGTGGGCACGTGCTTCATTACCGGCCCTGACGTTGGTCCTGGTCGGTCTGCTGCCGGTCATCGGCCTGATACGCCGATCGGCTCGAGGGCATGGCACGGCTCGCTGAGGGTGTCAGCCTGCGACCATGCCGCTACAATGCGCGGCATTTGTGACGGCAGGTCTTACAACGAATGATGACAAGGTTCTGTCATCCACTGCCTTCACCCTGCTTGGAAGGAGAAACCCATGGGACAGCGCACGCTCCTGCATGACTGGCATCTGGCGCTTGGCGCCAAGATGGTCGATTTCAGCGGGTGGGATATGCCGCTTCATTATGGTTCGCAGGTCGAAGAGCATCACCAGGTCCGCGACGATTGCGGCGTGTTCGACGTTTCCCACATGACCATCCTCGACGTGAGCGGCTCCCAGGCCACGGACTGGCTGCGCTACCTGCTGGCCAACGATGTCGCGCGCCTGGACCGCATCGGCAAGGCACTCTACAGCCCCATGCTCGATGAGCGCGGCGGGGTGGTCGATGACCTGATCGTCTACCGCACCGACGGAGGTTACCGCCTGGTGACCAACGCCGCGACCCGTGACAAGGTCGTGGCCTGGCTGCAACGTCACAGCGCGGGCTTCGACGTGAGCGTCGAGGCGCGCCCTGAGCTGGCGATCCTGGCGGTGCAAGGGCCACAGGCACGGGCCAAGGTCGTCAGCCTGGTCAGCGCGGCACGGGCCAGGCTGATTCACGCGCTGCAACCGTTCGAAGGGCAGGCCGATGGCGACTGGTTCATCTCGCGCACCGGTTATACCGGCGAGGACGGGCTGGAAATCATCCTGCCCGGCGAACAGGCCCCCCAGCTGTTCAACGACATGATCGGCGCCGGCATCGCGCCCAGCGGGCTGGGTGCGCGTGACACGCTTCGCCTGGAAGCCGGCATGAACCTGTATGGTCAGGACATCGACCAGGCCCACACCCCCCTGACGTCCAACCTGGGCTGGAGCATTGCCTGGGAGCCGAGCGACCGTGACTTCGTCGGCCGCGCCGGGTTGCTGGCCGAGATCGAGCACGGCGTGCAGGACAAGCTGGTCGGTCTGGTGCTCGAAGAACGCGGTGTATTGCGCGCGCATCAAGTGGTCCGCGTCGCTGGGGTTGGCGAAGGAGAGATCACCAGTGGTAGTTTCTCGCCTACGCTGAACAAGTCGATCGCCCTGGCCCGGTTGCCGATGGCCAGCCGCGACCGCGCCGAAGTCGAGATCCGCGGCAAGTGGTACCCGGTGCGCGTGGTCAAGCCGACGTTCGTGCGCCATGGCAAGATCCTGATCTGAACCTATTCCGGCGGACCGCCGCTGATTCAAACGAGGAAGTAGAGACATGAGCAATATTCCCGCCGAACTGCGTTTCGCCGAAAGCCATGAATGGGCACGTCTGGAAAGCGACGGCACCGTCACCGTCGGCATCAGCGACCACGCCCAGGAAGCTTTGGGTGACGTGGTGTTCGTCGAGCTGGCCGAAGTCGGCAAGACGTTTGCCGCAGGCGATCAGGCAGGCGTGGTCGAATCGGTGAAGGCCGCATCGGACATCTACGCGCCGGTCGGCGGCGAGGTCATCGCGGTCAACGATGCCTTGGCCGACGCGCCCGAGCAGCTCAACGAGGAACCGTACGGCGCCTGGATCTTCAAGCTCAAGCCCAACGATACCGCCGAGCTGGACAAGCTGCTGGATGCGGCGGGTTACAAGAGCGCGATTGGCGAATAAGTGAAGCCTGGCAGGCGTTTAGGCGTCGTGAGCAGCAACCTGCCTCGACCTTGAGCCGCTCAGGCTCGAACCATTACCTGCTTGCGCCTGACCTGTACGGTTCTGCCCATCAGGTGACCGCTTGATGCATCGAAGAAGCCCCTGTCAGCTTGCGCTGTGCGGGGGCTTTTTCGTATTAATCCGTCAAGCAGGAAGACGGGCAAGAAAGCAGACCGAAAATCTTAATTCAATGGTTTATTTTTCGAATATTTTGTACTGAAGGACAATTAATAGCCAATCCTTCTGCTTTATTCACAATTTTTTACGCGCATGCAGCCTTCTTGCAGGGCAAAACGCAATCCTTAGCCACCCCTTTCATCATAAATTGGATCCAATGTTTGAGTCTGCGACTCACTTCCAGGCCGTCACACGCTTCCACAGGCAAAGGAGAGCGCCGCCATGATGTTGAAAGACCCTTCCACTAAATACCGCCATTTCGAGGTAGTCGACCTGCCGGATCGCACCTGGCCCAACAACGTGCAGAAAGCGGCGCCGACGTGGTGCAGCGTCGACATGCGTGACGGTAATCAGGCGCTGATCGAACCCATGAACCTTGAACGCAAGCGCCGTTTCTTCGACCTGCTGGTCAAGATCGGCTTCAAGGAGATCGAGGTGGGCTTTCCGGCAGCCTCGCAGACCGATTTCGATTACGTGCGCGAACTGATCGAAAGCGGCGCCATCCCCGACGATGTCACGATCCAGGTCATGACCCAGGCACGGACCCATCTGATCGAGCGTACGTTCGAAGCGCTCAAGGGTGTATCGCGCGCGATCGTGCACGTCTACAACGCCACCGCTCCGGTGTTCCGCGACGTCGTGTTCGGGGTTGATCGGGCAGGCTGCATCGACATCGCCACCCAGGCCACTCGTGAGATCAAGGCGTTGATGCAAGCCCACCCAGAGACTAGGTGGACGTACCAGTATTCGCCGGAGACGTTCTGCTTCACCGAACCGGACTTCGGGCTGGAGATCTGTGATGCGGTCATCGCTGCGTATGAACCGACGCCCTCCAACAAGATAATCCTCAACCTGCCCACGACCGTGGAGGTGGCGACCGCCAATGTGTTCGCCGACCAGATCGAGTGGTTCTGCCGACAGGTGAGCCAGCGTGACAGCGTGATCATCAGCGTGCACCCCCACAACGACCGGGGTACCGGGGTCTCCACGGCCGAGCAGGCGTGCCTGGCAGGCGCCGAACGCGTCGAGGGTACCTTGTTCGGCAACGGCGAGCGCACGGGCAACGTGGATATCCTGACGTTGGCCATGAACCTCTATACCAGCGGCATCAGCCCGGGCCTGGACTTTTCGGACATCGGCCACGTTCAGCGCGAGGTCGAGCACTGCAACCAGCTGCCTACCCACCCACGTCACCCCTACGCGGGCGAATTGGTGTTCACTGCGTTCTCCGGCTCCCACCAAGACGCCATCAAGAAAGGGTTCGCGCACCAGCGCGCCAACCCGGGAGGGTACTGGCAGATTCCCTACCTGCCGATCGATCCGGCCGACATGGGCCGCAGCTACGAAGCCGTGATTCGGGTCAACAGCCAATCAGGCAAAGGCGGGGTGGCGTACCTGCTGGAGCAGCAGAGCATCGTGCTGCCACGTCGCCTGCAGATGGAGTTCAGTGGCCTGGTGCAGCGTGTCGCCGATACCGAGGGATGCGAGGTGACCCGCGACATGATCCTGTCCTGCTTCGATGAGCATTACCTGCAGCCGGGCAAGCCCTACACCCTGACCCCGCCTAGGCTGATTCAGGAAGGCGCCAGTACGTGCGTGAGCGCGCAACTGGTTTTCGAAGGCGGCCGTCTGCCTGTGCGCGGTGAAGGCAACGGACCATTGGCCGCCCTCGTCGCTGCGTTCAACGCCTGCGGCTTGGCCTTCGACATCGCGGATTACCATGAGCACGCGATACACGAGGGCGCCCAGGCCGACGCGATGGCCTATGTGGAGATCCGCATCGACAATCAACGGCTGTTCGGTGTCGGCAGAGACAGCAGCATGCTCCAGGCATCGTTGCAGGCGCTGGTCAGTGCGGTGTGCAGGGCGACTCGGCAGGGTCTGCTCGCGCACGTGCGTGATGGAGCGGTCATGCTCTGACGCGCGGAGAGCAGGGGTGTAGGCACGCACGGCGAGCATGGTCTGAAACGAAAATCCGATCTTGCGCCGGGTCTTGTCCGACACGCTGTGTTTGCTCGGCCTGGCGCGGGTGCTGCGGTGCGCTGCGATTTGCCTGGGTACCTCGTGGAGCTCAAGCTCTTCACGCTTTTGCATACAGGTGTGTGCGGCATCGGCGTACCCGCATTTTCTTCACCCGGTAGCAATTCGGCGGTCTGTGTGAAATCGGCTACATAGGTGCGGCGTTGCGGACGTGGTGGAGCAGCCTGATCCATATCGGCACGGATATGCGTTCATGCCAAAAAGGTGTTGATTGCCTTTCTTTATCTAGTGCATCTCGGGCGTGCGCTGGCCGTCCTTCTTCTTCGAACTCGGCGCGTGGGTGTGATCTCATACAACGTTTCTTCCATCGCCGGATTTCTGAGAGAAAACCAGTTCTGCAACAGATGAATGCGCAACAGAGTTTTTAGAATCGCTACTTCATCTGTATGCTAAAAACATACAGATGATGACTTTATGTGAATGCTAAAAGCATACAGATGGCTGCTACAGATTCGCACCTGAACAGTGCATGAAGCGATCGACGCAGGGAGGCGTCTTGGTTGTTACATTTTTTTCATTGCCAAGTAATTTTTTCTGCCATACCGTTTTTAGCGTCAGTAGGGCTCATGTTAAATAAGGCACACGATGCATACTAGCTATTCGTTGAAGAGTCTTACGCTTCTTATCTGGATAGTGAACCTGTGCGCCATCTATGCGTCCACGTTGAGTTATGTCTTTCTGTCTTATTACACCTACAAAGAAACCGGCAACCTGTTGTACTCGCAAGTCGTGCTATTTGCACCGATGGTGTTGCCTGTCCTGTTTGTCGGGCAAATTTACAAACTGTCCGATAGAGCCTCTCCGCGCGCATTGTTGCTGTTCTCCAATGCCTTGGCGTTGGCGGTGGCCGTGCTGGTTTATTCATTACTGCCGACCGTCATAGGGGTTGCGATCATTGGCAGCATCGCCATTGGAGGACTGGACGCGTTGCAGAGGGTGGGCCGAATCGTTGCCATCAAATGCTATTTCGATTCAGCCAATGTCGAATCTACCGTTCCGTTGACCCTGACAGCACAGTTCATTGCCGGCGGTATCGCCGGTGCTACGATGGCATTGATCAAGGGCGATATGATGCCTTGGCACGTGCTGGCCATCACTGCCGCATTGTTCGCCATAGCCGCCTTCGCGGCCTTTCTACTACCCCGCGCGGAACGCCCGACGAGTACCACCGTGCCGGCGTCTACGGCGCTGATCAAAACGTTTGCGGATCTACTGAGAGCCCGACCGGCATTGTGCCGCAGTTTTTGGGGTTTCATTCTTTTCGTCAGCCTGTATCAAGGCTTCTTCAACGTATCGCGGATCACTCTGCCGGCTCATGTCCTAGGCCTGTCGGAGAGCTATGTAGGCCTGCTGCAAGCGGTCAACAGCGTGGCCGCCTTGTTCGGCGCGATTCTTTACTACACGTTGAACAAGCGTGGACACAAGCTGGCGCCCTTTTCCATGGCAACCGCCAGCGCACTGTTCATGGTGGCAGCCGCCTATGGCGGAGGCCTGGCCTCCAGCTACAGCGCTTACTTTTTCTACATCTTTTTCTTTGAACTGGCCTTTTTCAAATTGCAATCCGACGTCGTGCTGACGGCGCCGGCCGCTGCCATGCCGCTGGTTGCGTCGGTGCAGTATGCGGGCGTTTATGGTGGAATGATGATAACGATAGTGTTGGGTTCATTGTTGGTCGAGCACATTGGGTTGCTATGGACCAGCGTCATTTTTGTCGTGTGCTATTTGGCGGCCGCTTTACTGCTCTCGTTCGGTTTAAGGCCTGCCGAGCATGTTGTTCGATAGGTGCTTCATTGTAATAAGTAAGTCGTGAGTTCATGCGTTAGAAGGCGTGATAGGACTCAGCATACTGTTGTTTTTGCAACAGGTTCAGTGCCTCTTCCACGCTGGCCTTTATGGCGGTTGTTTTTTTCGCTCTGCGGCTATTTCCTCTCTCACCTAAACGGTATGGAGCACCTTATGAAACACGTCGTCTTGGTCGACAGCACGGTCAGTGGTCTGCTCGCCTTTGAGGCTGCCAAGCGCCTCGGTTGTCATGTGACCTTCATTCACCCGCGTGATACGTCTTTTCTGACAATATCGGTCAAGGGGGATCACTCGAAAATCGAGCCCTACCTTGAACACGTCGATGACTATATTCGCATCGATTCGCTTGAGGGAGAGGAATTTCACAATCTACTGGTGAAGCTCCACGGCATTCGAAAAATCGATGCACTGCTTTCTACGTCTGAGGCAGCGATTGTTGCCGTAGCCCGGGAAGCCGAGTGGTTCGGTACGCGTTATCCAAGACATGAGCACCTTTGCGATGCTGTTTACAAAAGTCGTCTGCGTGAACGCTTGCGCGACAATAACGTACGTTCTCCTGACTTTCAGGTCTTGACCGAAAGCCAATTGGCCGAAGGTATAGCCCCGCGGTTGGCATTGCCGTTCGTGGTCAAACCTACACGTGGTTTTTCCAAACAGTTTTCGGCGATCTGTTTTACCCAGCAGGATTTTGACGTATTCGTTGAACACATCCGCCAGGCGCGTGCTGATGCCGATCCGATGATCGATGCTCTGGTCAGCCGCGAATACGTGATCGAGCAATACGTGAACGGTACGCTGCATTCTGCCGAAGTCATCGTCCAAGACGGGGTCGTGTCGTGCTACGCAACGACCATTCGTTTCCGCGCCGATTACAACGAGATGCTCGAGATGACGGCCACCATGCCCTCGGGGCTGGACGCGGCCGCGCGCGATGAATTGAAGACCTACGTTCAGCAAGTGTTCACCGTCTTGAAACTGGATATGGGGCTGTATCACGTCGAGTTGCTCCGTGATGATAAAGGCCCATGCCTGGTAGAGATCAACGCCCGCATGATGGGCAGCGTCGCACCGCAGATGTATCGAATGCTCACCGGGATCGATCCATTCGAAATGCTGATCCGTCTGCATTTGGGAGAGACCCTCAGGATTGACGACTCTCTGATTAAAGTCGCGGGTACCGTGGTCACGATCGCTTCGCGATATGGCGGGCGAATTGCCGATGACTACGACCCTTGCATGTTGCAGCCGCTGCTGGACAAGTACGGCATCACGTTCTGCACTGCCCGTGTCGATCCTGGTCAGAAGGTGAGCGTCTACACCGGCAATATTGGAACCATTGGCCATGTCATCGTGCTCGACGAATGTCCTTATGCTGCTGCAAACAAAGGCAACAAGTTCTTGGCCGACCTGTCGTTGCTGTATGGCAACGAATTGGCGAAATACACCGGTCCTGAGTTGGCGTAAGTAATTGCTGTGCCGGTTCCAGTGGTCATGGCGGCCCGTATTGAAGCAAGCCATTGAACAAGTGATTGGTGCCCATGGCCGCTACCTGATGACTCACGGCGAATGATCCAGATAGCTGCATCTTACGCCACCTCTACTTGCACCTCGTTCGCACGGAGTCCGCCATGAGCGCCGTTCTCTCGCAGACACACGCCACTGCCAAGGCGGCCCCCTTCATCCTGCTGCTGATCATCTTCATCGACGGCCTGGGCACGGCACTGCTGATGCCGATGCTGCCGATGCTACTGGATCCGGCCGACCCTGCCGGAGTGGTATTCGCCAGCGCGCCTAATGCCGCTCGGACGGCCTGGCTTTACGGTGTGCTTTTGGCGGGCTACGCCTTTACAATGATGCTGGGTGCGCCGCTGCTGGGCGCGCTTTCGGACCGTATCGGGCGGCGTCCGACGCTGCTGCTTGCGGTGGCGGGATCGGTCGCCGGATATGCCCTGAGCACTTGGGCGGTGAGCCAGGGCAACGTGGCCTTGCTGATCGCCGGACGGTTGCTGGGGGGCGCCTTTGCCGGTAGCGTCCCTGTGGCCCAGGCCATGCTGGTTCAGACCCCGGACAGCGCAATGAAACGCCTCGGCTGGGTGATGTTTGCCATGACTGCGGGCTTTTTCGCCGGCCCCGCGCTCACGGGTATCCTGCTGGCAGGTCACACACCAGGGGCAAGCTTGCTTCTGCCGTTGCAGGTCGCCCTGACTCTCAGTGTGCTGTGCTTGTTGATGGCTTTCATACTGCCCTCTAGCCCCGCTCCGGCGGCAACAACGGGGCCATCGCTAATCAGCCAGGTTTTGAACGGCTTCACTTCCCCCGCCACACGCAGGCCATTGCTTGCCCTGCTCTGGCTGCAAATAGGCTGGAATCTGTTCTATCAATATCTGCCCTGGATGCTCGCACGCCAGAGCCAGGCCGTAGGCAGCATCAGCCTGCTGCTGACGGTGATCGGGGTCGGCATGTGCGCCGCCTTCATCTGGGTAGCTGGAGCCCTGCAAACCCGCTATCCAGCACCACGGATCGCACGCCTTGCCATCCCCACGCTGGTGGTGAGCTGCGCACTGCTCGCGGCCACGCTCGACAACGCCCTGGCCCTGGTCTTCGGTGCTCTTGCCGCAATCGCCTACGGTGTGGCCTACACCGCCCTGATCGGGCATGCCCTGGCATGCGAGCGGGCAGGACTGCGTGGTACGGTGCTGGGCATCGCCGCCTCGCTGGCTGCCGGTGCCGCAGCCGTCACAGCGCTAGTGGGCGGGGTAGTGGGTGTCTGGGGCAACCTGCTGCTGGTCTCGTTGAGCGTGGCCGCGCTGATCCTCAGCTGGGCCGCCCTGGGGGTGGGAGGCGATCGATGAGTAGCGACAATGCCACCTTGATCATCAAGGACCTGGCCTTGCGCCTGCCAGACGGCAGGCCGCTGTTCTCGGGCCTGAACGCGACGTTCTCCAGGCAGTTCACCGGCATCGTGGGGCCCAACGGCAGCGGCAAATCGATGCTGGCGCAGATCATGGCGGGCCGCCTGGCGCCGAGCGCAGGCAGCGTCCAGTGTGCCGGCAGTATCGGGTATTTGCCGCAGTGGCTGGAACCGATCAGTGGCACCGTCGCCGATCTGCTGGGGGTTCGTCGCGCTTTGCAGGCCCTGGCCGAAGTCGAGGCGGGCGCCTGCGACCCGGCGCTGTTCGACCTGATCGACGACCGCTGGAACCTGCCAAGCGACATTCATGCCTGCCTCACACGCCTGGGGCTGGCCCATCTGCCGCTCGATCGTGCGAGCGAGACCTTGAGCGGAGGTGAGACTGTACGCCTGATGCTCGCCGGCCTGCGCCTGGGTGGCGCACGCGTGTTGATACTCGACGAGCCCACCAATCACCTCGATCGTCAGGCCCGTGAGCAGTTGAGCGAGGAGCTGCGACAAGGCAAGGAAACGCGCATTATCATTTCCCATGACCGGGCCTTGCTGGAGCATGCCGATCGTATCCTCGAGCTTCGCAGCGATGCACTGGTGCAATACAGCGGCGGTTACAGCAGCTATCGCGAGCAACGCCAGGCCGAGCAGGACAATGCTCACGCTACACTGGTCAGGGCGCGCGCGGCACGCGACAGCGTCGAACACCAGATCACCGTCGCCCGCCAACGCGAGTTGCAACGCGCCAGTCATGGTCGCAAGGTGGCGCGTGCTACCGGCACTCCGGCCATCGTCGCCAACGCCCAGGCAGAGCGCGCCGAGCAACACAGCGGCCATCAGCGCATCCAGCAGGCGCGTCTGAGTCAGATGGCGCGCGAGCGGGTCGAGCAGGCCAGCGCGAACGTCGAATCTGTACGTCCAAGCCAACTGTTGGCACCAACTGGTCTGGTTGCCAACGCGACCCAGGTGGTCATGCTCGAACACTGCGAGCTTCCCTTCGGGCCCGTCGACAGCCGCTTCATCGATCTCACCCTGCACGGCCCGGTGCGAGTGGCGGTGATCGGACCGAATGGCTGCGGGAAATCGACCCTGCTGAAGGTGATGGCTGGGCAGCTGCTGCCGGCCAGCGGCAACGCCCGGCGCGTTGCACGCACACACCTGATAGACCAGCACGCACAGACCTTCGACCCTGGGCACAGCATCGAGCAGGTGCTGCGCAATGAGCTGGGGACTGCCGAGGAGGGCCGCTTGCGTCAGATCTTCGCCAATGCCGGGCTCGATGCGCGGCAGATGGCTACACCCTTCGCTCAGCTCAGTGGGGGTGAGCGCCTGCGCGGGGCGCTCGCCTGGCTGGCCGGCGGCCCTGAACAGACCCAACTGCTACTGCTCGACGAAGTGAACAACCATCTCGATCTGGCGGCCCTGGAAGCGGTCGAGCAACTGCTCAGGCAGTTCAAGGGAGCGCTGATTGTGAGTGCCCATGACCGCGAGTTTTTACAGGCGCTGGAATTGACGCATCAGTTGATCTGGCAGCCGACGGGGTGGAGTTATGAACCGTGGAGTGAGGCGTTGCAGTGAAATGGCCATCTTCCTCAACACCACGATCCGTCTTTGGGCGTGGTGTAGATATCTTGCAACCGGCAACGTGTGATTATTCATCGCTCAGCGCGCTGGCCCAACTTGGCGACGTCCATGCTACCGGTGCGCCAACCACGATTGAGGCGTGTGTGACACTGGCTGGGCGTGCTGATGGACGCGCGGCAACTCGCCCGGTGCGATCCACAGCTCACCCGGCCATTCCAGCAGATCGACCTGCTGGTCTGCCAGAGCTCGGCCAAGGCTGCTGGTCGTATGGCGATCCTGCAAGTCACCGGCTAAGTGCTTGACCCGGCCGGCCTGGCTGAGACACAAGCTGAGCTTGATCAGGTTGCCAGGCTTTGTGGCTTTGCAGATCAAACCCGATAACCGGAAGCAAACCTAACGCGCGCCACAAAAACCGCCACCGCATTTCTATAGCGCCCACGAAAAAGCCCCGCCAGATCGCCTCTGTACGGGGCTTCGCCTGCACCCACCCTGCACCTGCGGCACCTGCGGCACCTGCGGCACCTGCGGCACCGGCGTGTAATAGTGAAATCGGTGGGGACCTTGATTTATATGGCGCACTCGGCGGGGTTCGAACCTACGCCCACTGAGTCTGACATTCGACTGGTTGAGGAGGATCCGTCGAGTCGTGACTTCGCCTCGACAAACTCGCGAAACGCTACGTTGCCCAGGTCTCACTGACGTGTGCCATGCGCTGGTTGCAGCACCTTTCGTATTACAGGGTCCAAGCCCCTACCATCATTTTTACCAGTTTTTCCCCAGGGATAGGTGGATTTAAATTAGGTCGTACCTACCAGCGAAGGCGATGAAGCATCATGACCGAACAACGTGAGCATCATAATGCGTTTGCACCTGAATCCATCCGCGAACTTATTGCCACGCTTGAAAACATGCCTGTGGCAGACGCTCATCCCGAGCAGTTTCCACCGAATGCGGAGGGGGAAGTCGTTCGACAAGAAGGACTTCGCCTGGAGCAGATACGGGCCAAGACAAAGGGCACGCCAACAGAGGACATGGAGATCTTATCTTGGTGTCCTGGTGGAAGCGCATCAGGCGGGATCTGCTCGCCGTCCAACAATACGCGGTACAATTGGATGGAAAGGTACAGCGGATGCCACGCGCTGCCCATAGGTGAGTGTGTACTGTTAGGTGCACATAACGCGGGATTCGATAAAGATGCACCGCGAGCGCCCTCAATGGAAACGTGCCAGGATGTCGACATCGACGAACAACTTTCTTGGGGCGTTCGGGTATTTGATCTGAGAGTGCAATACTTTTCTGGTTCGAGTGGAGCAGACCGCTTCAGTATTATCCATGAGACAGCCAATGGACGCACTGTCGAGGGCGACGTATTGGACGATTTATCCAAATTTCGTCGAGATCATAATGCGTACAAAGAGATCGTCATACTCGATTTTCATGAGCTTAGAAACTTCACCGCTGCTGCTCATGCCGAATTCAGGACGCTGTTAAATCGCAAGCTCGGCAATTCAATCGTTCCCTATAGCTGTAAGGACGCAGCCGTAGCGCAACTGTGGGCGCTTGGGATGAATACCGTGGTCGCCTACAGCCATTCAGACCGCGGTCCCCTTTTTTGGCCAGGCGTAAATCAACGCTGGATCGGTGACAACACGCCGGGCAAAGACAAGATGGGAGATTTCATCGAGGATGTGGGTTATGAGGAAAAGCCCTTCGGTGAACTCAGGGCCGTCCAGGCCGCTTATTATTCACTGCCGTTTTTCACACCCAAGGATCTTTCGGAAGACCTGATGGGGTGGTTCGCGAGCACGGAGGAGGGAGGTCCGATTTCTCGTCATTATATCATTAACACTGATTGGTGTTTGCGTCAGCGTCTAGGCGATAACGTGATACATGCGAATGATGTACGTCGTCGGATACGTAACGCGCATGTCGTCACCACCAACAGCAGTCCGTATAATTTCAAGGTACAGACCAATTCATATGGTATTTATTGGATGTACAACGGTCAGTACACGGAGAAGATCAGTTTCTCACCCAATGTCACTGACTATACCTCCATCGTGTTGATACACAGTGATGCGGACTATGACAGCGAAATTTCATGGGCAGGCCGATCAGTCATCATCAAGAAAGGGTCGCGTCTGCTATTTCGCGTCCCAGGCGGTAGTACGCCAGAGCTGATCTGGCAGAACGGCGTCTAAATCAATGTTTGAACGTAAGACTTTAGCCAGTGTGGAAATTTCTCTGTCATCAACGGAAGGAATACGGTAAAGACGAAGCGGTAATAACTCGCGGATCAGGTTTGGGGTCTGATCTTGGATGTTTTTACCGAAACACGTAGGCACTGCAGCCGGCCTCGGATGAGCGACCGGCTGATGCTAATGGCATGCTTTGGGTTGTTTATCCTGGAGCCGCCGGATCGTGGCGTGCTTCGACACGCTAGAGAAAAGTCATGCTGCCATGGCCCAACTGGCTTGTTCCAGCAGTGCGCACGACCGCTTTTCGTGTGTGTGCAAGGCATCTTAAAACCGCTCCACACTTCATCGCCTGGTGAAGGTGCCGTCGGCACTCGATAGCCGGTGTCCTGAAACGAAAAAACCGGCCATGGGCCGGTTTTTTTATCCCCTGTTTGCGAGCCATGCCGCACCCAGGGAAACAAGATGGCGCACTCGGCGGGATTCGAACCCACGACCACTGCCTTCGGAGGGCAATACTCTATCCAGCTGAGCTACGAGTGCAACGGGGCACGATGATACCCATCTTGGCGGGCGACGTCCATCGCCTTGATGGGTATACGGTTTCTTCGCAACCGCCTCGAACCATCGGGGTCAGCGGCAACCCTTCGAAAGCAGCCGATGACCCGAAAACCGACCCTGCCACGGCGTCAGACCGTGTGCAGGTACCAGTTGTACTCCAGGTCCGAGATCGAGTGCTCGAACTCTTCCAGCTCGCTTTCCTTGCAGGCCACGAAGATGTCGATGTACTTCGGATCGATGTACTTGTTGAGGATCTCGCTGTCGTCCAGCTCGCGCAGGGCATCGCGCAGGTTGTTCGGCAGGCTTTGCTCGAGCTGCTCGTAGGAGTTGCCCTCGATCGGCTTGCCGGGGTCGATCTTGTTGGTCAGGCCGTGGTGCACACCGGCCAGGACCGCCGCCATCATCAGGTAGGGGTTGGCGTCGGCGCCCGCCACGCGGTGCTCCAGGCGAACCGCATCGGGCGTGCCGGTCGGGACGCGCAGGGCCACGGTGCGGTTGTCCAGGCCCCAGCTCGGTGCGTTCGGCACGTAGAACTGCGCACCGAACCGGCGGTACGAGTTGACGTTCGGGCACAGGAACGCCATCGAGGCGGGCAGGGTCTCGAGCACACCGCCGACCGCGTGACGAAGCGCGGCGTTCTGCTCGGGATCCTCGCTGGTGAAGATGTTGTGGCCATCCTTGTCCAGCACGGAGATGTGCACGTGCAGCCCATTGCCTGCCTGGCCAGGGTAAGGCTTGGCCATGAAGGTGGTGTCCATCTCATGGTCGTAGGCGATGTTCTTGATCAGGCGCTTGAGCAGGACCGCATAGTCGCAGGCCTTGAGCGGATCGGGCACATGGTGCAAGTTGACTTCGAACTGCGCCGGGGCGCTTTCCTTGACGATCGCGTCGGCCGGAATGCCCTGTTCCTTGGCACCTTCCAGGATGTCCTGGAGGCAATCGGCGTATTCGTCCAGGTCGTCGATCAGGTAGACCTGGGTCGACTGCGGACGCTTGCCGGAAATCGGCGAGCGGGGCGGTTGCGGACGGCCGTTCACGTTCTCCTGGTCGATCAGGTAGAACTCCAGCTCGAACGCGGCGCAGATGGTCAGGCCCAGGTCGTCGAACTTGCTGACCACTTGACGCAGCACTTCACGCGGGTCGGCGAAGAACGGCGCGCCCTCGATCTCGTGCATGGTCATCAGCAGTTGCGCGGTCGGGCGCTTTTGCCAGGGTTCGTTGGACAGGGTATCGGGGATCGGATAGCAGATCCGGTCAGCGTCGCCGATGTCCAGGCCCAGGCCCGTGCTCTCGACCGTCGAGCCGTTGATGTCCAATGCGAAGAGCGAGGCGGGCAGGTTGATGCCTTTCTCGTACACCTTGTGGAGGCTGGTGCGCTCGATGCGCTTGCCACGCACCACACCATTCATATCTGCAATCAGAAGGTCAACGTAGAGAACCTCAGGATGTTCCTTAAGGAACGCGTTCGCTTCGTTAAGCTGAACGGCACGCGGGGGTACCGACATGATGCAACACCTTTGTTGTTAAAAATATCAATCAAACGGGGCTTGCAAGCCCAGTCAATCGGAAAGAGAGCGCCAAGTCAAGCGCGCGGGGGGATGCCCCAAAATGGCATGCAGCTGGCATTTTTGCTGCAATTCAGGGCGCCTGCAAGGCCTATCTCAACAGGGCACCAGAGAGCGTCATCTATTTTTTACGGACACGTTGTGTAAAAAAATGAACAAGGCTAAGCTTCGATTCAACCCATAACACTCATAATAGCGGGGGTTGAATGATACGCTCGTCATCGCGCGCCATCCCTGGCCACGCCATGGTCCATGCTCCTTCGAGCCCCTGCGCGGGCGCTCTGCCCAGGCGGTTTCGCACACTGTCGGGCGTGACCGGAATAATTGACGGGTCGACCCCTGCGCTGCGCTCGTCTCCTGCACGCCATACCCCACGCGTCCAGCCCCCAGCGGCACTCCGACACACACCTTGCGTACCGATCGGCCTGCAGGCGCCCGCCCGCATCCGAAGGCACTTTGCTTTCGTCACGCGCTCCATCCAGAATCGAACGGCGGGCTCGTGCATGCCGTGTCGCGCGCGCTGACCACGCCGGTCAGCGCCTGTCGTCAGTCGCGTCCCGGCCCTGGGCCCGGATCAACATGACCTCCTGAGGTATTTATGAGTAACAACCTCGACCAGCTCACCGATTGGTTGAAAGAGCACAAGATCACCGAAGTCGAATGCCTGATCAGCGACCTGACCGGCATCACCCGCGGCAAGATCTCGCCGACCAACAAGTTCATCGCGGAAAAGGGCATGCGCCTGCCCGAAAGCGTGCTGCTGCAGACCGTGACCGGCGACTATGTCGACGACGACATCTATTACGAGCTGCTCGACCCGGCCGACATCGACATGATCTGCCGCCCGGACGAGAACGCTGTCTACCTGGTGCCCTGGGCGATCGAGCCGACCGCGCAGGTGATCCACGACACCTACGACAAGAAGGGCAACCCGATCGAGCTGTCGCCGCGCAACGTGCTCAAGAAGGTGCTCAAGCTCTACACCGACCGCGGCTGGCTGCCGATCGTGGCGCCGGAGATGGAGTTCTACCTGACCAAGCGCAGCGAAGACCCGGATTTCCCGCTGCAGCCGCCGATTGGCCGTTCCGGGCGCCCGGAAACCGGCCGCCAGTCGTTCTCCATCGAAGCCGCCAACGAATTCGACCCGCTGTTCGAGGACGTCTACGACTGGTGCGAACTGCAGCAGCTGGACCTCGACACGCTGATCCACGAAGACGGCACGGCGCAGATGGAGATCAACTTCCGTCACGGCAATGCCCTGGACCTGGCCGACCAGATCCTGGTGTTCAAGCGCACCATGCGCGAGGCCGCGCTCAAGCACAACGTCGCCGCGACCTTCATGGCCAAGCCCATGACCGGCGAGCCGGGCAGCGCCATGCACATCCACCAGAGCGTGGTCGACGTCAACACGGGCAAGAACATCTTCTCCAACGACGACGGCAGCATGAGCGACCTGTTCCTGCACCACATCGGCGGCTTGCAGAAGTTCATCCCCGAAGCCCTGCCGCTGTTCGCGCCCAACGTCAACTCGTTCCGCCGCTTCCTGCCCGACACCTCGGCGCCGGTCAACGTCGAGTGGGGCGAGGAGAACCGGACCGTAGGGCTGCGCGTGCCGGACGCCGGCCCACAGAGCCGTCGCGTCGAGAACCGGCTGCCGGGCGCCGACGCCAACCCGTACCTGGCGATCGCCGCCAGCCTGCTGTGCGGCTACATCGGCATGGTCGAGGGGATCGCCGCCAGCGCGCCGGTGCAAGGGCGTGGCTACGAGCGACGCAACCTGCGCCTGCCGCTGACCATCGAGGACGCCCTGGAGCGCATGGAGCAGAGCCGTGCGCTGGAGCAGTACCTGGGCAAGAAGTTCATCAGCGGCTACGTGGCCACCAAGCGCGCCGAGCACGAGAACTTCAAACGCGTGATCAGTTCCTGGGAGCGCGAGTTCCTGCTGTTCGCGGTGTGATCAACCGCCGCCCTGCGGCCGACCGACTTTGGAGAACCCCATGAGCGTCAACGATTCACGAACCCAGCACTGGCAGACCCTGAGCGGCGAACACCACCTGGCGCCGTTCAGCGACTATGGCCAGTTGAAGGAAAAAGGCCCGCGCATCATCACCCGGGCGCACGGCGTGCACCTGTGGGACAGCGAAGGGCAGAAGATCCTCGACGGCATGGCCGGGCTGTGGTGCGTGGCCATCGGCTACGGACGCGAAGAGCTGGTCGACGCCGCGCAGCGGCAGATGCGTGAATTGCCCTACTACAACCTGTTCTTCCAGACGGCCCACCCGCCTGCGCTGGAGCTGGCCCACGCCATTACCGAGGTAGCGCCCGAGGGCATGAGCCATGTGTTCTTCACCGGTTCCGGCTCCGAAGGCAACGACACCGTGCTGCGCATGGTCCGCCACTACTGGGCGCTCAAGGGCAAGCCGCAGAAGCAGACGCTGATCGGCCGCATCAACGGGTACCATGGCTCGACCGTGGCTGGCGCCAGTCTCGGCGGCATGAGCGGCATGCATGCCCAGGGCGGGCTGCCGATCCCGGGCATCGCGCACATTCCTCAGCCGTACTGGTACGGCGAGGGCGGCGACATGACGCCGGAAGCCTTCGGCCTCTGGGCGGCCGAGCAACTGGAGCAGAAGATTCTGGAACTGGGCGAAGACCAGGTCGCGGCCTTCATCGCCGAGCCGATCCAGGGCGCCGGCGGTGTGATCATTCCGCCGGACAGCTACTGGCCCAAGATCAAGGAGATCCTTGCCCGCTATGACATCCTGTTCGTCGCCGACGAGGTGATCTGCGGGTTCGGTCGCACCGGTGAGTGGTTCGGCTCGGACTACTACGACCTCGAGCCGGACCTGATGACCATCGCCAAGGGGCTGACCTCTGGCTACATCCCCATGGGCGGTGTGATCGTGCGCGATTCGGTGGCCCAGGTGCTGGCCGAGGGCGGCGAGTTCACCCACGGGTTCACCTACTCGGGCCACCCCGTGGCAGCCGCGGTCGGGCTCGAGAACCTGCGTATTCTGCGCGAGGAACGCATCATCGAGCGCGCCAGGACGGAAACGGCACCCTATTTGCAACGTCGTCTGCGCGAGCTGGAGGACCACCCGCTGGTCGGCGAAGTGCGCGGTCTGGGGATGCTCGGTGCGATCGAGCTGGTCAAGGACAAGGCCACGCGCAGCCGTTACGAGGGGCAGGGCGTGGGCATGATCTGCCGCAACTTCTGCTTCGCCAACGGGCTGGTGATGCGCGCGGTGGGCGACACCATGATCATCGCGCCGCCCCTGGTGATCAGCCACGAGGAGATCGACGAGCTGGTGGAGAAAGCCCGCCGGTGCCTGGACCTGACCTTGCAGTCGCTCGAATGAGCAATCGACCACCCACGCGTGTTGTAACAGCGGTCGGTAACTTGCCAGACTAGCGAGCGTTCCAGCGCTTGCAGCGATTGGCCTGGCCGCTGAACACAAGAATTCACGAACTATCCGGAGCAAACGCATGAAGAAATTGGGCAAGACGCTGCTGGCCGCTACCCTTGCAGGTGCAGTGGCCACCGCTGTTCAGGCTGACGACAAGGTCCTGCACGTCTACAACTGGTCGGACTACATCGCTCCAGACACGGTCGCCAAGTTCGAGAAGCAGACCGGCATCAAGGTGGTCTACGACGTCTTCGACAGCAACGAGACCCTGGAAGCCAAATTGCTGGCGGGCAAGTCCGGCTACGACATCGTCGTGCCGTCGAACAACTTCCTCGCCAAGCAGATCAAGGCCGGCGTCTACCAGGAGCTGGACAAGTCCAAGCTGCCGAACTGGAAGAACCTCGACCAGGACCTGCTCAAGGCCGTCGGTGACGCCAGCGACAAGGACAACCAGCACGCCTTCCCTTACATGTGGGGCTCGATCGGCATCGGCTACAACCCGGAGAAGGTCAAGGCCGCGCTGGGCGTGGACAAGATCGACTCGTGGGACGCGGTGTTCAAGCCCGAGAACATGGAGAAGCTCAAGAGCTGCGGCGTGAGCTTCCTCGACGCGCCGACCGAGATGATTCCGGCCGCGCTGCACTACCTGGGCAAGCCGACCGACAGCAAGGACAAGGGCGACCTGAAGGCCGCCGAAGACCTGTTCCTGAAAATCCGTCCGTCGGTGGCCTACTTCCATTCGTCCAAGTACATCTCGGACCTGGCCAACGGCAACATCTGCGTCGCCGTCGGCTACTCGGGCGACCTGGAGCAGTCCAAGGCCCGTGCCGCCGAAGCCGGCGGCAAGGTCAAGCTCGACTACGTGATCCCGAAAGAAGGCGCTGGCACCTTCTACGACATGGTTGCCATACCCAAGGACGCCGAGAACGTCGACGCCGCGTACAGCTTCATGAACTTCCTCATGCAGCCGGAAATCATGGCCGAGATCACCAACGCCGTGCGCTTCCCCAACGGCAACAAGGCCGCCACACCGCTGGTGGACAAGGACATCTCGGGCGATCCGAGCATCTATCCCTCCGATGACGTGAAGAAGAAGCTCTACGCGATCAGCGACCAAGAGCCAGCCACCCTGCGCCTGATCACCCGTAGCTGGACCAAGATCAAGTCGGGCAAGTAACCGCTCGACAGGTCCACCGGCCTTGGTCCTGTCAGGGCCGGCGGACCTTCGGGACAAATAAGTTTGCGGCAGCGAAGCTGCGAAGGTAAGTTGCGCGCCGGTTTGACGTATGCGGCAGCGTGCGTCGCGACCACGGGCACTAATTGTGAGGACCAACCCTTGTCCATTTCTGTATTTCGCAAGGCCATGCTGGCCGGAGCGGGTCTGACGCTGGCGCTCGGCGTCCAAGCGGCCCCCACGGTGCACCTGTACAACTGGTCGGACTACATCGGGCCCAACACCCTCGCGGACTTCGAACAGGCCACCGGCATCAAGCCGGTGCAAGACGTCTTCGATTCCAACGAAACCCTGGAAGGCAAGCTGCTGGCCGGTCATACCGGCTATGACGTGGTGGTGCCGTCCAACCATTTCCTGGGCAAGCAGATCAAGGCCGGCGCGTTCATGAAGCTTGACCGCACCCTGCTGCCCAACTATGCCAATCTCGACCCGGCGTTGATGAAGCGCCTGGAGAAGAACGACCCCGGCAACCAATACGCCGTGCCCTACCTCTGGGGCACCAACGGCATCGGCTACAACGTCGAGAAGGTCAAGGCCGCCCTCGGCGTGGACACCATCGACTCGTGGGCGGTGCTGTTCGAGCCCGAGAACATGAAGAAGCTCTCCCAGTGTGGCGTGGCCTTCCTCGACTCGGCGGACGAGATGCTGCCGGCGGTGCTCAACTACCTGGGCCTCGATCCCAACAGCACCAACCCCAAGGATTACCAGAAGGCCGAGCAGAAGCTGCTCGCGGTCCGTCCCTACGTGACCTACTTCCACTCCTCCAAGTACATCACCGACCTGGCCAATGGCGACATCTGCGTCGCCGCCGGTTTCTCGGGCGACGTGTTCCAGGCTAAGGCCCGAGCCGAAGAGGCGAAGAAGGGCGTCGAGCTGGCGTACGCCATTCCCAAGGAAGGAGGCAACCTCTGGTTCGACGTGCTGGCGGTGCCCAAGGACGCCAAGAACGCCAAGGAGGCGCATGCGTTCATCAACTATCTGTTGAAACCCGAGGTCATCGCGCAGGTCAGCGACTATGTCGGGTACGCGAACCCCAACCTCAAGGCCGGCGAGCTGATGGATCAGGACGTGTACAAGGACCCGGCGGTCTACCCCTCGCAGGCCGTGCTGGACAGGATGTTCGTCAACGCCGAGCTGCCACCGAAGGTGCAACGACTGATGACCCGTAGCTGGACCAAGGTCAAGTCGGGCAAATAATCATCCAGGCCCGCCGTCACAGGAGCGGGCCCTAGCAAATCTTGTTGGGAGTTTCATTCATGGCAGTTGCCTCCGGTGCCTCCAAGCCCCCCCTTGACGGTGGTGTCCAGCAGTCCAAGCAGGTGCTGGTCAAGATCGACCGGGTCACCAAGAAGTTCGACGAGACCGTCGCGGTCGACGATGTGTCGCTGGAGATCCGCAAGGGCGAGATCTTCGCCCTGCTGGGTGGTTCGGGCTCGGGCAAGTCGACCCTGCTGCGCATGCTGGCCGGGTTCGAGCGGCCGACCGAAGGGCGCATCTACCTCGACGGCGTCGACATCACCGACCTGCCGCCCTACGAGCGGCCGATCAACATGATGTTCCAGTCCTACGCGCTGTTCCCGCACATGAGCGTGGAGCAGAACATCGCCTTCGGCCTGCAGCAGGACAAGATGCCCAAGGCCGAGATCCAGGCCCGCGTGGCCGAGATGCTCAAGCTGGTGCACATGACCCAGTATGCCCGGCGCAAGCCGCACCAGCTGTCCGGTGGCCAGCGCCAGCGGGTAGCCCTGGCGCGTTCGCTGGCCAAGCGGCCCAAGCTGTTGCTGCTCGACGAACCCATGGGCGCGCTGGACAAGAAGCTGCGCTCGCAGATGCAGCTGGAGCTGGTGGAAATCATCGAACGGGTCGGCGTGACCTGCGTGATGGTCACCCACGACCAGGAAGAGGCCATGACCATGGCCCAGCGCATCGCCATCATGCACCTGGGCTGGATCGCCCAGATCGGCAGCCCGGTGGACGTCTACGAGACCCCGACCAGCCGCCTGGTGTGCGAGTTCATCGGCAGCGTCAACCTGTTCGAGGGCGAGGTGGTGGACGATGCCGAAGGCCACGCCCTGATCGCCAGCTCCGAGTTGGAGCGCAACATCTACGTCGGCCACGGGGTTTCCACCTCGGTCGAGGACAAGCACATCCTCTACGCGCTGCGGCCCGAGAAACTGCTGGTCACGACCGTGCAGCCGACCGACGACTACAACTGGTCCCACGGCAAGGTGCACGACATCGCCTACCTGGGCGGGCATTCGGTGTTCCACGTGCAGCTGCCCAGCGGCAAGATCGTCCAGTCGTTCGTGGCCAACGCCGAACGCCAGGGCGCCCGGCCGACTTGGGGCGACCAGGTCTACGTCTGGTGGGAAAACGACAGCGGCGTGGTGCTGCGCTCATGAAGATCCGCAAGCTCAAGCGAGCGTTCAAGCGCCTGACGCCGGACGGGCGGCAGCTGGTGATCGGTGTGCCGTTCCTCTGGCTGTTCCTGTTCTTCCTGCTGCCGTTCTTCATCGTCCTGAAGATCAGCTTCGCCGAAGCCGACGTGGCGATTCCGCCCTACACCGAGGTCTTCAGCTACCTCGACGACAAGCTTCAGGTGGTGCTGAACCTGGCCAACTACGGCCTGCTCGGCGAGGATGAGTTGTACCTGGCGGCCTACCTGGGGTCGTTGAAGATGGCCTTCGTCAGCACGGTGCTGTGCCTGCTGATCGGCTATCCGATGGCCTACGCCATCGCCAACGCCCGCAAGGAAACCCAGACCGTCCTGCTGCTGCTGATCATGATGCCGACCTGGACGGCGATCCTGATCCGGGTGTATGCCTGGATGGGCATCCTCAGCAACAACGGCCTGCTCAACAGCTTCCTGATGTGGCTGGGGCTGATCGACCAGCCGCTGCAGATCCTCAACACCAACCTGGCGGTTTACATCGGCGTGGTCTATTCGTACCTCCCGTTCATGATCCTGCCGCTGTTCGCCAACCTGGTGAAGCATGACCAGAGCCTGCTCGAAGCGGCCTCGGATCTGGGCTCGAGCACCTTCAACAGTTTCTGGAAGATCACCGTGCCGCTGTCGAAGAACGGCATCATCGCCGGCTGCATGCTGGTGTTCATCCCGGTGGTGGGCGAGTTCGTCATCCCCGAGCTGCTCGGCGGTCCGGAAACCCTGATGATCGGCAAGGTGCTATGGCAGGAGTTCTTCAACAACCGTGACTGGCCGGTGGCGTCCGCGCTGGCGGTGGTGATGCTGGCGATCCTGATCGTGCCGATCCTGCTGTTCAACCGCAGCCAGGCCAAAGAGATGGAGGGCAAGGCATGAAACGCTTTGGTTTCTCGAAACTGATGCTGGTGCTGGGCCTGCTGTTCATCTACCTGCCGATGCTGATCCTGGTGATCTACTCGTTCAACGCCTCCAAGCTGGTGACGGTCTGGGGCGGCTGGTCGGTGAAGTGGTATGTCGGCCTGCTGGACAACACCCAGCTCATGGGGTCGGTCATGCGCTCGCTGGAGATCGCGCTGTATACCGCGATCGCCGCCGTGGCGCTGGGCACCATGGCCGCCTTCGTCATGACCCGCATCCGCCGTTTCAAGGGCCGCACGCTGTTCGGCGGCCTGGTGACCGCACCGCTGGTCATGCCCGAGGTGATCACCGGCCTGTCGCTGCTGCTGCTGTTCGTGGCCATGGCACAGATGATCGGCTGGCCGCAGGAGCGCGGCATCATGACCATCTGGATCGCCCACACCACGTTCTGCTCGGCCTACGTGGCGGTGGTGGTGTCGGCACGCCTGCGTGAGCTGGACTTGTCCATCGAGGAAGCGGCCATGGACCTGGGTGCGCGGCCGTGGAAGGTGTTCTTCCTGATCACCATCCCGATGATCGCACCTTCCCTGGCAGCGGGCGGCATGATGTCATTCGCCCTGTCGCTGGATGACCTGGTGCTGGCCAGCTTCGTGTCCGGGCCAGGCTCGACCACCTTGCCGATGGAGGTGTTCTCGGCGGTGCGCCTTGGCGTGAAACCCGAGATCAACGCCGTGGCCAGCCTGATCCTGCTGTCGGTGTCGCTGGTGACCTTCTTCGTCTGGTTCTTCAGCCGCCGTGCCGAAGAACGCCGGCGCAAGGCTGTCCAGCAGGCCATCGAGGAAGGCGCTGCAGCCAACGCGGCGGCGCCGCCGGTCAAGCGCGCGAGCATCGCGCCGGTCTGAGCCGAACACACCCTGGGGCGGCCCGAATGCCCTCCCAGGGTGAGCGGTGGTCAGGGTCTCCCAGGGGAACATCGCCTCCCCAGCCCCTCTTTCTCGCACTTCCTCACATCCCCCTTGAATCCCGCCGCCCATCATGGAACCCTCACCCGGGCCATCAGTCCATGATCTGATCAATTCGACATACGCAAGGAGCCGGCATGAAAGTAGCGCGTGCGCTAGGGGGGCTGGGCCTCGGAGTGCTGTTCGTGCTGGCCGGCTGCGACAAGCAGACCGCTGAGCCGCATCACCCACGGGTTGGCGTGCAACGGGCCACGTCCGACGCCTTTGCGGCGACCGTCACGCTGACAGGGGACATCCAGGCGCGGGTGCAGACTGACCTGTCGTTCCGCGTAGGCGGCAAGATCATCTCGCGCAGCGTCGACGTCGGTGATCACGTCAAGGCCAACCAGGTGCTGGCGCGACTGGACCCCAAGGACCTGCAGAACAACGTCGCCTCCGCCAAGGCGGAAGTCTTCGCCGCCCAGGCACGGGTCGCCCAGACCAGCGCAGCATTCGTGCGCCAGCAGAAACTGCTGCCCAAGGGCTACACCAGCCAGAGCGAGTACGACACCGCCGAAGCGTCGCAACGCAGCAGCCAGAGCGCGCTCAAGGCCGCCCAGGCGCAATTGGCCAACGCCCAGGAGCAGCTCGGCTACACCGCGCTGGTGTCCGAGGCCGATGGCGTCATCACCGCACGCCAGGCCGAAGTGGGCCAGGTGGTGCAGGCCACCATGCCGATCTTCAGCCTGGCCCGCGATGGCGAGCGCGATGCGGTGTTCAACGTCTACGAATCGCTGCTGGGCGCACCCGACAGCGACAAGCGCCTTACCGTACGCCTGCTGGACGATCCGGCCGTGGTTGCCGACGGCCAGGTGCGCGAAATCACCCCGACCGTCTCCCAGCAGACCGGCACCGTTCAGGTCAAGGTCGCTCTACGCAACGTGCCCGAGCGCATGCAGCTCGGCTCGCTGGTGACCGCCACGGCCAAGGGCCAGGGCACCCCGAGCATCGAGCTGCCGTGGTCGGCCCTGAGCAAGACCGTGCACACGCCGGCGGTCTGGGTGGTCGGCGAGGGTGACAAGGTGGACCTGCGCGAGGTCAGCATTGCCCGTTACCTGACTGGCAGCATCGTCATCGACAAGGGCTTGAAGGGGGATGAAGACGTGGTCGTGACCGGCGCGCAATTGCTGCACCCCGGCATGCAGGTCGAGAAGGTTGCCGTGAAGAAAGCTGTCGAGAAGCCGGGAGGGCTGGCGCCATGATGCGTCTGGCATGGACGTTGTGCGTGGGGGTGGCGCTGGCGCTGGTCGGCTGCTCCGACAAGGAAGAAAAACCCGACCCGGTGCGCCCGGTGCTGTCGATGGAAGTCCAGCCGCAGTTGCAGTCGCAGCTGGGCCGCTTCGCCGGCACCATCCAGGCGCGCTACGAGAGTACCTTGGGCTTTCGGGTGCCCGGGCGCATCGCTCGTCGCTGGGTCGATGTCGGCGCCCAGGTCAAGGCCGGGCAGGTCCTGGCGTCGCTGGACCCCACCGACCAGCAGAACCAGCTGCGCGCCGCCGAAGGCGACCTGGCGCGGATCCAGGCCCAGTGGATCAATGCCAAGGCCAACGCCAACCGTCAGCAGCAGCTGTACGACCGTGGCGTGGGCGCCCAGGCGCAACTGGACATCGCTCAGACCGACCTGAAGACCTCGGGCGCCTCGCTCGAGCAGGCACGCTCGTCGGTCAGCCAGGCGCGTGACCAGCTCAGCTACAGCGAGCTGCGCAGCGATCACGCGGCCGTGGTCACCGAGTGGCAGGCTGAAGCCGGGCAGACCGTCGGCGCCGGGCAGGCCGTGGTGACCCTGGCCCGGCCCGACGTCAAGGAAGCGGTCATCGACCTGCCGACCTCCCTGGCCGAGCAGTTGACGCCCGATCTCGTCTTCACCGTGGCCTCGCAACTGAACCCCGCCATCAGCACCACCGCTACCCTGCGCGAGCTGGAGCCCCGGGCCGATGCGACCACCCGCACCCGACGGGCGCGCCTGACCCTGGCCGAAACGCCGGCCGGGTTCCATCTGGGCACCGCGATCAGCGTGAGCCTGACCCAGGCCGTGTCTCCCCGCAGCGAGCTGCCCCGCACGGCGCTGCTCGAGCGCGAGGGCAAGACCCAGGTGTGGGTCGTGGACACTGAACAGAACACCGTCTCGCTGCGCGACGTCACCCTGATCGAGCGGCACGACGACAGCATCGTCGTGACCGACGGCGTGCAGCCGGGCGAGCGCGTGGTCACCGCCGGCGTCAACAGCCTCAAACAAGGCCAGAAGGTCATCGTCGAGAAGGAATCCACCCGATGAAAGGCAGTTTCAACCTCTCGGAGTGGGCGCTGAAGCACCAATCCTTCGTCTGGTATCTGATGTTCGTCGGCTTGCTGATGGGCGTGTTCTCGTACATGAACCTGGGCCGCGAGGAAGACCCCTCGTTCACCATCAAGACCATGGTCATCCAGACCAGTTGGCCAGGTGCGACCCAGGACGAGACCCTGCTGCAGGTCACCGACCGCATCGAGAAGAAGCTCGAGGAGCTCGATTCGCTCGATTACGTCAAGAGCTACACCCGCCCCGGTGAATCCACGGTCTTCGTCTACCTGCGCGACACCACCCAGGCGGAGGACATCCCGCAGATCTGGTACCAGGTACGCAAGAAGATCAACGATATCCGCGGCGAATTCCCCCAGGGCATCCAGGGGCCGGGCTTCAACGACGAGTTCGGCGACGTGTTCGGCTCGATCTATGCCTTCACCGCCGATGGCCTATCGCTGCGCCAGTTGCGCGACTACGTCGAGCAGGTGCGCGCCGAAGTCCGCGAGGTGGACAACCTGGGCAAGGTCGAGCTGATCGGCCTGCAGGACGAAGTCCTGTACCTGAACTTCTCCACCCGCCGCCTGGCAGCGCTGGGGATCGACCAGCGTCAGGTCATGCAGGCGCTCCAGGCGCAGAACGCCGTGACGCCGGCGGGGGTCATCGAGGCCGGCCCAGAGCGGATCTCGGTACGCACCTCGGGCCAGTTCGCGTCGGAGAAGGACCTGCAGGCCGTCAACCTGCGCATCAACGATCGCTTCTACCGCCTGGCCGACATTGCCGAGATCGAGCGCGGCTACGAGGACCCGCCAGCCCCGATCTTCCGCTACAACGGCCAGACCGCGCTGGGCTTGGCGATCGGCATGAAGAAGGGCGGCAACGTGCAGTCGTTCGGCAAGGCCCTCAAGGAGAAGATGGAGCAGGTCGAAGCGCAACTGCCGGTCGGCGTCGGCGTGCACACCGTGTCGGACCAGTCGCTGGTGGTCGAGGACGCCGTGGGCGGCTTCACCAGCGCCCTGTTCGAAGCCGTGGTGATCGTGCTGGTGGTCAGTTTCGTCAGCCTGGGGATCCGCGCCGGCCTGGTCGTGGCCTGCTCGATCCCGCTGGTGCTGGCGATGGTCTTCGTGTTCATGGAGTACAGCGGCATCACCATGCAGCGGATCTCGCTGGGGGCACTGATCATCGCCCTCGGCCTGCTGGTGGACGATGCCATGATCACCGTCGAGATGATGGTCACGCGCCTGGAGAAGGGCGAAAGCAAGGAGGCGGCGGCCACCTATGCTTACACCTCGACCGCCTTCCCGATGCTCACCGGCACCCTGGTGACCGTGGCAGGCTTCGTGCCGATCGGCCTGAACGCCAGTTCGGCGGGGGAGTACACCTTCACGCTGTTCGCGGTGATCGCCGTTGCCCTGCTGGTGTCCTGGGTGGTGGCGGTGTTCTTCGCGCCGGTGCTGGGCGTGCACATCCTGAGCCAGAACGTGAAGAAGCCCGACGAGAAGCCCGGCCGTGTCGGGCGCGCCTTCGAGGGCAGCCTGGTGTGGTGCATGCGTCACCGCTGGCTGACCATCATCGGCACCGTGGTGCTGTTCGCCCTGGCCTTGTTCAGCATGCGCTTCGTGCAGAACCAGTTCTTCCCCTCGTCCGACCGGCCGGAGATCCTGGTGGATCTGAACCTGCCGCAGAACGCCTCGATCAAGGAAACCCGCCGCGTGGTGGACAGCCTCGAGGCGACGCTCAAGGACGACCCGCAGATCGCCCACTGGAGCACCTACATCGGCCAGGGCGCGGTGCGTTTCTACCTGCCGCTCGACCAGCAGTTGCAGAACCCCTACTACGCGCAGCTGGTGATCGTCAGTACCGGCCTCGAAGAACGCAACGAACTCATCGGCCGCCTCAAGGAGCGCCTGCGCAAGGACTTCGTCGGCATCGGCACCAACGTCCAGTCCCTGGAGATGGGGCCACCGGTAGGGCGCCCGATCCAGTACCGCGTCAGCGGCAAGGACATCGACCAGGTGCGCAAGCACGCCATCGAGCTGGCGACCCTGCTCGACGACAACCCCAACGTCGGCGAGATGATCTACGACTGGAACGAGCCGGGCAAAGTGCTGCGTGTGGACATTGCCCAGGACAAGGCCCGCCAGCTGGGGCTGTCGTCCGAGGACGTCGCCAACGTGATGAACAGCATCGTCAGCGGCGCGCCGGTCACCCAGGTCAACGACGAGATCTACCTGATCAACGTCGTGGCCCGTGCCCAGGACAGCGAACGTGGCTCGCCGGAGACCTTGCAGAACCTGCAGATCGTCAACCCCAGCGGTGTCTCCATCCCCCTGCTGGCGTTTGCCACGATCCGCTACGAGATGGAGCAGCCGCTGGTCTGGCGGCGTGATCGCAAGCCCACCATCACCCTCAAGGCGTCGGTCAACGGCGACATGCAGCCCACCGACCTGGTCGCCGAGCTGAAGCCGAAGATCGACGAGTTCGCCAGCAAGCTGCCGACCGGCTACGAAGTGGCCACCGGCGGCACCGTCGAGGAAAGCGGCAAGGCCCAGGGCCCGATCGCCCAGGTGATCCCGCTGATGCTGTTCCTGATGGCGACCTTCCTGATGATCCAGCTGCACAGCGTGCAGAAGCTGTTCCTGGTGATCAGCGTGGCGCCGCTCGGCCTGATCGGCGTGGTGCTGGCGCTGGTGCCGACCGGTACCCCGATGGGCTTCGTGGCGATCCTCGGCATCCTGGCGCTGATCGGCATCATCATCCGCAACTCGGTGATCCTGGTGACCCAGATCGATGCCTACGAGCGGGATGGCTACACGCCCTGGCAAGCCGTGCTGGAAGCCACCAACCACCGCCGTCGCCCCATCCTGCTGACGGCTGCCGCCGCCAGCCTGGGCATGATCCCGATCGCCCGCGAAGTGTTCTGGGGCCCCATGGCCTACGCCATGATCGGCGGCATCGTCAGCGCCACCTTGCTGACCTTGTTGTTCCTGCCGGCCCTTTACGTGGCCTGGTACCGCATCAAGGAAGATGACGGCGATCAGAAAGGCGCGGCGGGCAGCCAGTCGCAACCGGTGAGCGGCAAGTCGTAAGCGGCGAGCTGCAAGCGAGAGCGGATCGATATCGGCCTGACGGGTATCGATCCGCGCCGACGCCCTTGTGGGAGCGGGCTTGCCCGCGAGGCAGGCGGCGCCGGATCGGACGCTATCGCGGGCAAGCCCGCTCCCACAGGCCCGTGACAACCTGCCTCACTGCGGCGTGGTCAGGGGGGCGCGGTCCTGTCGGGCGGCGGGCGGACGCTCACCGTGATCAGCGTACGGCTTACAGCCAACTGCTCGCGACCTGCCCTTCTCAAACCTATATTTCAGTTATATAAAAATTCTTAAATAGTATTTTTAAGAATAAATCTGCCTGGCTACTATGCGCTCAAGCCAGGCCGCTCTTCCTCATGCTGCCCGGCACTTCGACTCAAGGGAGAACGAGCATGAGTGCATCACTGCGTAGCGTCGACGGTCAGGACGAAGCCACCCTCCTGCGCGAGATCCAGAACGCGCTGCGGGACCTGCGGTTCGGCGCGGTAGAGATCACCGTGCACAACGCCCAGGTCGTGCAGATCGAGCGCAAGGAAAAATTCCGTCTGCAACAGCCGGGCAGCAAGTCCGGCTGATACCGCCCATGTCCAATTAGAAAAAACGCCATTCGGGAGCTTCACCATGTCCATCCGCCGTTACGCGCTCGCCGCTTTGGCCAGTGCCGTGTTTGCCGGTTCTGCCATCGCCAAGGACTACGAACTGCTGAACGTGTCCTACGACCCGACCCGTGAGCTGTACCAGCAGTACAACGCCGAGTTCATCAAGCACTGGCAGGCGAGCCATCCGGACGACACGGTCAAGATCCAGCAGTCCCACGGCGGCTCGGGCAAGCAGGGCCGGGCGGTCATCGACGGTCTGCGGGCCGACGTGGTGACCCTGGCCCTGGCCGGCGACATCGACGAGATCGCCAAGCTCGGCAAGACCCTGCCTGCGGACTGGCAGACGCGCCTGCCGGACGCCAGCACGCCGTACACCTCCACCATCGTGTTCCTGGTGCGCAAGGGCAACCCCAAGGGCATCAAGGACTGGGGCGACCTGGTCAAGAACGACGTGTCGGTCATCACCCCGAACCCGAAGACCTCCGGTGGCGCCCGCTGGAACTTCCTGGCCGCCTGGGCCTACGGGCTGAAGGCCGGCGGGAGCGAGGACAAGGCCAAGGCCTACGTTCAGACGCTGTTCAAGCACGTCCCGGTGCTGGACACCGGTGCACGCGGCTCGACCATCACCTTCGTCAACAATGGCCAGGGCGACGTCCTGCTGGCCTGGGAGAACGAAGCCTTCCTGGCGCTGAAGGAAGACGGCGGTGCCGACAAGTTCGAGATCGTCGTGCCTTCGCTGTCGATCCTGGCCGAACCGCCCGTGGCCGTGGTCGACAAGAACGCCGAGAAGAAGGGCAATACCGAGATCGCCACCGAATACCTCAAGCACCTGTACAGCCCGGCCGGCCAGACCATCGCTGCGCAGAACTTCTACCGCCCGCGCGACGAGAAGGTCGCCGCCGCGTTCGCCAAGCAGTTCCCGACGCTCGACCTGGTCACCATCGACAAGGACTTCGGCGGCTGGAAGACGGCCCAGCCGAAATTCTTCAATGACGGTGGGGTGTTCGATCAGATCTACCAGGCACAATGAACCGTGCCTGACCCACGCGATACCCTTCAGTAGCCTGCACCGGCCCGGGAGTTCTCCCGGGCTTCGTGCGTTCAACCAGGGACTTTTATGTCACGACGCATTTCCCCTGTCATACCCGGCTTCGGGCTGACACTGGGCTACACCTTGGTGTACCTCAGCCTGATCGTTCTCATTCCGCTGGCGGCCATGTTCGTGCACGCCGCGCAGCTCACCTGGGACCAGTTCTGGGCCATCATCAGCGCGCCACGGGTGATCGCCGCGCTCAAGCTGAGCTTCGGCACCGCCTTGTGCGCCGCGCTCATCAACGGCGTCATCGGCACGCTGCTGGCCTGGGTGCTGGTGCGCTACACCTTCCCTGGGCGCAAGGTCATCGACGCGATGATCGACCTGCCGTTCGCCCTGCCCACGGCGGTCGCCGGCATCGCCCTCACGGCGCTGTACGCACCGGCCGGCTGGGTCGGGCAGTTCGCCACCGACCTGGGTTTCAAGATCGCCTACACCCCGCTCGGCATCACCCTGGCCTTGACCTTCGTCACCCTGCCGTTCGTGGTGCGCACGGTGCAACCGGTCCTGGCCGACATTCCGCGGGAAGTCGAGGAAGCTGCCGCGTGTCTCGGTGCGCGGCCCTTGCAGGTGTTTCGCCATGTGCTGGCGCCGGCCCTGCTGCCGGCCTGGCTGACCGGCTTCGCCCTGGCCTTCGCGCGAGGGGTCGGTGAGTACGGTTCGGTGATCTTCATCGCCGGCAACATGCCGATGAAGACCGAGATCCTGCCGCTGCTGATCATGGTCAAGCTCGACCAGTACGACTACACCGGCGCGACGGCCATCGGCGTGCTGATGCTGGTGGTGTCCTTCATCCTGCTGCTGCTGATCAACCTGCTGCAGCGCCGCATCGAAACCCCTTGAAGGAGGCCCGGCCATGTCCCGTTCGACTCTGAACGCCGCCACGGCGGCCAACGCCGCCCGGCGCAGCAGCGCCACCTCGCGGCGCATCCTGATCATCCTCGCCTGGCTGGTGTTCGCACTGTTCCTGGCGTTGCCGCTGGTGATCGTCGTCTCGCAAGCGTTGAAGAACGGCTTCGGCACGTTCTTCGAAGCGATCTTCGAGCCCGACGCACTGGCCGCCCTGCGCCTGACCCTGCTCGCCGTGGCCATTTCGGTCCCGCTGAACCTGGTATTCGGCGTGTGCGCTGCCTGGTGCGTGAGCAAGTACACCTTCACCGGCAAGAGCATCCTGGTGACCCTGATCGACCTGCCGTTCTCGGTCTCGCCGGTGATCGCCGGCCTGGTGTACGTACTGATGTTCGGCGCCCAGGGCCTGCTCGGGCCGTGGCTCCAGGACCACGACATCCAGATCGTCTTCGCCCTGCCGGGGATCGTTCTGGCCACCATCTTCGTCACCGTGCCGTTCGTGGCGCGTGAACTGATCCCGCTGATGCAGGAGCAGGGCACGCAGGAAGAGGAGGCCGCGCGCCTGCTTGGCGCCAATGGCTGGCAGATGTTCTGGCACGTGACCGTGCCGAACATCAAGTGGGGCCTGATCTATGGCGTGGTGCTGTGCACGGCGCGGGCCATGGGCGAGTTCGGCGCGGTGTCGGTGGTGTCCGGACACATCCGTGGCGTGACCAACACCTTGCCGCTGCATGTCGAGATCCTCTACAACGAATACAACCACGTCGCGGCGTTCAGCGTGGCCAGCCTGCTGCTGATCCTGGCGCTGTTCATCCTACTGCTCAAGCAGTGGAGCGAATCCCGAATCAACCGTCTGCGCCACGCCGCAGCGGAGGACTAATCCATGTCGATCGAAGTGCGTAACGTCAGCAAGCGTTTCAACAGTTTCCAGGCCCTGGACGCCATCAACCTGGACATCAACAGCGGCGAACTGGTAGCGCTGCTCGGCCCTTCCGGCTGCGGCAAGACGACCCTGTTGCGGATCATCGCCGGGCTGGAGACCCCGGACCAGGGCAGCATCGTGTTCCATGGCGAGGACGTGTCCGGTCATGACGTGCGCGATCGCAACGTCGGGTTCGTGTTCCAGCACTATGCGCTGTTCCGTCACATGAGCGTGTTCGACAACGTCGCCTTCGGCCTGCGCATGAAGCCCAAGGGCGAGCGGCCGAACGAAACCCGCATCGCCGAGAAGGTCCACGAGCTGCTGGGCATGGTGCAGCTCGACTGGCTGGCCGATCGTTACCCCGAGCAACTCTCCGGCGGGCAACGCCAGCGGATCGCCCTGGCCCGTGCGCTGGCGGTCGAACCCAAGGTGCTGCTGCTCGACGAGCCGTTCGGCGCGCTCGATGCCAAGGTGCGCAAGGAGCTGCGGCGCTGGCTGGCGCGCCTGCACGAGGACATCAACCTGACCTCGGTCTTCGTGACCCATGACCAGGAGGAGGCCATGGAGGTGGCCGACCGGATCGTGGTGATGAACAAAGGCGTGATCGAGCAGATCGGCTCGCCTGGCGAGGTCTACGAGAAGCCGGCCAACGACTTCGTCTACCACTTCCTGGGGGACTCCAATCGCCTGAGCCTGAGCGAAGGCCACCACGTGCTGTTCCGGCCGCACGAGGTCTCCCTGTCGCGCCATGAAATCGAAGGCCATCACCCGGCCGAGGTACGCGACATCCGTCCGCTGGGAGCCACCACACGGGTCACCCTCAAGGTCGAAGGGCAAGGTGAGCTGATCGAAGCCGAAGTGGTCAAGGACCATGACAGCCTCACGGGGCTGGCACGGGGCGAGACGCTGTTCTTCAAGCCGAAGACCTGGCAGAAGCTGAACGACGCCTGAGGCCTCGTGCGTGCGCCCGACGCCCTTGCACGAGGGTTTCGGGCGCGATGCAGCGGGGGGCGTGACGAAAAGCAGGAGGCTACCGCGTTCGAGATACGTGCGCGGTGGTGTGTTGCACGGGTGCGGCGAAAGCACCTGAGTTCCCGCGCGGGCTGGCGCTTTTAATATTCTAAAAAAGCCTAGATATAAGATTAAATATTCCTTCCAGAGATAAGCTTCTGGCGTCGATGATTCAGTCATGCGCGGGCAGTCACTGCCCCCCACGAACTGCCTCATGAACCCCCAGGAGTGTGATCAATGGGTAATGTCCAGTCGGCCATCAGGGCCCATGACCTGCCAACGCGCTCCGCGCCTGGCGACCTGGTCGAGCTGGGACGTACGTGGCGTGTGCCGTTGGCGCACCTGCGTCTGCAACGCACGCCGGCCAGCGGCCTGAAGCGTCGCGACCTCGTCGTGCTGGGTCTGCTGGTACTGGCGCTGCATGCCGCGGTCGCCTACTGGATCCATCGGACGCCGACGCCCGCCTTGCCGGTCGAACCGCCGAAGATTCCGCCCATGACCATCGAGTTCGCCGCGCCGGCGCCTCCGGTGGCCGAGCCGCCACCCCCTGTACCGGTCGAGCCGCCCCCGCCGCCACCGGCGCCCATGATCGACGAGTTGGCCGCCAAGCCGGCACCCAAGCCCGCGCCGAAACCCAAGCCGACGCCCAAGCCCGCGCCCAAGCCGGCACCCACACCGGTTACCAAGCCTGCACCGCCCGCCAGGCCGGTCGACACGCCGCCACCGACGGCGGCCCCTGCACCCCCTGCGCCTGCGCCCGCCAAGCCCGCGCCGCTGACCCCGGCGTCGGCCAACGCGGCCTACCTGAAGAACCCGGCGCCGGACTATCCGCAACTGGCCCAGCGTCGCGGGTGGGAAGGCAGGGTGACCTTGCGTGTCGAGGTCCTGCCCAGTGGCAGCCCTGGCCAGGTGCAGGTCCAGACCAGCAGCGGACGGCAGGTGCTGGACGAGGCTGCCTTGGCCGCCGTCAAGCGCTGGCGCTTTGTGCCGGCCAAGCAGGGAGAGGTCGCCCAGGTCGGCTGGGTCAGCGTGCCCATCGATTTCACCCTTCGCTAATTCGCGTCCCTCAGAACGACCCTTCGGAGCATCATGATCATGAGTGTACTGGCATCTCCCCTTGCATCTGTCGAAAGCGCCGTCATCTGGTTGCTGGTTGGTTTCTCCACCGCGACCTGGGCGCTGGCCCTCGTCAAGGCCGTACAGTTCGCCCGCCTGAAGCGCCAGGACAAGCGCTTTCACACGCAGTTCTGGGCGGCATCGAGCTTGGACGCAGCGGCCGAGCCGAGTCACGAGCTGCCGGGGCCGGCTGCACGGGTGGCGCAGTCCGGCTATGCGGCCATCGCAATCGGCGAGCCTTCCCAGGCCAGCGACCTGAGTCAGGCCATCAATCACCAGGATCGGCTGGAGCGGGCACTGCGTCAGCAGATCGTTCGTGAGCGACGTTCGTTGGAAACCGGCCTGGCGGTGGTCGCCAGCATTGGCAGTACCTCGCCGTTCATCGGCTTGTTCGGCACCGTCTGGGGCATCATGGAGGCGCTCAAGGGGATCAGTGCGGCCGGCTCGGCGAGCCTGGAAACCGTCGCCGGTCCGATCGGCGCGGCGCTGGTCGCCACGGGCGTCGGGATCGCGGTCGCCGTCCCGGCCGTGCTGGTCTACAACTACTTCCTGCGGCGCCTCAAGCTGACCGCCGCCGACCTCGATGACTTCGCCCACGACTTCTACGGCCTGGCCCAGAAGAGCGCGTTCCGCGTACTGGTCCACCCTGCCGCACGCCGCGCCCAGGCAGGCTTCACCCAGCCTGTGCAGGAGGCGTCCTGACATGGCCTTTTCGACCCAGGACAGCGACGAAGTCCTCAGCGAGATCAACGTCACGCCCTTGGTGGACGTCATGCTGGTGCTGCTGGTGGTGTTCATCGTCACGGCACCGCTGTTGACCAACGCCATCCCCATCAACCTGCCCAAGACCGAGGCGGTGGCACCGGTGGAGCAGAAGGCGCCGCTGGTGGTGAGCATCGACGGCAGCGGCAAACTGTTCATCGACAAGGACGAGATTCCGGCCGACACGCTGGAAGCTCGGCTCAAGGCAGCCAAAGGCAAGGATGCCGAATTGCGCGTGCAGCTGCAGGCCGACGATGGCGTCAACTATGGCGAAGTGGCCCGGGCGATGGCTGCCATCGAACGGGCCGGGATCACCAAGCTGGCGGTGATTACCGCGCGGTGAGGGGCACGTTCTCCAGGCAAGGGTTTTGGGGCCATCGTCGCACTGCGGCGTGGCCTCTTTTTTTACTGGCGATGCAGCCGCTGGTCGATCACGCTGACTTGCATTGGCATCCACCTGTGCAGGCTGTGTGAAACGCTAAGGACCAGCACAGAGATCTGGAATGACGTTCACATTGTGTGGGAGCAACTGTCTTTTTCTACTCGGCCCATGCCCGACCGCATGGGCTGATGTGTGCGCTTACCCGCGACGCAGGTGTGGCTGCGCAAGCAGCTTGTGGGAGCGGGCTTGCCCGCGATGAAGCCGCCGCTATCGAGAGCAAGTACCCCATCCATGTTCATTTAAGTTATTAACAAATATCTTCTTATTCCTTTACGCTCAAAGCAGCGCCTTTATACTGACCACCAAGCACGCAAACCTCAGTGGAGGCGTCCCCCATGCGCACCGAATCCATTCGCTACCTCATTGTGCCGGGTTGGCAAGGATCGCCAGACAATCATTGGCAAAGTCACTGGCAACGCAGCCTGCCCAACAGCCTGCGCGTCGAGCAGCGCGACTGGCTCACGCCGCAGCGTCACGAGTGGGTGCGTACGTTGGAGCAGGCCATCGACGCCGATCCTTCCCCCGTGATCCTGATCGCCCACAGCCTGGGGTGCATCACCGTCGCGCAGTGGGCGGCCCAGGCCAGCCCACGCCTGCTGCGTCAGGTGCGCGGTGCCCTGTTGGTGGCGCCGGCCGATGTCGAGCGCCCGGCCTGCGCGCCTGCCTTGCGCAACTTCGCGCCGATTCCCCTGCAACGGCTGCCCTTTCCCAGCCAGGTGGTCAGCTCCGACAACGATCCGGCGGTCAGCGTCCCGCGCGCCCTGTACCTGGCACGCGCCTGGGGTGCGGAAACCGGGCTGCTGTCCAATGCCGGACACATCAACGTCACGTCAGGCCACGAGCGTTGGGAGCAGGGCTTCGCCTACCTCTATCGTCTTCAAGGCCGTATCGAACAGCGCGGTCTGCGGCGCGCCTGAGGCGCTTCCGTCGATGCCACAACGCCTGGTCATCGCGATCCAGGCGGGAGTCCGTCATGAGTGTGCACCCTGTTTTCGGCCAGCCCCTGCTGACCTTCCCTGAGCTGGACAAGAGCCCGCTGAGCATTCGCGCCAAGGCGCTGGTGTTCGTCGACCCGCGCTCCCGTGCGTTGCGCGAGCGACTCGAAGAGGTGGCGCGCCTGCCGTTGCCGGTGCTGATCCGCGGCGAGACCGGGACTGGCAAGGAGTTGCTGGCCCGGCAGGTTCACCGTGCCAGCGACCGTTCCGGGCTGTTCGTCTCGGTCAACTGCGCGGCCATCAGCCCCACGTATGCCGATGCCGAGCTGTTCGGCTACAGCGCTGGCGCCCAGGGCGGCACGGCCAGCAGTCGAGCAGGCTGGTTCGGCTCGGCCAATGGCGGCACCCTGTACCTGGACGAGATCGCCGACCTGCCGCTGACCATCCAGACCAAGCTGCTGGCGGCCCTTGAGCACCGAGAAGTCACGCGCGTGGGCGCTGCCCATCCCTTGCCCGTCGATGTGCGCCTGGTGGCCGCGTCCAGCATCGACTTGTCCAGCGCGGTCGCAGCAGGTCGATTCAACGAACGGCTGTACCAATACCTGCACGAGGGTGAACTCGAACTACCGGCCTTGCGTGAGCGAGTCGGCGACATCCTGCCGTTGGCCGACTATTTCGTTGGCATCTACAGCGCGCGCCTGGGGCGGTCCTTGCCTTTGATCGGCGAGGCTGCACAGCTGGCCCTCGAAGCCCACCCCTGGCCAGGCAACACACGGGAGCTGGAGAACGTCATTCACTTCGCGCTGCTGGTCGGTCAGGGTGACGAAGTGCTACCGGAACACCTTGGGCTGCCCGATACCGCCCCATTGACCCGCCTGGAAACCGCACTCGAGCAACTGACGCAAGTGCGCGAGCCGTTCTCAGTCGAGGGGATACGTCGCGTGTTGGAGGCAGCGCTGGCACGTTTGCCAAGTCACGGGAGCGCTGAAACTCGATAAAACCAAAAGGAATAGGCAGGCAACTAAAAGATATTACTGAGTAATAAAAATTACAGGTATCGTCCGCACACCCTCCTTTGGCTCGCCGCCCCTGCGGCATTCGTTGTGCAAGGATCTCCCATGAAGAACACCCTGCTGTTGACCGCCCTCGCTGCCGCGCTGTCCCTGAGCTCCCTGGCCCAGGCCGCCGAGAAGCTGATCGTGGCCGCTACGCCTGTGCCGCACGCCGAGATCCTCGAACTGGTCAAGCCGACCCTGGCCAAGGAAGGCGTGGACCTGGAGATCAAGGTCTTCACCGACTACGTTCAGCCCAACGTGCAGGTCGACCAGAAACGCCTGGATGCCAACTACTTCCAGACCCTGCCGTACCTCAAGAGCTTCAACGAAGGGAAGGGCACGCACCTGGAAACCGTGGTCGGCGTGCACGTCGAACCCTTCGGCGGCTATTCCAAGAAGGTCAAGAGCCTGGAAGAGCTGAAGGATGGCGCGACCGTGGCCATTCCCAACGAAGGCAGCAACAGTGGCCGTGCGTTGATTCTGCTGCAGAAGGCCGGGCTGATCACGCTGAAAGACCCGAAGAACGCCTTGGCCACGCCGAAGGACATCGCCGAGAACCCGAAAAAGCTGAAATTCCGCGAACTGGAATCGGCCATGCTGCCACGCGTGCTGGACCAGGTCGACCTGGACATGATCAACACCAACTACGCCCTCGAAGCCGGCCTGAACCCGGCCAAGGACGCCTTGGTGATCGAAGGCAGCGACTCGCCCTACGTGAACTTCCTGGTCGCCCGTCCTGACAACAAGGACAGCGACGCCATGCAGAAACTGGCCAAGGCGCTGACCAGCCCGGAAGTGAAGGCGTTCATCGAGAAGAAGTACAGCGGCGCGGTGCTGCCGGCGTTCTGATGTTCGTGTGATGCCTGTCGAATGAGTGACTGGGGCCGCCATGCGGCCCCATTTTTTTGGAGCGACGTGGTGGGCCTGGACCCAGATTCAAGTTGCTTCACGCGTCTTCATCGTCGACCACTGACGGGTGCCTGCCGCTCGTTTCGACAAGCTACAGCGCGACGTTGCCTTTCAAAACGTCAGGGCGTGACACCTGTTGCGTAGAAACTTCCTAAAGTGTTGTAGCCCCTTTCCCAAACTCCGTTGCTTTACAGAAATCCCGTTTCCAGCCTGCTAGTTTCCAGCGTTTCGCACAGGGAACTTGCACATGGCGCGCGTGAGTCTGGATGGCAAAGGTCAGGCGGTCGATGGGGATCTCACCACCACTGGCGCGCTCTGCATCGCCAGTGGCAGATCGTATGCCGCAGGTGGCCGGAACGTCCTGCGCGAGGGTGACACCACCACGGCATGCCCAGCCTGTGGCAAGCCTGGTGTCATCGTCGAAGGCTGCCCCCATTTCCTTAGCGACGATCGCAGGGTCGCGATCGATGGCGCGCTGATTGCGTGTGGATGCCCGTCCGGGGCCAATCGAGTCGTCGCGCCGCTGCACGAGAGCCCTGGCAACACACGGGCTTCCGAGGCAAGCACCGCCATGGCCAATGCGGGGTCAACCCCTCCCGGCTCTCAATCCCTGCAGCCTCGACCGTCCCAACCTGCTTCCCTCCAACCAACCTATTCCGAACCCATGCTCGTCGCGCCACCGGGCACGCTAGAGCCAGGGTTCTTCATCGTTCCGCGCAGCATGTCCGGTCCAGACGTTCTGTTCTATCTGTCGGACCGGCAGTTGAAGATGCCGATCGAGTACGTGAAGCGGCTGAATCCCACGTTCGACGAAGGCTTCAAGGCGGGTGAGATGTTCGTGCTGGCCGATCCCGACAGTCAGCAGGCGTGCAGTCGGATGGAGGCACAGTTGATGGCCGCGGCAGAACGTGTACGTCGACACGTGTCTTCGCTGAGTGTCGAGGAGGCGGATTTCATGACACGCAACTTGCCTGAAATCGCCGCACTGTTGGGCAAGGCGAGTAGCGCCATGGGCGTGGTGGGGGCGATGGCGGGAAAGATTCTGGACGACGTGTCGCGAAGTCTGAAGGCGTTATCGCAATTGCACAGGGATGAGTTTGATCGGACAGGCAAGCTTCAAAGCCAGGCGTTCTTTGACCAGCGTAAGACAATATTCAAGGATCTGGAAGCTCAGTTGAAGGTTGGGTTCTTGAACAAACGGATGAATCTTGGGAACTATGACACGCTGCGCCGTGATCTGGGTATTTCCTCGAAAAGTCTTGTTCATCACTGGAGCAAGGCAGGTGTGGCAGGTGAGATACCGGGCTATGCAACACACATGGATAAGGTGACGGCGATGAGTAAATATCTGCATTCAGGAGGTTATATCGGCATAGGTGTAGGTGGTGCTTCGTCTGCGCTTAAAATAAAAGAAGTTTGCGCCGCCGGTCGCAACGAAACCTGTAAAAGGATAACAATCACCGAGGTGTCAAGTTTCGGTGTGGGTTTGGGTGGAGGCGCAGCAGGTGGCAAACTATCAAACATGGTTGCCGCCAAACTGTGCATTAGTGCTTCACCGCTGCGCACTGTTGTCTGTAGCGTAGCTGTCGTAGGTGCAGGCGCTTGGACAGGTGCTTCGGTAGGGGCAGCGATAGGTGAGGGAGTGGGCAATTACACAGGAGAGCTCATCTATGATCATACATTTATTGACTGATTTCCTGCACTCACTTTGGGGGTTGCTTTTTCTTTTGGCACCTTTTGTTTTGATTGTAATCGCGTTAGGGATTGATGTGCATATTGTCATCTCTAATCAATTTAATATTATGTTACGTGCGTTGACGAACAGCCCAGCGATATCGAGCTTTTCCCTGATGTGGAATGGGCGCAGTCTAAAGTCAAAGGTCATGCTCATTTCCAGCGTCAGCGCTTTGTTCATGTGGCCCGAGTACTTCATGCGCAAGGGTTTATTGGATGTACAGGACAATCGCTCATTTCCGATAGGCCTAAGACGTAAGATAATGATCTCCGCATGGCTCAATACGATCGGATGTGTATGGCTCGTCCTGGCAGGCGGCGCTGTGAAGATCACGCGGTTATGAGCGGCAGTCAGGCGCTTGTCGTTTGACGCTGTGTTCGAGCTAAGGCCCTTTTGCCAAACCACACACCTGCAAAATCCTTGTGCATTCTCCCCCTCTCCACGGTCCGATCTTCGACGCCTGTCGCGCCCAGCCCTGCCTTGAAGGATCCCCCATGCAATTGACCGAAAAACAGAAGATGCTCAGTGGCCTGCTCTACCGGCCCACCTGCCCGGAGCTGCTGGCCGAGCAGACCGCCAATGCCCAGTGGATGCAGCACTACAACACCAGCGATGTCGCCAACCAGGACCTGCGCAACGGGTTGCTCGACGCGCATTTCGCGGCGGTCGGCGAGGCGGTGACGATTCGCCCGCCGTTCTACTGCGACTATGGCTACAACATCAGCGTCGGCGCACGCAGCTTCCTGAATTTCGGTTGCGTGATCCTCGACGTGCTCCCTGTCCACATCGGCGAGGACTGCCACATCGGCCCAGGCGTGCACATCTACACGGTCGACCATCCTCAACAGGCCGGCATCCGCCGCACGGGGCTGGAAAGCGGCAAGCCGGTGACCCTCGGCAACAACGTCTGGATCGGCGGCGGGGCGATCATCCTGCCAGGCATCACCATCGGCGATGACGCCGTGGTCGGGGCGGGCAGTGTGGTGACCCATGACGTGCCGGCCGGGACGGTGGTCGTGGGCAATCCGGCACGTGTCCGGGAGCCGCAGGACGCGTAGGCCCTCGCACGGCCTGCGCCTTGCCATCCCTGGCATGACAGCCGAAGATGGCCGCTTCACTGCCCGTGGATGTGCCCGATGTCTCCCTCGTTCCAGCCTGATCTGCTCCGTGCGAGCCTGGCGCCTCTGGCTGATGGCCAGCCCTTGTCCAGCGACGCCGAGGCCTACCGACGCTTCTACAGCCTGGCATTGCCGGGGCAGAGCTGGCTGGGTGGCTTCACGGTGGCGGGCTTCGAGCTGGTCGGGCAGGTCTGGCTGCCGGCCGCCCCGGTCAAGCCGGCCGGTACGGTGTTCGTCCTGCACGGCTTCTATGACCACATGGGGCTTTACCGACATGTGATCGAATGGGCGTTGGCCCGTGGTCAGGCGGTGATCAGTTGCGATTTGCCGGGTCATGGGCTGTCCAGCGGCACGAGGGCCAGCATCGCTGATTTCGCCATCTACCAGCAGGTTCTGGACGGGCTGCTCGAACAGGCGCGGCTGTTGGACCTGCCGCGTCCCTGGCACGTCTGCGGGCAAAGCACGGGCGGTGCGATCGCGATCGATCATGTGCTGCATCAAGGGGATTCGAGCCCGATCGACGGGCAGGTCGTGTTGCTGGCGCCGTTGGTCAGGCCGTCTGCCTGGCACCGCTCGCGGTTGAGCTACAGCGTGCTCCGGCATTTCGTCGACGGCATCGACCGGCGCTTCACGGCCAACAGCAACGACCCCGCCTTCCTGCCGTTTCTCCAGGCCGATCCGTTGCAGCCGCGCCGTCTGCCGACGGCCTGGGTCGGGGCGATGTTCAACTGGGTCAAGTACATCGAGGCCGCGCCCAGCAGCCTGCGCACGCCATTGATCATCCAGGGCCAGGCCGACGCCACGGTGGACTGGGCGTACAACCTCAAGGTGCTCAAGCGCAAGTTCGAGGGCGCCCAGGTGCTGATGCTGCCCGAGGCGCGGCATCACCTGGTCAACGAGCTGCCCGACATTCGCGAGCGCTACTTCACCTTCATTGGCCAGCGCCTGGGCTGATCAGCGCAGGTCGCCGTTCGCCTGGCCGACGGCCAACCCGGCGCGGATGGCGGCCAGGGCGGCCTTGTAGTACGCCTGACCGTCGCTGGACTCGGCGAACGTGGAGAACGCTTCGAGCTCTTCGTCCGATAGGTCACGGTAGACGTACAGCAGGGTATTGGGCAGGTCGGCACCGATCTGTTGCATCAAGCGCTGACGCTGCCCGTCCAGCAGGCCCTGGGCCTGACCACCACCGAACAGCCCAGGGATCATCGAACTAAGGCTGTCGGCGGCGACCCCGGCAATGGCCAGGCTGACCTCGGCCCCGGCTTCGCGGGCGGGCAGGGCGTCGATCAGGTGGCCGATGGTCAACAGGCGGTTGTCGCTGGCCTGGACCTTGGGCAGGCCCTGAGCGTTCCGGGCCAACTGGTCCTTGCGCGTGGCCAGCAGCTCGGCGGCGACGATCTTGCGCCCCAGCGGCGACTCGAAGAAGGCCAGGGCGGGCGCCGGATCGGGCAGGTGGGCGCGCAGCTGGGCCTGGGCGCGCGTGTCCATGGCCTGGGGCTGGAAGCGCTGGCTGCTGTTGGTGACCAAGGCCTGGTACACCGCCGGTGGCAGGCTGTCGCGGTAACGCTGCTGGGCAGCGTCCAGCGCATCGGTGAAATGCGCGCGCTGCTCTGGCCAGCCGGCCGCCTTGTACAAGGTGTCGAGGCTGTCGGCCCAGGCAGGCGTGATGCAGATCATCAGCAGAAACGAGTAAAACACGCGGCGCATTCAGGACTCCTGTCGGCAGGGCGCTATTGTCCGTGGCACGGCCTGGCTTTGTCGAGATGTCCGCGCGCGGGGCCGCCAAGTAGCACTGTTGGTTTATCCGGCTTATGGATACTATGCGCGGCATGCACATCTCTCCGGATCACCCCACCCTTTCGCTGATCGTCGACGACCTGGTCGAGCACGGTTGGTCGCAGCGGCAGCTGCCTGTGACACTCGACCTGCTCGAGGGGCTGGCGTTCGAGTGCAGGCAGCGCGCGGCCGACGGAGCGTTGTTGCCCGCCGGCGTCGGGCGTGGTTCGGCGCAAGGCGTACGCGAAGGCATTCGGGGCGACCAGATCCAATGGATCGAGCCGGGTCAGTCAGCCGTCTGCGACCAGTACCTGGACGTCATGGACACGCTGCGCCAGGCGCTCAATCGGCACCTGTTCCTGGGGCTGGAAGAGTACGAATGCCATTTTGCCCTGTACCCGCCAGGCGCTTTCTACAAGCAGCACCTGGACCGCTTCCTCGATGACGATCGACGGATGGTCACTGCCGTGCTCTACCTGAACCCGGACTGGCAGGCAGAGCAGGGCGGCCAGTTGCGCATGGTGCTGCCGGACGGCAGCGGGCATGACGTATTCCCGACGGCAGGATGTCTGGTGGTGTTCATGTCGGACGCCATCCCCCACGAAGTCCTGCCGGCCACGCGTGATCGCCTGTCGCTGAGCGGCTGGTTCAGGCGACGCGGCCAGGAGCCGTTCTGAGCCGGGCACGGGCGCGACCGCACGGGTGACGGGCCCTTGCGCCAGGACGCATCACTGCTCGGCGGTGGTCTCCAGCGGTACCTTGAGCCACTTCTCCTCCAGCGCGGTCAGCCGACCGTCGGCCTTGATCCGTTGCATGGCGTTGTTGACCGCCGACTCGAAGGCCGGGTTGTCCTTCTGGAACGGAATGACCAAGGCCTGATCGCGGTAAGGCTGGCTGACGTCCACGGCCGACCCCTCGGCCGCGGTCGGTTTGGTCTGGTTCAAGGCCATGTCGTACTTGCCGTTTTCGATGCCGTCGAGCATGTCGTCCGCCGGCGTCTCGATGATCGCCGCGCGCACGTCCAGCTCCTGGGCCAGGGCCTGGCCCAACTCGACCTCGAAGCCTGTCAGCCGCTGCGCCTGCTTGAAGGCGTAAGGCGGGGTGTCGGCCTGCACGGCGATACGCAGCTCGCCCCGGTCATTCACTTCGTCCAGCAGTTCGGCCTGCGCCAGTGGACTGAGGAATGTGGTCAGCAGCAAGGCTGTGGTCAATCGCATGAGAAGGCCCCTTCATGTTCGGCAAATAGGTGACGGCTGCCGAGGCTTTTTATCCTTCGCCCCGGTCAAGCGCTGGGTCTGACCGCAAGTTAAGCGCAATGTTTGAGGGCGATCACGCGTTTTTATCGCCGCCGAGCCAGGAGAGGGCCTGACGGCTGGAGAGAAGGCACGATGAACGTGCACAGGAAGCAGCCCGTGGCCGATCGGCCCTGGTGCCTGGAACGACGAAGGGCCGGGGGTCGACGACCGCCCGGCCCTTCAGGCAGACCCCCTCGAGCGGGGGCTGCGGATCAGAACAGTACGCGCGAGCGGATGGTGCCCTTGACCTGTTGCAGCTTCTCTTGCGCCAGGTCGGAGTACTCGGCGTCCACGTCGATCACCACGTAACCGACTTTCTCATCGGTCTGCAGGAACTGGCCGGAGATGTTGATACCGTTGTCGGCGAAGACCCGGTTGATCTCGCTGAGCACGCCTGGGATGTTCTGGTGGATGTGCAGCAGACGGTGCTTGCCAGGGTGCGCCGGCAGGGCCACTTCCGGGAAGTTGACCGACGACACCGAGGTGCCGTTGTCGCTGTACTTGACCAGTTTTTCCGCCACTTCCAGGCCGATGTTGGCCTGGGCCTCGGCGGTCGAACCGCCGATGTGCGGGGTCAGGATCACGTTGTCCAGGCCACGCAGCGGGCTTTCGAACTCTTCGTCGTTCGAGCGCGGTTCGACCGGGAACACGTCGATGGCCGCACCGATCAGGTGCTTGTCCTTGATGGCGGCGGCCAGGTGATCGAGTTCCACCACGGTGCCACGGGCGGCGTTGATCAGGATGCTGCCCTTCTTCATTGCGCGGATCTGCGCTTCACCGATCATCCACTGGGTGGACGGCAGTTCAGGCACGTGCAGCGACACGATGTCGGCCAGGCCCAGCAGCTCGTTCAGGCTCGGGACCTGGGTAGCGTTGCCCAGCGGCAGCTTGGTCAGCGGGTCGTAGAAGTAGACCTGCATCCCGAGGCTCTCGGCCAGTACCGACAGCTGCGTGCCGATCGAGCCGTAGCCGACGATGCCCAGCTTCTTGCCACGGATCTCGAACGAGTTGGCCGCGCTCTTGATCCAGCCGCCGCGGTGGCAGGAGGCGTTCTTCTCGGGGATGCCGCGCAGCAGCAGGATGGCCTCGGCCAGCACCAGCTCGGCCACCGAACGGGTGTTGGAGTAAGGGGCGTTGAACACGGCGATGCCGCGCTCACGGGCCGCACCCAGGTCCACCTGATTGGTGCCGATGCAGAAACAGCCGACCGCGACCAGCTTCTTCGCGCAGTCGAAGACCTCTTCGGTCAGCTGGGTGCGCGAGCGGATGCCGATGAAGTGTGCATCGGCGATCTTTTCCTTCAGCTCGGCCTCTGGCAGCGAGCCGGTGAGGTACTCGATGTTGCTGTACCCGGCAGCCTTGAGAGTGTCCACTGCGTTCTGGTGGACGCCTTCGAGAAGAAGGAACCTGATCTTGCTCTTGTCGAGAGAAGTCTTGCTCATCTGCGTAAACCTGTGTCCCGGAGATAGAAAATGGCAGGGAGGTGAAGCGGCGCGGCATCGGCCTTAGCACGAATGGCGGGAGGGCAATGCTAGCATACGCGACCCGCTCTGAGCCGATTCCGACAGGTGAAGCGTGCTCAGGCTGACCATGAACGTTTCGAGGGTTCACCCTGTGATCGGTTCTCACGCAGTGGCCGCACTGACGACGCTTCTGGATCCTGACAAGCTTCTTGCCGACCCGCCTGGCAGGGGGCACGCTGAGCATGGAGTCGGCATGACCAGGCGCGACTGTCCGGGCTGTAGCGCCCCTGGCAAAAATCACCTGCACGAAGGCGGCCAAGGCCGTATTCGACCCGAACGGCATCATGAATCCGGGTAAGATCTTCGCTTCCGAATGACAGCCGCGTCGGCACAGGAGTCAGCAATGAGCTACAAGCACGCGTACGTGGACGGCACCCCCATCCATTTCCCGCTGGGCAAAGTGGTGTGTATCGGTCGCAACTATGCCGAACATGCCAAGGAGCTGAACAATCCGGTGCCGACCGAGCCCCTGCTGTTCATCAAGCCCGGCAGTTGCACGGTGCCCCTGAACAGCGGCTTCCGCATCCCGACCGAGCGAGGCTCGGTGCATTACGAGGCCGAGATCGCCGTGCTGCTCGGCAAGTCGCTGTCGACCCAGCCCAGCGAAGAGGAAGTGCGTGACGCCATTTCCGGTTTCGCGCCGGCGCTGGACCTGACCCTGCGCGATCTGCAGGCCAGGCTCAAGGAAAAAGGCCTGCCCTGGGAACTGGCCAAGAGCTTCGATGGGGGCTGCGTGCTGCCGCCGTTCGTCCCGGCCAGCGCTTTTGGCGACCTGGCCGACATCGGCATTCGCCTGAGCATCAACGGTGAAGTGCGCCAGGATGGCAGCAGCGCCTTGATGCTCAACCCCATCGTGCCGATGATCCAGCACATGGCCGCCCATTTTTCCCTGCAGGCCGGGGACGTGATCCTGACCGGTACGCCAGCCGGTGTGGGCCCGTTGAACGTGGGCGATACGCTGGTGCTGGAGTTGCCGGGCGTGAGTCGTTTCGAAAGCCGCGTGCTCTGACGTCCATCGGCGGTGACGGCGCATGCCTGTCACCGCCTGCCTGCGGTCGTGACGAGTGTCGATTTTGCCGTTTTTTTCACATCGTTTGCGGATAATCACGCGGCAGACTTTTCGCGCTGGCGCCATGCAGCGTCTTCGGCAAGCTCTCCAGGAACACGTCCATGCCCGTTTTCACCCGTGCCTCTTCCTCGTCCAGACCCAAGGTCCGTGCTGCCCTGCGCTGGCCGCTCGGGCTGGGGCTCGCGGCGCTGGTCGCAGGGGGGCTGGCGGTGACGATGCACTGGGACGATCGCGCCCTGCTGTGGGCCAAGGAGTACTTCGAAAGCCCGGCCGAGCGCCAGGAAAGCACCTGGCTGCCCGATTACCACGTCGACATCGACGCCAAGGTCCTGCCTGGCATGGAGGACGACGAAGCGTCCGACCTGGCCTACGACCCGACCACGCGGACCCTGTTCTCGGTCATGGGCAAGCACCCCTTCCTGGTGCAACTGACCCTGGACGGCGAGGTGATGCGCAAGATTCCGTTGGTGGGCTGGAGCAATCCGGAGGGCGTTGCGGTGCTGGAGGACGGCCGCCTGGCCATCGTCGACGAGCGCCGGCACGACCTGGTGGTGGTCCGGGTCGATGCGAAGACCACCGCGCTCGACCGCGCCGACTTCCAGGCCCATGACCTGGGCGACGCGGACAAGGGCAACAAGGGCTTCGAGGCGGTCGTCTGGGATCCGCGCCGGCAACGGCTGATCATCGGTGAGGAGCGTCCGCCGCGCTTGTTCGCCTGGAACAGCGACGGGCACGGCAACCTGGTCGGCGAGAAATACCCGCTGCCCAGCGATCAGCTCGACCTGCGCAACCTGTCGGCCACCGGCATGGACCCCCGCACCGGGCACCTGCTGGCGCTGTCGGCCAACTCGAACATGCTGCTCGAGCTCGACGAGCACGGCGAGCAGATCAGCTTCATGACCTTGCTGGGCGGTTTCAACGGCCTGCAACAGACGTTGCCGCGCGCCGAAGGCGTGGCCATGGACGAGCAGGGCACGCTGTACATGGTCAGCGAACCCAATCTGTTCTACCGCTTCAGCAAAGACTGAGCCCATCGCCAGACTTTACCTACAACGGTATTAAGCTTTGTTTCAGCCGTCGTGGTTAGATTCGCCTTTCCGAACTCGAGTCTGACTTTCCATGCGCCGTCTGTCCCGTCCCTTCTTGCTGCTTGCCGGCCTCACCCTGTTGGTCCTGATCGTCGTCGCACAGGAGTTTCGTCTGTTCGAACGGGGCTGGTTCAACGTCAAGACCTGGTGGCGACCGGCCGAGCAGGGCATGGCCTTGCAGCACTATCGCGTCGCCGTGGAGGGCAAGGTCATCGAAGGCCTGGACGACGACGTCTCGGCGCTGACCTACGATCCCGACCGCAAGACCTTGTTCACTGTAACCAACAAGCGCTCCGAGCTGATCGAGCTGTCGCTGGAGGGTCGGATCCTGCGGCGCATCGCACTGGTCGGCTTTGGCGACCCGGAGGCCGTGGAGTACGTAGGGCCTGACAGCTACGTGATCACCGACGAGCGTCAGCAGCGGCTGATCCAGGTTCGATTGCAGCAAGACACGCACACGCTCGACGCCAGCCAGGCCGAACAGCTGACCCTGGGCATCGGCCTCAACGGCAACAAGGGGTTCGAAGGGCTGGCCTACGACTCGGCGGGCAAGCGGCTGTTCGTCGCCAAGGAGCGTGACCCGATGCTGATCTACGTGGTCCAGGGGTTCCCGCATCGGGACCCGGCACAGCCGTATGCGGTGCAGGTGGCCCAGGACCGCAAGCGCGATGCCCGGCTGTTCGTGCGCGACCTGTCGAGCCTGCAGTTCGACGAGCGCAGCGGCCATCTGCTGGCGCTGTCCGACGAGTCCCGACTGGTGATCGAACTGGACGAGGAGGGCAAGCCCCTGAGCACCCTGTCGTTGCGTCGGGGGTTCCAGGGGTTGAAGCAGACCGTGCCCCAGGCCGAAGGCATCGCCATGGACGAGCGCGGCACGTTGTACCTGGTCAGTGAGCCGAACCTGTTCTACGTGTTCGAGCCAGGCCAGCCGTGAGCCCCTGGCCCTTGGCGCCTGAAGGCGTCCGAGGGCCAGGGGCCGGGAGATCAGTGCGTACCTGCGCGCAGCGTGCGGACGCCGTCCGCCGTACCCAGCAGCAGGACATCGGCAGGCCGTGCGGCGAACAGGCCGTTGGTGACAACACCGACGATGGCGTTGATCTGGCGCTCCAGGGTCACGGGGTCGGTGATCTGCAGGTTGTGCACGTCGAGGATGACATTGCCATTGTCGGTCAGCACGCCTTCGCGGTAGACCGGGTCGCCGCCCAACTTCACCAACTGGCGGGCCACGTGGCTGCGAGCCATGGGGATGACCTCGACCGGCAGCGGGAAGGCGCCCAGCACGGGGACCAGCTTGCTGGCATCGGCGATGCAGATGAAGGTGCGGGCGACCGCGGCGACGATCTTCTCGCGGGTCAGGGCGGCGCCCCCACCCTTGATCAGGTTCAGGTGTTCGTCGCTTTCGTCGGCGCCGTCGATGTAGAACTCCAGTTCACTCACGGTGTTGAGTTCATAGACCGGAATGCCATGGGCCTTCAGGCGGGCTGCCGTGGCTTCGGAGCTGGCGACCGCGCCGTCGAAGGCGGTCTTGTGCTGGGCCAGGGCGTCGATGAAGCAGTTGGCGGTCGAACCCGTGCCCACGCCCACGATGCTCTTGGCATCGAGCTGGGGCAGGATGAGGTCGACGGCGGCCTGGGCGACGGCCTGTTTGAGTTGGTCCTGGGTCATGCGGGCTCCGGTGGGGCAAGCGTCTGTCAAAGTCGCTCATTATAGCGCCACGCGTCGGTAAAACCTCGGCTTTGCGATGGTCGTCCCGGCGAACGCTACGGTAGACTGCCCGTTCTCGTCCCGTGGCCAGTGATGCTTTCCCGATGCTCGAACAGTACGTCAAGAAGATCCTCACCTCGCGCGTTTACGATGTCGCCGTCGAAACGCCCCTGCACAGCGCCGGGCAACTGAGCAAACGCCTGGGCAACCAGGTCCTGCTCAAGCGCGAAGACCTGCAGCCGGTGTTCTCCTTCAAGATTCGCGGGGCCTACAACAAGCTGGCCCAGCTGAGCCCCGAGGAGCTGGCGCGTGGGGTGGTCACCGCCTCGGCGGGCAACCACGCCCAGGGCCTGGCGCTGGCCGCACGGGAGCTGGGCATCAAGGCGACCATCGTGATGCCCAAGACCACGCCGGAAATCAAGGTCGAGGGCGTGCGCTCCCGGGGTGGCAAGGTGGTGCTGCACGGCGACTCGTTCCCCGAGGCGCTGGCCTACTCCCTGAAGCTGGTAGAAGAAAAGGGCTTCGTCTACATCCACCCTTACGACGACCCCCATACCATCGCCGGTCAGGGCACGGTGGCCATGGAGATCCTGCGTCAGCACCCTGGCCCTCTCGACGCCATCTTCGTGCCGGTCGGCGGCGGCGGGCTGATCGCCGGGATCGCCGCCTACGTGAAGTACCTGCGCCCCGAGATCAAGGTCATCGGCGTAGAGCCGGACGACTCCAACTGCCTGCAGGCGGCCATGGCGGCCGGCGAGCGCGTGGTCCTGCCCCAGGTCGGGCTGTTCGCCGACGGCGTGGCGGTGGCGCAGATCGGTCAGCACACCTTCGACATCTGCCGCCACCATGTCGATGAGGTGATCACCGTCAGCACCGACGAGATCTGCGCGGCGATCAAGGACATCTACGACGATACCCGCTCGATCACCGAACCCGCCGGGGCGCTGGCAGTGGCGGGGATCAAGCGCTACGTCGAGCTCAAGGGCGCCGTCGGGCAGACCCTGGTGGCGATCGAATCGGGCGCCAATGTCAATTTCGACCGCCTGCGCCACGTGGCCGAGCGTGCCGAGCTGGGCGAGCGCCGCGAGGCGATCATCGCCGTGACCATTCCCGAGCGGCCGGGCAGCTTCAAGGCCTTCTGCGAAGCGATCGGCAAGCGCCAGATCACCGAATTCAACTACCGCTACCATGCCGCAGGCGAGGCGCACATCTTCGTCGGCGTGCAGACGCACCCGGACACCGACCCGCGTGCTGCACTGGTCCGCCAGCTGGGCGAGCAGGGCTTCCCGGTGATCGACCTGACCGACAACGAGCTGGCCAAGCTGCACATCCGTCACATGGTCGGCGGGCACTCTGCGGGCGCCGGCGACGAGATGGTGCTGCGCTTCGAATTCCCCGAACGGCCGGGGGCACTGTTCAACTTCCTCAACAAGCTGGGCGGGCACTGGAACATCTCGATGTTCCACTACCGCAACCATGGTGCCGCCGATGGTCGTGTGGTCGCCGGTCTGCAGGTGCCCGAGCAAGAGCGCCACCTGGTGCCCGAGGCCCTGGCGAAGATCGGCTACCCCTACTGGGACGAGACCGACAACCCGGCCTATCGACTGTTTCTCGGCTGAATGACGAACCGTGCCGCTCCACGAGGCCTGCCGACATGGATCCCTTGACCTGGCTCGATAAGGTGCACGTCGCGGCCATGGTGCTGCTGCTTGGCAGCGCGCTCGGCCTGACGTATGCCACGTGGCGCGCGGACAGCACGGGTCGTGAGGAACAGTCGAAACGCTGGCCGCGTGTGCTGGGTTGGTTCGTGTTGCTGGCGAGCCTGGCCGTGCTGCCGTTCACCGGCTGGTGGCTGGTCCATCTCAACGGCTGGCCGCTGGGCCAGGCCTGGATCCTTGGGTCCAGTGTGCTGTACGCCGTCGCGTTGTGTGGCGTGAGTGGGTGGTACCTGTGTCGGCCGCAGCGCCCTGGGACGAAACGGGCGTTGATGGTGGGCCTGCTCGGGTGTTTCGTGGGGATGGTCGTGTTGCTGGTGATGCGGCCGGTATAAGGTGCGGGCGCTGATGGATCCGGGCTGGGCCTGTGGGTTCGGCGTGGCGGATCTTGCGGCTCCTGCGAAGCTGATCGCGGCACTGGGGCCGCTCCTACAGGGGAACTGGGTTGGCCTGTGTCCCAAACTGTAGCTGGACACCGCCGCAGCCCCCTGATATGCCGCAGCGGTACAGGCCATCGCGGCCCCGTGTGGGAGCGGCCCCCGTGCCGCGATTGGGCCCGCAGGGCCCACAAAGCCTATCAGCACGATGCCCGGCCTCACCCCCTCAGTGAAATGACCTTCCAGCCCCGCCGCTCGGCCTCCGCCCGCAACGCCGGGTCCGGGTCCACTGCCACCGGGTGCGTCACCCGCGCCAGCAGTGGCAGGTCGTTCATCGAGTCGCTGTAGAAATAGCTGTCTTCCAGGTCATGCCCATTCTCCAGCATCCAGCGCTCGAGCCGTGTCACCTTGCCTTCACGAAAGCACGGTATATCGGTACTGCGGCCCGTGAAGCGTCCGTCCTGGCGCTCGCACTCGGTGGCCAGCAGCGCGCGCACCCCCAGGCGTCGGGCGATCGGGCCGGTCACGAAGCGGTTGGTCGCGGTGATGATCACCAGCTGGTCGCCGGCCTCGCGGTGCTGCTGCAGCAACGCCAGGGCCTTAGGCAGGATGATCGGCTCGATGCAGTCGCGCATGAAATCCTGGTGCCACTGCGCCAAGGTGGCCGGGTCGGTCACGGCGAGAATGTCCAGGGAAAAGGCCAGGTAGGCCTGCAGGTCGAGGGTGCCGGCCAGGTAGTCCTGGTAGAACGCATCGTTGCGGCGCTTGTAGGCGATCGGGTCGAGCACGCCCCGCGCGCAGAGGTAGTCGCCCCAGGCATGATCGCTGTCACCGCCGAGGAGGGTATTGTCCAGGTCGAATAAAGCCAGGCGCATCGCAGTCGCTCGCAACGTCTTCGGGAGATACCCCGCAGAATACGGAGTTTCCAGGTCGCTGCACATAAGCGGGCAGGCGCGTTGCTGCGCTCGCCGGCTTTGTGGAACAATGCCTGAACATGCGTTTGCGAGGTTGCTGCCGTGATCGACCCGGATGGTTTCCGCCCCAATGTCGGGATCATTCTCACGAATGATGCCGGACAGGTGTTATGGGCTCGACGGATCAACCAGGATGCCTGGCAGTTTCCCCAGGGTGGCATCAACCCTGAAGAGACGCCGGAAGAAGCCTTGTACCGAGAGCTCAACGAAGAAGTCGGCCTGGAACGCCAGGACGTGGAAATACTGGCCTGCACACGTGGCTGGTTGCGTTATCGTCTGCCTCAGCGCCTGGTGCGCACGCACAGCCAGCCCTTGTGCATCGGCCAGAAGCAGAAGTGGTTCCTGCTGCGCCTGGTGAGCAACGAGCAGCGCGTCAGGATGGACCTGACCGGCAAGCCGGAGTTCGATGGCTGGCGCTGGGTCAGCTACTGGTACCCGCTGGGCCAGGTGGTGACATTCAAGCGCGAGGTGTACCGGCGCGCCCTCAAAGAGCTTGCACCGCGTCTTCTGACGCGCGACTGACCACGGAGTTCGACCCCGAGCCATGCTCAATACGCTGCGCAAGATCGTCCAGGAAGTGAACGCCGCCAAAGATCTCAAGACGGCGTTGGGGATCATTGTCTTGCGTGTGAAGGAGGCCATGGGCAGCCAGGTCTGCTCGGTCTACCTGCTCGACCCGGAGAGCAACCGCTTCGTCCTGATGGCCAGCGAGGGTCTGAACAAGCGCTCCATCGGCAAGGTCAGCATGGCGCCCAACGAAGGCCTGGTCGGTCTGGTCGGGACGCGTGAAGAGCCGCTGAACCTGGAAAACGCGGCCGATCACCCACGCTACCGCTATTTCGCCGAGACCGGCGAGGAGCGCTTCGCCTCCTTCCTCGGCGCGCCGATCATCCATCACCGCCGGGTCGTCGGCGTCGTGGTCATCCAGCAGAAGGAGCGCCGCCAGTTCGACGAGGGCGAGGAAGCCTTCCTGGTCACCATGAGCGCCCAGCTCGCCGGGGTCATCGCCCACGCCGAGGCCACCGGTTCGATCCGCGGGCTCGGGCGCCAGGGCAAGGGCATTCAGGAGGCGCGTTTCGTCGGGGTGCCCGGTTCGCCCGGCGCGGCAGTCGGGCGCGCGGTGGTCATGCTGCCGCCGGCCGACCTCGACGTGGTGCCCGACAAGACCGTCGACGACATCGACGCCGAACTGCGGCTGTTCAACACTGCCCTGGAAAGCGTGCGCGAAGACATGCGCACGCTGTCCGCCAAGCTGGCCACGCAGTTGCGCCCCGAAGAACGCGCGCTGTTCGACGTCTACCTGATGATGCTCGAGGACGCCGCGCTCGGGGGCGAGGTGGTGCAGGTCATCCGCACCGGGCAATGGGCCCAGGGCGCGCTGCGCCAAGTGGTCACCGAGCACGTCAACCGTTTCGAACTGATGGACGACGCCTACCTGCGCGAGCGCGCCTCGGACGTCAAGGACCTGGGCCGACGGCTGCTGGCGTACCTGCAGGAGGCGCGGCAGTCGACCCTGGTCTATGCCGACAACACCATCCTGGTCAGTGAAGAGCTGACCCCGGCGATGCTCGGCGAAGTGCCGGAAGGCAAGCTGGCCGGCCTGGTCTCGGTGCTGGGGTCGGGCAACTCCCATGTGGCCATCCTGGCGCGGGCGATGGGCATCCCCACCGTCATGGGCCTGGTCGACCTGCCGTACTCCAAGGTCGACGGCATCGAGCTGATCGTCGACGGCTACAAGGGCGAGGTCTTCACCAACCCCAGCGATGTGCTGCGCAAGCAGTATGGCGAGGTGGTCGAGGAGGAGCGTCAGCTGGCCCAGGGCCTGGATGCGCTGCGTGAATTGCCGTGCATCACCCCGGATGGCCACCGCATGCCGTTGTGGGTCAACACCGGCCTGCTCGCCGACGTCGCCCGCGCCCAGCAGCGGGGCGCCGAAGGGGTAGGGCTGTACCGCACCGAAGTGCCGTTCATGATCAACCAGCGCTTTCCCAGCGAGAAAGAGCAGCTGGCCATCTACCGTGAGCAACTGGCGGCCTTCCACCCTCTGCCGGTGACCATGCGTAGCCTCGACATCGGCGGCGACAAGGCGCTGTCGTACTTCCCGATCAAGGAAGACAACCCGTTCCTCGGCTGGCGTGGCATCCGCGTGACCCTCGATCACCCGGAGATATTCCTGGTGCAGGCACGCGCCATGCTCAAAGCCAGCGAGGGGTTGAACAACCTGCGCATCCTGCTGCCGATGATCTCCGGCATTCACGAGCTGGAAGAAGCGCTGCATTTGATCCACCGGGCCTGGGGCGAGGTGCGGGACGAGGGTACCGACGTGCCCATGCCGCCGGTCGGCGTCATGGTCGAGATCCCGGCAGCGGTCTACCAGACCCGTGAGCTGGCGCGCCAGGTCGACTTCCTGTCGGTCGGCTCCAACGACCTGACCCAGTACCTGCTGGCAGTGGACCGCAACAACCCGCGGGTCGCCGACCTTTACGACTACCTGCACCCGGCCGTCCTGCAAGCCTTGCAGAACGTGGTGCGCGATGCCCATGCCGAAGGCAAGCCGGTGAGCATCTGCGGCGAGATGGCCGGTGATCCGGCGGCAGCCGTGCTGTTGATGGCGATGGGCTTCGACAGTCTGTCGATGAACGCCACCAACCTGCCCAAGGTGAAGTGGATGCTGCGCCAGATCGACATGAGCAAGGCACGCGAGATGCTCGGTGAAGCGATGTCCCACGACAACCCGCACGTCATTCACAGCTCGCTGCAATTGGCGCTGAAGAACCTGGGCCTGGCACGGATGATTGGTCCTGGCGCGGACAAGACGCTCTGAGCCCTCGCTCAGACCGTCAGCCGGACCTCGCCCTGCGCCACCCCCAGCGGGCCATGGCTTCGCTCGATCAACTGCCTTCGCCCTTGCGCGTCGACGATCACCACCGTTCGTGCGCGCGTGCCGTAGTGCGGGCTAGCGATGAAGGCCGTGGACAGCAGTCGCTCGGTGGCCAGCCCTACGCCGGTATCGGGCAGTTCCGCCTCGGGCACGGGTGTTTCATCCGCCAGCAGCGCCAGTAAACGCTCGGGTTCGGGCGTGTCCAGGGTCCGTTCCAGGGCCTGCCGCGCCCTGACCAGCTTGGGCCAGGGCGTGTCCAGCGCCGCATTGGACAGCCCATAGACGCCAGGCGCCAGCACCCGCGGCACCGCGTCGTGGGCATGCAGGTAGCCCAGCACCTGGCCGTCGCCGACCAGCAGGTTGAAGCCTGCGTAGGTGTCCACCTCACCGGCCACTTCTGCCAGGTAGTCGCGCGCCGACAACGCGCCTTCGAGGAAGCCGGCGACCAGGTGCCCGCGCGAGCGCTTGCCGCTCGGCTGCCTGGGCTGGCGGATGTTGGTCAGCGCGGCAAAGCGTCCCCCGGGCCCTACGCCCAGCCAGGTGCCGCCGGCTTCCAGGTCGCGTCCGGCATACACGCCCGGCGCGTCTGGCCATGGGCCGAGCGCCCGGGTCGGGCGTTGGTGGAACTCGTCGCGGTTGGCCGCCACGATCAGCGGCAGCGCGTGACCGGGACGCCAGGCGAAGACGATCAGGCACATGGGTGAACCTCCAGGGTGTCGGCCTACTGTACCAGCGCCTGCCGCGCCCTTCAGCGCCATCACAGAGTTCACTAGGGCCTCGCGCCCGGCTTCCGTTACCATGCGTGCTGGTTTTCTGGAGGACGCTGCATGGAGTTCGCACTCTACCTGCTGTTGGGCACTTGCGCGGGCGTGCTGGCCGGGCTGTTCGGCGTGGGTGGTGGTATCGTCATCGTGCCCGTGCTGGTGTTCAGCTTCACGCTGCAAGGCTTCGATCCGTCGATCCTGACCCACCTGGCCGTCGGCACGTCGCTGGCCAGCATCGTCTTCACCTCGATCAATGCCATCCGCGAGCATCACCGCAACGGTGCGGTGCGCTGGCCGATCTTCGCCTGGATGACGCTGGGCATCCTCGCCGGTGCCCTGCTCGGCGCCAAGACCGCGTCGCTGATTCAGGGGCCGTCGCTGCAAAAGATCATCGGCGTCTTCGCCGTCCTGGTCGCCGTGCAGATGGCCCTCGACCTCAAACCCAAGGCGCGCCGCGAGGTCCCTGGCAACGTCGGCCTGGTGGCGGCCGGAGGCGTGGTCGGCTGGGCCTCGGCGATTTTCGGGATCGGCGGCGGCTCGCTCACCGTGCCATTCCTGACCTGGCGCAGCCTGTCCATGCAGCAGGCCGTGGCGACTTCCTCGGCCTGCGGGCTGCCGATCGCCCTCGCCAGTGCCGCCAGTTTCATGCTGCTGGGCTGGCATGATGAGCGTCTGCCTGCGCACAGCGTGGGCTACGTCTACCTGCCGGCGATGATCGGCATCGCCGTGACCAGCATGATCTTCGCCCGCTTCGGCGCCCGCCTGGCGCATCGACTTTCACCGCGCTTGCTCAAGCGCCTGTTCGCCGCGCTGCTGTTCAGCGTCGGCCTCAGCTTCCTGTTCTGAACCAAGAGGAACCACCATGCTGCCTTACCCGCAGATCGACCCCGTGGCCGTCGCCATCGGGCCGCTGAAAATCCACTGGTACGGCTTGATGTACCTGATCGGCATCGGCGGCGCCTGGCTGCTGGCCTCGCGACGGTTGCACCGCTTCGATCCGACCTGGAGTCGGGAAAAACTCTCCGACCTGGTGTTCTGGCTGTCCATGGGCGTGATCGTCGGTGGGCGCCTGGGATACGTGCTGTTCTATGACCTGTCCGCCTACCTGGCGCAGCCGACGCTGATCTTCGAAGTGTGGAAGGGCGGCATGTCGTTCCATGGCGGCTTCATCGGCGTGATGCTGGCCGCCTTGTGGTTCGGCAAGCGCAACAACAAGTCATTCTTCGAGCTGATGGATTTCGTCGCGCCGCTGGTGCCGATCGGCCTGGGCGCCGGGCGCATCGGCAACTTCATCAACGCCGAGCTGTGGGGCAAGCCGACCGACGTGCCCTGGGCCATGGTCTTCCCGCCTTTCAGCGACCCGGCCCAGCTGCCGCGTCATCCCTCGCAGCTGTACCAGTTCGCCCTCGAAGGCGTGGCGCTGTTCATCATCCTCTGGGCGTTCTCGCGCAAGCCGCGTCCGACCATGGCCGTGTCGGGCATGTTCGCGCTGTTCTACGGCATCTTCCGCTTCATCGTCGAGTTCGTCCGCGTGCCGGATGCCCAGCTGGGCTACATCGCCTTCGGCTGGCTGACCATGGGTCAGTTGCTGTGTCTGCCGATGATTCTCGGTGGCCTGGCACTCATCTGGTGGGCTTATAATCGTACACCGACGGCGAAACCCGCCCTTTGATTCCCACGGCAGGGGCGATCCTCCTGCCGTTTTCGTTACAGGTAGGCCATGAAACAGTATCTAGACCTGGTGCGCGACGTCATCGAGAACGGCACGCTGCAGCAGAACCGCACCGGCGTGCGCACCATCAGCTTGCCCGGCGCCATGCTGCGCTTCGACCTGCAGAAGGGCTTCCCGGCGATCACCACGCGCAAGCTGGCCTTCAAGTCGGCGATCGGCGAGATGGTCGGCTTCTTGCGCGGCGTGCGCGACGCCGGGCAGTTCCGTGACCTGGGCTGCAAGGTCTGGGACCAGAACGCCAACGAGAATGCCCAGTGGCTGGCCAACCCGTTCCGCCAGGGGCACGATGACCTGGGCGAGATCTATGGCGTGCAATGGCGCCAGTGGCCGGGTTACAAGCGCATCCCCCTCAGCAACCCGGCGGCGATCGCCCTGGCCGAGCAGCAGGGGTATAGGCAGATCGCCCAGGACCAGGAGGATGGTCAGGCCTTCGTGGTGCTGTACAAGGCCATCGACCAGGTGCGCCAGTGCCTGGACACCATCGTCAACGACCCGGGCAGCCGGCGTATCCTGTTCCATGGCTGGAACTGCGCCCAGCTCGACGAGATGGCCCTGCCGCCATGCCACCTGCTGTACCAGTTCCACCCCAACATCGAGACCCGGGAAATCTCCCTGACCTTGTACATCCGCTCCAACGACCTGGGCCTCGGCACCCCGTTCAACCTCACCGAAGGCGCTGCACTGCTGTCGCTGTTCGGCCGACTGACGGGCTACACGCCGCGCTGGTTCACCTATTTCATCGGCGACGCGCACGTTTATGAAAACCATCTGGACATGCTGGGCGAGCAGCTCACGCGTGAACCGCTCGCCGCGCCGCGGCTGGTGATCGACGAGCGGGTGCCGGCGTTCGCGGACACGGGCGTCTATGCACCGGAGTGGCTGGAGCGGATCGAGCCGAGCGACTTCCGGCTGGAAGGGTATGAGCACCATGCACCGATGACGGCGCCCATGGCGGTCTGAGAGTGCTGTTCCGTGGGGTGTTGACCTGGTGATCAGAGGCCAGTCCCTCACCGCCTGCATCGCGGGCAAGCCCGCACAAGGGACTAAGCTGCAGCAGCTTGTATCGTGCAATGTGGGTAGGGGTGTGGGAGCGGGCTTGCCCGCGATAGCGCCAGGTCATCCGCTACAAACCCATCGTCTGCCCACGACGCCTAACGCTCGTGACTGCGCCCGACATGCGAATGCTCGACGTCCACCGCCGTCACCGCACCCGTCACCTCCAGGCGCTGGAGGATCGAACACTGCGCTTCCCGGGCCTGGCAGCGCTGGCGCAAATCGGTCAGCTGCATCTGCAAGGCCATCAGCCCGTCGATACGCGCCTGCACGTGTTCGATGTGCTCGTCGATCAGCGCATTGACGCTGGCGCACTGGTCTTCAGGGCTGTCACGCAGGCGCAGCAGGCTGCGGATCTCGTCGAGGGTCATGTCCAGGGTGCGGCAATTGCGGATGAACGTCAGCCGCTCGACATGGGCCTGGGTATACACCCGGTAATTGCCCTCGCTACGCGCTGGCGCAGGTAGCAGGCGCTCGCGCTCGTAGTAGCGAATGGTCTCGACCGCGCAATCGGTGGCCGCCGCCAGCTCTCCAATCTTCATCGCTCACCTCGTCGAAGATGCTTGACCCTATAGTGGCTACAGGGTGTTCACTCTGGCAATACGTTTCTTTGGGGACCTGTCCATGGGCCAGCCTGTCAGCCACGACCATAAACACGCGCATGCTTCGCACGATCACGATCACGATCACGGCCATGAGCACGCCAAACATACCTGCTGCGGCACCCAGGCCGCTCCAGCACACGTGACGCTGACGGACCGTGCCAGCGCCGACGCGCGCCTGAGCCGCTTTCGCATCGAGGCCATGGACTGCCCTACCGAACAAGGGCTGATCCAGGACCAGCTGAGCCGCATGCCAGGCATCGAGCAACTGGAGTTCAACCTGCTCAACCGCGTGCTGGGCGTGCGCCACACCCTGGCCGACATCACCAAGATCCAGCAGGCCATCGCCAGCCTGGGCATGCACGCCGAACCGCTGGCCGACGATGCCGACAGCGCGCCACTCGGCACGCCCACCCGCACGCGCTGGTGGCCGCTGGCACTGTCCGCCTCGGCTGCGCTGGCGGCCGAAATCCTGCACTTCACCGCCCTGGCGCCGGAGTGGGTCGTGGCGTTGCTGGCGCTCGGCGCCATCCTGGGCTGTGGCCTGGGCACCTACCGCAAGGGCTGGATCGCGCTGCGCCACCTGAACCTGAACATCAATGCGTTGATGAGCATTGCCGTGACGGGCGCCGTGCTGATCGGCCAGTGGCCCGAAGCCGCCATGGTGATGGTGTTGTTCACGCTGGCCGAGCTGATCGAAGCCCGCTCGCTGGACCGGGCACGGCGCGCCATCGGTGGGCTGATGCAGCTGACCCCGGACATGGCCACGGTGCGTCAGGCCGAGGGCGAGTGGCGTGAAGTGCCCGTGCGCGAGGTGGCGCTGGGTGCAGCCGTGCGCGTGAAGCCCGGGGAGCGCATTGGCCTGGATGGCGAGGTGGTTAGCGGGCAATCGACCGTCGACCAGGCGCCGATCACCGGCGAGAGCCTGCCGGTGGAGAAGGGCGTGGGCGACAAGGTCTTCGCCGGCACCATCAACCAGTCCGGGGCCCTGGAGTACCGCGTGACCGCCGCCGCTGGCGAATCGACGCTGGCGCGCATCATCAAGGCCGTGGAGCAGGCGCAGGGGGCCAAGGCACCCACCCAGCGTTTCGTCGACCGCTTCTCGCGGCTCTACACGCCCATCGTTTTCGGCGTGGCGTTGCTGGTAGCGCTGGTGCCACCGCTGTTGTTGGGCGGCTTGTGGTTCGACTGGATCTACCGTGCGCTGGTGCTGCTGGTGGTCGCCTGCCCCTGCGCACTGGTGATCTCTACGCCGGTGACCATCGTCAGCGGCCTGGCCGCCGCCGCCCGCAAGGGGATCCTGGTCAAGGGCGGCGTCTACCTGGAGGAAGGGCGCAAGCTCGGCGTACTGGCACTCGACAAGACCGGCACCCTGACGCACGGTCGCCCGGTGCAGACCGATTTCCAGGTCTTGCAGCCGGCCTTCGAGGCTCGAGCCCAGGGACTGGCGACCAGCCTGGCGGCGCGTTCCGACCATCCGGTATCACGCGCCATCGCCGAACAAGGTCGGGCACAAGGGCTGGCCAGCGACACGGTCGAGGCCTTCACGGCCCTGGCAGGCCGCGGCGTGCGCGGCGAGATCGGGGGGCAGACGTACCACCTGGGCAATCACCGCCTGGTCGAGGAGCTGGGGCTGTGCTCGCCCGCACTGGAAACCGAGCTCGATCGGCTGGAGCGCCAGGGCAAGACCGTGGTCCTGCTGCTCGACCGCTCAGGCCCGCTGGCGCTGTTCGCGGTGGCCGACTCGGTGAAGAGCAGCAGCCGCGAAGCCATCGCGCAACTGCATGCCTTGGGTGTGCGTACCCTCATGCTGACGGGGGACAACCCGCACACTGCCCAGGCGATCGCCGAACAGGTCGGTATCGATGAAGCCGAAGGCAACCTGCTGCCAGAGGACAAGCTGCGCCTGATCGAGCGTCATGCCGGGCAAGGGCAGCGGGTCGGCATGGTCGGTGACGGGATCAACGACGCGCCGGCACTGGCGCGGGCCGACATCGGGTTCGCCATGGCGGCGGCCGGTACCGACACGGCGATCGAAACGGCGGATGTCGCGCTGATGGACGATGATCTGCGCAAGATCCCGGCCTTCATCGCACTGTCCCGGCAGACGGCGCGCATCCTGACCCAGAACCTGGCCCTGGCCCTGGGCATCAAGGCCGTGTTCCTGGCGATCACCTTCGCAGGCCTGTCGACGCTGTGGATGGCGGTGTTCGCCGACATGGGCGTCAGCCTGCTGGTGGTGTTCAACGGCCTGCGGCTATTGCGGCACTGAGACGGTTCGACGCGCGGGCAGGGGCAGGCGCTACAGCCCCTGCGCCAGTCGCTCCACTTGTTCTTGTCGCTCTTCCAACCGCGAGTTGCCCTGCGGGTTGAGCGTCGACCAGCGCGGGTGCGCGCGGGCCTTGAGCAGCGGCTCGGGCAGCTTGCCCTTGCGCCATGCCTGCTCGTCCAGGGTCCCCAGTTGCACGCTGCCCTGGGCGGCATGACCTCGGCGATCCAAGGCGACCATCAACTGTTGTTGGCGCAGGGCCAGCAGGCGCAGCACATCGTCGTGCACCGTCAACTCACGTTCGCCCTTGAACTTGCCTATCAGGCGCGCGCCGTAGTTACGCGCCGTCTGCAAGGCGCCGCCCGCCACGGCACCGGCCAATGCCGCCGCGCCCAGGGTCAGCCCGCCCAGCAGCAGGTCGACGCCCGCCCCTGCCGCCGCCCCTGCCGCGACGCCGCCACCCACTCGCACACCCAGCACACGCAGCGTCTCCGGGTTGAACAGGTCGTCGCCCCAGCGACCATCCAGCAGCGGCAGATCGTGGGCGGTGGCATCCTCGCGGCGGAAGGCATACAGACGCAGCAGCGCCTCGACGCAGTGCTGCTCACGCTGGCGCACCGCCTGGCGCAAGGCCTCGATGGCCGTCGCTTCGGCTGCCGGCTCGGCCACCACGCTGCGCCGACAGGCCGCGCAATCGAGCAACAGCTCGGCGATCAGCCGCTTGCCCGCCTGCTGGCGAGCGATTCGTTGCGCCTGGTGATCGTCGATCAGGCGCTGCAAGGCCGGACGTGCCGACTCGAGCAGCAAGGCCAGGCTTTCGTAAAGGCGACGCTCGCCGTCCTCGGGCGGCGCGACACTGTCGAAGCGCACCAGCGCATGCAGACCGAGGCGCGCCAGGGCCTCGCGCCACTGGGGTTCTCGGTGGGTCGGGCTGGCCACGAAATTCAACACCGGCAGCAGGGGCTTGCCGCAATTGGCCAGCACCTCGAGCTCATCGCGGTACTTGGCCAAAACCGGTTCGCGCGCATCGATCACATAGAGACCGGCGTCACTGGCGAGCAGCTGGCGCAGCACCTTGGCTTCCTGTTCGAAACGCTGACGGGCCTCGCTGCCGTCGAGAAAACGCTCGACGCGCGAAGGCCCGTCCAGCCGTTCGCCAGGGCGGTCCAGCCGCTCCAGGTAGTCGAGCAGCGCGATCGCATCCTCCAGGCCGGGGGTGTCGTAGAGTTCCATCAGCGCCTCGCCGTCGACCGACAGCCGTGCACCCTCGACATGACGGGTGGTGCTCGGGCGGTGCGACACCTCGCCGAAGCCGACGTCACGGGTCAGCGTGCGCAGCAGCGAGGTCTTGCCCACGTTGGTGTGGCCGACCACGGCCAGCTTCAGCGGCTCAGTCATGCCCATACTCCAGCCAGGTCAGAGGGGAGGTCGAATCCGAGGACAGCCCCAGGGGCTCCACGGCCTGATGCCAGTCGCCCAGGCGTGCCGGATCCACAGGCAGATCAGGTGCAGCGGGCAGCAGCCAGATCCGTGTGTCGCCAGCCGTACGCGCCAGCTCCGCCAGCAGGGCCAGGCTACCGCGGTCAGGGGAGCGCAACGGGTCGCAGGCCACCAGCAGGCGCGCGGGCGGGTAATGGCTCAATTGCTCGAGCAAGCGCTGGCGTGAAGCACGGCTGTCGAGCACCCCGGCATCGGTGATACGCGCTGGCAGGCTGGGTGGCCAGGGGCGCCGGTCATCCAGCTCCAGGCCAACCAGCACGGCGCCACCCTCCGAGGATGCCGCCGGTGCAGCCTGCACCTGGTGCAGTCGTTCCGGCGCGGCATCCTGTACCCCGAGCCGTTCGCTGCTGGGCATCAGGTGGACGCGCAATTGGCCATAGGCAGGCTGATCGAGGTCGAGCGTCAGACGGTCGCGACCCCGGCGCCAGCGCCACAGGCAGCATACGGCCAGCAGCAGGCGCGGCAGGATGCCGTACACCACCAGCACACCTAGCAGCCAGCCGGCCCAGGCCTGGCGCGCCAGGTCGAACGATGGCTGATCGGCGCCGCTGCTGCGGATCATGGTCACGTCTGGAACGTTGAAGCCCAGCCAGGCGGGCAGGGTGCCCAGGGCCTGGATCAGGCCGACGAAGGTATCGCTGCCCAGGATAGTGGTTTCCCACACGAAGCCATAGCGGCGGGTCGCCAGCAGCACCAGTGCCATGACCAGGGCCGTGCTCAACGTCAGCAACCAGAGCCCGTGCACCAGCAGGCCGAGCAGCCAGCGGTCCAGGCGCTGTCGCTGCAGCAGGACCAGCAGCGCAGGCGCCAGCTGGGTGGCCTTGGCGTCACGGGCCAGCCGGGCACTGAGCCACAACCACAGGCGCCCCAGCCCTTCGCCGTGCTCGCCCGACAGGGAGAAGCCGACGGCCCAGCCCAGCAACAGCAGCAGGTTGACCCCCAGCAAGCTGCCCAAGGCCCAGAAGACATTGACCGGCCGCTGCCCATCGCCCAGCGCGGCGAATGCCAGGCCTGCGCCACTGAACAGTGCCAGCAGCATCAGCCCCAGCAGGGCGAGACGCGCCCCTCGTTTCCAGTGGCGCAGGGCGTCGATCAGGCCATCACGATCGGCCAGCCACAAGGCGCGGCGCTGGACGCGCGTAGCCAGGTCACCGCCCTGCTGGCGGGCGTGCCGGTTGGCCTCCTGATCCTCCAGCGGGCCGGCCTGTGCTTCACGCAGGCGCACCGCTTCGGTCAGCCAATGTGTGTCGAGTTCGGTCAGTTCAGTCACAGCGGCTTCCGTCGGACAGTCCAGCCCACAGCATAACTCAGGCACTCGCCCACCGGCTTTGCTATCCTCGGACCCATGAAAACCTCATTTCCCCTCAGCCTGATCGCGGCGCTCGCCGAGAACCGTGTGATCGGCATCGACAACCGCATGCCTTGGCACTTGCCGGGCGATTTCAAGTATTTCAAGGCCGTCACGCTCGGCAAGCCGATCATCATGGGGCGCAAGACCTGGGATTCGCTGGGCCGACCGCTGCCAGGCCGGTTGAACCTGGTCGTCAGCCGGCAGCCAGGCCTGCAGCTCGAGGGCGCCGAGGTGTTTGCGTCGTTGGAGGAGGCCATCGCCCGGGCAGAGGCGTGGGCAAGGGAACAGGGTGTTCAGGAACTGATGCTGATCGGAGGCGCGCAGTTGTATGCGCAGGCGCTGGAGCAAGGCGTGGTCGATCGTCTGTACCTGACGCGCGTGGCCTTGCAGCCGGAGGGCGATGCCTGGTTCCCGGCGTTCGACGAGACGCAGTGGCAGTTGTCGTCCGACCAGCCTCAGGCAGAAGAGGGCCGCCCTGCCTACCGCTTCGAAGTCTGGGACAGGCGCTGACCCTTTTGCTGGCGCACCTGTACGGGCGCGCCAGCGGCCTTCATCTCACCCTGCCTGGGTCAGCTCGGCCCGTTCTTGCGCCAGCAGCACCTGCCGATCGGTCTGGCCCAACAGCTGGCTGGTGACCACACCCGCTGCCATCGAACCGTTCACGTTGAGCGCCGTGCGCCCCATGTCGATCAATGGCTCGACCGAGATCAGCAGGGCGACCAGCTCGACCGGCAAGCCCATGGCCGGCAGCACGATCAGCGCGGCGAAGGTCGCACCGCCGCCGACACCGGCCACACCGACCGAACTCAGGGTGACGATGGCCACCAGCGTCGCGATCCACCATGGGTCCAGCGGGTCGATGCCGACCACGGGCGCGACCATCACCGCCAGCATGGCCGGATACAGGCCGGCGCAGCCATTCTGGCCGACCGTGGCGCCAAAGGACGCCGAGAAACTGGCAATCGACTGCGGCACGCCAAGGCGCAAGGTCTGCGCCTCGATGTTCAGCGGAATGCTGGCCGCGCTGGAGCGGCTGGTGAAGGCGAAGGTCAGCACCGGCCATACCTTGCGGAAGAAACGCACCGGGCTGACGCCGGTCCCGGCCAGGATCAGTGCATGGACCAGGAACATCAGACCCAGCCCCAGGTACGACACCGCCACGAAGCTGCCCAGCTTGAGGATGTCGTCCAGGTTGGAGCTGGCCACCACCTTGGCCATCAGGGCCAGCACGCCATAGGGCGTGAGTTTCATGACCAGGCGAACCAGGCGGATCACCCAGGCCTGCAAGGTGTCGATGGCGGACAGGGCCCGCCCGCCCTTGTCGGCGTCATCCTTGATCAATTGCAGCGCCGCCAGCCCGACGAACACGGCGAAGATCACCACGCTGATGATCGAGGTCGGTTTGGCCCGTGCCAGGTCGGCCACCGGGTTGCTCGGGATGAACGATAGCAGCAGCTTGGGAATGTCGAGGTTGGCGACCTTGCCGGCGTATTCGCCATGGATAGTCTGCAGACGCGCCGACTCCTGCGCACCGGCCACCAGCCCTTCGGCGGTCAGGCCGAACAGGTTGGTCAGGACAATGCCGATCAGCGCCGCGATGGCGGTGGTCAGCAGCAGCGTACCGATGCTCAGCACACTGATGCGGCCCAGCGAAGAGGCGTTGTGCAGACGCGCCACGGCGCTGAGGATCGAGGCGAAGATCAGCGGCATGATCATCATCTGCAGCAGGCCGACATAGCCGTTGCCGACCAGGTCGAGCCAGCCGATGGTGGCTTGCAGCACGGGGTGGCCGGCGCCATAGATCGTGTGCAGGACCACGCCGAAGACCACGCCCAGCACCAGGCCCAGCAGCACCTTCTTGGCCAGGCTCCAGTCAGTGCGGCGGGTTTGTGCCAGGCCCAGCAACAGGGCCAGGAACGCCAGCAGGTTAAGTGACAACGGCAGGTTCATTGAAGCTCCAGCAATAAAAGGCAGAGGGGGCATCGCCTCTGTGAGCGAGTGCGAACCGGAAATGCTAACAGGCTGAAATCGAACGGATTTATACCCAAATGGAATGTGCATAGTCGTTTATGGAATAAAGTGCATCACCGCTCGAATCTCAAGTCCCCGTTTGGTAGAGAGCAGTGGCTGCTACCGGGCAAAAAAAACCGGCGCCCAAGGCGCCGGTTTCTCATGCCGTCAGTACCTTACAGCCCGTCGAGCATCGCCTTGTTCCGTACCGCACCCTTGTCGGCGCTGGTCGCCAGCAGGGCATAGGCCTTCAAGGCCGTGGTGACCTTGCGTGGCCGGACTTCGACAGGCTTCCAGCCCTTCTTGTCCTGCTCGATGCGGCGGTGCGACAGCTCCTCGTCGCTGACCAGCAGATTGATCGAGCGATTGGGGATGTCGATCAGTACCTTGTCGCCATCCTGCACCAGACCGATGGCGCCGCCTGCTGCCGCTTCCGGCGAGGCATGGCCAATGGACAGGCCCGAGGTGCCGCCCGAGAAGCGGCCGTCGGTCAGCAGGGCGCAGGCCTTGCCCAGGCCTTTGGACTTCAGGTAGGACGTCGGGTAGAGCATCTCCTGCATGCCCGGGCCACCTTTCGGGCCTTCGTAACGGATGATGACGATGTCACCGGCCTTCACCTCGTCGGCCAGAATGCCGCGCACGGCGCTGTCCTGGCTCTCGAAGATCTTGGCGGTGCCCTCGAACACGTGGATCGACTCGTCCACGCCCGCCGTCTTCACCACGCAGCCATCCAGGGCGATGTTGCCGTACAGTACGGCCAGGCCACCTTCCTGCGAGTAAGCGTGCTCGACGCTGCGGATGCACCCGTGCTCACGGTCGTCGTCCAGCGTGTCCCAACGGGTCGACTGGCTGAAAGCGGTCTGGGTCGGGATGCCGGCCGGGCCTGCCTTGAAGAAGGTGTGCACCGCCTCGTCATCGGTCTGGGTGATGTCCCACTGGGCGATGGCGGCTGCCATGCTGGGGCTGTGCACGGTCGGCAGGTCGGTATGCAGCAGGCCGCCGCGGGCCAGGGAACCGAGGATGCTGAAGATGCCGCCGGCGCGGTGCACGTCCTCCATGTGGTACTTCTGGATGTTCGGCGCCACCTTGCACAGCTGCGGCACGGTGCGCGACAGGCGATCGATGTCGCGCAGGTCGAACTCGACCTCGCCTTCCTGAGCCGCGGCCAGCAGGTGCAGGATGGTGTTGGTCGAACCACCCATGGCGATGTCGAGCATCATGGCGTTCTCGAACGCCTTGAAGTTGGCGATGCTGCGCGGCAGGACCGAGGCGTCGTTCTCGCCGTAGTAGCGCTGGCACAGCTCGACGATGGTGCGGCCGGCCTTGAGGAACAGCTGTTCGCGGTCCGAGTGGGTGGCCAGGGTCGAGCCGTTGCCGGGCAGGGCCAGGCCCAGGGCTTCGGTCAGGCAGTTCATCGAGTTGGCGGTGAACATGCCCGAGCACGACCCACAGGTCGGGCAGGCGCTGCGCTCGTACTCGGCGACCTTCTCGTCGGAGGCCGAGCTGTCGGCGGCGATGACCATGGCATCGACCAGGTCCAGGCCATGGCTGGCCAGCTTGGTCTTGCCGGCTTCCATCGGCCCTCCGGAGACGAAGATCACCGGAATGTTCAGGCGCAGGGCAGCCATCAGCATGCCGGGGGTGATCTTGTCGCAGTTGGAGATGCAGACGATGGCATCGGCGCAATGCGCGTTGACCATGTACTCGACCGCATCGGCGATGATCTCGCGACTCGGCAGCGAATACAGCATGCCGTCGTGGCCCATGGCGATGCCGTCGTCGACCGCGATGGTGTTGAATTCTTTCGCCACGCCACCGGCGCGCTCGATCTCGCGCGCCACCAGTTGGCCCAGGTCCTTCAGGTGCACGTGCCCTGGGACGAACTGGGTGAACGAGTTGGCGATGGCGATGATCGGCTTCTTGAAGTCGTCATCCTTCATGCCGGTCGCGCGCCACAGGGCACGGGCGCCGGCCATGTTGCGGCCGTGGGTGGAAGTCTTGGAACGGTAATCAGGCATGAAGCACTCCTGGCGGCTGAATCAGGGTCACAGAAAGGGGAGTGAGCTTCTCTTGTCCTCGCTGGCCAGGGCCGGTAGCCGTTGGCACGGATGGGGTCGCGGACTGCACGGGATCGCCGTGAGCTCGACCAGAGCTCATAAACCCGCCGGGGATGTCTGGCGATGAATACCCCGATTCTACACCCCTGACGCGGGGAGGGAACGGTGAGTTGGCGGGCGGGACGCACGCACGGTGACGCGCTCGGGGCTCGCCTCCTGTGTAGGACGTTTCTGAAAATACGCGAAGTGACGGGTTCGGGGCTGACGCGAACCACCCTTTTCCCTAAGATTGCCGCGCCGCATGTGCGGCTAGACGAGAAAACCCTCAATGGACCTTCCCAGTTTCGATTCCTCAGGAATCCGTCATCTGGCACTGAGCGCGCCGTCGCCAGGGCTACCGCCGGCTTGAGCCCGACAGGGTGAGGTCCGCAGGTGCCTGGACGGCGCCTGGAGACTCTCATGCACCATGATACTCGCTCCACCCTTTCCCCGGACGATCTGCGTCAGGCCGCCCAGGCCCGTCGCGACCAGCTCCTGCAGCTCGGCCATTACCGCGAAGGCACAGCCGGCGTGCTCATGACGAGCCAGTACTCGAGCCTCGATCATGGGCTACAAGCCAGCCAGGCCATCGACATGCTGCGGCGCGAGGCCGCCGATGCCGAGACCATCTACCAGTCCTATGTCCTGGACAGCGCCCGCAACCTGCTCGGCACGGTGTCCTTGCGTGAGCTGATCCTCGCTGCGCCGAACGCGCTAGTGGAACAGATCATGACGCGCGACGTGCTCTGCGTGAGCGTTTCCACCCCTCAGGAGGAGGTGGCGCGGCTGGTTCGCCAGCACGACCTGCTGGCGGTGCCCGTCATCGACGAGGCAGGTCGGCTGGTCGGGATCATCACCTGTGACGAGGCGATGGACGTGGTGGTCGACGAAGCCACCGAGGACTTCCACAAAGGCGTCCTGATCACCAACCACATCGGCAACCTGAAGGATGCCACCCTCGGCCTGCTGTACCGCAAGCGGGTGCTGTGGCTGGTGCTGCTGGTCTTCGGCAACCTGTTTTCCGGGGCCGGGATCGCGGCATTCGAAGACACCATCGCAGCGCACATCGCGCTGGTGTTCTTCCTGCCACTGCTGGTCGACAGCGGCGGCAACGCGGGCGCTCAGTCCGCGACCTTGATGGTGCGCGGGCTGGCCACAGGCGAGGTGGTGCTGCGCGACTGGTGCCACTTGCTCATGCGTGAGTCCGGCGTTGCCTTGGCGCTGGGCGGCACCATGGCGGTAGCAGTCGCCGGGCTGGGCATGTTGCGAGGCGGCCTGGACATCGCGTTGATCGTTGCCAGCAGCATGTTGGTGATCGTGCTGGTCGGCAGCCTGATCGGCATGAGCCTGCCGTTTCTGCTCAGCCGCCTCAAGCTCGATCCTGCGACCGCCAGCGGGCCGCTGGTGACATCGATTGCCGATGCAGCGGGCGTGCTGGTGTATTTTGGCATTGCGTCGCAGGTGTTGGACATCTGAGCAGCATTGACGTGACGGCCACCCCTTTCGGTGGCCGTTTGCGCTGATCAGCGAGCAGACAAAGGTCGTCTGCCGAGGCAAGGCGGCCAAGACGTTGAAACCGCCAAGGCTTGCAGGCGCGGGCGCCCGGTCCGGGCGATGAGCCGGCCAGGCCCGTGACGGGAGCGCAACGCCCTGACTGGCAATGCCTGTCAGCTATTGGGCAGCAACCGGCACGTGATGCTCTTGATGTACCGTGTTTCCGGAATCGCCGGGTGCACCGGGTGGTCCGGCCCCTGGCCGCCGCGCTCGAGCAGTTGCAGGTTGCGGTCCAGGTGACGTGCGCTGGTCAGCAGGATGCCGTTCAGATCGTCCTCGGGCAGGTGCATGGAGCACGAGGCGCTGACCAGGATGCCGTCCTTGGTCAACAGGCGCATGGCCTGCTCATTCAGGCGACGGTAGGCGCCTTCGCCGTTCTTCAGGTCCTTCTTGCGTTTGATGAACGCGGGCGGGTCGGCGACGATCACGTCAAAGCGCTCCTCAGCGGCTTTTAGTTCCTTGAGCGCCTCGAACACGTCACCCTCGATACACGTGAGTCTGTCGGCGATGCCATTGAGCGCGGCGTTGCGCTCGACACCGTCCAGCGCGAAGCCCGAGGCGTCCACACAGAACACTTCACTGGCCCCGAATGCACCGGCCTGCACGCCCCAGCCCCCGATGTAGCTGAACAGGTCCAGCACACGCTTGCCCTTGACGTAAGGGGCCAGGCGCGCGCGGTTCATGCGGTGGTCATAGAACCAGCCGGTCTTCTGGCCTTCACGCACCGGCGCCTCGAAGCGCACGCCGTTCTCTTCCAGCGCGACCCAGTCCGGCACCTCGCCGTAGACCGTTTCCACGTAGCGTTGCAGCCCTTCGGCGTCACGTGCGGCCGAGTCGTTCTTGAACAGGATGCCGCTGGGCTTGAGCACTTGCACCAGGGCCGCGATCACGTCGTCCTTGTGCTGTTCCATGGTGGCCGAAGCCAGCTGCACCACCAGCACGTCGAAGAAACGGTCGACGACCAGGCCCGGCAGCAGGTCGGAGTCGCCGTACACCAGGCGATAGCAAGGCTTGTCGAACAGGCGCTCGCGCAGCGACAACGCGACGTTGAGCCGGTGCACCAGCAGGGACTTGTCCAGCGGCAGCTTGATGTCGCGCGACACCAGGCGTGCGCAGATCAGGTTGTTGGGGCTCAGGGCCACGATGCCGAGCGGCTTGCCGCTGGCGGTCTCGAGGATGGCCTGCTGGCCGGCCTGCAACCCTTGCAGCGGGGTGGCGGCGACGTCGATTTCGTTGCTGTAGACCCACAGGTGGCCAGCGCGCAAGCGGCGATCGGCGTTGGCTTTGAGACGAAGGCTGGGCAGGGACATGACGTCGCTCCGAAAAAAAGAGCGGGAGTATAGCGCGTCGGCCGCCGCCCAGGCGCGGCCGACGACAGGCGTCGATCAGGACAGGGCGTCGACGATCGCCTTGTTGAAGGCCGGAATGTCGTCCGGCTGACGGCTGCTGATCAGGTTGCCATCGACCACCACCTCTTCGTCGACCCACTGGGCGCCGGCGTTGCGCAGATCATCCTGCAGGGTCTTGAAGCTGGTCATGCGACGGCCGGCGACCAGGCCGCTGGAAATCAGCAGCCAGCCACCATGGCAGATGACGGCCAGTGGTTTCTTGTCGGTGGCATGCTTTTTCACGATCGCCTGTGCGCCCTCGCTCAGACGAATGGTATCGGAATTCTGCACGCCGCCCGGCAGGACGACGGCGTCGTAGACGTTGGCCTGCGCAGCGTCGAAGGTGGCATCGACGGCGAAGTCATCTGCAGGTTTGTCGTGGTTCCAGCCTTTCACCTGGCCGGCTTTCTCGCTCAGAATGTCGACGGTGGCGCCTGCTTGCAGCAAGGCGTCGCGTGGACCGGTAAGCTCGACTTGTTCGAAACCATCGGTGACCAGGAAGGCCACGCGCTTACCGCTCAATGAAGTCGTCATGAATTGCTCCTCGGTTTTCAATGGGACCTCAAAGACAGGCCCGCGCCGAGGTCTGAAAGTTCCTGAAACTCAAGTGAGCGGTTAGTGCGCGCCTGGCGTCAGAGGTTAGAATCGCGTGTCATTACCGAGTAGCCGTTCATGTCCCATCAGGAACTCACCGCCGAGCAGATCCAACAGGCCTTGCAGGGCATCAGCATCCCGCCGCAGCCGCAGATTCTGGTCGACCTTCAATTCGAGCAATACATGCCCGATCCAGACCTGGGGGCGATCGCCAAGTTGATCTCCCAGGACCCGGGGCTGTCCGGCGCGCTGCTCAAGCTGGTCAATTCGGCGCATTTCGACCTGTCCAACAAGATCGGCTCGATCCAGCGTGCGGTGAACCTGCTGGGCAGCCGGTCGATCATCAACCTGATCAACGCCCAGTCGATCAAGGGCGAGATGAGCGACGAAACCATCGTCACCCTCAATCGGTTCTGGGACAACGCCCAGGACGTGGCCATGACCTGCCTGACCCTGGCCAAGCGCACCGGGTTGCAGGCCGTCGACGAAGCCTACACCGTCGGGCTGTTCCACGATTGCGGCGTACCGCTGATGCTCAAGCGCTTTCCCACGTACATGACGGTGCTGGAAGAGGCCTACGCCAGTGCCACTGCCGACTACCGCGTGGTGGACACCGAAAACCGGGCCTTCAACACCAACCATTCGGTGGTCGGCTATTTCACTGCCAAGTCCTGGCGCCTGCCCGAGCACCTGACCGCGACCATCGCCAACCACCACAACGCGCTGGCGGTGTTTCGCGATGAGTCATCGCACAATACCCAGCTCAAGAACCTGCTGGCCGTGCTGAAGATGGCCGAGCACATCTGCGCTTCCCACCAGGTGCTGGGCAACCAGGTCGTCGACCACGAGTGGAACGCCATCGCGCCGCTGGTGCTGGACTACATCGGCCTGTCGGAGTACGACTTCGAGAGCCTCAAACAGACCCTTCGTGAACTGAGCGGACGTTGACCCATGCCGGAATTGCCAGAAGTCGAAACCACACGACGCGGGATCGCACCCTTCCTCGAAGGTCAACGCGTGCAGCGGGTGGTCGTGCGTGACCGCCGACTGCGCTGGCCGATCCCCGAGGATCTGGACGTTCGCTTGTCCGGCCAGCGCATCCTGAGCGTGGAGCGGCGCGCCAAGTACCTGCTGATCAACGCCGAGGCCGGGACGCTGATCAGTCACCTGGGCATGTCCGGCAACCTGCGGCTGGTGGAGCTGGGCCTGGCGCCCGCGCGCCATGAGCACGTGGACATCGAGCTGGAGTCGGGGATGGCCCTGCGCTATACCGACCCACGGCGCTTCGGCGCCATGCTCTGGAGCCTGGATCCGCACAATCATGAACTGCTCGCGCGCCTGGGCCCGGAGCCATTGACCGACCTGTTCGACGGCGAGCGCCTGTACCAGCTGTCCCGAGGCCGGGCCATGGCGGTCAAGCCGTTCATCATGGACAACGCCATCGTGGTCGGCGTAGGCAACATCTATGCGACCGAAGCGCTGTTCGCTGCGGGTATCGACCCACGCCGTGCAGCGGGCGGCATCTCACGGGCGCGCTATCTCAAACTGGCCGTGGAGATCAAGCGCGTGCTGGCAGCTGCCATCGAGCGGGGCGGTACGACGCTGCGCGACTTCATTGGCGGCGATGGGCAGCCGGGGTATTTCCAGCAGGAGCTGTTCGTGTACGGGCGTGGCGGCTTGCCGTGCAAGGTCTGCGCGACGCCGCTGCGTGAGGTACGCCTGGGGCAGCGGGCGAGCGTCTACTGCCCGCGCTGCCAGCGCTGAGCACGGGGTGTCTTGAAGGCGGTATGCCCGGCAGGCCGCGTCAGGCCTTGCCGGTGATCCGGCGGTACTTGGCCATCAGCTCGTCCTGACTCTCGGGATGAGCCTCGTCCAACGGGATGCAGTCGACCGGGCAGACCTGCTGGCATTGGGGTTCGTCGTAGTGGCCGACGCACTGGGTGCACAGGTTCGGGTCGATCACGTAGATCTCTTCGCCTTGCGAGATGGCGGCGTTCGGGCACTCAGGTTCGCAGACGTCGCAATTGATGCAATCGTCGGTGATGATCAGGGACATGGAGACTCCGGCCGGGGCACTCGGGCCCGGGCATGTAGATACCGATGCGCGCAATTGTGCCGTATTCGCGCCCGCAGTGCACGCGGGCGCGACGTTCAGGCAGGTGGCGTCACTTCCTGAAGCGCTCGGTCAGCGCCTGGGCGACGGCCGGATGCACGAACTTGCTGATGTCTCCGCCCAGCGCGGCGATCTCGCGCACCAGGGTCGAAGAGATGAACGAGTAGCGCTCGGAAGGCGTGAGGAACAGGCTTTCGACGTCCGGGGCCAGTTGCCGGTTCATGTTGGCCAGCTGGAACTCGTATTCGAAGTCCGACACCGCGCGCAAGCCGCGCAGCAGCACGTTGGCCCCTTGCTCCTTGGCGAAGCTGGCCAGCAGCGTCGAAAAGCCGATGACCTCGACGTTGGGCAGGTGCCGGGTGACTTCCCGCGCCAGCTCGACCCGCTGCTCGAGAGGGAACAGTGGGTTCTTCTTGGGGCTGGCCGCCACTGCGATGATCACGTGATCGAAGAGCCGCGAGGCGCGTTCGACCAAGTCGCCATGGCCTCGGGTGATAGGGTCGAAAGTACCCGGGTACAACACTCGGTTCATCGCGTCATCCTGGCTGGAGTGCGTGGGGGACTCGGATGGTAGCGCAGCGACCGCGCCCGGCCAAGTCGCGTGGCTCGCTGTCGGTACGTCAGGCCGTTGAATGCCCTCCGTAGAGCCGCGTGTCGAGCGGACGTTACGACCAACGTCTAGAGGGAGCGATGAAATCACCTTCGAGGCTTGGCAGTGCGCCGCAGGGCGTGTCACCGTACGGCCTGCCGCCCCAGGGATGCAGGCCCCGCCGCGCTGGGTACGATGGATGCCTGCGGCCCGGGCACTTTCGCCCTTCAGGAGACTGACATGCCCCTTGCGCACCTGATCACCGCCGAGCGCCTGGCCGAACGCCTGGAAACGCCCGGGCTAGTGATACTCGATTGCCGCTTTGCACTGGAAGACCGCGACCATGGCCCGCGCAGCTATGCGCAAGGGCATATCGCTGGCGCCCATTATGCTGATCTCGAGCGGGACCTGAGCGGCCCGGTGAGCAAGGGCCGAACGGGTCGACACCCACTCCCGGACCCGCAGCGCCTGGTCGAGCGCCTGCGCGCATGGGGCGTGGACGATGACAGCGAGATCGTGCTGTACGACGACGGCCCTGGCGCTTATGCCGCGCGGGCCTGGTGGCTGCTGGCCTGGCTGGGCAAACGGGAGGGCGTCAGCCTGCTGGATGGTGGCTTGAAAGCCTGGCATGCGGCGCACCTGCCGCTGAGCCTGGACCCGCCCGGCAAACGGGTGGGAACGTTCACAGGAGAACCTGACCCCAGCCTGCTCATCGATGCCGAGCGCTTGAGCAAGCACCTGCAGCGTCCGGAGCAGACCTTGCTCGATGCCCGTGCCCTGCCGCGGTTCCGGGGCGAGGTCGAACCCATCGACCCGGTGGCCGGGCATATCCCCGGCGCGCAGTGCGCCGCGTTCACCGACAACCTGGGGCCGGAGGGGCGATTCCTGCCCGCCGACCGCCTGCGCCAGCGCTTCGAGACCTACCTGGCAGGGCGCCCGCCGGAGTCTGTGGTCGCCTATTGTGGTTCGGGCGTCACCGCCTGCCACAACCTGTTCGCACTGGCTTTGGCAGGCTATCCGCTGGGCCGCCTGTATGCCGGCTCGTGGAGCGAGTGGATCAACGAGCCGACACGCGCCATCGCCACAGGAGACTGACTGGCCCTCTAGAGAGCAGGTTTGCTCGCGAGGCAGGCGGCGCCTGACCGGGCGCTATCGCTGGCAAGCCAGCTCCCACCGGCCCTCATTCCAAGCCGCTGCCTGGCATCAGCCTGCTGACAGGCCTCTGTGGGAGCGGGCTTGCCAGCGAGGCAGGCGGCGCCTGATCAGGCCTGCTCGAGCAACCACTGTGGAATGCGCCGTTCCAGGTAGTAAGTGGGGCGCCGTACGCTACCCTCGACGAACCCCACGTGTCCGCCACGCTCATGCAGCTCGAAGGACGTGCCGGGCGCCAGTTCCTCCGCCGTCGGCAAGCTGTGGGCGAAGATGAAGGGGTCATCGTGCGCCTGGATGATCAGGGTCGGGGTCTCGATCTGGCCCAGGTAATAACGGCTGGAGGCCCGCCGATAATAGTCTTGGGCGCTGTCGAATCCATTGAGCGGTGCGGTGACCTTGCCGTCGAAATCCCAGAACGTGCGCATACGTCCGAGTGGTCCCAGGCGCTCCAGTGCCGCCAGCCCGTCCATCTGGCCCTGTTGGCGCAGGTAGTCGTGCTTGGCCGACAGGTGCGCTGACAGTTCGCGCATGAAGTGCGCCTGATACACCCTGGAAAACCCCAGCGCGATACGGTCGGCACATTGATCGAGGCGAAAGGGCACCGACACCGCCACCGCGGCGCGCAAGCCACTGTCCGAGCCTTGTTCACCCAGGTACTTGAGCAGCACGTTACCGCCCAGCGAATACCCCACGGCGTACAACGGGGCCAGGGGGCGTGCGCTGCGCAGGTGGTCGACGACCTGCGCCAGGTCTTCGCTGATCCCCGAGTGGTAGCTGCGCGCCAACCGGTTCGGCTCGCCCGAGCAGCCGCGCCAGTTGACGGCCACGCTGACCCAGCCGAGGGCCGCCAGGGCGCGTTGCAGGCCGATGACGTAGGGCGATTGCGAAGACCCCGTCAACCCATGCAGCACCACGACCACGGGGGCCTGCGCCGAATGCGGGCCATGCCAGTCCAGGTCGAGGAAGTCCCCGTCGGCCAGCCATAGACGCTCGCGCGTTCGGGTCAGTCCGGGCTGGCGCCGGATGAACGGCCCCCACAGCGTCTGCAGGTGGGGGTTGCTCAAGCCGATGGCAGGGCGGAAAGAGGATGACTCGACGGGCATGCAGTGGACTCCAGGCGATGCGTGGCAGCATCCCATGGATCGACCCGCCGAGCGAGTGAGCGGTTCAGGGCAACGGCACCTGTGGCACGTCCGGTCCTGCGCTGACCGCTACCTGGCGTGCCCGATGGACGTGCAGGGCGAAGGCCTCGCGCACCTGCCGGGGCTCCACGGCTGCCAGGCGATCCAGGTAGGTCGTGAGGTAGGTTTCATCCAGGCCTTGCTGATTGACATAAGCCAGCAGGTTCACCAGACGGCCGTTCTCAGCCACCTGCTTGAGCCACTGGCCAGCGATCTGCTGGCGCGCGATGCCCACTTCCCGCTCGCTGGGGCCTTCTTCGACGAAACGGTCCACCAGCGCCTCGACCAGCGTCTGCGATGCATCGGTGTACTGAGGCGCGACATCCCAGTAGATGCCCAGGAATCCAGCCGCACGCAGCTGCTGCGGGACCGAACGGATGCCATAGGTCAACCCGCGGCGCACACGCAGCTCCTGCATCAGGCGTGAGTTCAGGCCCTCGCCCAGTACCTGGTTGCCCAGCAGCAAGGCCAGGTCCGCATCGGAGCCCGGCACTGTGTCGATCGGGCAGGCGATCGCGATCTGGCTCGTGGCGCCCGCCTGCTCCAGATGAACGATCTCCTGCTCGCGGGGCTGTACCGCGGGCAGCTCGATGGAGGCCCAGTTCTGGTTGAGCCCCAGGCTCAGCCGGTGCGCGATCGCCTGCGCACGCTCGCGTGACAGATCGCCGACGATCGACACCTGCAGGTTGCGCGCCGAATAGGCACGTCGATGGTAGGCCCGCAGATCGTCCACGGTCAGGCGCGACAAGCTGTCTGGCACGCTGCCGTAGTAATGGGCATACGGATGCCCGGCGAACAGGTGGCTGGGCACGGCGGCCCTGACCCGGTGATAGGCGAGCTGCCGCCGACCTTGTTGATAGGCGCGGAACTGGCCCTTGACCGTGGCCAGCAGGGCAGGCGCGAAGGCCGGGCGCGCCAGCACGTCTTCGAACAAGCCGAGCGCCGTTTCACTGAACGTGGCCTCGCTCAGGGTGCGCAGTGTCAAGGTGGCATGGTCGGCGTCGATGGTCTTGCCCAGCAGGGCGCCGGAGCCCTCCAGTGCCTGGGCGAAGGCTGCCGCGTCATGGCGCTGGGTGCCTTTGTCGAGCATGTGCAACGTCATGGCCGCCAGGCCTGGCAGGTCGCCGTCGTAGGCAGCGCCCGCCGCGAAGCGCACGGTCACGTCGATCATCGGGACGGTGGACGACGGCACGAAGAGCACGCGGCTGCCCGCGTCGGTCTGCCAGGCCTGCACGGGAATATCGAGGCGTTCCAGCCTGTCGAGGTCCAGGTGGGCGGCCGACGTCAGCAGGGCCAGTGGGTTCTCTTCGGCCAGTGCGGCTGGACGAGGGGAACAGCGCGCGTCGGCAGTCGACGACGCTGGGGCGCAGGGCGGCACGTTACTCATGAGGAGTGTCCTCGGTCATCAGGTAGGTGATGGTGCGTCGTTCAGCGGTCAGGTAACGCTGGGCCACTGCGCGAAGCGTTTCGCCTTGGAGGCCATTGATCAGGGTGGTCTGGTCGACATGTTGCAGGGGGTCCAGGGCAACGGTGGCGCGCAGACCGACCAGGCGAGCCTGCCCATCGATAGCGTCTTGGGCATAGATGCGCGCGGCCAGCTGGCGCGCCTTGGCCCTGGACAGTTCCGCTGCGGTAGGTGGTGCCGTGCCCAGTGCCTCGACGATGTCGAGGATGCGCGCCGCCGCCTGCGCCGGCGTGGCGATCGCCGGGTTGGAGAACGCGCTGATGGTCAGCAGCGAGTCGCCGCGCATCAAGGACCGGTAGGCAACGGAAAGGGCCTGCAGCACCCCCTCCTCGAGGACCAGTTGTGTATACAGACGAGAGCCCTTGCCATTGCCCAGCCACTCGGTCAGCAGGCTCAGCGCCACGGCCTGCTCCGGGGCATCGGCTGTGCCCAGGCTGGGAACGTTGAAACTCATGACCAACCCAGGGCGCAAGCCTGGCAGCGTCACGGTCTGGATGCGTGCATCGGTCGTCGCCTCGTAGCGTGGCCTGGGCCGCTCGGGCAATGCACGTGCAGGCAGCATGGCGAAATGACGCTCGACCATCGCCCGCAGGCTGTCCAGCTCGGCATGGCCTGCCACGACCAGCGTGGCGTTGTTGGGGTGGTACCAGGTCTTGTACCAGTCGCGCACGGCAGCCAGGTCGAGCTGCTCGATCTCCTCCGGGTGTCCGATCAGGGGGGCCGCGTAGGGACTGGCCCCATGGGCCAGGCTGTTCGCGCGTTCCAGGGCCAGCGCCACGGGGTTGTCATCGACCTGTGCCCGGCGCTCGGCCAGGACCACGTCACGTTCGGTCGTCCACTGGGTGGGCGCAAGGGTCGCCGTGGCCATCGAATCGGCCATGGCCTCCAGGATGACCTCCATGCGGCTCGACGGCAGCGTTGCGTGAAACACCGTGGCGTCTTCGTAGGCGAAGGCGTTCCAGTCCGCGCCCAGGCGCGACAAGGTTTGCGTGTAGTACCCTGCGGGCAGCTTGGCGCTACCTTTGAACACCAGGTGCTCGAGGTAGTGTGACATCCCGGAGCGCCCTGGCGGTTCATCGCTCGAGCCGACGTGGTACCACAGCTGGACGGCGACCAAGGGGGCACGATGGTCTTCGAGCAGATAGACCTGGAGGCCGTTATCCAGCGTGAATCGCTGAGGCTGGCGAGCCGAGGCACCGCCTGGCAGTGAGGCGCCTTCGCCCAGAGGGGCGAGCAAGGCAGGCAGTAGAGGGGATCGAGGCATGGCCGAAGCTCCTGAGGGGGTCCCCCAGGAGTGTCGACAGGACGGGCGTGCCGCCTGCGTTAATTAGTTATGCAGGGGCGATGGAGCGTCAGTGCTTTTGCCACAAGGCGTAGTAGACCTGGCCGGTTTTCTTTTCCCGGTGCAGGCGCCAGCGCTCGGGCATGGACAAGGTGGACGGCGCCGCCTCGCTCTCGGTATAGATCCAGGCATGCTCACGCAGCCACTCGCGTTCGTCGAGCAACGTGCAGACGGTGGCGAGCAGACCTTCGTGGAACGGCGGATCGAGGAAGACCACGTCGAACGTCTGTTTCACCGGACCCTCCAGGTAGCGCACCGCATCGGTCTGCAAGAGTTGCCCGCGCGGGCAGCGCAGCACTTCCAGATTGTCCCGCAGGTTGGCGATGGCGGCAGGGTTGGTGTCCAGGGCCACGGCATCCGCCGCGCCTCGAGACAGCGCTTCGAGCACCAGGGCACCGCTGCCGGTGAAGGCATCGAGCACGCGCGCGCCCTCGATGCTGGGCGCCAGCCAGTTGAAGACGGTTTCACGCACGCGGTCCGGGGTGGGCCGCAGGCCCGCACCCTCCGGGACGTTCAGGCGGCGGCTGCGCCATTCGCCAGCGATGATCCGCACATGGCCCTGGCCTCGGACAGGGCGGGCGGGTTGAGACGATCGTGCCATCAGTGCTCCGGTACGCCGAGAGGTTGCTCGGCAGGTGTGTCGGTAGGGGCGGGCAGCGGCTTTTGGGGCACCTTCGGGCCCACGGTGACGATGACCAGCTTTTCGGCGCTCAGGTGACGACGCATCGCGTCCCGAACCTGCGCCACGGTCAACGCCTGCGACTGCTGCATGAAATCTTCCAGCCAGGTCAGCGGCAGGTTGTAGAAGCCGATCACGCCCAGCTGCCCGACGACGCTGGCATTGCTGGCGTTCGACAGCGGGAAGCTGCCGGCCAGCTCACGCTTGGCGGCGTCCAGCTCCTGCTGGGTCGGGCCGTCCTTCAGGTAGGTGGTGAGGATGTCGCGCACCAGGCCCAACGTGCCCTCGCTCAGCTCGGCGCGGGTCTGCAGGTTGATCATGAACGGACCACGCACCTGCATCGGGCTGAACATCGAATAGACGCCGTAGGTCAGGCCACGCTTCTCGCGCACCTCGCTCATCAGGCGCGTGCCGAAACTGCCGCCACCGAGGATCTGGTTGCCCAGCGACAGCGCTGGCCAGTCCGGGTCGGCGCGGTCGATGCCCAGTTCGGCCAGCATCAGATGCGTCTGCTTGGACGGGAAGTCGAGATGCGTCATCCCGGCCTTGGGTTCGCTTGGCATGGCAGGCGCGGGCAGGGCAGGGCCCTTGGGCAGGGACGATGACACGCGCGCAGCGACCTGCTCGGCCTGCTGGCGGTCCAGGTCGCCCACGATCGCGATCACCGCGTTGCCGGCCGCGTAGGCCTTGGCATGGAACGCGCGCAGTTGCTCGAGGGTGATCGGCGGTACGCTCTCGGGCGTTCCGTCGCTCGGGTGCGCGTAGGGGTGCGATGCGTAGAGGTGGCTGAACAGCGCCTTGCTGGCGATCTTCTCGGGGCTCTGCTTCTCGTACTCGAAGCCGGCCAGGATCTGGTTCTTGATCCGGGCGAGGGAGTCCTGCGGGAAGGTCGGCTGGCCGACCACCTGTGCGAACAACGCCAAGGCCGGTTCGCGTTTGTCGGCAGCGCTCAGGCTGCGCAGCGAGACGATGGCCATGTCGCGGTACGCGCCGTTGCCGAACTCGGCGCCCAGCCCCTCGAACCCTTGGGCGATGGCCGTGACGTCCTTGCCGGGTACGCCTTCGTTGAGCATCGCGTTGGTCAGCGTGGCCACGCCTGGCGTGTCGCCATCCTGGCTGCTGCCTGCGGCGAAGGTCACTTGAAGGTTGAACATCGGTAGCTCGCGGGCCTCGACGAACAGCACCCTGGCCCCTTCCTGGGTCTTCCAGGACTGGATGTCGAAGGTGCGTCGAGCGGGGGCCTTGCCGTCCAGCTCGGCCAGCGAGTGCAGGGCGCCACCAGGGCGCGGCGCGTCCGGCTTGGTGCTGTCGGCCTGGGCCGGGCCGACCAGCAGCAGAGCCAGGGCCAGGGTGAGGCCGCCCAGGCCCAGGGGTAACGAGCGCAGTGCGCGACGATCATTCATGGGCCGATGCCTCCGGCAGGACGTGGGCGACGCTCAGGCGTTCGCGGGTGAAATAGGTACGTGCGGCGTTCTGGACGTCCTGAGGCGTCACCTGCTTGAGGGCGTCGAGTTCCTGGTCGATCAGCTTCCACGACAGGCCGACGGTCTCCAGCTGGCCGATGGTGGTGGCCTGGCTGCTGATCGAGTCGCGATCGTAGACCAGCCCGGCGATCACCTGCGCGCGCACGCGCTCGAGCTCTTCGGCACTGGGCGGCGTGGTCTTGAGCTCATCGAGCTGTTGCCAGAGCCCCTGCTCGACGTCGGCCAGGGATTTGTGCTTCTGCACGTTGGGCGTGGCCGAAATCATGAACAGGCTGTCGCCACGCGTGAAGGCGTCATAGTTCGACGAGGCGCCGGCGACCAGTTCCTGGCCGCGTTCCAGGCGCGCCGGCAGGCGGGCGCTGTAGCCACCGTCCAGCAGGGCCGAGATCAGGCGCAGGGCATGCACCTCGCGCGGGTCCTTGGCGGTGGCCAGGCCCGGTACGTTGAAGCCATAGAGCAGCATCGGCAGTTGAGTCTGCAGGTGCAGGGTCAGCTGCCGCTGGCCGGCATCGGCCAGTTCGATCGGCAGCTTGGCCGGCGGTACCTCACGCTTGGGAATCGCGCCGAAGTACTGCTGCGCCAGGCCCTTGACCTCGTCGGCCGTCACGTCGCCGACCACCACCAGGGTGGCGTTGTTGGGGGCGTACCAGGAGGCGTACCAGTGGCGCAGTTCCTCGACCTTCATGCGCTCGAGGTCGGCCATCCAGCCGATGGTCGGCGTATGGTAGCCGCTGGCCGGGTAGGCCATGGCGCGGAACCGCTCGAAGGCCTTGCCAGCCGGCCTGTCGTCGGTGCGCAGGCGACGTTCCTCTTTGATCACCTCGATTTCACGGCTGAACTCATCGGCCGGCAGACGCAGGCTGGACATGCGATCGGCCTCCAGCTCCAGGGCGACCGGCAGGCGGTCGCGCGCCAAGACCTGGTAGTAGGCGGTGTAATCGTCGCTGGTGAAGGCGTTTTCCTCGGCGCCCAGGTCACGCAGGACCCGCGAGGCTTCGCCAGGCCCGAGCTTGGCGCTGCCTTTGAACATCATGTGCTCGAGGGCGTGGGACAGGCCGGTCTGGCCTGGCGTCTCGTAGCTCGACCCGACCTTGTACCAGATCTGGGACACCACCACGGGCGCGCGATGGTCCTCGCGCACGACCACCTTGAGGCCGTTGTCCAGGGTGAATTCATGGGTGGGTTGAGCGGTGGCGGCATGGCCCGTCAGGGGCAAGCAGAGCGCGCTGAGCAACAGGCCAGCGGCGCGGCGAGCGAGAGCATTCATACGTTGTTTAACCTGTAGGGCGGCCAGCGCGGACTTAGCGTCCGTGGGCCAGGAGGTGCTAGGATACTGATCCGCTTGCCTGGCGACCATGCCTGTTGCCGTTCTCGCCCCGCAGGCCTCACGACAAAACATTGCGCATGAACCAGGCGGATTCAAAATAGTCTGTTCTGCATTTGAAGAATTCCGATGCGCCACTGGTGGCGGATCGCTTGCCTGAGATAGCCGTCTCCCATGTTTGGTTCCAACGACGACAAGAAAGCCCCGGCCGATGCTGGTGGTAAAAAAGGCCTGTTCAGCTGGTTTCGCAAGAAGCCGCAGACCCCTGTCGCCGAGCCGTCGGCACCCGAGCCTGTAGCCCCATCGGCCGCCGAGGCGCCGGCCGTCACCGCGGATGCACCGACGGTGGCGCCGACCGAGCCGCCTGCCATTCCCCCCCGTGCCGAGCCGTTGCCAGAGGCCCCTGTGCAGGCGATGCCCGAGCACATCGACCCTGACGAGCCGCCGACCGGCAGCCTGGTGCTGCCCGTGGCCGAGGAACCGGTTGCGCTGGTGAGCGACCTGACGCCGCAGCCACCGCCGCAGATCCCCGAGCGCCCGGCGTCCGTGTTCGTCGAGCCTACCCCGGTGGAGCCCTCTCCGGTGGCCGTCGAGGTGGCGCCAGAGACGCTGGCCGCATCGCCCGTACCGACGGCGCGCATGCCCGAGCCGGCTGTCGTGCCTCCCGTTCCGGTGGCGCCCGTGCCTGTTGCCTCCCCGCCGCCTGTGCCTGCAGCGCCCACGCCGCGTGAGCCCTCGCCAGCGGCACCCGCGCCCGTCGTTCCACCTGCGCCTGCCGCAACGCCTGAGCCGGAGGTCGAGCCGGCCCCTGCTGCGCCGGCACGTCAGGAGGAGGCCAAGACCGGTTTCTTCGCCCGCCTCAAGCAAGGCCTGAGCAAGACCAGCGCCAGCATCGGCGAGGGCATGGCCAGCCTGTTCCTGGGGCGCAAGGCGATCGACGACGACCTGCTCGAGGAAATCGAAACACGCCTGCTGACGGCCGACGTCGGTGTCGAGGCGACCTCGGTGATCGTCCAGAGCCTGACGCAGAAGGTCGCACGCAAGCAGTTGGCCGATGCCGATGCGCTGTACAAGTCCCTGCAGGACGAACTGGCCGGCCTGCTGCGCCCTGTCGAGCAGCCCCTGCGCATCCAGTCGCAGAACAAGCCGTTCGTGATCCTGGTCGTCGGGGTCAACGGCGCCGGCAAGACCACCACCATCGGCAAGCTGGCCAAGAAGCTCCAGCTCGAAGGCAAGAAGGTCATGCTGGCCGCCGGCGACACCTTCCGCGCCGCAGCGGTCGAGCAGTTGCAGGTCTGGGGTGAACGCAACAGCATTCCGGTCATCGCCCAGCACACCGGTGCCGACTCGGCCTCGGTGATCTTCGACGCCGTGCAGGCCGCCAAGGCGCGCAACATCGACGTGCTGATCGCCGACACCGCCGGGCGCTTGCACACCAAGGACAACCTCATGGAGGAGCTCAAGAAGGTTCGCCGCGTCATCGGCAAGCTGGACGCCGACGCGCCCCACGAGGTGCTGCTGGTGCTCGATGCCGGTACTGGCCAGAACGCCATCAACCAGGCCAAGCACTTCAACCAGAGCGTCGAACTGACCGGCCTGGCGCTGACCAAGCTCGACGGTACCGCCAAGGGCGGCGTGATCTTCGCCCTGGCCAAGCAGTTCGGGTTGCCGATCCGCTTCATCGGCGTGGGCGAAGGCATCGACGACTTGCGCACCTTCGAGGCCGAGCCGTTCGTCAAGGCGCTGTTCGCCGAGCGAGAGCACCCATGATTCGCTTCGAACAGGTTGCCAAGCGCTACCCCAACGGCCACATCGGCCTGCACGAGCTGAGCTTTCGTGCGCGCCGCGGCGAATTCCTGTTCGTGACCGGCCACTCCGGCGCCGGCAAGAGCACCTTGCTGCGCCTGCTGTTGGCGATGGAGCGACCGACCAGCGGCAAGTTGCTGCTGGCCGGGCAGGACCTGGGCCAGATCACCAATGCACAGATCCCGTTCCTGCGGCGCCAGATCGGTGTGGTGTTCCAGAACCACCAGTTGCTGTTCGATCGCACGGTCTTCAACAACATCGCCCTGCCATTGCAGATACTCGGCCTGTCCAAGGACGAAATCGCCAAGCGTGTCGATTCGGCGCTCGAGCGGGTCTCGCTGAGCGACAAGGGCGAGCTGTTCCCGGCGGACCTGTCCACCGGGCAGCAGCAGCGCGTCGGGATCGCCCGTGCCATCGTTCACCAGCCGGCCTTGCTGCTGGCCGACGAACCGACCGGTAACCTCGACCCGCGCCTGGCGGCCGAGATCATGGGCGTGTTCGAAGACATCAACCGGCTGGGCACCACCGTGCTGATCGCCAGTCACGACCTGGCCCTCATCGCCCGCATGCGCCACCGCATGCTGACCTTGCAGCGCGGCCGACTGATCGGCGACGGGGAGGCCGGACAATGAGCGAGATTCGTAGCCCCAAGGTGTCCGAGCGCGTCGCGCCGAAGGCCGCCGATGCCAAGCCTGCCAAGAAGCGCGGCTCGCACGACGACGATGGGCCGGAGTTCAAGGCCCTGCTGCGTGCCTGGGTGGAAAGCCACCGGGCCAGCCTGGCCGACAGCCTGCGGCGCCTGGGCAAGCAGCCGATCGGCAGTTTCTTCACCTGCCTGGTGATGGCCGTGGCGCTGAGCATGCCCATGGGTCTGTCGCTGCTGCTGAAGAACGTCGAGCGCCTGGGCGGCTCCTGGCAACGCGCCGCGCAGATTTCCCTGTACCTGAAACTCGACGCCACTGGCGCCCAGGGCGAAGCCCTGCGGTCGCAGATCGCTGGCATGCCGGGCGTCGCGGATGCGCACTACGTCAGCCGCGAGCAGGCGCTGGACGAGTTCCAGCAGCAGTCGGGGCTTGGCGAAGCATTGCGCGAGCTGCCGGACAACCCGCTGCCTGGCGTGGTGGTGGTGACCCCGACCGAGGTCGACAAGCCGGCGCTCGAGGCCTTGCGTCAGCGCCTGGCGGAACTGCCGCGGGTCGAGGTCGCGCAGCTCGACCTGGTCTGGGTCGAGCGCCTGGCCGCGATCCTCAAGTTGGGCGATCGCTTCGTCTTCGGCCTGGCCGTGCTATTGATTTCCGCCTTGCTGTTAGTAATTGGTAACACTATTCGTCTACACATCGAGAACCGCCGGATCGAGATCGAAGTGATCAAGCTGGTGGGCGGTACCGACAGCTACGTGCGTCGGCCTTTTCTGTACATGGGCGCGCTCTATGGCCTGGGTGCGGGCGTGCTGGCCTGGGGTATCCTGGCCTTCGCGTTGAACTGGCTCAACGATGCCGTGGTGGGGCTTTCCGACCTCTACGGCAGCGACTTCGCCCTGGCAGGTGTGCCAGGAGCCGATGGACTTTCACTCTTGATCGGTGCTGTACTGTTGGGGTATATCGGTGCATGGATCGCCGTGGCTCGTCACCTGAACGAGCTGGCGCCACGTTAAGTCTGTTCGCCAACATTAAGCCTTTTTCACGACCGGAACTTGCCCTGCGGGTTCTGGTCAATGTTGGCAGTGCCATGAGCACATTTTCAGTGAGTCGGAGGTTCTTGAATGACCACTTCGTTGCAACCTGCCTATGCCCTGGTGCCCGGTGCGAACCTGGAAGCCTACGTGCACACGGTCAACAGCATCCCGCTGCTGACGGTCGAGCAGGAGCGTGAACTGGGCGAGCGTCTCTACTATGAGCAAGACCTGGAAGCCGCTCGGCAGATGGTGATGGCGCACCTGCGCTTCGTCGTGCACATCGCCCGCAGCTATGCCGGTTACGGGTTGGCCCAGGCCGACCTGATCCAGGAAGGTAACGTCGGCCTGATGAAGGCCGTGAAACGCTTCAACCCGGAAATGGGCGTGCGGCTGGTGTCCTTTGCCGTGCACTGGATCAAGGCCGAGATCCACGAATTCATCCTGCGCAACTGGCGCATCGTCAAAGTGGCGACCACCAAGGCGCAGCGCAAGCTGTTCTTCAACCTGCGCAGCCAGAAGAAGCGTCTGGCCTGGCTGAACAACGACGAGGTCCATCGCGTCGCCGAGAGCCTGGGCGTGGAACCGCGCGAGGTGCGCGAGATGGAAAGCCGCCTGAGCGGTCAGGACATGGCGTTCGATCCGGCGGCCGAAGCCGACGACGACAGCGCCTTCCAGTCGCCTGCGCACTACTTGGAAGACCACCGCTACGACCCGGCCATGCAGCTCGAGGACGCCGACTGGAGCGACAACTCCAGCAGCAACCTCCACGAGGCGCTCAATGGCCTGGACGACCGCAGTCGCGACATCCTGTACCAGCGCTGGCTGGCTGAAGAGAAGGCGACCCTGCACGAGCTGGCGGACAAGTACAGCGTCTCGGCCGAGCGTATTCGGCAGCTGGAAAAGAACGCCATGAACAAGGTCAAGGCGCTGATCGCGGCCTGATCGTTCGGGCAGCAGGACGAAGGGGAGCAGGCCGGGTATCGGCCTGCTCCCCTTCGTCGTTTCGGGTGGTCGCTCAGCGTTCGTTGGCCAGTTCGCTTGAGCGCGATGGGCGCGTGCCTTGCAACTGCAGCAGATAGGCGGAACCGCCAAGCTGGCTCATCTGCCGCTGGATCCAGCTGGCCCGGCCTGCCACGTATGTGCTGGGTCGGCTGGCGCTCCAGCGCAGCGGGCTGGGCAGCACGGCGGCCAACTGGCTGGCCTGCTGGCGAGAGAGCCGGTCGGCGTCGACCTTGAAGTGGTACTGCGCCGCAGCCTGGGCGCCGAAGACGCCAGGGCCCCATTCGACGCTGTTGAGGTAGACCTCCAGGATCCGTTCCTTCGACCAGAACAGCTCGATCAGCCCGGTGAACCAGGCCTCCAGGGCCTTGCGGGGCCAGCTGCGCCCCGGCCACAGGAACAGGTTCTTCGCCACCTGCTGGCTCAAGGTACTGGCCCCGCGCAGGCTGCCGCCCTGTTCGTTGTGCAACAGCGCTGCGCGGATGGCCGGGATGTCGAAGCCGTGGTGCTCGGCGAACTTCTGGTCTTCACCGGCGATCACCGCCAGCTTCAGCGGGTCGGCGATGCGCTCCAGGGGGCGCCACTCGCGCTGCAGGTCGATGGGCGCGTCGCCGAACCATGACTGCACCTTGCGCTCGACCATCAACGCGGTGCCAGGCGGCGGTAGCCAGCGCAGCAGGATCACCAGCACGACGCTGGCGGCGGCGAACCAGAGCAGGACGAAGGCGAGTCGGCGAAGCAGGGAGGTCAGCATGGCGGTGACTTGGCCGGACGGATGGAACCGGCCATTATACAGACCCCTTTGAAGGAGTCGCCCCATGCTTCGCAGCTTCCTGATGCTCGCCGCATTCTTCGGTTTCACCGGCGTCGCGCTGGGCGCCTTCGCCGCCCACGGGCTGAAGAACCGACTGAGCGCCGAGTACCTGGCGATCTTTCACACCGGTGTGCTCTACCAGCTGGTCCATGCGCTGGCCCTGTTGGGTGTCGCCGTGCTGTGCGCCCACCTGCCAGGGCGACTGATGGGCTGGGCCGGTGGCCTGTTCACGCTGGGCATCGTCCTGTTCTCCGGCAGCCTGTACCTGCTGACCCTGACCGGCGTGAGCAAGCTGGGCATCATCACGCCCTTCGGCGGCCTGTGCTTGCTGGGCGGTTGGTTCTGCCTGGGGCTCGCGGCCTGGCGCCTGGTGTGAGCCAGGGAGCCGGCCCGTGGGACGAATGGCGTGGGGCGCCCTTGGGTTCAGGTGCGGATCGGGGCTAGAATGCGGGCCCCAAAGAACAGTGGTGCTCGTGCCATGCGCATTCAACTGAACGGTGAACCCTACGACGTCCCGGAGGGCGAGAGCGTCTCGGCCCTGCTGGCTCGGCTCGACCTGGCCGGTCGCCGGGTCGCCGTGGAACTCAACCAGGACATCGTGCCGCGCAGCCTGCATGAAGGCACGCTGCTCACCGAAGGCGACCACGTCGAGGTGGTTCACGCCATTGGCGGCGGCTGAGCCGGCGGACGCCGACGGCCCGCAGGCCCTGCAACCTTTTCAGAGGAACAATGATGAGCAACCTTCGCAGCGACACGCCGTTCACCCTGGCCGGCCGCACCTTCGGCTCGCGCCTGCTGGTCGGCACGGGCAAGTACCGTGACTTGGAAGAGACCCGTCTGGCCATCGAAGCCTCGGGGGCCGAAATCGTCACCGTGGCCGTGCGTCGCACCAACATCGGCCAGAACCCGGGCGAGCCCAACCTGCTGGACGTGCTGCCGCCGGACCGTTACACCATCCTGCCGAACACCGCAGGCTGCTATGACGCCGTCGAAGCCGTGCGCACCTGCCGTTTGGCCCGCGAACTGCTCGATGGGCACAACCTGGTCAAGCTGGAAGTGCTGGCCGACCAGAAGACCCTGTTCCCCAACGTCATCGAGACCCTCAAGGCCGCCGACGTGCTGGTCAAGGACGGTTTCGACGTGATGGTCTACACCAGCGACGATCCGATCATCGCCCGCCAGCTGGCCGAAGCCGGCTGCATCGCGGTGATGCCGTTGGCGGGCCTGATCGGCACCGGGCTGGGCATCTGCAACCCCTACAACCTGCAGATCATCCTCGAAGAATCCAAGGTGCCGGTGCTGGTCGATGCCGGCGTCGGCACCGCGTCCGATGCCACCATCGCCATGGAAATGGGCTGCGAGGCCGTACTGATGAACTCGGCCATCGCCCACGCCCAGCAACCGGTGATGATGGCCGAAGCCATGAAGCATGCCATCGTCGCCGGGCGCCTGGCCTACCTGGCCGGTCGCATGCCGAAAAAACTCTATGCCAGCGCGTCCTCGCCGCTGGAAGGCCTGATCAAGTAAGAGCCCCTGATGACTGAATCGCAAGAAACGCTGATCCCCGAAGACGGCGAAGCGCGCCCCCAGCGCCGTATCAAGAGTTTCGTGATGCGCGCCGGGCGCATGACCGAAGGCCAGCAGCGCGGCCTGGACCAGGGCGGGCCGCTGTACATCCTGCCGCTGGCGGACAGTGTCGTGGACTACGACCAGGTGTTCGGGCGCTCGGCGCCGCGCACCCTGGAGATCGGTTTCGGCATGGGCCATTCCCTGCTGGAGATGGCCGCCGCCGCGCCTGAGCAGGACTTCATCGGCGTCGAGGTGCATCGGCCCGGTGTCGGTGCACTACTCAATGGGGTGCTGACCCAGGGGCTGACCAACCTGCGCGTGTACGACTGCGACGCCATCGAGGTGCTCAACCGCTGCGTGGCGGATGACAGCCTCGACCGCTTGATGCTGTTCTTCCCCGATCCGTGGCACAAGGCGCGCCATCACAAGCGCCGCATCGTCCAGGCCGGCTTCGCCGAACTGGTGCGTCGCAAGCTCAAGGTCGGCGGCGTGTTCCACATGGCGACCGACTGGGAGCCGTATGCCGAGTACATGCTGGAGGTGATGCAGGCCGCACCGGGCTATCGCAACCAGGCGGCCGACGATGCCTACGTGCCTCGTCCGCCGGAGCGGCCGATCACCAAGTTCGAGCGCCGCGGCGAGCGGCTCGGTCATGGTGTCTGGGACTTGAAATTCGAGAAGGTCTAGGGCGGCAAGGACGCTGATCGATCGGCGCGGTCAGCGACGGGTCGGGGAAGTGCACCGCCAGGTGCTTCAGCCCCGTCGGTCCGCGACGACCCCGATCAGCACGACCACCACCAGCAAGACCGGCCCCAGCGCGTAGTTGCCGAACTGCGCCAGCCCCTTCTCCACCCACGGTGTCGCATGGATCAGTGCGGCGCCGCAGCCAACCAGCATCAGGGCCGCCATGGCCGGCACCCGCAGCGCGCCGTTCACCCCACCCAGGCGTTGCTCTACCGCGCCCTTGAGGTCTGCGCCGAACAGCACCAGCATACAACCGACCAGCGCCAGCGAAATCTCCGACAGGTGACCGCGACTCCAGTGCGACACGTTCGAGAGCAGGTCCAGCATCACATCCATGGAAGGTTCCTCAGGTCAGGAAGTACTGCAACAGGTCGTTCAGGAACAGCTGTCCGCGTGGCGTGGCGACCAAGCGCTGCGGTTCGACCCGTAAAAGCCCCTTTTGTTCGGCCTCGCGCCGTGCGCTATCCAGCTGCGCAAGCGGCACGCCTGTCCGCTCCGTGAACAGCTGAGCGTCGACGCCGTCGGTCAGGCGCAGGGCGTTCATCAGGAATTCGAACGGCAACTCGTCCAGGGGCAGTCGTTTTTCCCCTGCCTGGAACGGCTTGGCCGGGTTCAGGTAGTCCTTGGGCAGGCGCGTCTTCCAAGTGCGCAGGATACGCCCGTCCAGGTAGCTGAGCTTGCCGTGCGCCCCGGCACCGATACCGATGAAATCGCCGAAGCTCCAGTAGTTGAGGTTGTGCCGGGCGGCCCTTCCTGGACGCGCGTACGCCGAGACCTCGTACTGAGCGAAGCCCTGCTCGGCCAGCAACGCCTGGCCGGCCTCCTGGATGTCCCAGAGGATGTCGTCTTCCGGCAGCGCGGGAGGCTGGTTCCAGAACACGGTATTGGGCTCCAGGGTCAACTGGTACCACGACAGGTGGGTAGCGCCCAGGTCGATGGCCTGGCGCAGATCGCCCAAGGCTTCTTCGAGCGACTGCCCAGGCAGCCCGTGCATCAGGTCGAGGTTGAAGTTGTCGAACCCGGCCGCCTGTGCCATGCCGGCAGCGCGTACCGCCTCGCCGCCGTCATGGATGCGCCCCAGGGCCTGCAGCTTGGCCTGCTGGAAGCTCTGCACGCCGATCGACAGGCGATTGATGCCCAGTTGCCGGTAGGCCTTGAACTTGTCCTGCTCGAACGTCCCTGGGTTGGCTTCCAGAGTGATTTCGATGTCCGGGCTGAAGGCGATGCGGGCTTCGATGCCACGCAGCAGCCGGCCCAGCGCCTCGGCACTGAACAGGCTGGGCGTACCACCCCCGAAGAAGATCGACGTCAGCGGGCGACCTTGGGCGGCCGGCAGGTCCTGCTCGAGGTCGGCCAGCAGCGCATCGACATAGGCCTGCTCGGGCAACTCGGGGCCGGCCGTGTGCGAGTTGAAGTCGCAATAGGGGCACTTGCGCACGCACCAGGGGATATGGATGTACAGCGCCAGCGGTGGCAGGGTCATCAGCGCGGGTGTCGAAACGTTTGCCGTCATGCCAGCCCCAGGCGCTGACGCAGCAGGGCCATGGCGCGTGCGCGGTGGCTGAGCTGGTTCTTCTCGGCAGGGCTCAGCTCGGCGCTGGAGCAATCGCGTTCCGGTACCCAGAACAGCGGGTCATAGCCGAAGCCGTGCTCGCCGCTGGCCTGGAACAGGATGCGCCCGTGCCAAAGCCCTTCGCAAAGGATCGGCAGCGGGTCGTCGGCATGCCGTACCAGGGCCAGCGCGCACACGAACTGCGCGGTGCGCTGTGCCTCGGGCACATCCTTGAGGGCCGCGAGCAGCTTGGCGTTGTTGGCAGCATCGCCCTGGCCATCGGCATAGCGGGCCGAGTAGATGCCCGGCGCGCCGCCCAGGTGGTCGACCGCCAGCCCGGAGTCGTCGGCCAGCGCCGGCAGACCAGAAAGGCGCGCGGCATTGCGTGCCTTGAGGATGGCGTTCTCGACGAACGACAGGCCGGTCTCTTCGGGTTCGACCTGGCTGAACTCGCCGACCGAGCGCAGCTGCACGGAGGCGCCGAGCATGGCTTGCAGTTCCTTGAGCTTGCCAGCGTTGTGGCTGGCCAATACGAGTTGCGGGAAATTCATCATGGGCCTGGAAGTCTGTCTGGGTTGAAGCGCAGGACGCACCGCGCGGCAATGACGCGCGGGGTCTGCAGTGTCGGAAGGCGAGCCCGTGTGCCGACGGGCGTCGGCTCAGACCGCGACCTTGTGCCCCTGAAGGCCTGGGCTGCTCAGCCGGTAGATGCCGATTTCGCCAAGCAGGTTGGGCCACAGCCGGCTGGCCCAGCCGTGTCGATGCAGGCGGTCGACGGCCAGGCGATCGATGATCCTCGCTTGACGTTCGACGCACAAGCTCTCGAAGTCGGCGAAGGTGCAGAAGTGGATGTTCGGCGTGTTGTACCAGGTGTACGGCATGAAGTCCGAGACCGGCATGCGGCCCTTGGTCGCCAGGTACCAGCGGCAGCGCCAGTGGCCGAAGTTGGGGAAGGTGATCACGCACTGGCGACCGACCCGCAGCATCTCTTCGAGGATGCGATCGGGGTACTCCACCGCCTGCAATGCCTGGGTCATGATCACCACGTCGAAGCTGTCGCTGGCGAAGTTGCCCAGGCCCTTGTCCAGGTCCTGCTCGATGACGTTGACGCCCTTGGCCACGCACGCTGCGATGTTGTCCGGGTCGATCTCCAGGCCATAGCCGGTGACCTGCTTGTGTGCCTGCAGCGATGCCAGCAGCTCGCCATTGCCGCAACCGAGGTCGAGTACCCGGCTACCGGCGGGAATCCACTGTTGGATGATTTCCAGATCGGCTCTCATGGGGTCCTCAGATGTCGATGCGGTTCATGTAGTTCGAGAACCCCTGCATGTAGCGCGGGGACGGGATCAGGAACGCGTCGTGGCCGTAAGGGGCATCGATCTCCAGGTAGCAGACGTTCTTGCGCGCGGCCATCAGGGCATCGACCATCTCCCGCGAGCGGGCAGGCGAGAAACGCCAGTCGGTGCTGAAGGAGATCACGCAGTAGTTGGCCTTGACGTGGGCCAGGGTCGCTGCCAGGTCGCCACCATGAGCCGCCGCCGGATCGAAGTAGTCCAGTGCCTTGGTCATCACCAGGTAGGTGTTGGCATCGAAGCGTCCGGAGAACTCTTCGCCCTGGTAGCGCAGGTAGCTTTCCACCTGGAACTCGACGCTGTGGAAGTCGTAGTTGAGCTTGTCGCTCTTGAGTTCGCGGCCGAATTTCTCGCCCATCGAATCGTCGGACAGGTAGGTGATGTGGCCGACCATGCGCGCCAGCATCAGGCCGCGCTTGGGAATCACGCCCTGGTCCTGGAACGAGCCACCATGGAATTCCGGGTCGGTCAGGATGGCCTGGCGGGCCACCTCGTTGAACGCGATGTTCTGCGCCGACAGCTTGGGCGCCGAGGCGATGTTCACGCAATGGCGCACCCGGTCGGGGTAGGTCATGGTCCATTGCAGCGCCTGCATGCCGCCCAGGCTGCCGCCGACCACGGCGGCCCACTGGGTGATGCCCAGACGGTCGGCCAGGCGCGCCTGGCTGTGTACCCAGTCTTCCACGGTCAGCACCGGGAAGTCGGCACCGTAGGGCTTGCCGCTGGCCGGGTTGAGGCTGCTCGGGCCGGTGCTGCCGTTGCAGCCGCCAAGGTTGTTGAGGCTCACCACGAAGAAGCGTTCGGTGTCGATCGGCTTGCCAGGGCCGATGCAGCTGTCCCACCACCCAGGCTTGCGGTCTTCAGGCGTGTGATAGCCCGCTGCGTGGTGATGGCCCGACAGCGCATGGCAGATCAGCACCGCATTGCTGGCGCTGGCATTGAGCGTGCCATAGGTTTCGTAGACCAGCTCGTAACCGGCCAGCGAACGACCGCAGGCCAGGGTCAGGGGGTCGTCGAACCGCGCCAGTTGCGGCACGACCAGACCGACGGAATCTTTGGGGAAGGCAGTGGACATCGACCCTGCTCACGCGTGAATGAGGCGTAAGTCTAAAGACCCCTCCCGGCAGCGGCAAGGCGCATGAGGGGGATGGGGCGCGATGAGACCACGGGCGGCGGCCGGGCGGCCGATCGCGGGCAAGCCCGCTCCCACACGGGCCAGTCATTCTGCTGAGGGCAGGTCGTTGCTTGGAGCAGGCGTTGATAGCGAACGGGCCTGATCAGGCGTCGTCTGCATCGCGGGCAAGCCCTGCAAGACCGCGCTTGCCTGGAAGGCCGCGGTGGCGCTACGGGTGTGGGAGCGGGCTTGCCCGCGATCGGGCTGCAACGCAGCCCTTTCAGCGGGTCATTGGCCGATTCAGATCATCCGCCACAGCTCTTGCGGCATGCCGGCATAGGCAGCCAGGGGCGGCATGACGAACGACTGGATCACCTGGATCGCCAGGAAGGCGAAGATCGGCGAGATGTCCATGCCGCCCAGGCTGGGCAGGATCCGGCGGAAGGGCGCCAGTACCGGTTCGCTGATCTGGTAGGCCAGTTCGGCGGCCGGGTTGTGGCTGTTCGGGGCGATCCACGACACGATCACCATGACGATCATCGCCACCCAGAAGATCTTCAGGAACAGCGAGGCGATGCCGAGCAGCGCCCACATCAGCAGGTGCGGGACATCGCCGAAGGTGCCATAGCTGACCATCAGCACGAAGGCCATCAGCAATGCCTGGATGACGATCGCCAGCAGCAGCGAGGAGGTGTCGAGGCCGGCGATGCTCGGCACGATCCGGCGGATGGGCTTGAGCAGCGGCTGGGTAGCCCGCACCGCGAACTGGCTCAGGGGGTTGTAGAAGTTGGCCTTGACCAGTTGCAACACGAAGCGCAGCAGGACGATCACCAGGTACAGGCTGACCAGGGTTTGCACCACGAAGATCGCGGCGCCAGACAGTGCATTCATCGAGGGCTCCTCATTTACCCAGTTGTTCGGCCAGTTCGGCAGAGCGGTGCGCAGCGGCCTGCAGGGCCTGTTCGACCAGGGCCTCGAAGCCGTTGTCTTGAAAGGACCGGATCGCCGCTTCGGTGGTGCCGGCCGGCGACGTGACGCGCCGGCGCAGCTCGGCGGCATCGACGTCGCTGGCCACGGCCATGTGCGCCGCACCGAGCGCGGTCTGCAGCGTCAGCTGCGAGGCGGTCTCGCGTGACAGGCCAAGCTTCTCGCCCGCTGCGGTCATGGCCTCGATCATCAGGAAGAAGTAGGCCGGGCCGCTGCCCGACACGGCGGTCACGGCGTCGATCTGTTGCTCGTGATCCACCCAGACGACCGTGCCGACCGCCGAGAGCAGCTGCTCCGCCTGTTGACGCTGCAGGTCCGATACCTCGGCGGTGGCGTACAGGCCGCTGACGCCCTGGCGCAGCAGAGAGGGCGTGTTGGGCATGCAGCGCACTACCGGGCAGTCGCCCAGCCAGGCCTGCAGGCTCTGGCAGGTGATCCCGGCAGCGATCGAGACGACCAGCTGGCCGGGTTGCAGGTCAGGCTGCAAGCGTTGGCACACGGCCTTCATCACCTGGGGCTTGACCGCCAGCACGATCACGTCGGCACCGGCGATGGCCTGGGCATTGTCTTCGAACACCTCGATGCCCTGCTCGGCCTGGATGCGCGCACGGGTCTCGGCGCCCGGGTCACTGGCGCGCAGGCGCGATGCCTCCACGCCTTGGGCGCGCATGCCGCCGATCAGGCTCGCCGCCATGTTGCCCGCGCCGATGAAAGCGATACGTGTAGTGCTCATGTCAGGTCCTTGAAGGAAAGAGTGAGTAAAGCATGGAATCAGGCGTGCCCGTAGTCGCGTGCCCCGAACAGGGCGGTGCCGATGCGTACCCAGGTCGCACCTTGGGCGATCGCCGCTTCCAGGTCGTGGCTCATGCCCATCGACAAGGTGTCCAGTGCCAGGCCGAGGCCATCGCGCAGCGTGCGCAGGCGTGCGAAGGCAGCGTCTTGGGCCGCGCGATCGTCGGTGGGCTCGGGGATCGCCATCAGCCCACGCAGGCGCAGGCCGGGCAATGCCGCGACGGCAGCGGCCAGCGCTGCCAGCTCGTCCGGGCTGCACCCGGACTTGCTGTCCTCGCCACTGACGTTCACCTGCAGGCAGACGTTCAGTGCCGGCAGGTGCGCCGGCCGTTGCGCCGACAGGCGCTGCGCGATCTTCAGGCGGTCCACGGAATGCACCCAGTCGAAGTGTTCGGCGATGGCGCGTGTCTTGTTCGATTGAATGGGGCCGATGAAGTGCCAGGTCAAGGTCAGATCGGTCAGCGCCTGTTGCTTGTCCAGGGCTTCCTGAAGGTAGTTCTCGCCCACGTCGCGCACGCCGGCCGCGTAGGCCTGGCGCACCGTTTCGGCGGGTTTGGTCTTGCTCACCGCCAGCAGCCGAACCTCGGCAGGGTCGCGGCCCGCAGTGGTCGCGGCGTGCTCGATGCGGGTGATGAGGGCGGAATACGTGTCTGCTAGTGTGGACATTGGATCGCTGCCGACGGCCTGAGGGTCTGCGGCATTCTACCTGCTTGCTCGCCGTTGAGGAGTCTCATGGACGTGACTGTACTCGTGGGCCAAGCCGCCGCCGCCGGCGCTTGCGACCTGCACCTGGCTGCCGGACATCCCCCTTGCGTACGCGTGGACGGCGACCTGCGCCGACTCGACCTGCCACCGCTGGCCGACGCTCAGGTGTTCGCCAGCCTGTGCCCCTGGCTCCAGGATGACCAGCGTACACAGTGGCGCGAGGGTGACGAGCTGGACCTGGCCCTGACCTTGCCCGACGCACGGCGAGTACGGGTGAACCTGTTCCGCCAGCAATGCGGCCCTGCCGCCAGCCTGCGCTTGCTGCCCTCGGAGGTGCCCAGCCTCGAAGCCCTGGCACTGACCAATGTGTTTCGTCCTGTTTCGCAGTGGCTGGATGGGCTGCTGCTGGTCGGCGGCCCCACCGGCAGCGGCAAGTCCAGCACCCTGGCGGCACTGGTCGATCACCTGAATCGAACGCGCCCGGCCCATGTGATCACGCTGGAAGACCCCATCGAAATCCTTCACCACAGCCAGCGCAGCCTGGTCACGCAGCGCGAGGTGGGCCGGCACACCCGTGACTTCGCCCAGGCCTTGCGCAGCGCCTTGCGCCAGGACCCCGACGTGATCCTGTTGGGCGAGTTGCGTGACCTGGAGAGTATTCGTTTGGCCTTGCGGGCCGCGCAGACCGGTCATCTGGTGCTGGCGACCGTCCACGCTCGCTGTGCAGTGAGCAGCCTCGATCGCCTGGTCGATATGTTCGACGCGCAGGAGAAAACCTTGGTGCGCAGCCTGTTGGCCGAGTCACTGCGCATGGTCGTGGTGCAGCGATTGGTCAAGCGCAAGGGCGGCGGGCGCGTGGCCGCGCGCGAGGTGCTGGTGGCCACGTCTGCGGTGCGCAACCTGGTTCGAGAAGGACGTTTGGCGCAGCTGCAATCGGTCATGCAGACTGGCGCAGGGCAGGGGATGCAGACCCTGGAAGACGCCTTGTGCGCCTTGCAGGCGCAAGGGCTGGTCGACAGGCAGGAGGCATGAACGAAACGAGGCGCCACAGGGGCGCCTCGGATACCGCACGTGGCAAGGCCTTTGCCTTCAGCGCTTGACCACCTGCAGGCCTGCGGTACCGGTGTCCTTCGGCAGGACCCGCTTGGCGACCACGTAATGCTGCTTCCAGTAGGGCTTGTTCAGCGTGTCGATGCTGACCCGCTTGCCGCGACGTGGCGCATGGATGAAGCGGTCGTTGCCCAGGTAGATGGCCACGTGGTTGACCCGGCGGCTCTTGATGTTGAAGAAGATCAGATCGCCCGGCTTCAGGTCGCCGCGTGCTACCTTCACACCATGTCCCTGGGCCATGGCGCTGGAGGTGCGTGGCAGGTTCACGTTGGCGACGTCGTCGAAGGCGTATTTCACCAGGCCGCTGCAGTCGAAGCCTTTGCTCGGGCTGCTGCCGCCCCAGCGGTAAGGCGTGCCGATCGCGTTGACCGCGCGCTTGAGCACGGCGCTGCTCTGCTTGTTGGCGGAGGCGACGGTCGGACCGGCCTTGAGCTTGGCGGCGTTGCTCGGCTTGGCACGAAGCGGCGCATGGGCGACCTTGGCCGACGTGCCGTAATGGACGGTATAGCCGGTAAAGCCGTTGGGAAGACGTTGCTCACGGTTGGTGGCGTGGGCGGCCAGGGGCAATAAGAGACAGAGGGTCAGCCATGTCTTGAACAAAGGTGGCATAGGTGAAGCTCTTGTGGGTGTCTGTTTAGGCGGGCAACTCTATAACACCTTCTGATCAAATAATGATCCGTTGGTCGATCCAAGACCGCCATACGTCGGCAAGGTTCACAAAAGTCACATGAACGTTTAGAAATTTTTAGGATTACACAGCGAGATTTTACGAATGAATGGTTATCAGCACACCGCACCCCACGACACCCACAGCAAGGTCATGGGCTACCTGCTCTGGATCTTCGGCTTCACGGGCGCGCACCGTTTCTACTACGGCAAGCCCATCACCGGCACGATCTGGTTTTTCACCCTGGGCCTGCTCGGCATCGGCTGGATCATCGACTTCTTCCTGATTCCTGCCATGGACCGGGAAGCCGACATGCGCTTTCAGCCAGGGTCTGTGAACTACAGCCTGGCCTGGATCTTTCTGACCTTCCTCGGCATCTTCGGCGTGCATCGGCTGTATCAGGGCAAGTGGATCAGCGCCCTGGTCTACCTGCTGACCGGCGGCGTGTTCCTGCTGGGCGTGCTCTACGACTTCTGGACGCTCAACGGACAGGTGTCTCAGGTCAACGGGCAGCGACGCTAGGCGCAGGCGCCAGCGGCAGGTGAAGCGGCGGGGCGGGGGAGAGGGGCATGGGGCAAAGCCTCGTCGCTTCGCCCCATGCTGTAGCTTGCAGCGCGTTGCCGCCTTACTGGCGAATCTGGCGCTGCTGCAGCAGGAGGTTGTTGAAGCCGGCGCCGCCCAGCTGCTTCTGGGCCACGGTCAACTGCTCGCGGTTGCTGAACGGGCCGACCAGCACGCGGTACCAGGTCTCTTCCTTCACGGTGCCGGACTCGACCTTGACCGCCTGACCGAGCAGGATGATCTGCGCGCGGACCTTGTCGGCGTCGGCCTGCTTGCGGAACGAGCCGGCCTGGAGGAAGTACTGGGTGGTCGCGGCAGGCTTGAGCACCGGTGGCGCAGGCGGTGGCGTCTGCCCGGAGAGGGCGGCCTGGGCACGCGCGGTGTCGATCTTCGCCGCTTCCTCGGCGGTAACCGGCTTGGTCGGCGGCGGTACAGGCTGGGCAGGCACCGGTGGCGTCTTCTCAGGCACGGCCTCTGGCGGCACGATGACTTCCGATTCCGGGAGCAGCGTGTAGAAATCGTACTTGGGCTTGACCGGCTGCTCGGGCGAAGGCGGCGTCTTGGCCGCTTGCGCGGCTCTCTCGGCCTGCTGCTGCTCGGGCTGGGTGCGCTTGACGTCGCCGCTGCCGGGCTCGAGCTTCATCAGGAACACCACGAACGCACCGATCGTCAGTCCTGCCGCCAGCCATACCCATCCAGGGATGGGCTGTTTGGCAGGGGCTTGAGTCCGGCTGGCGCCACGCTTGGGTGCAGGCTTCTTCTTGGCGGCCACCTTACATGCGCTCCAGGGTTTCCAGGCCTAGCAGCTCCAGGCCCTGTTTGAGGGTCCGTCCGGTCAGCGCCGCCAGGCGCAGGCGGCTCTGTTGCTGCTCGGGCGTTTCGGCAGCGAGGATCGGGCAATTCTCGTAGAAGCTCGAGAACAGGCCGGCGATGTCGTACAGGTAGGCGCACAGCACGTGCGGCGTGCCCTTGTCGGCGACGCTGTTGAGCACTTCGCCGAACTGCGCCAGGCGGGCGCCGAGGTCCTGCTCCTGAGGCGCCTGCAGGACGATACGGCCTTCGACATCGTCGAACTGCTTGCCCAGCTTGCGGAAGATGCTGGCGACGCGGGTGTAGGCGTACAGCAGGTAGGGCGCGGTGTTGCCATCGAAATTGAGCATCAGCTCGAAGTTGAAGCTGTAGTCGCTGGTGCGGTGCTTGGAGAGGTCCGCGTATTTGACCGCGCCGATGCCGACGACTTCGCCGATCTGGCGCAGGGCCTGCTCGTCCAGGTCGGTGTTCTTTTCCTTGACCAGCGCGTAGGCGCGCTCCTTGGCTTCCTGGAGCAGGTCCACGAGCTTGACGGTACCGCCATCACGGGTCTTGAACGGACGGCCGTCGGCGCCGTTCATGGTGCCGAAGCCCATGTGCTCCATGCGCATCGGATGGCCGACGAAGCCGGCCCGGCGGGCGACCTCGAACACCTGGTTGAAGTGCAGCGCCTGGCGCTGGTCGACGAAGTACAGCGCACGGTCGGCCTTGAGCACGTTGCTGCGATAGCGCACGGCTGCCAGGTCGGTGGTGGCGTACAGGTAGCCGCCGTCGGCCTTCTGCACGATCACCGGCAGCGGCTCGCCTTCAGCGGTCTTGTACTCGTCGAGGAACACGCATTGCGCGCCCTGGCTCTCGACCAGCAGGCCCGTGGCCGCCAGGTCCGCGACCACGTTGGCCAGGTCGGCGTTGTAGGCGCTTTCGCCCATGACGTCGGCCATGCTCAGCTTGACGTTGAGCTGTTCGTAGGTCTTCTGGCAATGCGACAGCGAAATGTCCTTGAAGCGTGTCCACAGCGCCAGGCAGTCAGGGTCGCCGGCCTGCAGCTTGACCACCAGACCGCGGGCGCGGGTGGCGAATTCCTCGGACTCGTCGAACCGCTTCTTGGCCGCGCGGTAGAAGTTTTCCAGGTCCGACAGCGCGTCGCTGGTGATGGGGTTTTCCTGCAGGTACGCCAGCAGCATGCCGAACTGGGTGCCCCAGTCGCCGACGTGGTTCTGACGGATCACCTGGTCACCGAGGAATTCCAGCACACGGGCGACGCTGTCGCCGATGATCGTCGAGCGCAGGTGGCCGACGTGCATTTCCTTGGCCAGGTTCGGGGCCGACAGGTCGACCACCACCTTCTCGGCAGGGCCTGCCTTGCGCACATTGAGGTGCGCATCGGCCAGTGCAGCGTCCAGACGATTGGCCAGGGCCTGGGTGTTCTGGAAGAAATTGAGGAAGCCGGGGCCGGCGATCTCGACCTTGCTGACGTCTTCACACGCCGGCAGCGCAGCGATCAGCTTCTCGGCCAGGTCGCGCGGCTTCATGCCGGCAGGTTTGGCCAGCATCATGGCGATGTTGCTGGCGAAGTCGCCGTGGGTCTTGTCCCGGGCGTTCTCCACCTGGATCGACGGCGTCAGCCCATCAGGCAGCACACCGTCGGCGACGAGTTGGGTGAGGGCTTGCTGGATCAGCTGGCGAATGGTGTCTTTCATCAGGTTCTCTTTCGACCGCACGCGCGGCGGGCGCTTCGAGGCGCAGGTGGAAAAACTGGGCATTATCCGGTCGCAGGCGGCAGGCGGCAAGTCGTAAGCGGTAAGTGGCAGGCGGCAAGCTGAACGGCCCAGGCGGTGAGCCCGGCTCGATCCGCCGGGCAGCGCCGCTTTTGCTTGCAGCCTGCAGCTCGCTCCTCAGTAGAGATCCACAGGGTCCACATCGAGCGACCAGCGCACCTGGCGGCCTGATGGCATCTGTTCGAGCTCCAGCAGCCAGCTGGCGAGCAGGCGGTGCAAGGCAGCCCTGGCGTTGGCTTGCAGCAGCAGTTGCGCCCGGTAGCGACCGGCGCGGCGCTCCATGGGCGCCGGCACCGGCCCGAGCAATTCGATGCCGCCGGCGCCCTGCACGGCGAGCAGGCGCTCGGCGGCCGTGCAGGCTTCGTCGAGGAAGGCTTCGGCCTGACCCGGCTTGTGCGCCTCGGCACGCAGCAGGGCCAGGTGCGAGAAAGGCGGCAGACCCGCGGCGCGGCGTTCGCTCAAGGCCTGGTCGGCGAAAGCGAAGTAACCTTGCTCGGTGAGTTGCACCAGCAAGGGGTGCTCGGCCAGGTGCGTCTGCACGATCACCTTGCCCGGCTCTTCGGCCCGCCCGGCGCGGCCGGCCACCTGCACGATCAGCTGCGCCATGTGCTCGCTGGCGCGGAAGTCGCCCGAGAACAGGCCGCCGTCGGCATCGAGGATCGCCACCAAGGTCACGCGGGGGAAGTGGTGGCCCTTGGCAAGCATCTGGGTGCCGACCAGGATGCAGGGCTGGCCTCGCTGGATGGTGGCGAACAGGTTCTGCATGGCATCCTTGCGGGCGGTGCTGTCGCGGTCCACACGTAGCACGGGGTACTCCGGGAACAAGGTGCTCAGGCGCTCCTCGGCGCGCTCGGTCCCCGCGCCGACCGGGCGCAGGTCCACGTGGTTGCACTGGGGGCACTGGTGCGGGATGCGCTCTTCATGGCCGCAATGGTGGCAGCGCAGCAGCCCCGAACGCTGGTGCACGGTCATGCGCGCATCGCAGCGTGGGCAGCCGGACAGCCAGCCGCAGTCGTGGCACAGCAGGGTCGGTGCGAAGCCGCGCCGGTTGAGGAACACCAGCACCTGCTGACCGGCCGCGAGGGTCTGGCCGATCGCCTGGTGCAGCGGGCCACTGATGCCGCTGTCCAGGGGGCGGCTCTTGACGTCCAGGCGCAGGAAGCGCGGCTGTCGGGCGCCGCCGGCGCGTTGCTGCATGCGCAGCAGGCCGTAGCGGCCACCGTGGGCGTTGTGCAGGCTTTCCAGTGACGGGGTGGCCGAGCCTAGCAGGATCGGCACGTCTTCCTGGCGCGCACGCACCAGCGCCAGGTCCCGGGCGTGGTAGCGCAGGCCTTCCTGCTGTTTATAGGAGCCGTCGTGCTCTTCGTCGATGATGATCAGGCCGGGGTGCTTCATCGGCGTGAACAGCGCCGAGCGTGTACCGATGATGATGTCCGCCTCGCCGTCGCGCGCCGCCAGCCAGGCGTCGAGCCGCTCGCGGTCGTTGACCGCCGAGTGCAGCAGGGCGATGCGGGCGTTGAAGCGCTGCTCGAAGCGCGCCAGGGTCTGCGGCCCCAGGTTGATCTCGGGGATCAGCACCAGTGCCTGCTTGCCGGCCTCGAGGGTTTCGCGGATCAGTTGCAGGTACACCTCGGTCTTGCCGCTGCCGGTCACCCCGGCCAACAGAAACGCCTGGAACCCGCCGAACGAGGAGCGCACGGCGTCGAACGCGGCGCGCTGCTCGTCGTTCAGCGGCAGCTCGGGTTGGGCGAGCCAGTGCTCGTGGCGCGTGGCAGGCAGGTGACGGCGCAGCTCGATCTCCACCAATTGCTTGGCCAGCAGCAGGTCGAGGCTGTCCTTGCTCAGGCCCAGCTTGCTCAGGACCGCATGGGCCACGCCGTGGGGATGCTGCGCCAGGGTCTGCAAGGCCTCGCGCTGGCGCGGTGCACGGGCGATGCGCGGATCGTCCAGGCGTGCGCCGGGGGCGATCTGCCAGAACCGCTCCTGGCGCATTTCGGCCGGTTCGCCCTGGCGTAGCAAGGTCGGCAGGGCCCAGTTGAACGTGTCGCCCAGGCTGTGCTGGTAGTACTGGGCCGTCCACAGGCACAGCTTGAGCAGGGACGCGGGCAACGGCGAGACCGGATCGAGCAGTGCCGTGGCCGGGCGCAGCTTGTCGGCCGGCACGTCGCTGGTGTCGGCCACCTCGACCAGGACCCCGATCAGTTCTCGCCGCCCGAACGGCACGCGCAGGCGCATGCCCGGCACGAAGGTCTTGCCCGAGGCGCCTGGCGGCGCGCGGTAGTCGAACAACCTGCGCAGCGGCGAAGGAAGGGCAAGGCGCAGGATGACGTCGGGCACGCGGCAGATCTCTGAAAAGGAAGCGAATGGCCTGGCGAGCCTAGCACGACGGTCGGTGGGTGCGGCAACTTGCGCTGGCGCATGGCTCTGCTATCATACGTCGCCTGATTCCGTGCGGTATTCAACAATGGTGTTGGATGGCGGCACGCAGCCGAGGAAGTGACCATGAAAGCAGATATCCATCCGAATTACGAAGTTGTAGAAGTTACCTGCAGCTGCGGCAGCAAGTTCGAAACCCGTTCGACCCTGGCCAAGCCGCTGGCGATCGACGTGTGCTCGCAGTGCCACCCCTTCTACACCGGCAAGCAGAAAGTCCTGGACACCGGTGGTCGCGTACAGAAGTTCGCCGACCGCTTCGGCATGTTCGGTACCAAGAAGTAAGCATGCGCCTGGCGAACCCCCTGGGCTTCGCACCGCTGCACAAGAAGGCGCCCCTCGCGGGCGCCTTTTTCATGGCCGTGATCTGGGGTGCGTCGGTCCGGGCCGAGGTGCACTGCACCCCGCCGGGCCTCTTGCAGCCGGTCACCGTTCGCCAGGTGGTGGACGGCGATACCTTGAGGTTGACCGATGGGCGCAGTGTTCGCCTGATCGGGATCAATGCGCCCGAAATCCGTCGGCGTGGCCAGCGTAGCGAACCACTCGCCGACGCAGCCCGGCAGCGCCTGCGGGCGTTGGTCAAGGCCAGTGGCGGGCGTCTCGGCCTGGTGGTAGGCAAGGAGCGCAGCGACCATTATGGCCGGCTGCTGGCCCATGCCTATGGCCGCGACGGTCGGAATCTCGAGGCCCGGTTGCTCAGCGAAGGCCTGGGTTACCGCGTGGCTATCGCGCCCAACGTGGCGCTGACCCGCTGCCATCGGCAGGCCGAGCGTCAGGCGCGGGAGGCGGGTGCCGGGCTGTGGCGACGACCGGTCGTGCGCCAGGCCGCCGGGCTGCGGCGTCCCGGCTTTGCCGTGGTCACGGGCCGTGTCGTGCAGGTCCGGCGTCAGCGTTCGGGCGTGTCACTGACGATCGATGATCGGTTGGTGGTGACGGTGCCTGCCAGGCTCCAGCGGCGGTTGTCGGTGAGCACGCTCGAGCGCCTCGAAGGCCGCCAGGTGGAAGTGCGTGGCTGGGTCCGCGAGCGCGTCGCTGCCGGTTCAGGCAGGCGCGGCGGGCCACGCTGGACGGTGTCGCTGACCGATCCGAGCATGCTCGAGGTGCGCTGACGGGCAGTGCCGACGGCCTCAGGGCAAGCGAGGCACCTAGCGTAAAGTCGTAGGACGAAGGTCTTGACACAAGTGACCGGGCAGTCTTGTCGCCCCTTGGCTCTTTGCGTATCCTCGGCGGTCCGTCAGAACAGTCCAATTAGCGGAAAGCCCTCATGTCAGATCTCAAAACCGCCGCCCTCGAATACCATGCCCAGCCTCGCCCAGGGAAACTGAGCGTCGAACTCACCAAGCCGACCTCCACCGCCCGTGACCTGTCCCTGGCCTACAGCCCAGGCGTCGCCGAGCCGGTACGCGAGATCGCCCGTGACCCTGAGCTGGCTTACCAGTACACCGGCAAGGGCAACCTGGTGGCGGTGATCTCCGATGGCACCGCCATCCTGGGCCTTGGCGACCTGGGCCCGCTGGCCTCCAAGCCGGTCATGGAAGGCAAGGGCGTGCTGTTCAAGCGTTTCGCTGGCGTGGACGTGTTCGACATCGAAGTCGATGCCGAAAGCCCGCAAGCCTTCATCGACACCGTCAAGCGCATCTCCATCACCTTCGGCGGCATCAACCTGGAAGACATCAAGGCCCCGGAGTGCTTCGAGATCGAGCGCGCGCTGATCGAACAGTGCGACATCCCGGTCTTCCACGATGACCAGCACGGCACCGCGATCGTCACCGCGGCCGGCATGATCAACGCCCTGGAAATCGCCGGCAAGCAACTGGACGACGCGAAGATCGTCTGCCTGGGCGCTGGTGCTGCCGCGATCTCGTGCATGAAGCTGCTGGTCAGCATGGGCGCCAAGGTCGAGAACATCTTCATGATCGACCGCAGTGGCGTCATCCACGCCGGCCGTGAAGACCTCAACCAGTACAAGGCCCAGTTCGCTCACGCCACCGACAAGCGTACCCTGGCCGATGCCCTGGCAGGCGCCGACGTGTTCGTCGGCCTGTCCGGCCCGAACCTGCTGAGCGCCGAAGGCCTCGCGTCCATGGCGGCGAACCCGATCGTCTTCGCCTGCTCCAACCCGGACCCGGAAATCAAGCCCGAGCTGGCGCACGCCACCCGTGACGACGTGATCATGGCGACCGGCCGCTCCGACTACCCGAACCAGGTCAACAACGTACTGGGCTTCCCCTTCATCTTCCGCGGTGCCCTGGACGTGCGCGCCAAGCGCATCAACGAAGAGATGAAGATCGCCGCCGCCATCGCCCTGAAGGACCTGGCCAAGCTGCCGGTGCCCAAGGACGTCTGCGACGCCTATGGCGTCGAGTCGCTGAGCTTCGGTCGCGAGTACATCATTCCCAAGCCGATGGACGCACGCCTGATCACCGTGGTGTCGGATGCCGTGGCCAAGGCCGCCATCGAGTCCGGCGTCGCCACCCTGCCGTACCCGAAGCACTACCCGCTCAAGAGCGTGGATGACGTGTTCAACGGCTGATCAGTCGACCCGTCATGAAAAAAGCCCTGGTGCGTGAGCGCCAGGGCTTTTTCGTTGGTGGCCGGTCGGTCCTGAAGGGTGGGGCGAGGGGCGACCGGGCCCGAAGGCCCTGGAGCGCACGCCGTCAGAACAGGTCCATCGGCGTCGCTTCGTCGGCCGGCAGAGGGCTGCCCGGCGCCACGCCATTGCCCAGTTCGCCCGACGACGGCGGCGAGTCCTCGGCCTTGAACAGCTCGAAGTAGGCGTTGGGCGTGTCCGGCCTGGCTGCGCGACCACTGACCGGATCGACGCGCAGGCTCAGGATGCCTTCGGGCTCTGCCGGGGCATGGCTGGGCTTGCCCTTGAGCGCCGCCCCCATGAAGTGCATCCAAATCGGCAGCGCCACGGTGCCGCCGTATTCGCGTCGGCCCAGGGTCTCGGGCTGGTCGAAGCCGGTCCAGACCGTGGTCATGTAGTCGGCGTTGTAGCCGGAGAACCAGGCATCCTTGGACTCGTTGGTGGTGCCGGTCTTGCCGGCCAGGTCGTCACGGCCCAATGCCAGGGCGCGACGCCCGGTGCCGCGCTTGATGACGTCCTGCAGCATGCTGGTCAGGATGTAGGTGGTGCGACCGTCGATGATCCGCTCGGCCACCTGGGGCGGTTGTGCGGCAGCGGCCGGCTGGGCATTGGCCGGTGCAGCTTCCCCTGGCAACTGGACGTTGAACGGCTGTTCCGGCGCGGCGATGCCTGCCTGGTCCTGCTGAACGGACGGCACGCGCGCGGGGTTGGCGGTGAACAGCGTGTCGCCCGAGCGGCTTTCGATGCGTTCGATCAGGTACGGGCTGATCTTGTAGCCGCCGTTGGCGAACGTGCTCCAGCCGGTGGCGATCTCCATGGGCGTCAGCGTCGCGGTGCCCAGTGCCAGGGACAGGTTGCGTGGCAGGTCCTGCTTGTTGAAGCCGAACTGCGCGATGTAGTCGATGGTCTTGTCCACGCCCATCGCCTGCAGCAGGCGGATGGACACCAGGTTGCGCGACTTGTACAGCGCCTCGCGCATGCGGATCGGGCCCAGGAACGTGTTGGTATCGTTCTTCGGGCGCCAGACCTTGTCCACGGACGGGTCGACGAAGACGATCGGGGCGTCGTTGACCAGGCTGGCGGCGGTGTAGCCGCTGTCGAGCGCCGCGCTGTAGATGAACGGCTTGAAGCTCGAGCCCGGCTGACGCTTGGCCTGCATCGCGCGGTTGTAGTTGCTCTGCTCGAACGAGAAGCCACCAACCAGGGCGCGGATGGCACCACTGGTCGGGTCCAGGGTCACCAGGGCGCTCTGCGCGCCGGGCACCTGGCTGAATTTCAGGGTACCGTCGGCCAGCCGTTGCACGCGGATCAGGTCGCCGGCCTGGGCGACGTCGGCCGGTGAGGTGGGTGCGCGCCCCAGGCTGTTGACGTTCAGGTGCGGGCGAGCCCACTTCAGGGTCTCCCACGGCACCTGCTCTTCCTTGCCGCCTCGGGTCAGCACCAGCAGGCCGGTCTTGGTGACCTGCATCACGATGGCCGGTTCCAGGCCGCCCAGGTTGCGCTGCTTGCCCAGGACACGCTGCCATTCGGCGAAGGTCTTGCCCGGATAGCGCGCCTCCGGGCCGCGATAGCCATGGCGCTCATCGTAGGCCGTCAGGCCATCGAGCACGGCACTGTTGGCCATCTCCTGCAAATCGCTCGGTACCGTGGTGGTGACGCGGAAGCCTTCGGTATAGGCCTCGCTGCCGTAGCGGCCGACCATTTCCGCGCGTGCCATCTCGGCGATCCAGGGCGCGTTCACCTCCGGCGTCGGGACGTGGTAGCTGGCATTGAGCGGCTCGGCCAGGGCGGCCTGGTAGCTGGCCTGGTCGATCTTGCCCAGGCGGTACATGCGCCCGAGAATCCAGTCGCGACGCTCCTTGGCGCGCACCGGGTTGGCCAACGGGTTGAAACGCGAAGGTGCCTTGGGCAGGCCAGCGATCATGGCCATCTGCGCCAGGCTCACGTCGCGAATCGACTTGCCGTAGTACACCTGCGCGGCGGCCTCGATCCCGTAGGCACGGTTGCCCAGGTAGATCTTGTTGACGTACAGCTCGAGGATCTCGTCCTTGGTCAGCTCGCGCTCGATCTGCAGGGCCAGCAGGATCTCGGTGGTCTTGCGCGAGAAGCTGCGTTCGCTGCTCAGGAAGAAGTTCTTCGCCACCTGCATGGTGATCGTGCTGCCACCGGTCTGGATGTGCCCGGATTTGACCAGCTGGGTGGCCGCGCGCATCAGGCTGCTGGGGTCGACCCCGTAGTGGTTGAGGAAATTGTCGTCCTCGGCTGACAGAAGCGCCTGAATGAACTGTGGGGGGATTTCATCGAAGCGGATCGGCGAGCGGCGCATTTCGCCAAATTCGGCGATCAGCTTGCCGTCGCTGCTGAAGACCCTCAGCGGTATCTGCAACTGGATGCTTCGCAGCGCATCGACCGAAGGCAGGCTCGGGCTAAGGTAGAGAAACGCACCGCTCACACCGAGTACCAGCGCACAGATGACAGCGACGAAAGACCACCAGAAGAACTTCAGCAGGCGTATCAAGGCTTTTGGGTGTCCAGGTTGGGAAGTGGAGGGCGCGCGAGGGCCGGCGAACAGGAAAAATCGCTGGGCATTATAAGCATTTTTCACCGGGCGGGGTGACCGGCCGACGGGCTCGGTCTGTGCCTCGAGAGGTGTGATGCCTGAACCCGAATACGCACAAGGACGTCACGATGCTCGGATGCTTCGGCAGGGGATGCAGTTCCATCGTGGGACTGGAAATGGAGGCCGACGGTGTGCGCATGGTCCGCGCACGTCGGCGCCATGGGCGCGTTCATCTGCAAGGTTGGGCGATCGAACCCTGCGTCGACATGGGCACCGCGACACGCGAGACGTCCGTGGCCGATGCCATGGCCACGGCGCTGCGGCGGGCCCGCCAGCGCGTCGGCGAGGGGCGTCTGGTCGTGTCCTTGCCCGCCAGCCAGGTGATCGTCAAGCCGCGCCGGGTGCCACGAGGGCTGGATGAAGAGGCCATGGAAGCCTGGCTGTTGGCCGATGCGGACCGCTTCGTGCCCTTTGCCCTGGACGAGGTCGCCCTGGACTTTTGCATCGCCGACGCTGCGTGCTCCACCTCGGAAGACCTCGGGGTCTGGGTGGCGGCCTGCCGGCAGGCGCAACTCGACCAACTGGCGAGCCGCCTGGGCGGCGCAGGGCTCACGCCCTCGGTCGTGGACGTCGACGCAGTGGCCTTGTGGCCGCTGACGACCGGGTTGCCCGGGCAGCGACCTGCACTGCTGCGGCTGCAGAAACGCTGGGCAACCCTGTATGCATGGCCTGGCGAGCAGGCCCCGCAGTCCCAGGTGTGGGCCATGGACGAGCAAGGCAGCTGGCGCCAGGCCGCCCGCCACTGGCTCGCGCCGCGCCTGGGTTGGCCGGGCGTGGATGTCGTGGGCGTCATCGGCGTCGAGGAGCCGCGCCTCGAGGCGATCGCCGCGCAATTGGCGGTCCCCTGCCATGCCATCGACCCCTGGGCAGGCTTCGTCCTGGACGTCGAATCACCGCCGCCCGACAGCGAGGCCAGGGCCTGCCTGGCCTTGGCCAGTGGTCTCGCCGTGCGGGGGCTGATGCGATGACGGGTTTCAACCTGCTGCCGTGGCGCGCGCAACGACGCCGTGCCGCCCTGCGTCAGAGGCTGGTCGCGCTGGCCGGTGCCTGCCTGTTGGCCGTGATGATGCTGACGGTCTGTGCGCATCACCACCGTCAGCGCCTTCAGCAGCAGCAAGAGACCAACGCGGCCTGGGTCGTACGCCTGGAGGCGCTCGAGAGGTCCCGGCAGCAGGCCGCCGAGGTGAAGGCTACGCTCGAGGACCTGACGCGACAGCTGGCCGAGCTGTCCGCGCTGCGTGCCGACGGCGATGGTCTGCCGGCCCTGCTCGGGCCACTCGAGGACGCGCTTCCCGCGGGCCTTCGCCTGACGGCGCTGGTGTTCGAGCAGCGACGCCTGCAGGTGTCCGGGCAGGCGCCCTCGGGCCTGCTGGTTGCCGAGCTGATGCAGGCGCTCCAGGCCCTGCCGCAGGTGGGCTCGGTGACCTTGCAGGACCTGCAGGCGCAGGGCGATACCCAGGTCTTCAGTGTGTCGCTGGACGCGTACGGGAGTCGCTCGTGAGTCTGTGGCGTCGCGGGGTGCAGTCGCTGCTCACGCTGCCCTGGCCACTCAGGCTGCTCGGGTGGGGTGGCGTTCTGCTGGCGATACTGGGCGTGGGTTATCCACTGAGCATCGGCCCTGTCCTGGAGCGGCTCCAAGGCGCCCGCGCGGTAGGTGAGTCGCTCGAGGCACGGTACGCCACCGAACGCGCTGCCCTCGAGTCGTTGCAGATGCTCGACGAGCAGGTCCGGCAGGCCAGGCAAGCACTGCACGAGGCGCATTGGCGACTGGCGGGCGGTGACGGTACCAGCGAACTGATCGCGCAACTGGCCAGTCACGCGCACCGGTACGGGCTGCGTTTCGAACGACTCGACGTCAAGGCTGCACACCTTGGCGAAGGGTACCGTGTCGTCCCCGTGCACCTCGAGGTCACGGGCGCCTACCCGAGGCTGCGCCGTTGGCTCGACGCCTGGCTCGACCAGCTGCGGCTGCTGCGGTTGGAGCGCCTTGACGCGCGGCCGGTCGACCCGGCATCGACGATGTTGCGCTGGCAGCTGGTGGTGCATGCCTACCAGAGCGAGATGGCCTCGCTGCCCGTGCCCGCCACGCTGGCGCACCAGCCTGCCCGTGCAGACGAGCCGTGGACAGGCCGCGATCCCTTTCAGGTCACCCTCCCTCCTGAAGGGCAGGGCCTGGCTGACGTGCCGCTCGAACGATTGAACATGGTCGGTGTGCTGGCGCGACGTGGCCAATACCAGGCGGTCCTCGACGCAGACGGGTACCTGCACCGGGTCGCCGTGGGGGACCGTCTGGGCGGCGGAGGTGGGCGCGTGCTGAGCATCGATGCACGGCGCGTGGTGGTCGGCGAGCCTGTGGGCGAAAGGCGGGAGGATCAGCTCGCACGCCAGCGCGAGCTGCGATTACGTGACGGCATAACCAGGGATGGAAGGGATGAGCGTACATGGATGGGCAATGGGCGCGGTGATGATGGGCGCGATGGCGACGAGTCAGGCCGACGGTCGGGATGAGCCATTGTCCCTGCATTTTCAAGACGTGGAGGTCCGCGCGGCCCTGCAGGTGCTGGCGGACCACGCCGATATCAATCTGGTGGCCAGCGACACGGTGCAGGGCCATGTCACCCTGCGCCTCCAGGATGTGCCCTGGGAGCAGGCGCTGGACCTCATCTTGAGCAGCAAGGGCCTGGGGCGTCGACGCCAGGGCAACGTGTTGCTGGTCGCGCCGCTGGCGGAACTGGCCGAACAACGGGGCGGTGTCGAGGTGGGCAATCACCTGGAGCCTCTGGAGCGCGCGCTGGTGCCCATTCACCACGCCAAGGCCAGTGAACTGGCCAGCCTGGTCATGGCTGCCTTCGAGGAGGAGGGTGTGCTGGCGGGGCGGGGTGGCATCGGGGTGGATGAACGCACCAATACGCTGGTGGTGACGCAACCCGCCGCGCGCCTGGCGCAGATCCGTGCGCTGGTGGCCCAGCTCGACGTGCCGATGCGCCAGGTGATGATCGAAGCCCGTATCGTCGAGGCGGACGTGGACTTTCAACGGGCCCTGGGCGTGCGCTGGGGCGGGCCGCTGTATGGCGAGAAGGCCAGGCTGGGCAGCGAGCTGTTCGTCGACCTGGGCGTCCAGCAGGCGACTGCCGGGCTCGGTCTGGGGCTGCTGCGTGGTGACGTGCTGCTCGACCTCGAACTCAGCGCCATGGAAAAGAACGGCCATGGCGAGATCGTGTCGCAGCCCAAGGTCTTCACGGCCGACAAGGAGACCGCACGTATTCTCAAGGGCGCCGAGATCCCCTACCAGGAGACCAGCGGCAGCGGCGCCACGTCGGTGTCGTTTCGCGAAGCCTCGCTGTCGCTCGAGGTCACGCCGCAGATCACCCCCGATGACCGGGTCGTCATGGCGGTGCGCGTCACCAAGGACGAACCCGACTACATCAATGCGCGCAACGATGTGCCGCCGATTCGCAAGAACGAGGTCAATGCCAAGGTGCGCGTCGGCGACGGCGAGACCGTCGTGATCGGCGGCGTGTACTCCACGGTGCGAAACAATGTCGTCGACAAGGTGCCATTTCTGGGCGATCTGCCGTATGTTGGGCGGCTGTTCCGACGTGAAGCGGTCCAAGAAAAAAAATCCGAGCTGCTGGTCTTCCTGACTCCGCGTATCATGGACGACCGGGCGATTGTCGTGAGTCGTTGATTCTGTGCAAAATTTGATACTCGTAGGCCCCATGGGTGCAGGCAAAAGCACCATCGGGCGGCTGCTGGCCAAAGAGCTGCGCCTGTCGTTCAAGGACTCCGACAAGGAGATCGAGCAGCGCACCGGCGCCAATATCCCATGGATCTTCGACAAGGAAGGCGAGCCTGGTTTTCGTGATCGCGAAGAGGCAATGATCGCCGAACTGTGCGCGCTCGACGGTCAGGTCGTGGCCACCGGCGGCGGTGTGGTGATGCGCGAGGCCAATCGGCGCGCCCTGCACGCAGGCGGCCGCGTCATCTACCTGCATGCGTCGGTGGAGCAGCAGGTCGGACGCACGGCACGGGATCGCAATCGCCCGCTGCTGCGCACCGCCAACCCCGAAGCCACGCTGCGCAACCTGTTGGAGATCCGCGATCCGCTCTACCGGGAGATCGCCGACCTCATCGTGGAAACCGACGAGCGGCCACCCCGCATGGTGATGCTCGACATCCTCGAGCGCTTGCAGAAGTTGCCGCCCCGATAACCCGGTACTATCCTCGGGCCGGTAAAACAGACCAGACGTCAGTGCGCGGGTCGTGCGAACGATGCCGCGCCCAGTTCAATCGTGGGGATACATGCAGACACTAAAGGTCGACCTGGGCGAGCGTAGCTACCCGATCTACATTGGCGAAGGCCTGCTGGACCAGGCCGCGCTGCTGGCACCACACATCGCCGGACGCCAGGTGGCGATCGTCTCCAACCAGACCGTCGCACCCCTGTACCTCGAGCGCCTGAGCACGACCCTGGGGGCCTATTCGGTGCTGCCGGTGGTGCTGCCCGATGGCGAAGCCTTCAAGAACTGGGAAACGCTGCAACTGATCTTCGACGCCCTGCTCGGTGCGCGGCACGACCGGCGCACCACCGTCGTGGCCCTGGGCGGCGGCGTCATCGGCGACATGGCCGGCTTCGCCGCCGCCTGTTACCAGCGCGGGGTCGATTTCATCCAGGTGCCGACCACCCTGCTGTCGCAGGTCGACTCCTCGGTCGGCGGCAAGACCGGCATCAATCACCCGCTGGGCAAGAACATGGTCGGTGCGTTCTACCAGCCTCAGGCGGTGCTGATCGATACCACCAGCCTGTCGACCCTACCCGCGCGCGAACTCTCGGCAGGCCTGGCCGAGGTCATCAAGTACGGGCTGATCTGCGACGAGCCTTTCCTCGGCTGGCTCGAGACGCACATGACGGCCCTGCGCCAGCTCGACCCCCAGGCGCTGACCGAGGCGATCCGTCGCTCCTGCGCAGCGAAAGCCGCGGTGGTCGGGGCCGACGAGCGCGAGTCCGGCGTGCGTGCCACCCTGAACCTGGGGCACACCTTCGGCCATGCCATCGAGACGCACATGGGCTATGGCGTCTGGTTGCACGGCGAGGCCGTGGCCGCCGGGACCGTCATGGCGCTGGAGATGTCCATGCGCCTGGGGTGGATCGACCGCCAGGCACGCGACCGCGGTATCCGCCTGATGCAGGCGGCAGGGCTGCCCGTCGTGCCGCCGACGCAGATGACGCCTGCACAGTTCATGGAGCACATGGCGGTCGACAAGAAGGTCCTCGACGGCCGCCTGCGCCTGGTGCTGTTGCGCCAGCTCGGTCAGGCCGTGGTGACCGACGACTATCCGACAGAGATTCTTCAAGCCACGCTGGCGGCGGATTACCGCGCGATCGTGGCTCAGGTTGAGGGTGTGACCGCGTAATGACCAGCTTGCATGCCGATGAGGCCTTTCTCGAACACTATCAATTGAGCCATGACCCGTTCGCCGCGCGCGTGCCGGGCTTCAAGTTCTTCCCGGCGCAGCGCAAGCCGGTGCTCGGCCAGCTTCACCACCTGGCGCGCTACAGCCAGCTGCTGCTGGTGGTCACCGGGCCGATCGGCAGCGGCAAGACCCTGCTGCGTCAGGCCCTGGTGGCCAGCACCAACAAGCAGGCGGTGCAGAGTATCGTGGTGTCGGCGCGTGGCGCCGGCGACGCGGCCAGTGTCCTGGGGCACGTGGCGCAGTCCCTGGGCATCGCGCAGCCGGAAGTGCAGAGCATCCTCGCCCAGGTCGTGCAACTGGCCCTGACCGGCCAGGAAGTCTACTTGCTGGTGGACGACGCGGAACAACTCGACGAGTCGGCACTCCAAGCGTTGCTGGAATTGACGGCGGGCACGCCCGAGGCGCGCCCGCACGTGTTCCTGTTCGGCGAGCCGTCGCTGATCGCGGGGTTGGACGAGCTCAGCGAGGGCCAGGAGCGGTTCCATGTCATCGAGCTCGAACCCTACAGCGAGGACGAGACCCGCGAGTACCTCGAGCAGCGCCTGGAAGGCGCTGGTCGTGGCATCGACGTGTTCACCCGCGAGCAGATCGTCGATATCCACGAACATTCCGATGGCTGGCCTGGCACCATCAACCAGGTCGCCCGGGACACATTGATCGAAGCCATGATCGCCAGCCGAAGTTCGGCCAAGCGACCAGCCATGGGGTTCCCTATGCCTAAGAAGCACGTACTGGCACTGTCTGCCGTCGTCGTGGTGGCCGTCGCAGCCGCCGTCCTGATGCCCAAGAAAAGCGACACGCCTGCCCAGGCACCTGCCGAGCAGGCGCAATTGCCACTTGGGCAAGGCCAGCCGACTGCCGTCCAGTCCAACAATGGCAAGCCGGCCATCGAGTTCTCGGGGTCGTCGCAATCGCTGCCGATGAATGGGCAGTCGCCAGTGGTGCGCGAGCCGCTGGCCGAAGCCGCCGGCATGGGCGAAGGCGAAGAGGGCACTGCCGCGGGTTCGACCGCGCCGCAGCCCTCCACGCCGCCTACCGTGACCACCACCGCTCCGCCCCAGGGCATGGCGGCAGGCCCTGCGCCTACCCCGGTGCAGCCTTCCAGCCCCGCGCCTGCCCAGCAAGCTGCCGTGGCACCGACGCCCAAGCCTGCTCCCCAGGCGCCTGCCAAGCCCGTGGCGCCGGCTGCCAAGCCGGCTGCACCGGCCACCCAGGTCGCGGCCGCCAAACCGGCTGAAAAGCCCGCCAGTGGCGGGGCTGGCAGCAGCTGGTACGCCGGGCAGAAGTCGGGCAACTACGTGCTGCAGATTCTCGGCACCAGCTCCGAGGCCTCGGCTCAGGCGTTCGTCAAGGCGCAAGGGGGCGAGTACCGCTACTTCAAGAAAACCCTGCAAGGCAAGCCGCTGTACGTGGTGACCTACGGCAGTTTCGCCAACCGCGATGCAGCCGTGGCGGCCATCAAATCCTTGCCAGCCAAGGTCCAGGCTGGTAAACCTTGGCCACGTACCGTCGCCAGCGTCCAACAAGAGCTGTCGACCTCCCGCTGATACCTTCCGGACGGCACCACCCCAGCCGTCCTGTCGCTGAGCGATTCCGGATGTGAACGAGCCTGCCGTGCCCCACACGGCAGGCTCGTCTGTCCCAGGCTGTTGGCCATGAGCCCTCATGCAGCCCGTGTTCGATGCCTCGATCTTGCTTTCGAGAGTGCTAACACACAAAAATCGCGACAAGCATTCAAAAATGCGACATAAAGCGTAAGTGAGTCGTCACTATCGTTTGTGAGCGCGATCGCCGCTGTGCCACAATGCCCATCCATTACCCCCGCACAAAAAGCTGGCAAATGATCAGCGCGGATGGTAAGTGTTTGTTTAAAAAAGAGATTTGCCTTGGTTGAGAGGCGAACCTGGTGAGAATGTGTCTATGAAAACAGGTCTGTATCGTCCCGAAGAATTCAAGGATAACTGTGGTTTCGGCCTGATTGCCCACATGACGGGCACCCCAAGCCACCACCTGCTGCAAACCGCCATGCAAGCCCTGACGTGCATGACCCACCGTGGCGGGATCAACGCTGACGGCAAGACGGGCGACGGCTGTGGCCTGCTGATGCAGAAGCCCGACGCCTTCCTGCGTGCCGTGGCGACCGAGCAGTTCGGCGTCGCGCTGCCAGCGCAGTACGCCGTGGGCATGGTGTTCTTCAATCAGGACCCGGCCAGGGCCGAGGCGGCTCGCGCCAACATGGACCGTGAGATCCTGGCCGCCGGCCTGCAGCTGGTCGGCTGGCGCAAGGTGCCGATCGACACGCGTGTACTGGGCCAGCTGGCGCTGGAACGTCTGCCGCAGATCGAGCAGGTCTTCATCGGTGGGGAAGGGCTGAGCGATCAGGACTTCGCCATCAAGCTGTTCAGCGCACGTCGTCGCTCGTCGGTGGCCAACGCGGCCGACACCGACCACTACATCTGCAGCTTCTCGCACAAGACCATCATCTACAAAGGGTTGATGATGCCGGCGGACCTCGCCGCCTTCTTCCCGGACCTGGGTGACGAGCGCCTGCAGACCGCCATCTGCGTGTTCCACCAGCGCTTCTCCACCAACACCTTGCCCAAGTGGCCACTGGCGCAGCCGTTCCGTTTCCTCGCGCACAATGGCGAGATCAACACCATCACCGGCAACCGCAACTGGGCCATGGCCCGGCGCACCAAGTTCGCCAACGACCTGATCCCGGACCTCGAAGAGCTCGGCCCGTTGGTCAACCGCGTGGGCTCCGACTCCTCCAGCATGGACAACATGCTCGAGCTGATGGTGACCGGTGGCATCGACCTGTTCCGTGGCGTGCGCATGATCATTCCGCCGGCCTGGCAGAACGTCGAGACCATGGACGCCGACCTGCGCGCCTTCTACGAATACAACTCCATGCACATGGAGCCGTGGGACGGCCCGGCCGGTGTGGTGATGACCGAAGGCCGCCACGCAGTGTGCCTGCTCGACCGCAACGGCCTGCGCCCGGCGCGCTGGGTCACCACCACCAACGGCTACATCACCCTGGCGTCCGAGATCGGCGTGTGGGACTACAAGCCCGAGGATGTCGTGGCCAAGGGCCGGGTCGGCCCTGGCCAGATCTTCGCCGTCGACACCGAGACCGGGCAGATCCTCGACACCGATGCGATCGACAATCGGCTCAAGTCGCGCCATCCGTACAAGCGCTGGTTGCGCCAGCATGCCCTGCGCATCCAGGCCAACCTGAGCGACGACCCAGGCGTGGCCAGCTACGACGTCGACCAGCTCAAGCAGTACATGAAGATGTTCCAGGTCACCTTCGAGGAGCGTGACCAAGTGCTGCGCCCGCTGGGCGAGCAGGGCCAGGAAGCGGTCGGCTCGATGGGCGACGACACACCCATGGCGATCCTGTCGCGGCGCGTACGTTCGCCGTTCGACTACTTCCGCCAGCAGTTCGCTCAGGTCACCAACCCGCCGATCGACCCGCTGCGCGAAGCGATCGTCATGTCGCTGGAGATCTGCCTGGGGGCCGAGCGCAACATCTTCCAGGAGTCCCCCGAGCACGCCTCGCGGGTGATCCTCAGCTCGCCGGTGGTATCCCCGGCCAAGTGGCGTTCGCTGATGGCGCTGGAGCGCGAAGGCTTCGACCGTCAACTGATCGACCTCAACTACGAGCAAAGCATCGGCCTGGAAGCGGCCATCCGCAACATCGCCGACCAGGCCGAGGAGGCCGTCCGTGGCGGCAAGACCCAGCTGGTGCTCAGCGACCGTGCCATCGCCCCGGGCAAGTTGCCGGTCCATGCCTCGCTGGCCGTCGGCGCGGTGCACCACCGGCTGACCGAGCAGGGCCTGCGCTGCGACAGCAACATCCTGGTCGAAACCGCCACGGCGCGCGACCCGCATCACTTCGCCGTGCTGATCGGCTTCGGGGCGTCGGCGGTCTATCCGTACCTGGCCTACGAAGTGCTGGCCGACCTGATCCGGACCGGGGAAGTGCTGGGCGACCTGGACGAGGTGTTCAAGTACTACCGCAAGGGCATCTCCAAGGGCCTGCTCAAGATCCTGTCGAAGATGGGCATCTCGACCATCGCCTCCTACCGGGGCGCGCAGCTGTTCGAAGCGATCGGCCTGTCGGACGAGGTGGTCGGCCTGAGCTTCAAGGGCGTGCCGAGTCGTATCAAGGGCGCACGCTTCGTCGACCTCGAAGGCGACCAGAAGCTGCTGGCGGCCGAAGCCTGGAGCGCGCGCAAGCCGATCCAGCAGGGTGGCCTGCTGAAGTTCGTCCACGGCGGCGAATACCATGCCTACAACCCGGACGTGGTCAACACCCTGCAGGCCGCCGTGCAACAGGGCGACTACGTCAAGTTCAAGGAATACACCGCGCTGGTCGACCAGCGCCCGGTATCGATGATCCGCGACCTGCTCAAGGTCAAGGTCGCCGAGCAGCCGATCGCCCTGGAGCAGGTCGAACCGCTGACCGAGATCCTCAAGCGCTTCGACTCCGCCGGCATCTCCCTCGGTGCATTGTCACCCGAGGCGCACGAAGCCCTGGCCGAGGCGATGAACCGCCTGGGCGCACGCTCCAACTCCGGCGAGGGCGGCGAAGACCCGGCGCGCTACGGCACGTTGCGCAGCTCCAAGATCAAGCAGGTGGCCACGGGCCGTTTCGGCGTCACGCCGGAATACCTGGTCAACGCCGAAGTGCTGCAGATCAAGGTGGCCCAGGGCGCCAAGCCCGGTGAGGGCGGTCAGCTGCCAGGCGGCAAGGTCAATGGTCTGATCGCCAAGCTGCGCTACGCAGTGCCGGGCGTGACGTTGATCTCGCCGCCACCGCACCATGACATCTACTCGATCGAGGACTTGGCCCAGCTGATCTTCGACCTCAAGCAGGTCAACCCGCAGGCGCTGGTGTCGGTCAAGCTGGTCGCCGAGGCGGGCGTCGGCACCATCGCCGCCGGTGTGGCCAAGGCCTACGCCGACCTCATCACCATTTCTGGTTACGACGGCGGTACGGGCGCGTCGCCGCTGACCTCGATCAAGTACGCCGGGGCACCGTGGGAGCTGGGCCTGGCCGAGACGCACCAGACCCTGCGCGGCAACGACTTGCGCGGCAAGGTGCGGGTACAGACCGACGGCGGGCTGAAGACCGGCCTGGACGTGATCAAGGCGGCCATTCTCGGCGCCGAGAGCTTCGGCTTCGGCACTGCGCCGATGATCGCCCTGGGCTGCAAGTACCTGCGCATCTGCCACCTGAACAACTGCGCCACCGGCGTGGCGACGCAGAACGACAAGCTGCGCAAGGACCACTACATCGGCACCGTCGACATGGTGGTTAACTTCTTCACCTTCGTCGCCGAAGAAACCCGCGAATGGCTGGCGCGCCTGGGCGTGCGCAGCCTGGGCGAGCTGATCGGCCGCACCGACCTGCTGGACGTGCTGCCAGGCGACACCGAGCGCCAGCACCATCTGGACCTCAGCCCGCTGCTGGGCAGCAGCCACGTGCCGGCCGACAAGCCGCAGTTCTGCCAGGTCGAGAACAACCCGCCGTTCGACAAGGGCGAACTGGCCGAGCGGATGGTCGCCCTGGCCCTGCCAGCGGTACGCGACAAGGCCGGTGGCACCTTCGACCTGAACATCTGCAACTGCGACCGTTCGATCGGTGCACGGGTGTCTGGCGAGATCGCGCGTCTGCACGGTAACCAGGGCATGGCCGCCGCGCCGGTCACCTTCCGCTTCAAGGGCACGGCCGGGCAGAGCTTCGGCGTGTGGAACGCTGGCGGGTTGCACCTGCACCTGGAAGGCGATGCCAATGACTACGTCGGCAAAGGCATGACCGGTGGCAAGCTGACCATCGTGCCGCCTGCCGGCAGCCCCTTCGAGACGCAACACAGCGCCATCATCGGCAACACCTGCCTGTACGGCGCCACCGGTGGACGGCTGTTCGCCGCCGGGACGGCAGGCGAGCGCTTCGGCGTGCGCAACTCCGGTGCTCACGCGGTCGTGGAAGGCACCGGCGATCATTGCTGTGAATACATGACCGGTGGCTTCGTCTGCGTCCTGGGCAAGACCGGTTACAACTTCGGCTCTGGCATGACCGGCGGTTTCGCCTACGTGCTCGACCAGGACAACACCTTCGTCGACAAGCTCAACCACGAACTGGTGGAAATCCAGCGCATCAGTGGCGAGGCGATGGAGGCCTACCGCTCGCACCTGGCGCGCGTCCTGGCCGAATACGTCCAGGAAACCGGCAGCGAGTGGGGGCGTGAGCTCTCGGAGAACCTGGAGGACTACGTGCGGCGCTTCTGGCTGGTCAAGCCCAAGGCGGCCAACCTCAAGCACCTGCTCTCCAGCACCCGCGCCAACCCACAGTAAAGGCCGCTGCACGGGTGAAGCCTCGCGCGGCCAGCGGCCGTGCGAGCGCCCCCGGCTCTCGTGATCGATGTGCGGCTCGCAGCGTGACGCTCGCGGCTGCTGTAAAGAGGTGTTGAAACATGGCTGAACGTCTGAGTAACGACTTCCAGTTCATCGAAGTAGGGCGCAAGGATCCCAAGAAGAAGCTGCTGCGCCAGCGCAAGAAGGAGTTCGTCGAGATCTACGAACCCTTCAAGCCGCAGCAGACCACCGAGCAGGCGCATCGCTGCCTGGGCTGTGGCAACCCGTATTGCGAATGGAAGTGCCCGGTGCACAACTTCATTCCCAACTGGCTCAAGCTGGTGTCCGAAGGCAACATCCTGGCGGCGGCCGAGCTGTCGCACCAGACCAATACCCTGCCGGAAGTCTGTGGCCGGGTCTGCCCGCAGGACCGCCTCTGTGAAGGCGCCTGCACCCTGAACGACGGCTTCGGCGCGGTGACCATCGGTTCGGTGGAGAAGTACATCACCGACACCGCCTTCGCCATGGGCTGGCGCCCGGACATGTCCAAGGTCAAACCGACCGGCAAGCGGGTCGCCATCATCGGTGCCGGCCCGGCGGGCCTGGGCTGCGCCGACGTGCTGGTGCGTGCCGGGGTGACCCCGGTGGTGTTCGACCGCAACCCCGAGATCGGCGGGCTGCTGACCTTCGGCATCCCCGAGTTCAAGCTCGAGAAGACCGTGCTGAGCAATCGCCGCGAAGTGTTCACCGGCATGGGCATCGAGTTCCGCCTGAACACCGAGATCGGCAAGGACGTCACCCTGGAGCAGTTGCTCGCCGAGTACGACGCGGTGTTCATGGGCATGGGCACCTACACCTACATGAAAGGCGGCTTCCCGGGCGAGGACCTGCCGGGCGTGCACGATGCGCTGGATTTCCTGGTCGCCAACGTCAATCGCAACCTGGGCTTCGAGAAGGCGCCGGAAGACTTCATCGACATGCAGGGCAAGACGGTGGTGGTGCTGGGCGGTGGCGACACGGCGATGGACTGCAACCGCACCTCGATCCGCCAGGGCGCCAAGGCCGTCACCTGTGCCTACCGCCGTGACGAGGCGAACATGCCCGGCTCGCGCAAGGAAGTGAAGAACGCCAAGGAAGAGGGCGTGAAGTTCCTCTACAACCGTCAGCCGATCGCCATCGTCGGTGAGGATCGGGTCGAAGGCGTGAAGGTGGTCGAGACCCGTCTCGGCGAGCCGGATGCCCGTGGCCGCCGCAGCCCCGAGCCGATTCCAGGGTCCGAGCAGATCCTGCCGGCCGACGCCGTGGTGATCGCCTTCGGCTTCCGGCCCAGCCCGGCGGCCTGGTTCGAGCAGTTCGACATCCGCACCGACAGCCAGGGCCGCGTCGTGGCACCGGAGCAGGGTCGCTTCAAGCACCAGACCAGCCACCCGAAGATCTTCGCTGGCGGCGACATGGTGCGCGGGTCCGACCTGGTGGTGACGGCGATCTTCGAGGGGCGCACGGCGGCCGAGGGGATTCTGGACTACCTGGAGGTCTGAGAAGCGGCAAGCTGATCGTGTGGGGGCAGCAATGGACGTTCCCCCACCGCGGTCCCCGCTTGTAACGTGTAGCCATCCCTCCAATGTGTTGAACCAACCTGCCTTACGGCGTTCGCCGTGCCTTTTTGTCGTGCGTCTGAGAAAATACCCCCACTCTTTTCCCGGATGCCGACATGACTGCCCTGAAGAACGACCGTTTCCTGCGCGCGCTGCTCAAGCAACCCGTGGACGTGACCCCTGTCTGGATGATGCGCCAGGCCGGCCGCTACCTGCCGGAGTACCGCGCCAGCCGCGCCAAGGCCGGTGACTTCATGAGCCTGTGCAAGAACCCGCAGTTTGCCTGCGAGGTCACCCTGCAGCCGCTGGAGCGCTACCCGCTGGATGCCGCGATCCTGTTCTCCGACATCCTCACCATCCCCGATGCCATGGGCCAGGGGCTGTACTTCGAAACCGGCGAGGGGCCGCGCTTTCGCAAGGTCATCAACACCCGTGCCGACATCGAGGCGCTGCCGGTGCCGGATGCGCACCAGGACCTGGGCTACGTCATGGACGCGGTCAGCACCATTCGTCAGGCGCTCGATGGCCGTGTGCCGCTGATCGGTTTCTCCGGCAGCCCCTGGACGCTGGCGACCTACATGGTCGAGGGCGGCTCGTCGAAGGACTTCCGCAAGACCAAGGCGATGCTGTACGACGATCCGCAGGCCATGCACCTGCTGCTGGACAAGCTGGCCCAGTCGGTCACCCAGTACCTCAACGGGCAGATCGAGGCTGGCGCCCAGGCGGTCCAGATCTTCGATACCTGGGGCGGCAACCTGTCGTCGGCGGCGTATCAGGAATTTTCCCTGGCCTACATGCGCAAGATCGTCAGCGGCTTGATCCGCGAGCGTGAAGGGCGCAAGGTGCCGGTGATCCTCTTCACCAAGAACGGCGGCCTGTGGCTCGAAAGCATTGCTGACGCCGGTGCCGATGCCCTGGGCCTGGACTGGACGTGCGACATTGGCGAAGCCCGACGTCGCGTGGGTGAGCGGGTCGCCCTGCAGGGCAACATGGACCCGACCGTGCTGTACGCCAAACCCGAGGCCATTCGCCAGGAAGTGGGCCGTATCCTGGCCAGCTACGGTCGCGGCACGGGCCATGTCTTCAACCTGGGGCATGGCATCACGCCGGAAGTCGATCCCGCGCACGCCGGGGCGTTCATCGAGGCGGTGCACGAACTGTCCGCGCCTTACCACGCCTAAGACGGCCCTGAAACGCTCTGTCAGCGCAGCGCATGTGGCAGGGCGGATTAAGCTTGGTTTCAGCCTGTCTGGGTAAGCTGGCCCCATTCCCACCCAGACAGGATCCGAACCATGAAAGCACGTTACCTCACCCTGCTGCTCGCTCCACTCTTCAGCACTGCCGTCCTGGCCGCGGGCTACACCGGCCCTGGCGCTCAGCCCGTCACCAGCGTGGCCGCAGCCAAAGAGGCCGCAGACGATACCCCTGTCGTGCTGCAAGGCTTCGTGACCAAGAAGATCAACAACGACGACAAGTACGAGTTCAAGGACAACACGGGGACCATCACCGTCGAGATCGACGATGAAGACCTGCCCACGACCCCCTTCAACGACAAGACCAAGGTCAAGCTGACCGGCGAGGTAGAGAAGCACCTGGTCAATCGCGAAGTGGACGTGGATACGGTCGAGTTCGTCAACTGAACAGGCGTGGTGCGGCAAGGAGGGATGACGCCATCGTGCCTTGCCTCGCCGGCCTCGAAACCTGCGAAGACCTGCTTCGAACGCGGTGGCTTCATCGCGGGCAAGCCCGCTCCCACAAACTGCTTGCGCAGCCATGCCTAGACCGACGGCTACAGAGATCTGGGTGGGAGCTTGCCAGCGATGAAGCCTTTACGGTCCAGCTTCATTTACCAGACCAAAGCCCCGCCAGCATCAAGCCGTCTTTGGCGCCAGCCGGCTCAGGTGCAGCGCCACCAGCAAGGCCACGCTCAGCAATGCGCCGATGAACAGCCCGACCCCACTCCAGCCTCCCCAGTGCCAGAACATCCCGCCTGCCGTGCCCGCCACGCTCGAACCGGCGTAGTAGCTGAACAGGTACAGGGAAGAAGCCTGCCCCTTGGCCTTCAGCGCACGGCGTCCGATCCAGCTGCTGGCGACCGAGTGCGCGCCGAAGAAGCCGAAGGTGAACACCAGCATGCCGACGATGATCAGCGGCAGCGGGCTGGCCAGGGTGATCAGCATGCCGCCACCCATCACCAGGATACTGGCCCAGAACACCTTGCGTCGGCCCAGCCGGTCGGCCAGGGCGCCCACCTGCGCCGAGCTGTAGATGCCCGACAGGTACACCACCGAGAGGAGCCCGACCCAGGCCTGGTTCAAATGGTAGGGGTCGGCCAGCAGGCGATAGCCAATGTAGTTGAACAGCGTCACGAAGGCGCCCATCAGCAGGAAGGCCTCGAGGAACAGCCACGGCAACCCGGCGTCCTTGAAGTGCATCGTGAACCCGTCGAGCAGGCTCCGTGGCCGTAGCGGCTGAGGGCGGAAGTTACGCGACTCGGGCAGCACCTTCCAGAACACCGCCGCCGCGATCAGCCCCAGCCCGCCGATGATCAGCATCGCCGTGTGCCAGCTGACGAAGTCGATCAGCACGCCGGCGATCAACCGCCCGCTCATGCCGCCGATGGCGTTGCCGCCAATGTACAGCCCCATGGCCAGGCCGATGTGACCCGGATGGATCTCTTCACTCAGGTAGGTCATGGCCACGGCCGCCAGCCCGCTCAACGACAGCCCGACCAGCGCACGCGTGACCAGCACGCTTTCCCAGGTCGGCATCAGCGCACTGGCCACGGTCGCCACGGCGGCGCAGACCAAGGCGAAGAGCATCACCGGCTTGCGCCCGATCCGGTCGGAAATCGGCCCGGTCACCAGCAGACCGATCGCCAGCATGGCGGTGGAGACCGACAGCACCAGGCTGCTCTGCGCCGCGTTGATCGAAAACTCTCGCGACAGCAGCGGCATCATCGGCTGCACGCAGTACAGCAGCGCGAACGTGGCGAACCCACCGCTGAACAGCGCCAGCACTGTGCGCATGAAGGCCGGTGTGCCTTTCTCGATCCACACCTCAACGCGCGGTTCGGAGGTGAACGGAGCAGCGTGGGCAGGCAAAGCAACGGCAGCGGCTTTCACGACGAACACCTCAGGTATGAGCGACAGAAAAAATCATATAGCTGGCTAATGATTAGATCCAATATATTGTTCGACCTATTTGATAGGTTTTACGACTCATTGAGGTGGGCATGGAATTGCGTCATCTGCGGTATTTCATCGCGGTCGCCGAGGAGCTGCACTTCGGTCGCGCCGCGCAGCAACTGGGCATTTCCCAGCCGCCGCTGAGTCAACAGATTCAAGCCCTGGAACAGGAGGTCGGTGCCCGCTTGTTCGATCGCAACAACCGACGGGTCGAGTTGAGCGAGGCCGGACGGCTGTTCCTGGAGGAAGCACGGCAGGTGCTGGCGCAAGTCGAACGGGCTGCCGACGTCGCACGTCGGGCCCAGCAAGGCGAGTTGGGCGAGTTGAAAATCGGCTTCACCTCCTCGGCGCCCTTTACGTCCCGCATCCCCAAGGCGCTACGTACGTTCCGGCAACAATTTCCGGCCGTGCACCTCGATCTCAAGGAAATGAGCAGCCGTGAGGTGGCTGACGGGGTATTCGACGCAACGCTCGACATCGGGTTGATGCGACCGATGCCCTTGCCGGAAGGGTTGATCGTCACGTCGCTGTTCGATGAGCCCTTGATCGCTGTGCTCAATGCCAGCCATCCCCTGGCAGCGAGCGAGGAAGGCCTGTCGATGACGGCACTGGCCGAGGAGCCCTTCGTGTTCTTTCCCCGCAGTTATGGCAGCGGGCTGTACGCTCAGTTGTTGAGCCTGGCCCGCCAGGCTGGATTCACGCCACGCATCGCCCAGGAAGCCGGGGAGGTGATGACGATCATCGGGCTGGTCGCCGCAGGTTTGGGCGTGTCGGTGCTGCCTGCGTCCTACCAGCGCATGCGCATCGACGGTGTGGTTTATCGGACGCTGACCGACGAAGGCGCCGTGAGTGCCGTCTGGCTGGTACGCCGGCAGGGCGCCTTGTCTGCCATGGCCAATGCATTCGTGGAGCTGCTTGCAGGAGGCTAGAAGATCAAGAAAGATGATGATGCGTCCAGGCACCACGATGAGACAGACAGGGAGACGATCAGTGAAGAGTAAACCAATCCGTACAGAGGAGGACCTGCATGCAGCCTTTCAACGGCTCGAAGCGATTTTCCAGGCTGAGGCAGGCACGCCAGACGCTGACGAAATGGAGGCCTTGGTAACCTTGATCGAAACCTATGAGCGCCAGCACTCTCCGCTCCGCTCCACGTCCCAAGCGGCCGCGTCTACGCAGCTCTGAGCGCAAGACACGGCCTCAGCCTGGCCATGATCAAGCGTCTGCACGACGGCTTGCGGATACCGTACGAGTCCCTGCTGGCCAGCGCATGACCGCCGACGCCGCCGCGCCGAGCCTCACGACGAACAACTGATCTCCAGGTGCTTGCCCCAGGTCGGTGGCCGCTCGGCATAGGCCTGCATCCCGGGTTGCTCCTCGAAAGGCGTGCTCAGCACGTGATGCAGGCGTCGGACCTCGGTGTAGTCCCCCGCTTCGGCCGCTTCGATGGCCTGCTGCGCCAGGTAGTTGCGCAGCACGTACAGCGGGTTCACCGCATGCATGCGTGCGCGGCGGCCGGTCGCGTTGTCCGGCTCACGGGCGCAGCGCGCCAGGTACGCCTCGCCCCACTGGTCGAAACCGGCCAGGTCGACGAAGTCATCGCGCACCACGCGCAAGGCCTCGGCCACAGGCTTATCGCCCAGCTGGCGGAAGAACAGGTGGTAGTCCACGGCGCCTTTCTGCATCAGCTGCAGGAGCCGTTCGATCAGTTCCAGGTCATCCGGCTCGGCGACCGTGAAACCCAGGCGGCGGCGCATCAGGTCCAGGTAATGCGTCTGGTACAGCGGCAGGAACAGCTCCAGTGCCTGCTTCAGCGCCTCGACCTCGACGAAGGGCGTGAGGGCCTGGGCCAGAGCGCTGAGGTTCCAGTGAGCGATCGGCACCTGGTTGCTGTAGCTGTAGCGACCCCGGTCGTCGGAATGATTGCAGATGAAGTTGGCGTCGAAATCGTCGAGGAAGGCATACGGGCCGAAGTCGAAGGTGATGCCCAGGATCGACATGTTGTCGGTGTTCATCACCCCGTGGCAGAACCCATACGCCTGCCAGCGGGCGATCAGCTCGGCGTTGGCTTCGACGATGGCGTTGAACATCGCCAGGCACGGCTGCTCGGCCTCCAGGCACTCGGGGTAGTGGGCCTGCAGCACATGGTCGAGCAGCGCCTGCGCCTGCTCGGGCTGACGGGTGTAGTAGAAGTACTCGAAGTGCCCGAAGCGAATGTGACTCTCGGCCAGGCGCAGCATCATCGCCGCGGTTTCGGCCGTCTCGCGCCATACGGTCGTGCTCGAGCCGACCACGCACAGGGCGCGGCTGCTGGGGATGCCCAGCGCATGCAGGGCTTCGGAGGCGAGGAACTCGCGGATCGACGAGCGCAGCACCGCGCGCCCATCACCCATGCGCGAGTAGGGCGTCTGCCCGGCGCCCTTCAGATGCAGGTCCCAGTGCTCGCCCGCGTCGTTGACCACTTCGCCGAGCAGCAGCCCACGGCCATCGCCCAGGCGCGGGGTATAGCCCCCGAACTGGTGGCCGGAATAGACCATCGCGCGCGGATCGGCCTCTTCCCACAACTTGTGCCCGCTGAACAGCTCGGCGAACAGGGGGGTACCGGCCTCACTGGGGGCCAGGTCGAGCAACGCCATCGCCGCTTCGCTGGCCACGACCAGGCGCGGCTCGGCGATCGGCTCGGGCAGGACCTGGGTGGAGAACGCATCGCCCAGGCGGGCGAAGCGGTTGTCGAACGTCAGTTGATCGAGCGTTTTCAAGGGAGTGCTCCTTACAGGGTGCGAGGGCGGCCACCGCGACGAGCCCAAGGACCCCGCACCAACCTGCCCGATGTCGCCCAGCGTCATGTCACCGCGCGTGCATGGTCAGTGGACCGGGCTCAGACCGGTCCGGTGCCATCGACCTGACCGACGTCGCCACCCCGTGCGATGAGTTGCTGCCGGGTGCCTTGGGTGTCCATCAGGAACACTTCCACCTGGCGCACGGAGATTTTGATGCCATGGGCGCGGAATTCGCGGTCGATGTAGCGGTTGATTTCGTCGAGGGTCGGGTTGCGGTCGCCCAGGTCGCGCACGTGCATGCGCAATTCGTGTTCCAGGGCGTTCTCGCCGAAATTGAGGAAGTACACCAGCGGCTCGGGGTCCTTGAGCACGCGTGGGTTCTCGTGCGCGCCCTTGAGCAGCAGGTCGCGTACCAGTTCCAGGTCCGAGCCATAGTCGATCCCCAGCTTGAGCGTGACCCGGGTGATGGTGTCGGTCAGCGACCAGTTGATCAGTTGCCCGGTGATGAAGGTCTTGTTGGGGACGATGATGTCCTTGCGGTCGAAGTCGGTGATGGTGGTGGCGCGGATGCGGATCTTGCTGACCGTGCCCGACAGGTTGCCGATGGTGATGGTGTCGCCGATCCGGGCCGGGCGTTCGAACAGGATCATGATCCCGGAGATGAAGTTGGCGAAGATCTCCTGCATGCCGAAGCCCAGCCCCAGGGACAAGGCGGCGACCAGCCATTGCAACTTGTCCCAGCTCAAGCCGAGGGTCGACAGGGTGCTGACGAACCCGATCCCGGCGATGGCGTAGGACAGCAGGGTGGTGGTGGCGTAGGCGCTGCCCTGGGCCAGGTTGAGTCGTGACAGCACCAGCACTTCGAGCAGGCCGGGCAGGTTGCCGGCCAGGGCGAAGGTGATGCCGACGATCACCATTGCGCTGAGCAGGTCGCCCAGGCTGATCGGCACCATGCTGGCGGTCGCGCCAGTGCCGCTGGTGTACTCGTAGAGCGTGATGTTGTTGAGGTAGGAGAACACCGTGATCAGGTCCGACCAGACCCAGTACAGGCCACCGATGAAGCCGCCGAGCAGCGCCAGGCGGATCAGGCGCAGCGACTGCTGGTTGACCTGCTCGATGTCCAGCTTGGGCTCTTCGCTGATGAGGTCGCCCTCCTGGCTGTCCTTGGCCGCCTGGCGCTTGCTCAGGGCACGCTGGTAGGCCAGGCGCCGGGCCGCCACGCCCAGGCCGCGCACGAAGGCGGCTTCGATGACCAGCCAGAACAGCAGCAGGTAGAGCGTGTAGATGAGCCGGTCGGTCAGCTTGAGGGCGGTGTAGTAGTAGCCGAAGCACACGGCCACGAACAGCGCGATCGGCAGGGCGGTGAACGCGACCCCCACGGCCTTGCGGAACAGCGAGGCGTCGCGGTGGGCCGGGCTGCTGAGCAGCAGGCGGCTGAGCAGCCAGGCCATCAGCGCGTAGCAGGCCAGCACCACGCCGATGCCCAGCACGTCCTCGGCCAGGGCCGAAGGCTGGTGCTCGGCCACCGCCACGACGCCGACCAGGGCCAGCACCACCGTCCCCAGCCGTCGCACCCAGCCGCGCAGGAATTCGACCTGTGGCTTGTACCAGCGAAAGTGCACCTCGGCCACGCCGCCGGGCGAGAGGATGCGGTAGGCGGTGTAGAACACCAGCCAGGCCTGCGCCAGTTGCCACAGCGCCGCGCCCAGGTTGGCGTTCTGCCCGCGTGCATCGATCTGCAGGGCGTACCCGCACAGGGCCAGACCCAGCGCGACGGGCAACGCCAGCAGGATGTTGATCAGGATCGCCTGCGGCGTGTGCCACTGGCTGTCACGCTTGAAGTGACCGATGTCCTGGTGCACCGCACTCAAGCGCTCGTACAGGTACGTGCGCCGCCACAGCAGTGCCGCGATCAGCACCAGCAGCGGCAGGAACAGCAGCGGTCGCTGGGTCAGGCCATCGGACAGCTCCTTGAACCCGGACGCCCAGGGCAGGCTGGCGACCTGGTCGACGAAGCGTTCCGGCACGTAGCGCAGCCATTCCCAATCCAGCGGCTTGTTGCTGGGGATCCAGAACATCTGCTCGTCGAGGGTAGTGCGCAGCCCCTGGGCCGTGCTGAGCAATTGCTTCTGGTTGAGCTGCAGGGTGATCGACTCGTTGAGCAGGGCGCTGAGCTCGCGGTTCAGCCGTTCGAGCAGGTCGCTGCGGGTGATGGCGACTTCCAGCAACGCCTTGCGCAGGGCCGGCGTGACCTCTTCTTCGGGCTGGCCGGCCAGCAGGCGCTCGACGTAGCTGCCGGGCGTGCTCATCTGCTCACGCTGCTGGTTGACCTCGAACTGGTACAGGCGGATGTCGGCGATCTGGTCGGCCAGGTCGCGGTCGAGCTTGAGGTGCGGCAGCGCCTGTTTCTGCTTGTAGAGGATCTTCGACAGCAACAGGCTGCCCTTGAGCACGTTGATCTGCTCGTCGAGCGCCTGGTCGGCCTGGGTCAGTACATCCAGCTGCTGCTTGGTCTGCAGGTTCTGCTGGGTCAGCTCGTTGAGCCGATCGGTGCTCTTGAGCAGGTAGTCCGACAGGCGCAGGTTGGCGGCGCTCTCGGTGGCCAGCAAGGTGCTGCCACCGGCCTTCTGCGCTTCGATCGACTGCTGGGTGACCGTCTGCTGCGACTGCGCCAGGCGCTTGGCATTGATCAGCGACTGCAAGTCCTGGATTTCCTGCTCCAGGCGCGTGGCGCGCTCGATCAGCAGGTCATGCCGGGCATTGCCCAGGTCTTGCAGCAGGCTGTTGCCGGCCAGCTCCTGGCGGCGCAGCAGGGTCAGGGCATTGAGCGAGGCCAGCTCGGCACTGAGCTGGTTGCGCTGGTCGGCGTTGAGCGCCTTGCCGTTGTCCTTGCCGGACTTGAGGCTGCTGTTGATCTGCTGGATGCGGGTCTGGTTGCTGCTGATCTCGGCCTGGGCGCGCTCCGGTCGGGTCTGCGAATTGATGATCAGGCTGTTGGCTTCGGACAGGGCCTTCTGCAGGTCGCCCTGCTGAGTGCTGCGCTCGGCCAGCATCTGTTCGAGCTGCGGCACGCTGGCATTGGCATAGCGCTCGGCGACCGCCACGTTCGGGCTCTGCTTGAGCTTGAGCAGTGCCTGCTGGCTGTCACGGATCTCGCCAGGGGCCTGCTCGAGCTGCTGCTTGAGCGCGGCGAGCTTGTCGTCACTGTCCTGCTGGTTACCCAGCAGTGTCAGGGTCTGCTCGAGCACTTGCTGCAAGGCTTTCTGGTCGGCCTCGGGCAGCTTGCGCTCGGCGATCTTGTCCAGGCTGCTCTGGACGCCTTGGGTCGTGAGCGCCTCGGCGGCCAGGCCGAGGGCCGGAAGGGAAACGCACAGCCCCAGGAGGGCTGCGCGGAGAACTGCGCGCAGGGACATAGTCAGGATCTTGCAGAGCGGGGCGGAGACGGATTCTAGAGGAACAGACCGGGGGTCGGTCGAGCACCTTCGGGGAATTTGACGCCCACCTTGAGGATCTTGTTCCCCTCCATGGCCGCCACGGTCCACAGCGTGCCGGCCCATTCGATCTGATCGCCCACCACCGGCGCGCCTCCGACCTTCTGTCGGATGAACTGCGCCAGCGGCATGTGAGGGTCCTGGGCGTCGAGCTTGAGGCCGTACAGCGCTGCCACGGCAGCCAGTTCGGCGTCGCCTTCGAGCACGAAGTCGCCGAAAAAGCGCAGGTCCTGCCCACGTTGCGGCGGTTTGCTGAACAGCTTGCCCAGGGCCGGCAGGTGGTGCTCATGACCGATCACGCACAGCAGGTCGTCGACCTGCAGCACCGTGCTGCCCGAGGGGTGCAGCAGTTGCTCGCCACGGAACAGCGCGGCGATGCGTGTGCCTTCGGGCATTTTCAGTTCGCGCAGCGCTGCACCGATGCACCATTTCTCGGCACCCAACCGGTAGACGAACAGCTCCCATTCGCTGGTGATGTTCACTTCCAGGGCCGAGCGCGAGATCGGTGCCGGGTCGGGTGGCACGGTCACCTTGAGCAGCTTGGCCATCCACGGCAGGCTGGTGCCCTGCACCAGCAGCGAGACCAGCACGATGAAGAAGGCCAGGTTGAAGAACAGCTGGGCGTCCGGCAGGCCGGCCATCAACGGGAAGACCGCCAGGATGATCGGGACCGCGCCGCGCAGCCCGACCCAGGAGATGAACCCTTTTTCGCGGCCATGGAACGCCTTGAACGGCAGCAGCGCGACCGCCACCGAGAGCGGACGCGCGAAGAGGATCATCCACAGCGCCAGGCCCAGTGCCGGCAGGGCGATGGGCAGCAGGTCGTGGGGCGTGACCAGCAGGCCGAGCACCAGGAACATGCCGATCTGCGCCAGCCAGGCCATGCCGTCGAGCATGTGCAGGATGCCGTGGCGGCTGCGGATGGGGCGGTTGCCCAGCACAAGGCCGCACAGGTAGACGGCCAGGAAGCCGCTGCCGTGCAGGGCATTGGTCAGGGCGAACACCACCAGGCCGCCGGCGATCACCAGGATCGGGTACAACGCACTGCCCAGGTGAATGCGGTTGACCAGCTGCAGCATCAGCCAGCCACCGCCCAGCCCCACCAGCCCGCCGATGCCGAACTCGCGGATCAGGTGCGTCAGCAGGCTCCAGTGCAGGCCGGTCTGGTGGCTGGCGATCATGTCGATCAGGGTCACCGTCAGGAACACCGCCATCGGGTCGTTGCTGCCCGATTCGATCTCCAGGGTGGCAGTGACCCGCTCGTTGAGCCCCTTGCCGCCCAGCAGGGAAAACACCGCTGCCGCATCGGTGGAGCCGACGATGGCGCCGATCAGCAGCCCCTGGATCAGGCTGAGGTCGAACAGCCAGGCCGCCGCCATGCCAGTCAGGCCGGTGGTGATGAGCACCCCGACCGTGGCCAGCGACAACGCCGGCCACAAGGCCACGCGAAAGCTCGCCACCCGCGTGCGCAGGCCGCCGTCGAGCAGGATCACCGCCAGCGCCAGGTTGCCCACCAGGTAGGCGGTCGAGTAGTTGTTGAAGATGATGCCGCCGCCATCCACGCCGGCGACCATGCCGACCGCCAGGATGATCACCAGGATCGGGATACCCAGTCGTGACGAGAGGGAGCTGACCAGAATACTTGCACTCACCAGCAAAGCGCCGATCAAGAACAGGCTGTTGATGGTGCTCGCATCCAAAATGCAGGTACTCCGTGGTGGTGAGGCGGGAAGACCTGATTGACAAGCAGGTCGTGTGCCAATCGATTCTAACCTGATGAATTGGCAGGGTGTAAGGGGCGTGCAGGGGACACGGAGCGTGGCACGCGGCGAGAGAGCGAGCTGCGAGAGGGGTAGGCGTGATCGCGTGTCGGCTGGGGCCAGGATCGGACTGGACCGACGCCTCATGCGCCATGCAGCTACGCTTCGCTGTGGCGAAGACACCTCCCAGGACGACCCGGATGCGCTGTATTCTCAGCGCCGCGATCTTGGTGTGAGGGATCATTGCCTATGGTCATCCGCTTCATGCGCTACCGCATGACTACCCTGTGGGCTTGCCCGCGATGCAGGCGGCGCCTGATCGGGCGCTATCGCCGGCAAGCCAGCTCCCACTGGTCCTCATTTCAAGCAGCTACCTGGCATCAGCCTACTGATTGGCTCCCTGTGGGGCTTGCCCGCGATGCAGGCGGTGACGGATCGAACGCCAGCACTGGCAAGCCCGTGCCTACACGGGCCGTTGCAGCCTGCCAGCACCTTTGGGCCTGAACACCTCCGTCGTGGTGCCAGGATCGATCCGGCAAGTCAGATCGAGGGGCCCGCAAGCGCCCTCGATCCACAGGCGTTTTCAGCCCTGTGCGACCTCACGCATCGCCTTGCCCTTCACCGGGGCGCCCTCGGCAACGTAGTACTTGGCCGTGCTGCGAGGCAGGGGTGCGCGGTTGCGGATGCGGTCGGCGATCTTCTCGGCGATCATGATGGTGGTCGCGTTGAGGTTGCCGGTGATGATGATCGGCATGATCGACGCATCCACCACGCGCAGGCCCTGCATGCCATGGACACGGCCCTGGCCATCGACCACCGCCATGTCGTCGTCGCCCATCTTGCACGAGCAGGACGGGTGATAGGCGGTTTCGGCGTGTTCACGGATGAATTTGTCCAGCTCTTCGTCCGTCTGCACGTGCTCGCCCGGGCTGATCTCGCGACCGCGGTACTGATCGAGCGCTGGCTGGGCCATGATCTCGCGCGTCAGGCGGATGCCATCGCGGAACTCCTGCCAGTCCTGCTCGGTGGCCATGTAATTGAACAGGATGCTCGGGTGCTGGCGCGGGTCCTTGGATTTGACATGCACGCGACCGCGGCTCGGCGAGCGCATCGACCCCATGTGTGCCTGGAAGCCGTGCTCCTTCACGCCCTTGCTGCCGTTGTAGTTGATGGCCACGGGCAGGAAGTGGTACTGGATGTTCGGCCATTCGAATTCAGGACGGCTGCGAATGAACCCGCCTGCCTCGAACTGGTTGCTGGCACCGATGCCGGTGCCGTTGAACAGCCATTCGGCACCGATGGCCGGCTGGTTCCACCACAGCAACGAAGGGTACAGCGACACCGGCTGGGTGCAGGCGTACTGCAGGTACAGCTCGAGGTGATCCTGCAGGTTCTCGCCCACACCCGGCAGGTCGTGCACGACCGGGATGTCGAGGCTCTCGAGCAGGGCGCGTGGACCGACGCCGGAGCGTTGCAGCAATTGCGGCGAGGCGATGGCGCCAGAGCTGACGATCACTTCCTTGCGGGCACGGGCTTCGACGCGCTCTTCGCTGTCGCCGACCAGGTAGGACACGCCGATCGCGCGCTTGCCGTCGAACAGGATGCGGTCGCTCAAGGCGTGGGTGACGATGGTCAGGTTCGGACGCTTCTTGGCCTGGTCCAGGTAGCCGCGTGCGGTGCTGGAGCGGCGACCGTTCTTGGTCACCGAACGGTCCATCGGCCCGAAGCCCTCCTGCTGGTAGCCGTTGAGGTCGTCCGTGCGCGGGTAGCCCGCCTGCACACCGGCTTCGACCATGGCATTGAACAGCGGGTTGTTGCCCGGCTTGGGCGTGGCCACGCTGAGCGGGCCATCGCCGCCGTGGTAGTCGTTCGGGCCGATGTCGCGGGTCTCGGCCTTGCGGAAGTACGGCAGGCAGTCGAGGTAGGTCCAGTCTTCCAGGCCTGGCAACTTGGCCCAGCCGTCGAAGTCCATGGCGTTGCCGCGGATGTAGCACATGCCGTTGATCAGCGACGAGCCGCCCAGGCCCTTGCCGCGACCACACTCCATGCGACGGTTGTCCATGTGCGGCTCGGGGTCGGTCTCGTAGGCCCAGTTGTAGCGACGGCCCTGCAGTGGGAACGCCAGCGCGGCCGGCATCTGCGTGCGGAAGTCGAAACGGTAGTCCGGGCCGCCTGCCTCGAGCAGCAGCACGGTGGTGCCTGCGTCTTCGGTCAGGCGCGTGGCGAGCGTGTTACCGGCCGAGCCGGCACCGACGATGATGTAATCATATTCCATGAGGTTTCTCCGAGGGGGAGCGGCAAGCGTCAAGCGTCAAGCTGCAGGCAGAAGCAGTTGCGCGACACTCGCGAGTGAATGGGGCCATCAGTGGCGGCGGCATGACACCGCCGGCACTGTCTTGCAGCTAGCGCTGAGCCGCAGCCGTTCAGAACACCGACGCGTAGTCGCCCAGCTCGACCTGCACCGACTTGATGCGGGTGTACTGCGCCAGGGAACTGATGCCGTTCTCGCGGCCGACACCGGACTGCTTGTAGCCACCGACCGGCATCTCGGCCGGCGATTCACCCCAGGCGTTGATCCAGCAGATGCCCGCCTCGAGCTTGTGGATGATGCGGTGGGCGCGGCTGAGGTCCTGGGTGCAGACACCGGCGGCCAGGCCGTAGTCGGTATCGTTGGCGCGACGGATGACTTCGTCTTCGGTCTCGTAGCTGAGGATGCTCATGACCGGGCCGAAGATCTCTTCCTGGACGATGGTCATGTCGTCGCGGCAGTCGGTGAACACGGTCGGGGCGACGAAGGCGCCCTTGGCCAGGTCGCCCTCTTGCAGGCGCTCGCCGCCGCACAGCAGGCGAGCCCCTTGTTCCTTGCCCTTGGCGATGTAGCCCAGCACGCTTTCCATGTGGGCGAAGCTGACCAGCGGGCCGAAGTTGGTGTTCTCGTCTTCCGGGTTGCCGACGCGAATGCGCGCCACGCGCTCGAGGATCTTGGCCTCGAAGGCCTCTTTGAGCGATGCCGGGACGAACACGCGGGTACCGTTGGTGCAGACCTGGCCGGAGCTGTAGAAGTTGGCCATCATCGCGATGTCGGCGGCGCGATCCAGATCGGCGTCTTCGCAGATGATCAGCGGCGACTTGCCGCCCAGTTCCATGGTGACTTCCTTGAGCGAGGAGCTCGAGGCGCTGGCCATGACCTTCTTGCCGGTGGTGGTGCCGCCGGTGAAGGAGATCTTCTCGATGCGAGGGTGCTCGGTCAGCAGGCCGCCCACGTCGCGACCGCTGCCGGTCAGCACGTTGAACACGCCCGCAGGCAGGCCGGCTTCGGTGTAGATCTCGGCCAGCTTGAGGGTGGTCAGCGAGGTGACTTCGCTCGGCTTGAAGATCATCGCATTGCCGGCAGCGAGGGCCGGGGCGGATTTCCACAGGGCGATCTGGATCGGGTAGTTCCACGCGCCGATGCCGGCGGTCACGCCCAGCGGTTCGCGACGGGTGTAGACGAACGAGCTGTCACGCAGGGGGATCTGCTCGCCTTCGATGGCGGGCACCAGGCCGGCGTAGTACTCGAGCACGTCAGCGCCGGTGACGATGTCGACGTAGCGGGTTTCCGAGTAGGACTTGCCGGTGTCGAGGGTTTCCAGCATGGCCAGCTCGTCGTTGCGCTCACGCAGGAGGTCGACGGCACGGCGCAGGATGCGCGAACGCTGCATGGCGGTCATCGCCGCCCAGACCTTCTGGCCGCGCTCGGCGCTTTCGACTGCACGTTCGACGTCAGCCTCGTTGGCCCGCTGCACGTGAGCGAGCACTTCGCCCGTGGCCGGGTTGATGGCTTCGAAGGTGGCGTCGGTGCTGGCGTCGACATAACCGCCGTCGATGTAGAGTTTTTGCGTTCCGAAACGGGCCATAGTGTCCTCGCAAGTGCAATGGGGTGAATGGCTAGCCGCGTCGCGCGCCCGCCCATCTGGCGTTCGCGTCGCGCGGTTCTCCAGCGGCGGAGGGCATGTGGCCCGCGTCCTGCTGGGTAGCCAGTTGTAGATCCATGTATTGATAAGCGATGCGTACCGCCTGATCGGTGTCGAACGAGTCGCCCGACAACGCACCACGCAGCCACAGTCCGTCGATCAGTGCGGCCAGGCCGCGGGCTGCGACACGTGCCTGGTCCAGCGGCAGCACGCGGCGGAACTGGCAGCACAGGTTCGAGTACAAGCGGTGATCGTTGACTCGCTGCAACCGATGCAAGGTCGGTTGGTGCATGCTCGAGGCCCAGAAGGCCAGCCAGGTCTTCATGGCAGGTCCGGTGACCTGGCTGGCGTCGAAGTTGCCTTCGATGATCACCTTCAGGTGGGCACGCGGGCTGTCGTCCGTCAACGCCCGACGGCGCTGTGCGACGCCGTGGTTGAGCATGCTCAGGATATGGCGCATGGTCGCTTCGATCAGGCCGTTCTTGTCCCGAAAGTAGTGACTGATGATGCCATTCGACACCCCGGCCAGGCGGGCGATCAGCGCGATGCTGGCGTCTCCCATGCCGACCTGATCCACCGCCGTCAAGGTGGCGTCGATCAACTGCTGGCGACGAATGGGTTGCATACCGACCTTGGGCATCTCGTACTTCTCCTCAGGCCTGCGAGCGGGCGGCAAGCCGCTGTCTCGACGAGGACCAGTCTATTTTGTTTTGATTGAACGTTCAATCAATAAAGAATAAGCTCTGCGACAATTTGTGCCATTGACAGGTGTCAACGACGCCCGAGACGGTGCAGACGATTGCGATAAAAAGATCGTGAAAGCCTTGTGGTACGTGGCGTTGACAGGCCCGAGCAGCAAGCGGAACACAGCATCACCTGCGGTCATCGACCGCGCGACGAAGGTTCCGAGCGCAACGGGAAGGGTCAAGGCATCACGGCATACAGCGCAAACGCTCGATTTTCGGATCCCTTTTATAACACTTGAAGCCGTGGGGCTATTGCACCTATGGCTCGACCCCTGACTGTTAGCCTTCCCTTGCGCCTGCCCGGAGCTTTCGTGCAATGAGTTCTGCCTCCCTTACCAACCCCCCCGCCGAGCGCGTGCGGGTCAACAGCGTGGTGTTCTACACCTCGGCGTTGCTGATCCTTTCACTGACCGTGCTGCTGATTGCCGTACCCGAGACTGCAGGTCGCCTGCTGGGCGTGGCCCAATCCTGGCTGACCCGCTCGTTCGGCTGGTACTACATGCTGGTGATCTGCGGTTATCTGGTGTTCGTCGTCGCTCTGGCGTTCTCCGATTTCGGCAAACTCAAGCTCGGTGGCAAGGACGATCACCCGGACTTCAGCTACGGCGCCTGGGCCGGCATGCTGTTCTCATCGGGCATCGGCATCTCGCTGTTGTATTTCGGCGCCTCCGAACCACTGGACCACTACCTCAACCCGCCCGAAGGCACGCCAGGCAGCCTGGAAGCCGCGCGTCAGGGCCTGCAGCTGACCTTCCTGCACTGGGGGCTGCATGGCTGGGCCATCTATGCGTTGGTGGGGCTGGCCGTGGGGTACTTCGCCTACCGCCACAACCAGCCCCTGGCCTTGCGCTCGGCCCTGTTCCCCCTGTTCGGTGAACGCTGGGTCAAGGGCGGGGCAGGGCATGCCGTGGACATCTTCGGCATGTTCGTGACCCTGTTGGGCCTGGTGACCAACCTGGGCATCGGCTCGATGCAGGTGGCCTCGGGGCTGGAGTACCTGTTCGGCATGGACCACAGCAAGACCAACCTGCTGGTGGTCATCCTGGTGATGAGCGGCGTGGCGACCCTCGCTGCGGTGTCCGGCGTGGAAAACGGCATCCGTCGCCTGTCCAACCTGAACATCGTGCTGTTCAGTGGCCTGTTGCTGTTCGTGCTGATGAGCGGCCAGACCCTTCACCTGCTCAATGGCTTCGTGCAGAACCTTGGCGACTACCTCAACGGCTTCGTGCTCAAGACCTTCGACCTCTATGCCTATCAGCCCGACGGTGCCAAGTCCGAACGCTGGCTGGGCCTGTGGACCGTGTTCTACTGGGCCTGGTGGATTTCCTGGGGCCCGTTCGTGGGCATGTTCATCGCACGGATCTCCAAGGGCCGTACCGTGCGCGAGCTGGTCGCCGGCGTCCTGCTGATTCCGTTGGGGTTCACCCTGGCCTGGCTGTCGATCTTCGGCAACACCGCGTTGGACCTGGTGATCAACCAGGGGGCGGTGGAGCTGGGCAAGACCGCGGTCGAACAGCCATCGATGTCGATCTACCACCTGCTGGAGTACTTTCCGGCCGCACGCATCGTCGTGGGCGTGGCGGTGTTCGTCGGCTTCGTGCTGTTCCTGACCCCGGCCGACTCGGGTGCGGTGATGATGGCCAACCTGTCTTGCAAGGGCGGCCACGTCGATGAAGACGCGCCCAACTGGCTGCGGATCTTCTGGTCGGTGGTCATCACGCTGGTCACCATCGGCTTGTTGTTCGCTGGCAACTTCGAAGCGATGCAGACCATGGTGGTGCTGGCCGGGCTGCCGTTCTCGGTGGTCCTGGTGCTGTTCATGTTCGGTCTGTACAAGGCCATGAAGCAGGACGTGCAGATCGAGCAGGAGCGCGCCGAACTGGCTGCACGGGGTCGTCGCGGTTTCAGCGAGCGCCTCACGCAGTTGGACCTGCAGCCCACGCAGGCGGTGGTTCAGCGCTTCATGGACAAGCACGTCAGCCCAGCCCTGAAGGAGGCGGCCGTGCAACTGGGTGCGCTTGGCTATGCAGTGGAGAGCCGGTTGGGCAGCGCCCGCGCGCTGATGGGGTTGCGGGTGATGATGGATGAGGGGAACCCCTTCGTCTACGAAGTGAGCCTGGACGGCTACCAGGCGCCTGTCGGCGACACCCCGCCTGACGCCGAACCCGAGGTTCGCCAGCGCTTCTACCGTGCCGAGGTCTACCTGCACGACGGTAGCCAGGAGTACGACCTCATGGGCTTTACCGGTGAGCAGATCACGCGCGATGTGCTCGACCAGTTCGAAAGCCATCGGCAGGTCCTGGGGCGCGTCTACAGCTGACGCCACCTGAACGCCCGCTCTGGCGAGAGGGCGTTCAGGCCGTGCCGGTCGCTTCCAGGCATCGGTCACGCCTTATGTACCACCGCCGCGTCAGGTGCGCTTCGTAGCGTGTGCCGCTTCTACCCAAGGAGCCGCACACATGACCAACCGACCAGACGTCGTTCCCGATTACCAGCGTGCCGTCGCCGCCGAGTTCGCCGCACGGCCTACCCTGCGCCAGCTCATCGCGCGACAGGCGCTGGCCGTGCTCAGCGAAGCCCACACCTCGGTGGCCGCTGCAGGCCTGCCGGATGCCGAACCGCTCGTGCTGCTGATCCCCCAGCCGCATCAGTGGTCTCGCGCGTCACTGGTGGACACGTTGCTCGAGGCGTTGTTGCAGGGCGTCCCCCTGGAGCGTCTCGGTGAGCGCGACGGGGAGTTCCTGATAACGTCGAGCCCCGACTACCCATTGCGCGATCACCAAGGCCAGGCGCTCGAGGGCGCGACGTCCATCCGCGGGCAGATGGGTGCCCTCGACGAGGCCGTGCAGGCACTCATCGAAACCTTCTGCCAGGCGCAGCGCGACTATTGGGCGGCGCCAGGCAGCCTGGGGGCCAGCCGCGACCAGTGGTTGCAATTGACGCTCAAGTCGGCCCTGTTGCAGAACCTGCCCTTGCACGGCCTGGATGCACGGCAGGCGGCCTGCGTGCGTGGCGTGCTCCGAGGGGGCACTGGGCGCCCGACCGTCTTCGCCATCGAGGTCGAACTTCAGGACGCGGGAACGTCTCGACGTGTGGCCCTGCCCAACCTGCTGATCAGCGGCGAGTATGACGAACGTCAGGTACTGCTGTGGTGCGCGCCCTCCAGTACGGTGCAGGCCTTCGATTCGTTCGATGCATTCGTGCAGCGGCTGCACGAGGAGCTGGCCGAGCCCTATCGGTTCGACACGCTGACCTGGCATCGATACGTACTCGAGGGCAATGTCTTCGCACAACAGACCGCCCTCATGCTCGACAGCCTGCTGCAAGCGGCACGCAGCGTGTGGTACTGGCAGAGTGCCGATCTGCCAGCCCTGGAGGCGCTTTTCGCTCAGCTGACCGATCCGGCGGCGTTTTTCATCAGCGGTTACCAGGTCGCGTCGTCGTCTGACATGACCCTGCCGCCTGGCTTGCGAGCCGTGACGGATGCGGAGGGGTTCCTCTGTCAGGATGCGTTGTTCGAACTGGCGTTGGCGCAGGCCGAATCGCTGGGCACGACGTCCCGCGATCAGCTTCAGGACCTGCGTGAATACACGCGCCAGGCACTGCGTGAGGCGCTGCTCGGCGACCACCCCGATGACGCCAACTATTTCCCGGACGACCTGGTCCTGACCCTGAGCCTTGCACGGGGCACGCCAGGCGGGGCGGCCACAGGGCCTGGCGACAGCGCCGTCGACACGTTCGAGATGACCCTGACCGACTACGCCATCGGCGACCTTGGAGACGCACGGGACGCCACGCTCAGTGCAGTCGCTCACCGGAATGGTCAATTGATCATGCCCTGGCTGACCCTCGACTACCTCGACGCCCTGGTCAGTCGTGTAGACGTCGGCCGTCGTTACCCCGCCCATGTGGCACGCTTCATGGACGCGCCTGCGGGCAAGCCGGAACGCATTGCGTGTTTCGCCAGGGAATGGCGCAGTGCGCTGCTGTTCAGTGCCCTGCAAGGCAAGCTGGCGGGAACGCTCGACGCGGCGGCCTTGCAGTGCGTGACCGACTACTGCCGCGGCTGGCTCGACCCTGAGCTGCCGAGGATGGCGCTAATGCCGCTGGCGTTCAAGGCCGGTGAAGAGGACGACGGCGTCGATGTGGTGCGTGGCATGTACGTGCTGTTTTGCGCCGAGCCGACGTACGTGCTGCTGTACCGGCCGCTCTACGAGAATGCACCGCTCATGGTCTTCGAGACCTTCGACGCCCTCATGTCCGCGATCGCGCGCGAAGGCGCATTGCAGACCAGTGTGCTGGACTGGCTTCCCGACCAGGCCCGGCGTGTCTACGACAATGGGGGGTTTCTCGAGCCTCATCGGTTGACACCGATCCTCGACGAGGCAGGTTTTCTGCTGCCCGTGAAGCCTGCCGTCCTGCACAAACGCCTGTGGCGACAAGACGTCGACACGCGGCTGTACGAAGCCAACCGTGATCTGCTGGTGGCGCTGGCTGACCGCCGGTCGTGGTCCACTGCGGAGAAGCACTGGGCTTCGCTGGTCAGAGGGGCATGGTTGCTGTTCGATACAGTCAGCCTGGTCGTGCGCGGTCCGGTGGCGACCGTAGCCTGGCTGGCGCAAGGCATAGCGGCCTTGGGCCAGGACCTGCCGGTGCTGGCGCACGGCACGGGCGCGCAGCGCGTGGCAGCGATCGTCGACCTGATCGTCAACCTGGGCCTGGCAGTGGCTCACCTGAAGCTCCCTCGTGAGACACCGGTCCTTGCGCAGCCCGTGCTGGCAGCGAGCACCGGCAGGCTGGCCAGGCCCGAGGTCAGCGTTCCGCAGCGTACGGCCCTCGTACGGGCAGGGCACCTCGATGCGCCGTACGCCTTGGCGGCAAGGGGGGAGGCGAGCGTGGATTTCTCATGGCGTGGCGCACACGGCTTCAACGTCCTGACGCCGACCCAGCGTGCACGGCTCAGGGCCATGCGCTCGTCCGTCGATCTGCGCGATGCGCCTGAGCAGGCAGGCCTGTACAGGGTCGGTGATCGACACTACGTCTCGATGAGGGGCGATGCGTACGAGGTCCAGGTGTCTCAGGAGGGGGTGCGCATCCTCGATACGCAGGGAGAGAAAGGGCCTTGGCTGCAGCGAACCGAGGGTGTCTGGCGCGTCGATTCGGCGCTGGCGCTGCGCGGTGGCATGCCCAAGAGCCGTGTCGAACTCAGGCGTGAGCAGAATCGAGCCCGCTTGATGGCGCTCCAGGAACAGGAGAACACACTGACAACGCAGCGCAATGCACAGGCCAAGGTGTTCGAGGCGCACCGGCGCCTGTTGTTGGAGAAGGAAGATAGCATCGGCGAATTGGAGGCGATAGCGCATCCGGATGAGCTTCAGGCACGCGAGCTGGCGTTGCTCAAGGACCTGCGCCAGCGGATCCGAGAAACCGTGACGTACGACATGAAAGCGTTGGTCGACCTCGACGTGAAGAACGATCAGGTGGCAGGCGAGATCTTCGACCTCAGGCATGTCGACGCTTCCCTGGAGGAAGCCATCGCCCTGCATCGCAGGGCAGTACGCCAGGAATTGATCGGTAACTGCAAGCTGCTCTATAACGAACTGGCGTCGCTCATCAATGAGGCGGGTGCGCAGACCCTGAGCGATACCATCGCGATCCTGCCTGAGGAGGCGTCGGAGATCGAGCAATACAGGCGTTTCCGTACGACGCTGGAAAAGGTCGTGAAATGGGAGGCGGATGCAATCAGCGTTTCCCAGCACTTCGATCGTCTGCTGGAGGCGACGCTCAATGACCCGACCATCAGCTTCAAGGACCCTGATACCGGCGTCAAACTGGACAAGACCGTCTACCTGAGCGGGGTCATCGAACAGCGCAAGGTCAATGCCGTGGACTTGGAAGTTCGTCTACTGCTGGATCTGGGCGAACTGAGTCTCGATCGTCTGGCGGGAGGCGATGAGCAGACGCTTAAAGCCTTCCAGGCCTATCTGACTGGCGAATCGCTGCAAAGCGCCGCTGCCGCGCATGGGGATCTAAGCCAGAGTGAATTGAGCGTGGAAGAGCGTATCAGCGTATTGACCAGCGTCGTGGAGGCCTATGAAGAGGCGGCTGCTTCGGCAGATTACCTGCGCAGTATCTCCACCACGGTGGTACGCCTTGAAACGCTCGAGGAGTACCGCACCGTGCTGAACCGGCTCAAGGAGCAGGCCGAGCATGAGTTGGCACAGGCCGTGCGCGAGAAGGAACTCGCTTTGCCTCGCACCCGTCAGCCCAGGGTGTATGCCAGCCGAGGTGGAAAGCGCCGCGTGGTCAAGACCCAGCGGGGGCGCAGCGTGGTGGGGACCGAGGTCGAAATCGACGGCGTGCCGGTGATCGAGCAGCGCGATGCGCGCACTGACCAGGTGATCAAGACGTTCCGGCGCCAGGGTTCTCAGTGGGCAGAGGAGGTCAAGCCAGACCCGGCCGCCACTTCGGAGTCGCCTGAGACCGCCCCCGCGCCTGATGCGCTGCGCCAGCGTGGCAGGGCGCTGGTCGGTGAGGTCGAATCGATCATCCGTCTGGCTCGCCAGTACGTCAGGTCCGATGAGCCGCACGGTTTGTCTTCGGTCATCGATCTGCACGTCGAAAAACTGGAGGAGGTTCAGGCCAGGCTGCCTCGTACCGACCAGGACGCTGCCCTGCACCTGGAACTGAGCGAAAGCCGTGAACGCTTGCAGCATACGCGCCGTGATCTGTTGGTCGGCCTTTATCTGGCCACCAGTCATCCCTCGGCCAGCAGCTTGCGGTTCCTGGTCGAGCATGGCGCCGTGCGTGTCGAGCGTGCGGGGCCCCGCAAGCCGTTGTCAGAACACGACTACCTGGACGTGTACGAGATTCGACGTCAGCCTGTTTCCGGTCAGACGAAGGGCAGTGGGTTGTGGGAGGCGCACTTCCATTATCCTGAAGCGACCACCCCGGGCCCTGCCTTCAGCAAGGGTCACCTCAAGCTCTGGTCCCAGCGCAAGCTGGGCCGCGAGGCGCAACTGCGCGCGGCGACCACTGGCAAGGACCTGCTGGCGATCTACCGGGGCGATCTGAAGCCCCATGAGGTCGACGGGCTGATTCCTTTCGACTGAGTCGACCGTCCAGGCGTCAGCGACCTGGGTAGACACCCTGCCGGCCATGGGCGGGCATGGCCAGGTTGCTGCGTTGCGCGATCATCTGGTGGAGGTCGATCCACACCACCCCCTGACGCCCGAGCAAAGGCAGCTCCCTTTCCAGCACCTCGAGCGTTTGCGGGTAGGGGTGCCCGATCAGCACGACGGAGCCCTGGCGACGGGCCAGGGCGATGCCTTGACGCAACTGCGCCGCGATCGCCTCGGGAGTGCGTACGTCGTCCAGGAAGACATCGCGCGAGACGTGCGCCAGGCCGATGGCCTGGGCCTTGGCCGCCGCCACCGTGGCTGCGCTGGTGCGGCTGTCGACGAAGAACAGGCCGCGGCGCTGCAGTTCGCCCATCAGCCAGGCCATCGGTGCAGGCTGCGACGTCATGCGACTGCCCATGTGGTTGTTGAGCCCGGCAGCGTAGGGGACCTTCTCCAGGGCGCGATCCAGGCGTGCAGCCAGCACCTCGATCGCCGTTCCTGGGTGCCAGGCATAGGGACCGGTCGCCGGATCCATGGGCATGTGCAGGATCACGGTCTTGCCAGCGGCATGCCCCTGCCGCGCGAAGTCGGTGGCGTGCGGGGTATCGGGCATGATCGCCAAGGTCACCGGCCCTGGCAGGGCGAGTACCCGGTTGTCGCGCGCGACGTTCTGCCCGAGGTCATCGATGATCAGCGTCAGGTACGCCTTGTCCGGCGCCGCCTGGACGGCACCGGCCAGCAACCCGAGCAGAGCGAGCAGAAGCGCACGCATGGGCGCGGTCAGGCGCCCTTGGTGATGTTCAGGCCCTTGAGCAGGCTCAAGGCCTGACTCAGCTGGAAGTCATCGTCCTGGGGGCGTGTCTTGCGCGCACCGCCCGAGGGACGGTCGGCGCCGCCGTTGCCATTGCCCAGATGACCTTGCAGATCGGCTTCCTTGAAGTTCTCGGTGTCGGCCTCGGCGGTGAGCTTGGCCTGACGCACCTCGATGTCCGGCACGATGCCCTGGGCCTGGATCGAACGCCCGTTGGGGGTGAAGTACAGGGCCGTGGTGAGCTTCAGGGCGCGGTCGTTGTTCAGCGGCAGCACGGTCTGCACCGAGCCCTTGCCGAAGCTGTCGGTGCCCATCAGCACGGCACGCTTGTGGTCCTGCAGGGCGCCTGCGACGATTTCCGAAGCCGAGGCACTGCCGCCGTTGATCAGCACCACCAGGGGCACACGCTCGCTGGCGTCGGCCGGGTCGGCAGAGAAGCGCAGCTCGGAATTGGCGATCCGGCCCTTGGTGTAGACGATCAGGCCCTTGGTCAGGAAGTGATCCGCCACTTCGACCGCCGACTGCAGGACGCCACCTGGGTTGTTGCGCAGGTCCAGCACGATGCCGCGCAGCTTCTTGCCGTTGTCCTTGCGCAGCTTGGCCAGGGCCTTGCCGACTTCCTCACCGGTCTTGACCTGGAACTGCGTGATGCGGATGTAGCCGTAGTCGCTCTCCATGAGCTGGCTCTTGACGCTCTTGACCTGGATCACGGCGCGCGCCAGGGTCACGTCGAACGGATTGCCACCGTTGCGAATCAGGGTCAGGGTGATCTTGTCGCCGATCTTGCCGCGCATCTTGTCGACCGCCTCGGTCATGGACTGGCCGCGCGTGGGCTGGCCGTTGATCTTGACGATCAGGTCCCCGGCCTGGATGCCGGCGCGCGAGGCAGGCGTGTCGTCGATCGGCGAGACGACCTTGAGGAAGTTGTCCTCCATCCCGACCTCGATGCCCAATCCACCGAACTCGCCGCTGGTGCTTTCCTGCAGCTCCTGGAAGTCTTCAGGGCCGAGATAGGCCGAGTGCGGGTCCAGGTTGCTGAGCATGCCCTTGATGGCGTTTTCCAGCAGGGTCTTGTCGTCCACCGGTTCGACGTAGGCCGCCTTGATCCGGTCCATCACCTCGGCGAAGGTCCGCAGCTCGTCCAGCGGCAGCGGCCCCTGGGGCGTGACTTCGGTGGTCGGCACGGCGACACGAGCCGCAGGCTCGGCGGCCAGCAACGCAGGCGCACCGACCGCCAAGGCGACGGTCAGGGCCAACTGGGAAAGGCGAGGCGAATGCAGCATGTCGAACGAACTCCTGATCCTGGTAGCGCCCCTCTGGGGAGCATCGGCGCCGTGAAACGACACTGCACCGCACGATGAACGAACCGCCGGCTAGCCTCGACACCACTGGGTCGGGTCGCTCGGACGGCCTTGTTGACGGATCGCGAAGTACAAGCCCGCGCTTTCCTGCCCACCGCTGTCGCCGACGGTGGATATGGCTTCACCCGCTTTGACGATATCGCCAGCGCTCTTGAGCAGGCTCTGGTTGTGACCATACAGGCTCAGGTAGCCGTTGCCATGGTCGAGGATGACCAACAGCCCTGCGCCACGCAACCACTCGGCGAACACCACACGGCCCCCATGCACGGCGCGGACCCGCGTGCCGACCGGCGCACCGATCATCACACCGTCCCACTTGGCCCTGACATCGCCGCCGCGTGCATCGCCGAAACGTGCCAGCAGTCGACCATCGACCGGCCATGGAAGTTTTCCACGAGCGGCAGAAAAAGCCCCGCCATAGCTGGCGCCGGCACTGCTGACCACGGGGCCGGCAGACGGGCGTGGCGCGACGGGGGTGGGCGCCGGGGCGGTGTCCTGGGCCTCCCGGCTGGCCTGGGCACGGGCTTGTGCTTCACGTTGGCGGCGTTCGGCCTCCTGCTGCGCGAGCAGGGCACGCTGGCGCGCCTCTTCGGCTTCTCGCGCCTGGCGCGCCAGGGTCTCTTCAATGGTCTTGAGCACCTTGCCCAGTTCGGCCTGGTCCTGCTGACGCGCCTGAAGCTTCTGGTCACGGTCCTTCATGTCGGCGTTGAGCTTGGCCAGCACCTGGCGCCGCTCGCTGCGCACCGCCTCGAGTGCCTGGCGCCGGCTGTCGAGGTTGCCCCGTTCGGCCAGCAGTTGCGCCTGCTGTCGGGCGATGTCCTGCTCGACGCCTGCCAGTTGCTTCAAGGTCTGGTTGAAGGCATGCAGTTGCGTCAGGCGTGCCTTGCTCAGGTAATCGTAATAGGTCAGGGTGCGGGCGAAGCGCTCGGGGTTCTGCTGGTTGAGCAGCAGCTTGAGGTATTCCTCACGGCCGTTCTGGTAGGCCGAGCGCGCCTGGATGGCGATCAGGCGCTGCTGTTCGGTGCGGGCGGTCTGGAGTTTTTTTTTCTCGAGATCAAGGCGCTCCAGCTCGCCCTCGGTCTTTTTTAGCGACTCCTGCAGGGCCTCCACCTGCTTTTCCAGCGTGCCGATATCGGTTTCGGTGGCCTTGAGGTCTTTTTGCACCCCGGACTTTTCCGCTTCCAGTTTACGCAGGACCTTTTGCAGCTCGACGATATCCTGGCGAGTGGCGTCCAGCTGTTGCTGGGTCTGCGCGCGTTCGTCGGCGAAGGCCGGGCTCAGCAGGCAGGTCAGGACTAAGGGGATCAGGGCGCGAAGCATGGGGTGGGCATACCGGGGATGGAGATCGACCTAGTATGCCCGCCATGGCGCACAAAAAAAATGCTTGCCGGCATCCAGGGCGCGGGTGATGCCATCGCCAGCCGGCGTCGACGGCCTGGGCCGCCTCCGCTGGCTGGCGAACGGCACGGCTCAGGCGTCGATCAGGATCGACGTGCCGGTCATCTCGGCCGGCTGTGGCAGGCCCAGCAGCTTGAGCATGGTCGGCGCCACGTCGGCCAGGACGCCGCCGTCACGCACCTTGAGGTTGCGCTTGCCGACGTAGATGAACGGTACCGGCTCGGTGGTGTGCGCGGTGTGCGCCTGGCCGGTGCATTCGTCTTCCATCTGCTCGACGTTGCCGTGGTCGGCCGTCACCAGTGCTTCGCCGCCGACCTTGTCCAGCGCCTCGACGATGCGGCCCACGCAGGTGTCGAGTGCCTCGACCGCCTTGACGGCCGCTGCGAACACGCCGGTGTGGCCGACCATGTCGCCGTTGGCGTAGTTGACGATGATCACGTCGAACCGCTGCTGCTCGATGGCCTCGACGATGCGGTCGGTGACCTCCGGCGCGTTCATTTCCGGCTGCAGGTCGTAGGTCGCGACCTTCGGCGACGGGATCAGGATGCGCTCTTCGCCTTCGAAGGGCTCCTCGCGGCCCCCGGAGAAGAAGAAGGTCACGTGGGCGTATTTCTCGGTCTCGGCGATGCGCAGCTGGGTCTTGCCGTGCTTGGCCAGGTACTCGCCCAGGACGTTGTCCAGGCTGGCGGGTGCGAAGGCTGCGGGGGCCGGAATCTTGGCCGAGTACTGGGTCAGGCCGATGTAGGCCGCGAGCTTGGGCAGGCGCGCCCGCGGGAATTCGTTGAAGTCCGGCTCGACGAACGCGCGCGACAGTTCACGCGCACGGTCGGCCCGGAAGTTCATGAAGATCACCGCGTCGCCGTCTTCGACCGTGACCGCCTCGCCAACGCGTGTGGCCTTGACGAATTCGTCGCTCTCGTCGCGCGCATAGGCGGCTTGCAGGCCGGCCAGGGCAGTGTCGGCGCTGTAGTCGGCAGTGCTGTCGACGATCAGGTTGTAGGCCGCGCTGACACGGTCCCACCGGTTGTCGCGGTCCATCGCGAAGTAACGACCGATCAGGCTGGCGATGCGGCCCTTGCCCAGGCGGGCGAAAGTGGCGTCCATCAGCTCGATGGACGCCTGGGCGCTGCGCGGTGCGGTGTCGCGACCGTCGAGGAAGGCATGCAGGTAAATCGTCTCGGCGCCGCGCTGGGCGGCCAGCTCGACCATGGCGACCAGGTGATCCTGGTGACTGTGAACGCCCCCGTCCGACAGCAGGCCAAGCACGTGGACCGCCTTGCCGGCGCCGACGGCCTTGTCCACGGCCCCGGTCAGCACCGGGTTTTCGAAGAACTCGCCATCGCGGATCGCTTTGGTGACGCGGGTGAAGTCCTGGTACACCACACGCCCGGCACCCAGGTTCATGTGTCCGACTTCGGAGTTGCCCATCTGTCCATCCGGCAGGCCGACGTCCATCCCGGAACCCGAGATCAGCCCATGGGGCAGGGTGGCGCGCAGGCGATCGTAGACCGGCGTGTTCGCGGCATGGATGGCGTTGTACTCGGGGCTCTCGCTGTGCCCGAAGCCATCCAGGATGATCAGGACCAAGGGTTTGGGCGTACTCGTCATCGGATCCCACTCACAATTGTCAAAGAGGATAAGGACACGCATTTTAGGGCAAATTCACCCGGGCTGACGAACATTCGTCCGCCGGGGCGTCGATCGGGTCGCTTCGCCGGTGGGTGACAAGATCTTTCAAGGCGTCCGTCGGGCTTTGGTGGGTCAGGGGCGGTGTGTATACTGGCCGACATTTTCACTCGCCTGGAACACCCACCGATGGTTGCCAACCTGATTCAATTCGCTACCAACCACTTCATCCTGGTGGCGATCTTCGTCGTTCTGCTGATCCTGCTGCTGCTCAACGAAATGCGCCGCGGCGGCCAGAGCCTGAGCAACGGCCAGCTGACCGCCCTGGTCAACGCCGACAAGGCCGTGGTCGTCGACATCCGCACCGCCAAGGAATACGCCGCAGGCCACATCGTCGGCGCCTTGAACATCCCGCAGGACAAGCTGGTCGGTCGTGTGGGCGAGCTGGAAAAGCACAAGGCCAAGACCCTGATCCTGGTCGACAGCATGGGCCAGCATGCCGGTACGCACTGCCGTGAACTGCTCAAGTCCGGCTTTACTGCCGCCAAGCTCAGTGGCGGTGTGTCCAGCTGGAAAGCCGACAACCTGCCTTTGGTGAAGTGATATGAAGCCCGTCCTCATCTACTCCAGCGATTATTGCCCCTACTGCATCCGCGCCAAGCAGCTGCTTACCCGTAAAGGCGTCGACTTCGAGGAGATCAGGGTCGATGGCAAGCCGCAGTTGCGCGCCGAGATGAGCCAGAAAGCCGGTCGCACCTCGGTGCCCCAGATCTGGATCGGTGACACCCACGTCGGCGGTTGCGACGAACTCCACGCCCTCGAACGCGCCGGTCGGCTCGACACGCTGCTCGGGGCGTGATGCCTCCACTGTTCCACCTTCTTCAGGATAAGGATCTGCCATGACTGACCAACAGACCACCGGCGCGGCCGAAGACACTTCCCCGCAGTTCTCCATGCAGCGCATCTACGTGCGTGACCTGTCGTTCGAGGCCCCGAAAAGCCCGGCGATCTTCCGCCAGCAGTGGGAGCCGAGCGTCGCGCTGGACCTGAACACCAAGCAAAAAGCCCTGGAAGGCGACTTCCATGAAGTCGTGCTGACGCTGTCGGTCACCGTCAAGAACGGTGAAGAAGTCGCATTCATCGCCGAAGTTCAGCAGGCAGGCATTTTCCTGATCAAGAACCTCGATGCGGCTTCGATGAGCCACACCCTGGGTGCGTTCTGCCCGAACATCCTGTTCCCCTACGCGCGCGAAACCCTCGACAGCCTGGTGACCCGTGGCTCGTTCCCGGCCCTGATGCTGTCGCCGGTCAACTTCGACGCGTTGTACGCGCAAGAAATGCAGCGCATGCAGGAAGCCGGCGAGGCGCCGTCGCTGCAGTAAGGCACGACCCTCGGCCCGAGACGCTCGTCTCGGGCCGATACCCCTTTGTATCTGCCTTCCGGGCTTCATCACGTTGATCGTTCAGCGAAGCGACTACCGCCATCGCGGGCAAGCCCGCTCCCACAAGGCCAATCAGTAGGCTGATGCTGGGGCAGTGGCTTGGAATGAGGGACGGTTGGACTTGCCAGCGATAGGGCCGGCGACTTCACTGCCTCGCTCGTTCACTGCCGTGAACCCGTCGAACGCCGCTGCGCCTCACGCGAAGCCTTGCTGCCGCCATGCCTCATACACCGCCACCGCCACGGTATTGGACAGGTTCAAGCTCCTGCACCCAGGCTGCATCGGCAGTCGCACCCGCTGTTCGGCCGGCAGGCTGTCGAGCACGTCGGCCGGTAGCCCGCGGCTCTCCGGCCCGAACAGAAACGCATCCCCTGGCACGTAGGCCACCTCGTGGTACGGGTGCGACGCCTTGGTCGTGAACGCGAACACACGTGGCTGTCCCAGGCTTTCCAGGCACTGCGCCAGGCTTTCGTGACGCTTGAGCGTGGCATACTCGTGGTAGTCCAGCCCGGCACGGCGCAGGCGTTTGTCGTCCAGCTCGAAGCCGATCGGTTCGATCAGGTGCAGGGCGCAGCCACTGTTGGCGCACAGGCGAATGATGTTGCCGGTATTCGGCGGAATTTCAGGTTGAAAAAGGATCACGTGAAACATGCACGGCTCCAAGCACGAAGATGGCGAGCATTCTACCCCTGAACCGGACCCGCGTTATAAGGCCTGGAAGCGCATGCTGCTGTCCTTGGCGTTGTTCGGGGTGCTGGTCGGCCTGATGATCGGGCGTCTGACCACACCCCAGACGCCCGTGCTCGAACAGATCCAGGTGCAGGAAGGTGGCCTGGACCTCTGGTTCGACGAGGCGCCGAAACTGCACGGTGAGCTGGTCGACGGCACTGTGGCCGTGCTCTTCGAGGCGACGGGTACGCCGGCGCGTGGGCATGTGCAATGGCAAGGCAAGCCTGTGGCCTGGCAGGTACGTGCACGCAAGGAGGGAATGTTTCTGACTCTGGTGGCCGCTCGCCCCCTGCACGGTGACTGGCACGGTGCAGAGGAGGCGGGGCGCTGGCGGGTGCGGGTGACGCTGCGCGAATAAAAGAGGGGATGTCTCGGCCTGCCTGTACCGAGGTCCCCAAAACGGTAAGTACCTGGACTATTGCAGATGCCGTGCCAGGTTCGGAAAACCCCGTGAAACCGCCGCGCGTGGCGGTAGCTCGACCAGGATGACCCGTGAAAGTGCCTTGATGCGGTGCAGCAGGCACACGCACGGTGCATTCGGCGCCTCCCTGCGCCGTTCCTCACCCCCTGTCAGTCGGCATCATCCTCTTCCGAGCCGCCGACGTTCATTTCCAGTTCCTTGATTTTGCGCGTCAGCGTGTTGCGCCCCCAGCCCAGCAGCACGGCGGCATCGCGTCGACGCCCCGCCGTGTGCTTGAGTGCGGTCTCGATCATGATCCGCTCGAAACTCGGCACGGCGCTGTCCAGCAGGCTGGTCTGGCCGCGCGCCAGGGCCTGGTCGGCCCACTGGCGCAAGGCCTGTTCCCAGTTGGAGACCGGCGCCGCGTCCTGAGGCAGGTTCAACAGCTCAGGCGGCAGGTCGCCGATCAGCACCTCACGGCTCGACGCCATCACGGTGATCCAGCGACAGGTGTTCTCCAGTTGGCGAACGTTGCCCGGCCAGGGCAGGTTGCGCATGAACGCCTCGGTCTCCGGCTTGAGCAGTTTTGGCTCGACCGCCAGCTCCTGCGCGGCGCGACCCAGGAAGTGCCGCGCCAGGGTCGGGATGTCTTCACGGCGATCGGCCAGGCGTGGAATGTGGATGCGGATCACGTTCAGGCGATGGAACAGGTCCTCGCGGAACTTGCCCGCCTGCACCAGGGTTTCCAGGTTCTGGTGGGTCGCCGCGATGATGCGCACATCCACTTTCACCGGAATGTGCCCGCCTACCCGGTAGAACTCACCATCGGCCAGCACGCGCAGCAGTCGGGTCTGGGTGTCGGCAGGCATGTCGCCGATCTCGTCGAGAAACAGCGTACCGCCATCGGCCTGTTCGAAGCGGCCACGGCGCAGGTTGGCCGCCCCCGTGAACGCGCCTTTCTCATGGCCGAACAGCTCGGACTCCATCAGGTCCTTGGGGATCGCGGCCATGTTCAGGGCGATGAAGGGCGCGGCAGCACGTGGGCTGTGTCGGTGCAGGGCATGCGCCACCAATTCCTTGCCGGTCCCGGACTCGCCGTTGATCAGGACGGTGATGTTGGAATGGCTCAATCGCCCGATGGCCCGGAAGACCTCCTGCATCGCCGGCGCCTCGCCGATGATCTCGGGCGTACGGGCCAGGGCCGCCGGCGCGCTCAGGCCTTGTTGTTCCTGCGCATGCTGGTTGGCGCGCTTGACCAGCGCCACGGCTTCGTCGATGTCGAACGGCTTGGGCAGGTACTCGAACGCGCCCCCCTGGTAGGACGCCACGGCACTGTCCAGGTCGGAATGCGCGGTCATGATGATCACCGGCAGCCGCGGATACTGCTCGCGGATCTGCGCTAGCAGGTCCAGGCCACTGGCGCCCGGCATGCGGATATCGGAAATGATCACGTCCGGCTGCTGGCGAGCCAGGCGGCCCATGACACCGTCGGCGCTGTCGAAACTCTGGGTGTTCATGCCCTCTTGCTGCAGGGCTTTTTCCAGCACCCAGCGGATCGAGCGGTCGTCGTCGACGATCCAGACGGTTTCACTTCGACTCATGAGACGGTGGCTCCTTGTTCCAGGGGCAGGAAGATCGAGAACGTGGTGTGGCCTGGATGGCTGTCACATTCGATCAGGCCCTGATGCTGGCTGATGATGTTCTGGGTGATGGCCAGGCCCAGCCCGGTACCGTCCGGGCGTCCGCTGACCATGGGGTAGAAGAGGGTGTCCTGCAGCTCGGCAGGAATGCCGGGGCCGTTGTCGATGATCTCGACACGGGCCACCAGGCGGTGCCGGGTATGGCCGATGGTGAACTGGCGCATGGCGCGGCTGCGCAAGGTGATGCGGCCCAGGCGCAGCTCGTTCTGCGCACCGATCGCCTGCATGGCGTTGCGCACGATGTTCAGCACGGCCTGGATCATCTGCTCGCGATCGATCAGCACGTCCGGCAGGCTCGGGTCGTAGTCGCGCACCAGGGTGATGACGCCCTGGCTTTCGGCCTCCACCAGGCTGCAGACCCGCTCCAGCACCTCATGGATGTTGGTCATGGCCAGCGAGGGCAACTTGTTCGAGCCCAGCATGCGGTCGACCAGGTTACGCAGGCGGTCGGCTTCCTCGATGATCACGTTGGTGTAGTCGCGCAGGTCATCTCCGGGCAGCTGCCGGGCCAGCAACTGGGCGGCGCCACGGATGCCGCCCAGCGGGTTCTTGATCTCGTGGGCCAGGCCACGCACCAGCATCTTGGTGGTCTCCTGCTTGGACAGTTGCGCTTCTTCCTTGGTGATGCGCAGCAGGCGGTCACGCGGGTGCACTTCCAGCAGCAACAAGGTCTGGCCTTGATTGAGGATCGGCGTGACGGCGTAGTCGACGGTCAGGCTCTGGCCATTGAGCGAGGTCAGCTGCGCTTCGCGCTTGGTGAAGGGGTGGGCCTGTTCGACGGCCTGGCGCAGCGAATTGAGCGCCTCGGCCGACTCGGTGAACAGCTCGCTGATGAACTGCCCGTGGCTGCGCTGACCACTGACCGCCAGCAGCATCTCGGCGGCCGGGTTCATGTATTCCAGGCGCAGCGCACTGTCGAGCAGTAGGGTGGCGGTGGTGAGGTTGTCCAGGAGCAGACGGTGCAGCGCATCACTGATGGTCATGGGGCGTCGTCGACCTCTTTTGGCACATGGCTGCCTCGGTGCGGACCGTCGGCGGGCGCCTTGGCGATCCATGGTTCCCGAGAAATGCAAGAAACAAACCAAGGCTCCGAAAAGAAGCGGCGTTTCGATGAAAAGACCTATATTCGGGCGTGCCCTACCCAAGGTGGGCAGTGTTCTCCCGATGAGTGCCCCATAAAAGAGTGCGCGTGCCCTGGCCCTCGGGTGAAGCGCACCAAATTAGAGCATCGACTGTATCAGGCCTCTTCGCACAGTTGCAGGGTGGCAACGCCGAGCGCCGCTTGTCGGAGGATGTCGTTCGAGCGGGAAATCGTTGCGTGACCCAACCACGGTTCGCAGGCTACGGCATCGGGTTTTTCGAAGAGAGCAAAGCTGCGTAGCAGTTCGTGCTGCAAGGCGTCGAGTTGAGGTCGCAGCTCGGTGCGCAAGTCTTGGCGCGGCGTGTTGGGCGCCTGTTGGCTGTTCCTCCAACGGTCCAGCAGGATCAGCTGGATCAGCTTTCCGGCGTTTATCTGATTGACGAAGAACGCTTCTGCCCGGTCGGGATCCAGCCCATGCTTTGGCGCTTCACGGCGCACGCTGGCGATGATCTGTCGCTCGCGCTCATCGTCCTGAACGGGTTGTCCAAGGTCCCACTTGTGCAAGGCGACGGCTTCGGCAATGTCCAGCCTGCGCTCGATGAGGTCCAATAGGGGTTCCAGTCTCGATTCGACGGGCGTGGCAGAGGAGACACTGGCGAAGGCAGTCAGGATCAGCGGCAGGAGCAGGGTAGGGCGCATGGGAGCGTCTCCGGGGGGCAAGACGTCGAGTCTGCTCTTTGTGCCCAGGCGCTCAAGTCAGACGCTTCCCAAATAGCGATCGGAAAATGAAAAACGGCCTCCAGAGGAGGCCGTTTCGTATGACTCGACGTCAGGACGTCAGTGCATTACAGGCTGTAGTACAGGTCGTACTCCAGTGGGTGCACGAAGGTGCGCACCTTGATTTCTTCTTCGGACTTCAGCTCGATGTAGGCATCGATGAAGTCGTCGGAGAAGACGCCGCCCTTGGTCAGGAAGGCGCGGCCCTTGTCCAGCTCTTCCAGGGCTTCTTTCAGGCTGCCGCAGACCTGCGGGATCTGCTTGGCCTCTTCTGGCGGCAGGTCGTACAGGTTCTTGTCGGCGGCGTCGCCTGGGTGAATCTTGTTCTGGATGCCGTCCAGGCCCGCCATCAGCAGAGCGGCGAAGCACAGGTATGGGTTGGCCGCCGGGTCCGGGAAGCGCGCTTCGATACGACGGGCCTTCGGGCTGGACACGTACGGGATACGGATCGAGGCCGAGCGGTTGCGTGCCGAGTAGGCCAGCATGACCGGCGCTTCGAAGCCTGGCACCAGACGCTTGTAGGAGTTGGTGGCCGGGTTGGTGAAGCCGTTCAGGGCCTTGCCGTGCTTGATGATGCCGCCGATGAAGTACAGGGCGGTGTCGGACAGGCCGGCATAGCCTTCACCGGAGAAGGTGTTCTTGCCGTCCTTGGAGATCGACATGTGCACGTGCATGCCCGAGCCGTTGTCGCCGTACAGCGGCTTTGGCATGAAGGTCGCGGTACGACCATAGGCGTCGGCGACGTTGTGCACGCAGTACTTCAGGGTCTGGACTTCGTCGGCCTTGGCCACCAGGGTGTTGAACTTCACGCCGATTTCGTTCTGACCGGCGGTCGCCACTTCGTGGTGGTGAACTTCGACGATCTGGCCCATTTCCTCCAGGGCGTTGCACATGGCGGTGCGGATTTCGTGGTCGTGGTCGACCGGCGGCAGCGGGAAGTAGCCACCCTTGACGCCTGGACGGTGGCCCTTGTTACCGCCTTCGACGGCCTGGTCGGTCATCCAGGAACCCTGCTCGGAGTAGATCTTGAACATCGAGCCGGAGATGTCGGACTTGAACTTCACTTCGTCGAAGATGAAGAACTCAGGCTCCGGGCCGACGAACACGGTGTCGCCGATGCCGGTGGACTTGAGGTATTCCTCGGCGCGACGGGCGATGGCACGTGGGTCGCGGTCGTAGCCTTGCATGGTGGACGGCTCGATCACGTCGCAGACCAGGATCAGGGTCGGCTCTTCGGTGAACGGGTCCAGCACGGCGGTGCTGTCATCCGGCAGGAGGATCATGTCGGACGCTTCAATGCCTTTCCAGCCCTCGATGGAGGAGCCGTCGAACATCTTGCCAGCTTCGAAGAAGTCGTCTTCCAGCGCATCGCGAGCTGGCATGGTGACGTGTTGCTGCTTGCCTTTGGTGTCCGTGAAACGCAGATCAATCCACTTGACGTCATGATCTTTGATGAGTTGAACCGACTTCGACATGTTGTCCTCCGGATGGTCTAGGACGCGGTAGGCCGCTGCCCTGGAAAAGGGTGTCGCTGGGCCCGCATAGTCGGCCAAGCTTACCTGCCTCACAAGGGAGCAAATTGCATGCCAGTGCCCGAAAATGGCCAGTCAGCGCCACCTGCATGCCTGAGCGCGGCATTAGGCCGATGTGTGCGGTTGGACGCGCACCCTTTGGAGGCAAGATTTCAAATGGTCGCACCAAATTGGGGCGTGGCAAACCGTTTGTACAAAAGTTGCTCAAATCCTCAGGCATTTCCGCTATAATTCGCGCCCCTCATTTTCGGCAGGCATGCGCGCACCGCTTTCATGAAACTTATCGTCAAAGTCTTCCCAGAGATCACCATCAAGAGCCGGCCGGTGCGCAAGCGCTTCATCCGCCAGCTTGGCAAGAACATCCGTACTGTGCTCAAGGACCTGGATCCGGCGCTGTCGGTCGATGGTGTCTGGGACAATCTCGAGGTCAACACCCAGGTCGAGGACGAAAAGCTCCAGCGCGAGATGGTCGAGCGCATGAGCTGCATGCCGGGTATCGCGCATTTCCTGCAGGTCGAGGAATACCCGCTGGGCGACTTCGACGACATCGTCGACAAGTGCCGCGCGCATTTCGGCCCGCTGCTGGCCGGCAAGCGTTTCTCGGTGCGCTGCAAGCGTGCCGGGCATCATGACTTCACCTCGATGGACGTCGACCGCTACGTCGGCAGCCAGCTGCGCCAGCAGTGCGGCGCCGCCGGCATCGACCTCAAGCACCCCGAGGTGGAAGTGCGCCTGGAGATCCGTCACCAGCGCCTGTTCATCGTGCACACCCGTCACCCCGGCATCGGCGGCTATCCGCTGGGTGCTCTGGAGCAGACCCTGGTGCTGATGTCCGGCGGCTTCGACTCCACGGTCGCCGCCTACCAGATGATGCGCCGCGGCCTGATGACCCACTTCTGCTTCTTCAACCTGGGTGGGCGCGCCCACGAGCTGGGCGTGATGGAAGTCGCCCACTACCTGTGGAAGAAGTTCGGCAGCAGCCAGCGCGTGCTGTTCGTCAGCGTGCCGTTCGAGGAAGTGGTCGGCGAGATCCTCGGCAAGGTCGACGACAGCTACATGGGCGTGACCCTCAAGCGCATGATGCTGCGTGCCTCGGCCACCATCGCCGAGCGGCTGCAGATCGACGCGCTGGTCACCGGCGAGGCGATCTCCCAGGTGTCGAGTCAGACCCTGCCGAACCTCGCGATCATCGACCAGGCCACCGACAAGCTGGTCCTGCGCCCGTTGCTGGCCAGCCACAAGCAAGACATCATCGACACCGCCTACCAGATCGGTACCGCCGAGTTCGCCAAGCACATGCCCGAATACTGCGGCGTGATCTCGGTGAACCCGACCACCTGCGCCAAGCCGCACCGCGTGGTGCGTGAGGAGCAGGAATTCGACATGGCGGTGCTCGAGCGCGCCCTGGAACGCGCCCGCTTCATCTCGATCGACAACGTCATCGACGAGTTGGGCAAGGACGTGGCGGTCGAGGAGGTCGGCGAGGCGCTGCCCGGCCAGATCGTCCTCGACATCCGCCACCCCGATGCCCAGGAAGACGCGCCGCTGCTGCTCGACGGCATCGAGGTTCAGGCGTTGCCGTTCTACGCGATCAACAACCGGTTCAAGCAGCTCGATGCCAACCGGCAGTACCTGCTTTATTGCGACAGAGGCGTCATGAGCCGCCTGCATGCGCATCACCTGCTCAGTGAGGGACATGCCAATGTGCGTGTTTATCGTCCGACATAAGACGCCGGGGCTGTATGGCGGCAGTATCCGCCATCGCCCTCCCGACCAACGGGCCTGCTGAGCACTGTTTGTTCTTATTGGCCGCCTACACTGGGCGGCGACCGAATCCTCTGATCGAGATACAGTTGTGATCGAAAATCTGCGTAACATCGCCATCATCGCCCACGTCGACCATGGCAAGACCACCCTCGTCGACAAGCTGCTGCGTCAGTCCGGCACCCTGGAGCGCGGCGAGCTCAATGACGAGCGCGTCATGGACTCCAACGACCAGGAAAAAGAGCGCGGCATCACCATTCTGGCGAAGAACACCGCCATCAACTGGAACGGCTACCACATCAACATCGTCGACACCCCCGGCCACGCCGACTTCGGTGGCGAGGTGGAGCGTGTGATGTCGATGGTCGACTCCGTGCTGCTGCTGGTCGACGCTCAAGACGGCCCGATGCCGCAAACCCGCTTCGTGACCAAGAAAGCCTTCGAAGCCGGCCTCAAGCCGATCGTCGTGATCAACAAGGTCGACCGTCCGGGCGCGCGTCCTGACTGGGTTCTGGACCAGATCTTCGACCTGTTCGACAACCTCGGCGCCACCGACGAGCAACTGGACTTCCAGGTCGTCTACGCCTCGGCCCTGAACGGCATCGCCGGTCTGGACCACACCGCCATGGCCGAAGACATGACCCCGCTGTACCAAGCGGTCGTCGATCACGTGCCTGCCCCAGCGGTCGACCGTGACGGCCCGTTCCAGATGCAGATCTCCGCGCTGGACTACAACAGCTTCCTCGGCGTCATCGGCGTCGGCCGCATCGCCCGTGGTCGCATCAAGCCGAACACTCCGGTCGTTGCCATCGATGCCGACGGCAAGAAGCGTAACGGCCGTATCCTCAAGCTGATGGGCCACCACGGTCTGCACCGTGTGGACGTCGAGGAAGCCCAGGCCGGCGACATCGTCTGCATCAGCGGTTTCGACGAGCTGTTCATCTCCGACACCCTGTGCGACCCGACTGCCGTCGAGGCGATGAAGCCGCTGACCGTCGACGAGCCGACCGTTTCCATGACCTTCCAGGTCAACGATTCGCCGTTCTGCGGCAAAGAAGGCAAGTTCGTCACCAGCCGCAACATCAAGGACCGTCTGGACAAGGAACTGCTCTACAACGTGGCCCTGCGCGTTGAAGAAACCGATTCCCCAGACAAGTTCAAGGTCTCGGGCCGTGGCGAGCTGCACCTGTCGGTACTGATCGAAACCATGCGTCGCGAAGGCTTCGAACTGGCCCTGGGCCGTCCGGAAGTGATCATCCGCGAAGTGAACGGCGCCAAGCAGGAACCGTTCGAAAACGTCACCATCGACATCCCTGAGGAATCCCAGGGCAAGGTCATGGAAGAGATGGGCCTGCGTAAGGGCGACCTGACCAACATGGTCCCGGATGGCAAGGGTCGTGTGCGCCTGGAATACAACATCCCGGCTCGCGGTCTGATCGGCTTCCGTAACCAGTTCCTGACCCTGACCAACGGTGCAGGCATCCTGACCTCGATCTTCGATCGCTACGACAACGTGAAGTCCGGCCACATGTCCGGTCGCCTCAACGGCGTTCTGGTTTCGGTCGAGACCGGCAAGGCCCTGACCTACTCGCTGGAAACCCTGCAAGCGCGCGGCAAGCTGTTCGTCGAGCATGGCCAGGAAATCTACGGCGGCCAGATCATCGGTCAGAACAGCCGCGACAACGACCTGGGCGTCAACCCGACCAAGGGCAAGAAGCTCGACAACATGCGTGCTTCGGGTAAAGACGAAGTCATCGCCCTGGTGCCGCCGGTTCGCTTCACCCTGGAACAGGCGCTGGAATACATCCAGGAAGACGAGCTGTGCGAAGTGACGCCGAAGTCGATCCGTCTGCGCAAGAAGATCCTCGACGAAGGCGAGCGTACCCGCGCTGCCAAGAAAGCCAAGAACTGATTGGCTTGGTAGGGTGCCGGTCCTGAAAGGGAGCGGTGCCCAGGCCATCGGACCCACAGGTCCCTGAACGCCCGGTGCTCTGCACCGGGCGTTCTGCATTCTGGCGCAAGCCAGACGCCAGGGTTCGACAGGCGGCGCTCAGGGCGCGTAGGCGTTCACTGCAGCCAATCACTCACACGACGCAGGCTGGCATCGTCCAGGCTCCCGCTGGAGGCCAGCAGCTCGAGCTGGGCCATGAGTACGGTGTGACGCTGCTCGGCCAGCCGCTGGCGGGTGTCGCTGACACGCTGCTGGGCATCGAGTACGTCGGTATCGAGGCGTGCACCGGCCTCGAACTCGTGAGTCACCGCGCTCAGGTTGGCCTCGCTCGACACCAGCGCCTGCCTGAGTGCCTGGTAGCGACTCAGGCCACTGGTGACGCGCAGGTAAGCCTGACGCGCGCTTAGGGCCGCCGTGCGGCGCGCTTCTTCCAGTCTGTCGCGGGCTTTGTATTCCAGTGCCTGCGCTTCGCGAACCTGACTCATGGTGCGCCCGCCGGCGTACAGCGGAATGTCCAGTTTGAGGCCGACCACCGTCTGGCGGTAGCGTGCCTCTGGCAAGGTCACGTCGTACAGGTCGCCGCCTACGGCAGAAAAGCGCCCGTGGGCGGCAATCAGATCGACCGTCGGCAAGTGCCCGGCGCGCTCACGCTCGATGCCCATGTGCGCCGTACGTTGGGCGAGCTCGGCGGCCTGGACAGCCAGGCTGCTGGTCTGCGCCTGGCGTGCCCAGGCATCCATCGACGCCGGCTCCGGCGTCTGGAAACGAATGTCATGGCCAAGGCTGGCCAACGGCATGCGGCGGCTGGCGGTCAACTGCGCCAGTGCTTCGATGGCCAGGTCCAGTTGCCCTCGGGCAGCGATCTGGTCGGCCTGGGCTCCGTCATGACGGGCCTGAACCTGTGCCAGCGCGTTCTCGGTAGTAGCTCCTTCGTTCAGCAAGCGCTGGATTCGCGCGCGCTGCTGGACCAGCGTGCGTAGCTGTCGCGCACGCGTTTCCAGAACTTCCTGAGCCAACAGAACGTCGAAATAGGCGCGCGATACACGCAGCATCAGGTCCTGACGCGCCTGCTCGACCTCTATCTCACCCGCGCTCACCAGCAGTTTGCTCTGGTCGTGGGCGATCACGTTCTGCCAGCGCAGCAGCGGTTGAGTCAGCACGACCGCATAGGCACTGGAATGATCGCGGTTACGTCGATAGTGATCGCTCTCCTGCGCATCGACCCAGGCGGCGCCTCCGGTGGCCGAAAGGCTGGGCAGCAGATCGGCACGACGTTGCACCTGTTGCTCTGCCGTCGCGGCGGTCTGGGCCTGCACGGCGGCCAATGCCATGTCATGGGTGAGCGCGCGCTGGTAAAGCGCATACAGGTCGCTGCCCGATGCCGGCGACCAGACCAAGGACAATGTCAGCCCACCGAGCAGGACCAGCGAGGAGGAGAAGTCAGGGTAAAGCCTGGGAATACGCACGGGATGGCTCCATCGAATGGCTAGCGGGCAAGGGTGCTGCGACGCATGAGCAGCACCATGGGAAGACCGATTGCCATGACGGCTCCCAAGGTGCCGAACAGCATGCTGAAGGCCAGCATCTGCGCCTGCTCGCGCGCCTCCAGATAAGGCATCAGGACGATCGACTGCTGGCCTGACAGGCCCAGTGACAGGAACAGCGGATCCTTGGCGGTACCGCCCCAGCCTCCCGCCACCAGCGCTGACTCGGTGACATGCTCGGAGAGCAGGCGATAGCGCTCCCAGGCATAGCGCGTCAGCAAGGTGGCGGCGATGGCGATACCGACGCTGCCGCCCAACTGGCGCATCAGGTTGAGCACGCCAGAGCCTCCCGAGACCAGGTGCACTGGCAGTCGGCGCATGGCCAGGTTGGTCAGTGGCACGAAGATCATGCCCAACCCCAGGCCACGGATGACCAGCGGCCAGTAGAGCGTGTCGGGGTTGCTCGCCAGGGTGAACTGCGTATGCAGGTACATCGCATAGCAGTACAGGGCGATGCCCAAGGTCACGAACACGCGTTCGTCGATCTTGTTCTCTTGCGAAAGCTTGCCGATGACCAGGGTGCTGATGGCGCTGGCCACAGCGCCTGGGAAAATTACCAGCCCGCTCTGGTAGGCGCTTTGCTGGAGCAGCGTCTGCAGGAACAGCGGCACCATGAACAGTGTGCTGTACAGGCCGAAGCCGACGCAGAAAGCGCATATGCACCCCATCAGGAATTCACGGTCCTGAAACAGCGCGACGTTCACGATCGGCTGGGCCGCCCGTCGTTCCCACCAGAAGAACCCCAGCAGGCTGAAGGTGCTCAGCAACAAGCACGCCACTGTCCAGTCCGACTCGAACCAGTCCCAGTGTTCGCCGCGCTCCAGCAGGATCTGCAAGCTGCCGACGCCAACGGCCAACAGGCAGAAGCCGCTGTAGTCGACCTGGCTGGGCTTGCGCTCATTGGCCGAGTCGGTGATGCACAGCCAGCACAGCAGCAGGGCGACCGCGCCGATCGGCAGGTTGATCAGAAATATCCAGTGCCACGACAGCGCGTCGATCAGGTAACCGCCGACGCTCGGTCCCAGGGTCGGCCCCATCATCACGCCAACGCCGTACAGCGCCATGCCCGTGCTGACTTTTTCCTTGGGGAACACGTCGTAGATGATGGCTTGCGAGATCCCCAGCAAGCCGCCGCCGGCCAGCCCTTGCAGCACTCGAAAGCCCACCAGTTGCCAGAGCTCGTTGGACATCGCGCACCCCAGTGACGCGACTACGAAAGTGGCTGTCGAGACCAGGTAGTAGCGACGTCGACCGAACCAGGCCGAGAGCCAGCCGCTGGCCGGCAGAATCACGACGTTGGCTACCACATAGCCGGTCGAAACCCACGAAATCTCATCGACCGATGCGCCGTAGCTGCCCATCAGGCTGGGAATGGCGACGTTGACGATGGTGACGTCCAGCAACTCCATCATCGACACCAGCGTCACCGTAAAGGCGATCAGGTACGGCGACTTCATGGCACTGCACCATCTGGCTCATGCGCCTCGACCTCGACGAAGGCGCTCATGCCAGGGCTCAGCAAACGACTGTACGAGGTTGGAACGTCGTCCAGCGCGATTCGCACTTGGACGCGCTGGACGACCTTGGTGAAGTTGCCGGTCGCGTTTTCCTGTGGCAATAACGAGAACCGTGCGCCTGTGGCAGGCGCCAAGCTCTGTACCGTCCCGGCAAAGGTCGTGTCAGGGAACGCATCCACCGTGATTCGAGCCTTTTGTCCGATACGCACACGCCCGACCTGGGTTTCCTTGAAATTGGCCGTGATCCACAACGGTTCGATGCCGATCAGGCTCATCAGCTTCTGACCGGCCACCACGTACTGACCAGGTTCCACCTCTTTCTTGGACACGATGCTGGGCAGTGGCGCTGTCTGCCGGGTGTCTTCGAGCCGGATCCGTGCAAGCTCGAGTTCGGCCCGGGCTGCGGTGATGCGGTAGTCCTGTGCCTTGAGTTCGGCCTGATTGGCCAACGTGTTCTGAGCGGCGGCGCGCGAGTTGCCCCGTGCCACCTCCTGAGCGTGATTCAACGCATCGAATCGCGCCTTGATCGTCTCCAGGTCCTGAGTGCTGGTTGCGCCCTGGGCGTGAAGGCGACGGGCACGCTGGTAATCGTTGCGCGCCTGCTCGAGGGTCGCGTGCGACTGCGCCAGAGCGGCCTCGGCCGCCTGACGTCGCGCCATGGCACCCAGGATCTGGCTGTCCAACTGGCCTGGGCTGCCATCCTGGCCAGCTGTCACACGCAGTGCTTGCCAATGGGCCTGGCGCTGCGCAAGCTGCTGGCGGTACTCGCTGTCGCGGACCTGAAACAGCAGGTCACCGGTGGCCACTGGCATATTGTCGGCGACCGGCACCTGTGTCACCACGCCGGAGAGCTTGGCGCGGACCGGAATGATCACACCGTCGAGCTCGGCATTGTCGGTGCTGACATAGGCCTTGGCATAAGCCCACCGTTGCCAGCCTAGCAACAGCAGGCCGCCGATCACGCCTGCACAGAGCGTCAGCTTGATGAGCTTACCCTGGGTCATGTCTTGCGTACTCCATGCACATGGAAGGTGCCGTGACGTCGAGCGTCACGAGGCGATCAGACGCTGACGGCGAGCCGAGCGTGGGTCTCATGGGGACGCGTTGCTGGCGCGGCTTGTCCCATCAGGTGCTGGACACCGTCCCACAACGCAATTCGCGAGACGATCGCGCTGCGAGCGTTCTCGACCATATTGCGGTGCTGCTCTGGCGTGGTGACGATCTCCGCGATGATGCGTTTGGCGGCCGGCCCATGATCATCACCGTCCATCTCGATATGGCGCTTGAGGTAGTAAGTGAACATAGGGGCATCGGCCTCGCTGACCGACCATTCCTTGAGCAGTCCCCCGAACATGTCGGGGATGATGTCTTCACGACCGAAGAAGAAATACGCCAAGACCGCCTCGGTAGCACCGTGCTGCGCCACGTCGAGCGTCTGACAGACGAAGACCTTCGCCGGCAGTGGAATGCGCGGGTCGGCAAGGGCTTTGGCCAGGGACTCGCCAGACTGGATGGTGGCCAGGAAGCGGCGGAATACCGATGTGTCGGCGCCGATTTCTTCCATGGCGATCAGGTAAAGGTCCAAGTGACTGATGAAGCCACCGTCAGGGTGCTCGTCGGTTTCCTCGCCCACGACGATCTCGTTGATCAGGCGCGCTGCCGTGATGTGCGTAGGCGGCACCCAAGGCAGGTTCACGCATGTAAGGTCACGCTGGATGCGCTTGAGTAGCGTCATGAAGTCCCAGACTGCAAACACATGGATTTCCATCAGCGTGCGCACGTCTTCGACAGTGCGAATGCCTGCAAACAAGGGGTGCGTGAACAGTTGCTCGCGCTCATGCGCGATGTGGCTATCGATGTCGAACGACATAGGTGCTCCTGCGGCCTGATGGTCAGGCACGTTGTCCATGAGGTTGGGGTCAGTGTCTTGCGCTGTAGGGGTGGCGTCCCGAGGCATACCGGAACGCCCTGAGAAAACCGGGTTCGAGCAAATGCTGCTTGTCGGCGTACCAGCCCTGTTCGATCAGTTGTCGATGCACGCGTGGCAGGCGCCAGCAGGGCACACTCGGATAAAGGTGGTGCTCCAGGTGATAGTTCGCTCCAGCATGCAGCCACGTGCTCAGGCGCGAGGTGCGCGAGCGCGCAGGCGGCGCATCATGGTCAGAACTGAAGGCATGCTCCTGATAGGCATTCATTGCCGACACCAGAAAGGCCACCGTCAAGGCTACGGCTACGCCGGTCAGGAGGCCGTCGAATTGAAAGGTCGCCAAGCCGTACACGCTCAGCCAACTCACCTGGCCGATCAGGTTGCAACGCGCCAGGCGACGAACTTCAAGGGCCTGCATGGGAAGCGGCGATGGCGTGGCCAGGGGGCCGAACGCCAGTTTGCCGGTGGCCAGCAGGTACCGTAGCGTGGCGACCAGGCGTGACAGGGTGATCCGGCTCACGAGCGTGCGATAGCGCGAGAACAGTCGATAGTCCGGATCCTGGTCACTGTTGCTATGGCGATGATGCTGCCAGTGGTCGACGAAGTAACCGGTGACGCAGAAGCCTGGAAGTGACGAGCTGACCCAAACGCCCAGGTAGCAACTGCGCAGTGCGTTACGGCTGAGATTGAAGTGAAAGCCTTCATGACCCAGGATCGCCAGCAAGAACAATCCATAACCCGCCACCGCCAACAAAGGTGAGCACAGCAGCATCCGACCTGTCGAGCCGCCGCCGGCAAGGAATACGAAAAGCCCCAGCGGCACCAGGTAGAGCGACAAGGCGTAGGCGACGATCAGCGCCGACTCGCTCGATCGCGGCTTGAAGAGCGCACGGTCGAGGCGCAAGGGCGGTTTGAGTGCGACGGCCATGGCTGCGGTCAGTCGATCAATTCGGGCTTGAGCACCAGATGACCGCCACGGGTCAGGGTGCGCAGCCGCAGGGCGATGAAGGCATCGACCACGCTGGGCACGATCCGGGCGGTGTACATCGCCAGCGTGCCCATGAACGTCAACCCGCGGTTGCGCAACCCCTTGCGGGTACAGGCCCGCACCAGCCCATCGGAAGCCGCGTCGAGCGTTTCTTCCAGCGACAGCAACGTCCGCTCGCCGGATTTGAAGGTGACCAAGCGCTTGACGGACAACCCGACCCGCTGTGCCGGTACGTGAATGGCGGTATCGATGAAGCCTGGGAAGACGGTCACAATGTCCAGCTGCCCACGGTACTGCATGCGCAGCACGTCCGAATAGGCCGCCAGTGCGCGCTTGCTGGTGGCGTAGGCGGCGACGTAGGGGGCGTTCACCAATGCGAACAGCGAAGATACATTGACGACCTTGCCGCGTTTTCGCAGCAACCCCGGCAGCAGCTCGGAGACCAGCTGCCAAGGCGCGAACAGATTGATGTCGAGCGCCCGAGTCACGTCTGGGGTGATGCCGGTTTCAGCGCGCTCCAAGGTCAGCGTGCCCGCGTTGTTGACGAGGATGTCGATGTCGCCGACATCGGCAGTCAGCGAGGCGACCACGGCAGATACCGCCGCACGGTTCGCCAGGTCGACTTGATAGAACGCATCCAGCCCGTCGTTTGCCAGAGGCGGCAGAATGTCCAGACCGATGACCGTCGCGCCCAGTTGCTTGAGTTTGATGGCGGTCGCCTGGCCAAGGCCGCGGCTGTTACCCGTGAGGACGACGATCTTGCCTTGCAGGTTCATGGATGCACTCCGGCGATGCTGAAGGTTGAGTGAGAAAGGTAGGTATCGAGGTTGTGTGCCATCGACAGACGGGCAGGGGGATGGAACTGCAGTCCACGGCAGGCCAGCAGGCCGTTGGAACTGTCGGCGCTGGTGATGAAGGCCAGGCCACCCAGCATCGAGTGGGCCTGGTCGGACATCTCGATGAGCAATTGCTCGATGCCGTAGCGCACTAGCAGCAGGCGTGCGAGCACACCTGCCAGATCCTGGGGTCGGCGTTCGACGTCTTGCGCCAGGCCTTCCAGCGCGCTCATGGCCAACTGCAGCTTGGCCGCCAGTTCGACGCGGTGATGCGCTGTCCAGCGCTCTGCCTCGACAACGCGCTCGATCAGGCCAGCGCAGGCGCCGACATAAGAGGCGGTGATCAGCAGTTCGAACCAGACGAAACCGATCATCTGCACATCGCCGAGTCGATGCTTGTAGCCGGCTGAAAACAGCATCCGCTCAGGCACCAGAACATCATCCAGACGCACCTCGATACTCTGGGCTGCGCCCAGTGCAGCGTTGTGCCAAAACGCATGACGGCTGATTCCGGAGGCATTGGCCGGTATCAGCGCGACCATCAGTTCCTCGCCATCGACACCCTGGCGCGTATAGCTGGCGGTGAGCAGGTCCATGGACTCGCCAAGGCAGCAGGGCTTCTTGCTGCCGGTCAGTCGCACACCCTCGGGCACGGCCCGAGCACGCATGTTCGAGTCCAGGATGCCGGCGCCGGATTGACCTTCGGCGAACCCCGATGACAACAGCAGACGATTCTGGGCGATCGCGGCCAGCAGCAGCCCTTCGGCACCGCTACCGTCCTGGGTGAGCGCCAACAGGCTGGCGACCGAGAACTGGTGCATGGTGCTGGCCACGGCCAGGGAGGGCGAGCGAGCGCCCAGCGCGATCTGCACATGCACAGCGTCAGCGACGCTTGCCCCTTGGCCACCGGCTGCGGTCGCGACCAGCAGGCCGACCGGCCCATGCCGTTTGAACAGTCCGATCACATCGCTGGTAGGTGATTCGCGCTGGGCGAACTCGAGAGCGGCCAGGCGCGCATCGAACTCGGGTGCATAGCGCTCGAGCGCAGCACGGGCAGGGTTCAGCAAGGACAGGGTCATGGGGTCAAGCCTTCACGTGGCTTGTTGGGAACAAGCCGGTAATGATCGAATGGATGTTGTCCCGGATGGCCTTTTGCGCCACTGGATCGAGCATGTCGGCCAACATCGGCAGACCCAGATCGAAGTGCGACTGAAAGTGCACGAGTGTGTCCTTGCCCTCGGTCATGACGTGCCAGCTGCCCGAAAAATGATCGACATCGCCTGCGATCTGCTCGAAATGGATCGTGCGTCGCTCGGTGTCGAAGGTGTCGCGCTCTTGCCATTTGAGGATGCCGCTGTGGAAATTGACCTCCCAGGAAGTCAGCGAAACCTGGTCATCTACCGGCTCGACGACGATGCTTCTGACCGAGTCGCACAGCGTCATGTAGTTGCCAAAGTCGCGAATGACGGAAAACACCTCATCTGCGCAGGCGTGGGGAATGTGGGCGTGGACGGTGACTTCTTTCATACGGACTCCAGTGTTCGATGGGTTGGTACGCAGGCGGCCAATGCCCGGCCAAAGCCCTCGACCAGCCAGTGGCAGTCCTCGGCGCTCAGCAGTGGGGAAGGGGTGAGGCGGATCACACGATGGTCGTTGAGCGAATGGCAGACGATGATGCGTTGTTCGAGTAAGGCCATGACCATGTCTGCAGCCACCGAGGCCTCCTCGAACTCCAAGCCCAGCAGCAGCCCGGCACTGCGAAGGTGCACGCGGTCGTCGAGCCCCATACGATCGAGTAGGTCGAACAGGCGCGCATGCAGGTGCTGACCCAGCGTCTGCGCACGCTCGACCAGGCCGTCCTGTTGCATCACTTGCAACGTGGCGCGTACAGCTGCCATGGCCAACGGGTTGGCGCCAAAGGTCGTGGTGTGGAGCGTCGGATTGCGGTTGAAGGGTGCATAGACCGTAGGCGTGGCGACCATTGCCGCCACAGGTACGCAACCCCCTGAAAGGCTCTTGCCGACCAGCATGATGTCAGGCGCCACTTGTTCATGGTCGCAGGCCCACCAGCGCCCCGTGCGCCCGAGTCCGGACTGAATCTCGTCGAAGATCAGCAGGGCGTCGTACCGATCGCAGAGCGCACGCACTTCGGCCAGGTAGCCTGGTGGCGGCAGGATCACGCCGGCCTCGGCTTGAACCGGCTCGAGGATCACGCAGGCCCGCTCGGCGCTTCGTGCCAGTGTCTGTTCCAACGCACGTGCATCGCCATAAGGCACGAACGCGTGCTGCCCGATCAGGCCATCGAAGGGCGCGCGGTAGCTTTCTCTGCCGGTGACGGCAAGAGACCCCAGCGTTTTGCCATGGAACCCGCCTTCGGTCGATAGCACGCGGCGGCAACCATTGACCCGGGCCAGTTTCAGCGCAGCCTCGGTGGCTTCGGTGCCAGAGTTGCAAAAGAACACATATTGCAGATCGCCAGGGCACACGGCCGCCAGCGCTTGTGCGGCGAATGCCTGCTCGGGGTTGAGCAGCACCTTGCTCGCCAAGGCGTTACGCTGCAATTGTCGTGTGACGGCGGCTACTACGGTCGGGTGGCCGTGCCCCAGGAAAAACACCCCGTACCCGCCGACATCCAGGTAACGACGTCCCTGGTCGTCCTCGATGTAGACGCCCTGGCTCGACTGTTCGACGGGCAAGTTCATCAAGGAAGCCAATCGTGCATAGCCAGCGTTGACGTATTGACGAAAGCATTGCTCGACTGATGGCGGCTCAGTGAAGGCTGGAATCTTCTCGCTCGGCACCGGGTTCATTGCAGGGCCTCCGAGAGGGCTGAGGCACTGGTTGGCGCTGGCTGCCTGAGCATGCGCGTCAATGCGCCGAGCTTGGGCGCCAAGTGGTTCAGCGACAGCAGCAGCTCGCGGCTGACGTCACGTGCCGCCCATTGCTCAGGCGTCAACAGTTCAGCCAGGGAGCTGGGCAGTGGCTGGACGAGGCTGGCATAGCGACATAACTGATGCGCGCGTCCCAGCGCAGCGCGCACGTTCTCGCTCAGCGCAGGCAGGAACACCGGACGTACCAGCCGCTCGTAGACATCGGGTGCCATGCAGCGTGGGCGGGTGAAGGGCGCGGCCTGGCTGTGCATGGACTGACACATCAGGTCCAGCAGGCTGGTCAGCCTCAACGCACCATGGCCACTGGTGAGGTAGTAATCCTCGCCGATCAGTCTGCGCGCCAATGCATTGGCAATGGCCTGGGCTGCAACATCACGAGCGATCAGGTCGACATGGCCTTCCTCAGGGCAGGGCACGATGGGCAAGAAGCCCGACATCATCAGCCCCATGGTCATGTGAAAGCCTTGGAAGTTGGGCATGCGCCCCGTGTTGGCATCGCCGATGATGATCGATGGGCGGAATATCGAGACATCGATGCCTGACGTGCGCACCAATACCTCGGCCTGCCGCTTGGCGACCTCGTAAGGCGTTTCCGTCTGAACCCCATCTGCATACTCGCAGGGATGAGTAAATGCCGTACTGATGTGATAAAGCGGAACGCCCGCTTGCTGCACGAACCGCACGACGTGCTCGGTGCCTAGGTAATTGACTGAAAAGATCTGATCGATTTCGCCATCCAGCCGTGTAATGGCGGCGGCATGGATGACCCAGTCCACCTGAGACAGGAGACGCTCATGGGTCGCCTCGTCAAGACCAAGCCGCGGTAAGCAAATATCGCCCTGGATCGACTCAACCTTGGGATGAAGAATACGACTCTTGCGCGCCAGACAAATGAGGTGATGATCGTTCGCCAGTCGGTCGATCAACGATTCGCCGAGCACCCCGGCCCCTCCTGTCAGGAGGATGGTAAGCTTCTGAGGGTCTGACATGGGGTCGCTTCCTGCGGACTCGTCTAAGAAAAGGTCTGTGCGCCTTGCCAGGCAAAGACGAGGCTATCCATGGCATGTGCGCGAACACTCACCTCCAGGCCGTTTTCGAATGTCGCGGCGGACAGTCTTCGGTATCAGAAGTTCAGGTGAGTCGAACGCGACGCATATTGGCGCGATGACATCATGGCGTCTTGAACGAAACGCTTGTATTTCTCAACACCGACGCCGCTGTGCTGGGCGTCATGCCAATCATTCGTCGCATCATGCGCGCGAGGTGTGCTTGGTCGGCAAAGCCGCCCTCGATCGCTGCATCGGAGAGGGTGGCGCCATTGGCGAGAGATCGGGAGGCCCGTTCGAGCTTGTGCCAGATGAGCCATTGCGACAGCGAGACACCCAGTTGCCGGGTAGCCACGCAGCGCAAGCGTGGGCCCGACAGGCCGACCGCTTGTGCTACCCGCGTGACGCAACCTGGGCCACTACGATCCTGGCGGAGCAGGTGCAAGGCTTTTCGCAGTCGCTGGTCCATGGGGGTGTCGATGGCGAGCAGGCGCTCGAGCGACTCGATGGCGCCGGGAAGAGAGTCTGCTGTACGAAAGCACTCGATGAGCGCGTCGCTGGCCAGGGCGATACTGTCGTCGAGCAGCGCGCTCAAGGCACGGCCAAGGGCGATGTCGGGGCTGACGTAGATGAATGCGACCGCATGTGGACCCGGTATGGCGCGATGCTCGACGTTCGGGCCAATGATGACGCCGGGTGCATGCAGCAGGCGATCGGGCAGCTCGAGCGTGATGTCATGGCCAAGTCCGATACAGAGCTGGATGGCAACATGCGAATGGGCACTGTTTTGATCGGTGCGCCCGATATAACCTGCCCATGAATCACCGAACGTAACGCTGCCATCCCACATGTAACGCCTTCCTGCCCTGGACGATGTGAAACCCCGTGGTGACGAAGCGAGCACGCGACGCAGCTGCCACGCTTGACGAAGGCATCTCCGGTCGCCTTCGCCGCACGCCTGATCCTTCCGAAGGAAGTGAGCGGCGGCATAGTATAGGCAATCGATTATTGTTTGCGAGCACCGCCAGATGCCCGGTGTCTGGCAGCCGGCGCCCGTCTCCAGGCGATGGCCACTCCCTCTCGTGTGGCAGGGTCAGCGCGTCGCAGCCTTTGGCTTGTAGGCGCAGTAGCCTGGCCGCGGACCTACCCGCGGGTGATTGCGGCAGGTGTCCGGGCGCTTGTCATAGATGGTGCACAGGCGGCTCTTTCTGTCCAGGTACAGGCAGTCGTCGTTGCTCATGCGGGTCAGGGTGAAGATGCCGGATTTCTGATTGAAACGCTCGACGATGCCGTCCTTCTGCAGGCGCTTGGCCACGTTCTTCGGTGGCTCGTCCTTCTCGAACTCGTCCACCACGCCAATGCGGATCAGGTCGCGGATCTTCACTTCCACCGGCAGCGTGCAGCAGGTGGAATGGCAGCCACCACACATGTGGCTGGCGTAACGTTGCCAGGTGTCCAGGCGGTCCACTTCGGCGGCGGCAATCAGGGTCGGTTTCATCAGGATAGGCAAGGTCAGGCGGGGTGGGCGCGCGATCATACCGAAATCGCTCAATAAGTGAACAACCTTTCGCCGGTTGACCGCCCTGCAAGAAACTCGAACCGAGCCTGGCTGGATGTGTCGAAGCGTCTAGGCTCACTCTTTTCATCGCATGTTAGTCGGCTGGCTCGAGGACGGTGTATGTCTCAGGATCTCAATACGCGTGACGCGGAGGTGGCGGCATTCCGCGCCGCTGTACTGGATAAGTTGACCTATGCGGTCGGCAAGGACCCGGAGCATGCCTTCGAGCATGACTGGTTCGAGGCGGTCGCGCTGGCCGCACGCGATCACATGGTCGATCACTGGATGGACCATACCCGTCAGGCCTACCGACGCAGCCAGAAGCGCGTGTATTACCTCTCACTGGAGTTCCTGATCGGCCGGCTGCTGTACGACAGCCTCAACAACCTCGGCCTGCTGGACATTGCCCGTGAGGCGATGGACGGCCTGGACGTGGACCTGGAACGCATCCGCCTGCTCGAGCCCGATGCGGCGCTGGGCAACGGCGGCCTCGGGCGCCTGGCGGCGTGCTTCATGGAGAGCATGTCGACCCTGGGCATCGCTGCCCACGGTTATGGCATCCGCTACGAGCATGGCCTGTTCCGGCAGGCGCTGGTCGATGGCTGGCAGCAGGAGCAGACCGAGAACTGGCTGGATTTCGGCAACCCGTGGGAGTTCGAGCGCGCCGAGGTGATCTACCCGATCAGCTTCGGAGGCAGTGTCGAAACCGTCACCGATGCCGAGGGCCAGCAGCGGCAGATCTGGACACCGGGTGAAACGGTGCGTGCCGTAGCCTATGACACGCCTGTCGTCGGCTGGCGTGGTGCCAGCGTCAACACCTTGCGCCTGTGGCGTGCACGGGCGCTGGAGGAGCTGCACCTGGAGCGCTTCAACGCCGGTGACCACTTGGGCGCCGTGGCCGAAGTCGCGCGTGCCGAGAGCATCTCGCGCGTGCTGTACCCGGCCGACAGCACCGAGGCCGGTCAGGAATTGCGCCTGCGCCAGGAGTATTTCTTCGTCTCGGCGTCGCTGCAGGACCTGTTGCGTCGCCACCTGACCATGCACGACTCCCTGCTGAACCTGCCCGATGCGGCGGCCATCCAGCTCAACGACACGCACCCGTCGATCGCCGTGGCCGAGCTGATGCGCCAGCTGGTCGACCTGCACGAGATCCCGTGGGACACGGCCTGGGACCTGACCGTCAACACCCTGGCCTACACCAACCACACCCTGTTGCCCGAAGCGCTGGAGACCTGGCAGGTGTCGCTGATGGAGCGCATGCTGCCGCGGCACATGCAGATCATCTACCTGATCAACGCCTACCACATCGATGCCGTGCGCGCCAAAGGGCTGCACGACTTCGAACTGCTGCGCGCCGTCTCGCTGATCGAGGAAGATAACGGCCGCCGGGTGCGCATGGGCAACCTGGCGTTCCTGGGCTCGCACAGCGTCAACGGCGTCTCGGCGCTGCACACCAAGCTGATGCGCAACACGGTGTTCGCCGACTTGCACCGGCTCTACCCGGAGCGCATCAACAACAAGACCAATGGCGTGACCTTCCGCCGCTGGCTATACCAGTCCAATCCGCAACTGACCGACATGCTCGTGGAAGCACTGGGGCCGGACTTCAAGGACGACCCACAGCGGCGCCTGGTCGACCTGGCACCGTTCGCTGAAAAGACCGCCTTCCGTCGCCAGTTCGCCGAGCAGCGGCTGCACAGCAAGCGTGCCCTGGCCAGCATCATCCAGGAGCGCGTCGGCGTCACCGTCAACCCGGAGGCGTTGTTCGACGTCCAGGTCAAGCGGATCCACGAGTACAAGCGCCAATTGCTCAACCTGCTGCACACCGTGGCGCTGTACCAGGCCATGCGCGCCGAGCCGGAAACCCAGTGGGCGCCGCGGGTGAAGATCTTCGCCGGCAAGGCGGCGGCCAGCTATCACCAGGCCAAGCTGATCATCAAGCTGACCAACGACATCGCCCGGGTGGTCAACAACGACCCGACCGTGCGCGGCCTGTTGAAGGTGGTATTCCTGCCCAACTACAACGTCAGCCTGGCCGAAAGCATCATTCCGGCGGCCGACCTGTCCGAGCAGATTTCCACCGCCGGCTACGAAGCCTCGGGCACCAGCAACATGAAGTTCGGCCTCAACGGGGCCCTGACCATCGGCACCCTCGATGGCGCCAACGTCGAAATGAGCGAGCAGGTCGGGATGGACAACCTGTTCATCTTCGGCCTGACGGCCCAGCAGGTGGAGGCGCGCCGCCGCAGCGGCGACTTCGGCGCCAGCCAGGCGATCGCGGCCTCGCGTCGGCTCAGCGACGTGCTCGAGGCCATCCGCGGTGGTGTGTTCTCCCCGGACGATCCGTCGCGTTACATCGGCCTGGTCGATTCGCTGGTGGCTTACGATCGGTTCCTGGTCTGCGCCGACTTCGACGCCTACTGGGATGCCCAGCGCCAGGTCGAGGCGCTCTGGCATCAGCCTCAGGCGTGGTGGCGCAAGGCGGTGCTCAACACCGCCCACATGGGCTGGTTCTCCTCCGACCGGACCATCCGTGAGTACGCCGCCGAGATCTGGCACGCACTGGACTGAGCGCGACAGGGGAAAGGGCGCGGGGGCATGGACAGTTGCCCCCTCGAGTGCTGAACTACCCAGGCGGCGCGTCGTCAGATGCGCCGGACCCTGTCTCGCCCTCCACCTGACCCTTCGCCCAGGCGATCGCGCGGGTGGGCGGGCCGGCGACAGCTCGCTAGCCTTCGACACTCCCTGTAGACTGCATGGGTTTATCGACCCCATTCCCTTCCGGAGCCACACATGTCCCGCGTTACCCTGAGTCGCTATTTGATTGAGCAGACCCGCAGCAACAATACCCCTGCCGATCTGCGTTTCCTGATCGAAGTGGTGGCGCGTGCGTGCAAGGAGATCAGCCACAACGTGTCCAAGGGCGCCCTGGGTGGTGTGCTGGGCAGCATGGGCACCGAAAACGTGCAGGGCGAGGTGCAGAAGAAGCTCGACGTGATTTCCAACGAGATCCTGCTCGAAGCCAACGAATGGGGCGGTCACCTGGCCGGCATGGCGTCCGAAGAGATGGACAACGCTTACCAGATCCCGGGCCGCTACCCGAAAGGTGCCTATCTGCTGGTCTTCGACCCGCTCGACGGTTCGTCGAACATCGACGTCAACGTGTCGGTCGGCACCATCTTCTCCGTGCTGCGGTGCCCGAACGAGTACCTGAGCCAGAACGAAACCCTGAACGAGCAGGCCTTCCTGCAGCCAGGCACCCAACAAGTGGCGGCCGGCTACGCCATCTATGGTCCGCAGACCATGCTGGTGCTGACCCTGGGCAACGGTGTCATCGGTTTCACCCTGGATCGCGAGCTGGGCAGCTTCGTGCTGACCCACGAGAACATCCAGGTCCCGGAGACCACCGCCGAATTCGCCATCAACATGTCCAACCAGCGTCACTGGGAAGCGCCGGTGCAGCGTTACGTGGGTGAGCTGCTGGCGGGCGAGACCGGCCCGTTGAAGAAGAACTACAACATGCGCTGGATCGCCTCGATGGTGGCCGACGTGCACCGGATCCTCACCCGTGGCGGCCTGTTCATGTACCCGCGCGACGCCCGTGACCCGTCCAAGCCGGGCAAGCTGCGCCTGATGTACGAAGCCAACCCGATGTCGTTCATCATCGAGCAGGCAGGCGGTGCCTCCACCACCGGTCTCGAGCGCATCCTCGACATCCAGCCGGAAAGCCTGCACCAGCGCGTCTCGGTGATCCTCGGCTCGAAGCAGGAAGTCGAGCGCGTCACGGCCTATCACAAGGAGTAAGCCATGCTCGCACCTTGGCAGCCGTTGCTCGAGTGGTGGTTCGGTTGGGGCACCAGTGCCCAGGCCGTGGCCGACGAGAAAAGCACGCTGTGGTTCGGCAAGCACCACGATGCCGAAGCGCACGAGCGCTTCGGCGAGTGGGTCGAGCAGGCGCTGGACGGTGGCCTGGACGAATGGCAGCAGAGTCCGCAGGGTTGGCTGGGGCTGATCCTGCTGCTCGACCAGTTGCCGCGCATGATCTACCGCGACACGCCACGTGCGTTCGAGGGTGATCGTCGCGCCCAGGTGGTGGCCATGCAGGGTTTGCAGCAGAACTGGGATTACCAGCTGCTGCCGATCCAGCGAGCGTTCGTGCTGCTGGTGCTGGAGCATTCCGAGGTGCTCGACTGGCAGCAGTTGAGCGTGGAGCGCCATCAGGCCCTGCTCGGCGAGCAGCCTGACAGCCAACGCCGGCTGTTCGAAGGCTTCCTCGATTATGCCGAGCAGCACCAACGCATCATCGAACGCTTCGGCCGGTTCCCGCACCGCAACCTGGTGCTGGGACGCCCGAGTACCAGCGAAGAGATGGACTTCCTGCTGGAGCCGGGTTCACGGTTCTAGCGGCCTGTGAGTCGGTGAGCGCCCGCTGACCGACGCTCGGGCGGTGCCTATCCTGGCTATCGCTGGCAAGCCAGCTCCCACAGGGGCCATGTAGCCTGCCAGGAAGCAGGATGGCTCAGCCCTCTTGTGGAAGCCAGGAAGCAAGATGGCTCAGCCCTTTTGTGGAAGCCAGGAAACAGGATGGCTCAGCCCCCTGTGGGAGCGGGCTTGCCCGCGATGAGCGCGGCAAGCACCCGTGCAGTGCCAGACAGCCAATACCATGCAGCGCCATGGGCCGCTTCGTCACCCCAGGTCCCTCGCAAAAATCACCCTCCTCGGGAACCAATGAGTCCTCTCTGCATCCAAGGCCCCTGCAGGTCGACCGCCTGTGTCTTTTCCAGGAGCCTCGTGCATGCCTTCCTTGCGTTCCCTCATCCTCTTGTCGCTGTGCGTTGCCTTGGCGGCCTGCAGCAAGCTCACCCAGGAAAACTACGCCAAGCTCAAGGCGGGCATGACGCGTGTCCAGGTCGAGCAATTGCTCGGCAAGCCGACCGAGTGCTCCGGTGCCCTAGGCATCAGCAGCTGCACCTGGGGCGATGAGACGCGCTTCATCAGCGTGCAGTACGCATCGGACCGCGTGGTGATGTACGCAGGGCAGGGGCTCCAGTGAGCCGCCTGCGCGCCAGCGTGATCGCAGGCCTGCTCCTGCTTCTCGGCGGCTGCGCCGCGTCTGCCGTGGACAGCCTGGCGCCGCGCACGGCAGGCCACATCGATCTCAAGCGTTACCAGGGCAAATGGTTCGAGCTGGCGCACTTGCCGCTGCGCCTCGAACAAGACTGTGCCCAAGCCGAAACCCACTACAACGTCCGTGCCGATGGCTCGCTGGGTGTGCTCAACCGGTGCCGTACGCTGGACGATCGCTGGAGCAGCGCCCAGGGCGGCGCCTGGCGCCAGGCGCCCGAGCGCACCGACCGGTTCTGGATCGCGTTCGACCGGGGCCTCGCCCACCTGATACCCAGCCTGGCGAGGCGCGAATACTGGGTGCTCTATGTCGACGAGCGCTACCAGCAAGCGATCGTCGGCAGCCCCGACCGCAGGTCGCTGTGGATCCTCTCGCGCACGCCCGCGCTGGCGGTGGTCGAGCGTGAACGGCTGCTGGCCAGGGCCCGTCAGCAAGGCTATGACACCACCCGCCTGGTCTGGCGCGTGGCCGACCGCGACATCGCCCGGCTCGACTGAGCCCTTCGGTGCGCCCGGCGGACGGACCGGGCCGGGCCGCGTCGTCTGCAGGGCATGTGCACGGCACGCATGCTCAAAGCGTGATTCGGGTTTATGATGGCGATGGCCATCCAAATCCTCACACGGAGTGCGTAATGCAGACCTTGTATCCGCAGATCAAACCCTACGCCCGGCATGACCTGGCCGTGGAAGCGCCGCATGTGCTGTATGTCGACGAGAGTGGCTCGCCGGAGGGTCTGCCGGTGGTCTTCATCCATGGCGGGCCTGGCGCGGGTTGCGATGCGCAGAGTCGCTGCTACTTCGACCCCAATGTCTACCGTATCGTCACGTTCGACCAGCGAGGCTGCGGGCGCTCCACGCCGCATGCCAGCCTGGAGAACAACACCACCTGGCATCTGGTCGAAGACCTCGAGCGCATCCGCGAGCACCTGGGCATCGACAAGTGGGTGCTGTTCGGCGGTTCGTGGGGGTCGACCCTGGCGCTGGCCTACGCCCAGACGCACCCTGACCGTGTGCATGGCCTGATCCTGCGAGGCATTTTCCTGTGCCGCCCCCAGGAGATCCAGTGGTTCTACCAGGAAGGCGCCAGCCGCCTGTTCCCCGATTACTGGCAAGACTACATCGCACCCATCCCGCCCGAAGAGCGCGGCGACCTGGTCAGCGCCTTCCACCGTCGCCTGACCGGCAATGACCAGATCGCCCAGATGCACGCGGCCAAGGCCTGGTCGATCTGGGAGGGCCGGACCGCTACCCTGAGGCCCAACCCCCTGGTGGTCGACCGCTTCTCCGAGCCGCAGCGCGCCTTGTCGATCGCTCGCATCGAAAGCCACTACTTCATGAACGACGCTTTCCTCGAGGACAACCAGCTGATCCGCGACGTCCACAAGATCGCCCACCTGCCGGCAGTGATCGTGCACGGGCGCTACGACGTCATCTGCCCATTGGACAACGCCTGGGAACTGCACCAGGCCTGGCCCAACAGCGAGCTGAAGGTCATCCGGGACGCCGGTCATGCCGCCTCCGAGCCGGGCATCACCGACGCGCTGGTCCGGGCCGCCGAGCAGATGGCGCGTCGCCTGCTCGACTTGCCGCTGGACGAAGCATGAAGGCGTTGATCCAGCGGGTGCGTCAGGCCAGGGTCGAGGTGGCGGGGGAGGTGGTCGGCGCGATCGATCAGGGGCTGCTGGCCCTGGTCGCGGTCGAACCGGACGATACGCGCGAGCACGCTGACAAGCTGCTGCACAAACTGCTCAACTACCGTGTGTTCAGCGATGCCCAGGGCAAGATGAACCTGTCGCTCAAGGACTGTGCAGGCGGGCTGCTGCTGGTCTCGCAATTCACCCTGGCTGCGGACACCCGAAGCGGCATGCGTCCGAGCTTTTCCAGCGCCGCGCCACCGGCCCTGGGCGCCGAGTTGTTCGACTACCTGCTGGCCCAGGCCCGGGCCGCACACGACCCGGTGGGCAGTGGCCGTTTCGGTGCCGACATGCAGGTTCACCTGGTCAACGATGGCCCGGTCACCTTCCTGTTACAAATATGAAGCAGGCATCCGCCGCAGGGACTTGGAAAACGGCCGTTTAGGCGTTAAATAGTTCGTCGCGCCTGATGCGTTGTCACGCGGGCTGCTGGATAATCGCGCGCTGCGTGGGCCTGCGTTCGCAGGTTCGTTTCATTCTGACTCGAGTACCGTCCGCGACCGTATGGGGAATCATTCAGCCCTTTCGGGGTCGGAACAGTGCTCGCCAACCCGGCATTGATCGCTGGCAGTTGGTTTCATGATCCGTTTTCGGCGAGGGTTGCTCGTGATTGTAAGTCCCTGTAACGCACCAAGAACCCCTGGCAATCGTCTGCGCAAGGCCCTGATGGCGAGTATCGCCCTGGCAGGTCTGTTGGGCAGTACCCCGCTGTGGGCGTTCAATCTTGATGATGTCGCAGCCAAGGCCAAGGATCTGGCTGGTCAGAAATTCGAGGCGCCCAAGAGCAATCTGCCCGCCGTGTTCCGCGACATGAAATTCGCGGACTACCAGAAGATCCACTTCCTGCGTGAAAAGGCCGAGTGGGCGGGCGACAAGACCCCGTTCAAACTGTCGTTCTATCACCAGGGCATGCACTTCGACACACCGGTGAAGATCAACGAGGTCACCGCCAGTACGGTCGAGGAAATCAAGTACGACCCGAGCCGTTTCGACTTCGGCGACCTGCAGTTCGACGCCAAGGCCACCGATCAGCTGGGCTACGCGGGCTTCCGTGTGCTCTACCCGATCAACAAGGCCGACAAGCAGGACGAGATCATGACCTTGCTCGGCGCCAGCTACTTCCGCGTGGTCGGCAAGGGTCAGACCTATGGCCTGTCGGCGCGTGGCCTGGCCATCGACACCGCCTTGCCCTCCGGCGAGGAGTTCCCGCGATTCCGCGAGTTCTGGATCGAACGTCCGAACCCGGGCGACAAGCACCTGGTGATCTACGCGCTGCTCGACTCGCCGCGTTCCACCGGGGCCTACAAGATGATCCTGCGGCCGGGTGACGACACCGTCGTCGACATCAAGTCGCGCGTCTACCTGCGTGACAAGGTCACCCGCCTGGGTGTCGCGCCGCTGACCAGCATGTTCCTGTTCGGCAGCAACCAGCCTTCCAAGGTACTGAACTACCGTCCGGCCCTGCACGACTCCGAAGGCCTGTCGATCCAGGCCGGCAACGGCGAATGGCTATGGCGCCCCCTGAACAACCCCAAGCACCTGGCCGTGAGCAACTTCACCGTGGAGAACCCGCGCGGGTTCGGCCTGCTGCAGCGTCAACGCGACTTCAGCCACTTCGAGGACCTGGACGACAACTACCAGACCCGTCCGAGCGCCTGGATCGAGCCGCGTGGCGACTGGGGCAAAGGCACCGTCGACCTGGTCGAGATCCCGACCGCCGACGAGACCAACGACAACATCGTGGCGTTCTGGAGCCCGCAGACCCTGCCGGAGCCAGGCCAGCCGATCGAGCATGACTACCGCCTGCACTGGACCCTCAACGAGGCGCAGTTCCACGCTCCCGAACTGGCCTGGGTCAAGCAGACGTTGCGTTCGACCGGTGACGTGAAGCAGTCCAACCTGATTCGCCAGCCCGATGGCAGCATCGCCTTCCTGGTCGATTTCGAAGGCCCGGTGCTGGCCGCCCTGCCGGAAGATACCGCCCTGCGTAGCCAGGTCAGCGTCGGCGACAACGCCGAGGTGGTCGAGAACAACCTGCGTTACAACCCGCAGACCAAAGGCTGGCGCCTGACGCTGCGCTTGAAGATCAAGGACGCGACCAAGGCCACCGAGATGCGCGCGGCGCTGCTGCGCGACGTGCCGGTCGAAGCCCCCAAGGACGCCCAGCCGGCCAAGGATGCCAAGCATGACAAGGCCGCAGCCAAGCATGCCAAGGCGACCAAGCCTGCCGAGCAACCTGCTGCCGAGGCAGCGCCCACCGACGGGAAACCGGCCACCACCGAAACGGTGCTGACCGAGACCTGGAGCTACCAGTTGCCTGCCGATGAGTAATGTGAGCGCGACATCCCAATCCCTGGGCGAGTACCTCGCCCACCTGCCGCTGAGCGATGAGCAGCGCGCCGAACTGGCCGACTGCACATCGTTCGACGAACTGCACCAGCGCCTGGCAGGCGTCACGCCGGGCCAGGTGGACGATGCCGCCCAGGGGTCGGTGGCGAGCCGCCTGACCCTGGGCACGGCGGCCGAGCTGGAAGACGCCGAGCTGCTGGGCGTCGACAGCCAGGGCCGTGTGAGCCTGAAGGTCGCGCCGCCGATCAAGCGTACCCACGTGCTGCCTGAACAGTGGCGCACCAACGTGCTGGTGCGCATCTGGCGCCGGCTCACGGGCAAGTCGGTCGACGCACAACCGCCCAAGCGCGACCCGGAGCTGCCCGCCGCGCGCTGGCGCTGGGTCGGCTCGGTGCGACGCTACATCCTGCTGGCTCTGATGATCGGCCAGACCTTGGTGGCTGGCTGGTACATGAAAGGCATCCTGCCTTACCAGGGCTGGTCGTTCGTCGACCTCAACGAAGTGGTCAACCAGCCGCTCTGGGACACCGTGGTGCAGGTCTGGCCGTACGCCTTGCAGACCAGCATCCTGATCCTGTTCGGGATTCTGTTCTGCTGGGTGTCGGCGGGCTTCTGGACGGCGCTGATGGGCTTTTTGGAACTGCTTACCGGGCGGGACAAATACCGTATTTCCGGCAGCAGCGCCGGCACCGAGCCGATCGCCCCGACGGCGCGTACCGCACTGGTGATGCCGATCTGCAACGAAGACGTGCCACGCGTGTTCGCCGGGCTGCGGGCGACCTTCGAGTCGGTGGCGCGCACGGGCGACCTGGATCGCTTCGACTTCTTCGTGCTGAGCGACACCAACGACCCCGACATCGCCGTCGCCGAGCAGCAGGCCTGGCTCGACCTGTGCCGCGAGACCAAAGGCTTCGGGCGCATCTTCTATCGCCGCCGTCGTCGTCGGGTCAAGCGCAAGAGCGGCAACCTCGACGACTTCTGCCGTCGCTGGGGGGGTGAGTACAAGTACATGGTGGTGCTCGACGCCGACAGCGTCATGAGCGGCGACTGCCTGACCAGCCTGGTGCGCCTGATGGAGGCCAACCCGGACGCCGGGATCATCCAGACCGCGCCGAAAGCCTCGGGCATGGACACCCTCTATGCACGCCTGCAGCAGTTCGCCACGCGGGTCTATGGCCCGCTGTTCACGGCCGGCCTGCACTTCTGGCAACTGGGTGAGTCGCACTATTGGGGGCACAATGCGATCATCCGCATGAAGCCTTTCATCGAGCACTGTGCGCTGGCACCGCTGCCGGGCAAGGGCGCGTTCGCTGGCGCCATCCTGTCCCACGACTTCGTCGAAGCGGCGCTGATGCGTCGGGCCGGCTGGGGCGTGTGGATCGCCTACGACCTGCCGGGCAGCTACGAAGAGCTGCCGCCAAACCTGCTCGACGAGCTCAAGCGTGACCGTCGCTGGTGCCACGGCAACCTGATGAACTTCCGCCTGTTCCTGGTCAAGGGCATGCACCCGGTGCACCGTGCGGTGTTCCTGACCGGCGTGATGTCCTACCTGTCGGCGCCGTTGTGGTTCTTCTTCCTGGTGCTGTCGACGGCGTTGCTGGCGACCAACACCTTGATGGAGCCGCAGTACTTCCTCGAGCCGTTCCAGCTGTATCCGTTGTGGCCGCAATGGCACCCGGAAAAGGCCATCGCCCTGTTCTCCACCACGGTCGTGCTGCTGTTCCTGCCCAAGCTGCTCAGCGTGGTGCTGATCTGGGTCAAGGGCGCCACCGAGTTCGGCGGGCGGATCAAGGTCACCCTGTCGATGCTGATCGAGATGCTGTTCTCGATGCTGCTGGCGCCGGTGCGCATGATCTTCCACACCCGGTTCGTGCTGGCCGCGTTCCTGGGCTGGGCCGCGACCTGGAACTCGCCGCAGCGTGACGACGACTCCACACCGTGGAGCGAGGCGATCAAGCGGCACGGCCCGCAGACCTTGCTCGGCTTCGCCTGGGCGGCGTTGGTGGCCTGGCTCAACCCGAGCTTCCTGTGGTGGCTGGCGCCCATCGTCGGTTCGCTGGTGCTGTCGATCCCGGTGTCGGTGATTTCCAGCCGCACGGGCCTGGGCCTGCGCGCCCGGGACGAAAAGCTGTTCCTGATCCCGGAGGAGTACGCACCGCCTCAGGAGCTGGTGGCCACCGATCAGTACACCCACGAGAACCGCTGGCATGCCCTGCGCGACGGCTTCGTGCGTGCCGTGGTCGACCCGGTGCAGAACGCCCTGGCCTGCGCCATGGCGACCGCTCGCCACGGCCAGGCCGAACCGATCGAAGCGCAGCGCCGACGCCATGTGGATAAAGCGCTGGAAGCCGGTCCCGAGCGTCTGGACGGGGCGACCCGCCTGGCCCTGCTCAGTGACCCGGTGGCGCTGTCGCGGCTGCATGCCGGTGTCTGGAGCGCGTACCCCTCGACCTGGATCGAGCGTTGGCGGTCGATCACCACCGACGCCCATTCGCCGAGCCTGCCGCTGCACCCTGAAGGCGAGCCAGCCTCGACGCTGGCCAACGCGTAGTCATCTGACGCGTCGCACCGAGGCCCGGAACCGGTAACGGTTCCGGGCTTTTTCATGCCTGCACGGTCCGCCTGTCATCGCCTTTCGGCTCACAAAGGCTCGCCTGCCTCTAGGTGACGGGCCGCGCATGCGTTAGCATCGCTTCCCGACAAAGCGGATCGGCCCGCCAGCCCGTGGGCCGACCAATAAAAAACGTTCGTCTTTCCTGTCTAGGGGACCTGGTCATGTTCAAGAAATACCTGTCGCGGCTTCTGCTGGGCGTCACGGCGCTGGCTGCGGTCTCGGCCGCCCAGGCGGGCGCCATCGACGACGCGGTCAAGCGCGGTACGCTGCGCGTAGGCATGGACCCGACCTACATGCCGTTCGAGATGACCAACAAGCGCGGTGAGATCATCGGCTTCGAAGTGGACATCCTCAAGGCCATGGCCAAGTCGATGGGCGTCAAGCTCGAGACGGTTTCCACCGCCTACGACGGCATCATCCCGGCCTTGCTGACCGACAAGTTCGACATGATCGGCAGCGGCATGACCCTGACACAGGAGCGCAACCTGCGCCTGAACTTCAGCGAACCCTTCATCGTGGTCGGCCAGACGCTGTTGATCCGCAAGGAGCTGGCGGGCGAGATCAAGTCGTACAAAGACTTGAACGATGCGAAGTACCGCATCACCTCCAAGCTCGGTACCACGGGCGAACTGATCGCCAAGAAGCTGATCGCCAAGGCGACGTACCACGGCTACGACAACGAGCCCGAGGCGGTCATGGACGTGGTCAACGGCAAGGCCGACGCCTTCGTCTACGATGCGCCCTACAACGTCGTGGCAGTGGACAAGGTCGGCGGCGGCAAGCTGGTGTACCTCGACGAGCCCTTCACCTTCGAGCCCCTGGCGTTCGGCCTGAAGAAGGGTGACTACGACAGCCTCAACTTCATCAACAACTTCCTGCACCAGATCAAGCATGACGGGACCTACGATCGTATCCACGACAAGTGGTTCAAGAACAAGGACTGGCTGAAGGACATGGAGTGAGTCTGGCGTACTGACCCATCGTTGACCCCAACGCGCAGGCCGGTCCTGCGCGTTCGCTTTTATGGAATGACCTGAACGTGATCAAACACAAGCAAGCCCGTTGGCCCTGGCATGGGCTGACGGCGCTGATCCTGGTGGGCCTGGCCGCGAGCCTGTACCTGGCCACCTCGATGATCTCCTACGAGTGGCGCTGGAACCGAGTGCCGCAGTATTTCGCCTACCAGGCCGAGGACGCCCAGCGCGCCGCCGACTACGGCACCGTGCAGGCCATCGCCGAACGAGGCGACAAGGCGCAGGTGACGCTCAAGGAGGAGGGCGGCGGTCAGCAGGTGCTGGACGTGGCCCGTGACAGCCTGCAGGTGAGCCAGGGCGACGACGTCGCCGAAGGCGACACGATCGGCGTCACCCGCAGCTGGAGCGCCGGCCCGTTGGTCTGGGGCCTGTGGACGACGGTCTGGCTGTCGGCGGTATCCGGCGTGCTGGGGCTGCTGATCGGGCTGCTGGCAGGGCTGTGCCGGTTGTCCGGCAACCCGACGCTGCAAGGCCTGTCCTCGATCTACGTCGAGCTCGTGCGCGGCACCCCGCTGCTGGTGCAGATCTTCATCTTCTACTTCTTCATCGGGACCGTGCTCAACTTGTCCCGGGAGTTCGCCGGTGTCGCCACGTTGGCGCTGTTCACCGGCGCCTACGTGGCCGAGATCGTGCGCGCCGGGGTGCAGTCGGTGGCCAAGGGACAGAGCGAGGCAGCGCGTTCGCTGGGCCTCAATGCTGGGCAGTCGATGCGTCATGTCATCCTGCCCCAGGCCTTCAAGCGCGTCCTGCCACCCTTGGCCGGGCAGTTCATCAGCCTGGTCAAGGACAGCTCCCTGGTGTCGGTCATCGCCATCACCGAGCTGACCAAGAGCGGGCGCGAGGTCATCACCACGTCGTTCTCGACCTTCGAGATCTGGTTCTGCGTGGCAGGCCTCTACCTGTTGATCAACCTGCCGCTGTCGCGATTGGCCAGCTGGCTCGAGCGGAGGCTTGCGCAAAGTGATTGAGGTTCAGAACCTGCTGAAAGTCTTCGATGCCCGAGGCCACGTGGTACGGGCGGTGGACCAGGTCAGTACGCGTGTCGCCAAGGGTGAGGTGGTCGTGGTGCTGGGGCCGTCAGGTTCTGGCAAGTCGACCTTCCTGCGCTGCCTGAATGGCCTGGAAGACTTCGACGCCGGGCATGTGGCGATCGCTGGCATCGCCCTCGACGACCCCAAGACCGACATCAACGCCTACCGCCGCGAAGTCGGCATGGTCTTCCAGCATTTCAACCTGTTCCCGCACATGACCGTGCTGGAGAACCTGTGCCTGGCGCAGAAGGTGGTGCGCAAGCGCGGCAAGGCCGAGCGCGAAGCCAAGGCGAAGGCGTTGCTGGAGAAGGTCGGGATCGGTGCCAAGGCCAACGAATACCCTTCCCGGCTGTCCGGGGGGCAACAGCAGCGCGTGGCCATTGCCCGTGCCCTGGCCATGGACCCGAAGGTGATGCTGTTCGACGAACCCACCTCGGCCCTGGACCCCGAGATGGTCGGTGAAGTGCTGGATGTGATGAAGACCCTGGCCCAGGAAGGCATGACCATGGTCTGCGTGACGCACGAGATGGGCTTCGCCCGCGAAGTGGCTGATCGCGTGCTGTTCTTCGACCATGGCAAGCTGCTGGAGGATTCGGCGCCACGCGAGTTCTTCGCTTCGCCAAAGGATCCACGGGCCCAGGCGTTCTTGCGGCAGGTGCTTTGAGCGCGACAAGTGGCAAGCTTCAAGCAGGCTGTGGCGACGAGACAACGTCTCGGGCTGCATGGGTGCTGTGGGACCTGGTTTGCCAGCGATAGCGTCTGTGCCGCGACGCTAGGGTTGGCAGGTATGGGCATGCGGCGAGGTTAGCGACGCCATCGCGGGCAAGCCCGCTCTCATGAAACATAAAATAACTTGTTGATTTAAAATAAGTTGATTACAGGATCTTGTGGGCCCTGCGGGCCCAATCGCGGCACAGGGGCCGCTCCCACATGGGACCGCGATTGCCTGTGCCACTGCGGCGGCTGTAGGAGCGGCCCCTGTGCCGCGATGGACCGCAAAGCGGTCCCAAAAATCGATCAGTGACACAGCATCTGAGCACTGCCAGCTATCGCCATGTTCTCTGCGCGACAGCGCGGCGCCAAGGCGGCGGGCGAACTCCCACATTTTGGCTTGCACTGCTGATCTGCCAGACCGGCGCAATCCCTCTGTGGGAAGCTGGCTTGCCAGCGATAGCGTCTCCCACATGGGACCGCGATTGCCTGTGCCACTGCGGCGGCTGTAGGAGCGGCCCCTGTGCCGCGATGGACCGCAAAGCGGTCCCAAAAATCGATCAGTGACACAGCATCTGAGCACTGCCAGCTATCGCCATGTTCTCTGCGCGACAGCGCGGCGCCAAGGCGGCGGGCGAACTCCCACATTTTGGCTCGCACTGCTGATCTGCCAGACCGGCGCAATCCCTCTGTGGGAAGCTGGCTTGCCAGCGATAGCGTCTGTGCAGCGGCGCCAGGTCGGCAGGTCTGGGCGATGCGGCAAGGCTAACAATGCCATCGCGGGCAAGCCCCACATCAGAACAACCGCGACACCAACGCCGTCACCGCCGTTTCGACCCGCAGGATGCGATCGCCCAGCTGCACCGGCGCAAGCCCTGCCTTGGCCAGCAGGTCCACCTCGTAGGGGATCCATCCGCCCTCCGGCCCGATGGCCAGCGTCACAGGCCCCTCGACCCCACGCGGGCAGGCGGGGTAGGGGCCTGGGTGGCCCACCAGGCCCTGGGTGCCCTCCACCAGCGCCGGCAGCCGGTCCTCGACGAAAGGCTTGAAGCGCTTCTCGATGATCACCTCCGGCAACACCGTGTCCCGCGCCTGTTCCAGGCCCAGCACCAGGTTCTCGTGGATCGCCTCGGGCGTCAGGAACGGGGTCTGCCAGAAACTCTTCTCGACCCGGTAGCTGTTCACCAGCACCAGGCGGGCCACCCCCAGCGTTGCGACCGTCTGGAAGATCCGGCGCAGCATCTTCGGGCGCGGCACGGCCAGGACCAGGGTCAGCGGCAGCTTCGGCGGCGGAGGTTGGGTGAGGTCCACCACCAGTTCGGCTTCCTGCGGTGCCAGACGGGTCACGGTCGCGCTGCCCATCGATCCGCCGAGCACACCGACGCGCAGACTGTCGCCGATGGCCACACGGTGGATGTCCTGCATGTGGGTCAGGCGGCGGCCGCCCAGGACCACCCGATCGGCCGCGATGAAGTCGGCGGCCTCGAGCAACAGCAGGTTCATGGCTGGGCCGCAGGCGGTTGATCGTCAGGGTGTTCGGCCGCGTCGCGCTCGGCACTGCGCTTGCGCACCAGGCCGCCGAACAGCACGCCGATCTCGAACAGCAACCACATCGGTACTGCCAGCAGGGTCTGCGAGAAGATGTCGGGCGGCGTGAGGACCATCCCGACCACGAAGCACCCGATGATCACGTAGGGGCGGATCTTGCGCAGGTAACTCACCTCGACCACCCCGATCCACACCAGCAGCACCACCGCCACCGGGATCTCGAACGCGACGCCGAAGGCGAAGAACAGCGTCATGACGAAGTCCAGGTAGCTGGCGATGTCCGTCATCATCGACACGCCCTCCGGGGTCGCGGCGGCGAAGAAGCCGAAGATCAGCGGAAACACCAGGAAGTAGGCGAAGGCCATGCCGGCGTAGAACAACACGATGCTCGACAGCAGCAGGGGGATCGCGATGCGCTTTTCATGACGGTACAGGCCCGGCGCGATGAACCCCCAGACCTGCTGGAGAATGAACGGGATCGCCAGGAACAACGACACCGTCATGGTCAGCTTGAAGGGGGTCAGGAACGGCGAGGCCACGTCGGTGGCGATCATCGTCGCGTTGGGCGGCAGGTGCTCGCGCAAGGGTGCGGACACCAAGGTGTAGATCTGCTGGGCGAAGGAGAACAGCCCGGCGAAGATCAGGAAGATGGCGGCGACGCAACGCAGCAGGCGCGTGCGCAGTTCGGTCAGGTGCGACACCAGCGGCATCGGCTGGTCGTGTTCCGGCAATTCGCTCATGGGGCTTTGGGCGTCTGGGGCGGTGAGGTCGGGTCGGAAGGCGAACTGGCAGGGGGCGCGGTCTCGGCCGGCTGTTCAACGGTCGGCGCAGGCACGGGCGCGCTGGGCGGCACGTGCTGCCCTGGCGCCTGGACGCTCGCAGAAGGTGCCGCTGCGGAGCCTTTCGGGTTGAGGATCCGACGGGCTTCCTGCTCCAGCGACACGATGTGCTCGTTGTGCAACTGGCGACGGATGTCGTCAGCGCCGATCTCCCGCTCCACTTCCTGACGGATGCTGTTGAAGCTGCGCTTGAGTCGACCGATCCACAGCCCGGCGGTGCGGGCAGCACCTGGCAGGCGCTCGGGCCCTAGCACCAGCAAGGCGACCAGGCTGACGAGCAGAAGCTCGCTGAAACTGATGCCGAACATCGGTCAGTCGTTCCGGGGTGGCGTTTGCACGGGGCGTGCCTGGCCGTCGATCGTCGTCGGCGGTGGCGTCACCGAGGCGGTGTCGTGCGAGGGCATCGGCTGAGCAGGGGCCACGGGCGGCGGCGTCGGCTCGACCGGTTTGGTTTCCTCGTCGCTCATGGCCTTGCGGAACCCCTTGATGGACTCGCCCAGATCGCCACCGAAGTTCTTCAGCTTCTTGGTGCCGAAGACCAGGACCACGACGATCAGCAGGACGATCCAGTGTTTCCAGTCGAAAATACCCATGACGGTTTACCTCGAGTTCGTGAGTCAGGCGGAAGGCTGACGGGCCGCTTTTTCGACGTGCCCGGACAAGCCGAAACGGCGCTCCAGCTCGTCCAGTACCGCCTGGGGGTGCTGGCCGAGTGCGCTGAGCATGATCAGGCTATGGAACCACAGGTCGGCGGTCTCGTAGATGACGTCGCTGCAGTCCTGGCTGATGGCAGCGTCCTTGGCGGCGAGAATGGTCTCGATCGATTCTTCGCCGACCTTCTCCAAAATCTTGTTCAGCCCCTTGTGGTACAGGCTGGAAACGTAGGAGCTGTCGGGCGCGGCATGCTTGCGCGCTTCGAGCACCTCGGCGAGGCGCGTGAGGGTATCGCTCATGTCAGTGTCCTGCGTGGTAGATGGCATCCGGGTCCTTGAGGACCGGATCGACGGTGACCCACTGGCCGTTCTCGAACACACGGTAGAAGCAGCTTTCGCGTCCGGTGTGACAGGCGATATGGCCGACTTGTTCGACCCGCAGGATGATCACGTCGGCATCGCAGTCCAGGCGCATCTCGTGCAGTTTCTGCACATGGCCGGAGTCCTCGCCCTTGCGCCACAGTTTGCCGCGCGAGCGCGACCAGTAGATGGCGCGCTGTTCGGCGGCGGTCAGCGCCAGCGCTTCGCGGTTCATCCAGGCCATCATCAGCACGCGCCCGGTCTCGTGGTCCTGCGCGATGGCCGGTACCAGGCCATCGGCGTTCCAGGTGATCTCGTCCAGCCAGTCTTTCATCGTTCACTCCAGCACCGGGCCCGCTCCTGTACCGGGCCCTGGCGCTAGTGTGCCAGCCAGCGCCGGGCCTGGCTATCGGCGCACGATCAGATAGAGCCCGCTGGAGAGCATCAGCCAGGCAGGCCAGGTGGCCGGGTCGCTGAAACTGGCCGCGCCCAGCATCAGCGTGACGCCGCCGCCCAGCAGGCCGGCACCCAGCAGGCGCAGTGGCCAGCGGTCCTCGTCGCGCCGCTGACGGGGCAGCTTCGGGTCCTTCAGGTGCGGTTGCGACAGGCGCTCGAGCAGGTCGCGGGTCATGTCGGCCAGGTGCGGCAACTGCTCGGCCTGGCTCTGCAGGTTGCCCAGCACGGCCTTGGGGCTGTAGCGCTCGCGCATCCAGCGTTCCAGGTAGGGCTTGGCGGTGCTCCACAGGTCCAGCTCCGGGTACAACTGACGCCCCAGGCCTTCGATGTTGAGCAGCGTTTTCTGCAGCAGCACCAGTTGCGGCTGGACCTCCATATTGAAGCGGCGCGCCGTCTGGAATAGCCGCATCAGCACCTGGCCGAACGAGATGTCCTTGAGCGGTTTCTCGAAGATCGGCTCACAGACGGTGCGGATCGCCGCCTCGAACTCGTTGAGCTTGGTCTGCGCCGGCACCCAGCCGGAGTCGATGTGCAGCTGCGCGACCCGACGATAGTCGCGCTTGAAGAAGGCGAACAGGTTGCGCGCCAGGTAATCCTGGTCCTCCGGGGTCAGGCTGCCGACGATTCCGCAGTCGATGGCGATGTACTTGGGCGCCCAGGGCTTGACCGTACTGACGAAGATGTTGCCGGGGTGCATGTCGGCGTGGAAGAAGCTGTCGCGGAACACCTGGGCGAAGAAGATCTCGACGCCGCGCTCTGCCAGCAGCTTCATGTCGGTGCGCTGGTCGGCCAGGGTCGCCAGGTCGGTGACCGGCACGCCATAGATGCGCTCCATCACCAGCACTTTCGGTCGGCAGAAGTCCCAGTACACCTGGGGCACATACATCAGGTCCGACCCTTCGAAGTTGCGCCGCAGCTGACTGGCGTTGGCCGCCTCGCGCAGCAGGTCGAGCTCGTCGTAGATGGTCTTTTCGTAGTCGCCCACCACCTCGACCGGGTGCAGGCGCCGGGCGTCGACCGAGACGCGCTCGGCGCCCTTGGCGATCAGCAGCAGCCAGGCCAGGTCCTGGGCGATGATCGGACGCAGGCCCGGACGCACCACCTTGACCACCACCTCTTCGCCGCTCTTGAGCCGCGCGGCGTGCACTTGGGCGACCGAGGCCGAGGCCAGAGGCTCGACGTCGAAACGGCTGAACACCTCGCCGACCGTGGCGCCCAGTTGCGCCTCGATCAATGCCACGGCCTTCTGTGGGTCGAAGGGCGGTACGCGGTCCTGCAGCAGCATCAGTTCATCGGCGACGTCCGCCGGCAGCAGGTCGCGCCGGGTGGACAGCAACTGGCCGAACTTGATGAAGATCGGCCCGAGGTCCTGCAGGGCCATGCGCAGGCGGGCACCCCGGCTGATCGGCGAAGGCTTGCGCGGCCACCAGCGCCACGGCATGAACAACCGAAGGCTGCGCAGCCACCAGGGCAGCGGCAGGTCGAACAGCACGTCATCGAGGCGGTAGCGGATCACTACGCGCTGGATGCGGAACAGGCGGCGGACGGCAAGCAGCTTCATGCGTTATCGCTGGCATCAAGGGATCGGGCAAGGCGCGCCAGGCGCGCCTCGAGGCGTTCGAGGTCGACTTTCAGGTGATCGAGTTCGCGGAAGGCGGCTTCCGCTTCGCGCTGGCCGACCAGCGTGCGCGACTCCTCGGCCAGGTATTCGGCGAGGTTCTGACCGAACCGCGCCAGGCCATCCTGGGTCCAGCGGGCGCGTTGGCGTACGTGGCCGGCCAGCAGGGCGGTCGGGACCGGCCCCAACCAGCGCGCCAGCTCGTGCTCCCAGTCCAGCTCCAGGTCCTGCAGCACGCCGAACAGCTCGAGCAGCGGGCCGGTATCGCCCAGCAGCTCGACCTCGGGGCTGTGCAGGACACGGGTCTTGTCCCTGGACAGGGCCAGGCGGGCCAGGCTGCTGGCCGGGGCGCGCAGGGTGCAGTCCACCGCACCCTCCCAATGGCCGGCCAGCATCAGGCCGTCTTCGTCGGGCAGCAGGAACAGCTGCAAGGCCGGCTGACGACAGTCGATGGCGATCACCTTGCCCTCCAGGCCGGCCAGGCGCGGCAATGCCGTGCTGTCCAGGCGCAGGACACGGTTCAGGCCATGCTCGACGCTGGCGATGAGGCCGGCCAGCAGCATCAGGGCTTGATCCCGCGGTGCAGGGCGACGATACCACTGGTCATGTTGTGGTAGGTGACCCGGTCAAAGCCGGCGCTGACCATCATCGACTTCAGGGTTTCCTGGTCCGGGTGCATGCGGATCGATTCGGCCAGGTAGCGGTAGCTTTCCGAGTCGTTGGTGATCAGCTTGCCCGCCAGAGGCATGAAGGCGAAGGAGTAGGCATCGTACGCCTTGGACATCAGCGCATTGGTCGGCTTGGAGAACTCCAGCACCAGCAGGCGCCCGCCTGGCTTGAGCACGCGCAGCATCGAGCGCAGGGCGTCTTCCTTGTGGGTCACGTTGCGCAGGCCGAAGGCGATGGTCACGCAATCGAAGTGATTGTCCGGGAACGGCAGCTTCTCGGCGTCGGCCTGGACGAACTCGATGTTGCCTGCCACGCCGCGGTCGAGCAGGCGATCGCGGCCCACCTTGAGCATCGAGGCGTTGATGTCGGCCAGCACCACCTGGCCGGTCGGCCCGACCAGGCGCGAGAACTTGGCCGCCAGGTCACCCGTGCCCCCGGCGATGTCCAGCACGCGATTACCGGTGCGCACACCCGACAGCTCGAGGGTGAACCGCTTCCACAGCCGGTGCATGCCGCCGGAGAGCACGTCGTTCATCAGGTCGTACTTGGCCGCGACCGAATGGAAGACCTCGGCGACCTTGGCCGCCTTCTGGCTTTCCGGGACGTTCTTGTAGCCGAAATGCGTGGTGGGTTCGGCGTGGCCGCCTTTGCGCTGGTCGTTCATATCGCTTCACCGGGAAAAAATTACCGCCATTCTAGGGCGAACGGCCGGATTTGTCTTGACGGGGTGTGTTGCCCGAGGGGCACGGGCATAATATCGATACTGTCTTACACCCAGGATTCAATGAATGACCCAGATCAGCGTGGAACGTCCCCATCACCTCGGCCGTGAAGCCGCGCGCGCCAAAGCCGAAGCCTTGGTCGACAAGCTGTCCGGCAAGTACGACCTCAAGGCCGACTGGCAGGGCGATCGCGTCGACATCTCGCGCAGCGGCGCCAATGGCAGCGTGTTCATCGGCGACGACAGCATCCGCATCGACCTCAAGCTCGGTATGATGCTGTCGATGATGAGCGGCACCATCCAGGGCGAGATCGAGCGGGCGCTGGACAAAGCGCTGGCCTGACACCGCAAGCGCTGGTGACGTCGCTTGTGAAAGCAGGCTGGCCTGTGACGCAGGCGCTGGCTGTACCGGCCCAATCGCCGGCAAGCCGGCTCCCACACCCGTATGAGCCATGCCGCAGGTGTACAGCTTGGTAGCCATGCCATAGGTGTATAGCTTGCCACGGACTTTGTGGGAGCGGGCTTGCCCGCGATGCAGGCGCTGCGGATCGTGCTCTGTCGCGGATGAAGCAGCCCTCTAGACGGGCCTGGGGTGCACCACCGCAGGCTGACGCTCCTGTTGCAGAAAGCCCATCACAATCGGTGCGATGGTCTCGGCGCGGGTGATGAGGAACAGGTGCCCATCGTCGATGACGTGCAGCTTTGCATGGGGGATCCGCCAGGCCAGCAGGCGCATGTTGACCAGCGGAATCAGCGGGTCGTCGTCGCCTGCCAGCACCAGCGTCGGCTGACGCAGCCTGTGCAGCCACGGCAGGCTGCTCCATCCCAGCGCCGCGAACAGCTGCCAGTAATACCCCGTCCTGTCGCCTGCCCGGACTTTCGCCGCGTGTTCGAGCGCCAGGGCCGGGTCGCGCCGCAGGCTGCCGCCATAGATCAGCCCGGCCAGTCGCACCGTTTCGGCAGGGTCCGTGTAACGGCGCGGACTGGCCATCGCCCAGAGCACGCGCGGCTCGGCCGGCACCATGGGCGTGCCGGCGGCGGTCGCGGCCAGCACCAGCTTGCGGCAGCGGTGCGGGTAGTCGCGGGCGAACTGCTGGGCCAGGCCGCCGCCCCAGGACACGCCGATCACGTTGACCTGCGCATACCCCAGTGCATCGAGCAGGTGCGCGCTCAGCCGTGCCAGGCCACTGAAGCGGTAAGGGCGGGACGGCGTCGACGAGCCACCGACCCCCGGTGCGTCGAAGGCGATGACTTCGAGCGCAGGGTCCAGGGCTTCGATGAAGGGGAAGACCAGCTCCAGATTGGCGCCGATGCCGTTGAAGATCAGCAGCGGGGTCAGGTGCGACTGCCCAGGTCGCACGACGGTGCGCAAGGATTGACCGTCCACGTGTACGGTCCTGAAGACATACGGCTGCGACATGGCGCGTTCCTGTCGAGGTGAGGGGCTCCGGGCCCGTGAAGCGGTCATCGGCTCAGCGGTCATGGACGTAGGTACCGGGTGCGGCAGCGTTCGGGGCATGGCGCGCATCGCCCAGCTGCTCGGGCGCGGGTTTCAGGGGGCCGGCGCGTCCTTCCAGCCAGGCGCGCCAGTGGGTCCACCAGGAGTCGGCATGGCGTGTCGCCTTGCCCTCCCAGGCGTGCGGGTCATCGACACTGGCCACACCGGCCTGGAAACGTGCCTTGGGGTTGCCAGGGGGGTTGAGAATGCTCTGCACGTGGCCGCTGTTGGACAGCACGAACTCGACCTGGCCGCCGAACAGACGTGCCGAGCGGTAGCAGGCCTGCCAGGGCGTGATGTGGTCGGTCGTGGCCCCCAGGCAGTAGACGTCCGCATGCACGCGAGCGAGATCGATCGGGGTACCGCAGACTTCCAGTGCATTGGCACGGGGCAGCGGGTTGTGGCGGTACAGGTCGATCAGGTCGCCGTGAAAGGCCGCCGGCAGGCGTGTGGTGTCGTTGTTCCAGAACAGGATGTCGAACGGAGGCGGTGCCAGGCCCAACAGGTAGTTGTTGACCCAGTAGGGCCAGACCAGGTCATTGGGGCGCATCCAGGCGAACAGGCGGGCCAGGTCCTTGCCTTCCAGCACGCCGGCCTGGTAGGAACGCTGGCGCGCCTCGTCCAGCGTGCGGTCGTTGGTGAACAGCGCCAGCGGGCTGTCCAGCGTGGCGTCGAGCACGCTGACCAGCAGCGTCAGGCTGTGCAGCGCAGATTGGCCGAGCGCAGCGTAGTGGCCAGCCAGCGCGGCACAGGTGATCCCGCCCGAGCAGGCGCCCAGGACGTTCACATCGGGGCTGCCCGTGATGGCCCGCAAGGCGTCGATCGCCTCCCGGAGGGCTTCGACGTAGGTGGACAACCCCCACTCGCGCTGATCCGGCGTCGGGTTGCGCCAGCTGATCATGAAGGTCTGCTGAGCGGCCGACAGGCTGAAGCGCACCAGGCTCTTGTCCGGTGTCAGGTCGAACACATAGAAACGGTTGATCTGCGGTGGCACGATCAACAGAGGCCGCGCGTGCACCTGGTCCGTGAGCGGGCGGTACTGGATCAGCTCGAGCACGTCGTTGCGGTAGACCACCGCGCCCGCACTGGTGGCCACGTCCTGGCCCACCCTGAACGCGTTCGGGTCGATCTGACGCGGCATGCCGCCATTGTCCAGCCAGTCCCTGGCCAGGTTGGCCAGGCCAGCGACGGCACTCTGGCCACCGGTTTCGAGCAGGCGCTTGAGCGCGACGGGGTTGGCGGGCGAGTTGGTCGGCGCCAGGGCTTCGGTGAGCTGGTGGATGACGAAATGGCCGCGACGGATGTCGTCAGGCGACAGTGCGCTGTGTTCGACCCAGTCGTGCAGTTCGTCACGCCAGGCCATGTAGGCTTGCAAACTGCGACGGTAGAGCGGGTTCTGGGCCCAGGTCGGGTCGACGAAACGTCGGTCGCCGTGGGCCGGCTCCAGAGGGGAGGTGCCTGTCAGCACGTCCCTGAGCCGCTCGCCCAGCCGGTAGGCATGCCGGGCACTGTGCAACGGGTGACGCAATGCGTGCTGCGCGAGGGTGCGGGCGCTCGTCAGCAGGTCCTGGCCCTGCAAGCCCGTGAGGGGATTCAAGCCGTCGGCGCTACGGGCCGGCCGCTCGCCGGAAGGGGTGCGACGCATCGATGAGGCTTCCTTGTGCTCGAGCGAAGGGTCGTGGCGCATCGGACTGCGCCTGGGCATAGGGACGGACTGTCGTGACCCTACTCCTCATTCAAGCACAACTCACAGCATCAGCTTGACCACCGACTCGGACGGATCGCGCGAACGCCCGGCCTTGCGCAGCTCGTCCAGGTAGTCCAGCCACAGCGCCTCCTGCCGCAGGCACAGCTGCTCCAGGTACTCCCAGGTGAACAGGCCGCTGTCGTGCCCATCGTCGAAGGTCAGCTTGAGCGCATACCGGCCGGCCGGTTCGACGCCGGTCAGCCCGACACCCAGCTTGCCGACTTGCAGGATCGGCTTGCCATGGCCCTGCACTTCGGCCGATGGCGAGTGCACCCGCAGAAACTCGGCCGGCAGGTGATACACCTCGTCAGGCCCGTAGGTCAGGATCAGCGTCTTGGTGGCCTTGTTCAGGTTGATCGCGCTGGGCAATCTGGGCATGGCGGCAGTCTCGATGGGCGCTTGGGGGTTACAAAGCTACAAGCCATGAGCGGCAAGCGGCAAGCGGTCCGTGGCGACCGTGCGTGAAGGGTCCGTCTTGGGAGGAGGGCGGGCGCCGAGGCCGCTGGAAAGCGTGAAGAAAGAAAAAAGCTCCAAGCCGACTCGGTCAGCTTGGAGCTTGGTGCCTGCTACGTGAACCCTTAGAGGATATAACGGGACAGGTCTTCGTTCTGCGCCAGCTCACCGAGGTGGCCGTTGACGTAGTCGGCGTCGATACGCAGCGGGGCTTCGTCGTGGCCGCTGGCCATGTCGCCCGCGCTGAAGGACACCTCTTCCAGCAGACGCTCGAGCAGGGTGTGCAGGCGACGGGCACCGATGTTCTCGGTTTTCTCGTTGACCTGGTAGGCGATCTCGGCCAGGCGCTTGATGCCGTCGGCCGCGAACTCGATGTTCAGGCCTTCGGTCTTGAGCAGCTCGCGGTACTGTTCGGTCAGCGAGGCATGCGGCTCTTGCAGGATGCGCTCGAAGTCCTCGGGGGTCAGTGCCTTGAGTTCGACGCGGATCGGCAGGCGGCCCTGCAGTTCCGGCACCAGGTCGCTCGGCTTGCTCAGGTGGAACGCGCCGGAGGCGATGAACAGGATGTGGTCGGTCTTGACCATGCCCAGCTTGGTGTTGACGGTGCAGCCTTCGATCAGCGGCAGCAGGTCGCGCTGTACGCCTTCACGGGAAACGTCGGCGCCCCCGACATTGCCGCGCTTGGCGACCTTGTCGATCTCGTCGATGAACACGATACCGTGCTGCTCGACCGCTTCCAGGGCATTGGCCTTGAGTTCTTCCTCGTTGACCAGACGGCCGGCCTCTTCGTCGCGCACCATCTTCAGCGCTTCCTTGACCTTGAGCTTGCGCGATTTGCGCTTGCCCTTGCCCATGTTGGCGAACAGGCTCTGCAGCTGGTTGGTCATCTCTTCCATGCCAGGCGGCGCGGCGATTTCGACGCCTGCGTTCTCGGCCACTTCGATCTCGATTTCCTTGTCGTCCAGCTGGCCTTCGCGCAGGCGCTTGCGGAACAGCTGACGCGTGTTGGAATCGCTGCTGCTTGGCGCGGCTTCCTCGGCGAAGCTGCTGGCCGTACGTGCCTGAGGCAACAGAGCATCGAGGATGCGCTCCTCGGCGGCATCTTCGGCGCGGTGGCGCACGCGGATGATTTCCTGCTCGCGCAGCAGCTTCAGCGCGGCATCGGCCAGGTCGCGGATGATCGACTCGACGTCACGGCCGACATAGCCGACTTCGGTGAACTTGGTCGCTTCGACCTTGATGAACGGCGCGTTGGCCAGCTTGGCCAGGCGGCGGGCGATTTCGGTCTTGCCGACGCCGGTCGGGCCGATCATCAGGATGTTCTTCGGCGTCACTTCGGCGCGCAGCTCGACCGGCAGCTGCATGCGCCGCCAGCGGTTGCGCAGCGCGATGGCCACGGCGCGCTTGGCGTCGTCCTGGCCGATGATGTGACGGTTGAGTTCGTGGACGATCTCGCGGGGGGTCATGGACATGGTGATGTGGGTCCTCGGGCGACGTGATTCAGCGTGGAAAAGCCCGGCCACCGGGGCCGGGCGCCAGAACAGCTGATCACTCGGCCAGGTCCTGCTCCTCGATGGTCAGGTTGTGGTTGGTGAACACGCAGATGTCACCGGCGATGTTCAACGCCGTCTCGGCGATCTCGCGCGCCGACAGCTCGGTCTTGTTCAGCAGGGCACGCGCGGCGGCCTGGGCGAAGGCGCCACCGGAGCCCATGGCGATCAGGCCATCTTCCGGCTCGACCACGTCACCATTGCCGGTGATGATCAGCGAGGCGTCCTTGTTGGCGACTGCCAGCATGGCTTCCAGGCGGCTCAGGGAACGGTCGGTGCGCCATTCCTTGGCCAGCTCGACGGCAGCGCGGACCAGGTGGCCCTGGTGCTTTTCCAACTGCCCCTCGAAGCGCTCGAACAGGGTGAAGGCATCGGCGGTCGCGCCCGCGAAACCGGCGATGACCTGGCCGTGGTAGAGACGGCGGACTTTCTTCGCGTTGCCCTTCATGACGGTATTGCCGAGGGAAACCTGGCCGTCGCCAGCCATGACGACTTTGCCGTGGCGGCGGACTGAAACGATGGTAGTCAAGGGAGAGTCTCCACGCAGCGGGGCGAAAATGCCTGTTGCAGACTCATATGGGGGAAGGGGGGAGGGATTTCAACCCGAGGGGATGGGAGGGAGGTGACGAGTGGTGAGTGGGCCAAAAGCCGCGCACTGCACGCTGCAAGCGGAGAGGTGACTAACCCTGCACGCCGGGCCGTGAGAACGGCGTGGCTGGCGTGTAGGCCCTGCGTGCCCAATCGCGGCCGGTCCGGCATCCCGGCAGGGGCCGCTCACCCGTAGTCACACCGCGATGAAGCAGAACATTGCGGTCCATGTGGGAGATTCAATGGTTTCTACCAAGTGTGATGTGGGCCCTGTGGGCCCAATCGCGGCACAGGGGCCGCTCCTACACCCGTAGCCGCACCACGGCATCGCAGGCAATCGAGGTCCCATGTGGGAGATTCTATGGTTTCTACGAAGTGTGATGTGGGCCCTGTAGGCTCGATCGCGGCACAGGGACCGCTCCCGTAGCCGCACTACGGCATCGCAGGCAATCGCGGTCCCCTGTGGGAGCGGCCCTGAACTGGTCAAGTAATTTTGGACACCGATTAAGGTTTATGCCGCCGCTTTGAGCTTTTCCTCCATGGCTACGGGAGTTTCGTAGCCGTTGTAGCTGTGGAGGCGCTTGAGGTTATACCGCACCAAG
>NZ_JAAMQI010000050.1 GCF_013523165.1 Pseudomonas entomophila
TGATCTGCAGCGTTGCTGGAGTGGTGCTCAGCTGCAGATTTTCGAAGCCCTTGCCGCCAGCATCGACTGCGCTCTGAACACCCAACTTCACGGTTTCGCCGTCTTTGAAGACGTCGTCGCCCTGGGCTGCCAGGGTATAGGTGGCCGTGGTCGAGCCTGCTTTCACAGTCACGGTAGCGCCGTTGCTGAGGGTGACGTTGAGGTCACGCTCCAGCACACGGTTAGTGGTGACGGTAAAGGTCGCCGGCTGGTTCTCGGTGACGCTGGTCTGGTCGGCGGTGATGCCAACGGTGACCAGGTCGCCGCCATTCGAGGTGCCAGTACCGCCTGGGTTGCCAGGGGTGCCCGGCTCGTCAGTGACGGTCGTGGTGCGGGTTTCGCCGCCCAGTGTCAATTTCTCGAAGTTGTCGCCGCCGCTGACCGAAACCAGCTTGTTGACGATGTCCGCTTGGCCGCCAGTGTAGACGTCGTCCTTGGCATTCACGATGACATTACCGCTAGCGTTGCCGCTGGCGATCACGACCTTGCTACCGTCGCTGAGCGTGAAAGTCAGCCCGCCATGCCCTGTGACCGGCAACCCTTGTGCGTTGCTGAGGGTCACGGTGTACGTGACCTGGCCGCCTTCGGTGACAGTCGTCTTGTCGGCCGTCAGGGTCGCCACGACCTCGTTGGTGGTATCAAGAATTTGCAGCGATGCCTGGGTGGTATCGATCTGCAAGTTTTCGAAGCCTTTGCCACCGGCGTCCACAGCGCTCTTCACGCCCAACTGAACGGTTTGACCGTCTTTGAAGACGTCGTCGCCTTGAGCCGCCAAGGTATAGGTAGCCGTCGTCGTGCCTGCCTTGACGGTGACGACACCGCCGTTGGTCAAGGTGACGTTGAGGTCACGCTCGAGCGCGCGGTTGATCGTGACCGTGAAGGTAGCCGCCTTGTCTTCAGTGACCGATGGCTGATCGGCTGCGATGCCGACCGTCACCAGATCACCGCCGTTCGGTGTACCAGTGCCACCCGGGTTACCTGGTGTACCTGGCTCGTCGGTGACCGTGGTGCACGTGCTGCCCGAAGTCGACAGTTTCTCGAAGACATTGCCGCCAGTGATGCCGGTGATCGACTTGACGATAGTGCCCTGCCCGCCAACGTACACGTCATCGGCGGTCGTCAGTACGTAAGTGCCGCTCGCCTTGCCAGCCTCGATGGTGACGACGCCGCCACCTTCCAGCGTGAAGGTCATGCCTTTGTGGCCAGTGACCGGCAGGCCGTCCTTGCTGATCAGGGTCACGGTGTAGGTGATCTGACCGCCTTCGGTGACGGTGGTCTTGTCAGCGGTGAGCGTTGCGACGACTTCGTTGATGGTGTCGGTGATCTGCAGCGTTGCTGGGGTGGTGCTCAGCTGCAGGTTCTCGAAGCCCTTGCCGCCGGCATCGACTGCGCTTTGTACGCCCAGCTTCACGGTTTCGCCGTCCTTGAAGACGTCGTCGCCTTGTGCTGCCAGGGTGTAGGTAGCCGTGGTCGAGCCGGCTTTCACAGTCACGGTAGCGCCGTTGCTGAGGGTGACGTTCAGATCACGTTCCAGCACACGGTTAGTGGTGACAGTGAAGGTCGCCGGCTGGTTCTCGGTGACGCTGGTCTGGTCGGCGGTGATGCCAACGGTGACCAGATCGCCGCCATTTGAAGTGCCAGTACCGCCTGGGTTACCAGGGGTGCCCGGCTCGTCAGTGACGGTCGTGGTGCGGGTTTCGCCGCCCAAGGTGAGCTTCTCGAAGTTATCGCCACCGCTGACCGAGACCAGCTTGTTAACGATGTCCGCTTGGCCGCCGACGTAAGCATCATCTTTCACCACGATGGTCGCGGTGCCGGTGGTGCTGCCGGCCGGGACTTTGACCACGGTGCCGTCGGTCAGAGTGAAGCTCAGGCCATTGTGGCCAGCCACTGGCAGACCTTGGGCGTTGGTCAGGGTCACGGTGTAGGTGACCTGGCCGCCTTCGGTGACGGTGGTCTTGTCCGCGGTCAGTGTTGCCACGACTTCGCTGGTGGTATCGGTGATCTGCAGCGTTGCTGGAGTGGTGCTCAGTTGCAGGTTCTCGAAGCCTTTGCCACCGGCATCGACTGCGCTCTGCACACTCAGATTTACGGTTTCGCCGTCCTTGAAGACGTCGTCGCCCTGGGCTACCAGGGTGTAAGTGGCCGTAGTCGAGCCCGCTTTCACAGTCACGGTATCGCCGTTACTGAGGGTGACGTTGAGATCACGCTCCAGCACACGGTTAGTGGTGACGGTGAAGGTGGCCGGCTGATTCTCGGTGACGCTGGTCTGGTCGGCGGTAATGCCGACGGTAACCAGGTCGCCGCCATTCGAGGTGCCAGTACCGCCTGGATTGCCAGGGGTGCCTGGCTCGTCAGTGACGGTCGTGGTACGGGTTTCGCCGCCCAGCGTCAGCTTCTCGAAGTTGTCACCACCGCTGACCGAGACCAGCTTGTTGACGATATCCGCTTGGCCGCCAACATAGGCATCATCTTTCACCACGATGGTCGCGGTGCCAGTGGTGCTGCCAGCCGGCACTTTGACCACCGTGCCGTCGGTCAAGGTAAAGCTCAGACCGTTGTGGCCGCTGACAGGCAAGCCTTGGGCGTTGGTCAGGGTCACGGTGTAGGTAACCTGGCCGCCTTCGGTGACAGTGGTCTTGTCAGCGGTCAGTGTTGCGACGACTTCGCTGGTGGTATCGATGATCTGCAGCGTTGCTGGAGTGGTGCTCAGCTGCAGATTTTCGAAGCCCTTGCCGCCAGCATCGACTGCGCTCTGAACACCCAACTTCACGGTTTCGCCGTCTTTGAAGACGTCGTCGCCCTGGGCTGCCAGGGTGTAAGTGGCCGTGGTCGAGCCCGCTTTCACAGTCACGGTATCGCCGTTGCTGAGGGTGACGTTGAGGTCACGCTCCAGCACACGGTTAGTGGTGACGGTGAAGGTCGCTGACTGGTTCTCGGTGACGCTGGTCTGGTCGGCGGTGATGCCAACTGTGACGAGGTCACCACCGTTCGGCGTACCGGTACTACCAGGATTGCCCGGCGTACCTGGCTCGTCGGTGACCGTGGTGCACGTGCTGCCCGAAGTCGACAGTTTCTCGAAGACGTTGCCGCCAGTGATGCCGGTGATCGACTTGATGATGCTCGCCTGGCCACCGACATAGACATCGTCGGCGGTGGTCAGCACGTAGGTGCCACTCGCCTTGCCCGCCTCGATGGTGACGACGCCGCCACCTTCCAGCGTGAAGGTCATGCCTTTGTGGCCAGTAACCGGCAGGCCGTCCTTGCTGATCAGGGTCACGGTGTAGGTGATCTGACCGCCTTCGGTGACGGTGGTCTTGTCAGCGGTAAGCGTCGCAACGACTTCGTTGATGGTGTCGGTGATCTGCAGCGTTGCTGGGGTGGTGCTCAGTTGCAGGTTCTCGAAGCCCTTGCCGCCAGCATCGACTGCGCTCTGCACGCCTAGCTTCACGGTTTCGCCGTCCTTGAAGACGTCGTCGCCCTGGGCTGCCAGGGTGTAGGTAGCCGTGGTCGAGCCCGCTTTCACAGTCACGGTATCGCCGTTGCTGAGAGTGATATTCAGGTCACGCTCCAGCGTACGGTTGACGGTCACAGTAAAGGTCGCTGGCTGGTTTTCAGCAACGCTCGGCTGGTCAGCGGTAATGCCGACAGTGACGAGGTCGCCACCGTTGTTACTGCCCGGCGTACCTGGGTTACCTGGAGTGCCCGGCTCGTCGGTCACATCGGTAGTGACATAGCCGGAGGTCGACAGCTTCTCGAAGACGTTGCCACCGGTGATACCGGTGATGGTCTTGACGATGGTG
>NZ_JAAMQI010000051.1 GCF_013523165.1 Pseudomonas entomophila
TGGCAGATTGCTTGGGTGTTATATGGTCAAGCCTCACGGGCAATTAGTATTGGTTAGCTCAACGCCTCACAGCGCTTACACACCCAACCTATCAACGTCGTAGTCTTCGACGGCCCTTTAGGGGATTCAAGATCCCAGTGAGATCTCATCTTGAGGCAAGTTTCCCGCTTAGATGCTTTCAGCGGTTATCTCTTCCGAACATAGCTACCCGGCAATGCCACTGGCGTGACAACCGGAACACCAGAGGTTCGTCCACTCCGGTCCTCTCGTACTAGGAGCAGCCCCTCTCAAATCTCAAACGTCCACGGCAGATAGGGACCGAACTGTCTCACGACGTTCTAAACCCAGCTCGCGTACCACTTTAAATGGCGAACAGCCATACCCTTGGGACCGGCTTCAGCCCCAGGATGTGATGAGCCGACATCGAGGTGCCAAACACCGCCGTCGATATGAACTCTTGGGCGGTATCAGCCTGTTATCCCCGGAGTACCTTTTATCCGTTGAGCGATGGCCCTTCCATACAGAACCACCGGATCACTAAGACCTACTTTCGTACCTGCTCGACGTGTGGGTCTCGCAGTCAAGCGCGCTTTTGCCTTTATACTCTACGACCGATTTCCGACCGGTCTGAGCGCACCTTCGTACTCCTCCGTTACTCTTTGGGAGGAGACCGCCCCAGTCAAACTACCCACCATACACTGTCCTCGATCCGGATAACGGACCTGAGTTAGAACCTCAAAGTTGCCAGGGTGGTATTTCAAGGATGGCTCCACGCAGACTGGCGTCCACGCTTCAAAGCCTCCCACCTATCCTACACAAGCAAATTCAAAGTCCAGTGCAAAGCTATAGTAAAGGTTCACGGGGTCTTTCCGTCTAGCCGCGGATACACTGCATCTTCACAGCGATTTCAATTTCACTGAGTCTCGGGTGGAGACAGCGCCGCCATCGTTACGCCATTCGTGCAGGTCGGAACTTACCCGACAAGGAATTTCGCTACCTTAGGACCGTTATAGTTACGGCCGCCGTTTACCGGGGCTTCGATCAAGAGCTTCGCTTGCGCTAACCCCATCAATTAACCTTCCGGCACCGGGCAGGCGTCACACCCTATACGTCCACTTTCGTGTTTGCAGAGTGCTGTGTTTTTAATAAACAGTCGCAGCGGCCTGGTATCTTCGACCGGCATGGGCTTACGGAGCAAGTCCTTGACCCTCGCCGGCGCACCTTCTCCCGAAGTTACGGTGCCATTTTGCCTAGTTCCTTCACCCGAGTTCTCTCAAGCGCCTTGGTATTCTCTACCTAACCACCTGTGTCGGTTTGGGGTACGGTTCCCGGTTATCTGAAGCTTAGGAGCTTTTCTTGGAAGCATGGCATCAACCACTTCGTCGCCTAGAGGCAACTCGTCATCAGCTCTCGGCCTTGGGATCCCGGATTTGCCTAAGATCCCAGCCTACCACCTTAAACTTGGACAACCAACGCCAAGCTGGCCTAGCCTTCTCCGTCCCTCCATCGCAATAACCGGAAGTACAGGAATATTAACCTGTTTTCCATCGACTACGCTTTTCAGCCTCGCCTTAGGGACCGACTAACCCTGCGTCGATTAACGTTGCGCAGGAAACCTTGGTCTTTCGGCGTGGGAGTTTTTCACTCCCATTGTCGTTACTCATGTCAGCATTCGCACTTCTGATACCTCCAGCCAGCTTCTCAACTGACCTTCACAGGCTTACAGAACGCTCCTCTACCGCATCACCTAGTGGTGATACCCGTAGCTTCGGTGCATGGTTTGAGCCCCGTTACATCTTCCGCGCAGGCCGACTCGACTAGTGAGCTATTACGCTTTCTTTAAAGGGTGGCTGCTTCTAAGCCAACCTCCTAGCTGTCTAAGCCTTCCCACATCGTTTCCCACTTAACCATGACTTTGGGACCTTAGCTGACGGTCTGGGTTGTTTCCCTTTTCACGACGGACGTTAGCACCCGCCGTGTGTCTCCCATGCTCGGCACTTGCTGGTATTCGGAGTTTGCATCGGTTTGGTAAGTCGGGATGACCCCCTAGCCGAAACAGTGCTCTACCCCCAGCAGTGATACATGAGGCGCTACCTAAATAGCTTTCGAGGAGAACCAGCTATCTCCGAGCTTGATTAGCCTTTCACTCCGATCCACAGGTCATCCGCTAACTTTTCAACGGTAGTCGGTTCGGTCCTCCAGTCAGTGTTACCTAACCTTCAACCTGCCCATGGATAGATCGCCCGGTTTCGGGTCTATACCCAGCGACTGTTCGCCCTATTAAGACTCGCTTTCGCTACGCCTCCCCTATTCGGTTAAGCTCGCCACTGAATATAAGTCGCTGACCCATTATACAAAAGGTACGCAGTCACCTAACAAGTAGGCTCCCACTGCTTGTACGCATACGGTTTCAGGTTCTATTTCACTCCCCTCTCCGGGGTTCTTTTCGCCTTTCCCTCACGGTACTGGTTCACTATCGGTCAGTCAGTAGTATTTAGCCTTGGAGGATGGTCCCCCCATATTCAGACAAAGTTTCTCGTGCTCCGTCCTACTCGATTTCATTGAAAGAAGATTTTCGTGTACGGGGCTATCACCCACTATGGCCGCACTTTCCAGAGCGTTCCACTAATCTTCAACCAACTTAAGGGCTGGTCCCCGTTCGCTCGCCACTACTAAGGGAATCTCGGTTGATTTCTATTCCTCAGGGTACTTAGATGTTTCAGTTCCCCTGGTTCGCCTCATGCACCTATGTATTCAGTGCAGGATACTCAGCTTGTGCTGAGTGGGTTCCCCCATTCAGAGATCTCTGGATCACAGTCTGTTTGCCGACTCCCCAAAGCTTATCGCAGGCTACCACGTCTTTCATCGCCTCTGACTGCCAAGGCATCCACCGTATGCGCTTCTTCACTTGACCATATAACCCCAAGCAATCTGGTTATACTGTGAAGACGACATTCGCCGAAAATTCGCATGTTGCGCTCTCGCGCAGAACTCACAAATTTTACCTTAGCCTGATCACCACCAGTGAAAGTGGCCATCAGTCTATTTCTATCACATATCCGAATTTTTAAAGAACGATCTGACAAAAGTCAGAAATCAACATTTCACAGCGTTGTGCTGCAAATGTTCATTTCTGTATTCTGAACAGTGGCGACGATCAAAAGTGGTGGAGCCAAGCGGGATCGAACCGCTGACCTCCTGCGTGCAAGGCAGGCGCTCTCCCAGCTGAGCTATGGCCCCGTGTGTCGTAGCGTCAAGCCGCACCATGAAATGGTAGGTCTGGGCAGATTTGAACTGCCGACCTCACCCTTATCAGGGGTGCGCTCTAACCAACTGAGCTACAGACCTATAACAGGGTCGCGTTACAGCATCGTCTTCGTACAATGAATCAAGCAATTCGTGTGGGAGCTCATCAGCTGGCTGATGTCGTCGATTAAGGAGGTGATCCAGCCGCAGGTTCCCCTACGGCTACCTTGTTACGACTTCACCCCAGTCATGAATCACAC
>NZ_JAAMQI010000052.1 GCF_013523165.1 Pseudomonas entomophila
TGCCGTCGGTCAAGGTGAAGCTCAGGCCGTTATGGCCGCTGACCGGCAAGCCTTGGGCGTTGGTCAGGGTCACGGTGTAGGTAACCTGGCCGCCTTCGGTGACAGTGGTCTTGTCCGCGGTCAGTGTTGCCACGACTTCGCTGGTGGTGTCGGTGATCTGCAACGTTGCTGGGGTGGTGCTCAGCTGCAGGTTCTCGAAGCCTTTGCCACCGGCATCGACTGCGCTCTGGACGCCCAGCTTCACGGTTTCGCCGTCCTTGAAGACGTCATCACCTTGTGCTGCCAGGGTGTAAGTGGCCGTGGTCGAGCCCGCTTTCACAGTCACGGTATCGCCGTTGCTGAGGGTGACGTTGAGGTCACGCTCCAGCACACGGTTAGTGGTGACGGTGAAGGTGGCCGGCTGATTCTCGGTGACGCTGGTCTGGTCGGCGGTGATGCCGACGGTGACCAGGTCGCCGCCATTCGAGGTGCCAGTACCGCCTGGATTGCCAGGGGTGCCTGGCTCGTCGGTGACGGTCGTGGTGCGGGTTTCGCCGCCCAGCGTCAATTTCTCGAAGTTATCGCCACCGCTGACCGAGACCAGCTTGTTGACGATGTCCGCTTGGCCGCCAACGTAAGCATCATCTTTCACCACGATGGTCGCGGTGCCGGTGGTGCTGCCAGCCGGGACTTTGACCACGGTGCCGTCGGTCAAGGTGAAGCTCAGGCCGTTGTGACCGCCAACTGGCAGACCTTGGGCATTGGTCAGGGTCACGGTGTAGGTAACCTGGCCGCCTTCGGTGACGGTAGTCTTGTCAGCGGTCAGTGTTGCCACGACTTCGCTGGTGGTATCGGTGATCTGCAGCGTTGCTGGAGTGGTGCTCAGTTGCAGGTTTTCGAAGTCCTTGCCACCGGCATCGACTACGCTCTGTACGCTCAGGTTTACGATTTCGCCGTCCTTGAAGACGTCGTCGCCTTGGGCTGCCAGGGTGTAGGTGGCCGTGGTAGAGCCCGCTTTCACAGTCACGGTATCGCCGTTGCTGAGGGTGACGTTGAGGTCACGCTCCAGCGTACGGTTGACGGTCACAGTAAAGGTCGCTGGCTGGTTTTCAGTGACGCTCGGCTGATCGGCGGTAATGCCGACAGTGACGAGATCGCCAGTGTTGGTGCCACCCGGCGTACCTGGGTTGCCTGGAGTACCTGGCTCGTCGGTTACATCGGTAGTGACATAGCCGGAGGTCGACAGCTTCTCGAAGACATTGCCACCGGTGATACCGGTGATGGTCTTGACGATGGTGCCCTGCCCGCCAACGTACACGTCATCGGCGGTCGTCAGTACGTAAGTGCCGCTCGCCTTGCCCGCCTCGATGGTGACGACACCGCCACCTTCCAGCGTGAAGGTCATGCCTTTGTGGCCAGTGACCGGCAGACCGTCCTTGCTGATCAGGGTCACGGTGTAGGTGATCTGACCACCTTCGGTGACGGTGGTCTTGTCAGCGGTGAGCGTTGCGACGACTTCGTTGATGGTGTCGGTGATCTGCAGCGTTGCTGGGGTAGTGCTCAGCTGCAGGTTCTCGAAGCCTTTGCCGCCAGCATCGACTGCGCTCTGGATGCTCAGGTTTACGGTTTCGCCATCTTTGAAGACGTCGTCGCCCTGGGCTGCCAGGGTGTAGGTAGCCGTGGTCGAGCCGGCTTTCACAGTCACGGTATCGCCGTTGCTGAGGGTGATGTTGAGGTCACGCTCCAGCACACGGTTAGTAGTGACGGTGAAGGTCGCTGGCTGGTTTTCAGCAACGCTCGGCTGGTCGGCGGTAATGCCGACAGTGACGAGGTCGCCATTGTTGGTGCCGCCCGGCGTACCTGGGTTACCTGGAGTCCCCGGCTCGTCAGTGACGGTCGTGGTGCGCGTCTCATCGCCGAGAGTGAGTTTCTCGAAGTTATCGCCACCGCTGACCGAGACCAGCTTGTTGACGATGTCCGCTTGGCCGCCGACGTAAGCATCATCTTTCACCACGATGGTCGCGGTGCCGGTGGTGCTGCCGGCCGCGACTTTGACCACGGTGCCATCGGTCAGGGTGAAGCTCAGGCCATTGTGGCCAGCCACTGGCAGACCTTGGGCATTGGTCAGGGTCACGGTGTAGGTAACCTGGCCGCCTTCGGTGACGGTAGTCTTGTCAGCGGTCAGTGTTGCCACGACTTCGCTGGTGGTGTCGGTGATCTGCAACGTTGCTGGGGTGGTGCTCAGCTGCAGGTTCTCGAAGCCTTTGCCACCGGCATCGACTGCGCTCTGCACGCCCAGCTTCACGGTTTCGCCGTCCTTGAAGACGTCATCACCTTGTGCTGCCAGGGTG
>NZ_JAAMQI010000053.1 GCF_013523165.1 Pseudomonas entomophila
TTGCAATCAGGGCTTGTGGCACCTTTGGGTTGTCATCAAAAAACGCGAACAGCCGTTCGATCATGCCTTGGGCATGGTCCGTGCTTTCATCGTCTTGCCACAGAAACTGGGTAACGCCCAAGGTCGCGGCATTACGCCCTGCATTGATCAGGTCTTCAGCTCTATACCCTTTTTCATAGGGATCAGGCGGCCCAAGCGCAAAAACCGGGATGGGCCAATACGCTACCGACGCGCCTGCCGAATTCTTGAAGGCGATGCGGATTTTAATGTCTCTAGATATTCGCCTTGTATCTAAAGACGGTTCGTAGTCTTTTGCATCCCGCGAATAGATCGAAGCGAAGTTGTCTTCCTTCTTCTTTATGAATTGCCAGATTTTAGACTGGCCGTCTTGATGTATTGCAAGCCCCACACCCCGAATCTCCAAGGCGTAGCTCCGACCCTGGATGGCCTGCTGTTCGGCGATTCTTGCCGCCATTTCTTTTTCATGGGCAGCACTCTTAGCCCTCTCATAGGCCTGGATGCCATCTCGCCAGCACATGCCAAAGATCACCAACCAGCCGACAAACGCTGCAATGCCCCAAGCCAGAGCAGGCTTCAAACTGCGAAGTGCCATGTCAGTTTCCTGTGCTTCATTGTCTACGACACGCTCACATTTAGCGCATGGCTGGCCACACCCTGACATCCACATGCCAGCCGATGGCCTTGCAATACCACAGGCTTACCGTTGAGGCGACGGTTGGGGTGCCCTTCGATGAAAGCGAACACTCCGCCGTGGAACGGGCAACTGGCTTTGTCGCCCATGACCGCTGGCGTTTTACCGTTGACGGTGTGGGTGCCAGCCAGTTGGCAGGAGATCACGCTGCCGCCGCCGCTGGTGGGGTCGCCCAAGCAAATAGGAGCCCTCATGCCGGGGGGGGTCCGTTACCGGGTAGGCCATAGATGAACGGATCAGCGCCACGATTCTGCTCGTTCTTCGCCTTGCGTGCGTCAGTGGGTGGGCTGATCATCTGGACGGTGAAGCTGCCGTCGCTACCGGCATACACCACGGCACTGGCACCGCCGTCGAGGTAACTGGCGATGGTGGCCAGGTTGATTTCCACCAGCGCGCTGCTGACGCCGGTATTACCCAGGCGCCGGCCGATGTCGTAGCCCTCCTCCACATTGCCCACGTCCAGGCCATGGCCATCGGTGTTTAAGCTGTGCAAGGCGTTGGTCAGGGCGATTTCCGCTTCGGTGTTGTCGGTGGTGTCGTAGAACACGCGTACCGGTTTTTGTCCATCGGGCAAGGTGTCCAGCGCCTTGAGCCAGCCTGCTTGCAAGGCC
>NZ_JAAMQI010000054.1 GCF_013523165.1 Pseudomonas entomophila
TGAACTGGTCAAGTAATTTTGGACACCGATTAAGGTTTATGCCGCCGCTTTGAGCTTTTCCTCCATGGCTACGGGAGTTTCGTAGCCGTTGTAGCTGTGGAGGCGCTTGAGGTTATACCGCACCAAGTAAGCCGTAATGTCAGCCTTGGCTTGTGCCTCAGATTCATAACCTCCTGCTGGCATCCATTCTGATTTTAGCGCGCCGAAGAACCGCTCCATGGCAGCGTTATCCCAACATTGGCCTCGATGGCTCATGCTTTGTTTCAAGCCGCACTCTTCGAGTACAGCTCTAAATTTATGGCTGGTGTACTGACACCCTTGATCTGAATGAAACATCACATCTACTGGCCTGCCTCTGGACTCAAAGGCCATTCGTAATGCGTTACAGGCCAATCTTGCATCGGCAATCATCGAAAATGCCCAACCTATAGCGCGACGTGCGTACAGGTCGATCACCGCTGCCAGATAAAGCCAACGCCTACCTACCTGGATATAAGTTACATCGCCACACCACACCTCGTTAATCGCTGAAACCTTGAAATTTCGCTTCAGCTGATTTTCCGCAATCAAGGCTTCTGCGCCAGAGGATCGATATCGGTGCGGCCTACGCTGCCGACACTCCAGGCCAGCCTCGCGCATAAGCGCACGTACCTTGTAACGCCCAATTTCATGGCCTTCACGCCGTAGTTCATGCATCAAGGTACGAGAGCCAGCAGAACTCCGCGACGCCTTGAAGTGGACGACCACACACGAGCGTAGAGCCTCCCTTTCAGGATTTTCACGCCCTTGGCGTTTGCGCCATGCGTAGAAACTGCTGCGCTCGACTCCAAGCGCACGACAGCAGTCGACGATACTGTATTGCTCACTTAGCTCGTTGATCAACGCGAATGATCTTTGGAGTCCCGAAGCAAGAGAGCGCTGGCCTTTTTTAGTATTTCAATATCCCGATCCTTTTGACGAACCAGAGCTTCTAGCTCTTCAATACGTCGCTGTTCCGACGTAATAGCTTTCGCTCCAGTCGGCACCTTGCCTTCTCTTTCTTGACGAACTTGCTCGACCCAGCGACGAAGAGCGGTACGACCGATCCCAAGAATTTTGCAAACCTCAGGAACCGACTGACCACCGTCCAGCACCATTTCAGCAGCTTGAACTTTGTGTTCTTTCGAATAAGAATTGCGCACTGATTTTGCCTCCAATTGGACGCCATTATAGCGTCCGAAGAAGGTGTCCAAAATCATTAAGCCAGTTCA
>NZ_JAAMQI010000055.1 GCF_013523165.1 Pseudomonas entomophila
GCGTAGCAGTCAGTGCCACGGTCGTGGTGGTGCTGGTGCCTGAACCATCGGTCACGGTGGTGCTCGGCGCGCCGGCAGTCACCAGGTTCTCGTAGTTACCGCCGCTGGTGGCCGTGATGCTGTTGGTTACAGGCGGATTGGTGGCGTACACGTTATCCGGGGCGGTGAAGTTCACCGAGCCCGTGCTGGCACCGACTGGAATCGTGATGGTTTGGCCGTTGGCCAGGGTCACGACCAGCGGGGCCTCGGTAACTGGGGCAGTGACGCTGGCGGTGTAGGTAATCACACCACCTTCGGTGACCGACGGAGTCGCGGTCAGGGTAACGGTGCTGGTGTCGATGGTGTCGGTAACAGCAGTCACCGCCGGGGTACCGTTGACCGCCAGGTTTTCGAAGTTGCCACCGGTGGCATTGGTGATGGTTGCGTTGACCGAACCCGCGTCGATGTACGGGTCGTCACCAGGCGCAGCGACGTTCACCGAGCCGGAAGTCTGGCCTGCCGCGATGGTGATGACCGAGCCATTGCTCAAGGTCACGCTGACCGGGGTCTGCGCAGCGTTGGTCAGGGTCGCGGTGTAGACGATCTGGCCACCCTCGGCCACGGTCGGTGTCGCGCTCAGGGCCACGGTCGTGGTGGTGCTGGTACCTGGGCCATCCGTCACGGTGGTGCTTGGGGTACCGGCAGCGACCAGCTTCTCGTAGTTGCCGCCGCTAACGTCAGTGATGCTGTTGGTCACAGGCGGGTTAGTGGCATACACGTTGTCTGGGGCAGTGAAGTTCACCGAACCCGTGCTGGCACCTACCGGAATCGTGATGGTCTGGCCGTTGGCCAGGGTCACGATCAGCGGGGCCTCGGTAACCGGGGCGGTGACGCTGGCGGTGTAGGTGATTACGCCACCTTCGGCAACCGACGGAGTTGCCGTCAGGGTTACGGTCGACGTATCGATCGTGTCAGTGACAGCGGTGATTGCTGGCGTGCCATTGACTGCCAGGTTCTCGAAATTGCCACCGGTGGCATTGGTAATGGTTGCGTTGACCGAGCCTGCGTCGATGTACGGATCGTCGCCTGGAGCTGCAACCGTGATGCTGCCTACGGTCTGGCCTGCTGCGACGGTAATCACCG
>NZ_JAAMQI010000056.1 GCF_013523165.1 Pseudomonas entomophila
TACCTGGAGTGCCCGGCTCGTCGGTCACATCGGTAGTGACATAGCCGGAGGTCGACAGCTTCTCGAAGACGTTGCCACCGGTGATACCGGTGATGGTCTTGACGATGGTGCCCTGCCCGCCAACGTATACGTCATCGGCGGTCGTCAGCACGTAAGTGCCGCTCGCCTTGCCCGCATCGATGGTGACGACGCCGCCACCTTCCAGCGTGAAGGTCATGCCGCCGTGACCGGTGACCGGCAGGCCGTCCTTGCTGATCAAGGTCACGGTGTAGGTGATCTGACCGCCTTCGGTGACGGTGGTCTTGTCAGCCGTCAGCGTTGCGACGACTTCGTTGATGGTGTCGGTGATCTGCAGCGTTGCTGGAGTGGTGCTCAGTTGCAGGTTTTCGAAGTCCTTGCCACCGGCATCGACTGCGCTCTGTACGCTCAGGTTTACGATTTCGCCGTCCTTGAAGACGTCGTCACCTTGGGCTGCCAGGGTGTAGGTAGCCGTGGTCGAGCCGGCTTTCACAGTCACGGTATCGCCGTTGCTGAGGGTGACGTTCAGATCACGCTCCAGCAAGCGGTTAGTGGTGACGGTAAAAGTCGCTGGCTGGTTTTCGTTGACGCTGCTCTGGTCAGCCGTGATCCCAACGGTCAGCAGATCGCCACCGTTGGTACCGCCCGGCGTACCTGGGTTACCTGGAGTGCCCGGCTCGTCGGTCACATCGGTAGTGACATAGCCGGAGGTCGACAGCTTCTCGAAGACGTTGCCACCGGTGATACCGGTGATGGTCTTGACGATGGTG
>NZ_JAAMQI010000057.1 GCF_013523165.1 Pseudomonas entomophila
CCCTGACCAACGCCCAAGGCTTGCCGGTCAGCGGCCATAACGGCCTGAGCTTCACCTTGACCGACGGCACCGTGGTCAAGGTCCCGGCTGGCAGCACCACCGGCACCGCGACCATCGTGGTGAAAGACGACGCCTATGTTGGCGGCCAAGCGGATATCGTCAACAAGCTGGTCTCGGTCAGCGGCGGTGACAACTTCGAGAAACTCACTCTCGGCGATGAGACGCGCATTACCACCGTCACCGACGAGCCAGGCACCCCAGGTAACCCAGGTACGCCGGGCGGTAACAACGGCGGCGACCTGCTGACCGTCGGCATCACGGCTGACCAGAGCAGCGTCAACGAGAACCAGCCAGCGACCTTCACCGTTACCACTAACCGTGTGCTGGAGCGTGACCTCAACGTCACCCTCAGCAACGGCGACACCGTGATTGTGAAAGCGGGCTCAACTACGGCCACTTACACCCTGGCCGCCCAGGGCGACGACGTCTTCAAAGATGGCGAAACTGTAAACCTGAGCGTGCAGAGCGCAGTCGATGCCGGTGGCAAAGGCTTCGAGAACCTGCAGCTGAGCACCACCCCAGCAACGTTGCAGATCACCGACACCACCAGCGAAGTCGTGGCAACACTGACCGCGG
>NZ_JAAMQI010000058.1 GCF_013523165.1 Pseudomonas entomophila
GCTGCAGGTTCTCGAAGCCTTTGCCACCGGCATCGACTGCGCTCTGCACGCCCAGCTTCACGGTTTCGCCGTCCTTGAAGACGTCATCACCTTGTGCTGCCAGGGTGTAAGTGGCCGTGGTCGAGCCTGCTTTCACAGTCACGGTATCGCCGTTGCTGAGGGTGACGTTCAGATCACGCTCCAGCACACGGTTAGTGGTAACGGTGAAGGTCGCCGGCTGGTTCTCGTTGACGGTGCTCTGGTCGGCGGTGATGCCGACAGTCAGCAAATCACCGCCGTTGTTACCGCCCGGCGTACCTGGATTACCTGGGGTGCCTGGCTCGTCGGTGACGGTCGTGGTGCGCGTCTCATCACCGAGGGTGAGTTTCTCGAAGTTGTCACCGCCGCTGACCGAAGCCAGCTTGTTGACGATGTCCGCTTGGCCGCCAACATAGGCGTCGTCTTTCACCACGATGGTCGCGGTGCCGGTGGTGCTGCCGGCCGCGACTTTGACCACGGTGCCGTCGGTCAGGGTGAAGCTCAGGCCATTGTGGCCAGCCACTGGCAGACCTTGGGCATTGGTCAGGGTCACGGTGTAGGTAACCTGGCCGCCTTCGGTGACGGTAGTCTTGTCAGCGGTCAGTGTTGCCA
>NZ_JAAMQI010000059.1 GCF_013523165.1 Pseudomonas entomophila
ACCTGGCGGTCAACGGTACCCCGGCGGTGACTGCTGTTACCGACACCATCGACACCAGCACCGTTACCCTGACCGCGACTCCGTCGGTCACCGAAGGTGGTGTGATTACCTACACCGCCAGCGTCACCGCCCCAGTTACCGAGGCACCGCTGGTCGTAACTCTGGCCAACGGCCAGACCATCACGATTCCGGTAGGTGCCAGCACGGGTTCGGTGAACTTCACCGCTCCGGACAACGTGTATGCCACTAACCCGCCTGTGACCAACAGCATCACTGACGTTAGCGGTGGCAATTACGAGAATCTGGTCACGTCGGGTACGCCGAGCACCACCGTGACCGATGGTCCAGGTACCAGCACCACCACGACCGTGGCCCTGAGCGCGACGCCGACCGTGGCTGAAGGCGGGCAGATCGTCTACACCGCGACCCTGACCAATGCTGCGCAGACGCCGGTGACGGTCACCTTGAGCAACGGCTCGGTGATTACCGTCGCAGCAGGCCAGACCGTAGGCAGCATCACGGTTGCAGCTCCAGGCGACGATCCGTACATCGACGCAGGCTCGGTCAACGCAACCATTA